>CAVUOI010000055.1:0-118463 GCA_963742935.1 uncultured Alphaproteobacteria bacterium | reverse complement strand
GCCTCGGCGCTCCCAGCCAAAATATTGAAAACAACCCCATGCACAGTAGCCGGCACTCGTCGCGTGCCGAAGTAGACATTTGACACGTCGGGCAAATCAGCGCGACAACAACCATCATCCACCGAACCAAGCGATTGCAACAAGTCGTGCGGGGACCATAGGTCGCCGGCAGGTCGCGCCATGGCGCACCTGAACGCAGGACCCAAACGATGTCATCGAGCACGCGGCGGTCATCTACCCGCCGAACGCCGCGCGGCTTGTTCGGCAACATCGGCTTAATGGCGGTCCACTCATGTTCGCTGAATTCGCAGCGCATGATTTTGAGGCTCCGGTTTCGAAGCTTGAATGACGTCCGCGGTAGCGCCATCAAACCGCACCGGCCTATAGCGAAACCGCTAATGCTCTGAATTTCCCCCGCTTTCGGAGGCATAGCCGACATGGCCGGACTTGCCGCTGGGTCTCCCGTGTAGCGATTGACCCGTAACGGACATTGACCGGCTGCGTTATGATTATAAGCTCCTATCTTCAGATAGTAGGGAGTCGAGCTATGAAAGTACATATCACGCTTTTTTTAGCCGTTGCGCTGATGTCCACGGCAACGACTGTGTTTGCTCAACAGTCCGACACCAACCCTGTGCCGGTCACGGTGACCAATTTCATCCGCGCCGAGACCGACATGTATTTCGGCGGCATCGTCAAGGATGGCGCTTTGGGAAGTTCACTCATCGCCGCGAACCTGCAAACATCGACAAGCAAGACGTCATCCGGATGAACCGCGACACGCTCTATTCACACGGCGGTGTTCGATCTCGATGCCGGACCGGTCACCATCACCATGCCCGACGCGGGCAAGCGGTTCATGTCGATGATGATCATCGATGAGGACCACTATGTGCCGGTGGTTTTCTATGGTGCGGGCTCGCATACGCTCACAAGAGAGCAATCGGTACGCGCTACGTCGTGGCGGCGGTGCGCACGCTGGTCGATCCCGCGGATCCGAAAGACGTGGAGCAGGTCCACGCGCTTCAGGATGCGCTCAAGGTCAGTCAGAAAGACATCGGCAAAGTTCGAAGTGCCGAACTGGGATCAGGCCAGCCAGAAGAAAGTGCGCGACGCGCTTCTCGTCCTCAACACCACGATCTCCGATTTTAAGAATGCGTTCGGGGCGAAAGGCAAGGTCGACCCGATCATGCATCTGATCGGCACTGCTTCGGGCTGGGGCGGCAATCCCGACAAGGATGCGGCCTATGCCCAATCGTCACGCGCCGAAGAACGACGGCACCACCGTCTACA
The DNA here is from genome assembly GCA_963742935.1 of uncultured Alphaproteobacteria bacterium. Taxonomy (GTDB): domain Bacteria; phylum Pseudomonadota; class Alphaproteobacteria; order Rhizobiales; family Xanthobacteraceae; genus Bradyrhizobium. The sequence goes on along the minus strand of CAVUOI010000055.1, from coordinate 117,170 downwards.
AGCTCAACGTCAAAAACGTGCCGGTCGACGGCTTCTGGTCGGTCAGCGTCTACAATGAGGAAGGCTACTTCGAGAAGAACCCCTACAACGCCTATTCTCAACAACATCACCGCCAAGAAGGAGCCGATGGCTCAGTCGCCATTCAGTTCGGCGGCTGCGATGGCAAAATTCCGAACTGCATCCCGATCATGAAGGGCTGGAACGCCGCCGTGCGGCTCTATCGCCCGCGCGCCGAAATCCTGAGCGGCAAATGGAAATTCCCGGAGCCGCAGCCGGTAAACTGAGGGAAAAAAGCGATGCAGAGCAGCAATGCCGTGAAGCTCGCATCCCTTGCTCTTACGCTGAGTGTCTACTTGGCGAACGCGCAAACAAGCGAGGTGGCGAGATATCCCAGTGTGAACTACACGGATGCCTCGCCACACAAGTCGGCCTTCGCGCACGTCAACGGAGTCAACCTCAATTATCTGGACTGGGGCGGCGATGGACCGGCCCTTGTGATGATCCACGGGATCGGTGACGACCCGCACATCTTCGACGATCTAGCCTCGCTCCTGCACGACCGCTTCCGCATCATCGCCTACGCCCGTCGCGGCCATGGCCTTTCGGATGCGCCGCCGGGCCCCCTATGACGCGGCGACGCTCGCTGAGGATTTCCGGCAACTGGTCGACCACCTTGGCATCCAGCGCATGAGCGTGCTCGGCTGGTCGATGGGCGGCAATGAAGGCACTGCGTTCGCGGGCCAGTATCCCGAGCGCGTCGACAAGCTCATCTATCTGGATGGCGGCTATGACTGGTCCACGCCTGTCTTCTTCAAAGCATTCGGAGATATTCTCGCAGCGAACAGTCCGGGGGCTCCGGATGTGCGGTCACTTGACGCGGTTCGCACCTGGTATCACGCGGCATGGCCCGGGAAGGCCGTTCCATGGACGCCCGGGCTTGAAGCGTATATTCGCGACCTGGCGCAGCCCGATGCCGCCGGAACATTGCATCTGAAGCCGAACGATCAAGCGTCCGCAGCGGTTTTCGCTACCCTCGGCAACTGGAAGCGTGACTACACCAAGGTGCAGGCGCCAACTCTCGCGCTCTATGCCACTACTTTCTTCCCCCTCGATAGCTCGGACCCTGCTCTCGTACAGAAGCTGCGCGATTTCAATCAGAACATCATGGTGCCGTTCCGGCAAGCCAGCATGGAGCGCGTCCAGCGCGAGCTAAGAAACGTGACCGTAAAACAGATCGGCGACCGCAACCATATGACGATCGGCCTGCAACAGCCGGATGCGGTCGCCGCGACGATCCGCGAATTCCTGCTGTCGTCGCCGGTGAGGTGATTGGCACCGATTAAAGAAACGAAGACCGCCAAGCGAGCGGAAAGTCGGCTGTATACGCGATCCGGCTATGGGAGTAAGGCCAAATGGTCGACAAAATCATTGTAGCGACATTCGGCAGCGTCAATGCTGCTTACGATGCTGCCAGGGCAATAAAGGACCTCAAGGACGACAGGCGATACCAAGTTCAAACTCTTGTCCGGGATCATCGCGACTAAAGACGAGCCAGGAGAGGTGTCAGTTCTTGAATACGACGGCCATCTTTTTCATGGCACCAAGGTCGGCGCTGTAGTTGGCGGGTTGATCGGCTTGATCGGCGGCGTACCGATCGTGACCCTGCAGCGCTCATGGGAGCTACCGTCGGAGTGATCAGCGATGCCGGGATGGCGATCCTCGGGTCCGCCACCCTTACTTCCATCAAGTCCGCGATGCAGCCAGGAATGACCGCTGTTATTTTTGAAGCAGACGAAGCCAGCCCCACCGAAGTCGATGACATCGTGGCCCGGGGAGGCGGACGTGTTTTTCGCCACGCCAAGGGCGAGTATTAGAGGACCGTCAAGCTGATCAGTTTTGGATGTAACCGCTGTTTTCGATGGTCGCATTGTCAATCGCTTGTTGGTTGCTCCGGATCAGCAACGGACTTGTCCGCACCAGTCGCTTGGCGGCGGGGTTACCGGCACCGCTCGCTACCATTGAAGCGATTGAGTAAGGCTGGTGACTTCCGGTTTTGGCACATAGCGTCGTTTACGCTGCTATTCAGCAGCACGTCGCTATCGGGGCATAGCGGACGCCGGCGCGGCGTCAGCCCGGCAAATTTATGGGTTCACGGACTGGATGCATCGGCCGCCGCCTACGCTAAAGTTTTTCGACGGCCCGAGACCGCAAGTCCCGGCGAAGCCCCGGCGTCGCAAGGTCACGGAGCATGACAGCGTCTATGACTTCACCGGCGCCGGCGGGCCGGCCACCTCGGCCCCCGCCGTCCTCCTCCACCTTCGGCTCCCGATCCCCCGCCAGCACGCGCTGCACGGAGACGAAGAACACCGGCACCATCAGCAGCGCCAGGATCACCACCGCGATCATGCCGCCCATGACAATGGTACCCAGCGCCTGCTGGCTGGCGCCGCCCGCGCCTGTCGCGATGGCCATCGGCAGCACGCCGCAGACGAAGGCGAGGCCCGTCATCAGGATCGGGCGGAAACGCAAGCTGCACGCTTCGATCGTCGCCTCGACCAGCGGCTTGCCCTGCGCGCGCAGATCCTTGGCGAATTCGATGATGAGGATGGCGTCCTTGGCGGCGAGGCCGATGATGGTGATCAGGCCGACGGTGAAATAGACGTCGTTCGACAGGCCGCGCATGGTGGCGGCGATGACCGCGCCGCAGATGCCGAGCGGTATCGTCAGCAGCACCGCGAGCGGGATGGTCCAGCTCTCGTAGAGCGCGGCGAGCAAGAGGAACACCACGAACACCGAAAGGCCGAGCAGGAACGGCGCCTGCGAGCCCGACAGTTTTTCCTGCAGCGATTGCCCGGTCCATTCGTAGCCAAAACCGCGCGGCAGCTTGCCCGCGAGCCGCTCCATCTCGGCGATGGCGTCGCCCGAGGTGAAGCCTGGTTTGGCCTCGCCCGAGATGCGCACGGCGGGATAGTAGTTGAAGCCCGCGATCTGGGTCGGGCCTTTCGACCATTGCACGGTGGCGAACGCTGAGAACGGCACCAGTTGGCCGCGGCTGTTCTTGACGTTGTAATTCAGGATGTCGTCGGCATTCATGCGGCTGGCGCGGTCGGCCTGCACGATCACGCGCTGCATCCGCCCGCGGTTCGGGAAGTCGTTGATGTAGTTCGAGCCGAGATTGGTCGAGATGGTCTGGTTGATGTCCTCGAAGGTGACGCCGAACGCGCCGGCCTTCTCGCGGTCGATCATCAGATTGACCTGCGGCGCCGGCGGCAGGCCCTCGACATAGACCTTCTGCAGCACGCGGCTGGCATTGGCTTCCGCGATCAGGCGGTCGGAGGCGGCAATCAGCGCCGGATAGCCCTTCTGGCCGCGGTCCTGCAGGCGGAACGAGAAGCCACGTGGAATTGCCGAGATTGTCGATCGGCGGCGGCTGCAGCGCCGAGATTTTTGCATCGCGGATCGACGACAAATCGCGGTTGATGTCGGCGACGATTGCGGCCGCGGAATCCTTCTTGCCGCGCTCGGACCAGTCCTTCAGCGAGATGAAGGCCTGCGCGGTGTTGACGCCCTGGCCGAGGAAGCTGAAGCCGGTCAGGAACGTCACGTTCTCGACGCCTTCACGTTTGAGCAGATATTTTTCGACCTGCTCGACCGCCGCCTGGGTGCGGGCATAGGAAGAGTCGGACGGGGTCTGCACGTCGGTGGTGATAAAGCCCTGGTCGTCGACCGGCAGGAAGCCGCCGGGCAGCCGGACGAAAGCCCAGCCGAGGCCGATCAGCAGCGCGGCGTAGACCAGCATCAGCCGTCCGGTGCGCTTCAGCGAACCCTTCACGGTGCGCGTGTAACCGCCTCGGGTCGATTCCAGCACGCGGTTGAACCAGCCGAACACGCCCTTGCGCGCGTGGCCGTGGCCGGCCTCGACCGGCTTCAGCAGCGTCGCGCACAAAGCCGGCGTCAGCGACAGCGCCAGCAGCGCCGAGAAGGCGATGGCGGACACCATGGTGACCGAGAACTGGCGGTAGATGATGCCGACCGACCCCGGGAAGAACGCCATCGGCACGAACACCGCCATCAGCACCAGCGTGATGCCGATGATGGCGCTTGATATCTGCGACATCGCCTTGCGGGTGGCTTCCTTCGGCGGCAGCCCTTCCTCCGCCATGATGCGTTCGACGTTTTCCACCACGACGATGGCGTCGTCGACGAGAATGCCGACCGCCAGCACCATGCCGAACATGGTCAGCATGTTGATGGAATAGCCGACAGCCATCAGCATCGCGCAGGTGCCAAGCAGCGCCACCGGCACCACGATGGTCGGGATGATGGTGTAGCGGATGTTCTGCAAGAACAGGAACATCACGATGAAGACCAGCACCACCGCTTCCACCAGCGTCATCAGCACCTTGTTGATCGAGGCCTTGACGACAGGCGTGATGTTGTAGGGGATCTCGTAGCCGATATTGGCCGGGAAGAACTTCGACAGTTCCTTCATCTTGGCTTCGACGGCGCTGGCGGTCGCGAGCGCGTTGCCGGTCGGCGACAGCAGCACCGAAAGGCCGGCGGTCGGCTTGCCGTCGAGGCGCGTGTTGAACTGGTAGCTGAGCCCGCCGATCTCGATGCGCGCGACGTCGCGCAGCCGCACGGTGGAACCGTCCGCATTGGCGCGCAGCGTGATCGCGCCGAATTCTTCCGGAGACGAGAGCTGGCCCTTGACCAGCACCAGCGCGGAAATCTTCTGCTCCGGCGTGCTCGGCTCGGCGCCGATACTGCCGGAGGCGACCTGCGCGTTCTGCGCCGTGATGGCCTTGTTGACGTCGTCGGCGGTGAGGCCGTAGCCGACGAGCTTGGCGGGATCGACCCAGATCCGCAAAGAGCGTTCGGTGGAATAGAGCGTGGCGCGGCCGACGCCGGGAATGCGCCTGATCTCGCCGAGCACGTTGCGGATCATGAAATCGCCGAGGCCGATTTCGTCGAGCGAGCCGTCGGTCGAGTTCAGCGTGATGATCTGCAACACGGCGGAGGACGCTTCCTCGACCAGGATGCCCTGCTGAATCACGGCGCGCGGCAGCCGCGCCTCGACGCGCTTGAGACGGTTCTGCACCTCGACGGAGGCGGAGCCGGTATCAGTGCCGGGCTGGAAGTTGGCGATGATTTCGACCTGACCCAGCGAGTTCGGACGTCGATTCGAAATTCAGGATGCCGGAGGCGCCGTTGAGCTCCTCCTCGATCAGCCGCGTGACGCTGTTGTAGAGGTTTTCCGGCGAGGCGCCGGGATAGCTGGTCGAGATCGAGATCGAGGGCGGCGCGATGATCGGATATTGTGCGACCGCCAGCAGCGGAATCGAGATCGCGCCGATCAGGCAGATGAAAAGCGCGACCACCCAGGCGAAGATCGGCCTGTCGATGAAGAAACTAGGCATTGATCAATCTCAGCGCGCAGCTTGCGTCGCCGGCGTACCCGATACTGACCCAACCGAGGCATCCGCATCGATCCACGCCTTCGCCTTGACCTTGTCGCCGGGCACGAATTTCTGGAACCCGTCGACGATGACGCGGTCGCCGTCCTTGAGGCCTTCGCTGACCAGCCAGACGCCGTCCTGCACCGCGCCGGTGCGAACCGGCTGCGTCGCCACGCGGCCGTCGTCCTTGACCACGAAGACTTCGCTTGCGCCGCCGGCGTCGCGCTGGATCGCCTGCTGCGGCACGGCGATCGAGTCGGTGTCGATGCCCTGCTCGATCAGGACGCGGACATACATGCCCGGCAGCAATTCGCGGCTCGGGTTGGCGAACTGTCCGCGCAGCGTGACCTGCCCGGTAAAAGCATCGACCTTGGCCTCCGAGAACAGCAGCTTGCCGGCAATCGGATAGACCGTTCCGTCGTCGAGCACGAGGCGGACCTTCGCCGCATCGGGCGCAATCCGGTCGAGATCGCCGCTGTCGAACGCGCGGCGCAACTTGTTCATCTCGGCGACCGACTGGGTGAAGTCGGCGTAGATCGGGTCGAGCTGCTGGATCGTGGCGAGGCTGGTGGTCTCGTTCTGCACCACCAGCGCGCCTTCGCTCACCAGCGCCGCGCCGACGACGCCGCTGATCGGCGCACGGATCGTCGCGTAATCGAGGTTGAGTTTCGCACGCGCGACGTCGACCTTGCGGCTGCTGACTTCGGCCTCGGCCTGGCGCTGGGCGCCAATCGCCTTTTCGTTTTCCGCCTCGGGCGCGGCGCGCTGGCTGGTCAGCGTCGCGATGCGCCGCGCATGCTGTGCAGCGAGATCGTACGCCGCCACCGCCTTGTTCAGCGCGGCTTCGCTCGCCTGCAGTTCCACCTCGAACGGCTTGGGGTCGATCCGGTACAGCGGGTCACCTGCCGTCACCTCGGTGCCCTGCTGGAACAGGCGCTCGACGACGATGCCGGAGACGCGCGCGCGCACGTCCGAAACCCGGGTAGGCGCGATTCGGCCGGGCAGTTCCCGAACGAGGGCGCGGGCCTGAGGACGTACGGTGAAGGTGCCGACTTCAGGTTCGGCCGGCGTCGTCGCACCCGCGGCCACTGCCGTCGGTTCATTGCAGCCAGCCAATAGCGGGGCCATCGCAGCCAACATCATCATGATGCATGCTGATCGCCTATGAAGTCCGGACATTGAAAGCATTGCCCCAGTTCAAGTTTAAAGCGCGAATTTGATTATTCGCGACGTTGTCCAGGAGGACATCGCAACGGCGACGCCCAAAAAGCTCCTGGAACTCAGTGTTGATGAACACAGGATAAACGGCGCCTGCTGCGATGCAATACGATCGCGCGGCGGCCCAATGTCACACAATGCTATCGTGCTGAAATAGCGCTCGTTTTTGGGGGTCACTCGATTGTGAGCCGGGTTCCGTCCTCGCGTTAAGGTTTAAAGCGAATCGGGAACCCTCGTCTTTTGCCGGGAAATTGCGGCAAACCGCGGAAGCACATGGCATTCCCGACGAATCAGCGGACGTTAACCGGCCGCCTTCAGACGGTAATGACTTACGCCCCACTCGCTGCCGCCAGCGTATCCGAACAGGCCCGCGGTGGCGAGGAAGAACCAGCGCCAGCGCCGCATCCACAACGCGGTGTCGCCGCCATAGACCTCGCGAAGCACGCGTTCGATCTCGTCGCGATGGGCATCGAAATTGTCGAGCCAGTCCTGCGCGGTGCGCTGATAGTGCACGCCGCTCCAGCGCCATTCCTTTTCGACCTCGAACAAATCAGCGTATTGCCGGATCAGATGATGGCTCGGCATCACGCCGCCGGTGAAGAAATGCTGCGCGATCCAGTCCTCGGGATCGGTGCGATCGAACAGATACGCGCCTGAGCGATGGGTGAAGATGTGCACGAGGAAGCGACCGTCGGGCTTCAACCACGCGCTGACGCGCGTCATCAATTCTCGCCAGTTCATCATGTGCTCGAACATCTCGACCGAGACGATACGGTCGAACCGGGTCTCGGGCGCGAACAAGTTCATGTCCTGCGTGATGACGCGCAAATTGGTCAGGCCGCGCTGAGCGGCCTGGCTTTCGATGTACTCGCGCTGCGAGTTCGAATTCGAAACAGCCGTGATCAACGAATGCGGAAACTGCCGCGCCATCCAGAGTGACAGCGATCCCCAGCCGCAGCCGAGTTCGAGGATCGATTGCCCGTCGGCCAGATCGGCATGCTCGACGGTCTGGCGCAGCGCCTCTTCCTCGGCCTCCTGCAATGTCGAATCCGGCTCCTTGTAGAAGCACGAGGAATATTTGCGGTTGGGGCCGAGCACGTGGGCGAAGAACGCCGCCGGCACTTCGTAGTGCTGGGCGTTGGCCTCGTCGGCATGTTCGGCGATGGCGCGCGCCGCCATGGCGTCGGCAAACCAGGCGTCGCTTTCCGCGTTGCCGGTGGCGAGCCGTGTGGCAGTGCGCGAGCACAGCCGGTGAATCGCGGCACGGATGATGAGATCGGGCAACGGGACGCGTTCGGCGGTGCCGATGATGGTGGAGACAAAGCTCATCCGACCATTTCCTTCATCTTGAGAACGGTCCCCGAGCCAACGCGTTCCGCGTTCCTGCGCGGGAACATGGGTCTATATCTTGATCTTGTGCCATTGCAGATCATGGGACCGCCATCATGCTTGCGGCAGCCACGGAAAGAACCGGCTGGTGCGCGACTGGTAGTCGCGATAGCGATCGCCGCGCGAGCGCAGCATCTGCGCTTCCAGCGGCGGGATGCCGGTGACGTGGACCAGGATCCAGTACATGAAGAGCGGCGCCAGCAGCGCCGCGAAGCCCCACGGATAAGACAACGGGTCGACATACGAAATGCCGATCACGGGATAGGCCAGCCACCCGAACCACTCGAAGAAGTAGTTGGGATGGCGCGACCAGCGCCACAATCCGATATCGCAGACCCTGCCCTTGTTGGCGGGGTCGGCGCGAAACGCCTTGAGTTGCGCATCCGCCAGCGCCTCGCCGGCGATGCCGGTCGCGAGAATCAGCGCGCCTAGATAGTCTGCGGACCGCAATCCCTCGCCCGGCATGTGGGCGGCGACAAAGATCGCGAACGCCAGCGGGACGGATCCGAGCCCCTGGTTCTGCAGAAAGATGAACATCTTGCGCGGCGAATCAGCTCCCCACTCCCTGGCAAAGTCCGCATAGCGGGGATCGTCCGATATCCCTGCGCTGCGAATCGCGATGTGAACGCCGAGCCGCAACGACCAGATCGCAACCAGAGCCGCCACCAGCCACTGCCTGGCGTTGTGCGGGGCACCCTCGATCGGCCATAAAGCACTTCCAACGCCGATCAGGCCTAGCGAAAAGGTCCAGATGGTATCGACCCAGCCGGAATTGCCGGTGCGCTGCTGCACCATCCACGCGCCCGCCATCAGGACGGAAAACGACGCGGCGATGGCTAACAGCGCCGCTAGATATTGGGCAGTCATGAAAAATCCCGTTGGACATCCGAACGTTACAAAATACGTTGATGTCAAAGCAGGGTTTCATGAAGAGGTTCCACCAACGTCTACCTGAAATGCCGCCTTCCCGGCTTCTTTCTCCCGGCCGCTGTGCCATATTGGTTCCCCAGCTCCGGCTTTCCGTAACGGATGACACCCGCCAATGCCCTCAGGCCCCTCCTCCCGCTCCGATATGGAGATCGAACTGAGTAAACTGTCCTCGCCCCGTATTTTTCTGGTGCGAATGCTGGTGTTTCTGGTGCTGTGCGCGCTGGTCGCGGTCGTGATCTACAAGCAGATCGTCACGGCGTTCTTCGCCAACCCCGGCCTCAACGCGCTGATTGGCGGCGTGCTCCTGATCGGCATCATCCTGTCGTTCCGGCAGGTGATCCGGCTCTATCCGGAAGTGGCCTGGGTCAACAGTTTCCGCATCGCCGATCCCGGGCTGGCAATGGAGCGGCGGCCGACTTTGCTGGCGCCGATGGCGGCTATCCTCGGCGGCGAGCGCACCGGACGGATGTCGATCTCGCAGCAGACCATGCGGCATCTGCTGGATTCGATCGCGACGCGGCTCGACGAAGCCCGCGATATTTCCCGATACATGACCGGCCTCTTGGTCTTTCTCGGCCTGCTCGGCACCTTCTGGGGCCTGATCGAAACCGTCGGCTCCGTCGGCAAGGTGATCGACGGGTTGAAGGTCGGCGGCGATGCCGGCTCGCTGTTCGACACGCTGAAGGAAGGACTGGCCGCGCCGCTCGCCGGCATGGGCATTTCGTTCTCGTCGTCGCTGTTCGGCCTCGCCGGCTCGCTGATCCTGGGCTTTCTCGACCTGCAGTCGAGCCAGGCGCAAAACCGCTTCTACACCGATCTCGAAGATTGGCTCGCCTCCACCGTGCGCGAATATGGCGACGGCGGGGTCGCCCTCGGCGGCGAACTGCAACATGCGCTGGACCGGATCCGCACGGTGCTCGAAGAGAGCAGCGGCGGCCGAAGCACCACCGCGGCGATGGCCAACCTCGCCGAGGCCATCCAGGGCCTGGTCGCGCATATGCGCACCGAGCAGCAGATGATCCGCGAATGGGCCGATGGCCAGGGCGAACAGAACCGCGAGATCAAGAAGCTCCTGGAGCGGATCGCCAGGCAGCCCGAGAAGAGCTGAAACGAAACCTTCGTGTCCCGGACGCGGTGCAGCACGAAGTGCTGCGACGCTGAGCTCGGGGCCCATCGCTAATAGGTCCCGGCTCTGCGGAGCAACGTTAGCACGCTGCAGCGCGTCCGGGACACGAGAGTACTGGAGATTATTCAAATGGCCCTCGGCCGTGCCCGCCGCAGCGAATCCGGTTTCAATTACTGGCCGGGATTCGTCGATGCGTTGTCGACGCTGGTGCTGGCGATCGTGTTCCTGCTGTCGGTGTTCCTGGTGGTGCAGTTCTTCCTGTCGCAGGAAGTCACCGGCAAGGACAAGGCGCTGGAGCAGCTCAACGCCAAGATCGCGCAGCTCAATGACCTGCTGTCGCTGGAAAAGCTCGGCAAGCTCGCGCTCGACGACCAGGTCGGGCAGTTGCGCGCCGGGCTTGCCGCGGCCGAAGGTGAACGCGACCGCATCAAGGGACTTTACGAGGGACTGGCCGGCGCCGGCGGCGACGCGCAGGGCCGCGCCAACGAGCTGAACAAGGCGCTCGAATCCGAAAAAACGGTGAGTTCGCGTGCGCTCGCCCAGATCGAGGTGCTGAACCAGCAGATCAGCGCGCTGCGCCGACAGCTGGCGGCACTCGAAGAGGCGCTGGAGGCTTCCGAGAAGCGCGACAAGGAATCGCAGGGGCGGATCGCCGATCTCGGCTCGCGCCTGAACGTCGCGCTGGCGCAGCGCGTGCAGGAATTGTCGCGCTACCGTTCGGAATTCTTCGGCCGCCTGCGCGCCATTCTGGGCAATCGCCCCGACATCCGCGTCGTCGGCGACCGTTTTGTGTTCCAATCGGAAGTGTTTTTCGACTCTGGTCAGGCGCTGCTGCTGCCCGAGGGCCGCGCCGAGCTGGACAAGCTCGCCACCGCGCTGATCGATCTCGACAAGCAGATCCCGAGCGAGATCGGCTGGGTGCTGCGGGTCGACGGCCACACCGACATGCGACCGATCAACTCGCCGCTGTTCAAGTCGAACTGGGAATTGTCGTCGGCCCGCGCCATCTCCGTGGTGCAATATCTGGCTTCCCTCGGCGTCCCCGCGCAACGGCTGGTCGCTGCCGGCTTCGCCGAATTCCAGCCGCTCGACCCGGCCCCCAACGAGGATGCCTACAGGCGCAACCGCCGCATCGAGCTGAAGCTGACGGAACGGTAGTGGGCGCATTTCGTGCTGCTGGCTCGAAACTCCCGCGCGATTCCGTGATTGTCGTCACAGCATCGACGGGTCAGTCGCGGTAACCGGCCGCGCATCTCAGCAGCGGAGACGAAACCATGACGCGGGCCGAATTCGTGCAGGGCACGGCGACGTTCTTGGTGGTGATCGTCGCCGGAGTACTGTCGGAGATCTACCTCGATCAGTATCTCCCGAGCGAGATCAAAGAAGTATCGACCGATAGCGCCGAAGCGTCATCCCCGGCATGTGTCGACAACGACGGCTCGTGGAAGAACTGGTCGTGGTCCAACGTACCGATATTGTCGCCAAAGTGCCGCGAGGACCGCTAGCCGCTACGGCTCCCTGCGTCATATCCGTCGAAACAGCACGCCGACGACCAGCACGACATAGGCGATCGCCAGGACGTCGAAAACCCGAGCAGAACTGATGATCGGAATGGAAAGGTGCGCATACCTGATCAGCAGAGCCATCAGCGCCAGCACGACAGAAATAATAAATAGCGTGAGCGACGGCGGCGTAAGCGCGAAACCTCCGCGACGGTAAGGCATGCCCCTCTCCTGTTCGATTGGAACCAGATGATTAACGGGGCAACAACAGGCACGCGACGTTCTGGTTCCCGCTTTCTCTAACCAGCGTCAAATTGCAACCGCGCCAGCCGTGCATACAACCCATTGGCTGCAACCAGCTCCGCATGCGTGCCCTGTTCGACGATCCTGCCCTGCTCCATCACCATGATGCGGTCGCACGACAGCACCGTGGCGAGGCGATGCGCGATCACGAGCGTGGTGCGGTGGCGCATCAATTCTTCCAGCGCGGTCTGCACCAGCGTCTCGCTTTCGGCATCGAGCGCGGATGTGGCTTCGTCGAGCAGCAGCAGCGGCGCATCGCGCAGGATTGCGCGCGCGATCGCGATGCGCTGGCGCTGGCCGCCCGACAATGTCACGCCGCGCTCGCCGAGCTGCGCCTCGAAGCCGCCGGGCAGGCGGCGCAGGAATTCGGTAGCATGGGCCAGATCCGCGGCGCGCTCGACCTCGGCATCGCTCGCATCTGGCCGGCCAAAGCGGATGTTTTCACGCGCGGTGGCCGCAAACACCACCGAATCCTGCGGCACCAGCGCGATGCGCGAGCGGACATCGACCGGATCGGCCGACCTGACCGGCACGCCGTCGAGCGAAATCGTGCCGCGCGCGGGATCATAGAAGCGCAGCAACAGATGAAACAGCGTGCTCTTGCCGGCCCCTGACGGCCCGACGATCGCAACTTTTTCTCCTGCCTTGACCGCAAGCGAAACGTTGTCGACCGCCAGCACGTCCGGCCGCGTCGGATAGGCAAAGCTGACATTTTCAAAACCGACATCGCCGCGCGCAGGTTGCGGCAGGGCTGCCGGCTGCGGCGGCGCGGTGATTTGCGATTTGACCCGAAGAATCTCGAACAGGCGCTCGGCGGCACCCGAAGCGGCCGAGACTTCGCCCCAGACTTCGCTGAGCTGCCCGAGGGCAGAGGCGGCAAACGCCGCATACAGCACGAACTGGCCGAGCCGGCCCGGCGTGATCTGCCCGGTCAGCACATCATGCGAGCCGACCCAGAGCACCGCCACGACGCTGGAGAACACGATGAAGATGATGATCAGCGTCAGCACCGCGCGCGCCCGTGTCGAGTTGCGCGCCGCCTCATAGGCCTGCTCGACCTCGCCGCTGAAGCGGCCGGTCGCCAGCCGCTCGCTGGTATAGGCCTGCACCGTCCTGATCGCGCCGATCAGCTCGGAGGCATAGGCGCTGGCATCCGCCAGCGTGTCCTGCGCGTTGCGCGACAGCCGCCGCACCCAGCGGCCGAACGCGACCAGCGGAATCACGATCAGCGGGATCGCCAGCAGCACGAAGCCCGACAATTTCGGGCTGGTGATCACCATCATGGCGGTGGCGCCGACGAACAGCATGATGTTGCGCAGCGCGATCGATACCGAGGCGCCGACCGCAGACTTGATCTGGGTAGTATCGGCGGTCAGCCGCGACACCAGTTCGCCCGAGCGCGCGGAATCGAAGAACGCCGGCGACAGCGACACCAGATGCGCGAACACGTCGCGCCTGAGATCCGCAACGATGCGCTCGCCGATCGTCATGACGAGGTAGAAGCGCGACGCGCTGGCCGCGGCCAGCACCGCGACGATCGCGATCATGACGCTGAAATAGCTGTTGATCAGCGCGATGCCTTCGGGGCTGAAGCCGAAGTCGATCATGCGCCGGACCGCGATCGGCACCACCAGCGTGGTGATCGCTGCGACCGTCAGCGAGATAAAGGCGAGCACCGCACGGCCGCGATAGCGCGCGACGTAAGGCGCCAGTGCCAGCAGCGGGCGGAGTTTTGCACCCGTCTTGGCCGGTGACTGCGTCAACTGGGTCTCGATGAAAGCCTCTTCGTCGAGCAGGGCGTCGCGCGGTGCGGACGCAGGTTTGACGTCTTCAAGCTGTTCCGCTGCGCTCATGAAAATCCGACCGGTTTGCCGTCCCCAGATAGGCCCCGCCGCCCCCTCTGGCAAATCCGGGAGATTCCCAATGGGGGCTTATACGTAGCTTGTTTTGGCGGCCTGGTTACGTTATAGAGCCGCCAAATCCCGTATCCCCTGACGATTGCTATGGGCGCCGGCGCGCCGAAGGATATGCCATGAAAGCCGAAATTCACCCGAATTATCATACGATTACGGTCGTGATGACCGACGGGACCGAGTACCAGACCCGCTCCACCTGGGGCAAGGAAGGCGACAAGCTGAACCTCGATATCGACCCCAAGTCGCACCCGGCCTGGACCGGCGGCTCGCAGCAGCTGCTCGACCGCGGCGGCCGTGTGTCGCGCTTCCAGAAGAAGTTTTCGGGTTTTCTCAAGAAGGACTGAGGGGTTTCGTACCCTCTCTGCTCCCGCCCACAATTACAAAACGCCCCGGTTTGCCGGGGCGTTTTTTGTTTGGCGAAGCCCTATCCACATCATTGCGAGCCAACGGGGCGGCGCTTCGCGCCGACCCGTTGGCTCGCAATGACGGCGGAGAGAGTTTCCGGACTTACTGCTCGAATGCCGCCTTGAGGCGGTTGAGCTGCGGCACCAGCGGGTTGCCGATCGGAGCCCGTTCTGCCGGCGGCGTGTGGATCGTGGTGTCGAGCCGGCGCACCTTTGTCTGCAGGTTCATCGAGCGCGCGATCAGGTCCTGCAATTGCTGCGGAAGCTTTTCGATCATGTCCTCGGCGCCGGGATCGGCGGCCGTGAGCTTGACCTTGGTCTTTTCGCGACTGGCCTGGCTCAGCGTCATCTCGCCTTCCTTGACCGCGCGATGCAGTAACAGCCAGGACGCGAGCTGCATCAGGCGGGTGGTGAGGCGCATGCTTTCGGTCGCGTAGGTCAGGCTGACGGAACGTTCGAGTGCCTTGGCCTCGGTGCGGCCGTCGCCGTCGAGATAGGCGGCGGTCTCCTCGACCAGGTCCATGCCTTCCCGGAACAGGGTCCCGAATGCCGCTGAATTGGTGAGCCGCTCGCTGAACTGAACGAGCGCGGATTCGCTTTGCGAACGGTCCGCCATGGTTAACGCCCTCACGCCACTATTTGCCCCGCCGGCTGTAAACCCCACCGGCTTATGATGAACAAATCATTGCGCTTGTGTCGGCGAGAGTCCAGCGGCAACCGGATTTATGGTTTCCGGCGTATGGGGGCACTAAATAGCCATGCTGCACGCAAAAAAGAGCCGCCGTTTCCGGCGGCTTTTGAAGTTGATAACAGGGAGGCGTCAAACAGAGTGGACAGGAGCCACTCGGTGTCCAAACGAGGACAATGCAAGTCATAAAGGAGAAAGCTTAATCCTTCGTAAACACGCGGTTTTCTTCAGAGATTATTTGCCATGTCGGCCAGTGGCCGAGTTTTGCAATTGACTCCACTCGTCGTCCCGGCGAACGCCGGGACCCATAGCCACCGGCGGATTTTGATCAAGGGAAAGTCGGCCAGCGGCCTGCCACACGATAGGCCGCGGCGTATGGGTCCCGGCGCTTCGCCGGGACGACGTGGTGAGAGAGCGTGTTCTGGAAATCTACGTCTTGAAAAAGCTGTTCGCGGCATCCTTTGACGCGCGCTTCTTCGTGACGGCCTGCTGCAGCCGTTCGATCTCCGAAGTCATCAGCGCGATGCGCTCGGTCAATTCCTCGACCGACAGCAGCGAAAGGTCCTGGCCGATCTCGTGGGTGATTTTCTTGCGCGGCTTGTCGTCATCCTCGGTCGGCCATGCGTTTCTCCTTGCGCTGGGCGGTTCCCGAAGCGGTTGCCAGCCGGAGCCGGGCTGGCTAATCAGGAGCCGCCTTCAAATTCTTCCGCATTTCGCAAGGACAAATCATGGAAAAGCTGCCCGCGCAAATGACCGTCGTCGGCATCAGCAAGCCCGGCGGCCCCGAGGTATTGGTGCCGGAAACCCGTAGCCTGCCGGTGCCCGGTCCGGGCGAAATCCTGGTCAAGGTGATGGCCGCCGGCGTCAACCGTCCCGGACGTCGCGCAGCGCTCCGGCGCCTACCCGCCGCCGCCCGGCGCCAGCGACCTGCCCGGCCTCGAAATCGCCGGCGAAGTGGTCGCGCTCGGCGAAGGCGCCAAGAAGCACAAACTCGGCGACAAGGTGATGTCGCTGGTGGCCGGCGGCGGCTACGCCCAATATTGCATCGCGCAAGACGCCCAGGCGATAGCGGTGCCGCCATCGCTCTCGATCCAGGAAGCCGGTGCGATCCCGGAAACGCTTATGACCGTCTGGCACAATGTGTTCGAGCGCGGCGCGCTGAAGCCGGGCGAGACCTTGCTGATCCATGGCGGCTCGTCCGGCATCGGCACCATGGCGATCCAGCTTGCGAAGGCGTTCGGATCGAAAGTGATCGTCACCGTCGGTTCGCAGGACAAGATCGACGCCTGCCTGAAACTCGGCGCCGACCGCGCCATCAACTACAAGACCGAGGATTTCGTCGCGGTGGTCAAGGCGGAGACCAACAATGTGGGCGCCAATCTGATCCTCGACATGGTCGCCGGCGACTATGTCGATCGCAATTATGACGCCGCCGCGGTCGACGGTCGGATCGTGCAGATCGCAACCCTCAACGGACCCAAGATCACCGTCAACATCGCCAAGGTCATGGTGAAGCGGCTGACCCACACCGGCTCCACGCTGCGCCCCCGTACGAATGCGGATAAGGCGGCGATGGTGGCGGCGATCGAGGCCAAGGTCATGCCACTATTGCGCGAAGGACGGGTGAAACCGTTGATGGATAGCTCATTCCCGCTGGAAAAGGCCGCCGACGCGCACCGGCGAATGGAGACCAGCGCACATATTGGCAAAATTGTGTTGGTGGTCTAACCAATCGCAAGTGGAGTGAAGGCGGAAACCCTTTGATTCGCTTCGCTTTCATGTCATTTATCGCGGCTACGCCGACCCGTTCGCAGGGCCGGGAGAATCGTTGGTCGCGGAGTACTGACATTGCGTCTGATCAGGTGCCTGGCGCTGATAGCGCTGGGCCTCATGATTGTTGCGGTCGCGCCAGCGGCGCACGCCATTGACGCAGTCAGCGTCCGCGGTGACGCGCCTGCCATCGACCTCACCGCCGTCCTCGACCACCAGCGCAGCGAAACCGACCGCATCCAGGTTTCGACCGCGCCGGGAACCGACGGCATCGTTCGCCGCATCGAGGTCCGTGCCCGCGAGGGCGGGCAGAACTGGGTGGTGTTCGCGCTCGCCAACAACACCGACGACCAGCTCGACCGCCTGATCGTCGCGCCGCACTACCGCATTGTGTCGTCGGGCCTGCTGTGGCCTGACCTTGGCCTGTCGCGCATCGCCACCATCACGCCGTCGACCGGCGACCGTCCGGAGCGGCAGGAGAGCGCGACCGCCGACATCTTCCGCATCACGCTCGACCCCGGCGCCGTCATCACCTTCGTCGCCGAACTGCGCACCGACAAGCTGCCGCAGCTCTATCTGTGGGAACCCGACGCCTACAAGGACAAGGTCAACTCGTTCACGCTCTACCAGGGCATCGTGATCGGCATCTCCGGTCTCCTGGCGCTGGTGCTGACCATCCTGTTCGTGGTCAAGGGCAGCATCATGTTCCCGGCCGCCGCGGCACTCGCCTGGGCCGTGCTGGTCTATATCGGCGTCGATTTCGGCTTCTGGGGCAAGGTGCTCGACATGTCGAACAACGCCGAGCGCGTCTGGCGCGCAGCCGGCGAAGCCATCCTGGCGGCGACGCTATTGGTGTTCGTGTTCGCCTATCTCAACCTCAGCCGCTGGCATGTGCGCTATGCCCACATCACGATCGGCTGGCTCGCCTTCCTCGGCTCGCTGGTGGGGCTGGCGCTGTTCGATCCCGCGGTCGCCTCCGGCATTGCGCGCATCTCGCTGGTGCTGATCGCCTTCGCGGGCTTTGCACTGATCGTCTATCTGTCGACGCATGGTTTCGATCGCGCCGTGCTGCTGATCCCGACCTGGTTCCTGCTGGTGGTCTGGGTAATCGCGGCCGGCATGACGGTGGCGGGCTCCGTGACCAACGACATCGTCGGCCCGGCGCTGCTCGGCGGCCTCGTGCTGATCGTGATGCTGATCGGATTCACGGTGATGCAGCATGCCTTCGCGGGCGGCGGCGCGACCACCGGCATCGTCTCCGACGTCGAGCGCCGCGCGCTGGCGCTGACCGGCTCCGGCGACCTGATCTGGGACTGGGACGTTTCCGCCGACAAGGTTTTCACCAGCCCGGAAACCGAAAGCCTGCTCGGGCTGAAACGCGGCACGCTGGAAGGCCCGGCGGCGAAATGGCTCGAAGTGCTGCATCCGCTCGATCAGGACCGCTTCCGTGCCGCGCTCGACAGCGTGCTCGACCAGCGCCGCGGCCGGCTGGTGCAGGATTTCCGCCTGCGCACGCCCGACGGCCATTTCATGTGGTTCGCGCTGAAGGCGCGCCCGGTGGTCGGCTCCGACGGCGAAGTCTCGCGCGTGGTCGGCACGCTCACCGACGTCACCGAGATCAAGAACGCCGAAGAGCGCATGCTGCACGACAGCGTGCATGACAACCTCACCGGCCTGCCGAACCGCCGGCTGTTCATGGACCGCCTCGGCGCGGTGGCCAATTTCGCCAAGAGCATGCCGACCCTGCGGCCGACGCTGATGGTGATCGACCTCGACCGCTTCAAGCAGGTCAATGATTCCGTCGGCATCGCGGTCGGCGACTCCATCCTGCTGACGCTGGCGCGGCGGCTGACGCGCATCCTCAAACCGCAGGACACGCTGGCGCGGCTGGCCGGCGACCAGTTCGGCCTGATCCTGTTGTCGGAGCAGGATCCGGCGCGCATCACCGCGTTCGCCGAAACCATCCGCAAGACCATCCGCGCGCCGATCGCCTTCAACGACCGCGAGATCTTCCTGACCGCTTCGATCGGGCTCGCGCTGTCGGATCCGCAGACGCAGCTCACCGAAGAGATCATCAAGGACGCCGAGCTTGCGATGTATCACTCCAAGCGCATCGGCGGCGACCGCATCGACGTCTACAAGCCCGCGATGCGCGCGCGCAAAACCGACCGCCTGACGCTGGAAAGCGAACTGCGCCGCGCCATCGAACGGCAGGAAATCACCATCCTGTACCAACCGATCGTGCGACTGGAAGATCGCTCGATCGCCGGTTTTGAAGCCCTGGCGCGCTGGGATCATCCCAAGCTCGGCCGGATGGCGCCGTCGGAATTCATCTCGATCGCCGAGGAAATCGGCCTGATCGTCGACCTCGGCATGTTCGTGATGGACCAGACCGCGCGGCAGCTCTCGATTTGGCAGCGTGCGATGCGCTCGCGCGAGCCGATCTTTGCCTCCGTCAACGTTTCCTCGCGGCAATTGCTACGCCACGATTTGATCCACGATATCCGCACCGTGCTGTCGCGTTCCTCGGTCGCGCGCGGCACGCTCAAGCTCGAATTGACGGAATTGCTGGTCATGGAGAATCCGGAGCACGCGGCGCAGATGCTGGCGCGCATCCGCGAACTCGGCACCGGGCTGTCGCTCGACGATTTCGGCACCGGCCATTCCTCGCTGGCCTACCTGCAGCGTTTCCCGTTCGACACCATCAAGATCGACCAGTCCTTCGTGCGCACCACCAGCCGCGGCACCCGCCCGGTGATCCTGAAATCGATCATCGCGCTCGCCCACGACCTCGGCATGGAAGTGGTCGCGGAAGGCGCGGAGACGGATTCGGATGCGGTCGAGCTCTATCAATTGGGCTGCGAATACGCCCAGGGCTTTGCCTTCGGCGAGCCGATGGACGCGGATGCCGCGATGCGGCTGTTGACGGAAGAGCGGCTGGAAGCGGCGAGCTGAGCCGTTGAGGCGCGAGCGTCTCGAAGAATGTATCATCACATGATACAAAACCCTTGCACGCTGTATCAATACGTGATACAGTCGTGGCCCGTGATCAAGAGCTTCAAGAACGATCTGGCCCGTACAGCCTTCGAAGGCGAAGCAACAAAGGGCTTTCCGGCCGATCTGCTCAAGGTCGCCCGCCGCAAACTTCAGTACCTGAACGCGGCGATATTCCCTGCAAGACCTTCGTTCCCCTCCAGGCAATCGGCTGGAAGCCTTGAAGGGTGACAGAAACGGACAACACTCAATTCGAGTGAACGATCAATTCCGCATCTGCTTCGTCTGGACCAAGGACGGACCGACAGACGTCGAATTCACGGACTATCACTAGCTCGCAGAGACTGCCGAAGGGCACGGCCCAGATTTGGAGAAGTTGCACATGGCAAAGAGACTGGCACCGATGCACCCCGGAGAAGTTCTCCGCGAAGAATTCTTGAAGCCGCTCGGGCTCTCGCCAGGCGCGCTGGCAAAGGCATGCGGTGTCCCCCGCACCAGGATCGAGCGCATTGCAAGCGAGACCACCAACATCACCGCGGATACGGCGCTCAGGCTGTCCAAGGCGCTCAATACGTCAGCCCTGCTTTGGCTTAACCTGCAGAACGCCTATGACGTGCAAACGGCTGAGCGCGAACTCGGCAAGCAACTGGAAAAGATCAAGCCGGTAATCGCCGATGCTGCTTGAAGCAGCACGCTTCGCTAGTTTCCTGCGAGATCGGGGATCAAAATCCGATCACCTCTGCATGGACGTGGTGACGGAAGGCGCCGAGACGGATTCGGATGCGGTCGAGCTTTATCAATTGGGCTGCGAATACGCCCAGGGCTTTGCCTTCGGCGAGCCGATGGATGCCGATGCCGCGATGCGGCTGTTGACGGAGGAGCGGCTGGAAGCGGCGAGCTGACCCTCGTCGTCCCGGGCTCTGACCCGGGTACGACGGTTTATCTCCCCGCCTTCATCTTCTTGAACTTCACGCTCTTGCCGTCCGCCTGCCGTGTCGCGATGTAGCCGGCTTCGAGACAGGCCTCGCGCTGCGGCATCTTCTCCTGCGGGCTGCGCTCGGTTTCCCACCAGGAGGCGCGATGCGCGGCGCGCGGCAGCGCGGCGTCGAGGATCTCCTCGATCTGTTCGAAGCTCAGCACGAATTCGGGAAGTTTCTGCTTCTTCAGATAGTCCCGCAGCAGGTCGTAGTCGTTCACCCTTGTCTCCAATGGCGATTTGCAAAAAGCCGTCGCTCCCGGCAACCAAGCGTTAACTGATTATCATATCGCTGTCGCCGTTTAAGGCCGCAACAACGTATCCGGATACATACGGAAAGGCTTGGAGCGGACGATGCTATTCGGACGGCAAAGCGACGTGGCCAAAAAGGGTTGGTTCAGGAAAGATCCCGGCCGCCGGCCCTGGCGATTGTCCGCGAAGCTGTTGATCGCGTCGTCGATCGCGACCGTGATCGGCTTCACCGCGATCTGCACCAGCGTCATGCTCGACATGCGCCGCGGCGAGGAAGAACTCGCGCGCCAGACCCTGGAAAATCTCGCTTCCGGCATCGATGCCGACATCAGCCGGAACATCGAGCTGTACGACCTTTCGCTGCGCGCCGTCACCAGCAATCTGGTGATGCCGGATGTCCGGGGCGTCAGCAAGGAGATCCAGCACCTGATCCTGTTCGATCACGCCGCCACCGCCAAGCATTTCGGCGTGATCCAGGTCTTCGACGCGCAGGGCGGACTGACCCACGATGCGGCCAGTCTCGATCCACCGCCGGAGAATCGCGCCGACGAGGAATATTTCCGGGTTCATCGCGCCGATCCCGATGTGGGCCTGTATATGAGCCGCCCGATGGTGCGCCGCGGCGCCTATTCGGTCGTGCTCAGCCGGCGCATCACCGATGCCGACGGCGGCTTCCTCGGCGTGGTGGTGGGCTCGATCCGTTTCACTTATTTCCATGACCTGTTCGGCCGGCTCACCCTCAACCCCGGTGATACGATCACCGTGCTGCGCCGCGACCGGATGATCATCATGCGGACGCCGTTCGACCTCGATGTCATCGGGAAGAACCTGGCGGAGCGGCCAAGCTGGCGCGCGGACAATCTGAAGCAAGGCGCGACTTATGCCGGCGTCGGGCCGGTCGATCCGACACCGCGGCTTTATGTCCGGAGCGGCAGCACGAACTTGTTCTTTGTCGTGGTCGGAAAACCGCTGGCGAGCATCCTGAACCTTTGGCACCGGGAAGTGCTGCGGATCGGAACCATCATGATGGTGCTGATCCTGTTCGTGGTCGGCACCACGCTGTTTCTCGCACGCGAGATCGGCCGCCGCGCCGAGGCCGAGGAAAAGCTGGAGGAGCTGGCGACGACCGATGCGCTCACCGGTCTGAAGAACCGGCGCAAATTCGATTCCGAAATCGATCTGGAATGGCGGCGCGCGGTGCGCAACAAGACCCCGGTCGCGGTGCTGATGATCGATGCCGATCACTTCAAGGCCTACAACGACAGCTACGGGCATCAGGCCGGCGACCAGGTGCTGGTCGGCATCGCGATCTGCATTTCGGACTCGGTGCGGCGGCCGGGCGATTGCGCGGCGCGCTATGGCGGCGAGGAGTTCGCGGTGCTGCTGCCGGGCCTCTCGGCGATCGAAGCCTTTACGGTCGCCGAGACCATCCGCCTCAAGATCCAGCAATGGTCGGAAGACCCCGGTGTGACGACCGTCAGTATTGGTGTGGCGAGCGTGACGCCGACCTCGACGTCGAACTGGCCGGAGCTGATCGAAGCCGCCGACAGGGCGCTCTACGCCGCCAAGGCCAACGGCCGCAACCAGTCGGTGCTCGCGGCAATTCCGCAGTTGGCGCTGGTGGCTTAGGCGAAGTTTCGTCATGCCCGCGAAGGCGGGCATCCAGTACGCCGCGCCGCATAAAATCAATCATCGATGCCGCGGAATACTGGATCATCCGCACTTCGCGGATGATGACGGCAAGGAACGCGCGATGCGCCTCTCCAGTCACTTCTCCAGATACTTCTTCATCTCCGCGCGCAGCCCGTCGCGCAGATCCGCGCGCGCCATGCCGTAGGCGATGTTGGCGCGCAGGAAGCCGGGTTTCGAGCCGCAATCGTGCCGCTCGCCTTCGAACTCCACGCCGTAGAAGTTTTGCGTCTTGGAGAGTGTCTTCATCGCATCGGTGAGCTGGATCTCGTTGCCGGCGCCGCGCTCCTGCGTTTCCAGGATCTTGAAGATTTCCGGCTGCAGGATGTAGCGCCCGGTGATCGACAGGTTTGACGGCGCGGTGCCCTTCGGCGGCTTCTCCACCATGCCGTCGACCTCGAACATGTTCTTGGCGTGGCGCTTGCCGACGCCGCAGATGCCGTATTGATGGGTGAGATCGTCGGGCACGGCCTCCACCGCGAGCAAATTGGATTTCTCCCCGAGCTTGCCGGCGGCCTCGATCATCTGCTTCAGGCAACCCGGATTGTTCAGCACCAGTTCGTCCGGCAGCACCACCGCGAACGGCTCATCGCCGACGATGTCTCGCGCGCACCAGACCGCATGCCCGAGACCGAGCGGCGCCTGCTGGCGGGTGAAACTGGTGGCGCCGGCCTCCGGCTGGTCGCGCGCCAGAATGTCCTGCTCGGCCTTCTTGTTGCCGCGCGCGGCCAGCGTGGTATCGAGTTCGAACATCCGGTCGAAATGATCCTCGATCACGCCCTTGTTGCGGCCGGTGACGAAGATGAAATGCTCGATGCCGGCCTCCTTGGCCTCGTCGAACACGTACTGGATCAGCGGCTTGTCGACGATGGTCAGCATTTCCTTCGGCATCGCCTTGGTGGCGGGCAGGACGCGGGTGCCGAGACCGGCGACCGGGAAGACGGCTTTGCGGATTTTCATGGGATGTCGGGGGCCTTGCTATGGAGAAACGCCGGAAATGAGGAAAGTGCTTAGATTGCACGTTGATAGCCGTTTTGCAGCCGGGAACAAAGGCGGATGTATGATGATCGTCGCCTCCCCTTGCGCGCGACGGGCGCGACAACAAAATGCCCTCTGTTAAGTTATTGGAAACCGTGACAGGGCCTTTTGGCACGGGGTTGGTTGCGAGGAACGGACACGGCATGGGTCTGATGGAACGCGGCATGAGCAATCGAACCGGCGCGATTCTAATCGCGGCAGCGCTATTGTGTTCCTGCGGACCGTCTCAAGCCCAATCGCAGGCGCCCTCCTCCGGCAACGGGGTTTCGAACTTTCTCGGCAACATCTTCTCCGGTCCGAAATCCGCCCCGGCGCCGCAGGCCGCCCCCGGCCCGGACGGCGGCCCGCCACCCTGGACCGGCGAGGACGGTGCCTCCGGCCACCCGCTGATGACGGCGTCCGCAATCCGGGAGGCTGCCGCGAATTTTCAGAACTGCGTGGCCGGGATGTGGCCCGATGCCGCACGGCGCAATATCACCCAGGAAAACTTTCAGCGCTTCACCGCAGATCTTCAGCCCGATCTGCGCATCATGGACCTGATGGATTCGCAGCCTGAATTTACCAAGTCGATCTGGGACTATCTCGACATTCTCGTGAACGACAACCGCATGGCCAAGGGCCGCGAGGTCCTAGCCAAATACAAGCCGCAATTCGACGCGGTGGAAAAAGCCTACGGTGTAGACCGCTACGCGGTCGCCTCGATCTGGGGCATCGAGTTCGAACTATTCGACGCAGATGGGCGACCGCAACGTGGTGAATTCGACGGCGACGCTGGCCTGCGTCGGCCGCCGGCAGGCCTATTTCAAGGATGAATTCCTCACCGCGCTGGAAATCCTCAACCGCGGCGATCTGCGTCCCGAACAGATGCGCGGCTCCTGGGCCGGCGCGTTCGGGCCGACGCAGTTCATGCCCACCGCGTTCAAGCGCTACGCCGTCGACGGCGACGGCGACGGCCGCCGCGACGTCGTCGACAACGCCGCCGACCTGATTGCGTCGACCGCCAACAACCTCAAGAAGGACGGCTGGCAGACCGGCCGCACCTGGGGCTACGAGGTGGTGCTGCCGGAAGGTTTCAATTTCATGCTGGCGGACAAGGCCAAGGCGATGACGATCGCGCAGTGGCAGCAACAGGGAATGAAGCGGGCCGACGGCAAGCCGTTCCCTGATTCGGCCGAGAAGGCCTATCTGCTGGCGCCGGCCGGCGCGCAGGGGCCGGGCTTCCTGATGCTGCAGAACTTTCGCGTGATCATGAAATACAATCCGGCGGAGGCCTATGCGCTGGCGATCGGGCATTTTGCCGACCGCCTGCGCGGCGGCCCGCCGTTCGTGCAGCCCTGGCCGCGGCAGGAACGGGTGTTGTCACGCGCCGAACGGCTGGAACTGCAGCAACTGCTGGTCCAGCGCGGCTACTACAAGGGCACGCCGGACGGCCAGTTTGGCGGCCAGACCCGGGAAGCGCTGCGCGGCTTTCAGGCCTCGATCGGCACGCCCGCGGACGGATTTGCCTCCTCCGATGTGCTGGAGCGGCTCAGGGGGCGTTAAAGGCGGTTTTCCGGGGCGAAAGCGTCCTGAAAACCAAGATTCGGCGGAAAGCTTGACGGTCGGGCCGGAACCCCGATTTATGGGGAAAATCTGCCCGCTTGCAGCCCGATTCCGCTACTATATCTGACGTCTTGCCACCCATTGCGACCGAGCCGGATGCGAAAGCCAAAATCCTTTCTGCACGTGTTCACCGACACCGGCCCGCTGGTGGTGCTGGCGGTTGCGATCGCGCTTCTGACCGGGATCGTGGGTCCGGCGTCTGCTCAGTTTTTCAATTTCGGCGGCCCGCCGCAGCGCCAGGCGCCGCAGCGCGGTGGCGGCTGGTTTGGCGGCGATTTCTTCCAGCCATTCCAGCAGCAGGCGCCATCTCAGCAGGCGCCGCGCCAGGATTTTTCCCGCGCGCCGGGCTCTCCCAAGCGCGACACGGTGGCTGAACGTAACGTGCTGGTGCTGGGCGACGCCATGGCGGACTGGCTCGGCTATGGGCTGGAAGACGCTTATAGCGAGCAGCCCGACATGGGCGTGATCCGCAAGCACAAGACGATCTCCGGCCTGATCAAATATCAGCCGCGCGGCGAGCCCGCCGACTGGACCGCGGCCGCCAAGGCTATTCTCGCCACCGAAAAGCCCGACGCCATCGTCGTCATGCTCGGCCTCCACGACCGCGTGGCTATCCGCGAGGCGATCACCGAGAAGAAGACCGACAAGAAAGACGACAAGAAGGACGCGCGCGGCAAGCCGGGCGATGCAAAGCCCAAGCCCGAAAGTTCGACTGATACTGCCAAGGCCGATGGCAAATCTGATGTCGGCAAGTCTGATGCCGGCAAGTCTGATGCAGCCAAGACAGACGGAACCAAGGCCGATACCGCGAAGGCCGATACCGCAAAGGCCGACGATGCCGAGGACGATGATACGCCGCAAACCGCCACTCCCGAAAAGAGCGCGCGCTCGGGCGGCGGGCTTTACGAGTTTCGCGATGAGCGCTGGGTCGAACTCTACGCCAAGAAGATCGAAGAGCTGATCGGCGTGCTGAAATCCAAGGGCGTACCGGTGCTGTGGGTCGGCCTGCCCGCAATCCGCGGACAGCGCGGAACGTCCGACATGCTGTATCTGGACGCGCTGTACCGCGACGGCGCCGGCAAGGCCGGCATCACCTATGTCGATATCTGGGACGGCTTTGTCGATGAAGGCGGCCGCTTCCTGCAGAAGGGTCCGGACTTCGAAGGCCAGAACCGCCAGCTGCGCGCCGCCGACGGCGTGTTCTTCACCAAGGCCGGCGCGCGCAAGCTCGCGCATTATGTCGAGCGCGAGGTGACGCGCCTGCTGGCCGCCCGTTCCGGACCGATCGCCGTGCCGATCGAGCCGGTGACGCCTGACGCCAATGTCGTGCCGGGCCAGCCGGCGCCGCGCCCGCTGGCCGGACCTGTGATGCCGCTGGTGGCTTCCACCGTCGGCACTGATCAGTTGCTCGGAGGACCCGGCACGCGCCCGGCCGCGGTCGATGCGCTTGCGGCGCGCACACTGGTGAAGGGTGAAGCGCTGGCGGCGCCGGCCGGCCGCTCCGACGATTACGCCTGGCCACGCCGGGAGATCGGCCGCGAGCAGGCCAGAGGCGATACGCCGGTCGCGGCGGCAACGCCGAGCGGAACGGCTGCGCCCGCGTCCGCACAAAAGCAGCTTCTGCTGCCGCCGCCGCAGCAAACCTTCCAGCAGCCTAGGCGGCAACAGCAGCCGCCCCCGCCGCTGCAGATCCGGCCGGCGCAAAACAACAACCCGTCGCTGCGCGATTTCTTCGGCGGCTTCGGCGGACCCCCGCCGCGCCAGCCCGGACCGCCACCCGCCGCCGTACCGCGTGGACCGGCCGCCCCGGGCGCACCGCGCCCGCCGGGCAGCGTCGGACGATCGGCGGAAGTCCCGCCGGGCAATCTTTCGCGATTCTGATTGTCGCAAGACATGTTATCGCAAGACATGCGGTTTCCCGGCTGTGCCGGTACAACGCGGCCGCCCGAAACCAAAATATCGAAACAACCCAATGCAAAATAGACATGCCCCGGCACGCAGCCCTCAAGGCTGGCGTCCGGGGCATGGGATAGTCGTTCTCTATCCCTAGTAGCGGAAGCGCGACGGCGGACGGCGCGGCGGGCGCGACATCAGCAATGCCAGCGCAAATCCAATGCCGCCCGCGACCAGAAGAGCGCCGAGCGGATTGTCCTGAACGGTCTTGGCCACCGCCTGCTGGCCGCTGCGAACGGTCTCGCCGCTATTGTCATAGGCGTCCTTGGCATAGTTGACCGCCGCATCGGTCGCGTCGCGGGCGGCGTCCTTGGCCTGGCCGTAGATATTTTGCACGGTGCCGGCGGCTTCGCGCGCGCGGCCCTCGGCCTGGGTCTTCGCATCGCCGGTCAAATCGCCGACCGTGCTTTCAACCTTGCCTGCAAAATCCTTGGCCGAACCGGCAATCCGATCCTTATCCATCCTGGTCTCTCCTGTTTCCCGGAATTTCTGGGGGGCTAACCGGCGAGACCCGTTCGGGTTCCTCAAGCTTGCGAAATGCCGCGGTTCAGGACTTCAAGTTCAGAGTATCAGCCCGCCATCGACGATGATGGTCTGGCCGACGATGTAGGACGACAGCGGCGAGGCCAGAAACAGCGCCGCGCCGGCCATGTCGGCGGGCGTGCCGAGCCGCTTCAACGGGATCCGCTCCAGCGCGCCTTCCAGGCGTTTTGGATTGGCCGTCGTCGCCTTGGTCATCTTGGTGTCAACCAGACCGGGCGCGATGCCGTTGACGCGAATGCCGTTCTCGGCCCAGGCCTCGCCGAGCGTACGCGTCAGCCCGACCGCGCCCGTCTTCGAGGCGTTGTAGGCCGGGTTGCCCATGGTGGAGTGATAGGCGGCGGTCGAACTGACGATGATCAGCGAGCCTTTGCTTGCGCTCAGCATCGCATGGAATTTAGTAGCACACGCCATCAGGCTCATCAGATTGACTTCCAGCACCTTGCGAAAGCCGTCCATCTCGAATTCACCGCGGCGATAGATCACCGCGCCTTGCGCCAGCACCAGTACGTCGAGTTTTGTGAAAGCCGGCTTGAAGGATTCGATCGCCTGCGCACTGCTGACATCGAGCTGCGAATAGGCGAGCCCTTCGAGATGCGATCCTTCGTCAGGTGAATAATCGCTGGCGCTCGCGCGGGTGCCGCAGACGGCGACCTTCGCGCCCTTGGTGCGGAAGGCTTGTGCGATGCCGTTGCCGATGCCGCTGGAGCCGCCCACCACCAAAACCTGCCTGCCGTTGAAATCCAGTTCGTTCATCGCTACCGATCCCTCTTGCTGCGTTCTGTTTCGATCGCCCGCGCCCCGCATGGTTTGACCTGTCTGCGGATCGGTGCCAGCCTTGTCAATCCTTCGAACACGCGCAGCCTTTCATCGTCGGGATACATCATGCCAGATTTCAAACAGCTCAGCCGCTCGGTCAAAGGCCTGACCGTTCTCGTCACCGGCGCCGCCAGCGGCATGGGCCGCGCCACGGCGATGGTGTTCGCCGCCGAGGGTGCCAACGTCGCCGTCACCGATCTCAACGCCGAGGCCACCCAGGCCGTGGCCGATGAAATCGCGGCGGCCGACGGTTCGGCAAAGGCATGGGTTCTCGATGTCGCCAACCCGCAGGAGATCATCAAGGTGGTAGGCGACGTTGCGAAGCATTTCGGTTCGCTCGATATCGTCATCAACAACGCCGGCATGTCCACCCGCATGCCGATCGACGACGAGGGCTATGAAGCCGGCTGGGAGAAAGCGCTGGCCGTGATGCTGACCGCGCACCCGCGCATCATCCGCGCTGCACTGCCGCATCTGCGCCAGTCGAAGTGCCCGCGCATCGTCAATATCGCATCGACCGAAGCGCTCGGCGCCACCGCTACTGTCAGCGCCTACTCCGCCGCGAAAGGCGGCGTCACCAGCCTGACCCGTTCGCTCGCCGTCGAACTCGGCCGCGAGGGCATCACCGTGAACTGCATCTGCCCGGGCCCGATACGTACCGGTATCACCGATCGGATTTCCGAAGAGCACAAGACCATCTACGCCAAGCGCCGCACTGCACTCGGCCGCTATGGCGCGCCTGAGGAAGTGGCGCACATGACGCTGAGCCTGTGCCTGCCGGCGGCTTCGTTCCTGACCGGCGCGGTGATCCCGGTCGACGGCGGGCTGATGGCGCGAAATGCGTGAAGCGTGGGTCCCGGCCCTGCGAGCTGCGTTGGCGCGCTGCACCGCGTCCGGGACACGAAACAGGCGCAATGCCGCATGCGCGCGGCACCGTTGACTTGGAAATTCCGAGGAGTAATTTTCTGCCAAGAGAGCGGGGGACACACCGCCCGCCGCATTCTGGAGAGACGCCATGACGGTCACGATCCGGCAGCTTCATCCGCATTTTTTCGGCGAGGTTTCGGGCGTTGATTTGCGAAAGCCTCTTACCGCACAGGAAGCGGCCGACATCGAGGCCGGCATGGACAAATATGCCGTGCTGCTATTCCGCAACCAGGACATCACGGACGAGCAGCAACTGGCCTTTTCGCTGAATTTCGGCGAGCGCGAGAGTGCACGCGGCGGCAACATCACCAAGAAGGAAGACTACCGCCTGACCACGGGGTTGAACGACGTCTCCAACCTCGGCAAGGACGGCAAGCCGCTGCCGCGCGACAGCCGCGCCCATCTGTTCAACCTCGGCAACTGCCTGTGGCATTCCGACAGTTCGTTCCGCCCGATCCCGGCGAAATTCTCGCTGCTGTCGGCGCGGGTGGTGAACCCGAAGGGCGGCAACACCGAATTCGCCGACATGCGTGCGGCCTATGACGCGCTCGACGACGACACCAAGGCCGAGATTGACGACATGATCTGCGAGCACTCGTTGATGTATTCGCGCGGCTCGCTCGGCTTCCTGGATTACTCCGACGAAGAGAAAGCGATGTTCAAGCCGGTGCTGCAGCGGCTGGTGCGGACCCATCCGGTGCATCGCCGCAAGTCGCTGTATCTGTCATCGCATGCCGGCGGGATTCAGGGCATGAGCATGCCCGAGGCGCGGCTTCTGTTGCGCGACCTCAACGAGCACGCCACGCGGCCGGAATTCGTTCACGTCCATCAATGGACGCTGCATGACCTCGTGATGTGGGACAACCGCCAGACCATGCACCGCGTCCGCCGCTACGATCAGTCGCAGCCCCGCGACATGCGCCGCGCGACAGTGGCCGGCACCGAGCCGACGGTGCAGCAGCAGGCGGCGGAGTAGCGAGCCATAGAACCATCGTCGTCCCTGCGAACGCAGGGACCCATACCGCGTGATCTATCGGGAAGACGCGGTGGATGATGCTGTGCGCTGGTTAATTTGCTGGCGTAAATTGCTTAAGCGAAGCCACTGACTTTCGTGCCCCACATGTCCGCCGCGGCGTATGGGTCCCTGCGTTCGCAGGGACGACATCGTGGTTGTGGATACTCAGGCGTGCCCGGCTTCGTTCGACAGCATGCCGGGATCGATGCCGATTTTCTGCAGCGCGCGCTGGTATTTTTCGCCGACGTCGTCGCCGAAGATCAGCTCCGCATCGGCGTCGCAATGCAGCCAGCCATTGTGCTGGATCTCGTTCTCGAGCTGGCCCGGCGCCCAGCCGGCATAGCCCAGCGCCAGGATCGCGTGCTTCGGTCCGGCGCCCTTGGCGATCGCCTTGAGGATGTCGACGGTCGCAGTCAGGCAGATGCCGTCGTCGATATTCAGTGTCGCGTCCTTGATGAAGTAATCACTCGAATGCAGCACGAAGCCACGGCCGGTATCGACCGGGCCGCCCTTCAGCACCTTCATCGACTCGGCGTTTTCCGGCAGCTTGATCTGGTCGGCCTTCTGAATAATGTCGAGCTGCACCAGCAACCCGGGAAAATCGATGCTGCCGGCCGGACGGTTGACGATGATTCCCATCGCCCCCTCGGATGAATGCGCACACATGTAGATGACGGAGCGCTCGAAGCGCGGATCGCCCATGACCGGCATGGCAATCAGCAGCTGCCCGTCCAGGTAACCGTCGCCGCCGGACGAATGATCCCCCAGGCCCGCGGCTTTGCGGCGAACGGGCTTCGGTTTCTTGCCTTCAAGGTTCATCCGCAAAGGCCTCTGTTGCTGACTGCATATCCTGATATCGGCTTCGGTTTCTGTCAATCAAGCTTCCGGTATCATTCGCCGGCCGATCACACGCAATTCAATGGTTTGCCTCCAAACTTGCCTGTAAAGACGTCCGATGATGGTGATGGTTCCCCTGCGCGCCGCGTTCGGCGTTGCCGCCCTATATGTCGCATGTGCAGCATCGGAGGTTCGCGCCGAAGATGCCTCGCCGTGGCAACGCGACGCACATTCCGCGGTCCGGCTGCTGGCGGGATCGCGCAGCGGTACCGTGCTGCTCGGCGGCGTTGCCATCCAGTTGCAGCCGGGATGGAAGACCTATTGGCGGACGCCCGGCGATTCCGGCGTCCCGCCGCGCTTCGATTTCTCCAAATCGGACAATGTCGAGGCCGTGACCGTGTTGTGGCCGGCGCCGAAGAAATTCGACGACGGCGCCGGCGGCACCGCGCTGGGGTACAAGCAGCAGGTCGTGCTGCCGTTGCGGATCGTCGCCAAGAATGCCGACAAGCCCGTGACGCTGCGGGCCAGCGTCAGCTATGCCGTCTGCGACAAGCTCTGCATTCCCGTCGAAGCCCAAGCCGAGCTCGCCTTTGCCAGCGTCGCCAGCACCGAGGACGGCAATCTGTCCGATGCGCTCAACACGGTGCCGAAGCCCGCCAATATCGGTGACCCCAATCCGCTGACCATCCGCGACGTCAAGCGTGACGGCAAGAACAACGTGCTGGTCGACGTCATCGCGCCCGATGCCAAGGAGGTCAGTCTGTTCGTCGAGGGGCCGACGCCCGACTGGGCGCTGCCGGTTCCCAAGCTGGTCGAGCAAAGCCCGCCCGGCGTCAAACGCTTTACCTTCGAACTCGACGGCCTGCCGCCTGGCGCCAGTGCCGAAGGCGCCGCGCTCAAACTGACGCTGGTCGGCGGCGACCGGGCGTATGAGTTCAATGTCAGTTTGAATTAGGCTAATTCCGTTTGAATTAGCGTTCCGTCGTCCCGGGCTTGACCCGGGACCCATAACCCCGGCGGCGTGGCTGTAGTAAGGCAATGTCTGGCAGACATCTTCTTTAACGCAACTGCCGCCGGCGTTATGGGTCCCGGGTCAAGCCCGGGACGACAGCGGCGGCACCCACCCAACCGAATCTTAACGAATGGTTGATACATCCTGATATCGCCGCCGCCTCGCGGCGCGTTTCGGGGATGCACCCTTGTGGCCGTGATGGATACGCAGTCCGCAACCGCTCTCGCCAGCCGGCGTGATCGCGCGTCTGCGCGCGTTGCTCGGCGGCTCCAGCGAAGCCTCCATCACGCGGCGGCTGGCCGGCACCATCTTCGTCATCCGCGTCCTCAGCGCCGCGCTCGCCTATTTCTCGCAGATCCTGCTGGCGCGCTGGATGGGCGGTTCGGATTACGGCGTCTATGTCTATGTCTGGACCTGGGTGCTGCTGCTCGGCAGCATGATGGATTTCGGCATCTCGGCCTCCGCGCAAAAAATCATTCCAGAATACCGCACAAGCGGCGAGCATGCCCTGCTGCGCGGCTTCCTTTCCGGCAGCCGCTGGATCACGTTCGCCGTTTCCTCGGTCGTCTCACTGCTGCTGGCCGGCGTAGTGAAGGGATTGTCGCCGTGGATCGACGCCAATGCGATCGTGCCGCTCTATATCGGCTGCCTGACGCTGCCGGCGTTTGTCGTCGCCAACACCCAGGACGGCATCGCCCGTTCGCATGACTGGATGCGGCTCGGGTTGATGCCGCAATTCATCGTGCGGCAGTCACTGATCATTGGTCTCACCGCCGGCGCCTTCGTACTCGGCTTCAATCTCGGCGCCACCGCCGCGATGGGGGCGAGCGCCGCGGCGGTATGGATCGCCATGATCGGCCAGATGATCGTGCTGAACCGCAAGCTCGGCGGCCATGTCGAGCCCGGCCCCAAGGCCTATGATTTCCGCGGCTGGCTCGCCGTCTCGCTGCCGATCCTGATGGTCGAGGGCTTCTATCTGCTGCTGTCCTACACCGACGTGCTGATGCTGCAACAATTCCGCTCCTCCGAAGAGGTCGGCATCTACTTCGCCGTCGTGAAGACGCTGGCACTGGTCTCCTTCATCCACTACGCGATGGCGGCGACGACGGCGCATCGCTTTGCGGAATATCACGCGCTGGGCGACAAGCCGCGGCTGTCGGCCTATGTGACGCACGCGATCCAGTGGACGTTCTGGCCGTCGCTGGCCGCGACCATCGTGCTGCTTGCACTGGGCAAGCCGCTGCTGTGGCTGTTCGGGCCGCAATTCGTGGTCGGCTACGACATCATGTTCATTGCCGCTGTTGGACTTCTGGTGCGATCCGCCATCGGCCCGGTCGAGCGGCTGCTCAACATGCTCGGCCACCAGCACATCTGCGCGCTGGCCTATGCGCTGACCTTCGTCATGAACTTCGTGCTCTGCCTCATCCTTGTCCCGCGCTTCGGCGGCCATGGCGCGGCGGCCGCGACCTCGATCTCGCTGGCATTCGAGACGGTGCTGCTGTTCTGGATCGTGCGCCGACGGCTCGGACTGCACGTGCTGGCGTTCGGCAAGCGCTGATCGTGGAGGCTACCGCGACAGACGCTACCGACAAGAGGCTATCGCGACGGTTGGAAGATCGCCGCCGGCATGATATATTCTTGCCATGGCTGCGACCGATCTGAAAAATCTACTGGAACGCGCTCAAACTTGGCCTGAGGAGGCACAGCACGAGCTTGTTGCTATCGCAAACCAGATCGAGAACGAGTTGCGAGGGCCGGATTACCCGGCGACCCAAGAGGAATTGCGGATCATTGATGCGGCTATCGCTTCGATCGACGCTGGCGAGACCGCGACCGATGCTGAGATCAAGGCGGCATTTGCAAAATTTCGCCGGGCATGAAGCTCGTCTATTCAAGGCAAGCTCTTGCTGATCTTTATCGAATTTCTGCCTATTACGCGGCTAGCGCAAGCCCGGTGATCGCGGCTTCCATCGGACGACGGTTGGAAGATGTAATCGACCGCATCTCCCGGGCCCCCGAATCTGCTCCGCAGGTCTCGCAACGATCTCAAGTCCGTGTGGCGTCGGTCGTACGTTATCCATTCCGGATTTTCTATCGCGTGCGAAGCGGCACGATCGATATCTTACACATCCGCCACACGTCACGACGACCTGCCAACTGGATCGAATAGCCAGACAGCCGCCATCGTCTAGCCGGCCTGTAGTCAGTGTAGAGAATTTTTGTTCATTGAATCAGAGCGTCGGTACCGGCATTGCTCTATACTCCATGAAATCAATGACCCGACGCTGCCCATGATTGATCCCCTCTACGTCGCATCCGGCTTCGGCGTCGGCCTGCTGGTCGGGATGACGGGCGTCGGCGGCGGCTCGCTGATGACGCCGATGTTGATCCTGCTGTTCGGCGTCCATCCATCGACGGCGGTCGGCACCGACCTGCTGTACGCCGCGGCGACCAAGACCGGCGGCAGCCTGGTGCATGGCTGGTCGCAAAGCATTCACTGGCCGGCAGTGATGCGTCTCGCCAGCGGCAGCATACCGGCGAGTGTGGTCACCCTGCTGGTGCTGTGGCAGCTCGAACTCAACGGGGAGGCCGCGCGCAGCCTGGTCAATCTGGTGCTGTGCTTTGCTCTCATCCTCACGGCGACGTCGCTGATTTTCCGCAAGGCGATCATGGAACGATACCGCCGACGCATGGAACGGCTCGGCGACTCGACGACCGCCAACGCGACCATCGTGGTCGGCGTGGCGCTCGGTGTGCTGGTCTCGATTTCGTCCGTCGGCGCCGGCGCGGTTGGCGTCACCGCGCTGCTGCTGCTCTATCCGCGGCTGCCGATGGCAAGCATCGTCGGCTCCGACATCGCACACGCAGTGCCGCTGACGCTGGTCGCCGGCATCGGCCACTGGGCGCTGGGCTCGGTCGACTGGGCGCTGATGGGCGTGCTGCTGATCGGCTCGCTGCCGGGCATCGTCATCGGCAGCTACTGCGCGGTTCGCGTGCCGGAGACGGTACTCAGGTTATTGCTGGCCATGGTTTTGATTCTGGTGGCCGGCAAGCTTGGCTTCAGTGAGCTGCATCTGACGACCGCGGGTGTCCCGGCGCTGGCCGGGGGCGCCGCCCATTAAGTGCGCCGTCTTTCCGTGTCCCGGACGCCGCATGGACCCTGGATCAGCAGCGCACCACGCCGCCATTGCAGCGCGCTGCGCTGCATTCGGGGAACTTCCCCTACTCCGCGGTCCAGCCGCCGTCGATCGAGAGATTGGCGCCGGTGATCTGGGCGGCATCGTCGCCGCACAGGAACAGCGCCAATGCTGCGACCTGCTCCGAGGTGACAAATTCCTTGGTCGGCTGCGCGTCGAGCAGCACATCCTTGATGACCTGCTCCTTGGTCATGTTGCGCGCCTTCATGGTTTCGGGAATCTGCTTCTCGACCAGCGGCGTCCAGACATAGCCGGGGCTGATGCAATTGCAGGTGATCTTGAAGGTCGCAAGCTCCAGCGCCACCGTTTTTGTGAGCCCGGCGATGCCGTGCTTGGCCGAGACGTAGGCCGACTTGAACGGCGAAGCCACCAGCGAATGCGCGGACGCCGTATTGATGATGCGGCCCCAGCCGCGCTTCTTCATGCCGGGCACGGCGGCGCGAATGCCATGGAATGCCGAGGACAGATTGATCGCAATGATCGCGTCCCATTTCTCGATCGGAAACTCCTCGATCGGGGACACGAACTGGATGCCGGCATTGTTGACGAGGATATCGACCGAGCCGAACGTCTTCTCGCCGAGCGCGATCATTTCGGCGATCTCGGCGGGCTTGGTCATATCGGCGGGCGAATGCACCGCGCGTACCTTGAAATCGGTCTCGATGCCCGAGCGCTCGCGCTCGATATCGGCCGGCACGCCCATGCCGTTGATGACGACATTGGCGCCGGCGGCGGCGAAGGCGCGCGCATACGCCAATCCGATGCCGCTGGTCGAGCCGGTCACGACGGCGGTCTTGCCTTTTAACGTACCCATTCCATTCACTCCTGCTTGGCTCCGGGGATCTTCGAAGCATCCCCCGACATATCGTAGGCGATCATGGTCTCGCCGGATTGCGGACGCTCCAGCACGTCCTTGTGACGCATCGATTGATGAACGTCGCGGACGCCCGCGTTCCAGTGCTCGACCATGGCGACGTGCGAAAAGTCGTAGTCCTTGGAATTTGTCTCGTAATTCTTGCCCTTGTAGATCAGGTGCACGACCGTGACGGTGTTTTCCTTCGAGGCGTTGCGCAGGAATTCGACCGACGGGTCGTTCTTCAGATCATCGGGCAATTTTTCGAGCAAATCGCGCACCGCTTTTCGCGCGTTGTGAATCTGCTTGTTCTTGTCGGTACTGGTGCGGGTGCGGCTGGAATAGCGGATGTCCTTTTCCCGCTCCGCAGCCTCGAGCAGCGATGTCGGCAGGTCGCCGCGCGCGCTGAACAAATCGACCTGGAAGATCAGGAGATCGCGGTTGAACTCCTCCTCCAGCACGTGATCGAGCGGCGTATTGGAGGCGATGCCGCCGTCCCAGTAATGCTCGCCTTCGATCTCGACGGAAGGAAAGCCCGGCGGCAGCGCGCCGGAGGCCATGATGTGTTCCGGCCCAATCTTCTTGCCGCATTTCCTGAATTCGAAATTATCGAAATATCTGAGATTGCCCGAGGTGACGCCGACCGCGCCGACGCTGAGCCGCGTCTTCAGATCGTTGATGCGATCGAAGTCGACCAGCCGCTCCAGCGTCTTCTTCAAGGGCGCGGTGTCATAATAGCTCTGCGATTGCGGGCTGCCCGGCGGCCACAGTGGCGCCGGCGGAACGCGCGGCGTGAAGAAGCCGGGCACGCCGAAGGTCGCGATCAGCGCGGCTGAGGTTTCGTTGAACAGCGAGCGCGCGCGATCGCCCGGCGTCACCGGATTCCACGACACCGGCGACGAGACCATCTCCCAGAATTCCTTGAGGCGATCGACGCGCGTTTCAGGTCCGTTGCCGGCAATGATCGCCGCATTGATGGCGCCGATCGAAATGCCCGCGATCCATTCCGGCTCAAAACCTGCCCGGCACAGCGCCTGAAACGCGCCAGCCTGATAGGAGCCGAGCGCACCGCCGCCTTGCAGCACAAGTACGCGCTCCGCTTTGGCAGGCGTGGTCGCGGGCGCGGGGTTTGAATGATCCATCGTGACCGTCAATCAATGGGTATTAAAGACCGGCACCGTGGCGGCAGTTCGCGACGGCGTCAATCGGCGAGATCGAAGCAAGGATCACGCCGAGTTTACTGCCGTCCGGGGCATCGAGGCCCGTAACCGGACCTGCTTCAGGTTGATGCCAGGATGAGCGTCCAGAACACCTTGTATTTGACGCCTGGAGCATAAACTGCCGCGATGCCCAATTTTGTGACACCGCTTTTGAGCATATTGGCCTTGTGCGGCGGCGAGTCGCGCCAGCCGGAAAAGGCCTCTGCCAATGTATGATACCCGGCCGAGATGTTTTCGACCGCAACGGTGGCCGGATAACCGGCGGCGCCGAGCCGCTTATCGAGCGGACCCTTTACATTGTGGTCCATCTTGTTGCGGGCGGCCATCGCTTGCGACTGCTGCTCGGCAAGCCTGGTTCAGTTCAGGGTCGACGACGACGGTGCCGAGGCCGTTGTTCTGACGGTATTGCGAGATCATGATCGCGGCCGCCGCCGTATCGAGCGTGGCGCCGGGCTTCGCCATGTCGAGATACATGGACGGCTGTTCCGGAACCTTGACGTCCGCCGAGCAGCCGGCAAGCAGCAAAAGCCCGATGGTGGCCGTGATCGCCCGTTTCAATGCAAAAATCCCCCGAATCCCAAAGGCTGAATGCGGCCGTTGTTGCATACCAACAGTGGCTGAATGGTGAACGGGGGAGCTGATTTGGGGGCACGGTACTAGCCCGGATGAAGCGCCGTAGCCCGGATGGAGCGCAGCGCAATCCGGGAACAGTTCGTCCGCGCGGCAAGCAGTCCCGGATTACGCTGCGCTCCATCCGGGCTACAGGCCTGCGGAATCAGTCCTGGGCCGCAAAAATCCGGTACCTGCGCGGTTGCAGGCTGATGATCTCGCCGGCTTGCAGTTCCCGGTCCCGGGGGGCGTCGATCTCGATCACGGTCTTGCCACCGCCGCCCGAGAGCGCGATTTCCGCCCGCTGGATCGGGCCGAACGAGCGGACATGGCGCACCGCACCCTCCAGCGAGCCGGTTCCCGCCGGCCCGATCTGCATGTCGTGGCGGCGGATGAACAGCTTTGAGGCGCCGGAGGCAGCGCCGTCAGCGGCGATGTTGAGCGGTTGGCCGCCGAGCCGGACCGAGCCGCCGGAAACCTCCACCGGCAGCACGATGGATTCGCCGATGAAGCCGTGGACGAAGGCGGTGGCGGGATTGTCATAGACATCGCCCGG
This sequence comes from uncultured Alphaproteobacteria bacterium, assembly GCA_963742935.1. Lineage (GTDB taxonomy): Bacteria > Pseudomonadota > Alphaproteobacteria > Rhizobiales > Xanthobacteraceae > Bradyrhizobium. The sequence goes on along the minus strand of CAVUOI010000055.1, from coordinate 78,376 downwards.
CGTGCCGATCTGCTCGATGCGGCCCTTGTCCATGACAACCACGCGGTTGGCGACTTCGAGCGCCTCTTCCTGGTCATGGGTGACGAAGATCGAGGTAACGTGGATTTCGGAATGCAGCGAGCGCAGCCATTGCCGCAGTTCTTTCCGTACCTTCGCGTCGAGCGCGCCAAACGGCTCGTCGAGCAGCAGGATCCGCGGCTCGATCGCGAGCGCGCGCGCCAGCGCGATCCGCTGCCGCTGGCCGCCGGACAACTGGCTGGGATAGCGGTTGGCCAGCCAGTCGAGTTGTACCAGATCGAGCAATTCCTTGACGCGTGCGCGGATCGTGGCCTCGTCCTTGCGGATGGCGCGCGGCTGCACGCGCAGGCCAAAGGCGACGTTCTCGAACACCGTCATGTGGCGGAACAGCGCGTAATGCTGGAACACGAATCCGACGTGGCGTTCGCTGGCGCCGTGGCCCAGCGCATCCTCGCCATCGATCCGTACTTCGCCCGTATCAGGCCAATCGAGGCCCGCGATGATCCGCAGCAGCGTCGTCTTGCCCGAACCGGATGGACCCAGCAGCGCCAGCAACTCGCCCTTGCCGACCTTCAGATCGACATCATCGAGCGCTGCGAACGCGCCGAACTTCTTGACGATGTTCCTGACTTCAATGGTCACTTCGATCGTCCTTCAAGGGTTGTGCTTCGTCCAGACGCTGCTCGAGAACGGTCTTCACGATCAGCGTGATCAGGGCCAGCATCGCCAGCAGCGAGGCAATCGCAAACGACGCCACGAATTGATACTCGTTATAGAGGATCTCGACCAGCAGCGGCATGGTGTTGGTCTCGCCGCGGATATGGCCCGAGACGACCGACACGGCACCGAATTCGCCCATGGCGCGCGCGTTGCAGAGCAGGACGCCGTACAGCAGGCCCCATTTGATATTGGGCAGCGTGACCCGGAAGAAGGTCTGCAGGCCCGACGCGCCGAGCGAGATCGCCGCTTCCTCCTCCTGGGTGCCCTGCTCCTGCATCAGCGGAATGAGCGAGCGGGCGACGAAGGGAAACGTCACGAAGATGGTGGCGAGCGCAATGCCCGGCACCGCGAACAGGATGTGGATGTCGCGCGCCTGCAGCCACGTGCCCCAATAGCCCTGCGCACCGAACAGCAGCACGAAGACGAGGCCCGAGATCACGGGACTGACCGAGAACGGCAGATCGATCAGCGTGATCAAAAAGGTCTTGCCGCGAAATTCGAATTTCGCGATCGACCAGGCGGCGATCACGCCGAACACGAGGTTGAGGGTGACCGAGACCGCAGCAACCAGCAGCGTCAACTTGATGGCGGACAGCGCCTCCGGCTCGGCGAGCGCCGTGAAATAGGCGCTGATGCCCTTCGAAAACGCCGAGGCGAACACGACCACCAGCGGCAGCACGACAAAGACGGTGAGGAAGCTGACGGCCAGCGCAATGATGACGAAGCGGACGGGGCCGGGCTCGGTCCGCAGATCCCTGGGCGAGGCAACCGCGCGAACCCGGCCGTCTGTCTCGTGGTTCGACGGCGGCGAGATCGCGAGATCCGCCGTCGACGCATAGGCCCTTCGCGGCGCCGCCGGAGTCACAAAGCTCGTTTGCGTCGACATCGTCAGGTCCTCAATGCACGGGAATGCGGGCTTGCGCCCAGCGTTGCAGGCGATTGACGACGAGGATGATCAGGAACGAGGCCAGCAGCATGATGACGGCGATCGCGGTGGCATCGGCATAGCGGAATTCGGACAGCCGGATCACGATCAGGAGCGGCGCGATTTCCGACACGTTCGGCAAATTGCCAGCGATGAAGATCACCGAGCCGTATTCGCCGACAGCGCGCGCGAACGCCAGCGCGAAGCCGGTCAGCAGCGCCGGAATAAGACTAGGCAGGATCACCCGGAACACCGTGTGCCAGCGATTGGCGCCGAGGCTAGCCGCCGCCTCCTCGATCTCAGGGTCGAGATCGATCAGCACCGGCTGCACCGTCCGCACCACGAAAGGGATACCGATGAAGACCATCGCAATGAAAATGCCGATCGGCGTGAACGCGACCTTGATGCCGAGTTCAGCCAGTGGCGCGCCGAGCCAGCCCTTCACTGCGAACAATTGCGTCAGCGCCACGCCCGCCACCGCGGTCGGCAGCGCGAAGGGAATGTCGACAATGGCGTCGAACAGCCGCCGGCCCGGAAAGCGATACCGCACCAGCGCCCAGACGATGATCGTGCCCATCACCAGATTGACGCAGGCCGCGGCAAAGGACAGGCCGAACGAGAACTTCAGCGCATTCAGCGTGCGGCGGCTGGTGAGGATGTCCCAGAACTGTCCGGGCGAAAGCTCGAGCGTCTTGAGAAACAGGCCGGCGAGCGGGATCAGGATGATAACGGAGAGCCATGTCAGGGTCAGTCCCATGGTGAGACCGAACCCCGGCAAGCTGCTTCGCCGCGTGACCGCTGTGCTCACAAATCCCCCTGCTTCCGCTGCTGGCGGCTCTCAACCAGAACTTTGCGACCAGATCAATTCTTGTAAATCTGGTCGAAAATGCCGCCTTCAGCGAAGTGGTCCTTTTGCGCCTTGGTCCAACCACCAAAAACGTCGTCGATCGTGAAAAGTTCGACCTTGGCGAAGGATTTTTCGTACTCCTTCGCAATCTCCGAATCGCGCGGACGATAGGAGTTGCGTGCGGCGATTTCCTGACCTTCCTTGGTATACCAATATTTCAGATAGGCCTCGGCGACCGGACGGGTGCCCTTTTTGTCGGCAACCTTGTCGACGATCGCGACCGGCGGCTCGGCGAGGATCGACAGCGGCGGCGCGACGATCTCGAACTTGTCCTTGCCGAATTCGCGCTGCGCCAGGAACGCCTCGTTCTCCCACGCCAGCAGCACGTCGCCGACGCCGCGCTCGACGAACGTCACGGTCGAGCCGCGCGCGCCGGTATCCAGCACCGGCACGTTCTTGAAGAGATCGGCGACGAACTTCTTCGCCTTGTCGGCGGAGCCGTATTTCTTTTCCGCAAAGCCCCACGCCGCCAGATAATTCCAGCGCGCGCCGCCCGAGGTTTTCGGGTTCGGCGTGATCACCTGCACGTTCGACTTGATCAGGTCGTCCCAATCCTTGATGGCCTTGGGATTACCCTTGCGGACCAGGAACACGATCGTCGAGGTGTAGGGCGCCGCATTGAGCGACAATTTCTTCTGCCAGTCGGGCGCAACGAGGCCCTTGGCCGCGATGGCGTCGATGTCATAGGCCAGCGCCAGCGTAACGACGTCTGCCTGCAGGCCGTCGATTACCGAGCGCGCCTGCGAGCCCGAGCCGCCATGCGACTGCTTGATCTCGACGCTCTTGCCGGTTTCCTTTTGATAGGCGGCGGCGAACGACTTGTTGAAATCGGCGTAGAGTTCGCGGGTCGGATCGTAGGACACGTTGAGCAAAGTGTAATCGGCGGCGAATGCCGAACTCGCCCAGAGCAATCCCGCAACGAGCGGCACAACACGACGGAACATCTCAATCTCCATTCGAAGTGACGGCAGTGTCATCGAAAACACGGAGAGCATAAGTCGCGGCCAAATGATCTTAAGTCAACGAAACCGCATTTCAATGTTTGCGATGTCGCAGCTGCATTGTCCTAGGATGTCCCGCTTCTAGGAACTTTTAGTCGTATGGATGCCGCATTCTCTCTTGGCCTGGCCGCGCCAGCGGCCGGCCCGCGCATCTTCACCGGGCGCCGTCCGGCTCGAGCACGGCATGCAGCCGACCGAATGGTAACCGGAGGCGAGCAGCGGATGCGGCGGCAATTTTGCCATTTTGTAGATTGCCTCGATCTCCTCGCGGGAAACGTTGGCGAACGGGTTGAATTTCAGTTTCGTGCCGTCGTCCTCGACAACCGGTATGTCGGCGCGCGCGCCGCCCTGGAAACGCTTGCGCCCGTTGATCCAGGCCGAGAACGGTTTTAGCGCCCGCGCCAGCGGTTCCACTTTGCGGATACGGCAGCAGGCATCGGGATCGCTGAACCACAATTCGCGCTCCGGATCCTCGCGCGACAGCGTCTCTTCCAGCGGCTTGATCGAGCGAACGTCGGTGAGGCCAAGGGTGGCGATCAACGTATCGCGATAGGCCAGCGTCTCCTCGAACAGCCAGCCGGTGTCGAGAAAGACCACGGGTATGGCAGGATCTACATCGGCCATCACCTTGAGCAGCGCCGCCGATTCCGTGCCGAACGACGAGACCAGCGCGAGATTCTCGCGGCCGACGGTCTTCAGTGCGGCTTCGATGACTTCCGCCGGCGACGCGGCGCGCAGCTCGCGGTCGAGCGCCTGCGCCGGCGAAACATTCGCCGCCTCCGCGATCATGGCCCGCGGTAAGATCATGCTCACTGACCGGCACTCTCCGAATGACGCAACTGCATCCGCCGATTGAGCGCGGTAACGCGGCCATCGCCGGTCGGCTGGTAGAACACCGAATAGCGTTTCACGGTCGCGGCGAACGCGCCCGCGTCGGCATCCTTCTTCACCTCGAATGCATCGAAGCCGGCCCGCGACATGAACACGAACTGGTCGCGCAGCACCTGGCCGGTGGCGCGCAACTCGCCGTCATAGCCGTGACGCTCGCGCAGCAGCCGCGCCTGGCTGTAGGCGCGGCCGTCACGGAACGACGGAAACACCAGCGCAACTGCGGCCAAGCGATCGAGGTAAGGCACGAGATCGTCGACGGAGCGATTGTTCGGCCAGATCACGCCGACCTTGCCTGCGCGCTTCAGCAACGCCTCGGGATCTTCGAGAAAGCGCTGCGACGAAACCAGGATGTCGCCGTCACCGGGCAATTCCGCGCCGTCGGCGACATGGACGAACAGATCGGTCGTTATCTCAGCGTTCTTAACGAGTGGCATAGACCCGCTCCTTGAATGGTTCGACGCCCAGACGCTTGACCGTGTCGACGAACAATTCCTCGGGACGGTCGCGCAGGGCGAGATAGGCTTCGACAATGTCTTCGATCACATCGGCAACTTCGGCGTAGGGAACGGCCGGACCGATCAGCGCGCCCATCTGCGCGTTCTCGTCGGCGCGGCCGCCGATCGTGATCTGGTAAAACTCCTCGCCGTTCTTCTCGACGCCGAGAATGCCGATATGGCCGACATGATGATGGCCGCAGGCATTGATGCAGCCGGAGATGTTGATGTGCAGCCGGCCGATCATCTCGGCGGTGTCGTGGTTCGCGAAACGCTTGGTCAGTTCCTGCGCGATCGGGATCGAGCGCGCATTGGCCAGCGAGCAGTAATCCAGCCCCGGGCAAGCGATGATATCGGTGACGAGATTGACGTTCGGCGTCGCCAGACCAAGGCGATCGAGCGCCTTCCAGAGCTTTGGCAGGTCTCGCTTGGCGACATGCGGCAGCACCAGGTTCTGCTCGTGGCCGACGCGGATTTCGCCGAACGAAAACTTCTCGGCGAGATCGGCAACCGCATCCATCTGATCGGCGGTGGCGTCGCCGGGAGGCCCGCCGACCGGCTTCAGCGACAGCGTGACGATCGAATAGCCCTGCACCTTGTGCGGCGCGACCGAGTTCTTGCGCCAGCGCTCGAACAGCGGATCGGCCGCAGCCTGCTTCAGTTCGTCCGGCATGTGCGGCAGTTTTTCGTAGGCCGGGTAGGAGAAGCGCGAGCGCACCTCCTCGATGACGGAATGATCGAGCGTCAGCCCGCCGCCGTCCATCTGCTTCCATTCCTCGTCGACCTCGCGCGAGAACTTCTCGATGCCGAGTTCGTGGACCAGGATCTTGATGCGGGCCTTGTAGATGTTGTCGCGGCGGCCGTACTGATTGTAGACGCGCAGGATCGCCTCGACATAGCTCAGGATATCGCGGCCGTGCACGAACGGCTTGATGGTCTTGGCGATGAACGGCGTGCGGCCGAGACCGCCGCCGACCAGCACCTCGAAACCGGTTTCGCCGTCGGCGTTCTTGTGCAGACGCAGGCCGATGTCGTGGATCTTGATCGCGGCGCGATCATGCCCGGAGGCGGTGATCGCGATCTTGAACTTGCGCGGCAGGAACGAGAATTCCGGATGCAGCGTGGTGTGCTGGCGCAGGATTTCCGACCAGATGCGCGGATCTTCGACCTCGCCAGGCGCCACGCCGGCCCACTGATCGGAGGTGACGTTGCGCATGTTGTTGCCGGAGGTCTGCATGGCGTGGATGCCGACCTCGGCAAGATCGGCCAGCGCATCGGGCAGTTCGGCGAGCTTGATCCAGTTGAACTGAATGTTCTGCCGCGTCGTGAAATGCCCATAGCCGCGGTCGTAGCGGCGCGCCACGCGAGCGAGCGCCCGAAGCTGCTTGGAAGAAAGCGTGCCATAGGGGATCGCGACGCGGAACATGTAGGCGTGCAGTTGCAGATAGACGCCGTTCTGCAGCCGCAGCATCTTGAATTCCTCCTCGGTGAGTTCGCCGGAGAGACGGCGCTTCACCTGATCGCGGAATTCGGAGACGCGTTCATTGATCAGCGTGCGATCGAGTTCGTCATATGCATACATGATGGATCAGCCTCAAGCCGGAAGCAGGTCGATGGTGAGACCCTTGGACCGGATGCGTTCGCGCAGATTGCCGGCTTTGATCTCGCCGCTGTCCTTGAGTTCAACCGGCGCGATATAGGCGCCGATCGCGCCGACGTCATCGGCTACGCCTTCGGCGAGCAATGCGCGTGCTTCTTCCGAAGCGCTCACGATCGCGGCGTCGGACAGCGCGGTCGACCAGCCCTGTTCGGCCGTCCGGTAGACCACGGCACCATCCCAGGTGCGGTTGGCGGTCACCACCGATGGGCCCGTGATCTTGATTTTCTTCTGTTCGAGCGGAGAGGTCATTCGGCGGCATCCAGCAGTTTGGAGAGGACTTGGTTGAGATTCGACTGACGCCATGGCGCGGAATGCGCGACGACGTCGCCGATGATGAGGATGGCGGGACCGCCATCGATTTTTTCGACCAGCGCGGGAAGGTCTTCGAGCGTGCCGACCACCGCCTGCGCATCCGGCCGCGTCACCCGCGCGAAGATTCCGACGGGCGTCTGCGGCGATCGTCCTGCGGCCAGCAGGCCCGGCGCGGACGGAAGGTGCCGCCGTCATGCCCATGTAAACCACGATGGTCATCTTCTTGTCCGTCAGCACCGACCAGTCGACGGCGTCGGCGTCCTTGGCCTTGTGCGCGGTCAGGAAGGTGATGCGCAGCGCCTCGTGGCGATACGTGAGCGGCGCTTCGAACTGCGCGGCGGCACCGAGCCCTGCGGTAATGCCTGGAACCACCGAATAGGCGACGCCGGCAGCGCGCAATGCCTCGATCTCCTCGCCGCCGCGGCCGAAGATGAAGGGATCGCCGCCCTTCAACCGCACCACGCGCTGACCGGATTTCGCCGCATCGACCAGCAGTTTGTGGATCGCGTCCTGACCGATGCCGGGCTTGCCGATGCGACGACCGACCGGAACGCGCGAAGCGTCGCGGCGGATGCGATCGAGAATTTCAGGCGAAACCAGTTCATCATAGAAGACGACGTCGGCATCCTGCAGCGCGCGCAGCGCCTTGACGGTGAGCAGATCCGGATCGCCCGGCCCGGCGCCGACCAGCGTCACCCTGACCCTCGGCCTTGCCGTCCGCGTTCGCGCCGGCGAAGGCGGCGGGATCGGCGATGTCGTTCAACGCTTTTTCAGCCTCGTCCTTGCGGCCGGCGAGCACCAGTGCGCCGATCGGCCCGTCGATCACGCGCTCCCAAAAACGGCGGCGCAGCGGGAATTCGGGAATGCGCGCATGCATCGCTTTGCGAAAGCCGCCGATGAAGCCGGCGAGATCGCCGATCCGCGCCGGCAGCACCGCTTCGATGCGCTCGCGCACGCGGCGCGCGACAACCGGTGACGTGCCGCCGGTGCCGACGGCGACAACGACGTCGCCACGGTCGACGATGGCGGGAAAGATGAAAGTCGAATGCGCGAGGTCGTCCATCACGTTGACGGGCAGCCCGACCGCCTTGGCGCGGACCGACATCGCAATGCCGATATCTCCGGCGCCGGCGCAGAGGATGGCGATGATGCCGGAGAGATCGGCCGACAGCGGATCCCCGTTGGCCGGTTCGATCCGCGCCGCGTCATCGGCAGCAAGGCCTGCGAGGTCATGGTCGCCGTCGGTCGCATGCCAACGAACCTGCGCGCCGGCCGCCGCCAGCAACCGCAATTTCGCGCGCACGAGTTCACCCGCTCCAACGAGCAGCACCTTGCCGCTTTGCATATCCAGGAACACAGGCAGATAGCGCATCAGACACTCGCTTTCCCCAATCGGGGGGTTGACTGAAATTATTTTCTATTTATGTCTCGATCAAGGGCTACAAAGAGAAAATTATTTCTTCTCTATTGCAGCGCAACTTTAGAATTTTTCCACTCCCAAGTCCAAGGCGCAGAGATGCATCTTCTCGACAATGAATCCGGCGGTCAGGGGCTGCGGCCCGCAGCCCTGCGCGAGGCATCATCCGTGCCGAAAATTTTTGCAGGCCAGACGCTGCCGCCGCCCTCGATGGACCATCTCGACGAGCTCGAGGCGCAGAGCATCTACATTCTGCGCGAGGCCTTTGCGCGGCTGAAGAAGCTCGCGCTGCTGTGGTCGCTGGGCAAGGATTCCAACGTGATGATCTGGCTGGCGCGCAAAGCCTTCTTCGGCCGCGTGCCGTTTCCGGCGCTGCACGTCGACACCGGCAAGAAATTTCCCGAGATGTATGCGTTCCGCGATCGCTACGGCAAGGAATGGGATCTCGATCTCAAGATCGAGCCCTGCCCGCCGATCGACGCGGTCGATCCGACCCTGCCGCCGGCCGCGCGTTCTGCCGCGCGAAAGACCGAGGGGCTGAAATGGGCCCTCACCAAATATGGTTTTGACGGCTTGATCGCCGGCATTCGCCGCGACGAAGAGGCGACGCGCGCCAAGGAGCGCGTGTTCTCGCCGCGCGGGCTGGAAGGCGGCTGGGACGTGCGCGATCAGCCTCCTGAGTTCTGGGACCAGTTCAACGCCTCGCCGCCACAAGGCGCGCATCTGCGCGTCCATCCGATCCTGCATTGGACCGAGGCCGACATCTGGGCCTACACCAAGCGCGAAAACATTCCGATCATCCCGCTCTATCTCGCCAAGGACGGCAAGCGCTATCGCTCGCTGGGCGACCAGGACATCACCAATCCGGTGGCGTCGACCGCCTACGAGCATCGATGAAATCCTGACCGAGCTCGACGGCACCAAGGTGCCGGAGCGCGCCGGCCGCGCGCTGGATCACGAGACAGAAGACGCGTTCGAGCGTCTGCGTGTCGCCGGCTATCTCTGACGGACATTTGGTGAGCGTCGCTATGAACATGATCCTTCCCTTGAGCGTTTCGGCGACACCGAACGGCACCACGTCGATGCCAAACGGCACGACGCGACCACAGGTCCGCATCGTCATCGTCGGCCATGTCGATCACGGCAAATCCACGCTCGTCGGCCGCCTGCTGCACGAGACCGGCAGCCTGCCCGAGGGCAAGCTGGAAATGCTGAAGGAAGTCAGCGCGCGGCGCGGGATGCCGTTCGAATGGTCGTTCCTCCTCGATGCGCTGCAGACCGAGCGCGATCAGGGCATCACCATCGACACCACGCAAATCCGCTTCCGCACCCGCTCGCGCGACGTCGTGCTGATCGACGCGCCGGGCCATGCCGAATTTTTGCGCAACATGATCACGGGCGCTTCGCAGGCCGACGGCGCGGTGCTGATCATCGATGCGCTGGAAGGCGTGCGCGATCAGACCCGGCGTCACGGCTATCTGCTGCATTTGTTGGGCATCAAGCAGGTCGCTGTCGTCGTCAACAAGATGGACCGCGTCGATTTCGGCGCGGATCGCTTCAACGAGATCAGCGACGAGATTTCGGCGCATCTGACCGGCCTCGGCGTGACGCCGACGGCGATCATTCCGATTTCCGCACGCGACGGTGACGGCGTCGCCGAACACACGCCGCGGATCGGCTGGTATCGGGGACCGACCGTGGTCGAGGCGCTCGATGCGCTCGAACCGGCGCGGCCGCTGGAGCAGCTTGCGCTGCGGCTGCCGGTGCAGGCGATCTACAAGTTCGACGACCGCCGCATCGTCGCGGGCCGCATCGAATCCGGTCAACTGACGGCCGGCGACGAAATCGTCATCATGCCTGCCGGCAAGATCGCAAAAATCAAAGCCGTCGAGAGCTGGCCGGTAACGCCGCTTAACGGTTGCCATGGCGCCGGCCGTTCGGTCGGCATCACGCTCGATCGTGAATTGTTCATCGAACGCGGCGATGTCATCGCCCATGTGGGCGCGACCCCGCGCGACACGCGGCGCATTCGCGCCCGGATTTTCTGGCTGCACGACAAGCCGCTGTCGAAGGGCGACCAGATCCTGATCCGCCTCGGCACGCGGGAAAGCCGCGCCAGCGTCGTCGCGATCGAGAAGGCGGTCGATCCCGGCGAACTCTCCAATGCCGAGACCACGGCGATCGCGCGCAATCACGTCGGCGAAATCGACATCTCGCTGGCGCAGCCAATCGCGGCCGATCCTTACTCTGACAATCCGCGCACCGGGCGGCTGGTGATCGAGGTCAATGGCCGCATCGCCGGCGGCGGCCTCGTGCTGTCGGTCGACGCCGGGCAGCGCGCCGTCCCGATCGATATCGTGCCGGTCGAATCCGCATTGCGCCCCGAGGAACGCTCGGCGCGCTACCGTCACAACGGCGCGGTGATCTGGCTGACCGGCCTGCCCGGCTCCGGCAAGTCCACGCTGGCGCGCGCGCTGGAGCGCCGGCTGTTCTCGCGCGGCGGTTCGCCGATCCTGCTCGATGGCGATACGCTGCGCGCCGGCCTCAATGGCGATCTCGGCTTTTCCGCGCAGGACCGCACCGAAAATATCCGCAGGCTTGCGGAGGTCGCAACCCATCTGGCGCGCAACGGGCATATTGCCGTTGTCGCCGCCGTGTCGCCGTCGGCGGAAGATCGCGCCGCGGCGCGTCGCATCGCCGACAATTCATTCCGCGAAATCTACGTCGCGACGCCGGCCGAAATCTGCGAAAGCCGCGACCCCAAGGGTCACTACGCCAAGGCGCGCGCCGGCACGCTCAAAGCCTTCACCGGGATCGGCAATGACTACCAGCCGCCGGTCCGGGCGGAGCTGAACATCGATACCTCGGCGAAGTCGATCTCGGATGCGACCGACGAAATCGAGCGGATGTTGGCGGACACCGGCATCCTGTTCGACGAATTGGTGGATCTGGCGGCGAATATCTAGCGGCTTCGATAGGATAAGTTGAGCTCCTCGCGAAACTCATCATCTTCGCGGACTTTCGCGATCGCGGTATGTTTCTCCGTCATTCCGGGGCTCGCGAAGCGAGAACCCGGAATCCATCAAGCTTCAAGCGATGCCGCGAAATGGATTCCGGGTTCGCGCCAAGGGCGCGCCCCGGAATGACGGAGAGCGACGAATATCTAAGCCCTTTTAGGCACTTCTCATCGACCCGGCTTTAGGGCTAAAAGGACGGCCAACGTCGCCCTTTTTGGCGCGTTTTTTGCTGGTTTCCTCCGGAAGACAGCCTTTCAACGCCCATTTTGATCGAGAAAGCCCGTCATGAAACGTGTCGATGCCCACGGATTGAAGATCGCGCCCGTCCTGTTCGATTTCATCGCCAAGGAGGCCGCCCCCAAAACCGGGATTGCGCCCGATGCGTTCTGGGCCGGCGTCGCCGCCATCGTCAAAAAACTGGGGCCGAAGAACCGCGAGCTGCTCGCCTTCCGCGACGCGCTGCAGGTCAAGATCGACGGCTGGCATCGCGCCAACACGGGCAAGGCGTTCGACATGAACGCGTATACGGCGTTCCTCAAGGAGATCGGCTATCTGCTGCCCGAGCCGGCGACGCAGAAGGTCGAGACGGCATAATGTCGACGAGGAAATCGGCAAGATCTGCGGGCCGCAGCTCGTCGTTCCCCTGACCAATGCCCGTTACGCGCTGAACGCAGCGAACGCGCGCTGGGGCTCGCTCTACGATGCCTTCTACGGCACCGATGCGGTTCCGCATGATCCGAGCGAAGCCGGCAAGGGCTACAACAAGGCGCGCGGCGACAAGGTGATCGCGAAGGCAAAAGCCTTCCTCGATGCCGCCGTGCCGCTGGCGACCGGCAGCCATACCGACGTTACGTCGTACAGCGTCATCGCGGGTCAGCTCGCCGTGAAACTCAAGAGCGGCAACGCCACCGCGCTGAAGAATGCGTCGCAGTTCGCCGGATATCAGGGCGATGCGGCCTCGCCGACCGCGATCCTGCTGGTCAACAACGGCATGCATGTCGAGGTCAAGATCGATCGCAGCCACACCATCGGCAAGGACGATCCGGCCGGCGTTGCCGACATGGTCATGGAATCGGCGGTCTCCACCATTCTCGACATGGAAGATTCGGTTGCCGCAGTCGACGCCGAGGACAAGGTGCTGGTCTATCGCAACACGCTCGGCCTGATGGACGGCACGCTCTCGGCCGATTTCGAGAAGGGCGGCAAGACGCTGAAGCGCGCGCTCAATCCCGACCGGGTCTACAAGACGCCGGACGGCAAGGAGCTGAAGCTGCACGGCCGTAGCCTTCTCTTGATGCGCAATGTCGGGCACCACATGTTCACCGACGCCGTGCTCGACGAGAAGGGCGAGGAGATACCGGAAGGCCTGCTCGATGCTGCGGTCGCCGGCCTGCTCGCGATCCACGACCTCAAGGGGTCATCGAAGACCAAGAACAGCCGCACCGGCTCGGTCTATATCGTCAAGCCGAAGATGCACGGCCCCGACGAGGTCGCGCTGACCTGCGAGCTGTTCGCTGAGGTCGAAAAACTGCTCGGCCTGCCCGAGAACACCATGAAGGTCGGCATCATGGACGAGGAGCGCCGCACCACGGTCAACCTCAAGGCCTGCATCCAGAATGCGTCCAAGCGCATCTGCTTCATCAACACCGGCTTCCTCGACCGCACCGGCGACGAGATTCATACGTCGATGGAAGCGGGTCCGATGATCCGCAAGAACGACATGAAGGCGCAGCCCTGGATCAAGTCCTATGAAGACTGGAACGTCGACATGGGCCTGATCGACGGCCTGCCCGGCCATGCCCAGATCGGCAAGGGCATGTGGGCGGCGCCCGACAAGATGGCTGACATGCTGACCCAGAAGGTCGGCCATCCCCAGGCCGGCGCCACGACGGCGTGGGTACCCTCGCCCACCGCCGCGACGCTGCACGCGCTGCATTATCACCAGGTCAACGTGCAGGCCCGCCAGCAGGAACTGGCCAAGGGCGGCCCGCGCGCAAAACTTTCCGACATCCTCACCATTCCGGTGTCGCAGTCGAACTGGGCGCCTGACGACGTCAAGCAGGAGATCGACAACAACTGCCAGGGCATTCTGGGTTATGTCGTGCGCTGGATCGACCAGGGCGTCGGCTGCTCCAAGGTGCCTGACATTCACGACGTCGGCCTGATGGAAGATCGTGCGACCTTGCGCATCTCCAGCCAGCATCTGGCGAACTGGCTGGCGCATGGCGTCGTCACCAAGGATCAGGTGATGGAGTCGCTGAAGCGCATGGCTGTGGTGGTCGACAAGCAGAATGCCGGCGACTCACTCTACAAGCCGATGGCGCCCGCCTTCGACGGCATCGCGTTCCAGGCCGCCTGCGACCTCATCTTCAAGGGCCGCGAGCAGCCGAACGGCTACACCGAATACGTCCTCACCGCGCGCCGCCGCGAAGCGAAGGCAGCAGGCTAATTGGCAGTCACGATGCCGCATCGGTTTTTTGGAACGGCTGCGGGCGCTACCGGTTGATGGTCATCTCAACGAGAACAGGGAGAGATGACAATGGATTGGAACAGGGTCGAAGGAAACTGGAAGCAACTCAAGGGTTCCGCCAAGGAGAAGTGGGGCAAGCTCACCGATGACGATCTCAACGTCATCGAGGGCCGCCGCGAGCAGCTCGAAGGTAAACTGCAGCAGCGCTACGGCTTCGCCAAGGACCAGATCCGCAAGGACGTCGACGACTGGTTCGGCACCTTGAAGTAAGCTTCGCCTTTCCGAAGCTCAAAAGCCCCGGCCTTGGCCGGGGCTTTTTTGCGCGAGTGCGCCAAATACTAGAACACCGCGAGATATTTCAGCAGCGAAATGATGCCGATGATGATGACGACCACGCGGGCGATCTGCTTGGCGCGACCGTCGAGCGGCAGCATGTTGATCAGATAGAGCACCAGAATGATGACGAGGAAAGTGATCAGGATACCGATGAGTACCGACACGTAGGCCCCCTTTGCTTGTGACGCGTGATTGACTCAACGCATGGGATTGAGAACCGCCCCGCCCCTTGAAAGTTCCCTAAATCGGAACCAGACCAGCCAATTTTAGAAAATCACTTGTGATATCAAATAGTTGACCCTCCGTATTATTACTGTCCGTCATCCTTTCCAAGTCTTTACCGATTTCCTCCCCTATGCGTGCAGATCTGGGGGAAGCACATGTTGAACCGTCTGACCGTATCCGCGCTGCTGAAGACCGTCATCCTCGTCACCTCCTTAAGTGTGGTGATTGGGTTCTCGCTCAATGCCTGGGACGCCTGGGGCCGCCTGCAGACGGCGAGCCGCATGGCGCAAATCGCCGATGCTTCCGCCAACATGTTCAAGGCGATGCACAATCTGCGCACGGACCGATCGACGACCAACCGGCTGCTCAACGGCGATGCGCCGATGGACGCCGACATCGAGAAATATCTGCGCAACATCCGCGACACCGAAATGCCGGCGATGAACAACGCGCTCGGCCTGCTCGGCAGCATCGAATTCGCCCAGCAGGCGACGCTGGTGCCGGAGTTCGATCGGGTGTTGAAGACATTGACCGCGCTGCAGAAGGAATTCTGGGAAGCGATGGCCAAGCCGAAGGCGGATCGCCGGCCCACGCTTGCCAAGGAATACATGGAAACGACGGCCGCGATGCTGTCGACGCTCGACAAGCTGTCGGGCGCACTGGCCGCCGCCGTCAACCACCAGGATGCGACGATCGACCAGCTGCTGGCGATCAAGCAGATCGCCTGGCTGCTGCGCAACACCGGCGGCGAGGCCTCGCTGATCGTGTCGAACGCGCTCGGCTTGAACAAGGTCGCGCCGGAAACCATGGTCGCCTTCACCAAATTCAACGGCGGCGCCGACGCCGCGTGGAATGCCCTGGAACTGACTGCGTCCGGCATGCAATTGCCGCCGGCGATCTCCAGTGCCATGGCCGCGACCAAGACCGCCTATTTCGAGCCGCATATCTCGCCCTGCGCGAGCGGCTGCTGAAGCAGGTGGCATCCGGCGAGAAGCCGGAAATGACCGCCAACCAGTGGACCCCGGTCACGGTCGGCCGTCTCGGTGCGGCTGTTGCCGTGGCCGAAGGCGCGCTCGACGCCGCCAAGGATCACGCCGCTCATCTGCGCGCCGCCGCCCAGCGCTCGCTGGTGACGCAACTCGCGCTGCTCGTCGGCGCGCTGGCGCTCGCCCTCGGCGCCCAGATGGTCGTCGCCCGCCGCGTGATCACGCCGCTGCACACCATGCGCGACGCGATGCTGAAGGTTGCCGCCGGCGACCTCCATGTCGATAACGGCTACGCCGCGCGCCACGACGAGATCGGCGCGCTGGCCGGCGCCCTGGAGACCTTCAAGCAGCAGGCGGCCGACAAGGTCCGGATCGAGGCGCAGGAGCGCGAACGCAACGCCGGCGCCACGACGCGGCAGCAGGCGATCGAGAGCTATGTCGGCGACTTCGAAAACATGGTGCGCCAGACGCTCAACCAGCTCAGCGACGCTTCCGGCCAGATGCGGACCACCTCGTCCGGCCTGTCGACGATCTCACGCCAGACCAACGAGCGCGTCCAGGTCGCTGAAAAGGCATCCGGTGAAGCATCGATGAGCGTCGAGACGGTGGCTGCGGCTTCCGAGCAGCTCAGCGCCTCGATCAACGACATCAGCCAGCAGGCGGTGCACGCCGCAGGGATCGCCAGCCGCGCGGTCGGCCAGGCGCGTGCCACCGACGGCACCGTTCAGGGCCTAGCGCAGTCGGCGGGCCGGATCGGTGAAGTCGTCGGCCTGATCAACACCATCGCCGCGCAGACCAACCTGCTGGCGCTCAACGCCACCATCGAGGCCGCGCGCGCCGGCGAGGCCGGCCGCGGATTTGCGGTGGTCGCTTCCGAAGTCAAATCGCTGGCGAGCCAGACCGCAAAGGCGACCGAGGAGATCTCCGAGCAGATCGCCGACATTCAGAAGGTTGCCGGCGAAGCCATCGATGCCATCAAGAACATCGGCGGCATCATCGGCGAGGTCAACGAGGTCGCCACCGCGATTGCCGCCGCCGTGCAGCAGCAGGGCGCCGCCACGCAGGAGATCACCCGCTCGACGCAGTTCGCAGCCCAAGGCACCAAGAACGTCTCCGAGAATATCAACGGCGTGAAGGCTGACGCAGACGCCGCTGCGGCGGCCGCCGAGGACGTCAAGCAGGCGTCGCATACGCTGGAAACGCAAAGCCAGCAGCTCGGCAATCAGGTCACGGATTTTCTCGGCAAGATCCGCGCGGCTTGATTCTCCATCATGCCCGGGCTTGACCCGGGCATCCATCCACTTTCACTAGATTTTTGCGAAGAAGGTGGATGGCCGGGTCAAGCCGGCCATGACGAAAACATCACTCACTCTCGCGCCACCACCGGCACCCGGTTATATTTCGCGCTGACCTTTTCAGACGCCGGCGAGAAATTCAGTTCCGCACCGCGGCGGTCGGCGCTGCGGCCGGCGACCAGAAGGCCGTTTTCGCCGGCGACGATGTCGCCCTTGCGCAGCGTCGGGTCGTTCTCGATCTTGACCGGCGCGAGGCCTGCCTGGTCCTTGCCGTTGCAGGTACAGCCCGAGACGAGTTCGTTGCGAAAGCGGAACGCGTTCGGCAAATCGGAATAGGACTTGCCGTTGTCGGCGGTGGCGTTGTCGATATTGCTGCCGGAAAACACCTTGGTCTCGCTCGCCGGGCAGAAACTGTTGCAGCTGGCCGCACGGCTTGCGTTGTCCGATCCGGAGACCGGGAAATAACGCCCGTCGCAGGTCCGCACGCAAAACGCCTGGCCGCCACCACCGCTGTAGCGGACACGCCCCTCGCCACGCGGCGCATAAACCTGGCCTTCGTCACTGAACGGCATCGAGATGTAGGGCTGATGGCGCGGGCGCGCGGCACCGCCGAACAGTTGCGAGAAGAAGTCCTGCGCCTGCGCGGCCGGCGCCAGTACGCAAGCGCCGAGCAGCGCAACCGCCGCCCATGATGCCGGTTTTCCTGATCGCATCAACGCTCTCCTCTGCAACACACTACTCTGCAACACACCCTCCGCTACACGATGCGTCAGGTCAGTTGAGCTGCGACGCCGTCAGGTTCATCGCCTGGCGGCCGCTGAATGTGGTCGCGACCGGACGCGGTTGTGCGACGACCGGACGAGCGGTCCTGCCGTCTCCGCCACGCGCCATGACCGGCGCATGCTTCGGCAGCACCACGACCTTGGCGCCGACACCGACCCGGCTGAACAGATCAGCGACGTCTTCATTGGTCAGGCGGATGCAGCCCGACGAGACGAACTTTCCGATCGTCGAAGGATCGTTGGTGCCGTGAATGCGATACACGCTATTGCCGAGATACATCGCCCGCGCACCGAGCGGATTGCCCGGACCGCCGGCCATGAAACGCGGCAGATAGGGCTGGCGCGCGATCATCTCGGCCGGCGGATGCCAGTCCGGCCACTCCGCCTTGCGGCTGACGGTCTGCACGCCGGACCAGGTAAAGCCTTCGCGGCCGACGCCGACGCCGTAGCGGATGGCGCGGCCCTGGCCGAGCACGTAATAGAGCGTGGTGTTGCCGGTATCGATGACGATGGTGCCGGGCACCTCGCTCGTGCCAAAGGCAACGACGGCGCGGCGCAGCCGCTCGGGCGTCGCGCTCTCGTCCGATCCAATCACCTCATCGGCGGGATAGCCGCTCGGCTGGGTCGCAGCGTAACCGAGCGCCTGCGCCTTCGCCGCGCCCGTCATTGTGAGCGAGGCCAGCAGCGCGGCGCTGACGAAGACGATCGCGCTTGCGACGCGCGACGAAGGCCGGCGATCTGAGAACTGTGTCATGTAACTGCCCCGTTGGATGTGTGCATCGTGCGGATGCTCTGCAGCAACAAACGCGGCCACGGGCCGGCGGTTCCGAGGCCGCGTCGTGGCGCGTCAAAGCAGGGAAGAGTGCCCGCGTCCGGGCGATGGAACCTTGATCCCCGAGCGACGTTATGGTGCGCGTCCGGTCCGCTACGTCGCTGTTGCCGTGTCATCGCCGCTTCGGGCAGGGGACAACCATTGTGAGCGTTACTCCGACCAAGCCTTCGCCAGAGAAGCATTCGCCAGAGAAACCCTCGACTGCCAAGCCGCTGGCGGCCAAATCTCCGCCGACCAAATCCCCGCCCGGCGAACGCCAGCTACCCAGCGCGCGCGAAGGCACCCCAGTCCCGGACAGCAATGGCGAACTCCCGCCGCTGATCCGCCGCACAGAAGTGGTGGCAATCGCCCTGGTCGGCCTGCTCATCATCTGCATCATTGCCGGACTTTATCTCGCCAAGGCGTTTTTCCTGCCGATGACGATGGCGTTCATCGTCGGCACCATGCTGTCGCCGACCGCCAATTTCCTCGAACGCCACCGGATCCCGCGGGCGCTCGCCGCAGTGCTGCTGGTGACGACGGCCGGCGCCGGGGTCACCTTCATGATCGGCCTGATCGCCTCGCCCGCGATGGAATGGGCCAGCAAGCTTCCGGAGCTCGGCGCGCTGTTGAAGGAAAAGCTGCACGTGTTCGACCGCCCGCTTAGGCTCTGGCAAGAGCTGCAAAGCATGCTCGGCGGCTCCGACACGCTCTCGACATTCCATATGCCGAAGTTCGACTGGGTGCAGCCGACACTGGAATTCCTGTCGCCGACCTTTGCCGAATTCCTGCTGTTCGTAGCGACGCTCATCCTGTTCATCGCGAGCTGGCGGGACCTGCGCCGGGCTTTCATCATGAACTTCGGCGAGCGGACGGCGCGGCTGCGGACGCTGCGGATGCTCAACGAGATCGAGGAGCATCTCGGCAATTATCTGCTGATGGTCACCATGATCAATGTCGGCGTCGGCGTCATCACCGGGTTGATCTGCGCGATCACGGGCATGCCCAATCCGGCCGGACTCGGCGCGCTGGCGGCGGTGCTGAATTTCATCCCGATCATCGGCCCGGTGGCGATGTTCGCCGTGCTGCTCGCGGTCGGCCAGGTCGCTTTTCCAAGTATCAGCGCCGGGCTGATCGCACCGGCGCTGTTTGCGGCGATGACCTTTCTGGAAGGCCACTTCCTCACGCCGATGATCGTCGGCCGCCGGCTGGCGCTGAACGCGCTCGCGGTTTTCATCGCACTCGCGTTCTGGACCTGGTTGTGGGGACCGATGGGCGCGTTTCTGTCGTCGCCGCTACTGATCGTCGCACTCGTCGTGAAAGAGCATCTGATGCCGTCAGACGCGCCTCAATTGCCGGGAGGTTAACGAGGTCCGCAGTTGGAACTTCCCGCCCGACGCGGCGTTTGTTCCGCAGCTGAATTCGATCCCCGGGAGCTTTCGATGTCGATGAGCAACGGCGAAGCCGCAACCAGAAATATGACGGACAAAGTGACCCAAGAACGCCTTGAGAAGGAAGTAAACGCCGTGAAAAATGATATCGCAGCCCTCACCGACCAGATCACCGACGCCATCAACAGCTTTGCCGGCACCGCCTCCAAGCAGGCGCGGCGCGGCTACAAGCAGGCGCGCGACAATGCGGAGCAGGCGGTTGACGACATGTCCGAGCGCGGCAGCGCGATGATGGATGCCGCCCACGACGCCGCGTCCTCGATCGGAGAAACGCTGGAAGACGCCATCACGGAGCGTCCGCTGGCTACCGTGGGCATCGCGCTCGGCCTCGGCTTCCTGATCGGCTTGACCTGGCGCAGGTAGTAACTGGCGCAGGCAGTTTTAGCGCGCGTCGCATAGGCGCAGATCATCGCGGCGCCGTTGGTGTTTGACGGGCGTTAAAGCGCGCCAAACGCCGCGGCGCCGTTGCGCATGACGGCCTGGTTGGTTGACGTCGTTTTCAGATCGGCTTTGGATCGAGGCTTTCAAATGTTTCAGCGATTGATCGATGACTTCAAGGACTCGACCGGCACAGCGTTGCGGCTGACCTCGCTTGCTGCGGCGGCCGCCCTGGCGCTGCTGGTGACGACCGCGTTTCTGTGCGCGGCAGCCTTCGTATTCGTGCTGCAAAAATACGGTCCCGTGGAGGCCTGCCTGACAGGCGCCGCGATTTTCTTCGTGGTCACGCTGATCGCCGCCGGCTGCTACATGCTACGCAAGAAGCAGATCGAGGTGCGCGTCGAAAAGGCGGCGAGGGCTGCAAAATCCACCGCGCAGACGGTGCTGGCCGATCCGATGCTGGTGGCGGCCGGCATCCAGGTGATCCGCGCCATCGGCGTCAAGAAGCTGATTCCGATTCTCGCGGTCGGTGGACTTGCGCTGGGATTTCTCGCCAGCCGCAACAGCGCTAGCGACGCCAGCGAAGCGCCGGCGGAGTAACAATTGTCATTCCCGCGCAGGCGGGAATCCAGTACGCCGCGGCTTATCGGTTCAATTACTTATGTCTCTGGAATACTGGATCAACCGCCTTCGCGGGTGATGACGACTGAGTATGACTTTGCGATCTTCGCTGAACCGGCAATAGCGAAAAGCCGCGCCCCTATCAGGTCACGCAGCGGCCGGGCTGAAGCAGCTTGGCGACCTCGGTGAGAACGCTGACCGGGGGTTCGCAGGCGATCGTCCGCTTCGCGGCGCCGGGCTTGGCCGGCGGTTCAGGGCGGTTCCGCGCTTCGTCACGGACCGGTGCCTGGGGTCGCGGGCGCCTGGGCGACGGGAACACGCACCACAACCGAGGTGTCGTCGAGGCCCACAGTTCGGAACGTGATCGTCTCGGTGAGGTTTTGCGCAGCCTTCATCGCCGCCCGGTCAGCCTTCGCGCCGCGGTTGATTGCCCCGGCCGGCTCGGCTGAAGCGAGTTGTAGGCGGCCGATGAGGTCATGACCTGAGGCGAGTTGCACTGCGCCAAACGTCGCGGATACGGCGAGAGTGGCTAAAAATGCCTTGAAAATCTGTGACATGCTGATTGTCCCTCGCCCCATGGCGATCACGGACACAACCCGGGCCGGGCCAAAGGAGGTCCGCCGCTTCCCGATCACTTAACCGTGTACGAAATATTTGGCGGGTACGAAAAATATTTACACGCCGAGGGAACGACTTCGGGGGGTCCGGAGTCATCCCGGCAGCCGGTTATTCCCCCTGCCCCATTGACCGGCGACGTAGGGCGCGACCGTGGTGATGCCGGTCGCGCCCTGCTTTTTTTATTTTCGTTGTGACGCGTTTTCTTCGCGCGAGCCGGCTTCAAGCCACGGATCAAGTCCGACGGCATGCTTCGCTCGAAAACGCTATGATCCCAGCTTCTTCAACGCGCGTTCCAGCAGGTCGAGCCGGTCCTGGCCCCAGAAGACCTCGCCTGACGGCAGCACGTAGCTCGGCGCGCCGAAGACGCCCGCCGCCAGCGCTTCCTGCGTATACTGTTCATGAATCTTGTCGATTTCGGCGTCCGAGGGGTTGGTCGCGCGCAGCTCCGCGGCGTCGAGACCGGCGCGCCGGGCAGCCGCCGTGATCGCCTCGGGATCGGTAAGGGTTTCCTCGCGCTCCCATACCACCCGCCCCAGCTCCAACGACAGCTTGTGCGCGTCCGTTGCCTTGCAGCTTGGCCGCGATCACCAGGCGTGTCGCCGCGGCGTCGTCGCACGGAAAATGCTTCGGCTCGAGATGGATCGGAATGTCCAGCGCCTCGCGCCAGCGCTTCAGCTCCATCATCCGGTAGGCCCGCCGCTGCGGCGAGCGTTTTGGCAGCGGCAGCCCGCCGGTCTGCTCGAAGATCGGCCCGAACTTGCAAGGCTTGACGTTGACGGTCGCGCCATGGCGCTGGGCGATCTCGGCGAACCGAGCGCTGCCGAGATAGGTCCATGGCGAGGTGAGCGACAAATAGTAGTCGATAGTGACAGGCATGGTTCGGGCTTTTCCAGTCGAGCGGATGTGGCGCAAGCGTGCGCTTGCGGGCGTATATCCGCATCCTTAAGGCAGAGCGCCTTCAGTGCAAGGCGTTCGTGATCTTGTGATCGAGATGCCCGGTCTTGTAGTCGCGGCGAAGCTGGCTCAGCGCCGTCTCGTTCAAGTTCGGGAAAACATCGCTGAGCTTGTCGGTTGGCGGATAACCGGCGGCAAAACCCTGCCCGTAAATCTTGCGCAACGTGCCGATCGGGGTGGCGCCGTGCTTGTGGCCGATTTCACCATCCTGTTTGCGGTTGTCAGGACCTGCCTTGCTCATGCCACTCTCCCCTTGTGCCGATGCTCAAGCATCCCCCCATCGGGACGGAATGGCAATCGTGCAGTGCAGCGGGGAATGACGGTGGACAGTGCAGCATTCGACGCGCGATCAGGAACAAGTGATCTCGATAAAAGTTGCCAGTGACGAAGCCCGAGTTGCTCTCTGATTTTAGCGCCACCGGCAGCGAAAATCATCGAGAAACTCAAAATCAGGGAAAATAGCCCGTTGCGCGTCTTCATCCTCGCACTGTCGGTTTTTGGAATCCTAGTCGTTGCAGATGTTGCCAAGGCCGGTCCAAGCATGACCAACCGAGACCTGATGGCATCCGCCGATCCGGCGACCGTCACTCAGGAAGCGACCCGGCAAACCGAAGATCAGATGGGACTCGACAAAGGCAAGCGGCGCGCCGTGCAGCGTAGCCTGACCAAGCTTGGCTTCGACACCAAGGCCAACGGACGGTTCGACAAGCCGACCCGCAACGTGATCGCACGCTGGCAGGCGGCACGTGGCTATCCCGAAACCGGCTTTCTCAATGCGTCGCAGCATCAAGCGCTGCTGACCGACTCCGCGTCAAACGCTCAGGCCAGCCTGGACAGCAGCGCCAAATCCCACGAAGCCAAATCCCATGAAGAACGTCGGGCTCATCGCCGCAGCGGAGGCCATCACCGCGGCGTCGGCGGTCCGGTCGGACTGATTGGCGGCGTGGTGGGCGGCCTTTTCGGACGCAGGTAGCTCGCTCGCACGACAAGCACGGCAAAATCAGTTGAGTTCGGCAGTATTACTCTGCCAACGACGCTAATCCATCCTCGCCCGCATCTCGTCGCTCGGCTTCACATCCTCTGATCTGCCGTAGATCGCGACCGCTACGATCAGCACCAGCGTCAGCGTACCGAACAGCGCGCGGTAGGCGTCCTCGGTGCGGGCGCCGCTCGACAGCGGCTCGAAGGCGCCGATGATGATACCGGACAGCGTCTGCATGCAGGCGACGCCGAGCATCACCGCCGTGTTCATGGTCGAGATGCCGCGCCCGATCAGCCGGTCCGGAAAGATGCCGCGGCCATGCGTCATCACCATGGTGCTGGACGCCGAGAAGAAGCCCATGACGATGATGACGGTGACCGGCAGCCAGACCGGCGGGTGCGAAAACACCGCCAGCGTCGCGAGCAGGCCGACGATCACCAGCGTGCCGCCCATCGCAATCCCCTTGCGGGTGTCGAGCCTGCGGTCGAGCGGGCCGAAGGCGAGCATGCCAACCTGGTAAGCGATCACGGCAGAGAGCAGCACGTTGCCGGCTGCGATCGGGCTCAGCCCGTGCACCTCGCGCAGGAACGCGCCGCCCCACAGGCCCTGCACGGTGAAGGTACAGGCATAGTTGCAGAAATTCAGCGCCAAAATCGGCTTCAGGCGCGGATTGCGCAGCACCTCGACGAACCCTCGAAGCATTTCGCCTGATGGCTCCACCTTGCGGGAGAGAAAGGGATGGCCCGGCGGCGCATCGCGCACCACCAGCCATATCGCAACCGTTGCCAGCGCGATGAAGACGACGACGGCGCCGAACGCCGGCCGCCAGCCGATGTCCTGCGCGGCCCAGGCGAGTGGCGTGGTGGCGGCGAGGTTGCCGATCAGGCCGATCGACAGCACCACGGCGGTGAGCGTGGAAAAGCGATCCGGCGGAAACCAGCGCGAGATGAGCACCATGCTGCCGATCAGCATCACGCCGCAGCCGGCGCCCATCAGCACCCGGCCGGTCAGGAGCACCGGCCAGCTCGGCGCCAGCGTGAACATCGCGCCGCCGATGGCAGCGAGCATCAGCATGCCGACGACCGTGTAGCGAGGCCCGAAGCGGTCGAAGAAGAAGCCGCAGGGTATCTGCATCGCGGCAAAGCCGAAGAAGAACGCGCCGGTCAGCGCACCCAGCGCCTGCGGCCCGATGGCGAGGTCGCGCATCAGGTCGAGGCCGATGGTGACGTTGGAGGCGCGGAAAAAATGACTGGCGACATAGGCGGTAGCCATGGTCGCGACGATGATCAGCCCCCGGCGGTAGGGGAAAAGCCGCTCGGCGGACTGCATGAGATAAAGGCGTTTCCGGTATCTTTTATTGTTTCTGCCGCAAGCCTATGCGGGCAAGGAGCGCAGTTCAACCAGCAATCACGCCTTCTGCAACGCCAGCGTCACGCCGCCGAGCACCAGCGCCATCGCGACAACTTCACGCAGACCGAGCGGCTCGCCCAGGATCAGGGCCGCTCCATCCCGGCGCGCACATGGCTCACACGTCAAAAAAATCCGGCGCGCTTTGAGCGCGCCGGAAGTCCGACCAGCTATGAACTCGAAGCTGGTGGCCCGAGCCAGGGGGAGGTGCCTGGCCGCGAAGAGGAAGTCCGTACGCCGCCGCGCCCAACGCGCCAGCGATGAATTACGATCCAATCATACCCCTGGTCAGGAAATCGAAACGTGATCTGGTTCACAGTGCCTGAACACGTGCGCGTGTCTGCGCACTGTTGGCGGCGGCAGCAGATACCGCTATCTCAACTACCTCTATCTCAACTCTTGCGAATATTTTTTGCGCTTGCCCATGCCGGCGCCAGCGCATAGCCGACAACGGGTATTGTCGCGGCGCCTACCACGAGGCCGATGACGCCCGAGATCGCCGCTTCGGCGATCCATGAAAGGAGCCCGGCTGCCGGAGGAAAGACACGGGCCGCCGCCTCTTCCGCCGCGTGAACGGCGTGCTGGATCGCCGGCGGGCCAAACTCCTCGAGGCCATGCAGGACGATGCCGCCGCCGACCCAGATCATGGCCGCGGTGCCGACCACGCTGAGCACTTTCAGCAGCACCGGCATGCTGCGGACGATGCCACGGCCGACCGCGCGGCCGGCGCCTGTGGTGCCCCGTGCCAGCGCCAGGCCGACATCGTCGGCCTTCACGATCAGCGCGACTACGCCGTACACGGCGGCGGTGATGCCGATGGCCACGACCGCCAGCACCAGCGCCTGCTTCCAGATGCTCCCCGCGGGAAGCGCGGCGAGCGTGATCGCCATGATCTCCGCAGAGAGGATGAAGTCGGTCTTGACCGCGCTTGCGACCTTCTCGTCTTCGACCGACTTCGCGTTCAACGCCACGGTGCCGAGCTGCGACTCATGCTGTTTCGCGCTGTGCGGCAGCACGGCCTCCAGCACCTTTTCCACCCCTTCGTAGCAAAGATAGGCGCCGCCCAGCATCAGGAGCGGCGTGATGGTCCAGGGCAGGAAATAGCTCAGCAGCAGGGCCGCGGGCAGCAGGACCAAAAGCTTGTTGCGCAGCGAGCCCGCGGCGATCTTGCCGACGATGGGAAGCTCGCGCTTCGGCTCGAATCCGATCACATAGCCGGGCGTCACGGCCGTATCGTCGATGACGACGCCCGCGGCCTTGACGCCGGCCTTGGCGGCCTGGCTCGCCACATCGTCGAGCGACGCCGCGGCGACCTTGGCGATTGCTGCGACATCATCGAGCAGGCCAATCAGCCCGACACTCATCGGCCGCTACTCCACATCATCAGGACTACGTGACGAGGCCCTCCGCTATCGGCAAGACCTGCAGCGTATCGCCAACAAAAATCCGGCGCGCAGTGGGGCGCGCCGGATCATTCCTACTACTACGCTACCGCACTCTCGATCTAGCCAGTGGCCGCCCGCGGTGCGCGGTTGCGCGAGTTGCGCTGGAAGAACAGCGCCTGGCTGGCAACTGCCGAGACCATCGCCGGCTGGAACGGTTTTGAGATCAGGAACGCCGGCTCCGGGCGTTCGCCGGTCAGGAAGCGCTCGGGATAAGCGGTGATGAACACCACCGGCACCTCGAATACCTTCAACAGCTCGTTGACCGCATCGAGGCCCGACGAACCGTCGGCCAGCTGGATGTCGGCGAGGATCAGGCCGGGCTTCTTGTTCTTGGCCAGCGCCACCGCATCCGAATGGGTGCGGGCAACGCCGATCACGTTGTGGCCGAGATTCTTCACGAGGCTCTCGAGGTCCATCGCGATAAAGGTCTCGTCCTCGATGATCAGCACGTCGGTGGCGATTTCCGCCGCCATCTCGCGGCCGGCAGTGTCCGTCAGCGCGCGCGTCTCGGGGATGTCGACGTTGAGGATGAACGCCACCTCCTCCTCGGAGAAGCCTTCGAGCGACAGCAGCAGGAACGCCTGCCGCGGCAGCGGCGTGATGTTCGAGAGCCGGCGCTCCGGCGGCAGCGCCAGCGTTGTGACCTCAGGATTGTCGTTGAGCGAGACCGAATTCCAGATCTGGGTGAAAAGCTTGAACAGCCCGGCGCGCGGGCCGTGTTTTTCGTCGAGCAGCGAAGCGTCCTGCAGCAGGGCTTCCAGCATGGCCCCGACATAGGCATCGCCCGAGGCCTGGTTTCCGGTCAATGCGCGGGCATAGCGCCGCAATAGCGGCAGATGTTCAGCAACGAGCTGTGATCGGGACATCCCCATTCCATCCTTATCTTGGGCCTTAAAACCGTGCCCATACGTACCTACTTAGGGTCTCTGCCGCACGGACGTAACCACAAAGCGCGGCGGCGGACGTCGATTTTAGCTTTTGGCGGGGGACCCTGGTTCCCCTGTCACGCACCGATTACTCGCGGGCGACAAAAAAGTTCCAGAAAAAGTTCCCGCATTCCGGAACCATCCGCAACTATTCGAATTAGCTTTTGACGTAGAGCGCGGCGGCCTAGGCCCAATTTCGAGGTAACCTCTTGAAAATACAGAGAATTAACTCTCGGGGAAGCGTGGATGAGACCATGAAGGAAGTAAAGAAGCAGGGCGGGCTCAACGCCGAGATTCAATCCAGGATCGGGCATCAGCTCCGCGCAATGTACGACGACGTGGTCCGACAAGGCGTGCCGGATCGTTTTGCAGAGCTAATCCGGAAGCTCGATGGGCCAGAAGCGGCGGCGGCCCAGATTGACGACCCGGCAAAAACCAACGGGAGGGACTAATGCCTCTCACAGACTCTCTTCGCGACGACATTTTGGCGTCGGTACCCAGCCTGCGCGCGTTCGCGATCTCGCTCTCCGGCAATGGGGACCGTGCGGACGACCTGGTTCAGGAAACGCTGCTGCGTGCCATCGCCAATATCGACTCGTTCCAGCCCGGCTCGAACCTGCCGGCCTGGTTGTTCACCATCCTGCGCAACCTGTTTCGGTCCGATTACCGGAAGCGGCGGCGCGAGGTGGAGGACGCCGAGGGCAATTACGCGAAAACCTTGAAGACCCAGCCGGCGCAAAATGCGCATCTGGAATTCGAGGAATTTCGTCACGCGCTCGAAAAGCTGCCGCAGGACCAGCGCGAAGCGTTGATCCTGGTCGGTGCCTCCGGCTTCTCTTACGAGGACGCCGCCGCCATCTGTGGCTGCGCGGTCGGCACCATCAAGAGCCGCGTCAACCGCGCGCGCTCGAAATTGTCGGCGCTGCTCTATGTCGACGGCGCCGAGGATTTCGGACCCGACGAAACCGTGCGTGCGGTGATCGGCGGCAACGGCGGATGATGCAATCGAAATGACACGGAAAAGGCGGCCTCAACGGGCCGCCTTTTTTGTTGGGTTGTTTCGTAGTTGGGTACCGGAGATTACACGATAGCGCGCGGCTTCAATGCAGCCCGCCGAACATGTAGATCAGCACGAGAATCGGCAGGGGAATGCCGAGCATCCACAGCAGCAGATAACGTCCCATGATTGAACTCCGTCGATCGTTGATTTCGATGCGGAATAATGCGTGACGGTGGAGTGGAGTTCCCGAGCTCGCCACACACGCAGTCGCCCCTGCGAACGCAGGGGCCCATACCGCGTGATCCATCGATGATGTTTGGTGGTTGACGCTCTGCTTTATTTCAGCACTGGCGCTCGCTCGCCAAGGCAGAGCCTTTTCCAGCGTGCCCTGCACACCCGCCGCGGCGTATGGATCCCTGCGTTCGCAGGGACGACACCGGAGAAGGAGCAGCAGCGGGGACTACCTGACCGGCCGCACAGGAGCGGAAATCTGCTCCGTCCTGTCGCGCTCGGTCATGTCGAC
Organism: uncultured Alphaproteobacteria bacterium; assembly: GCA_963742935.1. Lineage (GTDB taxonomy): Bacteria > Pseudomonadota > Alphaproteobacteria > Rhizobiales > Xanthobacteraceae > Bradyrhizobium. Next base: position 49,804 of record CAVUOI010000055.1, on the reverse strand, counting down.
GACGGTGACCATCGGCGCGGTGAGTTCGTAGACGTAACTGACGTCGGTGAAATAGCGCTTGGCGGTGCCGCCGAGCGCTTCGGGAGCAACGCGGTCGAGCAGGATCAGGCCGAAATCCGAGTCCTCGCGCCGCGTCGCCGCACTGGTGTTGAACTCCTCCCAGCGGAAGTGGAAGGTCTGGTCCGGCTCCTCGCCGGTGACTTCCCATTTGGCTGTTATGTGCGGGTGCTTGCCGACCAGCGACAGGCCCTCGTCGGAATGCGAAGCCAGTTCGAAGAACAACAGCGACAGCGACTGCGCGGCGCGCGCGCTGACGGCAATGTCGGGACCGCTGACCGCGATGCGGTCGGCATGCGGGATCGCGCGCGACTCGAACAGGCCCCTGAGCTTGACGCCCTGCCACTGGCTTTCCGAGAGCAGCGACACCACGTTCGACATCGCATGGATTCGGCCGATCAGGAGCTCGCGCGCCACGTCCATGTCGGAGCCGTGGCGCAAGGTGCGCGTCACGATCGACTGGATCACGGCGAGGATGTTCTTGACCCGGTGATTGAGCTCGTCGATCACGGCGGTCAGCCGCCGCTCGAAGCCGATCCGCACCTGGATCTCGCGGCTGAGCCGCAAATTGTTGTAGGCGACATAGCCGAACAGGCCGCAGACGATGCCGGTGAGCGCGATGCCGATCGCCGCCACGATGATCGCCGTCTGCTGCGCGCGCTGCACGGCATTGTTCTTGGCATAATAGCCGAGCGACCAGTCGCGCCCGCCGAACGTCACCGTCCGCACCACCGACGGCGGCGGATCGCCCACTTTGACCGCCCGCAACGAGATCGCGCCCTGGTCGCTGGCGACATATTCGTCGCTGGCGTCACCGGGATCCTTCAGCACCACCGAAAACAGCGCGCGGTCGTCGTTGGTCAGCATCAGCGGCGACAATTCGTAGGAAAAGGTGATGAAGCCGGCGGGCTCGTTGCTGCCCTCCTTCGGAATCGGAGACGCCAGCACGAGGCCGATTGGTCCGTTCTGCCGCAGCAGCGGTATCGGGTCCGACGCCACCGGCTTGCCGGTTTCCGCCGCCTTCGCCAGCATCGGCCCGATCACCGAGTGGCGGCCATAGGCGCGGCCCGGAAAGCTGAGCGTGTCCGCGCTGCGCGGCTCGAGGTCCATCAGGACGTCGAGCGGCTGGTCGATCGCCTTGAGGTCGAGCGGCCGGTCGTCGAAATCGCGGATCGTCGGGTTGGTGAAGCCGGCGCTCTTCAGCTCCGCCTGCGCCGCCGCCAGGTCGGCCGGCTTCAGCCGCGCGATCCAGAACGCGGTCACGAAATCGGTCTTGAAGGCATAGATCGCCGCGCGCAGCGGCTGCAGCATGTTGGCTTTCACCACCGATGGTGCGCGAAACAATCCGGACGCAACGCGGGCGAGCAATTCGCGCTCGGTCAAGCGGTCCTGCACCAGGCTGGCGTGCACGTCGATGGCGCGCGACAGCGCGATGCCGTCGATCGCCAGCTCCTGTTCGTGAACGCGATAGGCCGCGAGACCGGAGAGCAGAACTCCGATCAGCGCGATAAAGCCGATAATAAAGCCCAGCCGGACCACTCGCTTACTCGGGAATGACGTGTTGGCGACGACGTATCGAAAGCATCTCTTGGTCTGCCGGGGCAGATAAACATGGCAATAGCGCGAAGGCCAACCGCGGCGAATATGACGGAGCGCTCATCAGCACGCAACTGACTGGTTGACAGCGAGGTAAACAAGGCCGCCGTTAACGCTGATTTGGCGGGGCCGGAGATTGATAATCGGACAGCGCCGATTTGGTTCCCGGCGCCGACGGAAAAATCCACGCCTTGCGCAACGGACCGAACATTAATGTTAACGCGCCGTCGCGGCCGCGGGCTCGTGTGCCCCGTCCGGCTCGCCTTTCGATCCCTACCCGGCCTTCGCCGCCGGGCGCAGGCCGCCCTTGGCCTCGATGAAGCCGATGATGCGATCGAGCCCCTCGCTCTTTTTCAGGTTGGTCATCACGAACGGCCGGGCGCCCCGCATCCGTTTGGCGTCGGTCTCCATCTTCTCCAGCGACGCCCCGACATGCGGCGCGAGGTCGATCTTGTTGATCACCAACAGGTCGGAACGCGTGATGCCGGGGCCGCCCTTGGACGGGATCTTGTCGCCGGCGGCAACGTCGATCACATAGATCGTGAGATCGGCGAGTTCGGGCGAAAATGTCGCGGCGAGATTGTCGCCGCCGGATTCGATCAGCACCAGATCGAGATTTGGGAATTTCGCGCGCATGTCGGCGACGGCTGCGAGATTCATCGAGGCGTCCTCGCGAATGGCCGTGTGCGGGCAGCCGCCGGTCTCGACGCCGGCGATGCGGTCCGGCGTCAGCGAGCCCGAGCGCACCAGAAACTCCGCATCCCATTTGGTGTAGATGTCGTTGGTGATCGCGGCGATGTCGTATCGCTCCCGCATCGACTTGCAGAGCAGGTCCATCAGCGCGGTCTTTCCGGAGCCGACGGGGCCGCCGATGCCGATGCGGAGCGGACCGTGAGATTTAGACATGTCGAGCATTCCCCAAACTATCGTCGTCCCGGCGCACGCCGGGACCCATACAGCGTGATCTATCGATAAGGCACGATGGCCGACGCCTTCTGCAACAACAGAGGCCGGTGGCTATGGGTCCCTGCGTTCGCAGGGACGACGGCGGAAAGAGCTGTCGCGCTTCATGACCGGAACAGCCGCGTATATTGCGTCTCGTGGCGCAGGCTGGCGAGATCGGCGCGGAAGGTGGCGCTGCCGAGATCGTCGAGGGAAGCTTCCAGCGCGCGCGTCGCCGTGGCGGCGACATCGGCTTCGAGGCTGGCGAGAATGCGCTGGCTGTCGGTTTGCCCGAGCGGCACCAGCCGCGCGCCGGCGGAAATCCAGTTCGACACCACCGCATGCAGGAAGGCGTGCATTGCCGGGGCAAGCGGCAGCCCGTGCGCCGCGCTGACGAGGCCGACCGCGATGGGATAGACGATCGCGCCGTCGCAAGCGGCGACCATGTCGTCGAGCCCGTCTGACGCCCACGCCGAACGCGCGATCTCGATGAAGGCGCGGCCCTGCGTCGAGGTTTCGAGTTGGCGCTCGCGTGAGGGAACGAAGGCGGCGGCCAGTTCCGCGATCTCATGCAACGCAGCATCGTCCCGCGCGGTCGCGGCACGATGCGCATGCGCCAGAAACACCGCATCACAAAAGCCCGGGCCGTCGCCGAGCATCGCAGCCAGCCAGCCGCGCAGCGACGCGGCGTTCGTGATATCGCCCGCCTCCACCGCCCACTCGATGCCGCTGGAATAGGAAAACGCGCCGACCGGAAACGACGGCGACAGCCAGGTCATCAGCCGGTACAGCGCCGCCGCCTCATCTGCATTCATTCCGCTGCCTGCCTCGACGGCCGCGGGCTCACTTGTGGTCATGAGCATGGGAGTGATCGTGGTGGTGATGATCGTGGTCGCAATGTTCGTCGTGATGGTGGTGATCACCAGGACCGTGATCATGCGAGGAATGAGCATGGGCTTCGGCATGGGCATGCGAGGAATGGGCATGTGCATGCGCGTGGGCTTCCGACGCATGGGCGTGACTGCTCGCATAGGCGCCGCCTTCGGGATCAAACGGCGCCTCGATCTCGATGATGCGCGCGCCCAGCCCCTTCACCATCGCCTCGATGACGTGATCCCGGCGGATGCGCAGGCCCTTCGGCATGATCTGGGTCGGCAGATGGCGGTTGCCGAGATGCCAGGCGACGCGGACCAGATGCAGCGGATCGGCGCCGCGGATCTCGAGCAGCGGCTCGGCCGCCGCCACCACCTCGATCAGCCGACCATCCTCCAGAACCAATGCATCGCCGCCGCGCAGCGCGACGGCGTTTTCCAGGTCGAGCAGGAATTCCAGCCCGCGCGTCCCCGTCATCGCCATCCGCCGCCGGTGCCGGTCGTCGAAATCGAGCACCACGGTATCGGCCGCGGCTTGTGTCCAGCGATGCTGGCCGAGGACTTTGGTCGCGCGGATCATGTGAGGATACCTGGAACGCGTTGGGGCATCGGGGCTACATCCTTCGAGACGGCGCTTCGCGCCTCCTCAGGATGAGGTCTGAGATCCTCATGGTGAGGAGCGCGGCAACGCCGCGCGTCTCGAACCATGTAGCCACCGAACGCGCAACAACGCATGCTAAAACTTCTCCACCTTGCCGTCGCTGATGATTTCGATCACCGTCGGCGCCGTCTTCATCTGCGAGGAATACTCCCGCCACACCTTCATATGGGGCGCCTTGCCATGGGCGTTGAGGTCGTCGCGGGTTTCCCAGCGCTCCACCACCACGTACACATTGGGATTGTTGACGCTGACATGGCCTTCATAGGAGAGGCAACCTTTCTCCTTCAGCGTTTCGGCGATACAGGCCTTGTGCCCCTTGATGAAGTCGTCCTTGTTTTCCGGCTTCATCGGCGTGGTGGCGATAACGTAGATCATGAGGTTTCTCCCTGGTCTCTTCTTGATTAGCGGACGTCGACCTTTTCGGGCGTGATCACTTCGATCTTCGGCGGCGCGCTCATGCATTTCACGGCGACGCGGCCGAACGTCTTCATGTGCTCGGCGCCGCGGTGCGGCACCAGCGCCTCGGCATTTTCCCACTGCTCGACGAACACCATCTTGGCGGGATCGGTGACGCTTTCGTGCAGGTCATAGGCGATATTGCCCGGCTCTTTCCGGGTTTCCTTGATGCAGGCGGTGGCGGCGGCGATGAAATCGGCGCGCGTTTCGGGTTTGATGGTCAGCGTGGCAACGACGTAAATCACTCGATCCTCCCGGACTTTTGTTCTGGCTTTGATCGCCCGGGCGGGACCTTAGTACAGAAGCGCGATCGGACGCAAAACCGGAATCCACTTTTGCTGATCGCGCTTTAGAACATGAAATAGCGCTGCGCCATGGGCAGGACCTCGGCTGGAGCGCATGTCAAAAGCTCGCCGTCTGCACGCACTTCATAGGTCTCGGAATCGACCTCAATCTTCGGGGTGGCACCGTTATGGATCATGCTCTTTTTCGAAATGCCGCCGCGGGTGTTTTTCACCGGATAGAGCTTCTTTTCGATGCCGAGCTTGCGCGCCAGCCCGCCGGTGATGGCGGCCTTCGAGGTAAACACCACCGAGGACGCCGTCAGCGATTTTCCGTAGGCGGCAAACATTGGCTGATAATGCACGGGCTGCGGCGTCGGGATCGAGGCGTTGGGATCGCCCATCGGAGCCGCCACGATTGATCCGCCCTTGATGATGCAGTCGGGTTTGACGCCGAAGAAGGCCGGCGACCACAGCACGAGATCGGCGAGCTTGCCCTTCTCCACCGAACCGATCAGCTTCGAGACGCCGTGGGCGATCGAAGGGTTGATGGTGTATTTGGCGATGTAGCGTTTGACGCGGAAATTGTCGTTGTCGTTGCCCTTGTCTTCGGGCAACGAGCCACGTTGCTTCTTCATCTTGTCCGCGGTTTGCCAGGTGCGGATGATGACTTCGCCAAGCCGGCCCATCGCCTGCGAGTCCGATGACATCATCGAGAGCGCGCCGAGATCATGCAAAATATCTTCCGCCGCAATCGTCTCCTTGCGGATGCGACTTTCGGCGAAGGCGAGATCTTCCGCGATCGACGGATCCAGATGGTGGCACACCATCAGCATGTCGAGATGCTCGTCGATGGTGTTGCGCGTGAACGGCCGCGTCGGGTTGGTCGAGGACGGCAGCACGTTCTTCAACCCGGCAATCTTGATGATATCAGGCGCGTGGCCACCGCCGGCGCCCTCGGTGTGGAAGGCGTGGATGGTGCGGCCCTTGAAGGCTTTTACGGTATCCTCGACAAAGCCGGATTCGTTCAGCGTGTCCGAATGCAGCATCACCTGGACGTCGTAATCGTCCGCGACGCTGAGGCAATTGTCGATCGCGGACGGCGTGGTGCCCCAATCCTCATGCAGTTTCAGCGCGCAGGCGCCGGCCTTGATCATCTCGACCAGCGCAGCCGGACGCGAGGCGTTGCCCTTGCCGGAAATGCCGAGATTGACCGGGAATGCGTCGAACGACTGGATCATCCGACCCATGTGCCACGGCCCCGGCGTGCAGGTGGTAGCAAACGTGCCGTGCGACGGCCCGGTGCCGCCGCCCAGCATCGAGGTGACGCCGGACATCAGCGCATGCTCGATCTGCTGCGGGCAGATGAAATGGATGTGGCTGTCGAAACCGCCGGCGGTGAGGATTTTTCCTTCGCCCGCGATGACATCCGTGCCGGGGCCGATCACGATGGTCACGCCAGGCTGGATGTCGGGATTGCCGGCCTTGCCGATCGCGGAGATCATGCCCTCCTTGATCGCGACATCGGCCTTGACGATGCCCCAGTGATCGACGATCAGCGCGTTGGTGATGACGGTATCCGCCGCGCCCTGTTTGTTGGTGACCTGCGATTGCCCCATGCCGTCGCGGATCACCTTGCCGCCGCCGAACTTCACTTCCTCGCCATAGACGGTGAAATCCTTCTCCACCTCGATGATGAGATCGGTGTCGGCCAGCCGCACCTTGTCGCCGGTGGTGGGACCGAACATGTCGGCATAGACGGAACGTTTGATTTTTACGCTCATAGTTTCCCCTGCACGTCGCCGCGAAAACCGTAGATGACGCGCTTGCCCGCAAGCGCCACGAGTTGCACATCGCGGGTCTGGCCCGGCTCGAAGCGGACCGCGGTGCCGGCGGCGATGTCGAGCCGCATGCCGCGAGCTTTCTTGCGATCGAACTTCAGCGCCGGATTGGTTTCGAAGAAATGATAGTGCGAGCCGACCTGGATCGGGCGGTCGCCGGTGTTGGCGACGGTGAGCGTTACCGTCTTGCGGCCGGCGTTGAGTTCGATCTCGCCGTCCTTGATGAAGAGTTCGCCGGGGATCATCTTTGTTGCCTCGTAATGCACTGCTGCGTCATGGCCGGGCATAGCCGTCTGAAGGACGGCGTCGCTTCCGCTCGCCTATGCCCGGCCATCCACGCCTTTGCCGCTTCACAGAAGAAAGGCGTGGATGCCCGGGACAAGCCCGGGCATGACGGCGTTGATGGGTCCGCGCGGTTCACCGGATCGGCTCATGCACGGTGACGAGCTTGGTGCCGTCCGGAAACGTCGCCTCGACCTGGATGTCGTGGATCATCTCCGCGATTCCGTCCATGCATTGCGCGCGGGTGATGACCTGCGCGCCTGCCTGCATCAGCTCGGCGACGGTGCGGCCGTCGCGCGCGCCTTCGACGATGAAGTCGGAGATGATGGCGATGGCTTCCGGATGGTTAAGCTTGACGCCGCGCTCGAGCCTGCGGCGCGCCACCATGGCCGCCATCGAGATCAAGAGCTTGTCCTTTTCGCGGGGAGATAGATTCATGCGAACACTCTGGTGATTTGACCTAGTTGAGCCACAACCGCGGCAGCGCCGCGCCGCTGGCGCGGCCGAGCACGGCCATCATATCGGCGCGGAGCCGCGCCGCATCTTGGGCACAGAAGCGCGCCATTGCAAATCCATTCCACGCGGAGATGCCGACCTCGCCGCCGAACGATTCCGATGCTTCGCGGATCCGCTCCACCACCGCCTCGTCGCCGGGCACGATCAGCGCGGTGCCGATGGCGACGCCGCCGTTCGCAATGGCCGGCCGCGCCAGTTTTTCGCCGATGTCGCCGTCGAGCCGGACAGTTTCTGCAAACACGAGACGGCCGCCGCGACGCAGGCGCCAGCGGTCGACGAACTCGCCATGCAGCATCTTTTCGCCCATCGCCGAGCGGCCGAACACCACGATTTCGCAGAGCAGAAGCGAGGCATCCTCCGCCAGATCGATATCGATGCGCCTGATAATCCGCGCCCGGTCGAACAGGATGGTTTCCTGCGGCAACCACGCGAGGCGCGCGCCGGCTGCTGCCTTCAGCGCGATGTCGAGGTGCGCGGCAGGTCCGGGCGCGCGATAGACCTTTTCCGCCGCCGCCGTCGTCAAGGTCAGCCGCGCGCCCTCGCCAGCCGTGATGTCGATGTCGAAACGATCGCCGCCGGCAATGCCGCCGGCGGTATTGACGAATACGCCCGACAGCCCCTCCTGCTCCGGGGAAGGAAAGCGCACGCGCAGCGAACCGGATTCATGCAACTCGCCGCGGCGCGTAACGCCGGCCTGCAGACGCACGTCGAACTTCACCGCGCCCTGGGCGCGGTTAGCTGCGAATGTCGCAGCGTTCGCCGGCGTACTGTCGATCCGCATCCGTCCCCCAACGCTGGCGCCCGATACGGCCTTACAGCGCCATCTGGCGGCTGATCTCGGCGGGATCGAGGCTGGCGCGGTCGCAGGCATATTTCACCGCGCCGCGGTCCATGACCGCAAAATTGTCGCCGAGCTCGCAGGCAAAGTCGAGATATTGTTCGACCAGCACGATCGCCATGCCGCCGAGGCTGCGCAGGTACGAGATGGCGCGGCCGATGTCCTTGATGATCGACGGCTGAATGCCCTCGGTCGGCTCGTCCAGCAGCAACAGCTTCGGCCGCATCACCAGCGCGCGGCCGATCGCCAATTGTTGTTGCTGCCCACCGGAAAGGTCGCCGCCGCGCCGCCCCAGCATCGTGTTCAGTACTGGAAACAGCGAGAACACGTCGTCGGGGATGTGGCGGTCCTCGCGCTTGAGCGGCCCGAAGCCGGTCTTGAGATTTTCTTCCACCGTCAGCAGCGGAAAGATTTCGCGGCCCTGCGGCACGAAGCCGATGCCGGCCCGCGCGCGCTCGTAGGGTTTGAGGCCGGTGATGTCGTGACCTTCGAGAGCGATCGAACCGCCTGATATCGGGTACTGCCCGACCATCGCGCGTAGCAGCGAGGTCTTGCCGACGCCGTTGCGGCCGAGCACGCAGGTCACTTTGCCCGGCTCGGCGGACAGCGAGACACCGCGCAGGGCTTGGGCTGCGCCGTAGTAGAGGCTGATATTGTCGACCTTCAGCATGTGGTGCACCGCTCCGGCCGGGAGGTTTCGTCATACCCCGCGAAGGCGGGGTATCCAGTACGCCGCGCCTTTGCGGTGATACTCACCGTCTCGGCGTACTGGATCGTCCGCCTTCGCGGACGATGACACCGTTCACGATGAACCATCGGCATGCGCCTCATCTTCCCAGATACACTTCGATCACCCGCTCGTTCGACGAGACCTGATCGATGGTCCCCTCCGCCAGCACCGTGCCTTCGTGCAGGCAGGTGACCTTGACGCCGAGTTCGCGCACAAAGGTCATGTCGTGCTCGACGACCATGACCGTCTTTTCCTTGTTGATTTCCTTGAGCAGCTCCGCCGTCTGATGCGTCTCGACGTCGGTCATCCCGGCGACGGGCTCGTCGACCAGCAGCAGCTTCGGGTCCTGCGCCAGCAGCATGCCGATCTCCAGCCACTGCTTCTGGCCATGCGACAGGCTTCCTGCGAGACGATTACGCGCATCGGTCAGGCGGATGGTTTCCAGCACGCGGTCGATCCGCTCGGCTTCATCCCTGCTGCCGCGCCAGAACAGCGTACCCTTGACGCTGTGATCGACATTGAGCGCCAGCAGCAGATTGTCCTCGATGGTCTGGCTCTCGAACACCGTCGGCTTCTGGAACTTGCGGCCGATGCCGAGTTCGGCGATGCGGGTTTCATCCAGCCTCGTCAGGTCGGTCATGCCGTCGAACAGCACGGTGCCCTCGTCCGGCTTGGTCTTGCCGGTGATGATGTCCATCATCGTAGTCTTGCCGGCGCCGTTCGGGCCGATGATGGCGCGCATTTCGCCGGGCTCGAGCGTCAGAGACAGATTGTTGATGGCGTGAAAGCCGTCGAACGAGACGTGCACGCCGTCGAGATAGAGCAGCGCGGAAGTGGTCCTTCCCTCCATGACACTCATGCGTTCACTCCGCCGGCTTCGGTTGGCCGACGCCGTCTTCGAGATCGGCGCTTTCGGCGTTGGCCGCTTGGGTTGCCTTGCGGGACTCCCGCCAGGCCGTGAAGGTGCCGACGATGCCCTTCGGCAGCAGCAGCGTCACCAGGATGAACAGCGCGCCCAGCATAAAGAGCCAGTACGGCGCCAGCGGACCCGACGTGAAGACGGTCTTGGCGTAATTGACGACGACGGCGCCGAGCGCCGCGCCGACCAGCGTACCGCGGCCGCCGACCGCAACCCAGATCACCGCCTCGATCGAATTGCCCGGGGCGAATTCGCCGGGATTGATGATGCCGACCTGCGGCACGTAGAGCGCGCCGGCGACGCCGGCCATGCAGGCCGACAGCGTGAAGACGAACAGCTTGTAGGATTCGACGCGGTAGCCGAGGAACCTCGTACGGGATTCGGCGTCGCGGACCGCGATCAGGACCTTGCCGAGTTTCGAGGTCACCACCGCCCGGCAGATCAGGAAGCTGACGATGAGCGCCAGACAGCTCAGCAGGAACAGCGCGGCGCGGGTGCCGTCGGCTTGCACGTTGAAGCCGAGAATGTCCTTGAAATCGGTCAGGCCGTTGTTGCCGCCGAAACCGAAATCGTTGCGGAAGAACGCCAGCAGCAGCGCGTAAGTCATCGCCTGCGTGATGATCGAGAGATAGACGCCGGTAACGCGCGAACGAAACGCCAGCCAGCCGAAGCAGAAGGCGAGCAAACCCGGCACCACGAGAACCATCAGCGCCGCGAACCAGAACATGTCGAAGCCGTACCAGTACCATGGCAGGCTCGGATAGTTCAGGAACACCATGAAGTCCGGCAGGATCGGATTGCCGTAGACGCCGCGGCTGCCGATCTGGCGCATCAGGTACATGCCCATCGCGTAGCCGCCGAGCGCGAAGAACGCGCCGTGGCCGAGCGAGAGAATGCCGCAATAGCCCCAGATCAGATCGATCGAGAGCGCCAGGATGGCGTAGCAGGCGTATTTGCCGAACAGCGCCACCAGATAGGTCGGCACCTGCAGCGCCGAGCCGGCCGGCAGCAGCAGGTTGGAGAGCGGGATCAGCACGCCGATCGCCGCAACCACCAGAATGAAAATGGAAGCGCCGCGATCCAGCGAACGCGTCAGAACATGCGGCGTCATGCTTCCACCGCCCGGCCCTTGAGCGCGAACAGGCCGCGTGGCCGTTTCTGGATGAACAGGATGATCAGCACCAGAATGGCGATCTTGCCGAGCACGGCGCCGGCCATCGGCTCCAGAAACTTGTTGGCGATGCCGAGCGTGAAGGCGCCGACCAGCGTGCCCCAGAGATTACCGACGCCGCCGAACACGACGACCATGAAGCTGTCGATGATGTAGCTCTGGCCGAGGTTGGGGCTGACATTGTCGATCTGCGACAGCGCCACGCCGGCGATCCCTGCAATGCCCGAGCCGAGGCCGAAGGTCAGCGCATCGACGCGCGAGGTGGCGATGCCCATCGAGGCCGCCATGCGACGGTTTTGAGTGACCGCGCGCATCTCGAGCCCGAGCGCCGTGTAGCGCAGCATCGCGAGCAGGATGGCGAACACGGCGAGCGTGAAGCAGAGGATCCAGAGCCGGTTGTAAGTGATGGTGATCTGGCCGAGTTCGAACGCGCCGCTCATCCAGGAGGGGTTGCCGACCTCGCGGTTGGTCGGGCCGAACATCGTGCGCACCGCCTGCTGCAGCACCAGCGAGAGGCCCCAGGTCGCCAGCAGCGTTTCCAGCGGGCGGCCATAGAGAAAGCGGATGATGCCGCGTTCGATCAGCACGCCGAGGGCGCCGGCGACGATGAAAGCGAGCGGCACCGCGATCAGCAGCGAATAGTCGAACAGGCCGGGATAGCTGGTGCGGATGACCTCCTGCACCACGAAGGTGACATAGGCACCGATCATGACCATTTCGCCATGGGCCATGTTGATGACGCCCATGACGCCGAAGGTGATCGCGAGCCCGATCGCGGCCAGCAGCAGCACCGAGCCGAGCGACAGGCCGTACCAGGCGTTCTGCACCATCGACCACATCGCAAGATTGCTCTGGATCGAGGCGATTGCGCTGGTCGCGGCGCGCGCGACGTTGGGCGGCACGTCGCTGCCCAATCCGGTCAACAGCGCCATCGCTTCCTGGTCGCCCTTTGCCTTGACGACGGCAACGGCCTCCAGCTTTTCCGCCTCGGTCGCGTCAGGCTTGTAGAGCAGGATCGCCGCGCGAGCCTCGGTGAAGGCCGCCTTGGCAGCCTTGTTGGTTTCCTTGGCGAGCGCGCCGTCGATGACGGGAAGCGCGCTCTCCTCATGGCTCTTGAACACCGACTGCGCGGCAGCGATCCGCTTGGCGGGATCGGGCGACGCCAGCGTCAGGCCGCCAAGCGCTGCTTCCACGGTGCGGCGCAGGCGGTTGTTGAGACGGACGGCAGCCGCACCATCCGGCAGCTTGTCGATGGCGGCACCGGTGGCAGCATCGATGATCTTGCCGTCGGCTCCCGGTGACGAAAACCTTCTTGGATTCCGGATCGGCCGACAACCGGCCTTCCTGCAGCGCGCTGATGATGGGAAAGGCGAGCGGATTGCCAGAAGCGGCGACCGCGCCGACCGCTTCGTCGGTGTCGGAAAAATCATCGTTGGCGAATTTGGCGACCGCGTCCTCAAATGGACCGGCCAGCGCCGGCACGGCGAAGGCTGCGGTCAGGAGGATTGCGAGTAAGGCCGCTCGAATACGGTGGAGAAAATTGGCAGACACTTGCGACCCCGGCGGAGTGTGGGGAGAAGGCGGCGGCAGCGCCGCCTTCTCCGTTCTTGTTGGTCGTTCTCTTGGAGGTTCTTCTAGGCGTCAGGGGTGATCATGATCCTGTCGGATCAGATCGGGATCAGGAGCCCTGACCGCCGCACTTGTTGGTCTTGGTGTTGTAGTTGCCGCACTTCTTGCCGACCCAGTCGCCGATCAGGTCCTTGGAGCCGTCGAGCTCCTTCGACCATGCGTCGCCGGCGACGAGACCCGGGGTCTTCCACACCACGTCGAACTGGCCGTTGGCTTTGATTTCGCCAATGAACACCGGCTTGGTGATGTGATGGTTCGGAAGCATCTTGGAGGTGCCGCCGGTCAGGTTCTTGGCTTCGATGCCGGGCAGCGCGTCGATCACCTTGTCGGCGTCGGTCGACTTCACCTTCTCGACCGCCTTGACCCACATCTCGAAGCCGATGACGTGTTGCTTCCATCGGATCGTTGGTCACGCGCTTCGGATTCTTGGTGTAGGCCTGCCAGGCCTTGATGAACTTCTCGTTGCCCGGATCCTTGATCGACTGGAAGTAATTCCAGGCGGCGAGATGGCCGAGCAGCGGCTTGGTGTCGATGCCGGCGAGTTCTTCTTCACCGACCGAGAACGCGACAACCGGAATGTCGGTCGCCTTGATGCCCTGGTTGCCGAGTTCCTTGTAGAAGGGAACGTTGGCGTCGCCGTTGATGGTGGAGACCACGGCGGTCTTCTTGCCGGCCGAGCCGAACTTCTTGATGTCGGCCACGATCGTCTGCCAGTCACTATGACCGAACGGCGTGTAGTTGATCATGATGTCTTCCTGCTTGACGCCCTTCGACTTCAAGTAGGCTTCGAGAATCTTGTTGGTGGTGCGCGGATAGACGTAGTCGGTGCCGGCCAGCACCCAGCGCTTTACCTTCTCGTCCTTCATCAGATAGTCGACGGCAGGGATCGCCTGCTGGTTCGGCGCCGCACCCGTGTAGAACACGTTGCGCTCGCTCTCCTCACCCTCGTACTGCACGGGATAGAACAGGATGTTGTTCAGCTCCTTGAACACCGGGAGCACGGACTTGCGCGACACCGAGGTCCAGCAGCCGAACACGACCGCGACCTTGTCCTTGGTGATCAGCTCGCGCGCCTTTTCCGCAAACAGCGGCCAGTTCGACGCGGGGTCGACGACGACGGCTTCGAGCTTCTTGCCGATCACGCCGCCCTTCTTGTTCTGCTCGTCGATCAGGAACAGAACAGTGTCCTTCAGCGTGGTTTCGCTGATGGCCATGGTGCCGGAGAGCGAATGCAGGACGCCGACCTTGATGGTCTCCTGCGCCTTGGCGTTTGAAAATGTGGCGAGGCCCAAAACCAGGCCGGCGGTGGCCGCCAGCCAACGGCGGCGGCTCATCGCCGTTATATCGTGAGTCAATTGAGTAAGCATGAGGTGTCATCTCCCTGACGCAGGCGTTAGACGCTGCGAACGGCCCCAACGGCCGCCTGCGTTAAGGGAATCGCAAGAACCATGCCATTGGCAGAAAGACGCGATAAGCCCATCTAATCGCTTTGGAAATCTGACGCGTGCGGAAATCGACGCGAGCCAAGCTGCTTATTTTTTAGACCGCAAAAATGTATGCTTTGGCGGCAAACTATCTAATTTTTGTGCATATCGCCGTAATTTGGCTAAATTTCTTGCACGAATTTTGATCGTTTGGGTTGCTGGCGAGCGGTCGCGGCGGCGTCTGGCAGAGCAGTTTCCTTAACTGCGCGGACGAGATGCGCGGAATTCGCCTTGAAAGCGCCGCGCGGGTGTTCCATATGATCTGCGTGACCTTGAGAATCATCAGGTCCTTGCGAGCCGCGTGTTCTGATCCCGTTTTGCGGTTTCTGGCTTGCCCCTTCAGCTAGCAAAACCGACGCCCCAAACACGCGGGTGTCTCTGACACCCCCTCGCGCGCTCCTGGCCGATACCGGTCGGGCGCCTGACCCTTTTAATGGAAAGAACCCTCTTTTGACCTCCTTTCAGGATTTCGGCCTTGCCGAACCCATTTCGCGTGCCCTCAAGGAAGAAAATTACCACACGCCCACGCCGATCCAGGCCCAGACCATCCCGCTCGCCATCACCGGCCGTGACGTCGTCGGCATCGCCCAGACCGGCACCGGCAAGACCGCGGCCTTTGCGCTGCCGATCCTGCATCGCATTCTGGAAAACCGGATCCGGCCGCAGCCCAAGACCTGCCGCGTGCTGGTGCTCTCGCCGACCCGCGAATTGTCCGGCCAGATCCTCGACAGCTTCAACGCCTATGGCCGCCATATCCGCCTGAGCTCGGCGCTGGCGATCGGCGGCGTACCGATGGGCCGCCAGGTCCGCTCGGTCATGCAGGGCGTCGAAGTCATGGTGGCGACCCCCGGCCGCCTGCTCGATCTCGTCCAGAGCAACGGGCTGAAGCTCAACCAGGTCGAGTTCCTGGTGCTCGACGAAGCCGACCGCATGCTCGACATGGGCTTCATCAACGACATCCGCAAAATCGTCGGCA
Source organism: uncultured Alphaproteobacteria bacterium (assembly GCA_963742935.1). Classification (GTDB taxonomy): domain Bacteria; phylum Pseudomonadota; class Alphaproteobacteria; order Rhizobiales; family Xanthobacteraceae; genus Bradyrhizobium. The sequence goes on along the minus strand of CAVUOI010000055.1, from coordinate 34,553 downwards.
AGCTGCCGATCAAGCGGCAGACGCTGTTCTTCTCGGCCACCATGCCGAAGGACATCGCCGAACTCGCCGAAGCCATGCTGCGCGACCCTGCCCGCGTCGCGGTGACGCCGGTGGCCTCGACCGTCGAGCGCATCACCCAGCGCATTCATCCAGGTCGATTTCGCGGCCAAGCCGGCCATGCTCGCGCAGATCCTCAAGCAGGAGCCGGTCGACCGCGCACTGATCTTCACCCGCACCAAGCATGGCGCCGACAAGGTGGTGAAGAGCTCGCCAAGGCCGGCATCTGGGCCAACGCCATTCATGGCAACAAGTCGCAGAACCACCGCGAGCGCGCGCTGGCGGCATTCCGCACCGGCGAGATCCGCACTCTGGTCGCGACCGACATTGCCGCCCGCGGCATCGACGTCGACGGCATCAGCCATGTCGTGAATTTCGATCTGCCCAACATCCCGGAAACCTATGTCCACCGCATCGGCCGCACCGCGCGCGCCGGCGCCGAAGGCGTGGCGATCTCGCTGGTCGCAGGCGCCGAGGAGATGGGCTATCTGCGCGACATCGAGCGGCTGATCCGCATCACCCTGCCGCGGGAAGAGCGCCGCACGCCGGGCAGCCGCGACGCCGCGCCGGCCCCTGCGCAGCGCCCCGCGCAGCAGCATCGCGGCGGACGCTCCGCCCCGCGCGCCCACGCCGCCAGAACCCAGGACTCCAGAGGACACGACAGGAAAAACTCCCGGGGACACGGACTCCCGGGGACATGAAGCAGCACCGGGCTCAAAAGGCCCTCGCCGTCCCCGCCGAGGTGGTGGTAAGAGTGCCGCGCCGCAGCCGAACCGGCACGACCAGCCGCGTTCGACGCAGCAGGCCGGCAACAGCCAAGGCGGGAAAAGTGAGGGCATTCAGGGCGTCGCCTTCTTGCATCGCGAGAGCCGTCCGAATACTCAACCCAACCGTACCCACCGACCGCAGCGCTAGCCTCGATCGACCTGGAGACCACTATGGCTAAAGAAGAGCTGATCCAGTTCGAAGGACTGGTGACCGAAATCCTCCCCGACGCGCGCTACCGCGTGCAGCTCGACGCCGGACACGAAATCGTCGCCTACACGGCCGGCAAAATGAAGAAGAACCGGATCAAGACGCTGGCAGGAGATCGGGTCACGATCGAAATGTCGCCCTATGATCTGGAGAAGGGCCGCCTGATCTTCCGTCACAAGGACGAACGCCCGAACACCGGCGCCCCGCGGAGCGGACCACCCCGTGGCGGCCAGTTCCGCCGACGGTAAACGTCTCTCTAACGTCGCTGAAAACGCGCCCGACGGACCTGTCGCGCGCGAACGCGGGCGGCTGGCCGGCCGAATCAAAAAATCGTGCACGTCAGGATTGTTTTGAACGGTGCAATCGAATAATATTGTCCATCGATTTTCGGCCGGACGACATTAGCTATCCACCGGTACAGCCGGTTTAGACGCTGACGACCCTTCCAAAAATTCGATCTCACCAGCCCATCGAAGGGTGGGCTACGACTTGTATATCTGAGAAGGGACTACCCCAGTGAGCATGGGAACCGTGAAGTGGTTTAACGCAACCAAGGGCTATGGCTTCATCCAGCCGGATGACGGCGGCAATGACGTGTTCGTGCACATCAGCGCTGTCGAGCGTGCCGGCCTCGGAACGTTGCGTGAAGGCCAGAAGATCTCCTACGAAATCGTGGCAGATCGCCGTTCTGGCAAATCTTCGGCCGACAATCTGCGCGCCGCCGGATAAGCGATTCCCTCGGGACGCTTGCGACGGCGTTCCGGGCAATCGTGATTGAGTGAGCCGAAAGGCCGCGCCCATGGCGCGGCCTTTCGTTCGTTGGCGCCGCCTTTCGTTCGTTAAGGCAAGCTGTTCGTTCGAACAGCGATCCGGCTTCGGCGAACAAGCCGCGGACTGCACCGGCCCCACGTAGTAAAGAAATCGTAACCGGCGGCGCCTGAAATCGGCCAGCTCCGGAGATCGGCCGGTTTTTCGGCAATCGAATTAAGCCGCACTTAGGAAGGCTGTGGCTACGATCGCGCGCTTTTGGATAGTCAGGGGGCGCGCGCGTGCCAATTCATCTTCAGCAGTATCTTTCCCGTTTCCGCCGCGACAGGCGCGGCAACGTCGCCATCATTTTCACGATCGCGGCGATCCCCCTGATATCGGCGATCGGTTGCGCGGTGGACTACTCGCAGGCGACCCGAATGAAAGCAAAACTGCAATCCGCGGCAGACGCCGCGGGCATTGCCGCGCTCTCGCAGAAGTCGCCGGGCTTCGCTGCAGCTTCGGTCATGACCGGCAACGGCTCCGTCACCGCCGGCGTCACCGACGCGACGAACGTCTTCAACGCCAACATGAACGGCATTACCGGTTACCAAAACCCGAACATTAACATCGCCGTTACCAAGACCGGCATCAAGCTCGCCGCCAACGTCACGTTCTCGGTCGATGTGCCGACAACTTTCCTGCGGGTGATCAATTTCAACAAGCTGACGGTATCGGGCCTTTCGAGCGCGGCCGCCACCTTGCCGCCGTACCTCGATTTCTACCTGACGCTGGACGTCTCGGGGTCGATGGGCCTGCCGTCAACGCCCGCCGAGCAGGAACGGTTGGGCCAGATCAACCCGGACAACTGGGTCCAATACCGCAACTCCACCGGCGTCAGCTGTACCCTGGCCTGCCATTTTGCGCCGAAAAACAGCGCGTGCATCGATCCCCCCGTAACGGCGCCCGCCGCTCCGCCCGCCAATCCGCCGACCACCACCAATTCGTATACCCAGCAATACAACACGAACAGCTATTGCATGGGCTATATCTATCTCGCGCGTGAACCAGACCGCGCTCAAGAACCTCATCGATCAGAACTCGACCGTGGCCATCCCAAAGCAGAAGCCCGGCTTGCCGGTGGCGATGCTTGCCGACCTGAACAATACGGTTACGCCCGGCGCGAATAATTCGCTGATTACCGGCAACTCGAAGAGCAAGTCGTACAGCCTGAACGCGGTTTCATCCTGCCCGGTGGATGGCACCGACAACTGCATCCAGTTGCGCCTCGACGCGGTCGGCTACGCCGTGAACCAATTGTTCATAACCGCGAACAACTCCAGCGAAGGTCACCAACCAGTTCCGGATCGGGCTCTATCCGTTCATTCGGTACCTCTACTCCTATTTTCCGCTGACCAGCAGCATCAACGGATCTCCCACCACCCCCGGCACCATCAACTACGCGGCCGCAAACCTTGCCTCGCTGCTCGATACAAATATGGATTCAAACCTCGGCTCCGGCGGCACGCATATCGATACCGCGCTTGACTTCGGTCAATACCCTTATCTCGCAGCGGCACCGGCCCCGTCGGCGACGGCAGCACGCCGACCACCCCGCAGCCTTACGTCTTCCTCGTCACCGACGGCGCGCAAGACAACCAGGTGAAAGGCGTTCCCAACGGCTCCTGGTCGGGCAGCAACCGCGCCACCACGATTGATACTCAGAACACCCTGGCGACCGTGCCCTCAATGCGAAACCCTCAAGAACCGCGGGATCATCATTTCCGTGCTCTATATTCCCTATCAGCCGGTCTCGCCCGTGGTGACGAGCTTTGCCGGCAACGAAGACACCTATGCCAACAACAACATTCCGTACATTCCGGCCAGCCTGCAGAAATGCGCGTCGCCTGGCTTCTTCTACACGGCGAACTCGCCCACGGACATCACCGCCGCGCTGAACGCGATGTTCAACCACGCCCTGCAGACCGCGCATATTACGAACTGATCCCGGCAGGAGGGCCCGGTCGCCGGGCCCTCCAACGACCGCCTGCGCTTCGCCCTCGGGGCCGAACAGCGCCCTTCCCGCTTCGCTGCTCTCCTACACCACAGCCTCGCCGGCTGATGCCTGCACGGCGCTGAACGCCAGGTTCGCGGCAGGCCATGGAAGGCCGTAGCCCGACCGCTCATCCGCCTGGCAAACCGGCCACAGCCTTCTCCAGAGAGCACGTAGCCCGCCCGAAACGGCGACGGCGGCTAGGGTGGCATCGCCTGGAATCAACAAAAGATCGCCATCCATGCGAGGCGCTTACGATCCCGGGCTCGCAGATACGCTTTTGGGAGACGTCGCAGACGCCCGGACACAAAATATCGAAAACAACCCCATGCAAAGTAGAGCCGGACCCTGGTTCCGCAGCCCTCGGGCTGCCTGTGTCCGGGGGCACCAGACGGTCCGCCGTCACAGCCTGCCTGACCGACTTCCACCAATTCTGAAGCCCGCGATGGTGTCGGCTGGGGCGCGTGTCATGTTTCGGAAACGGAGAATGCCGGCCGCGTCCCGCACGAACGCAATGCTGCTGTCAGAGCCGCCGTCAACGCTGCGCCGGAGTTCGGGGACCGCCCCGGGCCGAAGCCTGGCCGCTACGCCCCTCCGCAATGCCGCGCGCCTCTCAATCCACGGAAGAGAGGCGCGGTGAACGATAGAGCTGTTACGAAGCTCGTTCGAAATCGCCTGCCGTCACAGCGGCGTCAAGCAGTTCGAGAAGCCGGCTGTCGGATAGGTAACGCAGAGAACCAGGCGCGGGCGCGTATAGGAGACATCCCTGAAGTTCATGCCGGTCTTCGACACCAGATAACCGACCGCGGGCGTATACTTGTAGCTGACCTCGCTCCACACCACGAATGTCCCCTTGGCCGCGGAAAGCGTGGAAGGCAACGTCACAACCGTGCCCGGCGTATGTGGCGCCGCCCCTGCGATCGTGACATTGCCCGCTCCATCGATCACCAACTCCTTGCTCCACTGAACGCGGGCGGCCCCCGACGAGGCGTCGATGTACACTTGGGTGATGTAGGATACCAGCGGCTGCCCCGGATAAGGCGTCATAATGGCCTTTGCCGCCTGACCAAAGCTCTTGAGATCGGCATCGGCCACGGTCTGGCTCTGCGATGTCAGGTCGGAAAGCGTTCGGGCCACCTGGGTGGCCTTGCGATCCACCGATATCGCCGACGAATATTCGACCACGCCGAAGTACAACGCCACCATGATCGGAAAGACCATGGCGAATTCGACGGCGGCAAGACCGCTGCGATCGGTCCACAGACCGCGCAGGCGAAGCGACATGTTCTGCATCGGGGATACCATCATCGCATCACGGCTCGACATGAAAGGCGGCGGTCGCGGAGAGCAGCCGCTTGCCACCGTTGAGATTTCCGATGTTGTAGCCGAGCTGGGTGACGAACAACGGCCATTGATAGAAGGCGCGAACCACGATGGTGTTGGGAGAGCCCGATGGCGGCAGCGAATAGACGAAGGGTCCGGTCAGGCTGCCCGCGACGATCGGGTCGGAGATCGTGATCGTTTCACCCGGCGTAAAGGACTTCATGTCGACGGTAAGGTTGCCCAGATTACCCTGGCAATTGAACATCACCTTGATGCGGTCGCACAGATTTTGCTTGAAGTCCGCTTCGGTCATGGAGGAGTTCTGGGCCTGCCGGGTGAGTATCAGCCGCGCGCTTTCCAGCGTCGCGTTCTCCAGGACCTGGCCGGCAAAAAACACGATCGCCGTTTCGAGAATCGCAAACAGCATGCAGAAGAACAACGGCGCGACGAGCGCGAACTCGACGGCGGCCGAGCCCCGCCGGTTGCGGCGGAAGCGGCCCAAAATGCTTCTGGCAGGGGCTGTTGCAACAGCAGGTGACGACATCGAAAATTTCCCCGGACGGCAGCGATATCTGCCCGCAAGAACTACCTGCAAGAACTACCTGAAAGTGATTGTGGAATGGTTTCGTCGCATCGAAGCAGAGCGGGCCGGGCCGCCAAGGAAACGTTAACCATCGCTTGCTTCAGCCGGGATCGGTTCACCGACAAGGTAATGGCTGGAGGCGCCCGCGGCTGTCGCCGTGCGTCCAGGGTCGGATGTTTTCGAGCAGGACTACGAGAATTTCGGCTCAGGCTTGACTGGAGCCGAAAAGGGATCAGTTCTACTTGCCGCCGGCGCCGCTGGCTTGCCCGCTGAGACTTCCGGCCTGGTCGATCGCCGCTTTGAAGTAGTTTTCGCCGTCGCCAAGCGTAACCCTGCGCTGGCAGATCGGCATGCAGCTATACGACTCGCGTTCGACGCCGCGATACACCGTGACGAGCTGATCGGTCGGGCCTTCGACCTGGATCTGGCGGTCCACCAGCACCTCGCCGTTACGGTCCATGGCGATGAAATTGGTCGCGCCGTAGCCCTTGCCGGTGACGACGATGATGCCGCCGCTCTGCAGGGTCACGTCGGCGATCAGCGGGTTTCCGACCACGATGGTGGAGACCTTGGCGGGAAGCTTCACGAGCTTCGCCTGATCGACATAGACGGCGATACGGTCGGGATCGGGCGCGGCCAGTGAGACCGCCGGCCACAGCAGAAGACCTGCGGCGAGGGAACGCAATCCAAAACGCGCGCGTGCGCGAATACGCTGGGACTTGAACGACATTTTTTACCCCGGGGCATCAACAAGCCGGCGATGGCGATACGCAGCCGAGCCGGCGCCCGACAAGGTGAATCTGACGACAATTCATGAACAAAGGGAAAATAGGCCGCGAAATGAGGCGAGAAATCCGCAACCGACATGGTTAACCAACCGTGCGCTATTTGCGGAACGGATAGGCGATCTGTCCGATGATTTCGCGGGGAAACGACGACTGATCGTCCACGCCATATTGCTCCGGCAGCGTGCCCTGCGGCATCCGGAAGGTCCCGAACAGGATGTCCCAGAGCGGAAAGGTGCCGGCGAAATTGGTGTCGCCGCCCTGCTCGCGGGAAGTGTGGTGCCAGCGATGAAACACCGGCGTCGCCAGCACATATCTGAAAGGGCCGAGCGTCCAGTTGAGGTTGGCGTGAACGAACGCCGAATGGAAGATGTTGAACGGCCCGAGCCAGAGCATCACACCCGGCGAAATGCCGGCCAGCAGCAGCACGACATCGACCCCGATGGTGCCCAGCAGCAGGTTGACGGGATGAAAGCGCGCCGCCGAGATCCAGTCGACGTCCTCCGACGAATGATGGATCGCGTGGTATTTCCAGAACCCGCCGCCATGGAACATGCGATGCAGCCAGTACATCATGAAATCGGCGGCGACCAGGAACAGGATCGCCTGCAGCCACAACGGCAGGCGCGACAGCGGGCCGTGGCCATTGTCGTAGAAGGCGATCAGGTCGTCGGCGTCGCGAAGGCCAAACAGCAGAGCGGCGCCGAACACCAACAGCGCGATGCGGAACACGCGCGCAAACAGCGGCACCAGGAACCAGTAGCAGACGTCGGTGACGAGTTCGCGCTTGCGCCACCACGGCCTGCCCGGGTTGCAGGCCCAGAAATGCGCCAGCACCGAGAACACGAGCGCCAGCGCGATCGTGACCGGCACCACCTTCGCCAGGGTCTGGCCGAGCATCTCGAGGATTTCGGTCGGCAGGTTCATCCGGCTCGGGTATCAGAATCCGGGCGGCCCCTCAATCGGAACGAGGCCACGGCGACCGGCCGGATCAGCGGAACGTATCAGTTGGGGGTACGAACGTGCAGCACCGCGTTCTGGTCGGCGTAGACGCGCCGCCAGCCAACAGTGCGATCGAGCAGGCCGACTGCCGGGGTATGCGGCGTCAGCAGCACCGCGTCGATGTCCCATTTCCTGAGCATGCCGAGGAGTTCGTTGACGTCCTTGAGCTGCATGGCGCGGTAGAAGGCGATGTCGAACGCTTCGCCGTAGAGTTCGGCGCGTCCGTCGACGAATACCGGAATCTGCCGCCAGATCAGATAGCCGCCGAACGGGAGGTCGTTGAGAACACGCTTCGGCTGATACGCCCGCATCGCTTCGACCGCCGCCGCCGGCGCCTGGTCTTCGGGCACGGCCATGGCGGTGTTGGCGGCGAGCAGCCATGTCCAGCCACCGAGCAGCAGCATGATCGCGGCCATCACCGGTACAGGAGCGCCGGCGCGGGCAGTCCATGCCGGCCGCAGCGCGAACTGCGACGCCACCGGTGACAGCACCACGATCGGCAGCAACAGCGCAAATATCTCGAAGTTCCTGGTGTGCGCCAGCGCCATGTGCAGCAGGCCGAGCACCAGCGCGATCCGCGGCGGCGTCAGCTTGACCCCGCTGTACAGCGCGCCGCCGATCAGGGCGAGGATCGCCAGTTCGAACGGGCCGAATTTGCTGAAGTCGGCCGGCATCCATTCATAGATCAGATTCAGGAGTTCGCCGAGATCAAGGATCTTGCGTGCGGCCAGGATCGATCCCCACCCGTAGGGCGTGGCGCAGCAGGCCGCCAGCGCCGCGACGCCAAACGCCGCCCAGCGCAGCGCCACCGGCTTTCGCAAGGCGCGGTCCACGTTCCACAGCGCATCGAGCGCGAACGCGCCCGTCAGCACCAGACCGAACACGAACCCGCCGTGCAGATTTGCCCACAGCGCGATCAGCGGCAGCAGCCATGGCGATGGCGCCTGGCCGCGTTCGCTCGCCGACATCAGCCCGTACGCCCAGGCCAGCATGACCGGCAGCACCAGTACATGCGGACGCGCCAGAAAATGCCCGTACGAAAGCATCAACGCCGCGATCGCGACGCCGACCGCCCAGACGGCTGGAATGCGGCGGCCGAGAATGTGGGTAAGCAACGCGAAGGTCGCGGCGATGGCGCTCGCGGCGAGAACCACCGGCCCGGTCCAGCCCACCAGATTGTAGCTCGTCGCATACAGGACCTGCGCCAGCCAGGACGACGACATCCACGGCTCACCCGCTTTGGTGAAGGAGTAGATGTCGACGCGCGGCACCGCGTGGTGATCCAGGATCCACTGGCCCACGGCGATCTGCCAGTAGGTGTCTGAATCCCTCAACAGCACCGGTGCGCCGAGCAGCACCAGCACCAGCGTGTAGACGCCAATCCCGACCCAGAGCCACGCCGGCACGTGGCCCACGATGGAGGATTTTCCGACGGCTGCCGGCATCACGCCCGTGTTCATGCCGACCGCCTACGCAGAATTGAAAAAGCGCGGGATATCCCGGCGCCGGAACGATCGGACCAACCCGGCAGCGTCGCCCTCATCGGTCAGCCTCCGCCGCGCACGTAAAGGATGGCCACATCGTCGGCATAGACCCGCCGCCAGACGCCCAGATGGTCGAGGAGACCCACCGTCGGCGTGCCCGGCCGCAGCAGCAAGCCGTCGATGCTGTATTCCTCGAGCAGACCGAGGAATTGGCTGATGTCATTGCGCTCCAGCGCGTTGTAGTAGGCCATCGTGAACTTTTCGCCGTACAACTCGGCCCGCCCGTCGATGAAGACGGGCATCTGCCGCCAGATCAGGTAGCCGCCGAAGGCGCGGTCGTTGAAAACGCGCCGGAGATTGTGCGCCTTGACGGCTTCGACCGCGGCGGCGGGCGACTGGCTGTGCGGCGGCGAATACGTCCGCTGCGCGGTGACGGTCCAGGTCGAGATGGCGAGCGCAGCGGCCAGCACCGCCGCCGAAACAAACGTCACCCTGCCCGATCGAACCGGCTGCAGCCCCAATTGTTGCGACACCGGCGTCAACACGACGATCGGCAGCAGCAGCGCGAATATCTCCAGATTCCGGCCATGCGAGAGCGCCATGTGCAGCAGGCCGAGCACCAGCGCTATCCGCGGCGGCGACAGCTTGATGCCGCGATAGAGCGCGCCCGCGATCAGGACGAGGATCGTCAATTCGAACGAACTGGGTTTGCCGAAATCCGCCGGCGCCCATTCGCTGAGCAGCCGCAGCAGTTCGCCAAGATCGAGAATCCTGCGTGAAGCGAGGATCGATCCCCAGCCGTAGGGCGTGACGCAGCAGGCCGCCAGCGCGGCCAACCCGAACGCGGCCCAGCGCAGCGCCAGCGGCCTGCGCTGCGACGGCTCCGCGTTCCATAGCGCGTCGATCGCGAACGCGCCCGCCAGCACCAGACCGAACACGAAGCCGCCATGCAGATTGGCCCAGAGCGCAATCAGCGGCAGTAGCCAGAGCGAGGGCGGCTGACGCCGCTCGCTCGCCGTCATCAATCCGTGCGCCCAGGCCAGCATGAGCGGCATCACCAACACGTGCGGACGCGCCAGAAAATGCGGCATCGACAGTACTACGGCCACCAGCGCGATCAGAACCGCATAGGTCGGGGAAACGCGCCGTTCCAGGATATGGACGAGCAGCGCGAAAGTCGCAGCGATGCCGCCCGCCGCAACCGCGACCGGCCCGGCCCAGCCCGCCAAATTGTAGCTTGCGGCATAAAGCACTTGCGCCAGCCAGGATGATGAAATCCAGGCCTCGCCGGGCATGCTGAAGGAATACACGTCGACGCGCGGCATCGCCCGGTGATCGAGAATCCATTGACCCACGGCGATCTGCCAGTAGGTGTCGGAATCGTTGAGAAGCCCGCTGCTGGCGAACAGCAGAAACGCGTACAGGCCGGCGCCAAGCCACAACCAGGCCGGGACCTGGCCGAAGCTGGAGACCTTCACTTCGCGAATTGTCGTGGCGTCGATGCTCATGACACGTTCCAGCCCGGCGCCGTAGCGCGCGATCGGTTCAAGCCGGCCCCCGTTTCTCGTCCCCTTGGCGTACCGGCATGCGCCGTTACTGGATCACGCACTACTGACGGAACGGATAGGCCAATTGCCCGCCGAACTCGGTCGGTACCTTCTGGTCGTCATCCACGCCGTAATTTTCCGGCAGCACACCCTCCGGCATGCGGAACGTACCGAACAGGATGTCCCACAGCGGGAAGGTGCCCGCGAAATTGGTATTGCCGCCTTGTTCGAGCGAGGTGTGATGCCAGCGATGGAAGACCGGCGTGGCAAGCACGTATTTGAACGGGCCGAGCGTCCAGTTCAGGTTGGCGTGGACGAAGGCGGAGTGGAAGGTCGTCAACGGCCCGACCCACAGCATGATGTTGGGAGAGATGCCCGCCATCAGCAGGACGACGTCGACCAGGATCGTTCCGACAAAGAGATTGACGGGATGAAACCGCGCCGCCGAGATCCACTCCAGATCTTCCGAGGAATGATGGATGGCATGGTATTTCCAGAACCCGCCGCCGTGGAACATGCGGTGCAGCCAATACAGCATGAAGTCGGACGCAACGAGGAACAATATCGCCTGCACCCAGAGCGGCAGCGTGGACAACGGCCCGTGGCCATTGTCGTAGAATGCGATCAGGTCGTCGGCCTCGTGAATGTTGAAGACGACCGCCGCGCCCAACACCAGCAAGCCGATGCGCAGTATCCGTCCAAATACGGGGACCAGGAACCAGTAGCAGATGTCGGTGACGAGCTCGCGCTTGCGCCACCAGGGTTTGCCCGGATTACAGGCCCAGAAGTGCGAGAGCGCCGTGAACACCAGAGCGACCGCGATCGTGATCGGCACGACCTTCGCAATCGTCTGTCCTACGACATTGATCACCTGCATTGACAAATCGGACATGACGACCTCGTTCAAACGGAGACGTCAGGGGTATCCGGTTGCGCTTAAAGAGCCGTGAATGAAAGCGTCCGACCGAGGCGGCGCGCGGGCGACGAGCGGCCCCCCGCGAATTTACGTGCATTCGATCGAACGACTTAATGCCATGTTTACTGTGCGCAACAACTGCAAGTTCCGGGCGTTTTTCCTCGGTTGAATTAACTGCGTCGAAATTGTCGCACCCTACGGTCACAGCATGGTCACGGTGCTGAGAACGCCGGAGAGACCACAGTTAAAGTTCGACCAGCCATGTGTACACAGGAGCTACCATCAATGAAGAATCTGGTTTCGCGTTTCGTGAAGGATGAGTCCGGCGCCACCGCGATCGAGTACGGCCTGATTGCCGCCGGCATCGCGGTCGCAATCATCAGCGCCGTGAACGGCCTCGGCACCAAGCTGTCGAGCAACTTCGTCGCGATCTCCAACTCGCTCAAGTAAGCGACGTCGCGAGAATACGTCAAAGGCCCCGGCTTGCCGGGGCCTTTATTTTTCGTACAAGCGTGCGCCGGAATCGACATGCCACCGCCGTACGCGGTTCCAGACGCTTCACCTTACGGCGTTTCCCGATTGTTCACTTCTCGTGGCTAGGCTCCGCGAAGGCCTGGACACCCGGTCAACCGCAGCCTCGCGTGAATTCATGATCCTAGACACCGCCCGCCTCCTGCTGTTTCCGGCCCTGATGGCGTTCGCAGCCGCAAGCGACCTGTTCACGATGACGATTTCCAACCGCGTGTCGCTGGCGCTGATCGCCGGCTTCGTGGCGCTCGCAGTGCTGGGCGGCATGGGCCTGAACGACATCCTGATGCATTTCGGCGCCGGCGCTGCCGTGCTGGTGGTGGCCTTTGGCTGCTTCGCGATGGGATGGGTCGGCGGTGGCGACGCCAAGGTCGCGGCCAGCGTGGCGCTCTGGTTCGGATTCGAGCACCTGCTCGATTACCTGCTCTTCGTCTCGCTGCTCGGCGGAGCGCTGACGGTCCTGCTGATTCAATTCCGGCAATGGCCGCTGCCTTCCTTCTTGGCGGGACAAGACTGGCTGGACCGGTTGCACGACAAACAGAGCGGCATTCCTTATGGCATCGCGCTCGCGCTTGGTGCGCTGATCGTCTATCCGGAAACGGAATGGATCAAGGCGATCGACCTCGCTCAACTCGCGATGCGCTGATCGGGCGCCGCTAACTTTCCGTTAAGGCAATTTACACACGCCTCATTAACCATGCTTTGACGAATAGCTGGTCAACTCCCTTTACGGCGGCGGATGCGTCGCAGCGTAATGTGGAAAGTGAAGCGTAATGAATACCGCACGCATTGCAGTCCTGGCCATCGCCCTCGGCGCCGGCGGCATTGCCGCATATCTCGCCAGCGGCTCCGGCGACAAGCCTGCGCCGGCCCAGCCGGTCGCACAGATCCAGACCGCCGATATTCTCGTCGCCAAAGTGGACATCGGCCTCGGCCAGTCGGTGAAGGCGGACGATCTGCAATGGCAGGCCTGGCCGGCCACGACCTCCAGCAGCTTCATCAGCCGCGCCAGCAAGGCCGACGCCATCAAGGAGATCACGGGATCGATCGCGCGCTCGCCGTTCATCGCGGGCGAGCCGATACGTGAGCAGAAACTGGTGAAGGCCGATGGCTCCGGCTTCATGGCGGCGATCCTGCCCCAGGGCTACCGGGCGGTTTCCACCGAAATTTCGCCGGAGACCGGCGCCGGCGGCTTCATCCTGCCGAACGACCGTGTCGACGTGCTCCTGACCAAGCGCGACAAGAACCCCGACGGCAAGGGCGCCGACGTCGCCGTCTCGGAAGTCATCCTCACCAATATCCGCGTGCTCGCGATCGACCAGGCGCCGAAGGAAAAAGAAGGCTCGAGCGCATTGGTCGGCCGAACGGTTACGCTCGAGCTGAAGCCGGAGCAAACCGAGACGCTCGCGCGCTCCCGCCAGAGCGGCGCGCTGTCTCTGGCGCTGCGCAGCATCGCCGACATCAAAGGCGACGAGAAGCCGCTGGAGCTGACCGACAAGCGCGGCGAGAGCCTCAACGTCATCCGTTACGGCGTTGCCAGCCAGCAAACGATGCAGAAGTGAGAAGGATGCACGACATGAAGTGCAGGGATATTCAGCCGATGATGCGAACGTTCGTCGTCCGCGCCCTGTCGTTTTCCGCAGTGGCGGCGCTCACGCTCAATCCGGCGCTGACGCCGGTGATGGCGAGCGACTATCGCACCGCCGTTCCGGCCACCACCGACGGACAGATGAATGCGCGGTTCGTTTCGCTCGGGATCGGCAAATCGTTCGTGATCGACCTGCCGCGGGAGATCAAGGACGTGCTGGTCGCCGACCCCAAGGTCGCCAACGCCGTGGTCCGCTCGACCCAGCGCGCCTACATCATCGGTGCGGCGATCGGCCAGACCAACATCATTTTCTTCGATTCAACGGGCGCCCAGATCGCGGCCTACGACATCGCCGTCAAGCGCGACCTCAACGGCATCCGCGCCGCGCTGAAGCAATCGCTGCCGAATTCGGACATCTCGATCGAGGGCGTCGGCGACGGCGTCGTATTGAGCGGCAGCGCGGCGAGCCCGATCGAGGCGCAGCAGGCCGCCGATATCGCCGCCCGCCTTGTCGGTGGTGACGCCAAGGTCGTCAATTCGATCGCCGTCCGCGGCCGCGACCAGGTGATGTTGAAAGTCACGCTCGCTGAAGTGCAGCGCTCGATCATCAAACAGCTGGGCATCGATCTCAGCGCCAACCTGACCTACGGCACATCCGTTGTTAATTTCAGAAACAACAACCCGTTCACCGCGAACAGTGGGCCGCTCGTTCCCGGCAACGCCCTTGCCGGGACTTTCGGCGCGATGCCATCCGTGCAGGCGACGCTGCGCGCGATGGAAAGCGCCGGCGTGGTGCGGACCCTTGCCGAGCCCAACCTGACGGCCATTTCCGGCAAGTCCGCAACCTTTATCTCCGGCGGCGAGTTTCCAATTCCAACCGGCGTGACCTGCCAAACGACATCGTCAGGTGGCCTCGGACAATGCGTCCAGACCGTCAGCTTCAAGAAATTCGGCATCTCGCTCAACTTTACGCCGGTCGTGCTGACGGAGGGACGGATCAGCCTTCGGGTGATGACCGAAGTGTCGGAAATCTCGACCGAAAACGCTTTGCAGGGCGGCTCCGGTGGAACGACGATCCCCTCGATCAAGACCCGCCGCGCCGAGACGACGCTGGAAATTCCGTCCGGCGGTGCGATGGCGATGGCCGGGCTGATCCAGGAGCAGACCAAGCAGGCCATCAACGGCCTCCCCGGTCTGTCGCAAGTACCGGTTCTCGGCACGCTGTTCCGCAGCCGCGACTACGTCAACAACCAGAGCGAACTGATGGTTCTGGTCACGCCTTATATCGTGCGCGCAGTGGCGCAGAAGGACCTGTCACGGCCCGATGACGGCTTTGCCGCCTCCTCGGACCCGCAGGCCGACCTGCTCGGCAGCGTCAATCGCATCTACGGCGTTCCGGGCCGCGTCGAGAAGGCACGGAATTATCGCGGCACCTACGGCTTTATTACGGACTGAGGCGGGACGATGGCATCGAGTATCAAATCAAACAAGTCGGCCGATCCCAGGCGCGCGCTTTGCGTGGCGGGAGCACTGATCGGCATATCCGTGGCGCTCGGCGCCTGCAAGACCACCACCAACGACCTGGTGATGCAGGCGGACGTGCCCAACGACGTTCGCCTGCGGCATCCGATCGCGATCCAGGAAGCCGACCGCTCGATCGTGGTTTTCGTCGGCCGCGGACGCGGCGGCCTTTCCGCCGCCCAGCGCGCCGACGTGATGTATCTGGGCCAGACCTGGATGCGCGAAGGCACCGGCGCCATCAGCATCGACGTGCCGGTCAGCACGCCGAACGCCCGGGCGGCCGAAGAATCGTTGCGCGAGATCAAGGCGACGCTGGCCGCCGTCGGCGTGCCGCCGCGCGCCGCCAACGTCCGCCAGTACCGTCCCGAAGACCCCAGGCATATGGCCGCGATCCGCCTCAACTATCCGAAGATTTCGGCGGTAGCCGGCCCGTGCGGGCTGTGGCCGGAGGATCTCGGTCCGTCGGTCAACAACAAGAGCTATTTCGAGAACAAGTCGTATTACAATTTCGGCTGTTCCAATCAGCGCAATCTGGCCGCGATGGTCGACAATCCGTCGGATCTCGTGCAGCCGCGTCCCGAAACCGCGGCCTGGGCACCGCGCCGCCATGCAGCCTTCGAGAAATACCGCAAGGGTACCTCGACCACGACCATCTATCCCGAGGCCGACAAGGCCAAACTCAGCGATACCGGCAAATGATCACTTACTCGCGCCAAGATACAGAGCAGCCGCCAGAAGGCGGAGCAGCGTCCACCGAGGACCACATCGCACCGGCACCCCGGGTGTCGGTGCAGGCCTTCTGCGAGACGGTGGAAACCGCGGCTGCCGTGCAGTCGGCGGGCGAAGACCGCCGCCTCGGCAAGGCTCACCTCAAGATCCAGATGGGCGGCATGGCCGCCGCCGTCGAGGCCTACCGTTCGGCCCCGACCCCGAACGTCATCATCCTGGAGACCGAAGGCCGCCACGACATTCTGCTCGGTCTCGACCAGCTCGCCACCGTCTGCGACGCCGGAACCCGCGTGATCGTGATCGGCAAGATCAACGACGTCATGCTGTATCGCGAGCTGGTGCGCCGCGGCGTCAGCGACTACGTCATCGCCCCGGTCACCGCCATCGATGTCGTGCGCTCGGTCTGCAACCTGTTCTCGGCGCCGGAAGCCAAGGCCGTCGGCCGCATCATCGCCATCGTCGGCGCCAAGGGCGGCGTCGGCGCATCCACGGTCGCCCACAACGTCGCCTGGGCGATCGCGCGCGACCTCGCGCTGGACTCCGTGGTCGCCGATCTCGACCTCGCCTTCGGCACCGCCGGGCTCGACTACAACCAGGACCCGCCGCAGGGCATCGCGGACGCAGTGTTCTCGCCCGACCGCATCGATACCGCGTTCCTCGACCGCCTGCTGTCGAAATGCACCGACCATCTCAGCCTGCTGGCGGCGCCGGCGACGCTCGACCGCGTCTACGATTTCGGCGAGGAAGCGTTCGATTCGATCTTCGACACGCTTCGCACCACCATGCCCTGCATCGTGCTCGACGTGCCCCATCAATGGACGGGCTGGACCAAGCGCGCGCTGATCGCGGCCGACGACATCCTGATCGTCGCGGCGCCCGATCTCGCCAACCTGCGCAACACCAAGAACATCTTCGACTTGCTGAAGACGTCGCGGCCGAACGACCGCGCCCCGCTCTATTGCCTCAACCAGGTCGGCGTCCCGAAGCGTCCGGAGATTCCCGCCGCCGAGTTCGCCAAGGCGATCGAAAATCCCCCGATCGCCACGATCCCGTTCGATCCGCAAATCTTCGGTTCGGCCGCCAACAACGGCCAGATGATCGCGGAGATCGCCGCTACCCACAAGACCACCGAGACGTTCCTGCAGATCGCGCAACGGCTCACCGGCCGCGGCGAAACCAAGAAGCCGAAGAGTTCGTTGCTGTCGCCTTTAATCGAAAAGTTGCGGGCCAAGAAGTAAGGCGTCCGCGTGGAGTACCATCGTGTTCGGTAAGCGTAGTGATAGCGATACGCGGGTGAAGCCCGCCATTCAGGCGCCGGAGCCGGCCTCCAGCGCCGCGGTAGTACCGCGCGAAACGGCGGCGCCGGCCGTGGCCTCGCCGCCGATCGCGCCAGCGAAGGCGCCGCCTGCCCCCTCCACGGAGGCGCGGCGCTCCGACAATTATTACCAGGTCAAGGCGACCATCTTCGGCGCCCTGATCGAAGCGATCGACCTTGCCCAGCTCGCCAAGCTCGACGGCGAGTCGGCGCGCGAGGAAATCCGCGACATCGTCAACGAGATCATCGCGATCAAGAACATCGTGATGTCGATCGCCGAGCAGGAGGAACTGCTCGACGACATCTGCAACGACGTGCTCGGCTACGGTCCGCTGGAGCCGCTGTTGTCGCGCGACGACATCGCCGACATCATGGTCAACGGCGCCGGCACGGTGTTCATCGAAGTCGCCGGCAAGATCCAGAAGACCGGCATCCGCTTCCGCGACAACCAGCAGCTGCTCAACATCTGCCAGCGCATCGTCAGCCAGGTCGGCCGGCGCGTCGACGAATCCTCGCCGATCTGCGACGCCCGTCTCGCCGACGGCTCCCGCGTCAACGCCATCGTGCCGCCGCTGGCGATCGACGGGCCTTGCCTCACCATTCGTAAGTTCAGGAAGGACAAGCTGACGCTCGACCAGCTGGTCAAGTTCGGCGCGATCTCGCCGGAAGGCGCGCAAATCCTGCAGATCATCGGCCGGGTCCGCTGCAACGTGCTGATCTCCGGCGGTACCGGCTCCGGCAAGACTACGCTGTTGAACTGCCTGACCCAGTTCATCGAGGAAGACGAGCGCGTCATCACCTGCGAAGACGCCGCCGAACTTCAGTTGCAGCAGCCTCACGTGGTGCGGCTGGAAACCCGGCCGCCCAACATCGAAGGCGAAGGCCAGGTCACGATGCGCGAACTGGTGCGCAACTGCCTGCGTATGCGCCCCGAACGCATCATCGTCGGCGAAGTCCGCGGACCCGAGGCATTCGACCTGCTGCAGGCGATGAATACCGGCCACGACGGCTCGATGGGAACGCTGCACGCCAACAATCCGCGCGAAGCCTTGTCACGCTGCGAATCCATGATCACCATGGGCGGCTTCTCGCTGCCCTCGCGCACCATCCGCGAGATGATCTGCGCCTCGATCGACGTCATCGTGCAGGCCGCGCGCCTTCGTGACGGCTCGCGCCGCATCACCCACATCACCGAGGTGATGGGCATGGAAGGCGACACCATCATCACCCAGGACGTGTTCCTGTACGACATGGTCGGCGAAGACGCCAACGGCAAGATCATCGGGCGGCACCGCTCGACCGGCATCGGCCGGCCGCGGTTCTGGGAACGGGCGCGATATTACGGCGAAGAGAAGCGGCTTGCGGCCGCGCTCGACGCCGCCGAAGTCATCGAGAATACGTGAGGAGGCCATGACCATACAGACGCTCGCGCTGGCGTTTCTCGCCGCCACCGCCCTTGGCGGCCTGGCCTGGGTATTCATCTATCCGTCGCTGTCGGGCGAGCGGAAGGCCGAATCCCGCCGCGCCTCGATCGCGCGGCCCGACGCGCCGGCGCGCCAGGCCGAAAAGACCCAGCGCTCGCGCCGCGAGCAGGTCGAGGGCTCGCTGAAGGAACTCGACGCCCGGCGCAAGAAAGAAAAGTCCGTCCCGCTCGGCCTGCGGCTCGCCCAGGCCGGCCTGGGGACCTGGACCACCCAGAAATTCTGGATCGTGTCCGGCATTTCCGGCGCGGTCGGTGGCGTTCTTGCCTTCGTGGTAGGCGGCAGCCCGCTGGGCGCCGTCGTGATGGCTTTCGCCGCCGGCCTCGGCCTGCCGCGCTGGGCGCTGAACTTCCTCAAGAAGCGGCGCGAGAAGGCCTTCCTGAAGGCGCTGCCCGACGCCGTCGACGTCATCGTGCGCGGCATCAAGGCCGGACTGCCGCTGTTCGAATCGATCAAGGTGGTGGCGGCGGATGCGCCCGAACCGCTCCGCAGCGAGTTCAGCGCGATCATCGAAACCCAAACCATCGGCATGCCGCTCGGCGAAGCCTGCGCGCGGCTCTTTGAGCGGATGCCGCTGCCGGAGGCCAACTTCTTCGGCATCGTGGTCGCGATCCAGCAGAAGTCGGGCGGCAACCTTTCGGAAGCGCTCGGCAACCTCTCCAAGGTGCTGCGCGACCGCAAGAAGATGGGCGAAAAGATTCAGGCGATGTCGACGGAAGCCAAGGCCTCGGCGAGCATCATCGGCGCGCTGCCGCCGGCCGTGATGCTGCTGGTCTGGCTCTCGACGCCCGACTACATCGCGCTGCTCTGGACCGAGCAAATCGGCCAGTTCATGCTGGTGTGCTGCCTCGGCTGGATGGGGATCGGCATCATGGTGATGAAAAAAATGATCAACTTCGACTTCTGACGGTGCAGCCATGATTGATTTTATGATCACCAAGATGCACGACGCGCGGTTCATGACCATGCTGCTGGCCGCGATCGCGGCGAGCGCGACCGCGTACACCCTGATCATGCCGCTGTTTGCCGGTGAAGGCCTCGCCAAGCGCATGAAGGCGGTTGCCAGCGAGCGCGAACGGCTCCGGCAGCGCGAGCGCGAACGCCTCGTCAAATCGGAAAAGGTGTCGCTGCGGCAAAGTCCGAAGCAGCTCGTTTCCAAGGTGGTGGAAGATCTCAACCTGACCAAATGGCTGGCGCAGGAGGCGGCCCGCGACAAGCTGATCATGGCCGGCTACCGCGGCCACGCCCCCTACGTCACGTTCCTGTTCGCCCGTGCGGTTACGCCGGTCGTGCTGTTTATCGGCACACTACTCTACGTGTTCGTGATCATACAAATGGACAAGTCGCTGACGGTCAAGCTCGGCATCTGCATCGGCGCCGCCTATCTCGGGCTGCAGGCCCCGATGCTGTTCCTGAAGAACGCCATCAGCAAGCGCCAGCTCCAGATCAAGCGCGCGTTTCCCGATGCGCTGGACCTGCTGCTGATCTGCATCGAGTCCGGCATGTCGGTGGAGGTCGCCTTCCGCAAGGTCTCGACCGAAATCACCGGCCAGTCGATCGCGCTGTCGGAGGAATTCGCGCTGACCACGGCGGAATTGTCCTATCTGCAGGATCGCAAGAATGCCTACGAGAACCTCGCCAAGCGCACCGGCCTCGACGGCGTGAAATCGGTCTGCCTGGCGCTGATGCAGTCGGAGCGCTACGGCACCCCGCTCGGCCAGAGCCTGCGCGTGATGGCGCAGGAAAACCGCGACATGCGGATGACCGAGGCCGAGAAGAAGGCGGCCTCGCTGCCGCCGAAGCTGACCGTGCCGATGATCCTGTTCTTCCTGCCTTGTCTGTTCATCGTCATTCTCGGACCAACCTACATCAAGGTCCAGATGATGCATTAGATCACGGTCTTTCGGAGAACCGGTTTCGGCCTTGCGCCGAAGATACGCTGGAGCATCTAGGCAAGGCGGGGTGAGGTGATTTGGTGACGCGGAGCCGGTAAAAACCCCACCCGTCGTCCCGGGCTTGACCTCAGATGCCAATTGCGCATCGGGGGACCCATACCCACCGGCGGAAGTGATTTGCTCGCTGGTCGTGATCTCTGCTTTCCAACAACGACGGCCGCGGCGTATGGGTCCCGATGCGCAATTGCGCATCTGAGGTCAAGCCCGGGACGACGGCGAGTTTGCGGCGGCTTACATCCGCATCGCCCAGCGCAAAACGGGGCGGCGCAGCCAGCGCCCCGTTTTGATATACGGATTGCTCTCAGGAAATAGCAGTGCGCCTAGTCGGGCCGGTTGAGGGCGGCGACCGGGACGGTCGCCTTGCCGCCCGGGGGACGCGAATTGTCCTTGTCCTTGCGGCTCAGCATTTCCCGCAAGTACGCCACATTGGCGGCCGCCTCGTCGGCGGGCAGATCGCCCTTGGCGATGGTCTCGGCTTCGCCGAAGCGGCCCTGCAGGCCGACCACCAGCGCCAGGTTCTGGCGCACCCGACCGTCGGCACGGGGATTGGAATAGGCGCGCCGCAGCGTTTCCTCCGACTGCGGCAATTCCCGCGTCAGCATGTAGGACAGGCCGAGATTGGACAGCACCGAGGGCTCTTCCGGCACGATCTTCAACGCGCTGGCGTAATAGCGGCGGGCCTCGTCGTGCTTGCCCATCTTGTCGAGCGTGGTGCCCTGAACTGAAAGAATGCGCCAGTCGGGATTGGCGGGCGTATGGGCGCGGCTGAGCACGTCGAAGGCGGCCTGCGAGTTGCCGTTGTCGGCGAGCGCGCGGCCGTAGGCGGCAAGCAGCGCCTTGTTCGCGGGGTGGGCGATGGTGGCCTGTTCGAGCACGGCGGCGGCCTGCGCCCGCTGGCCGGTGGAGCGGAGCGCCTGGCCGTAAGCCAGTGCTGCCTCTGCATCCTTGGGGTTGGCGCGATATCGCTCGCCATACACCTCGGCCGCGCGTTGCGGATCGTCGGGAGCGGCCTGCGCCTTCGAGGACGACGAGGTCAGCGACCCCGTGACGTCGGACATGGTCTGGCAGCCGCCAAGCCCGGCGGCGAGAATCGCCGTCACGGCCGCGGAGCAGAGGAACCGGAATCCGGCGTGGCTGGACTGTCGACGCATGGCACTTCAACTCGCGGGAAAGGCTGACGAATGCAGCCGCGCCAGCAATAGACTGTTAACCCTAACGGCCGGTTAATTGGCCGTGCTATGCCTGCCGCATCACCCGCCCGTCCCTTCGCACGAGACCCGCATGCCATCCCCGTTCGAGACCGTCCCCGACGCCGCTGCCATTCCGATCCTTTTCGCCACCAGGACGACATGGGCCGGGATCGCGAAGGAGCTTCCCGAACAGTCCCGGCAGTTCGCGGCGGCCAACGACTTCACCGCCAAGCCCGGCAAATGCCTGACGCTGCCCGCCTCCGACGGCAAGATCGCGCAGGTGGTTTTCGGCCTCGAGGACGAGAGCGGCAAATCCCGCGACCTGTTCCGGCCGGGCGCCCTGCCCGGCCTGCTGCCATCAGGCGTCTATCGCTTCGCCAATGCCCCGCATGACCTTCGGCTGGCGACGCTGGCGTTTGCCCTGGGGACATATCGCTTCGGCCGTTACCGCAAGAACGATGCGCCCGACGTCCGCCTGGTGCCGCCCGAGGGCATCGATGTCGCCGATATCGCGCGGATGGCGGAGGCGGCGGCACTGGCGCGCGACCTGATCAATACGCCCTCGAACGATATGGGCCCGGAAGAACTGGCGCAGGCGGCGCAGGCGCTGGCGACGCGGTATGGCGCGACGTTCAACTGCATCGTCGGCGACGAACTCCTGAAGCAGAACTTTCCGCTGATCTACGCCGTCGGCATGGCCTCGACGCGCGCCCCGCGCCTGATCGATCTGAGCTGGGGCGATCCTTCGCACCCCAAAGTGACGCTGGTCGGCAAGGGCGTCTGCTTCGACACCGGCGGCCTCGATCTGAAACCGTCCAGCGGCATGCTGATCATGAAAAAGGACATGGGCGGCGCTGCCAACGTGCTGGCGCTGGCACAGATGGTGATGGATGCCGGGCTGAAAGTCCGGCTGCGCGTGCTGATCCCGGCGGTCGAGAACGCGGTGGCCGGCAACGCCTTCCGCCCGCTCGACATCTTCAAGTCGCGCAAGGGACCGACGGTGGAGATCGGCAACACCGACGCCGAAGGGCGGCTGGTGCTGGCCGATGCGCTGGCGCTGGCAGACGAAGAGAAGCCGGACCTGCTGGTCGACCTCGGCACCCTGACGGGCGCGGCGCGGGTGGCGCTGGGACCGGATCTGCCGCCCTTCTACACCAATGATGAGGCGCTGGCCGAGGCCGTCGCCATCAACGCGCAGGGAGGAGAACGATCCGCTGTGGCGCATGCCGCTGTGGCCGCCCTATGATTCCTGGCTGGATTCCAAGGTCGCCGACATCAACAACGCGCCATCCGGCGGCTTTGCCGGCTCGATCACCTGCGCGCTGTTCCTGCAGCGCTTCGTCACGGACGCCAAGAGCTGGCTGCATGTCGATATCTACGGCTGGACGCCTTCCGCAAAACCCGCGCGCCCCGAGGGCGGCGAATGCCAGGCCGCGCGCGCGATCTACAAGCTGCTGAGCGAACGCTATGGATGATCCGCGCCTGACGCCGGCACGGCCGGACCTCGCCGCCAAATATCTCGAAGGCAAGGTGAAGGCCGCGCGTTTTGTCGACCGGCGAGGAATTTTGCGTGCACGACGCCATCGCGCCGCTGCGCGAGGGGCCTACCGCCGATGCGATGCTGGCGACGCAGGCGCTGAAGGGCGAGCGCGTCACGATCTACGAGCGTGACAGCGAGGGCCTTGCCTGGGGCCAATTGAACGGCGACGGCTATGTCGGCTGGCTCCCGGATGCCGCGCTGGCCCGGCCCGCGGCGGCGCCGACGCACAAGATCACGGCGCTGCGGACGTTCGCCTTCCCCGGCCCCTCGATCAAGCTGCCGCCGGTCGAGACGCTGCCGATGGGTGCGCGCGTCACGGTCGCCCGTGAAGACGGCGCGTTCGCCGTCACGAGCGAAGGCTGGTATCTGCCGCGACGTCATGTCGGCAGCCTCGATGCGATGGAAAAGGATTTCGTCGCGGTCGCCGAACGCTTCATCGGCACGCCCTATCTCTGGGGCGGCAAGAGCTCGCTCGGCATCGATTGCTCCGGCCTGGTCCAGGTTTCGCTCAACGCCGCCGGCACCGGATGCCCGCGCGACAGCGACATGCAGCAGGATGGCTTGGGGCGGGCGCTTGACGCGGCGGAGATGAAGAAGCTGCAACGCGGCGATCTGGTGTTCTGGAAGGGACACGTCGCGATCGTGCGCGATGCCGAGACCATGGTGCATGCCAACGCGCATCACATGGCGACGGTGATCGAAAACACGCGCGAAGCGATGGCGCGGATCAAGGCGGCTGGAAGCGAAGTAACGGCGATGAAGCGGTTATAGTCACATTCTCCACTGTCATCACCCGCGAAGGCGGGAGAGCCAGTATTCCAGAGACGTTCGTCGATGGAATCGATAAGCCGCGGCGTACTGGATCCCCCGCCTTCGCGGGGATGACGGCTGTGCGTGTGACGGCCGTTACTGCATCCGGTACCGCCTCGATGCGGAACGCCGCGGCGAACAACGCCCGCGTATAATCGCTCTTCGGGTTCTTGAAGAGCTCGGCAGCCGGGCCCTCCTCCACCACCTTGCCGTGACGCATCACGATCAGATGGCTCGCCAGCGAGGCGACCACCCGCAGATCGTGCGAGATGAACATGTACGTCAGATCGCGCTTGCGCTGCAGTTCGCGCAACAGATCGACCATTTGCGCCTGGAACAGCATGTCGAGCGCGCTGGTCGGCTCGTCCAGCACGACGAAATTCGGCTCCAGCACCACCGCGCGCGCGATCGAGATGCGCTGGCGCTGGCCGCCGGAGAATTCGTGCGGATAGCGGAAACGCGTCGCCGGATCGAGACCGACGTCCTGCAGCGCCTTGACGACGCGCGCCTCGCGCTCCTCGTACGACAGCGACTTCTGATGCACGGTCAAGCCTTCGGCGACGATATCGCCGACCGACATGCGCGGGCTCAGCGCGCCGAACGGGTCCTGAAACACGATCTGCATGTCGCGGCGGAACGGCAGCATGTCCTTGAAACGCAGGCCCTGGATGTTTCTTGCCGAGGAACACGATCGGCCCGTCGGAGGAAATCAGCCGGAGCAGCGCCAGCCCCAGCGTGGTCTTGCCGGAGCCGGATTCGCCGACGACGCCGAGCGTCTCGCCCTTGCGGACCGCGATGCTGACGCCATCCACCGCCTTGATGTGGCCGACGGTCTTTCGCAACAGCCCGCGCTTGATCGGAAACCAGACCTTGAGATTGTCGGTCGACATCACCACCGGCTCGTTGGGCCGCGGCGGCGCCGGATCGGGCTTCGGCTCGGCCGCGAGCAGCGCTCGGGTATAGGCGTGCTTCGGCGCGGTGAACACTTCCTCGACCGGCCCCTGCTCGACGATCTTGCCCGAATTCATCACGCAGACGACGTCGGCGATGCGGCGGACGATGCCGAGGTCGTGGGTGATGAACAGCATGCTCATGCCGAGCCGCGGCCGGATGTCGGCGAGCAGCGCCAGGATCTGGGCCTGCACCGTGACGTCGAGCGCGGTGGTCGGCTCGTCCGCGATCAAAAGATCCGGCTCGTTGGCGAGCGCCATCGCGATCATGACGCGCTGGCGCTGGCCGCCGGACAATTGATGCGGATAGCTCTTCAGCCTGGTTTCGGGATCGGGAATGCCGACCTGCGTCAAGAGTTCCAGCGTACGCGCCCGCGCCGCCTGCCCGCTGATGCCGCTGTGCAGGAGAAGAATCTCGCCGATCTGCGCCTCGATCGTGTGCAGCGGATTGAGCGAAGTCATCGGCTCCTGGAAGATGATCGAGATGTCGTTGCCGCGGATCTCGCGCATCTCGTTTTCGGCTGCGCTCAACAGCTCACGGCCGCGGAAGCGGATCTGGCCGGAGGGATGCGAGGCGCTGGGATACGGCAGCAGCTTCAGGATCGACAACGCGCTGACGGATTTTCCGGAGCCGGACTCGCCGACCAGCGCCACGCATTCGCCGCGCTTGATCGAAAACGAGACGCGATCGACCGCGAGCGTGCTGCCGAACGCCACCGAGAGGTCGCGGACATCGAGCAGGGGCTGGTTGATGGCGTCCATGCGCCGGCCCTACCTGAACGTCTTGCGCGGATCGAAGGCGTCGCGCGCGGCTTCGCCGATGAAGATCAGCAGCGACAGCATGATCGCGACCGAGAAGAAGCCGGCCAGACCGAGCCACGGCGCCTGCACGTTGGATTTTGCCTGCGCCAGCAATTCACCCAGCGACGGCGAACCGGGCGGCAGGCCGAACCCGAGGAAATCCAGCGCCGTCAGCGTCATCACCGAGGACGACACGATGAACGGCAGGAACGTCATGGTCGCCACCATCGCGTTCGGCAGCAGATGGCGGAACATGATGACGCCGTTGGAAACGCCGAGCGCCCTCGCCGCCTGGATATATTCGAAATTCCGTCCGCGCAAGAACTCGGCGCGCACCAGGCCCACCAGCGACACCCAGGAGAAAAGCAGGAGAATGCCGAGCAGCACGAAGAACCCCGGCGGCAGCACCGCCGATATGATCAGCAGCAGATAAAGCGAGGGAATCGCGTTCCAGATCTCGATGAAGCGCTGGAAGATCAGATCGACCCAGCCGCCGAAATAGCCCTGCACGCCGCCAGCCGCGATGCCGATGATCGACGAAACGATCGTCAACGTCAGTCCGAACAACACCGAGATGCGAAAGCCATAGATCAGCCGCGCGACCACGTCGCGGCCCTGATCGTCGGTGCCGAGCCAGTTGTATTCGAGATCGCGGCAGCTCTTGAGACTTTTCTTCTGCACCACCTCCTTGCACTGCGCTTCCGTCAGCATCCAGGTCGGCGGCGACGGCGCCGGCGTCGGCAAATCGAGGTTGTGCGTGGAGTACGAATAACGGATCAGTGGCCAGATGATGGTGCCGCCCTTGGCTGCGATCTGTTTCTGCAAAAACGGGTCGCGATAGTCGGCCGCGGTCTCGAAGTCGCCGCCGAAGGTGGTCTCGGAATAGCTGACGAAAGCGGGCCAGTAGAGATGGCCGTCATACTTGATCAGGAACGGGCGGTCGTTGGCGATCAGTTCGGCGAACAGTGAGACGAAGAACAGGACCATGAAGATCCAGAACGACCAATAGCCGCGGCGGTTCGCCTTGAAATTCTGCCAGCGGCGGCGGTTAAGCGGCGACGGCGCAAAGCGATGACGCGTGACCGGCGCGGCCTCGCCCAGCGGTGCCTGCGTCGAGGTCTCGATCGGCTGGGGTGCGGTGATCGTCATCAGACCTCACGCGCCTCGAAATCGATTCGCGGATCGATCCACATATAGGCGAGATCGGAGACGAGGTTGATCACGAGGCCGACCAGCGAGAAGATAAACAGCGTTCCGAATACCACGGGGTAATCGCGGTTCAGCACGCTCTCGAACCCGAGCAGGCCGAGACCATCGAGCGAGAAGATGGTTTCGATCAGCAGCGAGCCGGAGAAGAAGGCGTGAATGAAGGCGCCGGGGAAGCCCGCGATCACGATCAGCATCGCGTTGCGGAAGACATGATTGTACAGCACCTGACGCTCGCTGCAGCCCTTGGCGCGCGCGGTCATCACGTACTGCTTGCGAATTTCGTCGAGGAACGAGTTCTTGGTCAGCAGCGTCATGGTGGCGAAGGCGCCGAGCGCCATCGAAATCAGCGGCAGCGTGAGGTGCCAGAAATAGTCGATGATTTTCCAGTACCAGGGGAATTGCGCCCAGCCGTCCGAAGTCAGCCCGCGCAACGGAAACATGTTGAAGAACGAGCCTCCGGCGAACAGGATGATCAGCAGGATCGCAAACAAAAAGCCCGGGATCGCAAAGCCTATGATGATCACCGCCGAGGTCCAGGTATCGAACCTTGATCCGTCCTGCACCGCCTTGCGGATTCCGAGCGGGATCGAGATCAGGTAGGTCAGAAGCGTCATCCAGATGCCGAGCGACATCGAGACCGGCAGCTTCTCCTTGATCAGCTGGATCACGCTGACGTCGCGGAAATAGCTCTTGCCGAAATCGAAGCGCGCGAAATTCCACACCATCAGCGCGAAACGCTCCGGCGCCGGCTTGTCGAATCCGAATTGCGTCTCGAGCTTCTTGATGAATTCCGGATCGAGCCCCTGCGCGCCGCGGTATTTCGAACTGACCGCATCGGCGGAGGCGCCGGTCTGCGGCCGCGCGCCGAAGTCCCCGCCGGAGGAGCCCGATACGCGCGAGGCCGCGCCGGTATCCGCACCCGAGAGCTGCGCGATGACGCGCTCGACCGGTCCTCCGGGCGCGAACTGCACGACGATGAACGAAACGAACAGGATGCCGAGCAATGTCGGGATCATCAGCAGAATGCGGCGGGCGATATAGGCGCTCATGGGCTATTTCGCCTGATCGAGTTTGGCGGCCCTGGCCTGGTCAAACCACCAGGTATCCGGCGCGCCGCGCGCATAGCGGGGCTTGGTCGGCGGAAAACCGAACTGGTCCCAATAGGCGATCCAGTGCGAGGCCTTGTTCCAGTGCGGAATCCAGTAGCGGCCGGAACGCAGCACGCGGTCGAGCGCGCGGCAGGTATTGTCGAGGGCGCCTTGCGTCTGCGCGGCAACCGCCTTGTCGACGAGCGCATCGACGACCGGGTCCGATATCCCGGCAAGATTGTTGGAGCCCTTGGTCCTGGCTGATTCGCTCGAGAAATAGTTTCGCAGCGAGCTGCCGGGGATTTGCGGAAAGATGAAGCGCGCGATCGCGATGTCGAAGTCGAAGTCCTTCTGCCGCTCCTCGGCCTGTGCGGGATCGACGAGGCGAATGTTGGCGTCGATGCCGAGCACCTTGAGGTTCTTGATGAAGGTCTGGTGATGCGGCTCGAACGAACGCTCGGTCAGCAGGAATTCCGCAGTCAGCTGTTCGCCCTTGGCATTTGACCGGCGGCCTTCCTTGACCGTCCAGCCGGCGGCGTTGAGCAACTCGCCGGCGCTGCGCAGCAGCTTGCGATCCTGCCCGGACCCGTCGCTCTCCGGCGGGACCCATGCCGGCCCGAACACTTCCGGCAACAGGCGGTCGCGGAACGGCTCCAGCAGCGCGATTTCGTCCGGCGACGGCTCACCGCGCGCCATCATCTCGGAATTCTGGAACACCGAATGCGTGCGCTGATAGGAACCGTACATCAGGTTCTTGTTGGTCCATTCGAAGTCGAAGGCGATCGTCAAAGCCTCGCGAACGCGCCTGTCCTTGAATTTGTCCCGCCTTGTGTTGATCAGCCAGCCTTGCGCGCCGGAGGGCCGCTCATCCGGAATGACCTCCCGCTTGACGCGGCCGTCGCGGATTGCGGGAAAATCGTAGCGCGTCGCCCAGACGCGCGAGGTGAACTCCTCGCGGAACAGGTAATTGCGGCCGGTGAAGGCCTCGAAGCCGGCCTCGCGGTCCCGATAGTATTCGTCCCGCAGCGTATCGAAATTGTACAGGCCGCGGCAGACCGGAAGGTTCTCGCCCCACCAGTTCTTCACGCGTTCGAACTGCGACGTAGCGGCCCTGCTCGAAGCGCGCGACGCGATAGGGGCCCGAGCCGAGCGGCGCTTCGAGCGAGGTCTCGTCGAACGGCCGCGTCGAATAATACTTCTCGGAAAAGATCGGCATCGCCGCCGCAAGCGCCGGCACGTCGAGACCGCGCGTGGGCTGAAAGCGCAACTGGACCGTCCGCTTGTCTTCGACCGTAGCCTCAGTGAGATCGCGCAGCACGGACGAGTAGGCCGGATGCCCCTTGCTCTTCAGCGTCGTCAGCGAGAACGCGACGTCGGATGCGGTGATCTCGCTGCCGTCGTGGAAGGTGATGCCCGGCCGCAGCCGGAAACGGAACACCAGCCCGTCGGGCGAAACGGTCAATTCATCCGCCGCCAGAAGATAGACCGCGTCCGGCTCGTCGAACGCCCGCGCCATCAGCGAGGCGAAAGTGAGCTCCATCCCGTTCGCCCTGTCGCCCTTGACGATAAAGCCGTTGAGCGAATTGAAGGTCGAGCCGCCTGAGCCGACGAGTTGGCGAAAACATGCCGCCTTTCGGCGCGCCCGGATTGACGTAGGAGAGGTTCGGGAAGTCGGCGGAGTACTTCAGTTCGCCGAATGCCGAAAGGCCGTGGAGCTGTTTGCCGCCATTGTCGGCGAGCGCTGGAGCAAGGCGCGCAGCCGCCAGCGCGCCGACACCAAGACCGAGCACGTGCCGGCGAGAGAATTGCGCCATGCGCGGGATATCCTTCAAGACCGTTTTCCGTTCCGCGCCGCCTTGTCGGCGTCGAACCACCACAGCGCCGGGAAACCCGACTGGCCGTATTTCGGCAATTCGGACGGCCGGCCAAAGCGATCCCAACGCGCGGTGCGGACCTTGGGGTAATTCCACTGCGGCACGACATAGTGGTTCCACAGCAGCACGCGGTCGAGCGCCCTGGTCGCGGCAATCAGGTCATCTCGACCCTTGGCGAAGATCAACCGCTCGATCAATTTGTCGATCGCCGGGTTCTTGATGCCGATGACATTGCGCGAACCCGCCATGCCCGCCGCCTGCGATCCCCAATATTCGCGCTGTTCATTTCCGGGTGACAAGGATTGCCCCCACGACGAGACGACCACATCGAAATCCCAGCTGCGAAGCCGGTTTTCATATTGCGTCGGATCGATCGTCCGCACGCTGACGGCAATACCAAGCCGCTCCAGAGAAGGCTTGAAGAACAGCATGACGCGCTCGAAGCTCGGATCCGCACCGAGCAGTTCGAGTGTGAACTGCGCGCCCGTCTTGCTGTCGACCAGCTTGCGCTCGCGCACCTCATAGCCGGCCTCCTTCATCAGCCGCACCGCCTCGCGGAGATTTTCGCGAACCGCCTCGGGACTGCCGCCGACCGGATTGGTATAGGGCTTCGTGAATAGTTCGGGCGGCACCTCCGCGCGGACGGCTTCCAGAATTTCCAGTTCCCTGCCTTGCGGCAGGCCGCTTGAAGCCAGCTCAGTGCCATCGAAATAGCTGCTGATACGCTTGTACTGACCGAAGAATATCTGCTTGTTCATTTCCTCGAAATCGAACGCAAAATTCAGCGCGCGACGCACCCGCGGATCCTTGAACTGGTCACGCCGGATATTCATGGCGAACGCCTGCATGATTCCGGAACTGCGGTTTGGAAACTCTTCGAGCAGCACGCGCTTGTCGTTGACGGCCGGAAAGTCGTAGGCCGTCGCCCAGTTCTTGGCGCTGTTTTCGGTGCGCCAATCGACCTGATCGCCCTTGAACGCCTCGAGCGCGACCGTCGAGTCCCGAAAATATTCCAGACGCAGCTCGTCGAAATTGTTGCGGCCGACATTGGTGCTGGAATCGCGTCCCCAATGATCCTTCACCCGCTCCAGCGTCAGTGTCCTTCCGGGGACAAACTCCTTGATGCGGTAGGCGCCCGAGCCCAGCGGCTTCTCCAGCGTTGTCGCCGAGATATCGCGCTTGCGGCCCTCACTGTCAGTGCCTTCCCACCAATGCTTCGGCAACACCGTGAGCTGTCCGACGATCTGCGGGAGCTCGCGATTGCCGGGGGCATCGAAGCTGAATTTTACGTCGCGATCACCGATTTTTTCAGCTTTCACCACATGACGATAGTAAGCCGAGTACTGCGGATGATTTTGCTTGAAAGCGTTGAGCGAGAAGATCACGTCGTCAGGCGTTACAGGCTTCCCGTCATGCCATTTCGCCTCCCGCCTGAGACGATACATGACCCAGGAAAAATCCTCGGGATGGCTGACGGCTTCGGCCAATTGGCCGTACTCGGTCGAAACCTCATCCTGCGATTCCGTCATGAGCGCTTCGTAGATCAGCTGAACGCCGGCAGCGAGCGAGCCTTTGACGCCGGCGACCACAAGGTTGAAATTATCAAACGTCCCGATCTGGATCTGACGTACGGCGCCGCCCTTCGGCGCGTCCGGATTGACGTAGTCGAAGCGTTTGAAGCCGGCCGGGTATTTGACTTCGCCGAACAGCGATAGCGCGTGCCGCCACGCCGGTTCGGCGGCTTGCGCCTGGGCCGGCGCAATCGCGGGACCGGGCGCCAGTCCGAATGCAGGGGCCATCGCGGCCACAGCGCCGCCGTGGAGGAGATGTCGTCGGGTAATCGCCAAATGAGAATTCCTGTTACTGATGCCAGTATCCGTTGCTTTCCGAAGTTCGCCGCCCCTGACACGAACAACTGAAACAACGAGGCCGAGCTAGTGAGGACCCAATATAAGGCAAGGGTTCGACAAATAACGTTGCTTTTTCCTCATGATATCAACACGGGTACTACGCCGGTGCGGCGAAACGCCCCAATAACAACACCGCGAGCCACATAAGCAAACGGCCAGGCAATGCCTGGCCGTCATGTGGTGCACAAGTCCATGCCGGACTGGCGAAATGTTACTTCGCCGCGGTGGGCAGCGGCTCCGGCTTGTCCGAAACCGAGTTCAGGTAGGCGATGACATCGGCGCGCTCGCTGTCCTTCGAGATGCCGGCAAAGCCCATCGCGGTGCCGGGAACGAAGGCCTTGGGGTTGGCGAGGAACTTGTTGAGGTCGTCAAAGGTCCAGTTGCCGCCCTTGCCCTTCATGCCGGCCGAGAAATTGAAACCGCCACGACCGGCACCCTTCGGCTCGTCGACGACGCCGTAGAGGTTCGGACCAACGCGGTTCGGGCCGCCCTTTTCGAAGGTGTGGCAGGCGGCGCACTTCTTGGCGGCGCCGGCGCCCTTCTCGACGGAGGCGGTCTGCAGCAGCTTCTCGATCGGCTCGGAGGGAGCAGCGGCTTCCTTGGCGCCACCGTGCGAGGCGTCTTCCTTCACGGCGATCTCGAAGCCCGGCTTTTCAGGCTTCACGGGCGCGAAAATCGCATGCGCGGCGAAGCTCGTCACCAGGAGAACGAGGCAGGTGGCGAGGACGGCACCGATGATCTTGTTGAGTTCGAAGGAGTCCATAGTCGGATCAGGCTCCAGGCCGGAAAGGTCGACTGAAGGCCGGCAAAACGGCCGCGGATTCGCATCAGGAATCAGCTTTCGCGCCGCACCCCTCAGCACGGTTGAGATATCGGTTTGCCCGGGCTCTGGCAACCCGTATAAACGCCCCGACTTTCCGCCAGTCCCCCATTATTTCCGGCCTGTTCTCAAAGGCCGGCAGACCGCGTTCCGGATGACCGACCCCCGTATTCTGGTGCTGATTCCCGCCCGCATGGCGGCAACCCGCCTGCCCGGCAAACCGCTGCTCGATATCGGCGGACTGCCGATGATCGTCCATGTGCTGCGGCGGGCCGAGGAAGCTCAAATCGGCCGGGTGGCAGTCGCCACCGACACGCCCGAGATCGCCGCCGCCGTGAAGGCCGCCGGCGGCGAGGTGGTGATGACCCGCGGCGACCATCCCTCCGGCTCCGACCGGATCCATGAGGCGATGCGGACGATCGATCCTGACGGCCGGGCCGAGATCGTGGTCAATCTGCAGGGCGACTTTCCCACGATCAATCCGAACACCATCCGCGCCGCGCTGCCGCCGCTCGACGACCCCAGCGTCGATATCGCGACCCTGGCCTCGCTGATCCATACCGAGGAAGAGGACCTGGCCCCCAGCGTGGTCAAGGCGGTGGGCTCGCCGATCGGCCCGAACCGGCTCCGCGCGCTCTATTTCACCCGCGCCACCGCGCCCTATGGCGACGGCCCGCGCTACCACCATATCGGCCTCTACGCCTATCGCCGCGCCGCGCTGGAACGGTTCGTGGCGCTGCCCCCGTCCCCGCTGGAGCAGCAGGAGAAACTCGAGCAACTGCGCGCGCTGGAGGCCGGCATGCGGATCGATATCACCCTCGTCGACAGCGTCCCCCGCGGCGTCGACACCCCGGCCGACCTCGAAACCGCCCGCGCCAGAGATACTAGCCAAGGCCTGACCGGCTGCTAAAAGGCCCGCCATGACCAAGAAGCTCAAAATCGCATTCCAGGGCGAGCCTGGCGCCAATTCCCATATCGCCATCGTCGAGGCCTATCCCGACGCCGAGCCGTTGCCGTGCCCGACCTTCGAGGACGCGCTGGCCGCGATCTCCTCGGGCGAGGCCGACCTCGGCATGATCCCGATCGAGAATTCGGTCGCCGGCCGGGTCGCCGACATCCATCATCTGCTGCCGCATTCCGGCCTGTTCATCGTCGGCGAATGGTTCTTGCCGATCCACCACCAGTTGATGGCGCCGCGCGGCGCCAAGCTCGCCGACATCAAGACCGTCGAGAGCCACGTCCACGCGCTCGGCCAGTGCCGCACGCATCATCCGCAAGCTCGGCATCAAGCCGATCGTCTCCGGCGACACCGCCGGCAGCGCGCGCATCGTCGCCGAGCGCGGCGACAAGCACTGTGCCGCGATCGCCTCCAGCCTGGCAGCCGATATCTACGGCCTCGACATCCTGGCCGAGGACGTCGAGGACGAGACCCACAACACCACGCGCTTCGTGGTGCTGGCGCGCGAGGCGAAATGGGCCGAACAACTCCGGGCCGTTGGTGACGACTTTTGTTTTCCGGGTGCGCAACCTTCCGGCCGCGCTCTACAAGGCGCTCGGCGGCTTCGCCACCAACGGCGTCAACATGACCAAGCTGGAAAGCTACATGGTCGACGGCGAATTCTCCGCCACGCAATTCTATGCCGACGTCGACGGCCATCCCGAGGACAAGGGACTCGCCTTCGCGCTGGAGGAGTTGAAATTCTTCTCGCGCGAATTCCGGATCGTCGGCGTCTATCCCGGGCATCCGTTCCGGGCGACGTTCAGCGAGAAGC
>CAVUOI010000054.1:0-469494 GCA_963742935.1 uncultured Alphaproteobacteria bacterium | reverse complement strand
AGGATTAGATTAGGCGAAGGCAGCCTATCGACGTGGTCGTCCCGGCCTTGAGCCGGGACCCATAGCCTCCGAACGCAGTTGCGTTAGAAGGGGTCGGCCATACCGATCTATCGATAGATCACGCGGTATGGATCCCGGCTCAAGGCCGGGACGACAAGTTGTCAAGCCGCCGCCTTCTTCCCCAGCCCAAAAGCATCCGCAAGCAAACTATACGACTTCTTGCGCGCGTCGTGGTCGTACACCGCCGTGATGATCATCAATTCATCCGGCTGGCTCGCCGTAATCATCGGCTGCAGCTTCGCCATGATCGTTGCGGGGCTGCCGACAAACAGGCGCGAGCGGTTGCGCATGATGGAGGCGCGCTCGGAGTCCGAATATTGATAGGCCAGCGCTTCCTCGACGCTCGGCAACGGCAGATATTGGCCGCGGTCGCGGCGCAGGCGGTTGAGGTCCATCGAGGACGCCAGCGCTTCGGCTTCCGCATCTGTTGCGGCGGCGACCGCGGCGACGGCGAGGATTCCGCTCGGGACCTGCCGCCAGGCTGACGGCTTAAAGTGGCTGCGGTAGTTGCTCATCGCCGCGGTCGCGTCATAGGACGCAAAATGATGCGCGAACGCGAAGCCCATGCCGACTTGCGCCGCCAGCTCCGAAGAGTAGTCGCTCGAGCCGAGCAGCCAGATCGGCGGCAGCGGCGTGTCGTCGGGCATCGCCACCACGTTGTTGTAGGGATGGCCGGGCGGAAAATCGCGGGTCTCCCACATCACCAGTTCGCTCAGCCGTTCGAGAAAGTCATCGCCCTCGCGTCGGTCCAGCCGGCTGCGCAGCGCGTGCGCCGTGGCCCCATCGGTGCCCGGCGCGCGGCCGAGGCCGAGATCGATGCGGCCGGGAAACAGCGCCTCCAGCATCTTGAAGCGTTCGGCAACTACCAGCGGCGCGTGGTTGGGCAGCATCACGCCCCCGGACCCGACGCGGATGTTTTTGGTCACCGCGGCGATCTGCCCGATCATCAGGTCCGGCGCGGGGCTCGCCACCGAGGCCAGGTTGTGGTGCTCGGCAAGCCAGTAGCGGACATAGCCGAGTCCGTCGACGTGGCGCGCCAGATCGATGCTGTTCTGCAGCGCGTGGGCCGGGCGGGTGCCTGTGGTGACGACGGAGAGGTCGAGGACTGAAAGCGGGATCATGGCGCTAAACTAGTGCGGCAAGAGAGGACGACAAAGACCCGGCCGGCGCAGAGCAGGCCCGCGCCTGTGGAGAAGAAAGGGCCGTACCGCCAGCTATTTGTGGGACAATATATAGCAAAATATAGCAAACTCGATATTTTAACATACTACCCACCGAAATTGACGGAGCATCGAGCAATACAACACAGCTATCTATCTATTATTGCTATATAAATAATGGATTGGGCCCTGCCCAACGATTACTTTTAAAGTCGATATTTTTCATAATTATTGCGCATAGTGGGCCACTTCCCATCGGCGATGGGCTGTTTGGGTGGCCCCGTTTGGCCTATTTTAGCCTCCTGCCGCTACGCCTGACGTCCGCCGATGCTTTTGGAGCCTTGTGAGTGCCATGACCGAGACCACGTCCGCCGCTTTCGACGGCCATCGCGCGCTCCATTCGCCGAAGATCTCCTTTGAGTTCTTTCCGCCCAAGACGGAAGAGATGGAGCGGAGTCTGTGGGAAACCATCAACCGGCTGGCGCCGCTCACCCCTAATTTCGTGTCGGTGACCTATGGCGCAGGGGGATCGACCCGCGAGCGTACCCATTCGACCATCGCCCGCATCCTGAAAGAGACCCGCCTGACGCCGGCCGCGCATCTCACTTGCGTCGGCGCGCCCAGGGGCGAGATCGACGACGTGGTGGCGCGCTATCACGAAATCGGCGTCCGCCATATCGTGGCGCTGCGCGGCGATCCGACCACCGGCATCGGCACCGCCTACCATGCCCATCCGGACGGCTATCAGACTTCGCCGGAGCTGATCGAAGGCATCAAGAAGCGCTTTCCCGATATCGAGGTCTCGGTGTCGGCCTATCCCGAGAAACATCCCGAGAGCTCCGATCTCGACGCCGATATCGACACGCTGAAGGCCAAGGTCGATGCCGGCGCCGCGCGCGCCATCACGCAGGTGTTCTTCGATAACGACCTCTACTTCCGCTACCTCGACCGCGTCCGCGCGCGCGGCATCGATATCCCGGTCGTGCCCGGCATCATGCCAATGCACAATTTCAAGCAGGCGCGCAACTTCGTGACGCGTGCCGGCACATCGGTGCCGACTTGGCTGGCAGACAAGTTCGAAGGCCTCGACGACGACGCCGAGACCCGCAAGCTCGTCGCTGCGACTGTCGCGGCCGGCCAGGTGCAGAAGCTCGCCAAGCACGGCGTCGATACCTTTCATTTCTACACGATGAACCGCGCGGACCTGGTGTTCGCGATCAGCCATCTGCTGGGCATCCGCCCCAATGGCGCACAGAAAGCCGCTTGATCCGATGACCGCCAAGATTTCGCCAAAGCGTACCGCCCTGCTCGCCGCCG
The DNA here is from genome assembly GCA_963742935.1 of uncultured Alphaproteobacteria bacterium. Lineage (GTDB taxonomy): Bacteria > Pseudomonadota > Alphaproteobacteria > Rhizobiales > Xanthobacteraceae > Bradyrhizobium. Next base: position 466,957 of record CAVUOI010000054.1, on the reverse strand, counting down.
CCCGCGAACGCATTCTGGTGCTCGACGGCGCCATGGGCACCATGATCCAGGGTCTGCAGTACGACGAAGCCGCGTTTCGCGGTGCGCGCTTTGCTGACTTCCATCGCGATGTCAGAGGCAATAACGACCTGTTGATCCTGACGCAGCCGCAAGCGATCGAGGATATCCACGCCGATTATTTGCGCGCGGGCGCCGACATCGTTGCGACCAACACGTTCTCCTCGACCTCGATCGCGCAGGCCGACTACGACATGTCGGACCTCGCCTACGAACTGAACCGTGACGGCGCAAAGCTCGCCCGCGCCGCGGCCGAGCGCGTCAGCCGCCGAAGACGGCAAGCCGCGTTTCGTCGCGGGCGCGCTGGGCCCGACCAACCGCACCGCTTCGATCTCGCCCGACGTTTCCAACCCCGGCTATCGCGCCGTCACCTTCGACGATCTGCGCAAAGCCTATGGCGAACAGATCAACGGCCTGCTCGACGGCGGCGCCGACCTGCTGCTGGTCGAGACCATCTTCGATACGCTGAATGCCAAGGCGGCGCTGTACGCGATTTCGGAAATCAGCGAAGAACGCGGCGTCGACGTGCCCGTGATGATCTCGGGCACCATTACCGACAAATCCGGCCGTCTGCTGTCGGGACAATTGCCGGAGGCGTTCTGGAATTCGGTGCGGCACGCCAAGCCGATCACGATCGGCTTCAACTGCGCGCTAGGCGCCGAAGACCTCCGCGCCCACATCGCGGACATCGGCCGTGTCGCCGACACGCTGGTCTGCGCCTATCCGAACGCAGGCCTGCCCAACGAGTTCGGCCAGTACGACGAGAGCCCGGAATACATGGCCCGCTTGATCGGCGAGTTCGCCGAGGCCGGTCTCGTCAATATCGTCGGTGGCTGCTGCGGCACCACGCCGGACCATATCGCGGCGATTGCCGCCGCCGTCGCGCCGCACAAGCCGCGCGCTATTCCCACGATCGAGCCGCGGCTGCGGCTATCGGGCCTCGAGCCGTTCGAACTGACGCCGGCGATCCCCTTCGTCAATGTCGGCGAGCGCACCAACGTCACGGGGTCGGCCAAATTCCGCAAACTCGTCACCGCGGGCGATTACACCGCAGCATTGGCGGTGGCACGCGACCAGGTCGAGAACGGCGCGCAGATCATCGACGTCAACATGGACGAAGGCCTGCTGGATTCCGAAGCCGCGATGGTGACGTTCCTCAACCTCGTCGCCGCCGAGCCCGACATCGCCCGCGTCCCCGTGATGGTGGACTCGTCAAAATTCAACGTGATCGAGGCCGGCCTGAAATGCGTTCAGGGCAAGCCGGTCGTGAACTCGATCTCGATGAAGGAAGGCGTAGAGAAGTTCATCCACGAGGCCCAGATCGCACGCCGCCATGGCGCCGCTGTGGTGGTGATGGCGTTCGACGAGGTCGGCCAGGCCGATACGTTTGCGCGCAAGACCGAGATCTGCAAGCGCGCCTACGACATCCTGGTCGATCAGGTCGGCTTTCCGCCCGAAGACATCATCTTCGACCCGAATATCTTTGCGATCGCGACCGGGCTGGAAGAGCACAATAATTACGGCGTCGACTTCATCGAGGCGACGCGCTGGATCCGCCAGAACCTGCCACACGCGCATATCTCCGGCGGTGTCTCGAACCTGTCGTTCTCGTTCCGCGGCAACGAGCCGGTGCGCGAGGCCATGCATTCTGTGTTCCTGTATCACGCCATCAAGGCCGGCATGGACATGGGCATCGTCAATGCCGGACAGATGATCGTCTATGACGACATCGACCCCGAATTGCGCCAGGTGTGCGAAGACGTCATCCTCAACCGCGACCCGGGCGCCTCCGAGCGTCTGCTGGCGCTGGCGGAAAAATTCCGCGGCAAGGAAAAGCAGACCAAGGAGCAGGATCTCGCCTGGCGCGAATGGCCGGTCGAGAAGCGGCTTTCGCATGCGCTGGTGCATGGCATCACCGAATTCATCGAGGCCGACACCGAAGCCGTGCGGCTGACCGTGGAACGGCCACTGAACGTGATCGAAGGCCCACTGATGGCTGGTATGAACATCGTCGGCGACCTGTTCGGCGACGGCAAGATGTTCCTGCCGCAGGTGGTGAAGTCCGCCCGCGTGATGAAGCAGGCAGTCGCCTATCTGATGCCGTTCATGGAAGAGGAGAAGGCGCGCAACCTCGCCAATGGCGTGACCGGCGACGCCCGCAAGAACGCCGGCAAGATCGTGCTCGCGACCGTGAAGGGCGATGTCCACGACATCGGCAAGAACATCGTCGGCATCGTGCTGCAATGTAACAATTTCGAGGTCATCGACCTCGGCGTCATGGTGCCCGCCACCAAGATCATCGAGACAGCTAAGGCGGAAGGCGCCGATATCATCGGGCTGTCCGGGCTGATCACGCCCTCGCTCGACGAGATGAGCTTTCTGGCCGGCGAAATGGAACGGCAGGGCATGAAGATGCCGCTGTTGATCGGCGGCGCGACGACGAGCCGCGTCCATACGGCTGTCAAGATCGACCCGAACTACAAGGGCGGGCCTGTCGTACACGTCAATGACGCGAGCCGCGCGGTGGGCGTGGCGTCGTCGCTGCTCTCGCCCGAGCGGCGCGAGGCCTATGCCGACGACATCCGCGCTGAATACGCAAAGATCTCCGCGGCGCATTTCCGCGCGCAGGCCGACAAGAAGCGGCTCAAGCTGGCCGACGCGCGCGCCAATGCGGTCAAGGCCGACTTCGGCAAGACGCCGCCGAAGAAGCCTTCGTTCCTCGGCATCAAGAGTTTTGACGCCTATGATCTGGCGGAGCTGGCCGAATACATCGACTGGACGCCGTTCTTCCAGACCTGGGAACTGACCGGGCGTTTCCCGGCCATCCTCGACGATCCCAAGATCGGCGAAGTCGCCCGCTCGCTCTATGACGACGCGCGCAAGATGCTCGACCTCATCGTCAAGGAAAAATGGTTCAAGGCCCGCGCCACCATCGGCTTCTGGCCGGCCAATGCCGAGGGCGACGATATCGCCGTCTATGCCGACGATACGCGCAAGAAGAAGATCGCGACCTTCCACACGCTGCGCCAGCAACTGGAGAAGCGCGAGGGCCGCTTCAACGCCGCGCTGTCGGACTTCATCGCGCCCGCGTCCTCGGGCGTGCCTGACTACATTGGCGCGTTCGTGGTCACCGCCGGGATTGGCGAGGACGTGGTCGCCGACCGTTTCAAGAACGCCAATGACGATTATTCTTCGATCCTGTGCAAGGCGCTGGCCGATCGCCTTGCGGAAGCCTTTGCCGAGCGGATGCATCAGCGCGTCCGCAAGGAGTTCTGGGGTTACGCGCCGGACGAGGCGTTCGCCGCCGATCAACTGATCCTCGAACAATATGCCGGCATCCGCCCTGCCCCGGGCTATCCCGCGCAGCCCGATCACACCGAGAAGGCGACGCTGTTCCGCCTGCTCGATGCCGAGAACACGGCCGGCGTTGTCCTGACGGAGAGCTTTGCGATGTGGCCGGGCTCATCGGTATCGGGGCTTTATTTCTCGCATCCCGAAAGTTTCTATTTCGGCGTCGGCAAGATCGAACGCGACCAGGTCGAGGACTATGCCGCACGCAAGGGCATGAGTGTGGCCGAGACCGAACGCTGGCTGGCGCCGGTGCTGAACTACATCCCGTCGCAGGAAGTCGCGGCGAAGGCGCCGGCGGCGGAGATCGTCCCTGCCAATGACGTCGCGTCGCATCCGCCGGGCTGCAGTTGCGCGGTGCATCTGGCCTGGCGCAAGAAGGCAGTCGGGGCCGTAACCGCTTCCTTCCCTTCTCCCCTTGTGGGAGAAGGTGGCGGACGAAGCGCCGGATGAGGGGTCTGCTCCGCACACACCATTCTGCGCGGAGAGAACCCCTCACCCGTCTCGCCGCCGCTTCGCGACGGCGATCCACCCTCTCCCACAAGGGGAGAGGGGAAGAGAATGCGGAGTGCTCCATGAAATTCTTCTCCTTCTGGCGATCGCTGGCGAGTTTTCGCGTGCGCATCGCGCTCAATCTAAAAAACGTACCCGCCGAGGTGATCTTCGTCGACCTTGACGCCGACGCGCATCGCGACGACGCATATCGCAAGATCAATCCGCAAATGGCGCTGCCGTCGCTGGTCGCGGATGACGGCACCACACTGTTCCAGTCGCTCGCCATCCTCGAATATCTCGACGAGAAATATCCCTCCCCGCCGCTGCTGCCCGCCGATCTCAACGGCCGTGCCCGCGTTCGCGCACTGGCGCTGATGGTGGCCTGCGAGGGACATCCGCTGCTGGTGCCGCGGGTGCGGCGCTATCTCGATCACGAACTTAATCTCCGCGACACGCAGCAGGCGGCATGGCGGCGGCACTGGACGGTGGAAACGCTGGCCGCGCTGGAGGGGCATCTGGCTGGTCACAAGGACACCGGCAAATTCTGTCATGGCGATGCGCCCACGATGGCCGATATCTGCATGGTCGGCCATGTAAGCGCCGCCGTGACGCAGCAGATCGACCTGAACATTTATCCGACGGTAAAGCGCATCTTCGAGACCGCCATGGCGCTGCCGGAATTTGCGAAGGCACATCCGCTGGCGCAGCCGGATACGCCCGAGGCGATGCGGAAGAAGTGGGGCTGAGATGCTTCTTACTTCCCCTCTCCCCTTGTGGGAGAGGGTGGATCGAATGAGCGCAGCTCATTCGAGACGGGTGAGGGGTTCTTTCCGCGGATAGAGACCCCTCATCCGGCACGGACTTCGTCCGCGCCACCTTCTCCCACAAGGGGAGAAGGGAAAAGGACGCCCTAGCCCTTCGGCGGCGCCAGCGGCTGCACGATTTCCTGGAACGGCGGCAGCGCCTCGCACCGCGCCGAATGCGCCTTCAGCGCCGGATAGCGATCGTCGAACAGCGTGGGGTGGGCTTCCCCGACGAAGCGCAGCACGCAGGCAACCGCGATATCGGCATGGCCGATGTTCTCGCCGAACCAGTACGGCGTCTTGACCGCGGCACGCTCCTTTTCCAGCATCTCCAGCACGCCGGAGATCTGTGCCGTGCAGCGCTCGACCCACAGATCGAGCTGCCTGTCCTTGCGCAGCACGCGCTCGTACAGCAGGCTGACGCCCTTGTCGCCGAGCCCCATCGCCAATGCGCAAATCCGCAAATGCCGACGCCGCGCGTCGCCGCGCGGGGCGATCATCGCCTTGTCGGGGCCGACGCGGTCGTCGAGATAATCGAGAATCATCGTGCTCTCGATCAGCGCCTCGCCGTCATCCAGCACCAGCGTCGGCACCCGCCGCAGCGGATTATAGGGCGCGATCTTGTCGGCATCGCCGAAGGTCGACCACGGCCTGTGCTCGAACGCGATGCCATAGAGCCGCATCGCGATGGCGACGCGGCGAACGAAGGGGGAGTCGTACTGGCCGATCAGGAACATGGAGTGCACCACCTTTCCAGCTACAGTCATGTTCGTGCATACTCCGCGAAAGCGGAGTATCCAGTACGCTGCGGCGCCTCAGTTCTGTCGCAACGGCTCTGGAATACTGGATCCCCGCATCGCGGGGATGCAACTCGCGGGTATGATGCGACCGTTGATACCGGTGGAGGAGACATGCCGAAATTTCCGTTCCGAGCCTGTCATCGCCTTGTGCTTCTTGCTTCGCCGCCGATCGGCGCACGCCCAATCCGCCCCGGCCGGCTTCCAGTCGCCGTCAAAAAACATCACCTGCCAATATTTCGACTACGACAAGCAGAACACCCTCCGCTGCGACATCAGCGCGATGGAAACAAAACCGCGCCGCCCCGCCGACTGCGAACTCGACTACGGCGGCGCCTTCGAGATGAACGCCAAAGGCTCTGCCGCCCGCATCTGCCATGGCGACACCGTGATGGACCCGCGCCTGCCCGTGCTCGGCTATGGCGAGGTGTGGCAGCGCGGCGGGTTTACGTGCACGTCGGAGCAGACGGGCGTGACGTGCTTCAATGCGGAACGGCGCGGGTTCTCGCTGGCAAGGGCGAAGCAGGAGATTTTCTAAGTGATACTCGACGCCGCCTCCAATACAGGTCGTCATACTCCGCGAAGGCGGAGTATCCAGTACGCCGCGGCGTCTCGGTTCTATCGCAGCTGCTCTGGAATACTGGATCCCCGCGTTGCGCGAGGATGACGGCGGAGGGTGAGGACGCTTCGGTGCCTCACTCGATCACCGGCACATGCTTCGCCACATCGCGCGGCACTGTTCCATCGAGCCGCGGATCATTGACCACCTCGACCTGCCGGCGGAACGGGACGAAAGCCCGAGCGCTGGTAGAAGGCGAGCGCTGAGGGATGATCGAAGGTGCAGGTGTGCAGCCAGAGACGCGTGATCGGATGCGACCATGCGATCTCCTGCGCGCGGTTCATCAGCCAGCGGCCGGCGCCGCTGCCGACGAGTTTTTCGGACAGCCCGAAGGACACAATCTCGCATTGCCCGGGTTCGCGAAAATCCATTTCGAGCAAGCCCTCGTCGCGGCCGTCATGGGCGAGCGCGTGCATTTCCATCAGCGGCGACTGGATAATCTCGGCCAGTTCGGCATCGGGCATTCGAATGCGCGACACCCACAGCCATGGCAGGCCGACGCGGCCGTAGAGATCGCGATACCAGTCGAGCGCGGGGGCATTGACGTGCCGTATCGTCCACGCGCCCGCGGGATCGGGACGCGGCACAGGGCGCGCCGTCATTTCCAGATGCGTCGTGACAGCGGCAATCTTGCCGTTCGGAACGTCGGAATAGCCGTCGGGCAAAATCATTCTCGATTACTCCTCTTCATCGCTCGCCAGCACGCCCTTCACCGCCCTCGCCCAGCCCGCGAGCTTGCGCTGACGCGTCGCCGCGCTCATCGTCGGCTTGAAGCGGTGTTCGAGCCGCCAGTTGTCTGCAAACTTTGCCGGCTCGGGATAGACGCCGGCCTGCAGCCCCGCGAGATACGCGGCGCCAAGCGCGGTGGTTTCCTGGATCATCGGGCGATCAACCGGCGCGTCGAGCAGATCGGCGAGGCGCTGCATGGTCCAGTCCGACGCGGTCATGCCGCCGTCGACGCGGAGCACGATGTTGGCGGCGTTCGCGTCCGGCCAGTCGGCGCGCATCGCGGCCCAAAGATCGAAGGTCTGGTAGCAGACGCTTTCAAGAGCTGCGTGCGCCAGTTCGGCCGGGCCGGTGTTGCGGGTGAGGCCGAACAGCGCACCGCGCACGCGGGGATTCCAGTAGGGCGCGCCGAGGCCGACGAAGGCCGGCACCAGATAGACGCTCTGGGTGGAATCGGATTTGTCGGCGAGCGGGCCGGTTTCGGACGCCTGCTTGATGATGCCGAGCCCATCGCGCAGCCATTGCACGGCGGAACCCGCGACGAAGATCGAGCCTTCGAGCGCGTAGGTGCGCTTGCCGTTCAATTGATAGGCGATGGTGGTGAGCAGCTTGTTCTTCGAGGCGACCGGCGTGGTGCCGGTGTTGAGCAGGGCAAAGCAGCCGGTGCCGTAGGTCGACTTGATCATGCCGGGCGTGAAGCAGGCCTGGCCGATGGTGGCGGCCTGCTGGTCGCCGGCGATGCCGGAAATGGCGATCGCGCCGCCGAACAGATTTGGGTCACTTTCGCCGAATGCGGCGGAGGAGTCTTTCACCTCGGGCAGCATCGAGCGCGGCACGCGCAACAGCTTCAGCAGTTCGTCGTCCCATTCGCCGGTGTGGATGTTGAACAGCAGCGTGCGCGAGGCGTTGGTGGCGTCGGTGGCGTGGACACGGCCAGCGGTCAGCCGCCACAGCAGATAGCAATCGACGGTGCCGAACATCAGCTCGCCACGGCCGGCGCGTTCGCGCGCGCCCGGGACGTGGTCGAGGATCCAGGCGACCTTGGTGCCGGAGAAGTAAGGGTCGATGATCAAGCCGGTCTTGGCCGAAATGTTCGACTCGTGGCCTTCGCTCTTGAGCTTGGCGCAGATGTCAGCGGTGCGGCGGTCCTGCCAGACGATGGCGCGGTGTACCGCCTTGCCGGTCGCGCGGTCCCACACGACGGTGGTCTCGCGCTGGTTCGTGATACCGATCGCGGCGATGTCCTTGGCTTTCAGGCCGGCCTTTTCCAGCGCTTCGCGGCAGACCTGTAACGTCGAAGTCCAGATGTCCTCCGGCTCGTGCTCGACCCAGCCTGAGGCCGGAAAATGCTGCGGGAATTCCTGCTGCGCGGTGGCGGCGATGGAGATGTCGCTGCGGAACACGATCGCGCGCGATGACGTGGTGCCCTGATCGATGGCCAGCACAAAGGACATGACGTTGCTTCCCCGGGAGGTTTTGGTTGTGGAGAGGCAATCCGATTGGGGGGCGGAGGTCAATATCTTGCCGTCGTCCCTGCGATCTCCGTCGTCGCCCCTGCGAAAGCAGGGGCCCATAACCACCGCCGTTCATTTGGCGAAGATCGTCCGCCATCCTTGCTTCAACGAGAGCACAACGCGGTATGGGTCCCTGCGTTCGCAGGGACGACAGGTCACGTCGCAGCGGTCGTCACGCCGCCGTCTACCACGATGGTCTGGCCGGTCATGAAGGTCGAGGCGTCGGACGCCAGATAGGCCACCGCGCCGGCGATTTCTTCGGGTTCGCCGATGCGGCGCAGCGGCGAGCCGGATGTGCGGCGCTTGAGGTTTTCGGGATCTTCCCACAGCGCCCGCGCAAAATCGGTTTTGACGAGGCCCGGCGCCACGCAATTGACGCGGACGCCCTTCGGGCCCCATTCGCCGGCGAGGCTGCGGCACAAAGCGAAATCAGCGGCCTTGGAGATACCGTAGGCGCCGATCACGGTGGAACCGCGCAAGCCGCCGATGGACGAGATGATCACCACCGAGCCGTTGCCGCGCTCCGCCATCTGCGGGATCGCCAGCGCGCAGAGCCAGATGTTGCTCTTGACGTTAGAGCCCATGATCTTGTCGAAGGCCTCGTCCTTGATGTCGAGCAGCGGGCCGTAATACGGATTCACCGCGGCGTTGCAGACGAGGATGTCGACCTTGCCGTAATGCTTCGTGGTGCCCGTGATCAGCCCTTCGACTTCCTCGCGGCGCGAGATGTTGCAGGGGATGACATGGGCGTCGCCGCCGGCCTTCTTGATGCCTTCCGCTACCTCGTGGCAGGCATCGGCCTTGCGGCTGGAGACCACGACTTTTGCGCCGAGCTTGGCGAGCAGCTCCGCGGAAGATCGGCCGATGCCGCGGCTGGAGCCGGTGATGACGGCGACTTTTCCGGTGAGATCGAACGGGGTGTTTTTCATTGTTGTTGGCTCCCTGACTCTCGCCCCGTCATTCCGGGGCGCGACGACGTCGCGAACCCGGAATCCATCGGGCTGCTGTTAAGGCTGTTAGATGGATTCCGGGTTCGATGCTCCGCATCGCCCCGGAATGACGATGGGTCTTTACACCAACCCACCCGCATCCGTGACGCGGCGGAGGTGGTAGTCGGTGTCGCCAAAGGTGTTTTCGATCATGGTCAGCCGCTTGAAGTAGTGGCCGATCTTGGCTTCCTGGGTCATGCCGATACCACCGTGGAGCTGGATCGACTGCTGGCCGATGAACTTGCCGGACTTGCCGATCTGTACCTTGGCGGCCGCCACTGCAGTGGCGCGCTCTTTCGCGCTGTCGAAATCGGCCGCCATGGTCGCGAACATCGACATGCTGCGGGCCTGTTCGAGCGCGACGAACATGTCGGCGGCGCGGTGCTGCAGGGTTTGGAAACTGCCGATCGGCACGCCGAACTGCTTTCGGGTCTTGAGATATTCGACCGTCGACTTCAGCGATTCATCCATCGCGCCGACCGCTTCCGCGCACATCGCGGTGCGGGCCTCGTCCACCACACGCTCGACCAGCGCCAGGCCGTTTTCGGGATCGCCGATCGCAGCGTCAGCGCCGACCTCGACGCCGGTGAAGGTGATGTCGGCAGCGTGCAGGCCGTCCTGGGTCGGATAGCCCTTGCGGGTGACGCCCTTTGCGTTCGCCGGCACGAGGAATACGCCGATGCCGGTCTTGTCGGTGCGGTTGCCCTTGGTACGCGCGGTCACGATCAGCGTGTCGGCGTTCTCGCCGTTGAGCACGACGAACTTTTCGCCGTCGATGGTCCAGCCGGCGCCCTTCTTCTTGGCGGTGGTTGAGACATCGCCGAGGTCGTAGCGCGAGTTCTTCTCGAGCTGGGCAAAGGCAAAGGTCTTGCTGCCGTCGACGATGCCGGGAATGTGCGCGGCCTTCTGCTCGGCCGATGCGCCATGGCGCAGGAAGCCGCCGCCGATCACGACGGTCGCCAGATACGGCTCCAGCACCAGCGCCTTGCCGAGCGCCTCCATCACGATCATGGTCTCGACCGCGCCGGCCCCGATGCCGCCGTCGTCTTCCGCGAACGGCAGGCCCAGCAGGCCCTGCTCGGCCAGCTTGCTCCAGACGGTCTTGCTCCAGCCGCCCTTTTCCTTCTGGTACTTCTTGCGCGCATCGAAATCGTAGGAGTCGGTCAACAGACCGTCGATGCTTTCCTTGAGAAGGCGCTGCTCCTCGGACAAATCAAAATCCATGTTGTTTACTTTCTCTTGAATTCAATGTGGCAACGCCGTTGCCGAGCTTTCAATCGTCATCCCCCGCGCAGGCGGGGGATCCAGTAATCGCAGGCGTTCATCGTAACCACGACCGCCGCGGCGTACTGGGTCCCCGCCCGTGCGCAATTGCGCACAAGGCGGGGACGACAGGTGTTGGTGTGACAGCCTTACAGCCCCAGCACTGCCTTGGTGATGATATTGCGCTGGATCTCGTTGGAGCCGCCGTAGATCGAGACCTTGCGGTTGTTGAAGTAGCTCGGCGCGATCTGGGCGGTCCAGTCCATGGTTTCGTTGGTGCCGTCATCGCCATGCACGTCGTAGGGCGCGGCAAACGGGCCGATCACTTCCATCAACAATTCGGTGGTGGTCTGCTGGATTTCCGAACCCTTGATCTTCAGCACCGAGGACGCCGGGTTGGGCTTGCCCTTGCCGTGCTTGCCCTCGTCGGCCACGACGCGCAACTGCGTGAGTTCGAGCGCCTTCAGCTCGATCTCGCAGGCCGCGAGCTTCTCGCGGAAACCCTGGTCCTCGAGCACGGGCTTGCCGTTCTGCTCGACCTTGGAGGCGAGGTCCTTGATGCGGCGCAGCCGCTCCTTGGAAACGCCGACGCGGGCGATGCCGGTGCGCTCATTGCCGAGCAGGAACTTTGCGTAGTCCCAGCCCTTGTTCTCTTCGCCGATCAGGTTCTCGACCGGCACCTCGACGTCGTCGAAGAACACTTCGTTGACCTCACGGCCGCCGTCGATGGTCTCGATCGGGCGCACGGTGACACCCTTCGACTTCATGTCGAACACGATGAAAGAGATGCCCATCTGCTTCTTCGCGTTGTTATCGGTGCGGCACAGGCAGAAGATCATGTCGGCATGCTGGGCGAGCGTGGTCCAGGTCTTCTGGCCATTGATGATGTACTTGTCGCCCTTGCGCTCGGCCTTGGTCTTCAGCGAGGCGAGGTCCGATCCGGAGCCCGGCTCAGAGAAGCCCTGGCACCACCAGTCGTCGACATTGGCGATGCGCGGCAAATACTGCTTCTTCTGCTTCTCGTTGCCGAACGTGTAGATGACGGGGCCGACCATGCTGACGCCGAAGGCGAGCGGCGCCGGTGCCGGATGCATCTGCAGTTCTTCGTTGAAGATATAGTGCTGCACCGAGGTCCAGCCGGTGCCGCCATATTCCTTCGGCCAATGCGAGCAGCCCCAGCCCTTCTTGTTCAGGATGCGCCACCAGGCGACCATCTCGTCCTTGGAGAGATGACGGCCCTCGACCATCTTCTTCCGGGTTTCCGGCGGCACGTTGTTCTGAAAGAAGCTGCGAACTTCCTCACGAAACGCGATTTCTTCCTTGCTGAAAGCGAGATCCATCGGATCCTCCTTGTGAGCGAATTCAATTCCTGATTACGCTAGTAACGCGATCTCTCAATTTCGTCGTCCCGGCCTTGAGCCGGGACCCATAACCACCGGCCTTCGTGTTGCGAAAGCCGTCTAACAGAGTGCCGTCACGCCGGGCCGCGGCGTGTGGGTCCCGGCTCAAGGCCGGGACGACGGTGGAGTTAGGATCGACCTCCTGTTACTGCTTGCTTTTTGGCGGTCTGCGGCGGCGATTGCTGCATGCGAAGCTCGTGGCGCGACAATTTTCCGACCGGCGTGCGCGGCAGTTCATCGACGAAATCGACCGCGGCCGGGATTTCGTGCTTGCCGAGCTTGCCGGTGAGGAAAGCGCGCAGTTCGTCCAGCGTGAAAGATTTTGCGCCATCGCGCAACTTGATGAAAGCCTTCGCCGCCTCGCCGCGGTAATCGTCGGGAATACCGATCACGATCACTTCCTGCACGGACGGATGCGTATAGATCGCCTGCTCGATCATCTGCGGATAGACGTTGAAGCCGCCGGAGATGATCATGTCCTTCTTGCGGTCGACCAGATAGAAGTAACCGTCGTTATCCATGTAGCCGATGTCGCCGGTGAGGAAGCGGTCGCCGACAAAGGCTTCGGCGGTTTCCTTCGGCCGGTTCCAGTATCCCTTGGTGACGTTCGGACCGCGAATGCGGATTTCGCCGGATTGGCCTACCGGCATCAGTTTGGTCGGATCTTCCAGCGACACCACGTCCATCTCGATGCCGGGTAGCATCAGGCCGATCGAGCCGGGCTTGTCCGGCCCTTCCTTCGGGTGCGCGGTGCCGGGCGAGCAAGTTTCGGTCATGCCCCAACCGCTCTTCAACTTCATGCCGACCCGGCTCTCCAGGATGCGCGCGACCTCGACCGGCAGCGGCGCGCCGCCGGAGCCGACGCTGACCAGCGAGGACAGATCGCGCTTGTCGAGATCGGGCAATGCTGCGATCGCGATCCACATCGTCGGCACACCGGGAAACGCCGTGGCGCGCTTCACCTCGATATCGCGCATCACGGCCTCGACGTCGAAACGCTGGTGCAGCGAAATCAGATTACCGCGCCGGATCGACGACAGCAGCACCACCGTCAGCGCATAGATATGAAACAGCGGCAACACGCAGATCACGCGCTCGATCGCATTGCGCTCCAGGCGCGACGGCTTCCCCCAGACGTCGTAGACCGAAACCGCCGAGGTCAGATTGCCGTGGCTGAGCATCGCGCCTTTTGGCAGGCCCGTCGTGCCGCCGGTATATTGCAGCAGGGCGACGTCATCGGCCGACATCGCGGGCCATTGCGAAGGCTTTACCGCGCCATCGACGAACTGCCGGTAGGTGACGATCTTCGGATTGTCCGGCAGCGCCGTTTGCGGCGTTCCGACCTTGCCCCACTGATCGTCCTCGCAGACGATCAGGCGATCGAGCAGACCCTTGTCGAGGAACTTCAGCGCGGTCGGCAGCAGTGCTGAAAGGTTGCTCGTCAACAGCACGCGCGCGCCTGAGTCGGAGAGCTTGTGCGACAGCGCGATCTCGCCGTCGAGCGGCGACAGATGCACGACGCGGGCGCCCGCCTTCAACGCCCCGAAGAAATTGACGGGATGATCGGGCGAATTGCCGAGAAACAACGCGACCGAATTGTTCTTGCCGTAGCCGGCGCGAAGGAAGGCGCTGGCCGCCGTCTCCACCAGCGCTTCGAGCTCGCTGTAGCTGATCGGCCGATCGCGGAATTCGAGCGCGGGGCGCGCGCCGAACTCGGCTGCGGCCGCCGACAGCAAATCCGGCAACGTGCCGCGCGGGATTGGATCCTCCCAGCAGACGCCTTGCGGATAAAACTGCTCGCCGGGATGAGTCATGCGCGCCGTTTGCAAACTCTAGAGGTCGTCATTCCGGGATAGCCCGAAGGGCCAGGCCCGGAATCCACTAAGCCGCATAGTCTGGCGTGAGATGGATTCCGGGCTCATCGCTTCGCGATGCCCCGGAATGACAGGTGGTTGGACATCAGGCCGCCTTCGATTTCTCGGCCAGCGATGCAAACGTCTTGCCTTCCGCGGCGAGGCGCTTGAGCAAAGGGGACGGTTCGAGCGAGGGATCGCTGGTTTCCTTGGCGTAGTAGGAGAGACGATCGGCGATGTGCTTGAGGCCGACCGTATCGGCCCAGAACATCGGGCCGCCGCGGTAGATCGGCCAGCCATAGCCATAGAGCCAGATCACGTCGATATCGCTCGGCCGCGCCGCGATGCCTTCCTCGAGGATGCGCGCGCCCTCGTTGATCATCGGGTACATCATGCGCTCGAGGATTTCGTCGTCGCTGACGGTGCGGCGCTTCTTGCCTAGCTTCTGCAGCGTCTCGTCGATCACCTTCTCGACATCGGGATCGGGCAGCGGCGAGCGCGAACCGCCTTCATACTTGTAGTAGCCCTTGCCGGTCTTCTGGCCGAAGCGGCCGGCCTCGCACAGCGCGTCCGCGATTTCGGACTTGATGCCGCGGTCCTTGCGCGAGCGCCAGCCGATATCGAGGCCGGCGAGATCGCTCATCGCGAACGGTCCCATCGGCATGCCGAACTTCGTCACCACCGCGTCGACCTGCTGCGGCAGCGCACCTTCGAACAGCAGCTTCTCCGACTGCTTGCCGCGCTGCGCCAGCATGCGATTGCCGACAAAGCCGTCGCAGACGCCGACCACGGCCGGCACCTTGGCGATCTTGCGCGCGATCGAAACCGCAGTTGAGAGCGCATCCGGCGCGGTCTTGTCGGCGCGGACGATCTCGCACAGCTTCATGACGTTGGCGGGCGAGAAGAAGTGCATGCCCAGCACGTCCTGCGGACGCTTTGTGACTTTCGCGATCTCATCGATGTTGAGGTAGGAGGTGTTGGAAGCAAGCACCGCGCCCGGCTTGGCGTGCTTGTCGAGCGCCTCGAACACTTCTTTCTTCACCGCCATGGTTTCGAACACGGCTTCGATCACCAGGTCAGCATCCCTGACGTTCTCCAGGCCGACCTTGCCGTCGATCAGCGCCATGCGCTTGGCCGGTGCATCCGCCGGGATGCCGCCGCGCGCGGCGGTATTTTCCCAGTTCTTCTGCATGATGCCCATGCCGCGCTTGAGCGCCTCGTCGGTGGTTTCGATCAGCGTGACCGGAATACCGGCGTTGGCAAAAGACATCGCGATGCCGCCGCCCATGGTGCCGGCGCCGATGATGGCGACGCGGTCGACCTTGCGCGGCTTGGTGCCGTCAGGAACACCCGCGATTTTCGAGGCCTCGCGCTCGGCGAAGAAAGCATAGCGCTGCGCCTTGGACTGGTCGCTGGAAACCAGCTTGAGAAAACCTTCGCGCTCCTTCTTCAAGCCCTCGTCGAACGGCAGTTCGATCGCGGCGCGCACGGCGTCTGCCGCGGCGAACGGCGCCTCGAGCCCGCGCGCCTTCTTGGTCATCGCGGCGACCGCGTTGGTGAAGATCGAAATGTCGGCCTTCGCCGCCGCCAGCTTGGAGTCGTCGTCGCGCAGCTTGCGCAGCGGACGCTTTTCGGCGACCAGCTTGCGCGCAAAGGCCTCGCCGCCCGCGGCCGGACCTTCGACGATCTCCTCGATCAGGCCGTTCTTGAGCGCTTCCGCCGCGCTGATCGGATCGCCGCCGACGATCATCTTGACCGCCATTTCGGGGCCTACCGCGCGCGGCAAACGTTGCGTGCCGCCGGCGCCCGGCAGCAGTCCGAGCTTCACCTCGGGCAGGCCGAGCCTGGCTTCCTTGACGGCGACGCGATAGTGGCATGCCAGCGCAACTTCGAGGCCACCGCCGAGCGCGGTGCCGTGGATGGCGGCGACGATCGGCTTCGGCGAGTTTTCCATCAGCACGAGCACTTCGGCCAGACCGGGCGGCTTCGGCGGCTTGCCGAACTCGGTGATGTCGGCGCCGGCGATGAAGGTGCGGCCGCCGCAGGTCAGCACGATGGCTTTCACCTCGGGATCCGCGATCGCGCTCTTCATGCATTCGAAGATGCCGCCGCGCACCGCGGCGCTCAACGCATTTACCGGAGGGCTGTCGACCGTGACGATGGCGATGACGTCATGACGCTCGAGTTTTACCACTTCGCTCACGGCACTCTCCCTGAATCGTTTGTTCTCTGGGTCGCTTGTTCTTGGGGTCGCTTGTTCTTGGATGCCACGCAACTTGCGTTGAGTAGCTATTTTTAACAATTTCGCACTGCGAAATTTAATTCCACATCTTGACACGGAGGGTTATTTTGAAGCACGTCCCTTGTCAACGAGCTCATCAGCAGTAACGGGTAATGAAGCGTCAAGGGAAAAAGGTGGCGACCGATCGCAGCTTCGTCGTCGCGCTTTCCCGCGGTCTTGATGTGTTGCGCGCATTTCATCCCAACGATGGACTTCTGGGCAATCAAGAACTCGCTGCCCGGACCAATTTGCCGAAGCCAACCATTTCCCGGCTGACCTATACCCTTACCAAGCTCGGTTACCTTACACCCGTTCCACGTTTCGAGAAGTATCAGCTTGCGCCATCAGCCATGGCGCTGGGGTATGCCGCCCTTGCCAATCTCGGCGTTCGGCATTTGTCCGAAGCCTATCGTGAAGAGGTGATGCGCGAGACCGGCGGAGCCGTCGCTGTCGGCGGACGCGACCGCCACAGCATGATCTATTTCGGGCAAAGCCGTAACGGGCTCACACTCGGCGTGCAGCTCGACGTCGGTTCGCGCGTACCGATTGCAACTTCGGCAATGGGGCGTGCGTATATCTGGGCACTGCCCGACGATGAACGCGCCGCCCTGTTGCGCGAACTGCGCGACCATTACGGCAGCCGGTGGGCGCGGATGCGCGACGGCATCGAACGCTCGGGCGAAACTGTGGCGAAGTACGGCTTCGCGATTTCCGCGGGCGAATGGCAGGACGACGTGCACGCGGTCGGGGTGGCGCTGAAGCTCAATGACGGAACCGGGCCGTATGCCTTCAATTGCGGCGCGCCGGCATTCCGCTTCACGGAAGAGCGCTTGCTGAGCGACATTGGACCTCGCCTGGTCACGATGGTAAGGAAAATCGAGGCTGCGCTGGGTGGCGCAGCGCCGCAATCAAAAAAAACAGACAGCAAGAAACCAAAAGCAGGAGGGAAAGTTGCACGTTTGGCCGAGGGGATCAGATAGCGTTCACCATGACCGGCGAGAATTTTCGACCGGTCATTCCCGCGCCGTGATCAGGGCGGGCGGGACGAGATGACGCAGGCACAACTCGCGCAGGGACACGCTCCCCTGCTCGCGGTTCGCGACGTCAGCGTCGTGTTCGGCGGCATCATCGCGCTGAATGGCGTGTCCTTCGACATGCACAAGGGTGCAATCCTCGGCCTGATCGGACCGAACGGCGCCGGCAAGACCACGCTGTTCAACTGCCTGTCCCGGCTCTATCAGCCGTCCTCCGGCGATATCCTGATGGAAGGCGCGAGCATCCTGACGCGCCCGGCGCACAAGATCGCCGAGATCGGGATCGGCCGCACCTTCCAGAATGTCGCGCTGTTTCCCAATCTTTCGGTGCTCGACAATGTGCGTGTCGGCACCCATTCGCGCACCTCGAGCGACATCATCTCGGACTCGTTGAAGCTCGCCTGGGTTCGCCGCAGTGAGACCGAGACCAACAAGAAGGTTCACGAGATCCTCGCCTATCTCGATCTCGAAAACGTTGCGCACACCGTGGTATCGGGCCTGCCGTTCGGCACCCAGAAGCGCGTCGAGCTGGCGCGTGCGCTCGCCGCCGACCCAAAAATCCTGCTGCTCGACGAGCCGGCCGGCGGCCTCAACCATGAGGAAGTCTATGTGCTCGGCGATCTGATCCGCCGGATTCGCGACGAGCGTCACATGACGGTGCTGCTGGTCGAACATCACATGGGTCTGGTGATGTCGATCGCCGACCACGTCGTCGCCCTCAATTTCGGCCGCAAGCTGGCCGAGGGAACGCCGGCCCAGGTCCAGGCCGACCCGGATGTCATCAAGGCCTATCTCGGGAGCAAGGACCAATGACCGCGATGCTCAACATCAAGGATCTGCGCGCCTACTACGGCCAGGTCCAGGCGCTTCACGGCCTCAGCTTCTCGCTCAATGAGGGCTCGCTGACCACGCTGCTCGGCGCCAACGGCGCCGGCAAGACCACCACCCTGCGCGCGATCTGCAACATGGTGCGCTCGACCGGCGCGATCGAGTTCGAGGGCAAGCCGCTCTCGGGCAAGTCGACCGAGAACGTCGTACGCCTCGGCATCGCGCATGTGCCGCAGGGCCGCGGCACCTTCACCACCATGACGGTAGAGGAAAACCTGCAGCTCGGCGCCATCACCCGCAACGACAAGAAGGCCGTGATCTCCGACATCGAGCGCATGTACCAGCACTTCCCGGTGCTGAAGGAACGCCATACCCAGCAGGCCGGCACGCTTTCCGGCGGCGAGCAGCAGATGCTCGCGGTGGCCCGCGCGCTGATGCTGCGTCCGCGGCTGATGCTGCTCGACGAGCCGTCGTTCGGCCTGGCGCCCCTGATCGTGCGCGATCTGTTCAAGATTCTCGGCAAGATCAACCGCGAGGACAAGGTCACCATCCTGGTGGTCGAGCAGAACGCGCAGCTGGCGCTGGAGCTCGCAGACCAAGCCTATGTGATCGAAACCGGGAAGATCGTGATGTCGGGCGACGCCAAGGACATCGCGACCAACGAAGACGTCCGCAAATCCTATCTCGGCTACTGAGGAGCAGGCCATGGAACTGTTTACCAACCAAGTCCTGGCCGGCATCGCCACGGGCGCGATCTACGCCTGTATGGCGCTCGCGGTCGTGATGATCTACCAGGCGATCGACCATCTGAATTTCGCCCAGGGCGAAATGGCGATGTTCTCGACCTTCATTGCCTGGCAACTGATGCAGTGGGGCATCCCTTACTGGTGGGCCTTCCTGCTCACGCTGATCATCTCCTTTGCCGGTGGCATTGCCATCGAGCGGCTGCTGTTCAAGCCGCTCGCCAAGGCGCCGATCCTGACCAACGTCGCCGGTTTCATCGCATTGTTTGCGATCGTCAACTCGGTGGCCGGACTGATCTGGGACTTCACCATCAAGCAGTTCCCGTCGCCGTTCGGATCCGCGCCCTTCCTCGGCAGCCAGCTGATCTCGACCCACCAGGCCGGCATGATCGGCGTCACGCTGGGGCTGCTGATTGCGCTCTACTTCTTCTTCCAGTTCACGCGGATCGGCCTTGCGATGCGCGCCGCCGCCTCGCTGCCTGAATCGGCCCGCCTCGTCGGCATCAACACATCGTGGATGATCGCACTGGGTTGGGGCATGGCCTCCGCCATCGGCGCCATCGCCGGCATCCTGATCGCGCCTGTGGTGTTCCTGGAGCCGAACATGATGGGCGGCGTGCTGATCTACGGATTTGCTGCGGCCGTCCTCGGCGGCCTGACCTCGCCGCTCGGCGCCGTGCTCGGCGGCTTCCTGGTCGGTGTGTTTGAAAATCTCGCCGGTACCTACATTCCCGGCGTCGGCAATGAGCTGAAACTGCCGATCGCGCTTGCGCTGATCATCACCGTCCTGGTCGTCAAACCGGCAGGCCTGCTCGGCCGGCCCATCGTGAAGCGAGTTTGATCATGAGCGCTGCTGAGGAAGTCGTCACAGAAGCACCGGCCGTCGAAGCCGTTCCGAAGCGAGCGATGACGCTCGGCCTGGGCACCTCGCTGGTGGTGCTGGCCGCGCTGGTGATCGCGCCGCTGTTCGTCAAGAACTTCATCATCTTCCAGATGACGATGCTCCTGATCTACGCCCTCGCCGTGTTGGCGCTGAACATCCTGACCGGCGGAAGCGGGCAGTTCTCGCTCGGCCAAAGCGCGTTCTACGCGGTCGGCGCCTATACGTCGGCGATCCTGATGGAACATGTCGGGATGAACTACGCGCTGACGCTGCCGATCGCAGGCATCATCTGCTTTGCCTTCGGTTTCGTGTTCGGCCAGCCGGCGTTGCGGCTCTCCGGCGTCTATCTGGCGCTGGCGACCTTTGCGCTGGCGGTCGCCATGCCGCAGCTTCTCAAGCTCGGCTTCTTCGAGCATTGGACCGGCGGCGTGCAGGGCCTGGTGGTGACCAAGCCCGACGCGCCGTTCGGACTGCCGATGTCTCAGGACATGTGGCTGTATTACTTCACGCTCGCGATCGGGATCGGGATCTATATCGCCTCGGTCAACCTGCTGCGCTCGCGCTCAGGCCGCGCCTTCATGGCGATCCGCGACAACGAGATCGCGGCGTCCGCGATGGGCGTCGACGTCGCGTTGTACAAGACGCTGGCGTTCGGCGTCTCGGCCGGCATCACCGGCGTCGCCGGCGGCCTCGGCGCCATCGCGGTGCAGTTCGTGGCGCCCGACGGCTACACCATCACGCTCGCGATCTCGCTGTTCCTCGGCATGGTCGTCGGCGGTGTCGGCTGGCTGCCGGGCTCGATCGTCGGAAGCGCGTTCATCATCTTCGTGCCCAATATCGCGGAAGGCATCTCGAAGGGCCTTTCAGGCGCGGTGTTCGGCGTGCTCCTGTTCCTCGTCATCTTCCTCGTGCCGCACGGCGCCCGGCAGGTCGCGATGATCGCCCAGCAGATGCTCGGCAAAATGAAGAAGAACTAAGAACCCTAATAAAAAACTCTGGAGACACTATGCTTTCAACACTACGGACCGCCGCATTCTCGGCGGCGGTCACTGCTGTCGCTTTCGCCCCCGGCAACGCCCTCGCCCAGAAGAAATACGATACCGGCGCGACCGACACCGAGATCAAGATCGGCAATATCATCCCCTACAGCGGGCCCGCCTCCGCCTACGGCTTGATCGGCAAGACCGAAGAAGCCTATTTCAAGATGATCAACGACAAGGGCGGCATCAACGGACGAAAGATCAACTTCGTCAGCTATGATGATGCCTACAGCCCGCCGAAGGCGGTCGAGCAGGTCCGCAAGCTGGTCGAGAGCGACGAAGTGCTGGTCGTGTTCAATCCGCTCGGCACCCCGTCCAATACCGCGATCCAGAAATACCTCAATGGCAAGAAGATACCGCAGCTCTTCGTCGCCACCGGTGCCACCAAGTGGAACGACGCGAAAGGCTTCCCGTGGACCATGGGCTGGCAGCCGAGCTACCAGAGCGAGGCGCAGATCTATGCAAAATTCCTGCTGAAGGAAAAGCCGGACGCCAAGATCGCGATCCTCTATCAGAACGACGATTTCGGCAAAGACTACCTCAAGGGCACCAAGGACGGATTGGGCGCCAAGGCTTCCTCGATGATCGTGATGGAGGAAAGCTATGAGATCTCGGAGCCGACCATCGACTCGCACATCGTCAAGATCAAGTCTGCCAATCCGGACGTGCTGCTGATCTATGCGACGCCGAAGTTCGGCGCGCAGACCATCAAGAAGACCGCCGAACTGGGCTGGAAGCCCATGCAGATCATGACCAACGTGTCGGCCTCGGTCGGCGCGGTGATGCAGCCGGCCGGCTTCGAAAACTCCCAGGGCGTGCTTTCCGCGGCTTACGCCAAGGACGCCGCCGATTCGCAGTGGAAGAGCGATCCGGGCATGGTGAAGTGGAGCGAGTTCATCGACAAGTACATGCCGGGCGCCGACCGCACCGACAGCGCGCTCGTCTACGGCTACGGTGCCGCGCAGACCCTGGCGAAGGTCCTGGAAATATGCGGCGATGACCTCTCCCGGGCCAACGTCATGAAGCAGGCGGCAAGCCTGAAGGACTTCGTGCCCGACACGCTGCTGCCGGGCGTGAAGATCAACACCAGCGCGACCGATTTCGCGCCGATCAGCCAGTTGCAGATGCAGCGCTTCAAGGGCGAGAAATGGGAGTTGTTCGGCGACATCATCAGCGGTGACGTTGCCTCGCAATAAGACCGCCATCGACTGAGCAGGAAGCCTTCGCGACGCAAGTCGCGGAGGCTTTTTACTGGAGCATCCCTGTCCGGCCGCGATGTCTGGCGGCAAGGCAATAATTAATATTCCGCCTGACGGCAGTTCACCCGGACGTCCGACCAAATGTGGCCTCCCGCGAGCGTTTCGCGGGGGGCTTTTTGTTGCTGGACGCGAACGAAAGGTATTCAATGCAATTCAAGAGCCGCCAAGCGCTCCAATCAAAAAATCGATGACACATTCATCCTGATCCTAGGGAGATCAAACAATGGTCGTTACCCACATGCGCTTGGGAGCCTTTGCGGCTGCCCTCGCATTGCTTGCCGCATCCTCGAGCGGCGCATTGGCACAAAAGAAATACGACACCGGCGCGAGCGATACCGAAATCAAGATCGGCAACATCATGCCGTACAGTGGTCCTGCTTCTGCCTATGGCGTGATCGGCAAGACCGAAGAGGCCTACTTCAAGAAGATCAACGCCGAGGGCGGCATCAACGGCCGCAAGATCAACTTCATCAGCTATGACGACGCCTACAGCCCGCCGAAGACGGTGGAACAGGCACGCAAGCTGGTCGAGAGCGACGAAGTCCTGATCGTGTTCAACCCGCTGGGCACCCCGCCGAACTCGGCGATCCAGAAATACCTGAACACGAAGAAAGTGCCGCAACTGTTCGTCGCCACCGGCGCCACCAAGTGGAACGATCCGAAAGAGTTTCCGTGGACGATGGGCTGGCAGCCCAACTACCAGAGCGAAACGCAGATCTATGCGAAGTACATTCTCAAGGATAAGCCGAACGCCAAGATCGGCATCCTGTATCAGAACGACGACTACGGTAAGGACTACCTGAAGGGCTTCAAGGACGGGCTCGGCGCCAAGGCGGCCTCGATGATCGTCCTGGAGGAAAGCTACGAAGTCTCCCAGCCAACGATCGACTCCCACATCGTCAAGCTGAAGTCGAGCGGCGCCGACGTGTTCATCAACATCACCACGCCGAAATTCGCGGCGCAGGCGATCAAGAAGAACGCCGAAATCGGCTGGAAGCCGCTGCACTTCCTCAACAACGTCTCGGCCTCGATCGGCAGCGTCATCAAGCCGGCCGGCTTCGAGAATGCCCAGGACATCATCTCCTCCGCCTACCTCAAGGATCCCACCGACAAGCAGTGGGAAAAGGATGCCGGGATGATCGCCTGGAACCAGTTCCTGGATAAGTATTATCCGGAAGGCAACCGTGCGGACGCCTCGCTGATGTATGCCTATACCGTTGCCCAGGGCCTCGTGCATGTGCTGAAGGCATGCGGCGACGACCTGACCCGGGCCAACATCATGAAGCAGGCGGCAAGCATCAAGGAGCTCGAGCTCGGCGGCCTGCTGCCCGGCATTAAGGTAAACACGTCGGCGACGGACTTCGCTCCGATCTCGCAGGTGCAGCTGATGAAGTTCAAAGGCGACACCTGGGAACGCTTCGGCGAAATTCTCTCGGGCGACGTCGGCGGCTAGTCAGCCAGACAGCCTACTAAAGCAGCAGCCCCTGCGGCTTTGCCGCAGGGGCTTTTTGTTGTGACGTTTCCGGCAAGATGGTAAGCACGCGACATCAAAAGAGCTTCATTCAAGGGGCCTCACAACTATCGTTGTTTATTGAAAAGGGAGAGACAGAAATGTCCACAAGGAAAAAACTGGCGGTCGTTTCGGCCGCGTTCGGATTGCTCGCGGCGACTTCGACCGGCGCACTGGCACAAAAGAAATACGACACCGGCGCCAGCGATACCGAGATCAAGATCGGCAACATCATGCCCTACAGCGGACCGGCCTCCGCCTATGGCGTGATCGGCAAGACCGAAGAGGCGTATTTCAAGAAGGTCAACGCCGAGGGCGGCATCAACGGCCGCAAGATCAACTTCATCAGCTATGACGACGGCTACAGCCCGCCGAAGACGGTGGAGCAGGCGCGCAAGCTGGTCGAGAGCGACGAAGCCCTGATCGTCTTCAACCCGCTCGGCACCCCGCCGAACTCGGCGATCCAGAAGTATCTTAATTCCAAAAAGGTGCCGCAGCTTTTCGTGGCGACCGGCGCCACCAAATGGAACGACCCGAAGAATTTCCCCTGGACCATGGGCTGGCAGCCTAACTACCAGAGCGAAACGCAAATCTATGCGAAGTACATTCTGAAGAATTTTCCGAATGCCAAGATCGGCGTGCTCTACCAGAACGACGACTACGGCAAGGACTATCTGAAGGGCTTCAAGGACGGCCTCGGCGCCAAGGCCGCCTCGATGATCGTCATGGAAGAGAGCTACGAAGTCTCCGAACCCACGATCGATTCCCACATCGTCAAGCTGAAGTCGACCGGCGCCGACGTGTTCATGAATATCACCACGCCGAAGTTTGCGGCCCAGGCGATCAAGAAGAACGCCGAGATCGGCTGGAAGCCCACGCACTTCCTTAACAACGTCTCGGCCTCGATCGGCGCCGTCATGAAGCCCGCCGGCTTCGAAGCCAGCCAGGACATCATCTCGTCCGCCTATCTCAAGGACACGTCCGACCCGCAGTGGAAGGATGATGCCGGCATGAAGGGGTTCGACGAGTTCCTGACGAAGTACTTCCCGGAAGGCAACCGCATCGACGGATCGGTGATGTTCGGTTACACCGTCGCGCAGGGCCTGGTTCACGTGTTGAAAGCATGTGGCGACGACCTGACGCGCGAAAACGTCATGAAGCAGGCTGCCAACATCAAGGATCTTCAGCTCGGCGGCCTGTTGCCCGGCATCAAGGTCAACACCAGCCCGACCGACTTCGCTCCGATCTCGCAGGTCCAACTGCAGAAGTTCAAGGGCGAATCGTGGGAGCTGTTTGGCGAGATCATGAGCGGAGACGTCGGCGGCTAGAGCGTTTTCCAGCGAAGTGGACCCGGTTCGCGTCAAGAAAACGCGTCAAACAAGGAATCTAGAGCCCCGTTTCAATTCAATCGAAACGGAAAAGGCTCTAGTCATTTCGAATTCCGATTGGCCCATTTGAAGGGCCCGAAGCGCCCCCGCGGCCTGCCGCGGGGGTTTTCTTTTGCGGCGATTGGATGGATAACCAGATCCCGTCCAATTGCAGCATTCGTGCAACCATGACCGACCGGCGTCCCCTCTTGCGTGCGATCTATGATGCGGCCGTCGCGGCCGCGCATCCCGACATCGTGCTCGCGGCGCATCTGCGGCCTGCACCGAAAGGCCGCGTGATCTGCCTGGCCGCCGGCAAGGGTGCGGCGGCGATGGCGGCCGCGGCCGAACGGCACTATCTCGATACGCTGGGGCTCGATCCCGCACGTCTGACCGGCCTTGCCACCACGCGCCACGGCCACGGCGTACCGACACGGCGGATCAAGGTGATCGAGGCCGGCCATCCCGTACCCGATGAAGCCGGGCTGAAAGCCGCCGACGAAACGTTGCGTCTCGCCGCCGAGGCAAGCGCTGACGATCTGTTGCTGGTGCTGTTGTCCGGCGGCGGCTCGGCGAACTGGATCGCGCCGGCCGACGGCGTTACGTTTACGCAGAAGCAGCAGGTGAACCGCGCGCTGCTGCGTTCGGGCGCGCCGATTGGCGAGATGAATATCGTCCGCAAGCATCTATCGCGAATCAAAGGCGGCCGGCTCGCCCGCGCCGGACGGCACGCCGCCGAGATCGTAACGCTGGCGATCTCAGACGTGCCGCATGACGATCCCTCCGCGATCGCATCGGGACCGACGGTTCCGGATCCGAGTACGCTGGCGGACGCCCGCGCGCTGGTGGCGAGATATAATCTCACGGTCGACGATGCCGTCAGGCGCGCACTCGAAAATCCCGCGAATGAAAGCTGCAAGCCTGGCGACGCCGCGTTTGCCCGCGCGCAATTCGAGATGATCGCGAAGCCAAAGGCTTCGCTCGACGCGGCCATCAAGGTCGCAAAGGACGCGGGCTACGAGGTCGTCGGCCTCGGCGCGGACCTCGAAGGCGAGGCGCGCGATGTTGCCGCCGATCATGCGCGGCTGGCGCTGAAGGCGCGCAGCGAAGGCAAGCGCATCGCAATCGTTTCCGGCGGCGAACTCACGGTGACCGTGCGCGGCGACGGCCGTGGCGGCCCCAATCAGGAATACGCGCTGGCGCTGGCGGACCTCCTGAAGGACAGCCCCGGTATCGTGGCGCTGGCCGCGGACACCGACGGCGCAGACGGCGGCGCGGGCAGCGCCACCGATCCGGCCGGCGCCATGATCGATCAGACCACGTTTGCGAAAATGAAATCGCTCGGCCTCTCGCCCGCGGCTTATCTCGCCAACAACGACGCCACCGCATTCTTCTCGGCCACCGGCGATCTGTTGCTGACCGGGCCGACGCTCACCAACGTCAATGACGTCAGGGTGATCCTGGTGGATCCCGCCTAGGTTTTTTGTGCAACGCACGGCATTCCTTGCGTGCCAAAGTCGCATTAACGCTTTGTTGAGCAAGTTGCGAAGAACCCACACGCCTTTACCGGTCTCCAAGATCCAATTCACCAGCTTGGGCTTCTAATGGGCGCTCTCCTGGAGGGAGGAGAGCCGCCGATAACGGCTGGGGAAACGCCACATGACGGATCACGGCCAGAAGACCGCCCTGCTGTCAGCACAGTCGAGCGCGCGATTCGAAGAGGCGATCAACAATTTGTCGCTTGGAATCGTCGTATTCGACGAAAAGCGCGAAGTCGCTTTCTGCAACGAGCGCTATCGGGAAATGTACGGGCTGTCGCCGGAAGAGGTGAAGCCGGGGACGCCGACCCGCGAACTGATCCGGCATAGGCTCAATCTCGGCCTCAAAGTGCAGATCGCGCCTGATGATTACATCCGTGAGCGCGTCGGCCGCAACATCGCACTCGACACCACGGTGCAGGAATTCATTGACGGCCGGATCATCGCCTACACCGTCTACCCGATGCCGGGCGGCGGCGGGATGGCGACCCACGAGGACATCACCGAGCGCGAAGGGCTCAATGCCCGACTGAAGACGCAATACGAACTCGGCAGGGAGCAGGAAGAGGCGTTGCGGGTCAGGAACTTCCAGTTCGACACCGCCATCAACAACATGTCGCAGGGGCTGTGCTTCTTCGATTCCGATCACCGCCTGATCGTCTGCAACGATCGTTTTGTCGAGGTCTATAATATTCCTGCCGACCGCGTTCACCCCGGCATGAAGCTGACCGAGATCGTCGACCTGCGCATCGAAGCCGGCAGCTTCCCGGCCATGACGCGCGAAGAATACATCCGCTGGCGCAACGACGTCGCGGTCTCCAACGAGGCGAAAGACAGTATCGTCGGATTGCAGGACGGGCGCACGATCAAGATCCGCCACCGGCCGATGCCCGGCGGCGGCTGGGTCGCGACCCATGAGGACATCACCGAGCAGCGCCAGTCCGAGATCAAGATCGAGTACATGGCGCACCACGATTCGCTGACCGATCTGCCGAACCGGGTGCTGCTGAACGACCGACTCGAACAGGCGCTGGGCCGGGTTCAGCCGAGGGAATTGGTGGCCGTCCATCATCTCGACCTCGACCAGTTCAAGGCCGTCAACGATACGTTCGGGCATCCTTGCGGCGACAAGCTGCTCAGGATCGTCGGCGAGCGGCTGCGCAGGCTGGTCGGCGAGGCCGACACCATCGCGCGGATGGGCGGCGATGAATTCGTGATCGTGCAGACCATGATCGCCGACCCCGCTGAGGCCACGTCGCTGGCGCAGGGCGTCATCGCCGCGCTGAGCGAACCCTATGACATCGACGGCCAGCAGGCCGTGATCGGCGTCAGCATCGGTATTTCGGTCGGTCCCGGCGACGGTTTGAGCCCCGACAAACTATTGCGCAACGCCGACCTCGCGCTCTACCGCGCCAAGAGCGACGGCCGCAGCACGTTTCGCTTCTTCGAACCTGTCATGGACCTGCAGATGCAAACCCGCCGCATCATGGAACAGGACCTGCGCAAGGCGCTGCCGGCAGGCGAATTCGAGCTGCACTATCAGCCGGTCGTCAACCTGGCGAGCAAGGAGATCAGCGGTTTCGAGGCTCTGATACGCTGGAATCATCCGAGTCAAGGGAATGATCTCGCCGGCCGACTTCATTCCGCTGGCCGAAGAGATCGGCTTCATCGTCCCGTTGGGGGAATGGGTAGTCCGGCAGGCCTGCGCCACCGCAGCGCAATGGCCCGAGCATCTGCACGTCGCCGTCAATATTTCAGCGATCCAGTTTCGCAGCCCCGGCCTGATGCAGGTGATCGTCAGCGCGCTCGCGGCTTCCGGTCTCTCGCCCACGCGGCTGGAGATCGAAATCACCGAGAGCGTGCTGCTTCACAACAAGGCGGCCACGCTGGCGGTACTGCATCAGTTGCGGGCGCTCGGAATCCGGATCGCGATGGACGATTTCGGCACTGGATATTCGTCGCTGACCTATCTGCAGAGTTTTCCGTTCGACAAGATCAAGATCGACCGCTCGTTCGTCAAGAACATCACCGAGGATTCCAGCTCGCTCAACATCGTACGCGCGGTTGCCGCGCTCGCCAACGGCATGGGCATGACGGCGACCGCCGAGGGCGTGGAAACCGCCGAACAGCTCCACAGCATCGCTTCCGAAGGCTGCACGGAGATGCAGGGTTTTCTGTTCAGCAAGCCGCTCCCCGCCGCCGAGATCGAGCGGCAATTTTTGTCGGGACGCGCGAAGCGCGATGTTCAGGGACGTATCGTCGCGGCGTGACTGTTCGCCGCAGTCATTCCGGAGCGCGCACGGCGCGAATCCGGAATCTCGAGATTCCGGGTTCGCATCTCCGATGCGCCCCGGAATGACGACATCACTCAAAACTCCGCGGCGATCTTCGACAGCATCTCGAGCAACGCCACCCGGTTGGCCGGGCCCAGCAATTCGTTGAGCCGGGCCTCGTGCTTGCTCGCAACCAGCTTCTTGGCGCGCGCCAGCACCGCCCTGCCCTTGTCGGTCAGAACCAGGATGTGCGAGCGGCGGTCATTGGTCGAGCGCATCCGGGTACAGAGATCGCGGCTTTCCAGCGCATCCAGCATCGATACGAAGTTCGGCCGGAGGATGCCGAGCGTGTTGGCGATTTCGGTCTGGTTACGCCCAGGGTTTCGATCCAGCAGCAGCAGCACCGAGAATTGCGCCGGCGTCAGTTGCAACGGCGCGACGCAGCGTAGAAAATCCTCGAACACCTTGAGCTGCGCACGCTTCAGCGAATAGCCGAGCAGTTCGGCCAGTTCACCGAGTTGCAGCCCGGCAGTGTCGGCAGCGCTATCGGCGATCTCCTTGCCGTTGTTGCGCGACGGCTTGACGGCATCGGTCGCTGCCTTGGAAACTGTCATCGCGTGAGGCTCGCACCGGAAACAAAAGGCTCGGCCGATCGCCGGGCCTTGATGTTATATTTGATAATTGTTATTAAACATATCAAAATATCGGCGGCATTCAACTGCCGAGACATAGCATGGCCGACGGACCGCGAGGTCGGGGCCGGCGACGCTTTAGGGGGAGCGCCAGTCTTGAACACCACGATCATGCTGTTCCTGCTGCAGGACGGCATTACCAATGGCGCGATCTATGCGCTGCTCGGCCTCGCGCTGGTGCTGGTGTTTGCCGTCACCCGAGTCATCCTGATCCCGCAGGGCGAATTCGTCACCTATGGCGCGCTGAGCTACGCCGTGCTGGCGACCGGCAAGGTGCCGGGCACCGCGTGGCTGGCGATGGCGATGGGCCTGGTTGCCTTTGCGCTCGATTTGTTCGTCGCGCGCCGATCGCTGCGGCTCAAGCGGATATTGCGCTCCCTTGCGCTCAACATCGTGCTCCCCGCTGCCATCCTGGCCCTCACCTATGGACTGGCCGGGCCGAAAACTCCGATCGCGGTCAACATCGCGCTGTCGCTGCTGATCGTCGCGGCGATCGGGCTGTTTCTTTATCGCATCGCGTTCCAGCCGCTCGCGCACACCTCGGTGCTGGTGCTGCTGATTGCCTCCGTCGGCTGCCATCTCGCCTTGCAGGGCCTCGGGCTGGTGTTCTTCGGTGCCGAGGGTCTGCGCGGTCCGGCGCTGTCGAATGCGGCGCTCACGGTCGGTCCGTTGCGCTTCACCGGCCAGAGCCTTGCGGTCTACGGGCTGACGATCGCCTTCATCATCGCGCTGTGGCTGTTCTTCGGCTTCACGCTGATGGGCAAGGCGCTGCGCGCCACCGCCGTCAACCGGCTCGGCGCGCGGCTCGTCGGCATCCGCACCACGCTGTCGGGACAGATCGCGTTCCTGCTGGCGTCGCTGATCGGCGCGATTTCCGGCATCCTGATCGTGCCGATCACCACGCTTTATTACGACACGGGTTTCCTGATCGGCCTGAAAGGCTTTATCGCTGCGATCATCGGCGGGCTCGTCAGCTATCCGCTGACCGCGGTGGCGGCGCTGATCGTCGGCAGCGTCGAGGCCTTCTCCTCGTTCTACGCCAGTAATTTCAAGGAGGTCATCGTCTTCACGCTGATCCTTCCCGTGCTGGTGCTGCGTTCGCTCGCAGCGCCCGCGGTCGAGGAAGAGAAGGACTGACGGCCATGCATCAGCGGCTTCCCGTCCTCATCTTCGCAGTCATCATGGCCGCGATCCCGTTCATCCCGGGCATCCCGCCGTTCTGGATCGTACTGCTCAACAATATCGGCCTCGCCGCGCTGGTGGCGATGGGACTGGTGCTGCTGACCGGCGTCGGCGGCCTCACCTCATTCGGCCAGGCCGCGTTCTGCGGCTTCGGCGCCTACACCACGGCGGTGCTGACGACCGCCTACGGCTTCTCGCCGTGGCTGACGCTACCGCTCTCGCTGCTGGTCAGTGGCATCGCCGCCGTGCTGCTCGGCATCGTCACGGTGCGGCTATCAGGCCATTACCTGCCGCTCGGCACCATCGCCTGGGGCATCGGGCTGTTCTATCTGTTCAGCAAGCTGGAATTCCTCGGCCGCAACGACGGCATTTCCGGCATCCCGCCGCTCTCGATCGGCAATTTCAAGATGCTCGATCCCGGCACGATCTATTTCGCGATCTGGATCGGGGTATTGATCTCGGCCGTGCTGACCATGAACCTGCTGGACTCCCGCACCGGTCGCGCCATCCGCGCGCTGCGGCGCGGCCATATCGCCGGCGAAGCCTTTGGCGTGCAGACGCCACGCGCCAAACTTCTGGTGTTCATCTATGCAGCGGTGCTGGCGGGATTGTCCGGCTGGCTCTACGCACACTTCCAGCGCGCCGCCAACCCGACCCCGTTCGGCGCGCAGGCCGGCATCGAATATCTGTTCATCGCCGTGGTCGGCGGCGCCGGCTATGTCTGGGGCGCGGTGCTCGGCGCCGGGATCGTCGTGATCCTGAAAGAGGTGCTGCAGAGCTATCTGCCATATGTTTTCGGCGGCCAGAGCCAGCTCGAAACCATCGTGTTCGGCATCCTGCTGGTGGTGCTGCTGCAACTGGCGCCGACCGGAGTCTGGCCGTGGCTGATGGCGCGTCTGCCGCTCAAGCCGGGCCGCAAGGCGCTTGATACCTCGCTTCCCCTCGCCAAACGCGAGCGCGCGCAAGCCTCTGCGGTCGCGCTGCTGCAGATCGAGAAGGCGCGCAAACAATTTGGCGGCGTGATCGCCGTCAACGACGTCTCGTTCGATGTCGGGGCGCGCGAGATCGTGGCGCTGATCGGGCCCAACGGCGCCGGCAAGAGCACGACCTTCAACCTGATTACGGGCGTGCTGACGACGACCGGCGGCACCATCTCGGTGCTCGGCCACAAGGTCGACAACGCCCCGCCGCAGGAAGTCGTCAAGCTCGGCGTCGCCCGCACCTTCCAGCACGTCAAGCTTGTGCCCGACATGACTGTGCTGGAGAACGTCGCGATCGGCGCGCATCTGCGCGGATCTTCCGGCGCGGTCTCCAGCATGTTCCGGCTCGATCGCGCCGACGAAGCGAAACTGCTGGCGGAAGCCGCCCGCCAGATCGAGCGTGTCGGCCTCGGCGACCAGATCGACCAGCTGGCGGGTAGCCTGTCGCTCGGCCAGCAGCGCATTGTCGAGATTGCGCGCGCCCTGTGCGCCGACCCGCTGCTGCTGCTGCTCGACGAGCCGGCGGCGGGATTGCGTCACATGGAGAAGCAGCGGCTCGCGGCCCTGCTGCGTCAATTGCGCGACGGCGGCATGTCGGTGCTGCTGGTCGAACACGACATGGGTTTTGTGATGGATCTCGCCGACCGCGTCGTGGTGCTGGATTTCGGCACCAAGATCGCCGAGGGCACGCCGGCCGCGATCAAGAGCAATCCCGACGTGATCAAGGCCTATCTCGGAGCCACCGCATGAGCGCGCTGCTATCGGTCTCCGACGCCCATGTTTCGTACGGCAAGGTCGAAGCGGTGCGCTCGGTGTCGCTCGACGTCGCCGACAACGAGATCGTCACCATCATCGGCGCCAACGGCGCTGGAAAAAGCACGCTGCTGAACGCGATCATGGGCGTGCTGCCGCTCAAGGGCGCCACGAGCTTTGCCGGCACGGACATGGCCCCGCTCGATATCGAGGATCGCGTCGCGGCTGGCCTCTGTCTCGTGCCCGAGCACCGCGAACTGTTCGGCACCATGAATGTCGAGGACAACCTGCTGCTCGGGGCGTTCCGGATTCCGAAGGCCACCGCCGCGCAATCGTTCGAAAAAGTCTATGCGCTGTTTCCGCGGCTGAAGGAACGGCGCAAGCAGCTTGCCGGCACGCTCTCTGGCGGCGAACAGCAGATGCTGGCGATGGGCCGGGCCCTGATGGGCGCGCCGAAACTCCTGATGCTGGACGAACCGAGCCTGGGGCTGGCGCCGATCATCGTCGCCGACATCTTCCGCACCATCGGCGAACTGCGCGCCGCCGGTGTCTCGGTGCTGCTGGTGGAGCAGAACGCACAAGCCGCCCTCAAGATCGCCGACCGTGCCTATGTCATGGAGCTCGGCGAATTCATTCTGTCCGGATCGGCAAAGGACATCGCCGGCAACCAGCGCGTCGCGGCGAGCTATCTCGGCTTCCAGCACGAGGGCGCGAGCGGGATCTAGGTCAGGCGCCATCGGCCTTCGAGTTCCCACCGAGGTTGTCGATGAGGATGTACACGCTGATCAGGAAGACCCAGAACGGCAATATCGCGAAACTCCAGCTGATGAAAAAGCTTCCCATCAGCAGGATCAGTGCCAGCAGGAATCCGAGAAAAGCGATCCAGCGCGGAGCAATGCCGGTACGGATCACGACGGTCGACGTGGAGACCATGAATACGGCAGCCATCTTGATCGCGTACACGTTCGCGATAATATACGAAGCAGCACGCGCGAAGCGAAAGGTGGCCGAATTCATCAGCTCCTGCGGCGTGGAAACAGAAGCGACCAGCACAATCGCGCCTATTACGGCGGCGGCGGCAAACAGCATCGCCAGGAACAACAAGCCGCTCCCGAAAAACACGGTGGCGAAAAAGCGATCCTCAAGCTGGGCGAGCCGGTCGCGCAGCACGCCGATAAACCAAAGGAAGGCGACACCAGCAAACGGCACCAGGTTCAACGCCACAGTGACCGCTCGCGTGTCGGTGGCAAGCCACACACCAGGCTCGAGCGGATCTGCCGGTATCGACGTCCTTAGCAGCCACAGGATCGATAGCAGGAGCAGCGAAAAGACGATGCCTGCGATGGCCGCAGCTCTTGGGGTTTTTAGCTGGGCATGAGTGAGAAAGCCATTCTCTGGCATCGCTACCGATCCTCATTCTTCTACGGCGCAATCAACGTCGAACCCAGGCAGGGCTCACGATGCCCTTCATTGCGGCACCTTTCCGGAGTGTCCGCCCAGGCCCTGCGCATCCGCGACACGAGCGAGCGCCAACTCCTCCGGATAGGTGAAGATCCGTTCGACTTCACGATCGAGCAAGCTCAGTTGCCGAAGCAGCACGTCGCGACGGCTCGGCGGCAGCGTCTGCACCAGGTTTTCGATCATGGCCCGCATCCGCCTTACGATCTGGAGATTGTTCGAGCCGCAGTTGCGGATCTCGCTGAAGGCGAGATAGACAAAATCGTCCCAGTTGGGTGTCCGGAAAATCACGCGAATTTGCCCGGATCGATCCAGCAATTCATCCGTGCGCAGGTGGCGCTTTCCGACCGTTCGCAGCATGCGGTGAAGTTGATCCATGGCGAGTACGGCGGTGGTGGGATCGTTGATGGCCGGCGATAGCGCCTTTAGCGCAACGTCGGCGACAATACGAAATGCAAAAGTGGGATCCTGATCCATCGATCGCTCCGATCCGAACGCGACCCTTGAACTCAGTGCATGCTCGTCGAGCGAGCAGGCCCCGCTGTACAGATTGAACAGGGGATCGTCGGTCGCGACGAAATCGCCGATCTGCGGGACGAATTCGATGACCCCCTTCGAACGCTCCGCCTGCCCCTTTAGCGCTTCGAGATCGACCGCTACCACAATTACCGACGCTCCCTGGTGCCGAATCACCCGGCCCGGGGGACCGAGATCGATTGTTGCCCCCTCCTCAATCTCAGTACCGCGACCTGCTTCGGGATAGATCCTTTCGGTCACGCCTATCCCCGCGGCGCCGACATGGGCCAGAAGGCTGATCGGGCGCAGCAACCGCGAGGCGTAGTCGATCAGATGGAAGAAGGCAGCAAACGAGAAAATGCCGAGCACCATCGCCAGCAGCATCACCAGCTGGTGGACCTCGTTACCCATAAGGTTCTGGGCACTGAGCGCAAACATCAATGTAAATATGAAGAGCCCGACGGTGTATTTGACGACGCGATTGCGCAACAGCGTCGTTGCGATCAGTCGCGGGGTCAGCTGCGCGCTGGCAACCTGGATAGCTATCAGCAGCGAGCCGAAGGTGAATACAACGAAGGAGAGAGTTATGGTCGTGAAGGCCTCGAGCAATGCCCGCGCGCCAGTTTGCGTGAAGCCCAACAAGCTCCATCCAAGCCATGTATCGAGCCGGTGCAAAAATCGGGTTATTACCAGCTCGAGCGGAATTGCCACGAACGGAACCAGCCAGAGCGAAGATTTGAGATAGTTTTTGATGCCGTAAAGCCTGCTCCAGCTCATCATGCCTTTACCCTGAAAAGTGAGCGCCACGATGATCGAGTCCGAAATCGAACCAGGAATAACTTTATGAACAATCCAATGAGGCGCTGGACTTCCGCGGACCTCCATTGATCTAGATCAAGTCGGCCGTTGTAGCGCCATCAAGTCTCAGGCGTCGCAAGCATGCGGGCTGCAGGGCCGATGGACGGCTGATTGTGGTAGCGGAGGCGCATCTGAAAACGGTCGACATCATTTATCGGTATGAGGCGCGCGATGCTCCCGCGCGGCCTCTGCCCATGGATAGCGATGCAGCCTTGCGAAGACTGAATGGCGGCAACGGCGATTTCGCTGCGCTACTCGATCACGTCAAAGATGAAATCGGAATACAGCAGATCATCCCGGTCGATCCGGGAGATTTGGGCCTCGATCCGAACGTCGCGGGAGCACCCAAACAGCGTCCGTTCGCGGCAGTGCTCGGGTGTTCGGATGCCCGCGTACCCATCGAACTCATTTTCAATGAGGGACCGAACGACCTGTTCGTTGTGCGCGTAGCGGGTAACGGCCTCGGCACGGAGGTGCTGGGCAGCTTGAAATACGCGGTGGATCACCTGGGTGGCACCTTGAAGCTTATTGTTGTGCTCGGACACAGTGGATGTGGGGCTCTCACCGCAGCCGTCGATGTGTTTCTAAATCCGGGTGACTATTTGGCGATTGCCGCACAGCATTCAATTCGGAATATTCTCGACCGGTCACTTATCGTCGTTCAAGCGTCGGCAAACAGACTGCTTTCGGCATTCGGCCCCGACGTCACGCGCAACCCGGGATATCGGCAGGCGCTGATCGAGGCATCGATCGTCACCAATGCTGCGCTTTCCGCCTACTCGATCCAGCAGGAGTTCGTCAGCCACGACCTGCCAGAATTGCGGGCAGTTTACGGCGTTTACGTTCTCGAGACCCGCGAGGTATGGGCACCGCGCTCAGGCAGCATCAAGGGAAGCGGATTGGCCTCGCCTCCGCGCGATCTCGCCGGATTTGCCGCCCTTGCCGACGCCGTTGTTCAATCGGAGAGAATTGCCTCTTATCTGAAATCCGGAGCGTCTGATTAGACACACGTCGAGGGTGGGCAGGGCGCTGTTGGCGCCGAGCCCACTGCTCTGTGAGATCTCATCCTGAGGAGGCCACGAAGCGGCCGTCTCGAAGGATAGACCACGGGCCTCATGGTTCGAGACGGCGCTACGCGCCTCCTCGCCATGAGGATCTGACCGTCACTTCGCCGGGACGTACTTGCCGTCCTTCACCGTCAGAATGATGCGCGAGCGGTCGTCGAGACCGTAGCGATCCTTTTCCGTGAAGTTGTAGACGCCCTGGCTCGCCGCGATGTCCTTCTCGGACGTCATGGCCTGGCGCAGCGCCTCGCGGAATTCCGGCGTGCCGGGCTTTGCCGTCTTCAGCGCCACCGGAATGATCCGCTTGAGCACTTCGAACGCGTCGTAGGAGTGGCCGGCGAACTGGCTGCGGCTGTTGGCGCCGTATTTTGCCTCGTAGGCGGTGTTGAGCGCGAGACCCGGCTTCTTGGTCAGCGCGCTGTCGGGCTGCGTTTCCGGCGACATCACCGGACCTGAGGCCATGATCACGCCTTCCGCCGCCGGACCCGCGATACGGATGAAGTCCATGCTGGCCGCGCCGTGGGTCTGGTAGATCAGCCCCTTATAGCCGCGCTCGCGCAACGTGCTCTGCGGCAACGCTGCCGCGGTGCCGGAAGCGCCGACCAGCACGGCATCGGGATTGGCGGCGACCAGCTTCAGCACCTGCCCGGCGACCGAGGTATCCGGACGGGCAAAACGCTCTTCGGTGGCCATGGCGAGACCCATCGGAATGGCCTGGGCCTTGAAGTCGTTGACCCAGAGGTCGCCATAGGAATCGGAGTAGCCGATATAGCCCACGGACTTGATGCCGTGCGCCTTCATGTGTTCGTACAGCACCTTGCCCATGATCGGGATCGGCTGCGGCATCGCCACCGACCACTTCATGCGCGCGTCATTGATCGGAAACGGCGCCAGACCGAAATGTGGAATTCCCGCCTCGTTCGCCACGGTAGAGACCGCAACCGTCGGCGGCGTCGTCGAGGAACCCATGATGATGTCGGCCTTGGATTCCGTCACGAAGCGCCGCGCATTGGTGGTCGCTGCCGTCGGATCGCCACCGTCGTCGAGCACAATGAGCTTGAGCGGCACGCCGCCGATTTCCTTCGGCACGAAGTCGAGTGCGTTGCGTTCGGGAATACCGAGCGCTGCCGCAGGTCCCGTCGTGGTAACGGTAATGCCGATCGTGATCTCGTTGGTCTGCGCGCAGCACGGACGAGCCCGGCAATGCGAGAGCCGCTGCAGACGGCAGCAGCGGACAGAAAAGCCTTCTTCATTCATTCCTCCCTTGATTTTCTATTTATGGTTTTAAGCAAAATTCGTGGGCTATTCAGCCCCTTCTTTAGGTCATGCGGGGACTTAAGTCAGCCCCGGGACTTGAGTCAGCCCCGCATGAATCGCTCGATGATCTCCGGCGGCATCGGGGCCGATTTCAGCTTCTCGGGGTCGTCCGGATGCCTGCCGACCAGCACCCTCGTCTCGAACGCCTCGATCGCCAGCCGCTCGCCCTTGAACACGTTGTGGGTCACCTCGAAGCTCGACCGCTTGAAACTCTCGATCCGGCTCTCGATCCTGATCCAGTCGCCATGGGTGGACGGAATGTGGAATTTCGCCCGCGTGTCCACCATGGGGATGCCGACCAGGCCGTATTTGTGAACGATATCCTGCTTCGAAAACCCGGCGGCTTCGAACATGATCGAGGTCGAATCGTCGAACATCGCGAAGTAGCGCGGGTAGTAAACGATGTTGGCGGGGTCGCAGTCCCCCCACTGGATCTGCACGTCACGCTTGTTGACGAACATGACAATGATCCTATCGCGGCGCCATGCGTAGCGCGGCATCGAGCCGCACCACTTCGCCATTGAGATAGGGGTTGTCGATCATGTGCAGCGCGAGCGAGGCAAACTCGTCGGCCTGGCCAAGCCGTCTCGGGAATGGAATCGAGGCGGCGAGCGAGTCCTGCGCTTCCTGCGGCAGATTGGCGAGCAACGGCGTGAGGAACAGGCCGGGCGCGATCGTCAGCACGCGAATGCCGAACTGCGCCAGTTCGCGCGCGATCGGCAGCGTCATGGCGACGATGCCGCCCTTCGACGCCGAATAGGCCGATTGGCCGATCTGGCCGTCATAGGCAGCGATCGAAGCGGTGGAAATCACCACGCCGCGCTCGCCGGTCGCAAGCGGCTCCAGCTTCGACATGCCCGCCGTCGCCAGCCGCAGCATGTTGAACGAGCCGATCAGATTGACCTTGATCACCTTGTCGAAATCGCCAAGCGCCATCGGACCTTCCTTGCCGATGACGCGCTTGGCGACGCCGATGCCGGCGCAGTTCACCAGCACGCGCGCCGGACCATGCGCCGCCGCGGCCTTGGCGATCGCCGCTTCCGCCGAAGCCGCATCGGACACGTCGCAGATCACAGCAACGCCACCGATCTCGGCGGCGACGGTTTCGGCGAGCGTTGCGTTGAGATCGCAGACCGCGACCTTGGCGCCCTGCGCCGCGAGCCGGCGCGCGGTCGCGGCGCCCAATCCCGATGCGCCGCCGGTGACGATGGCGGCCTGGTCCTTCAACTGCATGGCGTTCTCCCTGACAGGCTCTTGTTCGAATTCGGCTAAGGCGTAATCACCTGCGCCGGCGGCGCGGGCGAATAGATCTCCTCGATCAGCGCGCTGCGGTTTTCCAGAACGGCGCGCTGGTTGATCGAACCCTTGTCGGTGACCTCGCCACGATCGATCGATAGCGGCGTATCGAGCAGCACGGCGCGCGTGATCCGGGTCGACGAACCGGTCGCGCTGGCGACCAGCGCCTGGAAGCGATCGCGGAACGCCGCAACGATCAGCGGGTCGGACGCAGCAATCGCCAGATCGTCCGATGGAAGCGTCGGATTGATCAGTCGGCAACCGTCGAGGTCGAGCACGACAAGCGCCGATATTTCGTCGCGGTTGATGCCGGCAATGACGACGTCGCGCACCAGCGGCGCGCAGGCCGCGACGAAGCGCGCGCGCAACGGGCCGACGCTGACCCAGGTGCCGCTGCCAAGCTTGAAGTCCTCACCGATGCGGCCGTCGAAATCGAATCCGGCATCGAAATTATCGGGATCGGCCGGTTTCAGCGCATCGCCGAACTTGTAGAAGCCCTCTTCATCAAAAGCCTTCGCCGTCATCTCCGGCTGTCGCCAGTAACCCGGCATCACGTTGGGCCCCTTGGCGCGAACCTCGAGCTTGCCGTTGTTGGGCACGAGCTTGGCATCGTTGCCCAACACCGGCAGGCCGACATGGCCCGACCGGCTGGTGAGCGGATTGACCGACATGAAAAACGGCGAGGTCTCGGTGGCGCCGAGACCGGTCAGCATCGGCACCCGATAGCCGGTTTCCTGCACTGAAAGCTCGTCGAGGCTGTTCCACACAAACGGCGACAGTGCCGCGCCCGAGAAAAACATCGCATGCAGCTTCGAAAAGAATTTCTTCCGCAAGCCTGCATCATCGCGCAGATAGGGCAGCAGCGATTCATAGCCTTTTGGCACGTTGAAATAGACCGTCGGCGAAATCTCCTGCAGATTGCGCACGGTCTCCTCGATGCCGCCGGGCATCGGCTTGCCCTCGTCGAGATACATCGAGCCGCCATTGTACAGCGTCAGCCCGATATTGTGATTGCCGCCGAACGTATGGTTCCACGGCAGCCAGTCGACGATGACGGGCGGCTCGTCCTTCAGGAACGCCAGCGTTTCGCGCAGCATCACCTGGTTGGCGCAGATCATACGCTGGGTGTTGATGACGGCTTTTGGGTTGCCGGTCGAGCCGGAGGTACACAGGAATTTCGCGATCGTGTCAGGACCGATCGCTTCGTGGATGGCGTCGAGGTTCGGGTGCAATGGCGTCGCCATCAGGTCCGCGAGATCAGTGACGTCACGTCCCGGTAGCGTGCCGAACGAAGCGGCGATCTCGATGGCAGGCGATACGTTGGCGGCCAGCGCATCGGCGAATTTTCCGGCATCATCGGCGAAGACGAGACCCGGCGTCAGCAGCTTCATCAGATAGCTGAGCTTGCCGTAGTCGCGCGACACCAGCGAATAGGCCGGCGATACCGGGCAGAACGGAATGCCGGCGTAGAGCGCGCCGAACGCGATCAGCGCGTGATCGATCGAATTGCCGGAGAGAATGACGACCGGCTTCTCGGCCGACAGGCCGCGCGCCAGAAGCGCAGACGCGATGTGCCGCGATGATGTCAACAGTTCCGCGTAGGTGATCTGCCGCCAGCCCCGCGCGGCGTTGCGCTCGGCCATGAAGACCCGGTCGGGCGCGGCCGCGGCCCAGTGATGCAGCCGGTCGGTGAGGCGTACGGGATAGTCGCTCAACGGCGCTTTCGGCCGCAGATAGACCGTGCCGTCTTCGCGGCGCTCGATGGTCACGGCGGGCGTGCCGAACGAGATCGGGCGCAGCGGATGAATTTCGCGCGCGGCTTTGTCGGACATGTTGGGCTTGGCGCTCATGTCAGGTCGGCTTCACCTTTGCGGTCTTTCGATCGAGAAACGCGCGAATGCGACGCTTGGCTTCCTTGTCGCTCTGCGCCACCGTCGCCATCAGGGATTCCATCAACAGACCCGTCTGCGGATTGGCCTCGGCGATCAACGGCAGCGCCTGCAGCACCGCAAAATTCGTCAGCGGTGCATTCGCAGCAACGCGCTCCGCCAGTTCCAGCGCCTTTGGCAGCGCGCCGCCGGCTTCGGTGAGATATTGCGAAAATCCGTAGGCCGCGCCTTCGGTCGCCGAGTAGACCCGGCCCGTCAGCATCATGTCGGTCATCCGCGCCACGCCGATCAGCCGCGGCAGCCGCACCGATCCACCACCGCCGACGAAAATGCCGCGCTGGCCCTCGGGCAGCGCAAAATAGGCCGAAGGCTCGGCGACGCGGATATGCGCCGCACAGGCGAGCTCG
Source organism: uncultured Alphaproteobacteria bacterium (assembly GCA_963742935.1). Lineage (GTDB taxonomy): Bacteria > Pseudomonadota > Alphaproteobacteria > Rhizobiales > Xanthobacteraceae > Bradyrhizobium. The sequence continues at coordinate 425,925 of CAVUOI010000054.1, read as the reverse complement.
AGGCCGCCGCCGATCACCGCACCCCTGAGCGCCGCGATTACGGGCACGCGGCTATACTGAATGCGGTCGAACACACGGTGCCACATCTGCGAGTGGCGCAGGCCCTCGGTGGCGTCCTGCTCGGTCAGTTCGGAGAGATCGAGTCCGGAGGAGAAATGGTCGCCGACGCCATGGATGACCACGGCGCCGACGCCCTCGGGGAGGTTAGAGAAGCAATCCTGGATCGCGAGGATGATGCCGTCGTTCAGCGCATTGCGCTTGGCGGGACGGTTGAGGCCCACGGTCAGCACCGCGCCCTTCTGCTCGATCGTGAGCAGGTCGGATGGACCCGCGGCGGAGGAGGCGTTTCCCATGGGCGGCATTGGTTCCTGTCCAGAATAGTTATGTTTTATAACGATTCTGACTGGAGTCAATGAGGGAGGTGCATCACCCGCCCCTTGAGGGGCGGGTGAAAGCATCACAACACCTGATGCACGTCGATCACGACGCGGTCGGCGTGGCGGGCGGCGGAGCCGATGAAGAGGTTTTCCATCAGCCAGCGATACTTTTCCGCGCCGGTCTCGAATTTCGGCACGGTGCGGAAATAGATCAGTTTTGGATCGACCGGTTCGCCGCGCTTGAGTTTTTGCAGCAGCTCGACCGGGCCGAAGCGCAGGCCCCGGTTCTCGACATAGATCACCGCGCCGTCATCGGTCTCGAAGGCGTATTTCGCTTCGAGCTCGATCAGTTCGTTCGGCCGGATGATCTGAAAGTCGGCGCCGAAGGCACAGACCTTGCCGTTGATCCCCTCGCCCTTCACCTCGCCGCCGAGGATCGGAATGATCCGCCGCACGCCGGAACCGATGTCGCCGGCCGAGGTCACCTCCCCGATCCGGGCGGTGATGGTGAAGACGTATCTGGTCGAAAGCTGTGGCGTCATCATCCGCTACCTATGCTCTATCGTTACAATGCTACAGACCCCTCATGGTGAGGAGCGCGAAGCGCGTCTCGAACCATCTGGCACCGTGGCCTGCATCCTTCGAGACGCCCGCTCCGCGGGCTCCTCAGGATGAGGAACCGAGACTTATCCGGCCATGCGCTGCGGCAGCCACAGCGCCAGTATCGGAAATGCGATCAGGATCACCAGCCTGATCAAGTCGGTCACCACGAACGGGATCACGCCGCGGAAGATCGTGGAGAATGACACGTCCTTCACAACGCTCTTGATCACGAACACGTTCATGCCGACCGGCGGGTGGATCAAGCCAAGTTCGACGGTCATGACGATGATGACGCCGAACCAGATCGGATCGAAGCCGAGATGAATAATGACCGGGAAGATGATCGGCACGGTGAGGATGATCATGGCCATCGCATCCATCAGGCAGCCCAGCACCAGATACATCACCATGATCAGCGCGAGGATGCCGTAGGGGCCGAGACCGAGGCCGGTGAGCAACTCCGTGACCTTCTGCGGGGTCTGCGTCACCGTCAGGAAATAGCCGAAGATCAGCGCGCCGATCAGCACGGTGAAGACGGCAGCCGCGGTGCGGGTGGCCTGCAGCAGCGAGTTCAGGATTTTTTCCTTGTCGAGCCGCCCGGTGAGCAGGCCGATCAGGAACGCACCGGTGGCGCCGACGCCGCCGGCTTCGGTCGGCGTGAAGCGCGGCAGGAACGGCAGGCCGTAAAGTCCGCCGATCACGAAGATGAACAGCAGCACCGGCGCCCAGATGTTCTTCAAGCCGGCAAACCGCTCGCGCCATGTGGTCTGCGGCCCCTTCGGCAGGAAGTCCGGCCGGAACCAGCCGATCAGCGCGATGGTCAGCATGTACATGGTCATCGCGAGGATGCCGGGAATGATGCCGGCGATGAACAGTTTTCCGATGTCCTGCTCGGTGATGATGCCGTAGACCGCGAGCACGGTAGACGGCGGCAGCATGGCGCCCAGCGTGCCGCCGGCCGCGATCACGCCGGTCGCAAAGGATTGCGGATAACCGAAGCGGCGCATTTCCGGATAGGCAACCGCCGAGAAGGTCGCAGCCGTCGCCACCGACGAGCCGCAGATCGCGGCAAAACCGCCGCAGGCCGCGACGGTGGCGATGCCGAGCCCGCCGCGCAGATGACCGACAAAGCCGTTGGCGGCGCGGAACAGTTCGCGGCTCATGCCGGAATTGCTGACGAAGGTTCCCATCAGCAGGAACATCGGGATCACCCCGAACGTATAGTCGGTCACCGTGCGCATCGAGGTCTGGCCGACCAGCTTCAGTGCCGGCGCGAAGCCGACCAGATAACCGAAGCCGCAAACGCCGACGAGGCCCATCGCCATGCCAACAGGCACGCGCAGCAGCATCAGCGCAAACAGCGCAACGAATCCGAGGACGGCGACGGCGTCGGTACCCATGCGCCCTACTCCACCGTCTTCACTTTGGCATCATGGATATCTTCGGGATGAAAGATCAGCCGGTAGGTGCGGATCGCGATCAGCAGCACGGCGGCGCCGTCGCCGGCCCAGGCGACGGCGAAGAACGGCCAGGTCGGCATGTGCATGTCGAAGGTGAGGACGTTGTCGTTGTAGGTCGTGCGCACCTTGTCGAACAGCGTCCAGGTCTGCACCGACACCACGAACAGCAGCACCAGCGTCGCGAACACGTCGATCATGCGCTGGTATTTCGGGCCGACATTGGCCCAGATCAGGTCGACGGTGATGTGGCCGCCGCGATAGCTGGTGGCGGCGATGCCCCAGAAGATCAGGATGCCGAGCAGCATGCGCCCGATGTCAAAGGAATCCGGGATCGAATAGTTGAGCGTATTGCGCAGCAGGACGCCGATGAAGATGTTCAGCGCCACGATGCCGACGAAGCCGGCGGCGATCCATTCGATGGTGTCGATGAAACGATCCATCCACGCGCGATTCATGTCCGCTCCGAACGGCTGGCGATGTAAGGGGGATGGCGGCGGCAGGAGCGTTCCTGCCGCCGATCTACGCAGCTGGTTGTTACTGCGCGAGCGCGTTGTACTTGGTCAGCGATGCCTTGAGCCCGGCGAGCGCCGCGTCCGGGTCGCCGCCGTTCTTCTTGACGCCATCGCCCCAGGTCTTGACCAGCGGCTCGGCTGCCTTCTTCCACAGTCCGATCTGCTCGGGCGTGAGCTTGTAGACCTCATGGCTGGGCTCCGCCTTGATCTTGTCGATCCCGGCGTCCTCCATCTTGCCCCAGAACTCGCCGACCTTGCCCGCGGTCTCGGTGTTACAGTTGTTGTCGATCGCCTTCTTCTGCTTGTCGGACATCTGGTTGTATTTGTCCTTGTTGATCACGAAGGCGAAGGTCGTGACATAGAGCGGCGCCTCCATGTCGTACTTCGTCACCTTGTCGATGCCGAACAGCAGCAGCGAGCCCCACGGGAAGGTGACGGCGTCGGCGACGCCGCGCTCGATGATGTCGCGGACCTCAGGCGCGGACGACTGCACGTTGGTGCCGCCGAGTTGGGTCACGAAATTGGCCATGGTGGCGTGGGCGGGACGGATCTTCATGCCCTTGATGTCGTCGGGCACGACGATCTTCTTGGTCCGCGAATGGAACGACGATGGCGAATGGACGAAGGCGAGACAGAACTTGACGTCCTTCATCTCCTTCTCGGCATATTTACGATACCATTCGTCGAGTGCCATCGAGCCGCCCTTGGCTTCCGACATCAGGAACGGCAATTCGCCGGCGCCGATGATCGGGAAACGGCCCGGCTGGTAACCGGGATTGACGTAGGTGACATCGGCGATGCCGTCGCGCGCCATGTCGTAATGGTCGAACGCCTTGCCGAGTTGCTGGGCCGGGAACACCTTTGACTTGATGGTGCCGCCGGAGTCCTTCTCGACCGCAGCTGCCCAGTCTTCCAGCGCCTTCTGCAGCGAGTGCGAAGACGGCACCCAGTGCGAGATCTTCAGCTCAAAGGTCTTTTCCTGCGCCAGCGCAGGCGTTACGCCGGCGGCAAGCAGCAGCGCCAATAACGCTTTCCTCATGGACATTCTCTCCCCTCGCATGACAGGCCTTATGCGCGGCCCCGTTATTTAACATGTTATCTAGCTCGCCCGCTTTTTCAAGGCGGACATCCCGCCGCACCGTTTTGCAGTGCGGCGAATGGCGCTCCGCGGTTTTTGCGCCGACGTGCTTTGCCGAAGACTGTTATATGATATAATTATCGGTGCAAGTCCGCAGGCGATCGGCCTGCAGACTACTGCAATCGGGGAGCCGGGGATTGAGGACAAAAGTAGCAATCATAGGCGCAGGTCCGGCAGGATTGTTGCTTGGGCAACTATTACACCTTTACGGCATCGATAACGTCATTCTCGAACGCCAGACGCCGGAATATGTGCTCGGCCGCATCCGCGCCGGCCTGCTCGAGGAAGGCACGGTGGCGCTGCTCGACGAGGCCGGCGCCGGCGCGCGCGCCCACCGCGAGGGACTGGTGCATCATGGCGTCGAGCTGGCGTTTGGCGGCGCGCGGCACCGCATCGACATGCACGCCGCCACCGGCAAGACCGTCATGATCTACGGCCAGACCGAAGTGACGCTCGACCTGATGAACGCCCGCAAGGCTGCCGGCCTCGCTACCGTCTACCAGGCCGCCGACGTCCAGCCGCATGATTTCGATACCGACCGCCCGCGCGTCACCTACGTCAAGGACGGCGTCAGCCACGAGATCGAATGCGATTTCATCGCCGGCTGCGACGGCTTTCACGGCGTCAGCCGCGCCAGCGTAAAACCGTCGGCGATCCAGACCTATGAGCGGATCTATCCGTTCGGCTGGCTCGGCATCCTGTCGGAGACCCCGCCGGTCAGCCCCGAATTGATCTATTCCAACCACGCGCGCGGATTTGCGCTCTGCACCATGCGCTCGACGAAGCGCAGCCGCTATTACGTGCAGTGCCCGCTCGACGACGATATCGCGCAGTGGCCGGACGAGCGTTTCTGGGACGAACTGAAGCGCCGGATCGACCAGAAGGCGGCCGACGAACTCGTCACCGGCCCCTCGATCGAAAAGAGCATCGCGCCGCTACGCAGCTTCGTCGCCGAGCCGATGCGCTTCGGCCGGATGTTTCTGGCCGGCGACGCCTCCCACATCGTGCCGCCGACCGGCGCCAAGGGGCTGAACCTCGCCGCCAGCGACGTGCATTATCTCTCGCAGGCGTTCCGCGAATATTACGACGAGAAATCCTCCGCCGGCATCGACGCCTATTCGGCAAAGGCGCTGGCGCGGGTCTGGAAGGCGGTGCGCTTCTCCTGGTGGATGACCTCGATGCTGCACAAATTCCCCGACGAGGGCGAATTCGGCGCGCGCATTCAGCTCGCCGAGCTGGATTACGTGGTCAACTCGAAGGCGGCCTCGGCGTCGCTGTCGGAGAATTATGTCGGGCTGCCGTTTTGAACTTGTAGGGTGGGCAAAGGAGCGAAGCGACGTGCCCACCATCTATCACCGAGCACACTGAGAGATGGTGGGCACGCTGCGCTCTGCCCACCCTACGGCATTCCGCTCCATTTCAAACACCCTCCAAAATCCCGTTTAAAACTTTGTAGGCGGTGACTTCGCGCGCGCGTTGCGTTCAATGGCGACAACGCCGCCAACACGCGAGCCCGACATGACCGAAAACATCCCCGAAGGCTTCGAGCGCCGCACCCGCAGGAGCCCGCTAACCGATCCCTGGGAGCCGCTGTATTCGAAGCAGACCGACAAGGCCGTGATCATCGGGCTGCGGCTTGCCAAGCCGCACACCAACGGCCGCGGCCTGATCCACGGCGGACTGATCGCGGCACTCGCCGACAACGCCATGGGCCATTCCTGCGGCTATGTCATGGGCGGCGTGTCGTCGCTGGTGACGATCTCGCTTGCGGTCGATTTCATCGGCACCGCCGAGGTCGGGCAATGGCTCACGGTCGAGAGCGACGTCGTCAAGACCGGCAAGACGATCTGCTTCGTGCAGAGCCTGATCAAGGCCGACGGCGTCGTGATCGCGCGCGCCAACGCGACGTTTCGCGTGGTGCCGAAGAAGGAGCCGGTGAGCTAGCCGAAATGCCAGTCGGCGATCTCGGTCACGAGATCGATGAAGGTGCGCACCTTGGCCGACAACAGCCGCGAGGTCGGATAGACGATGTGGATCGGCAGCGCCGGCTGCTCGAATTCCGCCAGTACGATCTTGAGCCGCCCTGCCTTCAGCGATTCGGCGGCCTGATAGGCCAGCACGCGGGTCAGCCCGCCGTCCGCTTCCGCATACTGGATCGCGGCATCCGAGCTGTTGGTGGCGAAGCGCGGCGTGCTGGCGACGCGGATCTCGTGCCCGTCCTCGACGAAGCGCCAGTCGAGCGCCGCCGACATGGCGCCGAACTGGATGGTGTCGTGCGCGGAGATCTCCTGTGGCCGCTTCGGCTCGCCGCGCGCCTTCAGATAGCCGGATGAGGCCACCACGATCCGCCGCATCTCGCCGACATGGCGCGCCACCAGCGTCGAGTTCGGGCAGATGGCCGATCCGGACCGCGAGATCGACGCCGTCCTCGACGAGGTTGACCATGCGGTCGGACAGCCGGAGGTCGACGCCGACGTCGCCGTAGCGCTTCAGGTAGGCGGTCACCATGCCGCTGACATGCAGCCGGCCGAAGCCGACCGGCGCCGAGATGACGAGCTGCCCCTCCGGCCGGGTGCGCTCGCCCGCGATGGCGTCCTCCGCCTCCCCGATATCGGCCAGGATCCGCCGCGCGCGCTCCAGGTAGCGCGAGCCGGCGTCGGTCAGCGTCACCTGCCGCGTGGTCCGTTGCAGCAGCCGCGCGCCGAGACGGTCCTCCAGCGCGGCAATCAGCCGCGTGACGCCCGAAGGCGACAGGCCAAGCCTGCGCGCCGCGGGGGCAAAACCCCGCAGGTCGGCCACGGCGACGAAAGCCTGCATGGCATCGATCCGGTCCATCGGATTATTGCATATCCAGCAATAGTGTAGTGTCAACTATCGAGATTGTTTTAATTACGAGAACATCCATCTTACGGCCAAGGACGACCGTTCCGGCGCCCCATCATTGGAGGCTCACATGTCTGACGTTCACACCTATTCCAGCGACGTCGCCTTTACCCCGGCGGTGAAGGCGATCCAGACCCGCAAGGGCTCGCGCGAGGGCTATGCCCATGTCGAGGCGCGCGGCGGCTGGCGCACCGAGATCGACGAAAATCTCGCCGGCTTCCTCGCGGAGACCAACAGCTTCTACCTTGCGACCGCTTCGGCCGACGGCCAGCCCTATATCCAGCACCGCGGCGGGCCGAAGGGCTTTGTCAAAGTGCTCGACAAGAACACCATCGCGTTTGCCGACTACAGCGGCAACCGGCAGTACATCTCGCAAGGCAATCTGTCGGAGAATTCGAAGGCGCATATCTTCGTGATGGATTATGCGCATCGCCGCCGCGTGAAGATCTGGGGCGAGGCGCGCGTGGTGGAGGACGATCCGGCGCTGACGAAATCGCTGATGCCGCAAGGCTACAAGGCGCGGCCCGAACAGGTCATCCTGTTCAAGATATCGGCGTGGGATACCAACTGCCCGCAGCACATCCCGCAAAAATTCGACGCGGCCGATGTCGCTCAGGCACTGGCGGTGCGTGATGGCCGCATCGCCGAACTAGAAGCCGAACTGGCCGCATTAAAGGGCCAGCCGGCTCCGGTGAACTAGGCCGCTGCTGAACCGGCGCCCAGGCGAATTCCGGATAGTACCGCAGCATCATCCGGTCGACATAGGCGGTGAGGTTGGCGAACTGCTCCGTCCGCTGCCGCAGCGCCGAATCGAAGAACGGCGTCAGGATTCCGGCGAGCGCGCCGAAGGCGGTGGCGTCCATGCCGCATGGCGTCTCGCCCATCAGAAAGGGCTTGTCGCCGAGCTGGACCGAGAGCGCAAACAGCGAGCGGACGGCGAGATCGATATCCTCTTCGGGCGCGTGGCGGCCGAGGCCGCTGAGAGCAGATAATTCTCGGCGACGCGGAATTGCGCGTCCTCGCGCATCTTCTCGCGCAGGTGCGCCGGCGCGCCGTCGAAGAAATGCGCAGGCCCCTTGGCGAAATTGTCGGCATCGACCCAGCGCGCGCCGATCAGCGCCCAATAGACATGGTGCTCGATCATCCGCTCGAACGCCCAGGCCTGCGCCCGCGCCTGCAGGCTGAGCGGCGCGTCGAAATCGAACCCGTATTTGGCTTCGAGATGCGCGCGGATGAAGGTGGAATCCGCGATCGTCTCGGCCTCGTCGACGAGGTAGGGCAACTGCCCCTTCGGCGAGGCCGGCGGCTTTGCCTTCTCCTTGCGATAGGCAAGACCGGCCATCTTCAGCTGGACCTCGGTTTTGGTCACAAAGGGGCTGATCTCCGGCAGGCCGAAACCGGCGCCGAAGCCATAAAGAGTAATCATGCTGGTCTCCCGATCTTTCGAAAACTCGCCTCGAGGCTTAGCGCCCCCCTGCTGCCACCATGGTGTCAGCAGCAGCAATGCTCGCCGCGGCCCTCCTGGCCGCGGCGTACGGGCCTTGCGCACCCACCGCACAAGCTGCCCTTGCGCAAACGCACACATTGCTGTGAATGAACGCCACGCCAGCTCAACCATCGCCCAGCGCAGATCGGTGGTGACGCAATGGATGGAAACGAGCTGTTCGAAGGCAAATCCCCTGGCCTTCGCCAGAGGTCCGCGGCTTTCCCGGAGGCCGAATTCGCTGAAAATCGTCATGGACAAATTCCCTTCACTTGAGGTGTTGTCCCGATATACCCACCCCCTGCTGCCAACATGCTGTCAGCATCGGGCAGGTACCTTCTAGAAAAAAGCGGCTTTGAGAAAAGAGAACGAGCCATGCGACGGGCCGACCGGCTGTTCCAGATCATTCAGGTGCTTCGGCGCACCCGCAAACCCCTGACGGCGGATGCCATCGCCGCCGAGCTGGAGACGTCGAAGCGAACCATCTATCGCGACATAACGACCCTGATCGAACAGCGGGTGCCGATCCGCGGCGAGGCCGGCGTGGGCTACATCCTGGAAAAGGGATTCGACCTGCCGCCGTTGATGCTCACGCCCGACGAGATCGAGGCCTGCGTGCTCGGCGCGCAATGGGTGGTCGGCCATGCCGATCCCGCGCTGGCGCGCGCCGCCCAGGACCTGATGGCGAAGGTCGCCGAGACCGTGCCCGAGCGCCTGCGCCCCTTCGTGCTGGAGCCGGCCAGCCGCGCCCGGCGGGCCTGGAATCGGGAGCCCGACCGGATCGACATGGTGCGGACGCGGACGCAAATTCACGAGGGCAGAAAGATCACGCTGAACTATCGCGACGAGCACGGCCGCGACAGCCAGCGTACGATCTGGCCGATCGCGGTCGGCTATCACGAGGCAGTGCGAATCCTCGCGGCCTGGTGCGAGCTGCGCAAGGATTTCCGCAGTTTCCGGACCGACCGCGTCGTCGATGCGGTCTACCACGACGATAAATATCCGGAGCGGCGCGACATCCTGCGGGCGAAATGGCGACGCAGCCTGGTGTGGGAAGCGCCGAAAGATACCTGACGGCTGGCCGCGGCCGTCATTTGGAGCTAAACGCAGGCATGCCGCAAATCGCCGCCGATCGCGAAAGTCCCTGCCAGGCCTGCGGCGCCTGTTGCAGCTATTCGCAGAACTGGCCGCGTTTCACGATCGAGGATGATTCGGCGCTCGACCTGATCCCGGAAAAATTCGTCAATGAACGGCTGTCGGGAATGCGCTGCGACGGCGACCGCTGTTCGGCGCTTTCAGGCAAGGTCGGCGAGGCGACATCGTGCCAGATCTATGCGATTCGGCCCGACGTATGCCGCACCTGCATGCCCGGCGATGTCGAATGCGCGATGGCGCGAAAGCGGCACGGGCTGCCGGTGCTTCCCGTCGTCCCTGCGAACGCAGGGACCCATACCGCGTGATCTATCGATAAGGCAAAGGCAGCGTAGCCGACACCTTCTGCAACAACCACGGCCGCGGCGTATGGGTTCCTGCGTTCGCAGGAACGACAGAAGCGCCTACGCCGTTACCGCGTCGGCAAAATCTTCATCGTCGACCTCGTCCTCGATCGGCTTGAAGGTCGACAACGGCTTGGTCGAAAGCGTGATCGGCTTTCGGCCGCTGTGTGATGACGACGAGGCGGAACGCCCGGCCGGTTCGCGCGACAGCGCATAGAGCGTGGAACCGACCCGGCCGCCGAAATGGATCAGCTCGCGTTCGGTGCAGCTCGAAGCGATGGCGATGGCCAGCGCGTGCAGATGGCTGCGGCGATAGCAGAATAGCGCCAGCATGGCGCGGACCTCGGACGAGACGCTGTCCACCAAAAGCGGCAGACCGTTTGCATTGGCGCGATACATCTCGCCAAGCAACTCGTCACGGACCGGACAGAAATCGTTCTCGAATGCGTCGCGGCTTGAAAACATTGCGGGTTCTCCCTGCGCGGAAGATGCAGTGCAATACTCTAATGAAAGGTTAACCACGCCCACCAGTAGTGTTCCGGGGGACTTGCTATCCTCTACCAACCGGAACTGGAACCGGGACGTGATTCGCCAGCGCGGATACGCGGCTTGCGATCTCGGAGAGGGATTGAAGCGGACGGGCCGAAGCCGCGCGCAGCGCGGGATCAGTTCGCCGCCATGAAGATCGACAGGCCGAACCCGGTGAGATGGTGCAGCGCCTGATCAACGCCAATCAGCGTCCAGAACCACGGATGCTCGTTCTCGAGCGTCACGCCGAAGCGGGAAGCGATGATTCCCTTGATGCGGTCGACGGTGATGTGAATGGCGAAGTCGATGAAGGGGACGAACCAGAACCGCGGCGCGACGATCAGGATCAGCGCCATCGCTACGGCAAAGTGCACGAGGCAGTGCGCCAACAGCGGCAAGGCCCAGCCGGTCTTTTGATCCTTGCCGATCGCCATCCAGGAATTTTGCAGCATGAAGTCGGCAATGACGTGCTTCACGGTCAGAAGCAGCATCCATCCTATCAGCGTACCTACCGGGACCGAGGACGATATCGAAGGAAACAACAAAGCTGACGCCCTTTGCTGGGACTGAAGAGGTGGCGAAAAAACCGGGACCTAGGCTGTCAGCGCAATGTTCTTCTCAAAACCCGGACTATTCGAACGTTGCCATGATTTATGACACCTCCCGCGCCGGAATGCACCTGTGGGTAGTCTGAAAATAGCACGGTGTGGCGGAACTGCGATACCGCGGCGCCGGCGCCCAGCGCGGCCCTTGGGGGTAAGGTTACCGGTGGGCGCGGTTTGCAATCCCGCAAGAGCGGGCTAGCATGGCCCGGCGGGCAAAATTATTGTTCTTTTCTAGGCATTTACGAATTCACCGGACGGCCTGCGGCCTGCACGGCGGCGACACGTCCTTGGACCTGCGGGTACGAGCCATGAGCGCTGAAGCCGCAACGCCGCGTCCGGAAATGCCGCCTCGCCGTTCGCGCGTCGCCAAGAGCAACCGGACCCAGATTCTGCTGTTTTCCGTGCTGACCCTGATCCTGACCGCCGCCGTGGTATGGGGCGGCCGGACCTGGCTGCGCAATTCCGAAACGCTGGTGTTTGCCGTCGGCGAGGCCAACGGCCCAGAGGCGCGCTTTGCCGCCCGGCTGGCGGCGGTCTTGAAGAACAATTCCTCCCGGCTGCGACTCAAGATCGTGCCCAACGGCGACAATGCAAAGGCGCTCTCGCAATTCGACCGCAAGGAAGCGAACCTGGCGATATTGCGCACCGACGCCAGAATTCCGCCCCGCGCCCGCGCGCTCGCCATTCTCGATCACGACCTGTTTTTGTTGATCAGCCCCGGCGGCAAGAAGATCAAGACGATTGCCGAATTGAAGAAAAAGAAGATCGCGGTCATCGCCGACAGCGAGAGCAGCGTCGCGCTGGTACGCAATATTCTCGAGCTCCCGGACGCCCCGGACGCGGCGGCCCGCATCCAGGTGGCCCCGCCCGGCGCAACCTTCGAAAAGCTGTTCGCATCGGGCTTCGGCGCCGTGATCAAGGTCGCGCACGCCTCGCACATCGTCAAGGACAAGAACTACGAGCCGCTCGCCAGGCGCGGCGGCTTCACCTTGAACGCTATCGATTTCGGCAAAGTCGATCGCGAGGAAGAACCCGGCCATTTCCGAGGAAACGGTGGCGACCGGCATGCTGTCGGCTTCGCCCGCGGTGCCCGAGGAAGATCTCGACACGATCGGGCTGGAATGGCTGCTGGTCGCCCAGTCCAGGCTTCCGACCGCGACCGTCGCCGACCTCGCCCGGATCATCTACGAGAACAAGGCGGAGCTGGCGCTGTCCGACGGCTTCGCCTCCAAGATCGAGCCGGCGGCAACCGACAAGGACGCCTTCATTGTGGCGCATCCGGGCGCCGCCGAATACATCAACGACGAATCGAAGTCTTTCATCGAGCGCTATAGCGAGCTGCTCTATGTCGGGCTGGCCGCGCTGAGCATCATCGGCTCGATCTTTGTCGCGATCTACACCAAGGTGACCCGGGTCGCGCCGGAAAAGGCCAGCCAGCTCGCGACCGCCATCCTCGATGTCGGCGAGCGTATGGAATATGCCAAATCGCTGGACGCGCTGGACGAGTTGCAAGACGAGTTGGAAACCATCCTGCGCGGCGTGGTGATCGGCTTGCGCGACGGCACGATTTCGAGCGACGGGCTGGATACTTTCAAGCTCGGCTATGAATTCGTGCGCGACGAAATTGGCTTGCGCCGCGAGCATCTGAAGCGGCACCCGCCGTCCCAGGATGACAAAGTGGTCGCCGTGAAGACCGCGCAGAGCGCTTGAAATCAGGTCACATACGAGCTGGCAGTCGCCCGCGCGCGGATCTCGGCGATCTTGCGCTTGAGCGCGGACTGCCGCGGGTCGGGCAGCGCGGCGGCCCGCGCCTCGGTCACCGCGCTGCCGAGATCGGACAGCGCCAGCACGCCATCGAAGGTCGGCTTGACCAGACTGTCGATGATCGCATTCCAGTCCGCCATGCCCTGGCGATAGACGTCGCCATAGCCCTCGATCATTGTCGCGGAATGCACGATCGCGGACGCGGCCTGGGGCTGCTTGGCCAGGCTGCGGTCGATCATGTGCAGCCAGCGTTCGACCCAGACCCGCTCCCTGGCGTAGCGCACCGAGAACAGCCGCCAGCGCCGCAGCCCTGCCTCGATCTTCAGGCGGCGAATGCCGACCCGGCTCGCCGTGCTGAAGCGCATGGAGACCCGCTTGTTCGACCAGCCTGCCCAATCGAGCGCATCGATCAGATATTCGGCGACGACGGCGGGAAGCGCGCCGATCAATTCCTCGATCCGGAACTTCTTGACATCGACGGAGCCGGCCGATGCACCGGGTCGGCCGTCGAGCTCGAACAGCTTGAGCTGCGCGATCCGGATCGGATCTTCGTAGCTCATGCGCACCGCCATCAGCCGCGCAATGTCGCAAAGCATGGCGTCATCGACGCCCTGCTTGCCGATGAACCGCCGCAGCCGGTCGACGTAGCGGTGCGCGTAGCCCGGACCCTGATAGTCGATGAGCAGATGGATCGCCTCGCTTGCCACCGCCATGACAGGCTCCGGAAGCCCTTCGGGCAGGAACGGCGCCGTGTCGTCATCGTCGCCGATGACATCGGCGAACAGATAACGCAACGACGACAGGATACCGCGGTCTGCCACTCCCTCGGGCTCCGGCCTCTATGCGGGCTTCGGCGCAGCAGCGGACGCCATTTGCTGGTTCAACTGCTGCTGCAGCGTCTCGAGATTCTGAAACAGCCGCGCGCTGGAAAGACGAAGGAAATAGAAGCCGAACGCCGGATTTTGCACGTAGAGCTCCTCGACCTTTGTGTAACTGACGCTCAGCACGAGACCGCCCTCCACGCATTCCAGCGTCTGGGTTCGCATGTTCGATGGCGACAGCATGCCGAGTTCGCCGACGATGGCGCCGACCGGCAGCACGATGCCGGACTCGACCAGCTTGAACCTGCCGCTGACGATATAGAGCATGTCCTCGGCTTTTTCGTCCTTGTAGAACAATATCTCGCCGGCGGCGCATTGGCGCTCGGTCATGAACGGCTTCAGCCATTCCATCGAGAGGTCGCTGTTGACGGATTTCTTCACGTCCCGCACCAGCTGCAGCATCTGGTGCAGGCGATAGGAGTTGACGAACAGCATGGCCACCTGCACCCCCATCACCAGAAAATTATGGCTGGGGATGGCGGTCACGATCAGGACCACGTTCGCGAGGATGCCGAACACCCGCAACGGGATCATGGTCTTCATCGTGGTGGTGGCGACCACGAAGATCGACGCGAATAGCGCGCCGGCGGTTCCAGCGTGTTGTGCCAGATGAGACGTATCCATCGGAAACCAGCCAATATCTAAACGTGTGCGTTTTCGCGATTCTGCCGCGCTGCCCGCTATCGTAATGTCCGCGGGGTCATTTTGATATACGAGGAAAGAACGACGATTTGTCGGGTTTCTCACCATTCCCCGGTAAAATTCGGCGCTGTACCCGGCTCAATGCCGGGGCGGACCGGCCGCCTCAAGAGCGCGCGCCGCGGTGTGAAGCCCGTCGTTGACGGCCTCCCCGCAGGCAGGCACCTTGCGGACATTGGTCACGCTACGGCTTGGCCATGATCCCGGTTTCATTGCACCCGTCAGACCCGCCTCATCCGATGTCCAAGCCGCTCGTTCTTCCGGCACTGGCTCAGTTCATTGCCAACACGGCCGGCCGCAACATGACCAAGGCGGCCTATGCCGCGGTCGCGGCCGGCGTCGCCGCCATGGCGGTGCTCACGGTGGCCCCGGCCTACGAGGCGGCGCAGCACTGGGTCGACGCGGCGCTGTGGGCGTGCCTCGTCTATTTCGTGTTCGAGTGGCTGGTAAGGCTGCGCCATATGGCAGGGCAAGGGCGGCTATCGCTTTATGCGTTTTCCGGCAGCGGGATCGTCGACGCGATCGGAGCCCTTGCCGTGCCGATCGCGCTGCTCGCAGGCGTCGAACCCAGGACGGCGTGGCTGCTCGGCATTCTCTGGGTACTCAAGGTGGTTCCGGGCATCCCGGGGCTGCGGCAGTTGCGCCGCGTGCTGGTGCTGGAATTCGGGGCCGCTGCTCAGCGTGCTCGTGATCTTCCTGATGGTGGTGTTTCTGGCCTCGGTCGCGGAGTATTTCCTGGAACGCGACGTGCAGCCGGGAACTTTTGGCAGCGTGCCGGCGGCGCTGTGGTGGGCGGTGGTGACGCTCACCACGACCGGCTATGGCGATGTGGTGCCGATCACGCCGCTCGGTCGCATGGTGGCGGCGCTGGTCATGATCTCCGGCCTCGGCGTGTTCGGGCTATGGACCGGCATTCTGGCGACCGGCTTCGCCGCCGAGACCCGCCGCGACAATTTCCTCAAGACGTGGGAGACCGTAAGCCAAGTGCCGTTCTTCGCCACCCTCGGCCCGGCCGCGATCGCCGACGTCACGCAGATGTTGCGAACGATCGACCTGCCGGCGCGCACCATGATCATTCGCAAGGGTCAGCAGGGTGACTGCATGTATTTCATCGCCGCCGGCGAGGCCGAAGTCGAACTGCCCGGCAAGAGAGTGGCGCTCGGCGAAGGTGCGTTCTTCGGCGAGATGGCGCTGCTCGGCAACAGCGTTCGCGGCGCCAATGTCACGACGACGCGGATAAGCCGCCTTCTGGTGCTGGATCTCGTCGACTTTCACGTGCTGATGGCGCGGCATCCCGATCTCGCCGAAACCATCGACGCCGAGGCCAAGCGGCGCGCGCAAGAGAACAAATAGATCGAACAAGCAAGAACAATGGAGAACAGCATGCCCGATACAGCCGAGGCGGCAAGCGCGCCCCTACTCGAGATCAGCGGCGCGCGCGCCACCATCCGCCTCAACCGGCCGAAGCACCTGAACCGGCTGCAGAGCGAGGATCTCGGCGATCTCGTCAAACTGTTCGACCGGATCGAGGCCGATCCCGCGATCCGCGTGCTGGTGCTGACCGGCACCGGCCGCGCCTTCAGCGCCGGCTACGATCTCAATTCGGTAGCGGACCGCGCCACCAGCGCGACCGCGCAACCAAGCGCGGGATCGGCGTTCGAAGCGGTAGTCGATCGCCTGGAAGACCTCGGCGTACCGACGATCTGCCGGCTCAATGGCGGCGTCTATGGCGGCTCGACCGACCTGGCGCTGGCCTGCGATTTCCGCATCGGCGTCGATACCGCTGAAATGTTCATGCCGGCAGCGCGGCTCGGCCTGCACTATTACAAGAGCGGTATCGCCCGCTATGTGTCGCGGCTCGGCGTCGACAACGCCAAGAAGCTGTTCCTGACGGCGCAGAAGATCACCGCGCCCGAAATGCTGCGGATCGGCTATCTCACCGCCATGGTGCCGGTGGAAGCGCTCGACGAGGAAGTCGACCGGCTTGCCAATATCCTTGCCGGCAATGCGCCGCAGGCGATGCGCGGCATGAAGCGCACCATCAACGAATTCGCCCGCGGCAAGCTCGACGAGGACGCCGCCGACCTCCGCCACCGCGAGAGCATGCGGAGCGACGAGATCAAGGAAGGCATCAAGGCGTTTGCCGAGAAGCGGCCTCCGAAATTCTGAGCGATCAGAAAAGGGTCAGGCGCGTTTCGTCCGCATCGCGCGGAGCTGTTTGAGACCGGGATCCCGCGCAAGCGCCTGCTAGCGCTTGCTGTCGACCGTCGTGCCTGTCACCCGCCGCTGACCGCGGCGTGCTGCGCCGCCATCTCGGCATCGGCAGCAGTGATCCGCTGGAAAGCCGGTCGCGACGTCATGCGCTCGGCATAGGCCGTAAATACGTCCTTTCGCGGCACGAGGCCAAACATCATCGTCCAGCTGAACGCCACGCCCCAGAGAATGTCGGCGGCCGTCATGCGCTCTCCCAGCAGATAAGGCCCGCTGGAAAGCTGCGCCTCCAATGCGGCAAGCATGGAGTCGTAATCGGAATAGGGCGATTGCGTCGGCGGCGCCGGTTCGCGCTTCATGAATTTATCGATCAGGGCCGGCTCAAAGGACGAGCCGTAATAGGCGATCCAGCGCAAATAAGATCCACGGCTGGGATCGTCGAGCGCAGGCGTCAGCCCGGCTTCAGGAAACAGATCGGCGAGATAGATGAAGATCGCGACCTGTTCGCTCACCAGCGCCTCGCCATGGCGAACCACCGGCACCTTGCCCAGCGGGTTGACCGCGAGATAGCTCGGCTGGCGCTGCTCGCCCGCCTTCATGTTCAGGACATGGAGATCGTAGGGGGCGCCGAGTTCCTCCAGCAGGATCCGCGCGCCCGTCGCACGGGTCTGCGGTGAATAATAAAGCGTGATGCGGTCCGTGCTGGTCATCTGCAATCTCCGTTTGGGCCTCTTGGGGCAACGGATCCCTGTATGCCCGACCATACCTGACATCCTGTGTCAGGTATGGTTTAAGAGACCATGCGCGCGAGCCGGCTGCTTTCGATCCTCACCACCCTGCAGGCGCGGGGGCAGGTCACCGCGCCTGAACTCGCCGACGCCTGCGAGGTTTCGGTGCGCACCATCTATCGCGACATCGACGCGCTCTCCGCCGCCGGCATTCCCGTCTATGCCGATCGCGGCGCCGAGGGCGGCTACCGGCTGCTCGACGGCTATCGCGTGCGGCTGAACGGACTGTCGCAGCCGGAGGCAGAAGCGCTGTTCATGACGGGCCTGCCGGGACCTGCAGCCGCGCTCGGCCTCGAGCCCGCGATGCTGGCGGCGCAGACCAAGCTGATGGCGGCGCTGCCGGCCAGTCTGCGTCCGAACGCCGGCCGGATGCAGGAACGCTTTCATCTCGATGCGCCAAGCTGGTTCGGCGAAGCCGAGCAGCCGAAACATTTGCGCGCCATCGCGGGCGCAGTGCTGCGCGAAAACCCGATCGAAATCCGCTACCAGAGCTGGCGGGCCGAGAAGCGCCGGCGCGCCGCGCCGCTCGGTCTCGTGCTTAAGGGCGGCAACTGGTATCTCGCCGGACTGGTCGACGGCAGCGTGCGCACCTATCGCGTGGCGCGCGTGCTCGACTGCAGCGTTCTCGACGAGCGCTTCGCCCGGCCCGCCGATTTCGACCTCGCCGCCTATTGGCAAGAGGCAACCGTTCGGCTCGAAGCCGAGATGCATCCGAACACCGCCACCGTGCGGCTGTCGCCGTTCGGCATCAAGCTGCTCAACGCCTTGAGCCAGCCATACGTGAAGACGCGCACCCGGATCGAGGAGACCGCGGATGCCGACGGTTGGCGGATCGCGGTCGTGCCGATCGGCAAGACGCTGTGGCACGCGGCGGCCGAGCTGCTGCGTCTCGGCGCGGAAGCGGAGGTGCTGGCGCCGGCCGAACTACGCGACAAGATGACCGAACTCACCCAGGCCATGGCGGCACGCTACCGGACGGCACAACATGGTTACCGGGATGACAAGGATATCCGCAGACCTCGCGCCACGAAACATTCCTGAAACACGATTCTCGCAGACGCGCGTGAACGCGCTGCTGCTTCGATCCGACTGATGGGCAGGGACGCAACAACGGCCCCGCGCCAATCAAATTGGAGAATATTTAAAATGTTTCGCAAGATGACCCTCGGACTGATCGCCGCCGCCTCGCTCACCATTGCCGCGGCAGCGCCCGCTTCCGCCGGTGGATTTTACCACGGCCATCACTGGGGCCACGGCCACGGTTACGGCTATGGCTGGGGTCCGGCAATCGGCGTCGGCATCGGCGGCGTCTATGTCGACACCGGTTTGAACGGCTGCCTGCAACAGCGCATGGTCGAAACCCGCCGCGGCATGCGCCTGCGCACCGTGAACGTCTGCGCCTACTGATCGAATCTCACCGCAAGTAAAGATCCCGGCCGCCTGCCCCGCGGCCGGGATTTTGCTGCCCCCGAGACGTGCATCCCGCGACGTTGACCATCGCCTGCGACCGCAATATTGTGGCGGACGCGGTGCAAGCCGCTCCCGGGCCCGCGGGAAGGGTTGAACCCACTTGCAGCTTTCGAGCGACATCCACAACCTTTGTGCAGCCGGTATTGCGGGCCTTCGGCGATGTCATGCACGGGGGTATTCCGATGAATCCGCTTCCCGATCGATTGAATCTCGATCATCTGAAGAAGCAAGCCAAGCAATTGATCCGCCTCTATCGAAGCCGCGATGCGGCGGCAATGGCGCGGTTTCGCAGCACGCTGCCGGCTGCGGCAGGCCTTGGCGACGCGGAGCTTTCGTCGAGGGAGCTGCGCCTGCACGATGCGCAATCATGCATCGCGCGCGAACACGGTTTTGCATCCTGGCCCGACTTGAAGCTCTACGTGGAGGTGCAGGCCGTGGCGCAGCAGGAACGCGCCGTCCGCGTCCTGCACTGGGCGCAACTGATCTATGCGGCGACGTCAGCGGCACGTCAGGCCGCGCCAATCTGCGCGTGGCATTGCGGATGCTGGCGGAAGACCCCGGGCTGCTCGCCGGCGATCCCTGGCTCGCCTGCGCCATCGGCGACGAACGACGCGTTGCGGCAGGCCACGCAGGCCGACCCGGCGTGGGTCAACCGATCAGGCGGTCCGTTGCAGATTGCCGCCGCTTTTCGCCATTGCGCATTCCGGCCTGCTGCGGGTCGAAGAATTTCGCGCGCCGCTTGCACGGATGCGCGCATCTGCTGATCGCGGCCGGCGCCGACGTCAATCAGCGCATTCTATAGCCGCTGGCCGCCGGCATCGCTGAAAAGCCCGACATGCGCTATCCGCTCTCGACGCTCTATGGCGCCGCCGGAGCCAATCATGACCTGTTATTGACAAAGCTGCTGCTCGAAGCCGGCGCTGATCCCAATGACGGCGAATCGCTCTATCACTCGCTGGAAAATCCGGCCTGTACCCGTCTGCTGCTGGAGCACGGCGCACGCATCGCGGAAAGCAATGCGATGTATCGCGCGATCGATCTCGAGGACGACACCGCGCTGAAATTGTTGCTGGTGCACGGTGGCGATCCGAACGAGCCGGCGCGCAATCAGCCGCTGACCGATTGGGGTTCACCGCTCGCATGGGCGATCTACCGCCGTCGTCCGCTTCACGCAAAAGCCCTGCTCGATGCGGGCGCCGACCCGGCGCGACGCCACACGCGACGGCGTCTGCCCGTACCGGCTAGCGCTGCAGTTCGGACTTACCGAGACTGCCGCCCTGCTGAAGGAGCAAATCGAATGCGCCCGAGATTTCCGACGACGAACGCTTTGTTGCAGCCTGCGCGCGTGGCGACGAAGCCGAGGCGCGCGCGGTGTTGGCGCGACGGCCCGATCTGCCGGCCGCGCTGTCAGCGGCGCAATTGCGCTTGTTGCCGGACATGGCGGCAGCAGGCGCGAATGATGTGGTAAAGTTGATGGTCCGTCTCGGCTGGCCGATCGCGGTACGCGGCGGCGACTGGGATGCATCCGCGCTCAATCTCGCGGTGTTCCGCGGCGATGCCGGCCTGACGCGCTTTCTGCTCGAACACGGCGCCAAATGGACGGAGCAGCATGGCCACGGCGACAACGCCTGCGGCACGCTCGGCTGGGCATCCCTCAACGAGCCGGTCGACGGCGGCGACTGGCTTGGTTGCGCGCGCGCTCTGCTCGATCACGGCATGCCGGGCGCCACGATCATCCCTGACGATCCCGAGCGGGTGTTGATTGGCGGCACGCGAAAGCGGTTCTCCGAGGAGGTCACCGAAGAACTGCTTGGCTAGCTAGCCACGCGAAGATGGGCGGGGCGAGCGATCGGCTCACCCCGATCCGCTACACCCTGCCCTTCAGCGCGTCGCCGATCTCGTCGAGCACCTTGGGGTCCTCGATGGTGGCCGGCATGCTCCAGCTCTCGCCGTCGGCAATCTTCTTGATGGTGCCGCGCAGGATTTTTCCCGAGCGCGTCTTCGGCAGGCGGCCGACGGTGATCGCGAGCTTGAACGCCGCGACGGGCCCGAGCTTGTCGCGCACCAGCGCCACGATCTCCTTTTCGATCTCGGCAGGCTGGCGCGTCACGCCGGCCTTCAGCACCAGGAAGCCGCACGGCACCTCGCCCTTGATCGCGTCCTTGATGCCGAGCACGGCGCATTCGGCGACATCCGAATGCGAGGCCAGGATTTCCTCCATGCCGCCGGTGGAAAGCCGGTGGCCGGCGACATTGATGATGTCGTCGGTGCGGCCCATCACCCAGATATAGCCGTCCTCGTCCTTGTAGCCGGCGTCGGAGGTCTTGTAGTAGCCGGGGAATTCGTTGAGGTAGGCTTCCTTGAAGCGCTCGTCCTGCTGCCACAGCGTCGGCAGACAGGCCGGCGGCATCGGCAGCTTGATCACGATCGAGCCCATGGTGCCCGCAGGCACCGGCCTCGATGCCTCATCGACCACGTCGACCTGATAGCCCGGCATCGGCACGGTCGGCGAGCCGTGCTTGACCGGCAGCATGCCGAGCCCCACCGGATTGCCGGCGATGCACCAGCCGGTTTCGGTCTGCCACCAGTG
Source organism: uncultured Alphaproteobacteria bacterium (assembly GCA_963742935.1). GTDB lineage: Bacteria > Pseudomonadota > Alphaproteobacteria > Rhizobiales > Xanthobacteraceae > Bradyrhizobium. The sequence goes on along the minus strand of CAVUOI010000054.1, from coordinate 404,437 downwards.
ATCGATCACCGGCACCTCCAACTGCGCTTCCGCCCACGCCACCGTCGGCGGATCGGCACGCTCGCCGGCCAGGAACAACGTGCGGAATTTCGACAGGTCGTATTTGCGGATGAACTTGCCTTCCGGATCTTCCTTGCGGATGGCGCGGAAGGCAGTCGGCGCAGTGAAAAAGGCGACGGCCTTGTGTTCGGAGATCACCCGCCAGAACGCGCCGGCATCCGGCGTGCCGATCGGCTTGCCCTCATACATGATCGAGGTCGCGCCATGCAGCAGCGGGGCATAAACGATGTAGCTGTGGCCGACCACCCAGCCGATGTCGGAGCCGCACCACCAGACCTCGCCGGGCTTGACGCCGTAGAGGTTGAACATCGACCATTTCAGCGCGACCAGATGCCCGCCATTGTCGCGCACGACGCCCTTCGGGATTCCCGTGGTGCCCGATGTGTAGAGAATGTAGAGCGGATCGGTCGCCAGCACCGGCGTGCACGGCGCGGCCTTGCCGACTTGCATCGCGGCGCTGCGCAGCTTTGCCCAGTCGTGATCACGGCCGGGCGCGAGTTCGCATGTCTGCTGCGGCCGCTGCAGCACGATGCAATTTTCCGGCTTGACGCTGCGAGAGCCTGATCGCTTCGTCGAGCAGCGGCTTGTACTGCACGATGCGGCCCGGTTCGATGCCACAGCTCGCCGACAAGATCAGTTTCGGCTTGGCGTCCTCGATCCGTGTCGCGAGCTCTTTCGCGGCAAAGCCGCCGAACACCACCGAATGCACCGCGCCGATCCGCGCGCAGGCCAGCATCGCAAACACCGCCTCCGGCACCAGCGGCATATAGAGGATGACACGGTCGCCCTTCGCGACGCCGAAATCGGCCATCACGGCGGCAAGCGTCTGCACCTCCTTGAGCATTTCGGCATAGGTGAATTTCGAGATCGAGTTGGTGAGCGGCGAATCGTGGATCAGCGCCACCTGGTCGGCGCGTCCGTTCGCGACATGGCGGTCGAGCGCGTTGTAGCAGGTGTTGACGACGGCGCCGGCAAACCAGCGGCCATAAGCGCCCATCGCGGGATCGAAGATTTTTTTGGCCGGCTCGATCCACTCGATCTCGCGCGCCGCCTCGGCCCAAAATCCTTCCGGGTCGGCCAGCGAGCGGGCGTGAACCTCGTGATACCTGCTGTTGCTTTGAACGTTCATGGCGTCGCTTCCCGTGCATTCTCGACCGGCGATCGGCTGTTCTTCCCCTTTCGGGCTGTGCTCACCTTAATCTGGATCAAAGAAAAAGCGTGAATTTTCTGCATTCCGCGCCTCATCGCATTCTCCGGCCGCTCAGCGTGGGTCTGGTTGCCAAAAATTTAACGATGACGAAACGATTTTTCCGGCTGCCGCGAACCACTTCGATACAAGCATCCTAAAGTAGTATCATGCACGCCATAGCCAAACAGCGCACGAAGATCCGATGCCGCAGTCCCACTTCATTATCGAAGCATTTGACCGTGTGCGATGGTGCGCCGTTCTGCAGGCGATGTTTCCTGTCAACGACCTGGAAGCGCTCCGCACAATTCTGGCTGGAGCAGTCGGCGACGATCCTGATCTGGAGAAAACTTACTTTCTGGATGACGAAGAGCTCGCAACCATCGCCGCAACATTCAACGTGAGCTTTGATGCGTCGCAGTTGGATTGCAAGGACCTGGAGATCAGCCTTTCGCGCTGGCGCATTCCCGGCAGAACGCCATACCTGCCGTACCTAAGCCATACGGGGTACGAACTGCCGCTGCTGCTGGAGGGCCGAAAGAAACTGGCGCGCATGTCGGACGCGTATCCGCCGATGACATTCGACGGCGAGGACCGGTTTGATCATTGGGTGGCCAAGGGCGTGCTCCACCGCGAGGAGGTAAATGAAGCGTTCGATAGGCCGGCTCGGACGTCCTACGGTCGGACCTATCTCGGGCATCGGACCGTCTACTACACGCCAAAGGGCGAAGAGTGGCGTATCCCGGCGATCAAACTGATTAAGGATGCCTCGGACAAATCAGGCGGCTGGAATGAATACTTTGAACGGCTGGAGGGCATGCTGTTCGGTTACGAGGATTGGCAGAACGACTGGTGGATTAACGAGGGACTAGCAGGCGGCGGCTTCGGCGGCTTAAAGGGTTGCTGCGCGGTTAGCGCTACCGGACTGGCATGGATCGAAGCGGCCGGGTTCCGTGCATTGCCGCCCATTGATCGTCCAACGCTGACCATCATGATGTACGACCGATGGGAGGAAGCTGATCTATACGCAACCATGCTCGAAGATGTCGAAAACGTCGTTATCGCGCGGTTCAACATGCTTGGTCGCGACTTCATGAAGTTCTGGGAATCGCAGCGCGGCGGTCCATGGCACCTGCCGGCGAACCGGATTGCCGAATTCAACCGCTTCCTCCGGGGATCGGTCGAGATCGTCGCTCGGCGCGACGGTTCCGCAGAGATTGTTCGGGGCGCCGGATCATGACCGCGGCCTAATATCCGTCGATCCCGTTGATGCGCTGCAGGCGATCGAGCATCGCCTTTTTCAGATCGTAACGAGGACGGCCGTATTCCGCGTTGCGCCGGATGATATATTCTTCCTGCTCGCGCCGGAGCTTGCGCGCCTGCTGCGGCGTTATCTTCCCCGCGATTGCCCTGACATACGATCCCTGAACCTGGCGATCGAGATCGGCGAGTTCGGGATTGGCGCAGATCGCCTTCTCCACCTTGCGGCGTGCCGTGGTGCAATTGAAGCTAGGTTTGCCGGCGACCGCCTTCAGCGCGCCCAGCCGTTCCACCTCCTGCGCCAGCGAACGGTGATTGGCTCTCGCCGTAAAATGATCAGGGTTCAGCTTGATCGCCGCGGCAAAATCGGCCACCGCCTTCGGCAGGTCGCCCTTCTTGCGCCAGAGTTCGCCACGCGTGTTGTGAATATCGGCGAGTGAGGGATCGAGCCGCAGCGCGCCGTCATAGTCGGCAATGGCGCGCTCGATCATCTCCTTGCGCTCATAGGCACCGCCACGCGCGATCAGTGCCTTGATACGGTCGGCCTTTTCCGTCTTGGCGTTGTCGATGAGCGCGCCACAGGCCGCGACTGTCTTGTCCTCGTCGCGCGCCAGCGCCGCGGCCAGGCAAAGCGCGGGATCGACGCGCAAGTCCTTGGCCGGTTCGACGCCGGTCGCGGATGCACCCTGCGCAAATGCGAAGCATAGCAGGGAAACCGCAACCTGCCTGCGGATATCGAAATGGAAGCGCATCAGTTGATCCGGGGAGCTTTCGAGAAGACGCGATCCTAGCAAGCCATTGGCTTTTTCAACAACAAGCACGGGCGCGTACGTGCTTTCGTAAGGGGACAAATTTGGGCCGAAACATGACGCGCGCGAAATTGCCATCACCCGCACGTGAACGGATATGTCGATCACCAATGAACCTTTTGCGGGTCGCGCGAACTCAAATACCATGACCACTCTGACCGACTTCAATCCGCCGCGCGCCATTGCGCAATCCCAAACCGGTTATTTCTATTTTTACATGGCGCTGGCCTGCATGGCCGTCGCTTTTCTCGGCTTTGCGCCGACCTACTGGTTACCACTGGCGAAGCGGTCTTTTTCGGCTTCGCCTGTCGTTCATTTTCACGGACTCTTGTTTTTTGCCTGGTCGCTCTATTTCGTCTTCCAGAGCTGGCTCGCCGCATCCGGCAAGGTTGCCCGGCATCGCGCCATCGGCATGATCGGCGTATCGCTGGCGACCACGATGACGATCTTCGGCTTCCTTGTGGCCGTCCATGCGATGAAACGCTCCGCCGCGGCGGGATTGACGAATGACGGCATCGCCTTCGCGATCGTTCCGCTAAGCGGAATTGCGTTCTTCGCCGTCGTATTCGCGCTGGCCATTGCGGCCATCCGCAAACCCGAGACGCACAAGCGGCTGATGCTGCTGGCCGGCATCTCGCTATTGGACGCTGCGGTCGCGCGCTGGTTTCTGACCTTCCTGGCGCCTCCCGGTCCGCTCGGCCCGCCGCCGGTGCCGGTGACCATTCCGCCTGCCATCGTCGCCTATCTGTTGCTGGTGGTCGCCATGGTGTTTGACTGGCGCACGCGCGGCCGGCCCCATCCAGTCTATGTCTATGGCGGCATTGCACTGCTCGCGGTGAAGTTTTTGAATTGGCCGATCAGCATGACGCCGCTCTGGCATTCCTTCGCGGGCGGTATATTGGCGATGGCGCAGTAAACCGCGCCAGGAATACCCGCCGGCTTTATGCTAGATTGATCGCGACATCGATCTTGGCAGGCGGGAATCCCGGAATTGTTGGCATTCGAATGGATCATCGGGCTGCTGCTTGGCTCAGTGCTGCTGTCGGCGCTGGCGCGGCGGCTCAAGGTACCCTATCCGACATTTCTCGCGATCGGCGGCATGTTGCTGGCCTTTGTGCCCGGCGCTCCGTCGTGGGCGCTGGAGCCTGAACTGGCGCTGGCGCTGTTCGTGGCGCCGGTGCTGCTGGATGCGGCTTTCGATACCTCGCTGCGCGACCTCCGAAACAACTGGCTGCCGGTATCGACGCTCGTTCTGGTCGCGGTCGGGGTGACGACCGCCGCCGTCGCCGTCGTCGCGCACTGGCTTCGCCCGGACATGCCATGGGCGGTTGCGATCGCGCTCGGCGCCATCGTGGCGCCGCCCGACGCTGCGGCCGCCACCGCGATCCTGCGCCAGGTCAATTTGCCTTACCGCATCCAGAAGATTCTCGAAGGCGAAAGCCTGCTCAACGACGCCAGCGCGCTGCTGATCTACCGCGTCGCGGTCGGCCTGGTCGCCGCCGAGCACATGAAGGTGCACGAGTTCGTGCCATCCATTGCGCTGGCGCTGTTTGGAAGCCTGATCGCCGGATTTCTCTTTGCACGAGCCTGGGCGCTGATCACACGCCGCATCACCGAGGCGCCGAGCGCCATCATCACGCAATTCGCCGGCACGTTCATGGTGTGGATCGTCGCCGAACATATCGGGCTATCCGGCATTCTCACCATCGTCGCCTATGCGATCACGATCGCCCGCACCGCGCCCGAACGTACGCCTGCGCGGCTGCGCGTCGCCTCCTACGCGGTGTGGGAAACCGTCGTGTTCGTGCTCAACGTGCTGGCCTTCATCCTGATCGGCATGCAGCTCAATCCGATCTGGTCCGGGCTCAATGACGAGGTGCGGTTCAGATATTGCAGCTTTGCCGCCGTGATCCTCGCGGTCGTGATCCTCGCCCGCATCGCCTGGGTGATACCATATGGCGCCTTGCTGCGCGCCTTGAACGCGCACGGCCTGCTTCCTGCCCATATATCTCCCGCGGTTCCGACGGTGGAACGCGGCGTCATCGTGTCCTGGTGCGGGATGCGCGGCATCGTGACCCTGGCGGCCGCCTTCGCGCTTCCCGAGAGCTTCCCATACCGCGATCTCATCCTGCTGACGGCCTTTGCCGTGGTGCTGGGGACGCTGGTGCTCCAGGGCCTGACGCTGCGGCCGATAATCCTTGCGCTGAAATTCGAGGAGGACGATCCGGTCGCGCGCGAGGCTGCCCAAGCCCGCTGCATCGCCTATCGTGCCGCGCTCGAGGCGATCGATGCCGATCCGTCAGAAGAGGCCGAGATTCTGCGGCTCGAATACCGCGCCGTGCTGTTGCGCGCCGAAACCGAACCCGAACTCGGCATCGCGAGCAGCGAGTTGCCGGCCGATCCGCTGCGCCGCCGCGCCATCGGCGCGGCACGAGAGGCGCTGTTGAAGATGCGTCAATTGGAAGAGATCAGCGACGACGCCTTCCATCAGGTGGAAGAAGAACTCGACCGCGCCGAATTGAGCGCACAGGCTTAACGCTACACGCCCGACTTGCTCGTGATCCCGCCGTCGACGATCAACTCGATCCCGGTGACGTATTTCGATTCATCGGATGCCAGAAACAACGCCGCGTTGGCAACGTCCCAGGCGTCACCCATGTGCCCCATCGGCACCTGCGCGTCGCGCGCCCGCCACATCGCCTCGACGTCGCCGGCGGAATAGCTCGCCGCGAGCCCCGCCGAATGCGCAACCATCGGCGTCTTCATCAGGCCCGGCAGGATGCAGTTGACGCGCACATGATCGCGCGCGAACTGCACAGCGGTCGTCTTCGTCATCTGGTTCATCGCCGCCTTGGAGGCGCCATAGGTGACGTAGGAAATGCCGAGATGGCGGATCGACGCGATCGACGAGATGTTGATGATCGAGCCGCCGCCCTGCTTCTGCATCAGCGGAATGACGTGCTTCATGGCGAAGTAGGCGCTCTTGAGATTGACCGCGAAGACGTGGTCCCAGCTCGCCTCGTTCACCTCGACGACGTTGCCCATTTCGGCGATGCCGACATTGTTGTCGAGCACGTCGATGCGGCCATACGCCTTCGTGCACGCCGCCGCCATCGCCTCGACCTCGACTTCGCGGGAGACGTCGGCGGTGAAAGCGGTCGCCTTGCCGCCCTCGCCGGTAATGATGTCCACGGTCTCCTTGGCCGCCGCCGCGTTGCGGTCGACGCAAAACACCTGCGCGCCCTCGCGCGCAAAGGTGACGGCGGTCGCCTTGCCATTGCCCCAGCCGGGACCGATCGAGCCCGCCCCCACCACCATCGCCGTCTTGCCCTTGAGCCGTTCCATCGACTTCTTCTCCCGGTGAATTCTCGTCTAGCCCGGGAGAGCGAAGCGACCCCGATTCTTTTCTGATTCCCGGAGAAGCTTCCGCTCCCCCGGGCAACGACTATCTGGTTTCCGGGAAATTGAACGGACACAGGCCCGGGGTCAACCTGTCCGATGAGCTAGAGCTGCAGATGCCCCCTTGCCACGCCCACCCAAACTGGGGTGAATGCGCGGCGAAACGGGCCGGCTGGACCCGGGCCGACGATAAGGGTGCCACGGGGGAAGCATGGCAGCAGACAAGACAATGCCTGACAACGACGAGCTCGTTGCGGTATCCGACGAGGCGCTGCAAAGGGCGGAATCTTTCGTCGAGGCGGAAGAAGGCGCGGGCAACCGCCTGATGGGGTGGGCGGGAAGAATATCGACCACGATCGCCGTGGTCATGAGCCTGTTTCACCTCTACGCGGCCTATGCGATCGTTCCGACCCAGGAACTTCGCTACATCCACGTCGCCTTCACGCTGGTCCTGAGCTTCCTGCTGTTTCCGCTGGCGACGCGCTTTCGCAATCGCGTGCGCTGGTGGGATATCGTTCCCGGGATCGTCGCGGTTGCGACCATCGTCTATGCGCTGTGGGGCGGCGACGACTTTACCGACCGCGCCACCGCGCCCGACCGCTGGGACGTGATCGTCGGCATCGTCTTCATCATCCTGCTGCTGGAAGCGACACGCCGCACGACCGGCGCGATCATGCCTGTCGTGTCGCTGCTGTTCATCGCCTATGCGATGCTCGGTCCACACCTGCCGGCGCCCTGGACCCATCGCGGCTATGACGTGGATCGTCTGGTCGGTCACTTGTTCATTACGCTGGAAGGTATTTTCGGCGTCGCAGTCGACGTATCGGCGACGCTGATCATCCTGTTCACCATCTACGGCGCGTTCCTGCAGCAATCCGGCGCCGGCAAGTTCTTCATCGATTTCTCGCTGGCGCTGATGGGCGGCAAGCCGAACAGCGCCGGCCGCACCGTCGTGCTGTCGTCGTTCCTGCTCGGCGGCCCCTCCGGATCGGGCGTCGCCACCACCGTGATGATCGGCACCGTGGCCTATCCGATGATGGCGAAAGCCGGCTTCGAAAAGAACGCCGCGGGCGGTTTGCTCGCAGCCGGCGGATTGGGCGCGATCCTGTCGCCGCCCGTGCTGGGCGCGGCTGCGTTCCTGATCGCCGAGTTTCTCAAGATCAGCTATCTCGACGTGATCTGGATGGCGACCATCCCGACATGTCTCTACTACATGTCGCTGCTGTTCATGGTCGAACTGGACGCCAAGAAATTTCACACCAAGGATGTGACTTTCAAACCCGAGATGTCGCTCGGCCAGATGACGAAGCGCTACGGCTTCCACTTCATCTCCCTGCTCGCCGTGGTCGTGTTCATGATCATCGGCTACTCGCCATCGCTGTCGGTGTTCTACGCCATCGTCGTCACCTTCGCGCTGAGCTTCCTGCGCAAGGAAACCGCACTGATGCCGAAAAAGTTGGTGAAGGCGCTGGCAGACGGCTCGATCGGCGCGCTGAATGCCGCGACCACCTGCGCCTGCGCCGGCATCGTCGTCGGTATCGTGACATTGACGGGCCTCGGCCTGAAATTCTCGTCGATCGTCATCAGCTATGCCGGCGGCAGCCTCTTGTTGACCGCGATCTACACCTCGCTGATCGTCTGGATCATCGGCCTCGCTGTGCCCGTCACCGCCTCCTACATCATCTGTGCGGTCATCGCGGCGCCCGCGCTGATCAAGCTCGGCGTGCCCGACTACGCCGCGCACATGTTCATCTTCTACTATGCCGTCTTGTCCGAGGTCTCGCCGCCGACCGCGCTGTCGCCGTTCGCGGCGGCCGCCATCACCGGCGGGGACCCCTACAAGACCACGCTGCAGTCGTGGAAATACACCCTGCCGGCGTTCCTGGTGCCGTTCGTGTTCGTGCTCGACCCGCAAGGCGTGGGGCTCCTGCTGTCGATCCCAAAGGGTGGATCGTGGGTCGATATCCTCGAGATCACGATCAAGACCACGTTCGGCCTGCTGGCCCTGGCGGCGTTCGCCCAGAACTGGGCACTGCGACAAAATACGCCGGTGGAACGCGGCCTGCTTCTGCTATCCGGGTTGCTGCTGGTGTTCCCGAGCCTGATCGAGGCGATCGTCGAATGGATCATCGGCCGCGATATCAGCTACACCTACGTGCCGGGCCTGATTATCGGTCTTGGCGTATTGCTGTGGCAGGCCAGAACGCGGTCGCCAGAGCGGCCTGCGCTCACAACATAGAAACGATTGAGGAGACAAAAATGAAGAAAACCACAGCCGTCCTGGCGATGACTCTGGGCCTCGCCTTTGCCGGCACAGCCCACGCGCAGCAGAAGACCATGTCGATCGGAACCGGCGGCACCGGCGGCGTCTATTATCCACTCGGCGGCGCGGTTGCCAACGTGCTCTCCAAGAGCCTTCCCAACGTACAGGCGACCGCCGAGGTCACCGGCGGCTCTGTCGACAATCTCAAGCTGATCGGCGCCGGCAAGAGCGAGCTCGGCTTCTCCATGGCCGATGCCGCGCTCGATGCGCTCAACGGCGAGGACAAGTTCAAGAGCGGCAAGCTGCCGCTGCAAGCGCTGTTGGTGGTCTATCCGAACCGCATGCATGTGGTGACGGTCGAAGGCACCGGCATCAACACCATGGCCGATTTGAAGGGCAAGCGTGTCTCGACGGGATCGCCGGGCGGCGCCACCGAAGTGATGGCGTTCCGCGTCATCGAGGCCGCCGGCCTCGACAAGGACAAGGACATGAAGCGCGAGCGGCTCGGCGTTGCCGAGTCCGTCAACGCCATCAAGGACCGCAAGATCGACGCCTTCTTCTGGGTCGGCGGCATTCCGACCGCCGCCGTCACCGATCTCGCGGCAACGCCCGGCACGAAGATGAAGCTGATCGACCATGGCGACCTCGCCGACAAGATGAACGCCAAATACGGCAAGCTCTATACGGCGAGCAAGATCAAGGCCGGCTCCTATCCCGGCTACGACAAGGACAACTCCATCACCGAAGTCTGGAACCTGATCGTCACCGGCGACAAGATGAGCAATGACGACGCCTACTCCATCGTCAAGACGCTGGTGGAGAAGAAGGCCGACATCGTCGCCGTACACAAGGAAGCCGAGAGTTTTTCGCTCGACAATCAAGTGCAGGAGCGCTCGCCGATCCCGTTCCATCCCGGCGCAATGAAATACTTCAAGGAAAAAGGCATCGGCAAGTAAGCCGCGCTTCGCTCCATTCGGCACGCATCTCGATGACCGCGGTCCGCATGGGCCGCGGTCATTTCTTTTGGCGAGCGGGAACCTGCCCGGCCACCGGAAGTTGGCTGACGGGCGGAACCACGTGAGCATGCTTTGGCCATAGCCAGGAACGTCGAGCGAGCGCTGGATGCGCTGAATTTCTTTCTCGCCGACGTGCGCGACGGCCTCGGCCCCTATCTCGCGATCTACCTGCTGACCGAACAGAAATGGGACGAGGCCTCGATCGGCATCGTCATGTCGGTGGCCGCTCTCGCCGGTATCGCGGCCCAGACGCCCGCCGGCGCATTGATCGACCGCACCACGGCGAAGCGCGCGCTGATGGTGACGGCGGCCATCCTGGTCACCCTTTCCTGTATCACGTTGCCGTTGATCCAGCGGTTCGAACTGGTGGCCGCGACGCAGGCGATTGCAGCCGCTGCAGGCGCGATCTTTGCGCCGGCGATTGCGGCGGTAACGCTCGGAATTGTCGGCCCCCGCGCGTTCGCGCGCCGCACCGGACGCAACGAAGCGTTCAACCATGCCGGCAATGCGGTGGCCGCGGCCATTGCCGGCGTCACCGCCTATGCGTTCGGGCCCGTCGTGGTGTTCTGGCTGCTCGCCGCAATGGCGGTCGCCAGCATCTTCGCTACGCTCGCGATCCCGCCAGGTACGATCGACCACCACGTCGCTCGCGGTCTCGACGATACGGCCGAACCTGACGGTCCACACCATGACAAGCCATCCGGCTTCCAGGTGCTGTTGACCTGCCGGCCCTTGTTGATCTTTGCGGTTGCGACGGTGGCCTTCCATTTCTCGAATGCGGCGATGCTGCCGCTGGTCGGGCAGAAGCTGGCCCTCGTCAACCCCGACCTCGGCACCACGCTGATGTCGGTCTGCATCATTGCCGCCCAGATGGTGATGGTGCCGGTGGCGATGCTGGTCGGGCACAAGGCCGACGTTTGGGGACGCAAGCCGATCTTCGCCGTGGCGCTGGCCGTGCTGGCGCTGCGCGGCATGCTTTATCCGCTGTCGGAGAATCCCTACTGGCTCGTGTCGGTGCAACTGCTCGACGGCGTCGGCGCCGGCATTTTCGGCGCGCTGTTTCCGCTCATCGTCGCGGACCTCACGCGCGGCACCGGACATTTCAACATCAGCCAGGGCGCGATTGCGACCGCCGCCGGCCTTGGCGGCGCGCTCAGCACAGCGGCCGCGGGCCTCATCGTCGTCAACGCCGGCTACAGCGCGGCATTCCTGTTTCTCGCAGCCGTCGCAGGTGCGGGGCTGATCGGATTTGTGGCGATGATGCCGGAAACATTGCCGCGTGCACCGCATCATCGCGGCTCCAGCGAACGAGTCACGAACATTGTCTTGCCGACAAGCGACCACAGGCATTAACACGCCGAGCTGATCAAAATTTGCTCAGGCGAGTTGGCCGCTCATTGAAGCCCATGAAATGGATGGACTTCTCCGCTCACTGGCAGCACGTCGTAGAAAGGCTGCGATTGCCGCACGATCGGATTCTCGTCAGCGGTCTTAACCCTATTGAAGTAATCTTGGGGCTTCCCGAAAAATTCCATCATTGCGACCTCAACGCGGATGTACCACTGGCGCCGGGGTATCTGTTGGGAGGGCGGGGATGGAGCAGGTCAACATCAGCGAATATGCGCGCGCGGCGCATTTCGGGCATCGCAAGCTGACGCCGAGGGCCTGCGTCATCGACAGTAAAAAGCATCTTCGCCTGTTTCTTTGCGACGCACTCGAGGATCTCGGATTTGTGACCTGCGAATGCGGTCAGGCCGGCGATCTGGCGGGCCTGTTGCAGAATGAGCACCCGGACCTCATCGTGCTCAGCGTGTGCGTCGACGGCATCAATGTCGGCGAAATTCTCGAAGCCATCGTCCGCAAGAATTTCGGCGGCAAGGTGCTCGTCATCGGCCAGCCCGACTCGATCATGGTCAAGGCGGTCAGGCAGATCGGCGACGAATACGGGATCGCCATGCTGCCCTCGCTGCCGACGCCGTTCGGCGCGGCGAGCCTGCGCGCCAGCGTCGCGGAGCTGCTGCCGGCCGAACCGGCGCCGAGCCCGGCGGTCGACGTCGCCGAGGCTCTGAAGGCCGGCTGGCTCGAATTATGGTACCAGCAGAAGATCGACACCCGCTCACTGGCGCCAAGCGGCGCGGAGGCGCTGGTCCGGATGAGACATCCCGCCTGGGGCGTGGTCCCGCCGGCCTATTTCATTCCGGACGACAAGGACCCGCATTTTCGCAAGCTTTCCGAATTCGTAGTCGGCCGCGCCATCGAGGATTGGCGCTATCTGCTGGAAAGCCAGGGTCCGGTCAATCTTTCGATCAACCTGCCGGCGGCGTTCTTCCGCGACGACGCGGCGGTGCGCGACCTGTGCCGCGCCATCCCGGCGCATCCCGCCTTTGGCGGGCTCCTGATCGAAATCGACAGCCGCGAGGCGGCCGATCAGGCGGACCTCATCGTGGATGCCGCACGGGCCCTCAGCCTGCACAATATCGCGCTCGCCGTCGACAATGTCGGCGCGGAGTGGCCGTCCCTGCTGGAGCTTCGGAGTTTTCCATTCGCCGAACTCAAGGTCGACCGACAATATGTCAACGGCTGTGCGGACGACCGGCTGAAGCAGACGGTATGCCGGAGCATCGTCGAGCTGGCGCGGGACAACGGCGCCCGCGCCATCGCGCAAGGGATCGAGACCCGCGCCGATTTCCTGGCCGCGCACGAGATGGGGTTCGATCTCGTCCAGGGCCACCTGTTCGGCAAGCCGGTGGCGGTACGGAAATTCGCCCGCTCCCGCCCTCAGCTCGCGCCCGTCTCCGACAGGCCGTCGTGAAGCGGATTCAGTCGAACTTCATGTCGATGCATTTCGCGATATCGGTGCCGAGGCCGGACGAGATGATGATGCAGCCACGGACCCTCGGATTGTTGTTGTCGCTTGCCCACACCGCATATCCGCCGGGACCGAAGAACGAATTGGTGTTCGGCGGTTCGGTTTCGGTGGCATCGAACGAATAGCTCGAATCGCCTTCGAAGATGCGCGGCTTCTTGGCGCAGCCGCCGTCGGCCTGCACGTTGATGACTTCCTTGTTGTCGCGCGTCAGCGCCAGCGAGACCTGGCAGCGGAAATATTCCGAGGTCTTGGTGTTGAACACATACGCATAGGATTTGCAGGTCGAGGTGTTGAGCTTGCCCGCGCTCAGTCCACGGCTGCAAGCGATCCGCTGGTTGTTCGAGAGCTTGAAATCGTCGGCCGCCGCCGCTTGAGCCAGCGTCATGAACGACAGCGCAACACCAAGACCGATCTTCATGACGTGGTTCATCCTGACCATCCCTAAGACGTTTTTCGCAATGCATGATTGTAGCGAGAAAGCCGAACATAGTCGCGAAGCCGTGCGCGGGAAATCACAAAGTCTCAACACCTGCTCGAAGGCCTGTGCAATGCGTCGAATGTGCCAATTGACGGCCCAATGCCGTTCGTGATTTGTTCAAAACACGGGGCAAGAGGCCGAAGGCTCACGGGGAGGATGGATGATGACGGGCATTTCAACGAAGACGGTTTTGGCGGTGGCCGTGGTTTTGGCAATTGACGTCTTGGCGGGTTTTTCGACCGGCGCGCTGGCGCAAGGCGCCGCGCCGACGCCGTGGGAGCTGAAGTCCGACATGGGCTATGCCTACGGCAAGGACGGCAAGACGCTGTCCTACAAAATGGGCACCAACAATGCCGGTACGCTGCTCAAGGGCGCCAAGAAGGTGCCGAAGGGCACCCTGTTCTTCGTCGGAGAGAACGGACAGCTTTACATGCGGACCGGCCCCTATCTCGAGGGCGACGGCCGGTTCATGTTCGGATCGAATTGATCTCTGTCGTCGTCCCGGCCAAGTGAGCGCCAGCGAACGCTGAGCCGGGACCCATACTCCGCGGCCTCTCTTGGGGCGATTTGGCAGACGTCTCGGTTTATCGATTTACGCCGGTGGCTATGGGTCCCGGCTCGAGGCCGGGACGACGGCTAGCTAAAACGCCGCGGCCAATTCCTTCGCACCCGGCTTGTTGCTGTTGAAGTCCATGCGCTCGTCTGTCACCGCCAGCAGTTTCGCCACCGTGTTGTGACGGATCGCGACGGGATTGCGCTCGTAGCCGCCGCGCTGGAAGAAGTTCGAGGTCGGCACCTGTTCGCGCATCGCCTGCGGCATGGTCACCATGTCGAACCCGGTGCCGTCGCCGGTCAGGTTCATCATTTCGAGTTCGGCGGCCGAGAGCGGGCGGTTGTAGCCCTTGGTGCGCGCGAAGAGCACCGATGTCAGCAGCTTGTGGGTCTGCAGCATTGGCCCGACGTCGATATCGAGCACCATGGCATGTGCAGCCCAGCCCTGCGGCGTGTTGGCGAGCTTCTCATGCTCGGACCATGTGTCCGGCACCGTTTTCGCGAACGCCACCATCTTCTTCAGCACGGCGAGCTTGCGTTCCATCGCCGCGCGCGGCGCGCCCGAGAGCGCCGCGGCCCTTGCCGTCAACTCCTTGATGAACTCATGTCCCTGCTCGGCCAGCAATTCGACGCTGTTGGTGGTGAGCAACTGGTTATAGCCGATCGCAGTAGAGATTGCGCGCGAGCCGGGACGCGAGGCGCTCAGGCCCGATTGCATGTCGTGATTGCCGGTGCCGCCGGTCTCGAACGAATAGACCCGCACCGCCTGTTCGCGCGTCAGCCCCGCGGCCAACGCGTAGCGGGCATAGGCGCGCTTGAACTCGACCTCGGATGACGGCCGCTGCGGCACGAACTGGAATTGCTCTACGGCGGCTTTCAGGAAATCGGCGACCACCGGGATAGCCTTGCGCTCGCGCGGCGGCTTTTCTGCCTCCGGCTCCGGGTTCACGGGGGCCTTCGGACCGCTATAGACCGGCGGCTGGGTCAGCACATAATCGTTGAGCGCAATGGCCTGACGTTCCCGGCGCTTGGCGTTGCGGACCTTGCGCTTCTCGGAGATCGAGGACCAATAGGCCCCGGCCTCCTCCTCGAACGCCGCGCGCACCTCCTGATACTCTTTCAGTTTGCGGCGATATTCGGCGATCGCCTGCGGCGATGCCGCTTGCGCCATCGCATCGGCAGCGGCGGGAGGGAGTGCGTCGGCCTCAACCGCCAGCGCGGACGCGCCCGAGAACAGCGCGAGCGTGACAAATGCGGAACCGATGCGAATCAATGGCAGGCGCATGGCCCCGTTGTAGCAAGCATCTGCGCGAAGTCAGCCCCGAACGGCTGCGACTTTTTCTTCCCCTCTCCCCTTGCGGAAGAGGGTGGATCGCTACTCCTGCTCGACGCCACTCGCTTTCACGAGCTGCGACCACTTCTTCTCATCCTTGTCGATGAAGCCGGCATAGTCCTCCGGCGTACCGGGCGTGATCTCGGTGCCGTCATTGCCCAACTGCTTCTTCACCTCGTCGGACGCGAGCGCATCGCGCAGCGCCTTGTTGAGCTTGTCGATGATCGGCCGCGGCGTGCCTGAAGGCGCGACGAGGCCGTAATAGAGCGAGGCGTCAAAGCCGGATAGGCCCGCCTCGATCATCGTCGGCACGTCGGGCAACAGGCTCGAGCGGGTGATGCTGGTGACCGCGAGCGCGCGCAGCTTGCCGGCGGAGACGTTGGGATGCGAGGCCGGGATCGGCGCGAACGCCATCGGAATGTGGCCGCCGAGCAGATCGGTCAGCGCCGGCCCGGTGCCCTTGTAGGGAATGTGCACCAGCTTGATGCCGGCGGCGCGGGCGAAATATTCGCCGGTGATGTGGCTGGCGGTGCCGGCGCCGGCGGAGCCGAAATTGACCTTGTCGGGATTGACCTTCGCATAGGCGATCAGTTCGGCGACGCTTTTCGCGGGGAACGAGGGATGCACCACCAGCGAGTTCGGCGCATTGCCGATCATGCCGATCGGTGCAAAATCCTTGCGCGGATCGTAGCCGGGGTTTTTGTAGAGCGAGGGGCCGATCGCCAGCGTGCCGGTGTAACCCAGCAGCAGCGTGTAACCGTCCGGATCGCTCTTGGCGACCGCCTTGGTGCCGACCGTGCCGCCGGCGCCGGGGCGATTGTCGACCACGACCTTCTCACCGAGCACTTCGCTCATCTTGTCGGCGATGGCGCGGCCGACGATCGACGTGCTGCCGCCGGGCGCGAATGGAATCACCAGCGTGACCGCACGGGTGGGATAGTTTTGCGCCTGCGCTGGATCGACGGCGACGCTCGCACCGAGCAGCGCGGCAACGACACCAAGATTTTTGATCCACGTAGACATGATGCGCGCACTCCCAATGCTGTTCTTATTATTCAAGGCTGTTCTTATTGTTGGCGCGGCCATCGTCGCCGAAACGATCCGCCTCCGCAAGTTGACTTCCGGACGAGGTACTCACGTCGTCACGCCGTTCATCTCACATCGTGAGATGAATCCACGGCTACCAGCTACTTCCACGCAAATACCGGCTGTTCCAGTTCCGCGACACGCGTGTGCCTTCCCGCCAGCACTTCGGCAAACTGATAGATGAGCGCTGCCGTCGGCGCGTGGATGTGCTGGCCGGCATGGCGGAAGCGGATCACGCGCCGCGTGCTTTCGGGGATCGTGGTGAAGCTGAAGGCGTCGCTTCGCTCGATATCGTCGAGGGCGATGCGATGCACCGAGGCGACCTCCGCCGGACTGGGCACGATCTCGGCGCCGGTGCCGACCCAGACCACGACAGGCGTGATCAGATAGCCCGATCGGGTCGGATAATCGTCAAGCAGGCCGAGTACGTCGCCTTCCCCGAGGCCGACGCCGAGTTCTTCATGCAGTTCGCGCAGCGCCGCCTGCGCCTGCGTCTCGCCACTGTCGCAGCGCCCGCCCGGCAACGCCCATTGGGCGGCATGCGCGCGCAGGGTCGCGGCGCGGCGGGTCAGCAGCAACGCCGTGCCCTCGCCGGCTTCGGCTTCCGTCAGCGCGATAGCCACCGCCGCGCGTTTCAGCCCGGGCTCAGCGTCGCCCAAGGGCGCTCGCGAAAATGCCGCGCAGAGCTCTGCGATATTCCGCCGGGTGGTATCGTCGAATGACCGGGCCATCCCGCTTGACTACAACACAAGCGCAGCCGATGAAATGACCTCAGAGAGCATGACAGCCCGCAGGAAACGGACAGCACGACATGACGAGTAAAGCCGCGGACAAACTCAAATCCGACGGCTGGAAGATCGTCGAAACGTCAGGTTTCTTGCACCTGATCGGGCCGCTATGGCAGCGCGTGGTCGACGGCACGCACGAATACGCGCTCGCGACCGAGGACAAGCACCACAATCGCCGCGGCCTGGTGCAGGGTGGCGTGCTCATGACCTTCGCCGACCGCACCTGCGGCATGACCGCCCGCTACGTCTCGGGCAAGCCGACGCTGGCGACCGTGCAGCTCGATACGCACTTCGTCGAAGCCGGCAAGATCGGCGAAATCCTGATCTCGCGACCGCATGTGGTACGCTTTACCCGCAGCCTGATCTTCATCACGACCGAGGTGACCGTCGACAAACGCTGTATCGCGATGGCGAGCGGCGTGTTCAAGATATTGAAGAACGAGGTTGATAAGTAAGCCCGTCATTCCGGATGGTCCGAAGGACCAGACCCGGAATGACGAAGTCACGCAGAGGACCCGCCCCATGCAATACCGCCACCTCGGCCGCAGCGGCCTGAAGATTTCGCCGATCTGTCTGGGCACCATGATGTTCGGCGGCCCGACCGACGAGGCGACGTCGTCGCGCATCGTCGCCAAGGCGCGCGAGGCCGGCGTCAACTTCATCGATTCTGCGGACGCCTATAATGGCGGCCAGTCCGAGCAGGTGGTCGGCCGCGCCATTTCGAACAACCGGCACAACTGGATTCTGGCGACCAAGCTCGCCAACCAGATCGGCGACGATCCCAATCGCGGCGGGCTGTCGCGGCGCTGGGTGCTGCAGGCCGCCGACGAAAGCCTGAAGCGGCTCGGCACCGACTTCATCGACATCTATTATCTGCACAAGGAAGATCATGCGACTCCGCTGGAGGAGACGGTGCGTGCCATCGGCGACCTGATGCGCCAGGGCAAGATCCGCTATTTCGGCGTCTCGAACTACCGCGCCTGGCGCGTCGCCGAAATCTGCAACATCTGCGACAACAACGGCATCGATCGCCCGATCGTCAGCCAGCCCTATTACAACGCCATGAACCGGATGCCCGAGGTCGAGCATTTCCCGGCCTGCGGCTATTACGGCCTCGGCATCGTGCCCTACAGCCCGCTGGCGCGCGGCGTGCTGACCGGCAAGTACAAGCCGGATGCCACGCCCGACAAGGAGTCCCGCGCCGGCCGTGCCGACAAGCGCATGATGCAGACCGAATGGCGCCCGGAATCGCTGCAGCTCGCGCAGGAGATCAAGCAGCACGCGGAAGCAAGAGGTATCACCGCCGGGCAGTTCGCGGTGTCATGGGTGCTGAATTCGTCGTTCGTCTCTGGCGTGATCGCAGGTCCGCGCACCGAGGAGCAATGGGACGACTACATCAAGGCGCTCGACTATCGCTTCACGGCCGAAGACGAGGCACTGATCGACCGCCTCGTAGTGAGCGGCCATCCCTCGACGCCGGGGTTCAACGACCCGGGCTACCCGATCGAGGGCCGGCGGGCACGGACGGATAGCTCGCCGCGCTGAGCGTCCTAGCCGGCCTGCGGCAACGCACCATATGGTGTATTACCGGAAAACACAACGTAAGGTAACAGGATGGTAACTTTGGGTGTGAAAGACTTCCGTATTAATACGGAGGTCCATGCCATGGACGAACACAGAATTGCGCCCCGGCGTCGACTGTTGAAGGGCGCCAAGATTTCGTTCAGTAACGGCGCCGTTATCGACTGCACGATCCGCAATCTCTCCGACACCGGCGCCTCGCTCGAAGTCAGTTCCCCGGTCGGCATTCCGGAGCGCTTTATGCTGGTGGTGGAAGCCGACCACCGCCACATGTCGAGCCGCGTCGTCTGGCGCAAGGACACGCGGATCGGGGTTCATTTCGAAAACTGACGGCGAACCGTTAGGTCTCTGACAGGGGGACCGAGTCCGGCCGCACGCGTGCGACCGAACCCGCTAAGAAAAACTTGCTTGCTCGATCGGTCAGTGCCTGGATTCGAGGTTGACGATGACGCCCGTAGGCTCGGGCTCATGCGGCGACAGCTTTGTCAGCGTCTCGTCGCTCCAGTAGGCGAGATTGACGATCATGCCGGCTGCCATATCCGGCTCGGCCGCCTCGGTCGGCTCGAGGACATTGAGCCCGCCGCTGTCGAGAAAGAACGTGTGTTCCCCGAACATGCTGGCCAATTGCGGAACCACCGGATGATCGTCAGGAAGCGCCTGGGCTTCGAACTGCTTCAAGGCGCGTTCCACCTGTGCCGAGTTCAATTTCATGCACGACTCCTTGCCTGGTTTTGGGTTGGTCGAAGACCACGCACGGCCAAGATTGCGCGCGGTTGTTCCTTGCAAGAGGATGAGACGTCAAGCCTGACTGGTCCTGATCGCTCGTCCCACCAGCACCGCGCGCTGGCTTGCAAGTTCTCATCAATCCGCTGATGCCGCGAATTGAGCACGGGACAATGGTGCTTCGTTGAACCCGTTCAACCCGGCAACGAATTCAAATCCGCAACGTTCCCGACGACGCCAATTTGCACAAAAGACAAGTGTGAAGATGTTGTGGCGGCCGCGACCGTCAACTATTTGCCGCCGGGAACCGGATGCCGCCTGGCCAATTCGTCGAGCGGCAGATGCGCTTCTGCATCGTCAAGCGTGAAGCGAACGATGACATCCTGTCGGCCCACCTGCCCCCAGAGCCCGTCCGACGACCATTTCTGCGGCACGGGCCCGCGCAGACCTTCGACCCAAACAAAATACCATTCCGTCATGGCTGCACCTCTCGGGCCTCGGTCGGCAAGCAGATGCGACGTTGCCGCAGTGAGAAGACCCATTGAGAAGATATGGCTGGCCGGGCGTCAATCCAGACGCGCCGGCGGTATGGCGGTCGACAGCCGATGAGAACACAACCCGACGATCCGCGCCAATGCGCAGTCTTTCGGTCAGCACGAAATAGTCTACGCTGTGACGATGAACTGGCTCCTGATCACGGCCGCCCTGGCCTGCAATCCCGGCGACCGCCTGGTCGACCTGCGCGAGAAGATTCCGCGGGGCATGAATTCGATCTTCCTGGTGGTGACCGTCGACCCCTTCTATGCCCGTTTCTACATCTACCAGCCGGGATTTCCGGACAGCGTCCAGAATTGCTGCGGCAACAGGCCGACGTCTGTCATCAAGGTGCCCGTGGTCGACGGCCGTTATTGCATCCGGCAAAGCCAGCCGCAGATGAAATGGACGGTGCGGGCCATGTTCGTGCCCGGTCTTGAAATGTAGCGGAAGCGCAAGTTCGAGCGGCGTCACGCGAATTGCGCGACACCGTGGCCAACCGACCAGTTCTCCTTTGCGGATTCGAGCACGTTGATGAACACGTTCTCCGGCCGGATGCCCGGGTTTTCGCCGAGCAACTCCGCGGTCCGCCGGTACAGCGCCTTCTTCTGTTCGACGGTGCGGGTGTTGAACACGGTGATCTGGATATACACGACATCTTCGCTGCGGCTTACGCCATAACAGGACGTGCTGGAGCGGAAGTTCGCAGGCTCATGCTCGGTGATGGTCATGAACTGGTCGTCTTCCGGCACCTCGAGCGCTTCGCGCATGGCGCGGTGTAGGCTGTCGAAGATCGCCTGGCGGTAGGCTTCCGGTTTTCCGGCGCGTAGCGAGACGTAAATGAGCGGCATCGGTTTCTTTCTCCGGACAGGCTGGATAGTTCACCCGTTGACTAGCCGGGCCATTCGCCCCATTTGTTTTTGACACGGCGTTCAAAACCACATTCTTGACGCAACGTCAAATACTTTGTGCCACGATGCCCGACCGGGACATTGGAGAAAAAATTGAGACCGCGAGAGTTTGACCACGACGACGTCCTGCGCATCGCCTTCGACCAGTTCTGGCGCAAGGGCGTGCGCGGTACGTCGCTCTCGGACATTGCACGTGACGCGGGCGTGCAGCGTGGCAGCCTCTACAATGCCTTCGGCAGCAAGGAAGCGCTGTTTCTCTGCGCCTACCAGCGCTACGCGGGCGAATACCTGAATGCGCTCGAGAAAGCGCTCGGCTCGGGAACTTTGCGGGCGCGCCTCTCGGCGTTTTTCGAACTGACGATCAGGAACTTCCGCTCCGGCTCACCGCCCCGCGGCTGTCCGACCACGCGCGGACTGATGGAGCTAAGCGCGGTAGAAGGGGAAGGGCTGGATGAGAACGCTCGCAAGGCGTTTGCGGATCTGGTCTCGCGCATCACCGCTATGGTTCAGGACACGCTGGCCGGGGGCGCCGCGCGCGGCGAGTTCAGCGGCGACCCTGATAGCACGGCTCTGCACATCATTACCGTGACGCGCGGGCTGGCCGTGCTCGAACGCGCCTTCGGCGACGAGACCCAGCTTCGCAAGATCGCCGCGCATACCGTCGATCTCGTGCTTGGCAAGGCCAGCCGCTAGGCGAAGCGGGTGGCTATCGACTCCGGTTGAACCGTTTGTGGCCTTGCAGAGACAAAATTCGCATCGCCGCCAATGGAATTGCTTGTCATGAGCCCGCCAGAGTCTGCCGCCCGGCCGACCTCGAAATCCAGCCCTGCCCGCCGCCTCGCAGCGGCGGTGATGTTGAGCGCCCTGGTGTTCGTCGCGCTATGGATCATGGTGTTCAGCATGATCACGTCGCTGTTGATCGGCGCCGGCTGCTGCGTCGTGATCGTCGCGGCAAGCTCGCTGTCGGATGTGATCGATATGCTGCTCGACGCGGTAGCGACCGTCGTCTTCGGCATCCTGGCTGTCATCGCGGCGATTCTCGGGGCGATTTTCAGCCTGTTCGATTTTTAACGCCGCAGTGGCGCCGCCGGTTACCCGGCGGCGCCGACCGATCGCTGGCTATAGCGTGACAAAGCCCGGATGTCGCTTTCGACATCCGGGCTGAACTTACTCGCCAAATCTACAGATCACATCGAGACCTTGCGGTTTTCGCCGATATCGGGCCGCGTACCGGTGACGGCGGCGGCCGCCATCTTGACGTAGGACACGACGGTGCCCGGCAAATCCCAGTATTCTGCATCGTCAGGCGTGATTTTCAGGACGCGGATGTTCGGATCGTCGGCGCTTTCCCACCACGCTTTCGCCTCGGTCGAAAACAACTCCTTGATCTTGGCGCGGTCGTTGGAAACGACGGCGGTGCCGGTCAATGAGACGTACTTCTGGGCGGAGGCGTCGGCGAAACTGAGATTGATGCCGGGGTTGCGCGCGATCTCGTCGTCCTTGTGACGCCGCGCATCCGTGAGGAAGTAGATCGTGTTGCTCTCGCGCTCCAGATAGGCGCTCATCGGCCGGGCGCGCAGCTTGTCGCCATCGCGGGTCACCAGCATTGCAAAGCCGATCTTCTTCATCAATTCCCAGGCGCGCTCGACGTCATGAGCGTTATCGTTTGTCATGTTCCACTCCATTGCTGCAGCAGTGGTAACGGTCCGTTGGGGGCGTAGTTCCTCGAACGACAGGAGTGGAATTGGGTTTCCGGGCCGCCCGGCGTCCAGAACGACAAGCCGCTCATGAGCCTATGCGTGCGGTTGGCTGTTCATTGCCGAGCCTGGCCGCTACAACGACCGCGTCAAATCACCGGTCGCGCCGCCTGGCGGCGGGACGACCGGCCAACAAGAACAGGGTGAAACGTCATGCACGGTAAGGTCATCGCGCTGGTTGCAGCAGCATTGGGATTCGCCGCTTGCGGACCGGCCTCGGCGGGATGGCCGGAGGACAAGCCGATCGAGGTCTTGATCGGCTTTGCGCCCGGTGGCGCGACCGACGTCATGGCGCGGAAGCTGTTACCGTTCGTCGAGCAGAAGTTGGGCGGCAAAGCCAAGTTCGTGGTGCTGAACAAGCCGGGCGCCGGCGGAGAGATCGCGTTTGCCGGAATCCAGCGCGCGGCGCCGGACGCCTATTCGATCGGCGTGGTCAACGTGCCCGGCTACAATTTCATCCCGATGACGCGCAAGACCCAGTACAGCATGGATGAAATCCGCCTGATCGCGCGCGTAGTGGACGACCCGAGCGTGATCGTGGTGCCGGCGGACAGCAAGTTCGCAACTCTGGCGGACGTGCTGACGGCGCTGCGCGCCAAGCCGGGCTCGGTGACGTTCGGCCACAACGGCGCGGGCACCAACGGCCATCT
Organism: uncultured Alphaproteobacteria bacterium; assembly: GCA_963742935.1. Lineage (GTDB taxonomy): Bacteria > Pseudomonadota > Alphaproteobacteria > Rhizobiales > Xanthobacteraceae > Bradyrhizobium. The sequence continues at coordinate 381,182 of CAVUOI010000054.1, read as the reverse complement.
GGCGATCCGAATGCTGGCGGGCGCCGCCAAGGTCGAGCCCAACGAGATCTCCTACCGTGGCACCGCCGTGCAACGCACCGATCTGCTCGGCGGCCATCTCGAAGTCGGCATGGTCAGCGTCAGCGAAGTCCCCGAATTGCATGGTGGCGGCAAGGGAACTGTGCGCGCCCTCGCGATTCTGTCGAAGCAGCGCTCGCCCGTTCTCCCCGACGTTCCGACTGCGGAGGAGTTGGGCGTCGCGGTGACAATGACCGCCGAGCGCGGCTTTGCGGTACCCAAGGCCATCCCCGACGACATCGCCAAGAAGCTCGAAGCCGCCATCGCGGAAGGCCTGCGCGACCCTGAATTCATCAAGGCCTCGCCTGCCGACGCCGCCGTTCTCGCCTTCATGCCCGGCACCGAATGGCAAAAGCGTCTCAACGACATGAACAAGGCATTGCAGCCGTTCGCGGAAGAGATGAAGGCGCAGGAGCAGAAGTGAGCTTGATGCGACGGCTGCCGCCACCATCGCCTGTGATCGCGGCAGCAAGGAAATTGGTTCGGCCGATCACGCGGCCGCGCCGGACATCCGCTTGAGAACATCGGCCTTTGGACCGTCCGCCACCAGCCGGCCCGAATCCAGCCAGATAATTCGATCGACCAGTTGCAGCACGGGTGCTCTGTGTGTCGCGACGATCAGTGTCCTTGCACCGATGAAGTCCTTCATGTTGCGCACCAGGCGCATTTCGAGCATCGTATCCATCGCGGAAGTCGGCTCATCCAGCAAAAGGACCGTTGGATTTGCCAGCAGCGTTCGCGCCAGGGCGACCGACTGACGCTCGCCGCCGGATAGCCGCTCGCCCCGCGGACCGACCTGCATGCCGAATCCCTGGGGGTGACCGGCGGCGAAATCGGCGACGCCGGTCAGCTGCATCATGGCGTTGAAGTTTTGAGGATTGATCTCGTGCTGCCCGATGACGAGATTCCTCATCAGGGTATCGTCAACGATGCCTGTCGTCTGTCCCATATATCCAAGCGCTTCACGCAACGCGGCCGGGGCGTATTGTCGAACGTCAAAACCGTCCAGAAGGATCGATCCCTGATCCGGCTCCGCAAGCCGCGCGATCAGGCGGAGCAGCGTGCTTTTGCCCGAGCCCGACCGGCCCACGATGGCGATGCGCTCGCCGGGTTGAATCACCGCCGAGATGTTGTCGATCTGCCGCGATCCCTGAGCCGAATAGGAGAACGAGACGCCACTCAATCGAAGCGCACATTCCTTCGGTGCGGATAATGCGCCGCTGTCGTCTCCCGCGCTTTCGCTTTCGAACCGGGTCTCGTCCGCCAGTGACTTCAAGAGGGCGCGGCTTTGCGATGCGCGGTGGAAGGAACCAACCAGCAGGCCGATGGGCGCAATGATACGCCCAACCAGCAGCGAACAGGTCAGCAGGCCGCCAACCGTCATGTTGCCCGCGGAAATCTCGTACGCACCGATGATGAGCACGATGGCGATCATCATCTGCCCGATGGTGACATTGGCGTAGGCCGCCAGGCTCTGCCACAGCCGGCTGACGTGGGACGAGTAGGCAAACTCGTCGAAGACGCGCTCGAACCGGTTCAGTAACCGAAGCTCGGTGCGCGTGGATTTGATCATCTCCAGCACTTCGACGGCCTCGTTGAGACGGTTCGACTGGATCTGCGTCAATTCCATCGATCGCTTCTGTTCCGCCTCAGAGCCGATGTTGGTCCAGTGGTGCACGGCCACCAACGCCGCGATCCCGGCCACCGGCGCGAGCACAACCGGTCCGCCGTTGATCCACAGCAGGACGAACACGATCAACAGAAACGGCAGATCGATGGCAACACCGGTGACGAGTTGAGGGATCAACTGCGTCATGCCGTCGAGATGCCGCAGCTTCAGCGAAATGGCGCCGGCGGAGCGCGGGGCCTCGGTCATCTTGGCCTCGAGCAGCTTCCGCATCGTGGAGGCCTGGATCGCCGCGCTGGCCGAACTCGCCAGCGCGTCTTGAATCTTGAGCCGAACCCACCGGACCGCCATATCGGCCGACAAGGCCAGCATCACACCGATCGAAATGGCCCAAAGGGTGTCAAACGCGGAATGCGGAATGACACGATCGAAGATCAAGCCGGAGTAAATCGGCAAAGCCAGCAGCATCAGGTTGGAGAACGCCGCGGCGACGAGAAGCTGGACCAGCATCCTCCGGTGCCGGGCGGTCATGAACGAGAGAATTCCCCTGACGGGATCGACATCGTCCAGCGAGGCCACGCCCGAGGCCAGTTCCGCCAGATTATCGGCCGGCACGGCACCGCGCGGCCGCACCAGGAAGATGGTTCCGGCCTCCTCCCGGGCCAGCGCATCCTTGTCGATCGAATAGCTTTTCCCGGAATGCAGCCCGGTGAAGTGGCGACCTTGTCGCCCGATCAGCATGCGTCCCCTGCCGTCTTCGGTCAGCATGACCGCAGGCAAATCCTGGCTGTCGAGCGAACTCGCCGATCGGTTCTCGAACACGACGTCGATGTCGTTTCGCGCGGCAAACGAAACCAGCGCTTCGGGACTATCGATCTCGGTGGCAGCAGCCTGACCCGCCGGCTCTCCGCGCTGCCGCCGCCAGACCGATGCAATCTCGGTCAGCAGACGCGCGAGCACCTCGGGAGGTGGCAATCGCGAAACGTCGAACCTCTGGGGATCCCGCTCCTGCCCGACGCCGATCGCGGCCAATCGGCCGAGCGCAGCATCGAAAACCGCGGCGGTACGCTCAGAATTGACGCTGAATGACATTACGCGCTACCGGCCCACAAAAGCGAGGCCCATGGTTACGCGATTAACCTTAATTGCCCGTGAACTGTTTTTTGGTTCAATGGGCCAGCCCTGCATTAACGAGTTATTCATTGCATCCCCTCCGCACCAAGACGCTCATCACAAGCGTTTCCGCGCTGTCTGGCCCGGCTCCTGGGCCACGACCGGCTGCGGCAACGCCCGATGGTGAGCCGCAGGCGATCTTCCCCCGGCGTATCGACCGGATCGCGACCGAAGCGCAGGGACGGTTTGTCGTCATTGTCGGCGTGTGCACGCTACTGGCACTGATCTGGTCGGCCGTCGTACAGATCGACAAGGTGACCCGCGGATCCGGGCGTATCGTCACCCAGCAGACCAAGCAGGAAGTACAGCATCTGGAAGGCGGCATCGTCGCCGAGATCCTGGTCAAGGAAGGCGAGACGGTGGTTACCGGCCAGCCGCTGATGCGGGTCGAAAACAGGTTTTTCAAATCCGAGCTGGCGCAGGCCGCGATCGAAATGGCTGCAAAGCGCGTGCGGCTGGCGAGGCTGCAGGCCGAAACCACGGGGGCGAAGGATGTGCCCTTCTCGCCCGACATGATGGGCGCGAGCCGCGAAGGCATCGAAAGCGAGCTGGCGCTGTTCCGGCGTCGCCAGGCCAACCTCGGCGAGCAGCTTTCAATCCTGTTTCAGCAGCAGCGGCAGAAGGAGATCGAGCTTTCGGAGCTGCGATCCCGCCTGCCCTCCGTCACGCGCGAGAAACAGATCTCGGAAGAACGCTATGCCAGTTTGCAGAAACTCAGCGCCGCGGGCGCCGCGTCCAACAACGACCGGCTCGAGACCGAGCGCGTTATGCAGCAGACGGTCGCGCGCCTGTCCGACCTTGCGCACGAAATCCCGCGTACCGAAGCCGCGCTGGCCGAAATCGGCCAACGAAAGGCGGAGGTGACCTCGCGCTTCCAGGCCGAGGCCGAAAAGGACCGCACCCAGACGACGACGGACATTGAAAAACTGACCAAGAGCATCGAAGCATTGCAGGACCGCATGCAGCGCTCCGACGTCAATGCGCCGGTGAGCGGCGTGATCAACAAGCTCAACGTCACGACCATCGGCGGCGTCATCAAACCCGGAGAATCCCTGGTCGAAATCGTGCCGGCCGACGGGTTGATCGGCATCGAGATGAGATTATCGCCGGCGGACCGCGCCGATGTCTGGCTCGGCCAGCGGGCCATCGTCAAGATCAGCGCTTATGAGTTCTCGGTCTATGGCGGACTGAGCGCCCGCGTCTCGGATATCTCGCCCGACGCGCACCGGGACGATCGCGGGACACCCTATTTTCGTGTCCGGCTCGAGGCCGATGCCCATGCGCTTGGGCCCCGACCATCCGGTTCTGCCGGGCATGCTCGCCGACGTCGACGTGATCGGAAACCGACAGAGCGTTCTCGGGACGATCCTGAAGCCGCTCCGACGCATCAAGGACAACGCGCTGCGGCAGTGATGCTGCCGCTTGCGCCTTCCGGTGTCGGTTCAGCGACCCGGTCATTCCACGTCAAGCGACGAGCGCAGAGGTGCGCCACGACGTTGGTATGAGAAGCATCGTCATAGATCGTGTAGTTCGTGATGTTGCCGACCGGCGTGCCAGCTAATTCGCAGCGGATCGGTGATGGTCACGCGTGTCCCCAGCGTTGATCTGCATCGTCAGTGTATTGGCCGCACCTCCCGAGATCTGGCTGATCTGGCTGCCGGAGAGATTGAGCGTTGCATTGACGTTGCTCGCGGTGAAGTCGATTGACTGCACGTTCGTGAGCGAAGCCACGAGCTCGGTGTCCGTGAAGGCGCCCGAGTTCGCCGCCAGGCTGACCGAATTGGTTCCGCTGCCGCCGTCGATCGTAGCCCAGCGCCAGCGACGATCCATCGATGATGAAGATGTCGTCGCCGCCACCGCCGAACAGATGATCCAGCCCCGCCGCCGCCATTGATGGTGTCGTTGCCGGATGAGCCGGTGATGGTGTTGGCGCCGGACGAACCCGTCAAGGTGAGGCCCGAGGACAGCCCCGAGGCGTCGATGTTCTGGAAGCCGGTGACGGAGGTCGAATCGCCCGAGGTCTGATCGCCATTGGCAAGGTTGACCGTCGTCGCGGCGCCAAGCACGAGCGTATTGCTTCCCGTACCGCCGTCGATCGACGTCTCGGTGCCGCGATAGGTCACGGTGTCGTTGCCACCGCCGGCATTGATCGTGTCGGCGCCGCCGCCGCCATCGATCGTGTCGTTGCCCGATCCGCCGGTCAGCGTGTTGGCCGACGACGTCCCCGTGATCGCGATGCCGGAGGAGATGCCCGAAGCGTTGACGTTCTGGAAGCTCGATGACGTTGGTCGAATCGCCCGTCGTCTGGTCGGCATTTCCGAGATTGACGTCCGTCGCGCTCGCCAGCACCAGCGTGTTGGTTCCGGCACCGCCGTCGATCGATGTTTCGGTGCCGTGATAGGTCACGGTGTCGGCGCCACCGCCGGCATTGATCACGTCGGCACCGCCGCCGCCATCGATCGTATCGTTGCCCGAGCCGGTGGCGATCGTATTGGCGCCCGACGATCCCGTCACTGTCACCGCCGACGAGATGCCCGCCGCCGCCAGGTGCTCGAAATTCGTCACGCTGACGCTGTCGCCGGTGGTCTGGTCGACGCCGGCGGCGACCGCGAAGTTGATCGCCGAAATGCCGCCGAGCGACGAAATCGAAAGCGTGTCGTTGCCGTTACCGCCGTCGATCGAGACCTCGGTGCCGCGATAGATGACCGTATCGTCCCCGCCACCGGCATTGATGGTGTCGGCGCCGCCGGCGCCGTCGATCGTATCCGCGCCGGAGCCGCCGATGATCGAGTTCGCGGCGGACGAGCCGGTCAGCACCAGAGCTGACGACACGGAGCGAGGCATCGATATGGCTGAAATTGTTGACGGTGGTCGAGTCGCCGCTGGTCTGGTCCACGTTGCCCAGATTGACCGTGCCGACGGCGCGAAGCAGCAGCGTGTTGGTGCCGCCGCCGCCGTCGATCGAGACTTCAGACCCGTAGTAGGACACGGTATCGTTGCCGAGGCCGGCACTGATCGTGTCAGCGCCACCGCCGCCGTCGATGGTATCGGCGCCCGTGCCGGTCGTGATGGTATTGGCTCCGGAGGAGCCGGTGATCGAGAGCGAGGCGGAGAGGCCCGCCGCATTCACATTCTGGAAATTGCTGACAACAGTCGAATTGCCGGACGTCTGGTCGCCGTTGGCCAGATTGACCGTGGCTGCAGTCGCCATCGTCAGCGTGTTGGTGCCGGCGCCGCCGTCGATCGAGGTCTCGCTGCCGCGGTAGGTCACGGTGTCGTTGCCGCCGCCGGCATCGATCACGTCTGCGCCGCCGCCGCCGTCGATCGTGTCGGCGCCAGAACCCGTCGTGATGGTATTCGCGGCTGAAGATCCGGTCACGGACAATGCGGAGCTGAGTGCGGAAGCGTCCACGCTCTCGAAATTGACGGCGCTGACGCTGTCTCCGGTGGTCTGATCGACCCCGGCCGAGACCGAGAAATTGATTGCCGTGACGCCGCCGCCGGCCGCCATGACGAGCAGGTCGGTTCCCGAGCCGCCATCGATCGAGGTTTCGGTGCCGCGATAGGTCACGGAGTCATTGCCGCCGCCGGCATTGATCGTGTCCGCACCGCCGCCGCCGTCGATCGTGTCAGCGCCCGAACCGCCCGTCAGCGTGTTGGCCGACGACGAGCCCGTGATTGTCACGGCCGAGGAAAGACCCGACGCATCGACATGGTTGAAATTGTTGACCGTCGTCGAGTTGCCCGAGGTCTGGTCGGCATTGGCCAGATTCACGGTTGCCGCCGCGGCCAACACCAGTGTGTTGGTGCCGCCGCCACCGTCGATCGAGGATTCCGTGCCGCGATAGGTCACGGTGTCATTGCCAAGGCCTGCGCTGATGACGTCGGCGCCGCCGCCGCCGTCGATGACATCATTGCCCGACCCTGTCGTGATCGTATTCGCGGCGGACGAGCCGGTTACGGTCAATGCAGAACTGAGGGCCGACGCATCCAGGCTCTCGAAATTGGCGACGCTAACGCTATCGCCCGTGGTCTGATCCGCTCCGGCCGACACGGAGAAGTTGACCGCCGTCGTGCCGCCGGAAACCGCCAGCACCAGCGTGTCGCTGCCCGTTCCGCCGTCGATCGACGTCTCGGATCCGCGATAGGTAACCGAGTCGTTGCCGCCACCGGCATTGATGGCGTCGGCGCCGCCGGCGCCGTCAATCGTATCGTTGCCGGAGCCGCTGGTGATCGTGTTGGCCGAAGACGAGCCCGTGATCGAGACTGCCGATGAGAGCGCCGACGCATCGACGTTCTGGAAACTGGCGGTCGTCGTCGAGTCACCCGACGTCTGGTCGGCATTGGCGAGGTTCACTGTGCCCACAGCCCTGAGGACCAGCGTATTGGTACCGGTGCCACCGTCGATCGACGTTTCGGTGCCGTAATACGAGACGTTGTCGTTGCCGCCGCCACCGACAATAGTGTCGGCGCCGCCACCGCCGTCGAGCGTATCGTTGCCTGAACCGCCCGATATCGTGTTGGCCGACGACGAGCCCGTGATCGAAATGGCCGCCGACAGCGCCGTTGCATCGACGTTCTGGAAATTGGCGACCGTCGTCGAATCGCCCGAGGTCTGGTCGGCGTTGGCGAGATTGACGGTAGCCGCCACCGCCATCACCAGCGTGTTGGTGCCGCCGCCACCATCGATCGAGCTTTCGCTGCCGCGGTAGGTGACGGTGTCGCTGCCCAGGCCGGCATTGATGGCGTCCGCGCCGCCACCGCCGTCGATGATGTCGTTGCCGGAGCCGGTCGTGATCGTGTTGGCCGACGACGAGCCCGTCACCGTCAACGCCGAACTGATCGCCGAGGCATCCAGGCTTTCGAAATTGGCGACGCTGACGGTATCGCCCGTCGTTTGGTCCGCTCCGGCGCTGACGGCGAAATTGACCGCGGTGATACCGCCGCCCGCGGCCAGAATCAGCGTGTCGGTCCCCGAGCTACCGTCGATCGAGGTCTCCGTGCCGCGATAGGTCACGCTGTCGTTGCCGCCGCCGGCATTGATGGCGTCAGCCCCGCCGGCACCGTCGATGGTGTCGCCGCCGCTGCCGCCGGTGATCGTATTGGCCGACGACGAGCCCGTGATCGTGACCGCCGAGGAGATTGCCGACGCATCGACGTTCTGGAAGTTGGTGACGTTGGCCGAATTGCCCGAGGTCACGTCGGTATTGCCGAGGTTGACGGTCACGGCGGCGCGCAGCGTCAGCGTATTGGTGCCGGTGCCGCCGTCGATCGAGGTCTCCGTGCCGTAATACGACACGGTGTCGTTGCCGCCGCCGGCCGAAATCGCGTCGGCGCCGCCGCCCGCGTCGATGGTATCGTTGCCGGTACCGGTGCTGATCGTATTCGCCGCCGAAGACGCCGTGACCGTCAGCGCCGTTGTCATGATCGCCGCGTCGAGGTTCTCGAAATTCGCGACGCTGGCGCTGTCGCCGGCCGTCTGATCGGAGCCGGCGGCAACCGTGAAATTGATGGAGGTGATTCCCCCGGCCGCGGCAAGAACGAGCATGTCGCTGCCGGAGCCGCCGTCGATCGCGCTCTCGGTGCCGCGATAGGTCACGGTGTCGTTGCCGCCACCTGCGTTGATCGCATCCGCCCCGCCCGCGCCGTCGATCGTATCGTTCCCCGAGCCGCCAGTGATCGTGTTGGCAGCCGAAGAGCCCGTCAGCGTTACCGCCGCCGACAACGCGGAGGCATCGACGTTCTGGAAACTGTTGACCGTCGTGCTGTCGCCCGACGTCTGGTCGACATTGCCGAGATTGACGGTCGCAGCCGCACTCAGCACCAGCGTGTTGGTGCCGGTGCCGCCGTCGATCGTCGTTTCGGTACCGCGGTAGGTGACGCTGTCGTTGCCGCCGCCGGCGCTGATCGTGTCGGCGCCACCGCCGCCATCGATCGTGTCGTTGCCGGAACCGCCCGTGATGATGTTGTCCGCCGATGAACCGCTGATCGAAAGCGCGGTCGCCAGGCCGGACGCGTTGACGTTCTGGAAATTGCTGACGGTCGTCGCGTCGCCCGAGGTCTGGTCGCCATTGGCGAGATTGACGGTGGCGGCCGCGCTCATCACCAGGGTGTTGGTGCCGGTACCGCCATCAATCGACGTTTCCGTGCCGCGGTAGGTGACCGTGTCGTTGCCACCGCCGGCATTGATCACGTCCGCGCCGCCGCCACCATCGATGGTGTCGGCGCCCGAGCCGGTCGCAATCGTGTTCGCCGCGGACGATCCCGTCACCGTCAGCGCCGAGCTGAGGAGCGACGCATCGAGGCTTTCGAAGTTCACGACGCTGACACTGTCACCCGTCGTCTGGTCGGAGCCGGCCGATACGCTGAAATTGACCGCGGTCGTGCCGCCGCTGGCGGCCAGCACCAGCGTGTCGGTGCCACTTCCGCCATCGATCGAGATTTCGCCGCCGCGATAGGTCACGGTGTCGTTGCCGCCACCGGCAGCGATCGTGTCGGCGCCGCCGGCGCCGTCGATCGTGTCGACGCCGGACCCGCCCGTGATGGTGTTCGTGCCGGACGAGCCGGTCAGCGACGTCGCCGACGAAAGCGCCGATGCATCGATATTCTGGAAATTGGTGACGTTCGCGCTGTCGCTGGAGGTCTGGTCGGCATTGCCGAGATTGACCGTGCCCGCCGCGCGCATCACCAGCGTGTTGGTCCCGGTGCCGCCGTCGATCAAGGTTTCGTTGCCGTAGTAGGAAACGGAATCGTTGCCGCCGCCCGCGCCGATGACGTCGGCGCCGCCGCCGCCGTCGATCGTATCATTGCCGGAGCCGGTGGTGATCGTGCTCGCCGATGACAGGCCGCTCACGATGATCGCGCTCGACATCGCGCCGGCATTGAGGTTCTCGAAATTGGCGACGCTCGTCGTATCTCCCGTCGTCTGGTCGACGCCCGAGGAGACGGTGAAGTTGACCGCCGTAACGGTCGAGCTCGCCGACAGGATCAACGTGTCGGAACCGGCGCCACCGTCGATCGAGGTTTCGCTGCCATTGGCGGTGACCGTGTCGTTGCCGCCGCCGGCATTGATAGCATCGGCGCCGCCGCTGCCATCGATCGTGTCGTCGCCGGACCCACCGGTGATCGTATTGGCCGAAGAAGATCCCGTGATCGACAAGGTCGCCGAGACCGCCGACGCATCGACATTCTGGAAGCCCGTCACGGTCACGGAATTGCCGGTGGTCTGATCGGAATTGGCGAGATTGACCGTCGTCGCGGCTCTCAGGATCAGCGTATTGGTTCCGGTGCCGCCGTCGACCGACGTCTCCGCCCCGTAGTACGAGACCGTGTCGTTACCGCCGCCAGCGGCAATGGTATCGGCACCGCCGGCGCCATCGATGGTGTCGCCGCCAGAGCCGCCCGTGATGACGTTGGCCCCGGACGAACCGGTGATCGACACGGCCGAACCGACGGCCGACGCGTCGACGTTCTGGAAGTTGGCGATGGTTCCCGCCCCGAAGGAGAGCTGGTTCGCATTGGCCAGGTTCAGCACCGCCGACGTCTTGAGGATCAGCGTGTTGGTGCCGCCGGCGCCGTCGACCGAGGTTTCTGAGCCATAATATGATACGGTGTCGTTGCCGGTGCCGGCATTGATGACGTCGGCGCCGCCGCCGCCGTCGATCGTGTCGGCGCCCGAGCCGGTCGTGATGGTGTTGGCGGACGACGATCCGGTGACGGTCAGCGCCGTGGCGAATATACTGGCATTGACGTTCTCGAAATTCGCGACCGTGACGGCGTCGCCGGTGGTCTGGTCGGCGCCCGCCGCGACGCCCAGATTGATCGCGGTCGTGCTGCCGGTGGCCGAGAACGTCAGCGTATCCGTGCCGCCGCCGCCATCGATCGACGTTTCTACGCCGCGATAGGTGATGGCGTCGTTTCCGCCGCCGCCGTCGATGGTGTCGGCGCCGCCGCCGCCGTCGATCGTGTCGTTGCCGGAACCGCCCGTGATGGCGTTGGCGGCCGAGGAGCCTGTCAAGGTCACGGCGCCGGACAACGACGACGCGTTGACGTTCACGAAATTGTTGACCGTGACGCTGTCGCCGGTCGTCACGTCCGCATTGCCGAGATTGACGTTGGTGACTGCGCGCAACACGAGCGTGTTAGTGCCCGTGCCGCCGTCGATCGACGCTTCCGCGCCGTAGTAGGAAATCGAATTGTTGCCGCTGCCGCCGGTCAACGTGTCCGCGCCGCCGCCACCGTCGATGGAATTGTCGCCTGATCCGCCCGTGATGACGTTGACCGCTGCCGTGCCGCCGACCGAAATGCCTGTCGCGAGGCCGGACGCATCGACATTCTGGAAGTTGGTAACGGTGACGAGGTCACCGACGGTCTGGTCCGCACTCCCAAGGCTGACGGTGGCTACGGTAGCCATCACCAGCGTGTTGTTGCCCGTACCGCCATCGATCGAGCTTTCCGCGCCCCGATAAGTGACGGAATTGTTGCCCGCCCCGCCGCCGATGACGTCAGCGCCGCCATTGCCGTCGATCGTGTCGTTACCGGTCGAACCGGTAAGGAAGTTGGTGCCCGACGTGCCGGTGATCGAGATGCCGGTCGAGAGCGCGCTGGCGTTGACGTATTCGAAATTCGTGACCGTGACGGTATCGCCGGTGGTCTGGTCGGTGCCCGACGTGAGGTTCACCGCGGTGACGCCGCCGCTGGCCGCGAGCACCAGCCAGTCGTTGCCGCTGCCGGCGTCGATGGAGACTTCGGTGCCACGGAAACTGACGGTGTCGTCGCCACCGCCCGCGCTGATGACGTCGGCGCCACCGCCGCCATCGATCGTATCCACGCCGCTGCCGGTCGTGATGTTGTTGGCGGCAGAAGAGCCCGTCACCGTCAGGCCGGCGCCGACGGCGCTGGAATTGAGGTTCTGGAAGTTGAGAACCGAAACGGTGTCGCCGGTGGTGATGTCCGTGCCCGCCGTCGCCGCCAGGTTGACCGCGGAGAGGCCGGAAACGGCCCTGACGATCAGCGTGTTGTTGCCGGTGCCGCCATCGATGCTGGTTTCGGCGCCCCAATAGTCGACTGTGTCGTTGCCGCCGCCAGCGGCGATGACGTCGGCACCGCCGCCGCCACGGATCACATCGTCGCCGGTGCCCGTCGTGATGGTATTGGCAGTGGACGATCCCGTCACCGTGACGGCCGTGGTCAGGATACTCGCATTCAAGCTTTCGAAGCCGGTGACGTTGACGGTATCGCCCGTCGTCTGGTCGGAGCCCGAGGCAAGGTTGACCGCCGTGACGCCGCCCGCGGCGGCCAGCACCAGCGTGTCGGTGCCCGCGTTGCCGGCGATCGAGGTTTCGGTGCCGTAGAACGAGACGGTGTCGTTGCCCTGACCGGCATCGATCACGTCGACGCCGCCGCCGCCGTCGATCGTGTCGTTTCCGCTGCCGCTCGTAATGGTATTAGCGCCCGACGAGCCTGTGATCGATTCGTTGGTCCCTACGAACGTAGCGTCGACATTCTGGAAGTTGGTGACATTGGCGCTGTCGCCGCTGGTCTGGTCCGCGTTGGCCAGATTGACGGTGACGTTGTTGAGCAGGATGAGCGTATTGGTGCCGGCGCCGCCGCTGATCGCGGTGGATCCCGTGCGATAATAGACGCTGTCGTTGCCGCCGCCGGCGTCGATCGTATCGGCGCCGCCGGCACCATCGATGACATCGGCGCCGGAGCCACCGGTGATGACGTTCGCCCCGGATGAACCGGTCATGTTCATGCCGGTGGCAATCGCCGAGCCATCGACATTCTGGAAGTTGGTAACCGTCGTCAGATCGCCGGTGGTCTGGTCGGTATTGCCAAGATTGATGGTGGCCGCTGCCTGGAGCGAGCAGCGTGTTGGTTCCCGCGCCGCCGCTGATCGAATTTTCGCTGCCGTAGTAGGACACGGTGTCGTTGCCGGCGCCCGCGTTAATGTTATCGCCGCCGCCGCCGCCATCGATGATGTCGTTGCCGGTGCCGGTCGTGATGTTGTTGCCGCCGGCCGAGCCGGTGATGGTCAGGGCCGTCGTCGCGACGCCCGCATTGATATTCTCAAAGTTCCTGACGCTGACAGTGTCGCCCGTGGTCTGATCGTTGCCCGCGGCAACCGAGAAATTTACGGCGGTAATGCCGCCAAGCACCGCGAGAGTCAGGGTATCGGATCCCGAGCCGCCATCGATCGAGGTTTCCGTGCCACGATAGGTGATAGCATCGTTGCCGCCGCCGGCGTCGATGACGTCGGCGCCGCCGTTGCCGTCGATCGAGTTGCCGCCTGATCCGCCGGTGATCACGTTCGCGCCGGACGAGCCGGTGATCGACACGCTCGAGGAAAGCGCCGAGGCATCCACGTTCTGGAAATTCGACACGACCGTGACGTCGCTCGACGTCTGGTCGACCGACGAGAGGTTTACGGTGCCGGTTGCGCGCATTACCAGCGTATTGTTGTCGGCTCCGCCGTCGATCGAGGTTTCCGTGCCCCAGTAGGCGACGCTGTCGTTTCCGGCTCCGGCGACGATCGTGTCGCCACCGCCATTGCCATCGATCGTATCGGCGCCCGCGCCCGTGGTGATGATGTTGGTGGACGTCGAACCGGTGACCGTCAGCGCCGTCGCGAGCGCGCTTGCGTCGAGATTTTCGAAATTCCTGACGAGCGCAACGTCGCCCGTAGTCTGGTCCGACCCGGCGGTGACGGAGAAGTCGACGGCGGTCGTACCTCCGCCCGCAGCCATCACCAGGGTGTCGACGCCGCTGCCGGCGTCGATCGACGTCTCGGCGCCCTGATAGGTGACGATGTCGTCGCCACCGCCCGCCGTGATCGTATCGGCTCCGCCGCCGCCATCGATCGTATCGTTGCCGGCTCCACCGTTGAGGACGTTGACACCCGACGATCCCGTCAGCGACACGCCAATCGCGAGCGACGACGCATCCACATTCTGGAAGTTCGAGACCGCGGCCGTATCGCCCGATGTCTGATCGGCATTGGCGAGATTGACCGTGGTGGCCGCACGCAGGATCAGCGTATTGGTGCCGCCTCCGCCGTCGATCGATGTCTCGGCACCGTAATAGACGACGGTGTCGTTACCTCCGCCCGCATTGATGATATCGGCGCCGCCACCGCCATCGATGGTATCTGCGCCCGAGCCGGTCAGGATGGTATTCGCCGCCGCGGATCCCAGCACGCTCAGGGCAGTCGACAGTGCGCTGGCGTCGACGTTCTCGAAATTCGAAACCGAGACCGTATCGCCCGTCGTCTGGTCGGTTCCGACCGCCACGGCGAAGTTGATCGACGTCGTGCCGCCGGAGGTCGTCATCACGAGGGTATCCGAGCCGTTCCCGCCGTCGATCGACAGCTCGCTGCCGCGATAGGTGACGGTATCGTTTCCGGCGCCCGCCACGATCGTGTCGCTGCCGCCGCCGCCGTCGATCGTATCGTTGCCCGACGAACCGGTCAGGGTGTTGGCGGCCGAAGAACCCGTGATCGACACGCCGCTCGACAGCAGCGAGGCATCGACATTGGCGAAGTTGAGGACGTTGGTGCTGTCGCCGGAGGATTGGTCGACGTTGGCGAGGTTGATCGTGGCCGCGGCCCGCAGCAGCAGCGTGTTGTTGCCACCACTGCCATCGATCGTGGTTTCGGCGCCGCGGTAGGACACGGTGTCGTCACCCGCCCCGGCATCGATGACGTCGGCGCCGCCGTTGCCGTCGATCGTGTCGGCGCCGGAGCCGCCGGTGATGAGGTTGACGCCGGACGAGCCGGTGATCGAGACCGCGGCGGAGAGTGCAGACGCATCGACATTCTGGAAATTGGTGACGGCCGTGACGTCGCCTGTGGTTTGATCGATGTTGCTGAGGTTGACCGCAGTCGCGACCGTCATCACGAGCGTGTTCGTACCGAGACCACCGTCGATCGAGACTTCCGCGCCGCGGTAGACTACCTGGTCGTCGCCGGCGCCGGCGCCGATGATATCGGCACCGCCGCCGCCATCGATGGTATCGTTGCCGGAACCGGTGGTGATCACATTGGCCGAGGCCGAACCGGTGACGCTGAGCGCCGTCGAGAGCGCGCTCGCATCGACATTTTCGAAGTTGCTGACCCCGACGACGTCGCCCACCGTCTGGTCGGCACCTGCCGCGACCGCGAGATTAACCGCCGTCGTGCCGCCGTCGACGGCCATGACGAGCGTGTCGGAGCCCGTGCCGCCGTCAATCGACGCTTCGGTTCCGTGGTAGGTTACCGAGTCGTTGCCGCCTCCGGCTGCAATGATGTCGGCTCCGCCGTTGCCGTCGATCGTGTCCGCACCGGTCCCGCCGGTCAGGACGTTGACGCCGGAAGAACCTGTGATCGACACGCCGGTCACGAGTTGCGAGGCGTCGACATTCTGGAAATTCGCGACCGTGACGACATCGCCCATCGTCTGATCGGCATTGACCAGGTTGACCGTGGTCACGGCCCGCAACAGCAGCGTGTTGTTCCCCGCGCCGCCGTCGATCGAGAACTCGGTGCTGCGATAGGAGACCGTGTCGTTGCCGGCGCCGGCATCAATGATATCAGCTCCGCCGCCACCGTCGATGCTGTCAGCGCCGGAGCCGGTGGTGATGACGTTCACGGCCGACGAGCCCTGCACCGTCAGCGCCGTATTCGCGACGGACGCATTCAGGTTTTCGAAGTTCGCAACGGCGACGCTGTCGCCCGTGGTCTGGTCAGCGCCCGCCGCGACCGCGAAGTTCACCGCCGTGATGCCGCCTGTGGCAGCCAGCACCAGGGTGTCCACGCCGGTACCGCCGTCGATCGAGGTTTCGGTCCCCTGGTAGGTGACCTGGTCGTCGCCGCCATTGGCATTGATGATGTCGGCGCCGCCGCTGCCGTCGATCGTATCGTTGCCGAAGCCGCCGATGATGGTGTTGACGCCGGCCGAGCCCGTGATCGAAACGCCGGCCGCCAGCGCGGAGGCGTCGACATTCTGGAAGTTCGTGACATTCGTTGCGTCACCGCTGGTCTGGTCACCCGCGGCGAGATTGACGGTCGTCGCCGTCTTCAGCGACAGCGTATTGACACCGGTACCGCCATCGATCGATGTCTCACCGCCGCGATAGGCGACATTGTCGTCGCCGCCGCCGGCCGCGATGACATCCGTGCCGCCACCGCCGTCGATCGTGTCGTTGCCCGAACCGGTCGTGATCGAGTTTGCAAAGGCGGAACCCGTAACGACGACCGCCGTCGTCAGGGCGCTGGCGTCGAGATTTTCGAAATTGGTGACGCTGACGGTGTCGCCGGTGGTCTGGTCCGAACCCGCCGCGACGGCAAAATTGACGGCGCTGAGGCTGGCGCCGGCGGAGACGATCAGCGTGTCGGTGCCGACGTTGCCGTCGATCGACACTTCCGAGCCGCGATATTGAACCGTGTCGTCGCCTGCGCCGGCATTGATGACGTCGGCACCGCCGCCGCCATCGATCGTGTCGTTTCCGGAACCGGAAGTGATGGTATTGGCCGACGAAGAGCCGGTGATGGAGACCGCGGTCACCAGCGCCGAGGCATCGACGTTCTGGAAACTGGAGACGTTGGTCGAGTTCGGCCGTGGTCTGGTCTGCATTGGCCAGGTTGACCGTCGCCGCCGCCCTCATCACCAACGTGTTGGCGCCGGTGCCACCATCGATGGACACTTCGGTGCCGTAATAAGAAACAGAGTCGTTACCGCCGCCGGCGCTGATGACATCCGCGCCGCCGACGCCATCGATGATGTCGTTGCCGGAGCCGCCGGTGATGACGTTGGTGCCGGTCGTGCCACCGATCGTGATCCCCGACGACAGCGCCGAGGCGTCGACGTTCTGGAAGTTCGAGACCGTGGCGGTATCGCCGGTTGTCTGGTCGGAGTTCGCCAGGTTGATGGTCGTCGCGGCCCTGAGGATCAGGGTGTTGTTACCCGTGCTGCCGTCGATCGACACCTCGGAATTGTAGTAGGACACCGTATCGTCGCCGGATCCGGCGTTGATCACGTCGGCGCCGCCGCCGCCATCGATGATGTCGTTGCCGGAACCCGATGTGATCGTGTTGGCGGATGCCGAACCCGTGACCGTCAGCGCGGTCGAAACCACCGAGGCGTCCAGGTTCTCGAAATTGCTGACCGCGACCGTGTCGCCGGTGGTCTGGTCGACGCCGGCCGCGACGGCAAAATTGACCGCCGTAACGCCGCCCGACGCCGCGAGCGTCAGCGTGTCCGATCCGGTGCCGCCATCGATCGACGTCTCGGACCCTTGGTAGATGACCTGATCGTTGCCGCCGCCCGCATTGATGACGTCGGCGCCGCCCGCGCCGTCGATCGTATCGGCGCCGGAGCCGCCCGTGATCGTATTGGCGCTCGCCGTGCCTGATATCGAGACGCCGGTCGACAGCAGCGACGAATCGACATTCTGGAAGTTGGCGACGGTGGCGGCGTCGCCCGTCGTCTGGTCGGCGTTGGCCAAATTGACCGTGGTGGCCGCGCGCAGCAGCAGCGTGTTGGTGCCCGCGCCGCCATCGATCGAGACTTCGGAATTGTAGTAGGAGACGGTGTCGTTGCCGGCGCCGGCATCGATGACATCGGCGCCACCGCCGCCATCGATGGTGTCGTTGCCGGAGCCGGTCGTGATGGTGTTGGCCGCCGAGGAGCCGGTGACGGTCAGCGCCGTGGTCGCGACCGACGCATCGAGATTCTCGAAATTGGAAACGATCGCGGTATCGCCGGCCGTCTGGTCGGCACCGGCTGCGACGGTGAAATTCACGGCCGTGACGCCGCCGGTTGCGGCGAGCACCAGCGTATCCGATCCGCTGCCGCCGTCGACCGAGGTTTCGGTCCCGTGATAGATTACGGTATCGGCGCCGCCACCCGCGGCGATGGTGTCCGCGCCACCCGCGCCGTCGATGGTGTCGTTACCGGTGCCGCCCGTCAGAACGTTGGCGGCCGAGGAACCTGTGATCGTTACACCCGCGGACATGGCGGAAGCGTCGACATTCCCGAATCCGGTCACCGACGTCGTGTCGCCGGTCGTCTGATCGACATTGCCGAGGTTGACCGTGACTGCCGCGCGCAACGCGAGCGTATTGGTGCCGGTGCCGCCGTCGATCGCGACTTCGGTGCCGTAGTAGGACACCGTATCGTTGCCGCCGCCGGCCGAAATGACGTCGCCGCCGCCAGCGCCATCGATGACGTCGTTGCCGGCGCCGGTGGTCAGCCAGTTGGCCGCGGTCGAACCGGTAACGGTCAGCGCCGTAGCCAGGGCGCTCGCATCGAGGTTCTCGAAGTTCGAGACCAGCACGCTGTCGCCGGTCGTCTGGTCGGCGCCGGCCGCCACCGAGAAATTGACCGCCGTCACGGCCGCGCCCGCGCCCACCATCAGCGTGTCGCTGCCGACACCGCCGTCGATCGATGTCTCGGAGCCGCGGTAGGTGATCGTATCGTCGCCGAGACCGCCGGCAATGACGTCGGCGCCACCGGCGCCGTCGATCGTGTCATTACCCGAACCGCCGGTGATGACGTTGGCGTTCACGGAACCGGTGATCGAGACGGATGAGGACAGCACCGACGCGTCGACATTCTGGAAGTTGTTGACGATGGTTGCGTCGCCGACCGTCTGGTCGACCACGCCGAGATTGACGGTAGCCGCCGTCTTCAGCGCCAGCGTGTTGTTGCCGGCGCCGCCATCGATCGAGTTCTCCGTACCGTAGTAGGAAACCGTATCATTGCCGCTGCCGGCATTGATGATGTCGGCACCGCCGCCGCCGTCGATCGTGTCGTTGCCGGCACCGGTCGTTATCGTGTTGTTGAAAACCGAGCCGATGACCGAGAGCGCCGAACTGATCGCGCTGGCGTCGAGATTTTCGAAATTGGTGACATTGACGGTATCGCCGGTCGTCTGATCGACGTTGGTGGCAACGCTGAAGTTGACCGCGGCCGTTCCGCCCCCCGCCGCAAGCACCAGCGTGTCGGCGCCTGTTCCGCCGTCGATCGACGTCTCGGTGCCGCGATAGGTCACCGTGTCGTTGCCGCTGCCTGCGGCGATCACGTCGGCTCCGCCGCCGCCGTCGATGCTGTCGTTGCCGGTGCCACCGGTCAGAACGTTCGCGCCGGACGAACCGATGATCGAAATCGCGGACGAAAGCCCCGATGCATCGACGTTCTGGAAGTTGGAGACGCCGGCGGTATCGCCGGTGGTCTGGTCGGCATTGGCGAGGTTGACGTTCGCCGCGGCGCGCATCACCAGCGTGTTGATGCCGGCTCCGCCGTCGATCGAGACTTCCGAGCCGTAGTAGGACACGGAATCATCGCCGGCACCGGCATTGATGACGTCGGCACCGCCGGCACCGTCGATCGTGTCGTTTCCGGAGCCTGTCGTGATGATATTGGCGACGGACGATCCCGTGATCGTCACCGAGCCAGACAATCCGGAAGCGTCGACGTTCTGGAAATTAGCCACGCTCGTCGCGTCGCCGGTGGTCTGGTCGACGTTGCCCAGATTGACGGTCGTCACGGCCCTCAGCAGCAGCGTGTTGTTGCCGCCACCGCCGTCCAGGGTATTCTCCGAACCATAGTAGGAGACGGTGTCGTTGCCGCCGCCCGAATTGATCACGTCGGCGCCACCGCCGCCGTCGATCGTATCATTGCCCGAGCCGGTCGTGATGATGTTGGCCGCCGCCGAGCCGGTCACGGTGAGACCGGTCGTCACCAGCGAGGCGTCGAGATTTTCGAAGTTCCGGATGTTTGAGGAATCGCCGACCGTCTGGTCAGCGCCGGCCGCAACCGAGAAATCCACCGCGGTGACCGACGCGCCCGTGGCGACCACGAGCGTATCCAGACCGCCGCCGCCGTCGATCGAGGCCTCAGTGCCGCGGAACGTCACTGTGTCGTTTCCAGCGCCGGCATCGATGATATCAGCACCGCCCATGCCATCGATGGTGTCGTTGCCGCTGCCACCGATGATGGTGTTGGTGCCCGCCGAGCCCGTCAGCGAGATGCCGGACGACAGCGCCGACGCATCGACGTTCTGGAAGCCGGTGACGGAAACGGCGTCGCCGCTGGTCTGGTCGCTGTTTCCGAGATTGACCGTCGTGACGGCGCGCAGCACGAGCGTGTTGGTCCCGGTCCCGCCGTCGATCGAGACTTCCGAATTGTAGTAGGAGACGGAATCGTTGCCGGCGCCGGCGGTAATGACGTCGGCGCCGCCGCCGCCGTCGATCGTGTCGTTGCCGCCGCCGGTGCGGATCACGTTGGCGCCGGACGATCCCGTGACCGACAGCGCCGTCGCCACGACGGATGCGTCCAAATTCTCGAAATTCCTGACGCTGACGGTGTCGCCGGCCGTCTGGTCGGCATTGGCGGCGACCGAGAAGTCCACCGCAGTTATACCGCCACCGGCGGCAAGGACCAGGGTGTCGTTGCCGGCTTCACCATCCACCGTGGTTTCAGTGCCGTAGAACGATATCGTATCGTTGCCGCTGCCACCGCTGATGACGTCGGCGCCGCCGCCGCCATCGATCGATGTCGGCGCCGGCGCCGCCGAGAATGGTGTTGGCCGCCGCGGACCCGATGATCGTGATGCCCTGCGCCGACAGCAGCACCGATGCGTCGACATTCTCGAAATTCGAGACGGTGACGCTGTCGCCGTAGGTCTGATCGGAGCCCGCCGCTCCGCTGAGGTCGACCGTGGTGATGCCGCCGGACGCCCGGAGCACCAGCGTGTCGGTGCCGGTACCGGCATCGATCGACGCTTCGGTACCGCGATAGGATATCGTGTCGCTGCCCGCGCCGGCGCTGATGATGTCGGCGCCGCCCGCGCTATCGATCGTGTCGTTGCCCGCACCTGTCGTGATGACGTTGGCGCTGGCGGCGCCCGTAACCGTCAGATTCGTCGAGACGGCGCTGGCGTCGAGATTTTCGAAATTGGTGACATTGACGCTGTCGCCGGTGGTCTGGTCGTTGCCGGCAAGGACGCCGAAATCGACCGCGGTGACGCTGGTCCCCGCCCGGAGGATCATCGTATCGGATCCGGAACCGCCGTCGGCCGACGTCTCGCTTCCGCGGACCGTAACGGTATCGTTGCCTCCGCCGGCATTGATGACGTCGGCGCCACCGCCGCCGTCGATCACGTCGGCGCCCGCGCCGCCCGAAATGGTATTGGCGGCCGCGGACCCCACAACCGAGATCGACTGGGTCGAATTGAGCGAGGTCGCATCGATATTCTGGAATCCGCTGACGGCGGTGAGATCGCTCAGCGTTTGATCGCCCGCAGAGAGGTCGAGCGTCGCAGAGGTGCGCACCACCAGCGTGTTGGTGCCGCTACCGCCGGCGATCGAGATTTCACTGCCCCAGTAGTCGACCGAGTCGTTGCCGCCGCCTGCATTGATGATGTCGGCACCGCTCCCACCATGAATGATGTCGTCTCCCGAGCCGGTGGCAATCGTATTGCCGAGCGCCGAGCCGGTGACGGTCAGGGCCGTCGTCATGGCGGTAGCGTTCAGGTTCTCGAAATTGCTGACCGCAACGGAATCGCCGGTCGTCTGGTCGACGCCGGCAGCCACCGCAAAATTGACATCGGTGACGGTTGAGCCGGCCGTCAGCAACAACGTGTCTGAACCTGTTCCGCCGTCGATCGACACTTCGGAACCGCGATAGATCACCGTATCATCGCCGCCGGCGGCGTTGATCACGTCCGCACCGCCGCCGCCGTCGATCGTATCGTTGCCTGCGCCGCCGGTGATAGTTTCGGCAGCCGAGGAGCCGGTGATCGTGACACCGGTGATCAGCGCCGACGCATCGACGTTCTGGAAGTTCGAGACGTTGGTCGAATCGCCGGTGGTCTGGTCGGCATTAGCGAGGTTGACGTTCGCCGTGGCACGCAACAGCAGCGTGTTTGTGCCGCTACCACCATCGATCGATACCTCCGACCCGTAGTAGGAAACCTGGTCATCGCCCGCCCCGGCGGCGATAGTGTCGGCGCCGCCGCCACCATCGATCGTGTCGTTGCCGGATCCGCCGGTGATGACGTTCGCAGATGACGAACCGATCAAGGTGATCGCCGACGACAATGCGGAGGCGTCGACATTCTCGAAATTCAGGATATCGACGGAATCGCCGGACGTCTGATCGACATTGGCTGGAACGGAAAGATTGACCGAGCTGGTTCCGCCCGATGCCAGCAGCACGATCGTATCGTTGCCGGTGCCGCCGTCGATAGACGTTTCCGAGCCATGATAACTGACCGTGTCATTACCGCCGCCGGCGGCGATCACGTCGAGGCCGCCGCCACCATCGATCGTGTCGGCGCCAGCGCCGGAGATAATCGTGTTGGCGCCCGCCGAGCCTGATATCGAGATGCCCTGGGTCGCGTTCAGGATACTCGCGTCGACATTCTGAAAATCGGCCACAGTGACCGAATCGCCGGAGGTCTGGTCCGCGTTGGCAAGGTTGACGGTCACAGCGGTCTTGAGCTGCAGCGTGTTGGTGCCGGTGCCACCGTCGAGCGACGTCTCGGTACCGCGATAGGCAACGGTGTCGTCGCCGCCCCCGCCGATGATCAAGTCGGCGCCGCCGGCGCCGTCGATCGTATCGTCGCCGAGGCCACCGACGATGGTATTAGCCAGCGAATTTCCGATGATGGTAACGCCTTCCGCCGCGCTCAACGCGCCGGCGTCGACGTTCTGGAAGTTCGACACCGTCACGGCATCGCCGACGGTCTGGTCGACACGGCCAAGGTTGACGTCGGTCGCGGCCTGCAGGACCAGGTTGTTGACGCCGGTTCCGCCGTCGATGGAGAATTCCGTTCCGTGATAGGAGACGGTGTCACTGCCAGCGCCGGTGTTGATGACGTCGGCGCCGCCGCCGCCGTCGACGATATCGTTGCCCGACCCGGTCGTGATGGTGTTCGCCGCGGCGGAGCCCGTCACGGTCAGCGCCGTCGTCAGCGCCCCGCCATCCAGGTTCTCGAAATTCGTGACGCCGGTCGTATCGCCCGATGTCTGATCGTTGCCGGGCGAGACGGAAAAGTCGACATTGGTGACCGCAGAGCCGGCGATCAGGACGAGGGTATCCGAACCGGCGCCGCCATCGACCGATGCTTCGGTGCCGCGGAAGGTAACCGTGTCATTGCCCCCGCCGGCCGCGATAACGTCCGTGCCGCCGCCACCGTCGATCAGGTCGGCGCCAGCGCCTCCAATGATGGTGTTCGCGACCGACGAACCGACCACCGAGATGACTTGCGTCGAGGTCAGGCCCGAGGCATCCACGTTATGGAAGTTCGAAACAGTCGCGAGGTCGCCTGCCGACTGATCGGATGCGGCGAGATCAAGCGTGGCCGACGCGCGGACAACCAGGGTATTGGTGCCGCCGCCGCCGTCGATCGAGACCTCGGAGCCCCAATAGTCGACGGCGTCATCGCCCGTACCGGCAGTGATGATGTCAGCACCGCCGCCGCCATGAATGACATCATTGCCCGAGCCGGTCGTGATGACGTTGGCCGAAGAGGATCCCGTGACGTTGAGCGCCGTCGTCATGGCGCCCGCGTTCAGGTTCTCGAAGTTCACGATGCTGACAGTATCGCCCGTGGTCTGGTCGGCCCCGCCGGCAACAGCGAAGTTCACGGATGTAACGGTGCTCGCCGCCGCAAGCACCAGCGTGTCCGAGCCCGTGCCGCCATCGATCGACGCTTCGCTCCCGCGCGTCACGATCGTATCGTCGCCGCCGCCGCCGTTGATGACGTCGGCGCCGCCAGCGCCATCGATCGTATCGTTGCCGGCACCGCCGGCGATCGTGTTGGCCGCCGCCGATCCGGTGATGGTCGCGCCGACCGCAAGGGCCGAAGCATCGACGTTGACGAAATTGGCGACGTTGACGGCGTCGCCCACCGTCTGGTCGGCGTTGCCCAGATTGACGGTGGCCGCGTTTCGCAACACCAAGGTGTTGGTTCCCACACCGCCATCGAGGGCAACTTCCGAACCGTAATACGACACGGTGTCGTTGCCGATGCCCGTCGAGATCGTATCCCCGCCGCCGCCGCCGTCGACGATATCGTTGCCGGAGCCCGTGGTGATCGTATTTGCCGACGATGAGCCGGTGACCACAATACCGGTCGTGAGAATGGATGCGTCGATGTTCTGGAAATTGGCGACGTTGACGGTGTCGCCGATGGTCTGATCTGCACCGGATGCAACGCTCAGGTCGACGCGCGTGATGCCGCCGGCACTGTCGATCAGAAGTGTATTCGAGCCAAAGCCGCCATCGATCAGGATTTCAGCACCGCGGTAGTGAACGGCATCGTCGCCGCTTCCGGCGTTGATGACGTCGGCGCCGCCGCCGCCATCGATGACGTCCGCGCCCGCGCCGCCCGTGATGACGTTGGCCAGCGCATCGCCCGTGATCGAAACGCCCTGTGCGGCTGAAAGCGCGCTGGCATCGACATTCCGGAAGCCGGTGGCATTGACCGCATCACCGACGGTCTGGTCCGCAGCCGCCAGATCGACCGTCGTGACCGCCTTGAGCTGCAAGGTATTGGTGCCGGAACCGCCGGCGATGGAAGCTTCGGTGCCGCGATAGGCGACGATGTCGTTGCCGGCGCCGGCATTGATGACGTCGGCGCCGCCGCCACCGTCGATCGTGTCATCGCCGGCTCCGCCGGTGATGATGTTGGCAACGCCGCTGCCGAGAATATCGATTCCCTGCGCCGAACCGAGCAGGCTGGCGTCGACATTCTGAAAATTCGACACCGTGACGGCATCGCCGACGGTCTGGTCGACATGTCCGAGATCGATATCGGTCGCCGTGCGCATCACCAGCGTATTGACGCCGGCCCCGGCATTGATCGTTGCTTCGGTCCCGTAATAGGTGACCGTGTCGTCGCCCGCGCCGGTGTTGATGATATCGGCGCCGCCGCCACCGTCGACGATGTCGTTTCCGGCGCCGGTCAATATCGTGTTGGCCACGCTCGAGCCGGTAACCGTAAGCGCGGTCGCCAATGCGCTGGCGTCGAGGTTCTCGAAGTTCGTGATCGTGACGGTATCGCCTGACGTCTGGTCGGCGCCGGCCACGACGGCAAAATTCACCGCCGAAATGGCCGATCCCAAGCTGACGACCAGCGTGTCCGAACCGGAGCCGCCATCGACAGAGGCTTCGGTGCCATGGATCGTGACGACGTCCGCGCCTGCTCCGGCGCTGATGACGTCGGCGCCGCCATTGCCGTCGATCGTGTCCGCGCCGCTGCCACCGGTAATGATGTTCGCCGCCGAAGAGCCCAGGATCGAAACCCCTGTCGATACGGCACTGGCGTTGACATTGGTGAAATTGGCAACGGCGGTCGAGTCGCCCAGGGACTGATCGACTGCCGAGAGGTCGATGTCGGCCGACGCGCGCAGCACCAGCGTGTTGCTGCCGGTCCCGCCGTCGATCGAGACTTCGGTGCCCCAATAGTCGACGGCATCATTGCCGGCGCCAGCGTCGATGACGTCACCGCCGCCACCGCCGCGGATCGTGTCGTTTCCGGAACCGGTCAGGATCGTATTGGCCAGCAGAGAGCCTGTCACCGACAGCGCCGTCGTCATCGCAGTCGCGTCGAGATTCTCGAAGTTGACGACGCTGGCGACGTCGCCTGCCGTCTGGTCGAGACCGGCGGCTACCGAGAAATTGACCGCCGTAACGGTGCTCGCATTCGGCAGCACCAGCGTGTCGTTGCCATCGCCGCCATCGATGCTGATTTCGCTGCCGTGAACATAGACCAGATCGTTGCCCGCGCCGGCGGCGATCGTGTCGGCACCGCCGCCGCCGTCGATCACATCGGCGCCCGTTCCGCCGGTGATGGTATTGGCAAGAGCCGAACCGGTGATGGTGGCCCCGCTTGTCAGCGCGGATGCATCGACGTTCTGAAAGTTGGCGACGCTGGTCGCATCAAAGGACGTCTGATCGACATTCGCGAGATTGACCATGGCAGCGGCGCGCAACACCAGGGTGTTGGTGCCGCTACCGCCGTCGATCGAAACTTCGGTGCCCCAGTACGAAGCGGAGTCGTTGCCGGCGCCGCCATCAATGACGTCAGCGCCACCGCCGCCGTTGATCGTGTCCGCACCGCCGCCACCCATCAGAACATTGGCCGCGCCCGAACCGATGATCGTGACGTCCTGCCCCGCTCCCAGCCCGCTCGCATCGACGTTCTGGAAGTTGGATAGCGCCGTCGAATCCCCGACGGACTGATCGACGCGCGTAAGATTGATGTCGGTGGCGTCGAGCAGGCGGACCGTGTTGTTACCGGCCCCGCCGTCGATCGACGCTTCGGTGCCGCGATAGGTGACGACGTCGTCTCCAGCGCCGGTCGCGATGACATCGGCGCCGCCGCCGCCGTCGACGGTATCGTTTCCGCTGCCGGTAACGAGCGTGTTGGCCGCGGTCGATCCGATGACGTTGAGTGTGGTGGACAGCGCGCTGGCGTCGAGGTTCTCGAAACGCGTCACGTTGACGGCGTCGCCGACCGTCTGGTCGGCGCTGGCGGCCACGGAGAAATTGACCTGGGTTACGCCGCCCGAGGCGGCCAGCACCAGCGTATCGGCTCCGGCGCCGCCGTCGATCGACGTCTCCGTCCCCCGATAGATGACGGTATCGCTACCTGCCCCGGCAGTGATGGTGTCGCGCGCCGCCGGCGCTGTCGATCGTGTCGTCGCCCGCGCCGCCCCTGAGGATGTTGGCGGCGGCGGAGCCGGTGATGCTCACGCCCGTGGTGAGCGCGGAGGCGTCGACATTGATGAAGTTGCTGGCGAGGACGCCGTCACCGGTCGTGACGTCGGCATTGCCGAGATTGACGGTGGCCGCGGCCTGCAGCAGCAACGTGTTGTTGCCGCTGCCGCCATCGATGCTGTTTTCCGTCCCGCGATAGGAGATGCTGTCATCCCCTCCGCCGCCGTCGATGATGTCGCTGCCGCCGGCGCCGTCGATCGTGTCGTTACCGGCGCCGCCGGTCAGGATGTTCACGCCGGCCGACCCGACGATCGTGATCGCCTGGCCGGCGGTCAGCGCGGATGCGTTGACGTTTTGGAAATTGCTGACTGCGGTGGTGTCGCCGCTGGTCTGATCGGTTGCACCGAGGTTGACGTTGGCTTGCGCCAGCATCACCAGCGTGTTGGTGTCGGTGCCACCGTCGATCAGCGCTTCGGAGCCACGATAGGCTACGGTGTCGTTGCCGGCACCGGCATGAATGATGTCGGCGCCGCCAGCGCCGTCGATCGTGTCGTTACCGGAACCGCCGGTGATCGCGTTCGCGGCCACGGAGCCAGTGATCGAAACGCCGGTCGAGAGGACGGACGCATTGACATTCTGGAAATTGGCGACGTTGACGGCATCGCCCGTGGTCTGGTCGGCATTGCCGAGGTTGACAGTAACGGCGGCCGCCAGGTTGAGCGTATTGGTTCCCGTTCCGCCATCGACCAGCGTTTCGCCGCCGCGATAGACGACGGTGTCGTTGCCGCCGAGACCCAACAGGGTATCCGCGCCGCCCGCGCCGTCGAGATAATCGTTGCCGGCGCCGCCGGTCAGGATGTTCGCGTTGGCATCACCGGTCAGCGAATTGTTGCCCGTCGCCGAGCCGGTCAGGTTGCTAATTCCAATCAGCGAGTCGCCGGTCGCTAATCCTGCCGTCCCGGCCCCTGTCGTCAGATTGACGGTAACGCCGGTCGACGAACTGCTGTAATCGACGGTATCGATTCCACCGTTGCCAATGAAAGTATCGCCGCCACCGCTGCCGTAGAAAATATTGTCACCCGCAGTACCGGTGAGCCGGTCCGCGTGGGTCGAGCCTTCGATATTGCTGAAGTTCTGAAGGACGTCTCCCTCGGCATAACCGCCAAGGCCGGTACCGGCCGACAGATCGACCGTAACCCCCTCGTTCGAATATTTGTAGGATACGGTGTTGTTGCCGGTGCCGCCGTCGAGAACGTCGTGGCCAGCCCCGGCATAAATCAGGTCATCGCCGCCACCGCCCGAGATGTTCGCTCCGGGCGGCGTGACGTTCAAGCCAATGATCGTCGATTTGCCGTCGGCCGACACCATGTAGACATCGCTGTCGCTGGCCACGTCGCGGATGACGAATGTCTGGCTACCCGAATAGAGTCTGGTCGCGCCGTTTGAGTCGACGGCTCCAAAGAGAATATTGAGATTGAAGCTACCCAGGAAGCCGTTGCCGTCAGGCTGCGTGGCCGAGGTCGGCAGGACATATCGGAGTTCGACCTGCAGATGGTTCGGATCGGCAGGATCCAGCGTGACGACCCAGTTCGCGCCGCTCTGGACGCCATTGTTGATGGCGAAGCCTGCCGGGAGATTCGTGATCGTCGCGGTCTTCGCCGTGACCCCCGCATCCGGGAACGTCACCTGAACGTCGAGCAGCCGCTCGGTCGTGCCCGAGGGCATCCGAGACGGGTTGGCGGCATAGATGATGTCGCTCTGGGCGGTTCCGACCAGCGTCCGCATTTGCTGCTGAACGCCAAATGTCGAGTCGGTCGTCGCCGGGATTTCCGAGGCCGCGCCAAGGATTCGCACGCCGCCCGAAGGCAGGCCCGTGGTTTGATCGCCCGAAACACCGAACAGCGTGACGTCGAGTTTGGCTGCGCTGACGTTGCCGTCTCCGGTACCGGTGCCCGGATCGGTCACCGCCGTCAGCCCGTCAGTCGTGTGACGCGAACTTGGGGCGCCCGATGATGCCGGGGGTGCAACGTCGTCGTTCAGCTTCTTGAAAAACCGATCGGCAGGGGTTTCCGGCGGCTTGGCGAAGTCGGCGACAGCGGCGAGCTTTGCCGTCGGGGCGGCCGGCTGCGGCGGCGCAGGCGGAGCGTCTTCCGCGGGCGTTTCCTTTGCCTCCTTGCCCTGATCCTGATTTTGCTGGTCGGACTTCGCGTTTGAACCCAGCAGGGGAGCGTTGACATCGTTGAGCAAGCGAAGCTCGTCAACGAAGGAAAGCAGTTGCTGCGGTGTTACGACCTTATCGGAGAACACCGCCTCCGAGCTTTCCGGACCGACGAGGTTGAAAGCGTAACCGGGGAAGATGACCTTGGCGCCGTCGGGAAACAGCAGCACCAGATCGACGTCGAGGACGGCGAACTTCGCTTCGGTCGAAGCGAAGTCGAGCTTGAGCTGAGCTCCCGGCGGCACCTCCACCACACTGATGGAGCCCGGCGCGGGACGTTGAACGGAAGTGACAACGGCATCCGTCGGCGGCGCGAGCGCTACCGTGGTTCCTTTCAACTCTTTGGCAGCCGGGGCAGAAGCATTAGCAGCTCCGCTGTCCTGCTTAACATCTGGGGCGTCCATCGAACTCGATCACCAACACACTGAAAAACTTCCAAAAATCATGACCGGCTTTAGTTAAGTAATGGCTTAGTCCACCCCCGGTAATTAACGCTGCCATGAAGGTAGCCTTGTAGGATTGATGACCCGACGGCGCTTCAGCTTGCCGGAGAATTAACGGCGGCTTCGACCAGCTTGCCCATATTCCGTAGAATCCCGTAGCCGGCCCGCATCTGCTCATACCTGCCGTTAACCGCGTTCTTCTGCATCGTGAAGACGACCATCCGGCTATCGAGCACTTCGAACACCGTGCGCTTGCCGGCCTTGAACTGTTCAAGATAGAGACTGTTGGCATTTTGGGCCGTCGCCGTGCCCTGGAGGGCCGCGCTCTCCTTGATCTTGTTGGACGTCAACGCTTGGTAAAAGCGCCTCAGGTTCAGCTCGATCGTTTCTCTTTCATCGAGGGTCTTGAAGTCGTTCGCTCTCTTGTCTTCGCGGATACGATCCGCCTGAGCGGACATGATGCCACCGTCGAGCAGCTTGTACGACACCATCAGCATCAGCCGGGAATCGACAATGCCCTGGCTAGCGGCCGGCGTTCCGACGTAGTGCTTGACCAGCCCGTCACCCTGAAGATCGACCCGGGGCAGCCGCTGCGCCTGCTGCGAGGCGAGTTGATGATCGATGGATACGCCAGTGGCGCTGAACGCCAACAAGGACGGGTTGGATCGCTTTGCCGTTTCCAGGGCAATGTCAGACGACGCGGGAATCCGCGGCAAGCTACGAGGCGATTGCCGAACGAGACTGGGATCAATCTTTGTAAGCCTGGAAAACTCGTCCTCCGCAGCCTTCATCGACGTCAGCAGGTCGGTCCTGACGGCCTCGACTTCGATGACCTTGGACTTGATGCGGCTGACGTCGGCGATAGTACCGTTACCCTGCTGTTCGCTCAGCTTGACGAGGTTCGCAAAAGCGTTGTCATCAGCAACCACCTTGTCCATCAGGACGATCAGTTCGCGCTGCTCCAGCAGATTTAGATAAGCATTTACCGTGCGCAGCGCGATGTCTTCGGCCTGGTCCGCCAGCCGCAGGCGTTCAGCATCCACAATGGACCTTGATCGAGCGACGTCTGCCTTGGCGGCCCCAAAATCATACACGAGCTGCCTGAGCGTGAACCCGGCGTCCCCACGCGAACTGCCGGGGATGGCGGCCGATCCGAACTGCTGCGGATAATTTTGATAGGAGCCGAGATACGATCCGCCGGCTCCCGCAAAGACCTGCAGCTGCGGCTTCAACGCGCCCTGCGCCGTTCTGACGTCCGCAAGCGAGCCCGTAACCTTTGCGGCCTGGGCGCCCATCAAGGGATGGCTGAGCACCGCGACACCCACGGCCTCGCCCAGCAATACCGTTCTTCCCCCGCGCACCGGCGGATCGTTCGGCCGCTTGGGCCCGGCCTCCGGAGCTATCACGGGAGCAACGGAAGTAACCAGATTGCTTTGGGCCGCGGCCAGCTGAGGATAGACCTGCGCACGCTCCGGGATCGGAGCGACGAAAGGGGCTGGCGGAGGGGTCTGCCGTGGCGGTGCGCTTGCAACCGGCGTCGGAGCCGACGGCGAAAGCGACCCCCTGAGCGGCAGATCTGTCGCTGCGGCGTTGGCGTCGAGGGGCGAGTTGGCATTGCTTGCAGTTTCGGCGTGAGCGCGAGAACTGGCAACTATCGGATTGAGTTTTACCACCGCGGTGAGGAACGGGCTGTTGGGCACCGTTGTCCCCGTCACGCAGCCGGCCAGCGCAGTCACGAGGAGAAAGGCGGCGGACGGTTTGCCGACCGCAAGCGCCGCTTCTTGAAATTGCGCAGAACGTCGTTGCGCGACCGACTGGAGCAACACGCAGATTGCGGCAGGCGCAATCGTCCCAGCCCCTCGCTCGGAAGCTTCTTCTGCGAATAGCGAGGCACCACCAACTACGATACATGCTGCAACTGAAAGGTAAAAACCCTAGATACTACAGCAAGTTAATAGTCTATTATCGTTAATCGCCGGTTAAACCCATGAAAGTAATCCATAAGCGCGTATTATTACGTGCCTCGATCGGCGTTGTTCGATGAAGGCGCGCGGCTGCGGCTCGGCGCGCTTGTGCGCGCGACCGGCCTTGAACGGGTCTGCTGCTGATTAATTGCGCTTTGCCAAGAAGGATTTGGCGATGTTGAAGCCGTACTCGGCGACGATGCGATCGATCACATCGTCGGCGATTTCGCCGAATAATTGCACGCCGTAACCTTCCGGCCGAACGGCCCGGATGCGGCCTTCCAGTTCGAAGAATTCGGTGCGGACCAGAACCGCCTCGCCTATCCGGTCGAGGACGAACATGCTGGCCTGCCGAAATGTGCATCCGCCCTGGGAGACTTCGGTCAGCGCGCCGTCGAACTCCGCTCCGATATCGATGACCTTCATGGTCCCGATCACAACGCAGGCGTGGCGGCTGTGGCGTCGTGAAAAGCCTTGCTTCTTCTTGCGCAACTGAATCGGTAATTTCAGGCGTGGCAACCCGCTGGGGATCTTGCTGGCCGGATTCATCATGATACCTCGTCCCAATCGCTCTCAGGGAATGCTAATGCGCCAACGCTTTCGGACCGGCGTGTGCCGCCGCGGTCTCCAGAACATGTTCTTCAAGGCCCGGTTCGGTCTTGTCGAGCACGGCGACTGCCTGCTTCAGCACGCCTGAATAGGCGGAGAATGCGGCCCCGACATTCTGGTTCAGGCGATCGAAGCCTTCCGAAATCTGGGTCTCGAGGCCGTCGATATGGGAGGCAGCAGCGGCAGCGCCGTGATGACCGCCTGCCCCGTCGGAATTGACGACTTTCGAATACTCCGAAAACGTTTGCTGCAACCTTCCCATTTGATCGGCCACGGTGAGACCCATGGGACCAACAGCGTGTTTGATCGCCTGGTCGATCCGCGCATCAATATTGGCACTCAGCTGCGCCGGCATGCGCTCCGCGATGACGGCATTCTGCTCCACCGCGGCAGCGACCTGGACCGCCGTCTCAGCATGACTGGAGGCGAGCATGCGCAGATTTTCGTTGTGAGTCCGCTCGAGCTCATGAACCATCGCACGCGTAGCCGACAGCTCGGTCGCGATGTTCTTCGAAACCCCGTCCGTCAGGGCCTCGATGCCAGCGCCGATTCGGGACATGCTGTGCGCCACGCTCTCGATGACCTTGCCCTGATGCAGCTGCCCGCGTTGAATGTCGCCGAGCACGCGGACCGTGTGATCGAAGCTGGCAGCGACCTTGGAATAGTCGGCGAGGATGTCGCCGACGGTACGGACAAGCGACTCGACGCGAACGGCCTCGGAGGCCAGGAGTCCCTGGGGCGCACTGGCCTCCTGATCCTCCTCGTCGCCGATCTGGACGACGCCCGCCAGCCAGGATTCGAACTCGTGCTTGAGAACGCCGGCCGCCTGGCCTGCAAAACGAGCCAGAAGGCCGACCACCAGCGAGCTGAAAAGGCCGAACAGCGAGGCGGCAAAGCCCGACGCCATGCCCTTGAGCGGCTCCTGCAGCGCGCCGAGAAGCTGCTGGAATGCATCGGTTGATCCGGCGCCTCCCGCCGAGCTGGCGAGCGTGCCGATGATGCCGCCCATCGAGCCCACCATGTGCAGCAGGCCGATGAACGTTCCGATCAGGCCCATGAAGACCAGAAGCCCGGACATGTAGCCGAGCAGCGACTTCTCGTCGTCGATGGTCCCGCCGATCTTGTGGACCAGCGTGTTCATGGTCTCGACCGAGATCCTGATCTTCTTGGTGCGCGCCAGCTCATCGGTCACGAGGTCATAGGCGTGCCCCAGCAGCCTCGGCCGCTTGAAAATCCGCCCCGGACGGGAGCAACGGTAATGACGCCAGAGCGGGTCGGCCTTCTGCTCGACCTGCCCCATGCGGATGTCGTCCCACATCTCCTTCAGCGCATTGAAGGCGATGACTTCGTTCTTGAGCTTGTGAACGAAGATGAAGGCCATCACGATCGCGAATCCAAAAGCACTCAGGATCGAACCCGTGGTCCAGACGTGCGCCATCACGCCTTCGTGGATGAAGTCCCACTGCCAGGCGCTGACGATCGCGATAATTGCGATCAATCCGATCATCTTGTTTCGGATATACGCAATCTGCTTTTCCATCATCACATTCCCCGGGCGAAGGCCCGATCAGGTTCCCGTTGCAGCATCTAGTTGGCCGATGGATCCGCCACGATCACTTCAACCGTCTGGGCTTTGGCCCGGTCGGCAATATCATTGACGTTGATCTTGATATTCTCCGGCCGCACCTTCGCATCGATGAGCTGCTTGCGCGCCATCATCGCGCGATAATAGGCCAGCCGCCTCGCTTCCGAGATCGCGCCCTCGCCGGTGTAAGCATAGGCGTTCACGACGATGGGCTTCGACTTGTCGGCGGCGCTGTTCTGGTCGACAAACGTGGAAATCGAGCGCGCACGCGGTTCATCGAGCCGGTAGCTGCCGCCGTCGAACTCGACCGCCAGACGCGGGGCATCCGACTTCGGCTCGATCGGCGCCGTGCGCGGCTGCGCGCGCGACGCAATGCGCGACCCTGCGATCTTCTGCTCGTCCGAGGGCGCCGGTTCCGGTTTTGCCGGATCTGCAGATGCAGATTTCCGG
Organism: uncultured Alphaproteobacteria bacterium; assembly: GCA_963742935.1. Taxonomy (GTDB): domain Bacteria; phylum Pseudomonadota; class Alphaproteobacteria; order Rhizobiales; family Xanthobacteraceae; genus Bradyrhizobium. The sequence goes on along the minus strand of CAVUOI010000054.1, from coordinate 347,351 downwards.
AGGCTGTCAACCTTGTCCATCACGGCCTGGGTCAGCTGCTTCATGTCGGAATTCGGCTTCACCTCGGCGTTCACGGCCGCGGCGATCGCCTCGACGGCCTTCTTCGACACGCTCTGCGAAAGCACGAACACCGCCATCGCCAGCATCATCATGACGAATGCCAGCACCTGGACCATCGATGTCAGCGCATCGACGTAACCCGGCCAATAATTGTCACTCTCGTCCGACCCATGCGACATGGAATGGCCGTCACTACCCGAAGCTACTACCCAATTCCCATGAACCGGCCGGAACAGGGTAAACAAGACCGGTTACCAAAGCGTGCAGCGAAGCCTGCCGACCGGCGCGCCGGGCCAGTGTTACTCCGTAACTCTACGGTGATCTGAAGAGCCGTCGCGCCGGGTTGCCGCGGCTCCAATCAAAAATGTCGAAAACAACCCCATGCACAGTAGCCGGCGGCTTCCACAACCTATGGGTTTGATTGAAAACTTGACACGTCGGGCAAATCAGCGGCACAACTTCATCATCCCGGAATTCGCTGGACGACGGCGTGCGCGCAACATGGATGCGATCATGTTTTGCGTGGCCAGCAAGTAGCCCGCATGAGCGCTTGCGATATGCGGGGACTTGGTAGATCCCGGATATCGCGGAGCCTGTCATCGGGCGCGCATTCGCGCGACCCGTTGGCTCATCCGGGCTACAAATTTTCGAATGCTATTTCGAGCTGAGCGCCAGCACCGCTTGAACGTTGCGGCCCGTACGTTCGATGTGCTCCCGCAGGATCCGCGTGGCATCGCGCGTGCGGCGCTCGATCATCGCATGCGCTAGCGCGGTGTGCTCGGCCGGCACGTTGCGATCAGGCGCATGCTTCTTGAGAAAAATGCGACGGTAGCGATCGCTCTGATCGTGCAAGGTCGCGCAGAACTGCCGGAGCAGCGGCATCTGGCACGCGGAAATCAGTTCGGCATGGAAGGCGCGATGCGCGATCTCCCAGGCCTCCTGCTCCACCGCGGATCGCGCGCCACGCTTGCAGCGGCTCAGTTGATGTAGTGCCGCCAGGATGCGGCCTTCCCAGGCGACGTCACCATGTTCGATCGCCTCCTTGATCGCCAGGCCTTCGAGCTCGACGCGAAGCCGGATGATCTCGGTAAGATTATCCGCCGAAACCGGCGTGACCCGATAGCCGCGCTGGTCGATCAGGGCGACCAGGCCGTCATTTTCGAGACGGCAGAGCGCTTCGCGCAGCGGGCTGAGACTGACGCCGAAGGCGGTACGCAGCCGGTCCAGATTGAGCTTGCTGCCCGGCAGCAACTCGCCGCGCATGATCGCATCCCGCAGCCGCGCGACGAGCGTCGTGGAGAGGGTGACGGAAGCCGGAACGGCGGAGCTGCGTGCATCGATCATGGTGCGCTCAGGGTAACGGCTCGAATCCGTAAAGCAAAGCGGGGTTGTCGACCAAGGCGAGCTGCTGCGTGCGGCGGTCCGGCAGCCACAGCGGAATCAGATCGACCAGATCGCCGTCGTTCGGCATCGGCACGGGGCAGATCGGATGCGGCCAGTTGCTGCCCCACAGGATGCGGTCCGGACGCAACTCGACGACCTTTTCGATCATCGGCAGCATGTCGCGATGGGGATAGGGTTCGGACGACAGGCGATAAAGGCTGGCAAGCTTGATCCAGCAGCGATCTGTATCGAGCAGCCGCAGCAGCGTCCGGAATGGCTCGGAGTCGACGCCTTCGGCGGCGCTGATCCGGGCGAGGTGATCGAGCACGAACGGGTTTTCAATTTGCAGCAGCTGCGGCGCCACCTCCACCAGTTCGGTGGCTTTGTTGAAATGCAGCACGAGGTGCCAGCCCAGGTCGAAGGTTTCCCCGGCCAGGCGATCGAGATGCGCGAACGACGCGCCGCCGCTCACCACCGTCGACATGCGGCAGCCGCGCATGCCGCGCCGGTTCATATCCTCGAGTTCGGCCCGCGGCAGTCCGGACGGGATCACCGCAACGCCGCGAAGTTTTCCGGGATTGCGGTCGAGCGCCGCGAGCGTCGCCCGGTTGTCGGTGCCATGCGCGCCGCCGTGAACGATGACGGCGCGATCGATCCCCAAGACCGCATGGAGCTGCATCAGGTCTTCGTAGGTGCAGTCCTCGGGCGTGTAGCTGCGCTGTTCGCTGAAGGGAAATTTGGCCTGCGGTCCAAAGACGTGAACGTGCGTGTCGCAGGCGCCCGGCGGCATCGCAAAGGCCGGACGTTTCGGATGGCGGTCGGGGCCAGGGCAAGGTTTCGATGTGCCGGATTGATACGCGCTCATGGCTCCTCGGTGACGTGTCGCTAACTTTGTTGGACGACGTGACGACGAGCGATTTGACGACCGCATTTATTGCTGTCAACTTAAAATCGAGAAAACCATAAAAATCGATTATCTGGAGCAACGAATGCGGTATCTCATTTCCGTGCTGTCGGCCCTCGTCCTTGGATCGCTGATCGGGCAGGCCGCGCACGCCGAATTCCCCGAACGCGGCGTCAAGATCGTGGTGCCGTTCCCGGCCGGCGGATCGAACGACGTGGTGGCGCGGCTGTTGGGCAACCGGCTGTCCCAGCTTTGGGGGCAGACGGTAGTGATCGACAATCGCGGCGGCGGCGGCGGCAATATCGGCGCCGAGGCGGTGGCGCGTGCGCCGGCCGACGGCTACACGCTGCTGCTGGCCGCGCCGGGGCCGCTGGTCGTCAATCAATCGCTGTATTCAAAACTGTCGTTCAATCCGGCGCAGGATTTCACCCCGATCGCCTTGATCGCATCGGTGCCGATCGTGCTGGCGGTGAATCCGGGCGTGAAGGCAACGACCGTGTCCGAACTGATCGCACTGGCCAAGGCATCGCCGGGCAAGCTCAATTTCGGATCGTCGGGTCTTGGTTCGACCAATCATCTGGCCGGCGAGTTGCTGAAAGCGCGGGCCGGCATCGATATCATGCATGTCCCGTATCGCGGCGCGGCGCCGGCGATGAACGACCTGATCTCCGGCGAGATGCCGATGATGTTCGACAACATGCCCGCCGTTCGACCGCAGGTGCAGGGCGGCAAGATCCGCGCGCTGGCGGTGGCCGGCGCCGCGCGCTCGCCGCTGTTTCCCGAGCTTCCGACCATGGTCGAAGCGGGTGTGGCGAATTTCGAGGCGTCGTCCTGGTTCGGCCTCGTCGCGCCTGCCAAGGTGCCGCCCGAAGTCACGAAGGTGCTGATCGAGACTGTCAGCAAGGTAATGGCGGAGCCCGACATGGTGAAGCAGTTGGCCGACGTCGGCGCCGAGCCCGGCAAATTGTCCGGCGATGCGTTTGGCGCCTTCCTGCGCACCGAGGTCGACAAATGGGGCGAGGTGGTGAAGACCTCCGGCGCCAAGGTCGATTGAAGCCGCCGTCGCGGAGACAAGGAAGAGAATCGGCATGACGAAGCAGAAAGCCTCGCTGGACGAACTGAAGTCGCGTTACGAATCCATGATCGGCTTCACGCCGCCCAAAATCGCGAAGCGACTAGAACTCGGCATGCGCGTCGATCCCGATCTGGTGACGGCGCTGGAGGATTGGCGCATTGCGGCGCTGACGCCGGATGCGCTGGATCAGAAGACCGTGCAGCTGATGGCCTTTGCCATCCTGCTGGTGCAGACCTCCGAAGCCGCCGCCAATCATGCCAAGGCCGCGATCAAGGCCGGCGCGACGCTGGAAGAACTGCACGCCAGCGCCGGCATCGCCGCGCTGTTCCGCGGCGTGGCGGCGTTCAACATGGCGGGGGAGATACTCGCGGGGCTGTTTCCGGAGTGATAGACTGGTAAACATTTGATCCGCATCAACGATCGGTGGCGGATCCCGTCCAGATGACCGACGCGGCCCTGAAGTCGCGGAGATCATGTCGATCTCTCACCAGGAGTTCGCTCATGGCAAAGAAACTCCCGCCGATTCATCCCGGCGAAATCCTGCGGGAAGAATTTCTCATCCCGCACCGACTGACGCCCTCAGCGGTCGCAGCCGCCCTGCACGTGCCGCGCACCCGGATCGAACGCATCGCGCGCGAAGAAAAGCCCGTGACCGCAGACACCGCGCTGCGGCTCGGCAAGTTCTTCAAGACCGGCGCTGCGTTCTGGATGAACATTCAGGCGCGTTACGATCTCGAAACGGCGGAAGATGTGCTCGCGCCGGAGATCAAGAAGATCGCCTCCTACGAGGCGGCGTGAGCAAGTCGTCGCTTTGCTCGCCGGTAGCCCGCATGAGCGGAGCGATATGCGGGATCGGCGCTAACCTCACCCCGGATGTCGCTCCGCTCATCCGGGCTACGCGCTCTTCTTCTCGGCGCGATCTTTCAGGATGGCGGCCAACGGATTGAGTGCCGGCGCCCCGACACGCTGCAAGGTGTTGGTGTCGTGATGATTGAACGGCTGGTCCCTTCCCTTCACCATTAGCTCGGTCTCGATGAGATAGGTCCAGCTTCCGTCGTCGTTGAAGGTGATGTCGCATCGGTAGCTCTCGGTACGGAACGCTTCGTCCAGAAACTCCGTCGAGCAGATTCCGTAGCGCGTATCGCCGCGCTTCGCGATGACGGAAATCTTCATGTCATCCGGCTTCGCCTGCCCCGCCGCGAGCAGAACCTGGCCGCGCGGGATCGCCACGGTCTGCAGGATCAGGCCGGTCGCCGGCTCCCACAGCCAGTAGCCGACCTGGTCGTGGAAGGTGATGTCTTCCTCGGGCGTGTTGATGTGGATGTGATAGCGCAAGCCATAAAACAGCTGCGGCCCATTGGCCTGCGGATCGATCGGGTCCATCCGGATATGCTCGCGAAAAACCCGGCGCTCCGGGCCCGCGGCCTTGGGGTTGACGTCCACGCCCTTGTCGGCCTGCCAAACGCCCGCCAGATGGCGCAGGGGTCCGAGATTGGCCAGGCTGTCGGGGGATACGTCGTCGGGCTCGGTGAAGATGTCGGCGGGAATGGGCAGCATACGAAGGCCTCGCGGGATCGCGGTATCGGCAATCTTATGCTGACTGAGCGCGTGGAGTCACCTCGATCATGTAACCCTGCACTGCGTTTCGTTTGAATTGTACGTTCGCACCGGTCCGACAGATTAGTGCACCGTGACCATAATCCTAATCGTTAGACGATCATTGGACGAGCTTGGTGTAATACGGCCTCAAGATTTCATGCACTTCGTCATAACGGCTTGTTTTCAACAATTTGTTCTTTGTATCCGTTTCCACGACGTGACCATCATACTTGACACCATGCAGACTGACTGTGCCGAGGATGAGCTGTGAATCAGCAGGCGTCTCGTTGACACAAAAGCTTATCATGCGGGCAGCATTGGTCTTATCTTGATCTTGCTGCACGGGGGTATCCACGACGATAGGACAGAATGCGGACGTCGAATGTTTTTTCATCGTGTGGATGAAGGCATAGTAATAAGCTAGGAGTGCGCGTGGCAAATCACTTCCTGTTTCGCGAATAGTACTATCGATGGCCCTGTAATTGCTCTCTTTGAGATTTGGGACCTTCAGGTCTAGAACGAAGGAATTCATCTTCTGAAGATAGAAGCCTTTGATGTCGTCCTGACGCTTCTTATCTTCGTAGGACTTCATAGCCTGCACAGCCTCGTCAGATTTCATTTCTTGTGCGCCGATCTGCGAGTTGAGTTCCTTTTCTTCGGCTGTGAACGTCGCATCCATCAGGCGCTCGCTCTCGCCCTCGATAATGTCCCGGAGCTTCAGCTCGCCCCTCTTCTCATCAAGAATGCCGTTGATCCGACGGATCGAGTTGGCAAAAGAACCCATCCTCTCCTTTTCTTCAGAGATTTGCGCGTTGACCGCCTCGATTTCACGTCGCACCTCAATCAAAAATCCTCGACAAGTATCAACGTCAGAAATTAAACTGAATTTGTTGGCGAAATCATTCGCGTGCACCGTTCCGCACGTGGGACAAATAATTTCATCCTCCGTTTCCCGACGGAGAAATTCGTAGTCGGCATCGAGATCGGCCAATGCCTTTTCGGCGATCAGAGATTGCTCCACAAGGATCGCCTTTTTGGAATTCAAGTCTGCTAGGACCCGCTGCAGCTTTTCCTGCTCGTTTTGCAGGGCTTGGCATTCAGTAACGAGAGCGTCGATTTGTGTGGCAAATTGTTCGGGAGACAGATTGACGTGAAGGTGCGTGCGATTTGATCGCAGCCTCTTGCCCGCGCGATCCAGCGCACGGCGTTCAACCTTTAGGTCTTCCCGCGCTCGATCGGCAGACGACTTCGCCGCCTTTGCTTGGTAATATTCATTCGGACGTAGCCCGGCGTGGAAATTCGCGACGTCCTTCCGATAATTATTGAACATTTGCAGATTTGAGAACGAAATCCAGTTTCCGCTCCAACTAACGTCCTGATCGACATAGAAGGGAAGAAAGAGAAACGCGGGAGGAGGAACTATTAGGTCCCCCTGACGAGTTTGAAGCGTCAGCTCGAAGCTCATCAGTTTTGCAATTTCGGGGCCGAGGCCGCGCGTGACCCCCGATCCTGACCAAACGGGAACACCCTTTCCATTGAAAATTCCGTAGTTCGTTCCGGACCGCAAAATTTGATACGGAATACCGTCGATGGTGAAATCAACGAAGATATCGACCTTTGCACCGACCCACGTTGGATTTATCTTCGCGGGGTCTGCGCCAAAGGCAGCGTAGATTGATTTTATGAGGCAGGATTTTCCGGTATCATTTTCGCCGAGGACTACTGTCGTTCGGGGATCGAATTCGATCAGCTGGGCCGCCTTCTCGCGAGCGGATAGGAGTAGCAGCCTTTGTAAGCGAAAGTTTTTCATGGCTCTTCGTCCGCAGACTCCTGATCAGCTTCTTGTACATCTCCTGACGCTTCATAAGTCTTCACCTCATAGATGATCATCACCTTGATCCGACTCGCACTGACCCCTGAGATCGTTGTCGATGCGAAAATCCAAACCTTCGCGAATACATCGTCAGTCAGCGGACCTAGCGACAACAGCGAGCCAACTAGACTATCCAATTCAGAACGGATTTTAGCCCGAACTCGATTGATTGCTTCATCGCCCGCCCCTAATGCGAGCATCCTGTAGAGATGCCATTGTCTGCCCAGCTCCGTCTTTTCCATTGCACCGTATGTCAGCTCGCTGCTGATGGCCGACCAGTCCGGTACAGAATTATTGAGCTGGATTTGCGACAGCCAGCCATTAACCTGGCTCTTTGTCACGGACTTATGTTGGATCAGGTCTGCGAAATTGTCGATAGTGCCTGTATATTTCGATTTGGTCCGGCACTCTTCTATGATCGATTTGTACAGAGTGTCAGGACTATAGCTGATCGTTCCCACGTGGCTCGTCACAAACTCTTGCATCAATCCCTTTAGATGAGCTGACGCATCGTGCAAGCTGAGATTGGCTCTGATGAAATGCATCAGTTGCGCTGTAGTTGCGTTCGCTGCGGGATATTCGGCTTTCAGCTTCTTCAAGAACTTGGCGAAATCCCCGGGAGCGCAATTCGCGAAGCAATGGAGAGTGGCGGAAGCGTCGATAAACTTGCAGGGCAGATTGGAGACGAAGCTCAATCTCTCTGTCTCGTTGGAAAACAGCGAATAGTTGTCGTACATCTTGCCGATAAACGACGGCAGCAGCGAAGTCTTATCCTTCGATTTCTTTCGCTTACGAGATCGGTCAGCGTCCAATGCCCGCTCAGTTTCGTTTTGACCTGATAGATACGCGCAAGCGTCGGAGCAGAGCTGCTGTTCAGCCGAACGATGTCGTCATGGAACTCGAAGGCAATGGCGTAGCCGTCGAGCTCAGAGTGGCTCTCGAAGATCAGGGCAAGGCCGCCAACACGCCTGATAGTCGTAACGCTCGTACCCAGTCTCGCCGGATTTCTCACGTCGCGGCGTTTGAACAAGCTTGTCCGCAAATAACATCGAAGGCCCCCCCGACGGCACTGTAGCGTGTCATTGCCGGAGGAGACAACCAAGACGAGAGTCGGACTCTCACGGCTTAAGGCGAAGGAACTTGGACATCACGCCCGAGAGCGCAGGCTTGATCACGCAGCTGTGCCGGACCTAATCTCAACGTAATCTCGTTGAGCCTGCCTTGTTCTGAAAGTATCGACTGGAAGCTGGCGCTGATTTTAATGGTGCCCAGGGGCGGGATCGAACCACCGACACTGCGATTTTCAGTCGCATGCTCTACCAACTGAGCTACCTGGGCATACCCGGACGGCCCAAAGGCGGTGCGAGCGGGCGGTTTATAGAGAGGTCGGGAGCGCATGTCCACCCGCCTTCGCCTGCGGCTTCGGCGCGGCGAGCCCGAATTCGCCGGAGGCTTCGGCGGGGCGGGCCCGCCCCGTGCCTCATCCCCAAATTATTGGCGGAACACGGCTATTCGGCGTCTTCGGGGTCGGTCTCCTTGCCGGGGATGACGTAGCGGCCGGATAGCCAGCGGTTCAGGTCGACGTCGCGGCAGCGGGGGGAGCAGAAGGGGAGCGTGGCCGGGTTGCCCGGCTTGCCGCATTCGGGGCAGGGTTTTGCCGGCGGGCTGGCGCCGCCGCTGGGCGCCTTGTCGGGCGGCTTAGCTGGCATTGAGCCAGCCGAAGCGGATCGGGAAGCCCTCGCCGCCCATCAGCGTGACCGTCTCGTAGAGCGGGAGGCCGACGACGTTGGTGTAGGAGCCGACCATCTTGACCACGAACGATCCGGCGATGCCCTGCACGGCGTAGCCGCCGGCTTTGCCGCGCCATTCGCCGGAGCCGATATAGGCCTGGATGTCGTCCTCGCTCAGCCGCTTGAAGCGCACGCGGGTTTCGATCAGGCGCTGGCGGAACGCCTCCTTCGGCGTGACGAGGCAGATCGCGGTGTAGACGCGGTGGTTGCGGCCCGACAGCAGCCGCAGGCACTGCGCGGCTTCATCCACCAGATTGGCCTTGGGCAGGATGCGGCGGCCGACCGCGACCACGGTATCGGCGGCGAGGATGAAGGAGCCGCGCAGCTCGTCGTCGAGCTGAACGGATTTCAGCGCCGCATCGGCCTTGGCGCGGGCGAGGCGATTGGCGCAGGCGCGCGGCAGCTCGCCCCGCTTCGGGGTCTCATCGACATCGGCCGGGCGCAGCGCGTCGGGCTCGATGCCGGCCTGGTTGAGCAGGCTGAGCCGTCGCGGTGAACCGGAAGCGAGAACGATTTTGGGGCGGCCGAGCATGCGGGATTTGTCGCGGAAAAGGATTCGGAAGGGGACGCGCGCGGAACCTATCGGAAGGCACTCCATTCCACAACCGGGGAACAAGTGGTTGGTGTGGCTCCAATATCTCCGTCGTCCCTGCGAACGCAGGGACCCATACCGCGTGATCCATCGAGGCGCGCGGTCGCAAACGCTCTGCCAACTACCGCGGTCGCTGGACGAACCGAAAGCGTCTTGCGATGTGCCCCCTCCAACGGCCGCGGCGTATGGGCCCCCGCGTTCGCGGGGGCGACGTTGAGAGGTTCTCGCCCTTTCCATACGGCCTATGTTCGCGGGAACGACCCGATCTACCCGCTTGCCGCACCCACCTTCGAAAACCGGCGGCGGATGCGCATCATCAGGCCGTCGCAGACCTCGCGATAGGCGGCGAGCTTCTGCTCGCGGGTGCCTTCGGTGTCGGTGGGGTCGGGCGTCGGCCAGTATTCGACATCGGCCGCCAGCGTGTGCGTCAGCGCCAGCGCCTTGTGATGGGCCTCGGGCGATAGCGTGATGATGAGATCGAAATTGAGCCCCTCCCAATCCTCGAGCTCCTCGAACGTCATCGGCTTGTGGCCGGAAATATCCTGGCCCAGCTCGGCCATCACGGCGACCGCGAACGGATCGAGCTCGCCTTTCCTGACGCCGGCGGATTTCACGTAGAGCGCCTGCGGGAACATCTGCCGCAGCAGGCTCTCCGCCATCGGCGAACGCACGCTGTTGAAGCCGCATGCGAACAGCACGGCCTGCGGGTTGCGCGCGCGCCGCGGCGCGTCCATGCGGTCAGGCTTCTCTTGTTTGGGACGAGACCCCTTCCGAACACCGTTCGGGGATCGTCATGCTTTCCTTTTCACGCATGACCTGATCCGAAAACCGCTTCGCACTTTTCGGGGTCATGCGTCCTGCCCCTTCCAGTGCAGGACACAGATCAGCGTGAACAGCCGGCGCGAAGTTTCGAAATCGATTCTTACCTTGCCCTTCAGCCGCTCCTGCAGCGTGCGCGAGCCTTCGTCATGGATGCCGCGGCGGCCCATGTCGATCGCCTCGATCTTGTCGGTCGTGGCGGTGCGGATCGCCTGATAGTAGCTGTCGCAGATCATGAAATAATCCTTCACGATCCGCCGGAACGGCGTCAGCGACAGCAGATGCGCGACCACGGGCGCGCCGTCCTCGCGGCGGATGTCGAACATCAGCCGGTTGCCGGTGATCGCGAGGTGCAGCGTGAACGGGCCGTCGCCCGCGCCTTCGGGCGCGAATACATTCTGCTCGATCAGATCGTAGATCGCGATCGCGCGCTCATGCTCGATGTCGGGCCCGGAACGCCCGATCGATTCCTCGTCGAGCGTCACCGCGACGATGCGGTTGTGCTGGTCATCGTCTGGTGGCGGCTTGTTCATGGCAAATTGAGGCGCAATCCGACCGAGCGTGAATGGGCGTCCAGACCTTCGGCTTTGCCCAAGGCCATCGCGGCGGGCCCCAGCGCGCGCAACTGGTCCGGCCCGCATTTGAGAATCGAGGTGCGCTTCATGAAGTCTAGCACGCCAAGCCCCGAGGAAAACCGTGCCGAGCGCGCCGTCGGCAGCACATGGTTGGAGCCGCCGACATAATCGCCGATCGCCTCCGGCGTATGGGGCCCGAGGAAGATCGCGCCGGCGTTGCGGACCTTGGCCGACAAGGCTTCCGGGTCCGCGGTCATGATTTCCAGATGCTCGGCGGCGATGGCGTTGGCCAGTTCCACCGCCTCGTCGAGCTGTTTCACCATGATGATGGCGCCGAAATCATTCCACGACGCCCGCGCGATTTCCGCGCGGGGCAGCGTCTTGAGCTGCGATTCCACCGCGCGTTCGACCTCCGCGGCGAGGCTTGCGCTGTCCGTGATCAGGATCGATTGCGCGCTGGCATCGTGCTCGGCCTGCGCCAGGAGATCTGCGGCGATCCAGCCGGCATTGCCGGTGTCGTCGGCGATGACGAGCACTTCGGAAGGACCGGCGATCATGTCGATGCCGACCTTGCCGAACACCTGTCGCTTGGCGGCAGCGACATAGGCATTGCCGGGGCCGACGATTTTCGCCACCGGCGCGATGGTGGCCGTGCCGTAGGCCAGCGCCGCCACCGCCTGCGCGCCGCCGACGCGATAGATCTCGGAAACGCCGCCGAGGTCGGCGGCGGCCAGCACCAGCGGATTGAGCTTGCCGTCCGGCGACGGCACCACCATCACGACGCGAGGTACGCCCGCGACCTTCGCCGGCACCGCATTCATCAGCACCGAGGACGGATAGGCCGCGGTGCCGCCGGGCACGTAGAGCCCGACCGCATCGACCGCGCTCCAGCGCCAGCCTAGTTCGACGCCCAGCGCATCGGTGAAGCGCTCGTCCTTGGGCAATTGCCGCTGGTGGAACGTCTCGATCCGGTCGCGGGCAAATTTCAGGGCATCGAGCGTGACGGCGTCGCAGGCCTTCACCGCGGCGACGATCTCGGCCGCGGTCACGCGCAGGCCGGAGGCCGCGATCTCGAGCCGGTCGAACTTCCTGGTTGCCTCGATCAGGGCGGCGTCGCCGCGCGCAGCCACGTCATCGACGATGGCGCGGGTGGCGCGCTCGACATCGGCCGAAACCTCGCGCTTGGCGGCAAGGAATTGCTTGAAGCGCGGGTCGAAATCGGCGCTGCTGGTGTCCAGGCGAACGGGCATGGCGGCTTTCTTGGGAGACGTCAAGGCCCCTGCTCAATGGCGCGGCGGCCAAGGGCCGTCAACCCTCTTCGCCCGGAAACAGGACCCGTAGGGTGGGCAAAGGCGCACTTGCGCCGTGCCCACCATCTTGCGCCGCCCGCGGGGCCATGGTGGGCTCGCTTCGCTCGAGCCCACCCTACGGCACCGAGAATTACCCCTCCGGCGCGACCGCCAGATCGCTGGCGCCGAGGTCGTCGGTACCGAGGTCGGTCAGCTCGCATTCCAGGCATTCGACGTCCAGCCGCAGCGCCTCGCCTTGGCTGAACAGGAGAAGCGCGCTGCCGCCGGGGGCCTCGCCCGGATGGAATTCGATCCCGATCAGTTCCAGCACCGCCTCGGGCTGGTCCAGATCGATGTTGCGCGACTTGCAGGCCAGGACACGGTCGAAGCGCAGCGCTGCGATCGAACGGCGCGGCTCGGTTCCACCTGATAGCGTCTGCTCCCATTCCAGCCGGTCGATGCCGATCACCAGCCGCTTTTCGTCCTGCCGCCAGACGATGTCGGAGGCCTGGACGCGGGCGTCCTGCACATGGGCTGAAATGACGGCGAGATCGTCGGCGTCGAGCGCAATCAGTTTGAGCGGGTCCGCCGGCATCCTCGATCGTCCTTGAATGACCCTCTAGTCGCTGATGCGCTGGATCGACGCGCCGACGCCTGAGAGCTTTTCCTCGAGCCGTTCGAAACCGCGGTCCAGATGATAGATACGGTTGACCATGGTTTCGCCCTCGGCGGCAAGCCCCGCAATGACCAGCGACACCGAGGCCCGCAGGTCCGTCGCCATCACGGGCGCGCCGCGCAGCCGCGCGGTGCCGTCGATGGTGGCGGTCTCGCCGTCGAGGGATATACGCGCGCCGAACCGCGCCAGTTCCTGCACATGCATGAATCGGTTCTCGAAAATCGTCTCGGTGATCTGCGAGGAACCGCCGGCGCAGGCCATCAGCGCCATCAATTGCGCCTGCAGGTCGGTCGGAAAGCCCGGAAAAGGCGCGGTCGACACCGTCACCGGCCGGATCCCGGCACCGTTCCGCGCGACCCTTATGCCGTCATGATTGACGGTGATGACGGCGCCCGCCTCGCCCAGCACGTCGAGCGCCGACTGCAGCAATTCGGGGCGCGCGCCGGACAGCTGAACGTCGCCGCCGGTCATCGCGACCGCCATCGCATAGGTGCCGGTCTCGATTCGATCCGGCAGCACCGTATGCCGCGCGCCATGCAGTTTTTCGACGCCCTCGACCACGATCCGCGGCGTGCCGGCACCCTCGATGCGCGCGCCCATCTTGTTCAGGCAATGGGCGACATCGTAAATCTCGGGCTCGCAGGCGGCATTCGTGATGACGGTCGTACCCTTGGCGAGCGTTGCCGCCATCAGCGCGACATGAGTGCCGCTCACCGTCACCTTGGGGAAATCGATTTGAGCGCCGCGCAGGCCGCCGGGCGCTTTCGCCACCACATAGCCGCCGTCGATGGTGAGTTCGGCGCCGAGCTTTTGCAGCGCCATGATCAGGAGATCGACCGGCCGCGTGCCGATGGCGCAGCCGCCCGGCAGCGATACCTTTGCCTCGTGCATCCGCGCCAGCAGCGGCGCGATCACCCAGAAACTGGCGCGCATCCGCGACACCAGTTCATAAGGCGCTGTGGTATCGATGATGTCGGCTGCCGAAATATGCAGGGTCTGGCCCTGATAGGCGCGGTCGCCGGAACGCTTGCCCATCGCGGCGATGTCGACGCCGTGGTTGCCGAGGATGCGCTGCAACTGCGCGACGTCGGCGAGCCGCGGCACGTTGTCGAGGATCAGCGTTTCCTCGGTCAGGAGTGCTGCGATCATCAGCGGCAGGGCGGCGTTCTTCGCGCCCGAGATGGCAATGGTGCCGTTGAGCGGGCGGCCGCCAACAATACGAATGCGGTCCATGCCACCCCCCTTGCGATGCACAAATCATCGGCATGCGCTGTCGCAGGAGAAGCGGCGACATTTGCGGCGATTTGATGGGGTGGGCGCGCTAACCAAAGACCGTCTCATTCCGGGGCGCGCGCAGCGCGAACCCGAAATCCAACGTGCCACCGACTCATGCCGTTAGATGGATTCCGGGTTCAGCCCTGCGGGCTGCCCCGGAATGACGGAGAGGCGTGAGGTCACGAACCTCAGACGCGATTGATATCTTCGCTCTCGAGTATCGGCTTCGGATAGCCGTCGCGCGCGACCTTGATCATGGCGCGGCCGAGCTGTTCGCTGGTGGTCATCTGGGTCGGCACGGCGTGCACCATCCAGGCCAGCAGCGGCGCGGTGAGGGCATAGACCGCGTTGATCCAGCCGGTCTTCGACCGCACGCCGTGCAGCGGCTGGATGCCGTTGGGGCGGAACATGTAGGCGGCCTTGAACGGCAGCTTGAGCAGGTCGTTCTCGGTCTTGCCCTTGACCCGCGCCCAGCGCAGCGAGCCCTGCTCGGTGGAATCGGTGTTCCGGCCGGTGACATAGGTGAACACCATGCCGGGATTGAGCCGTACCAGCGTGTTCGCCGCTGCCATGGTGACGTCGTAGGTCAGATGCCGGTAGCGCTCCGGGTCCATGCCGATCGAGGAGACGCCGAGACAGAAGAAGCAGGCGTCGTATCCGGCCAGCTGCGATTCGATCTTCGAGAAATCCGTGAAATCGTCGTGCAGCACTTCCTTGAGCTTGGCGTGCTGCACGCCGGCCGGGCTGCGCCCGACCGACAATACTTCCGTGACTTCAGGCGTCGAGCAGGCATTCGCGCAGAACGCCCTGCCCGACCATGCCGGTTGCGCCAAACAAGATGGCTTCATGTCAGTGCTCCGCTATTTGATGAACGCCAGCAGGTCGGCGTTGATCGTCTCGGCATGCGTGGTCGGCATGCCGTGCGGAAAACCCTTGTAGGTCTTCAGCGTGCCGTTCTTCAAAAGCTTCGCCGACAATGGCGCGGAGTCGGCGTAGGGAACGATCTGGTCGTCGTCGCCATGCATGACGAGCACCGGCACGGTGATCTTCTTGAGGTCTTCGGTGAAGTCGGTCTGCGAGAACGCGACGACGCCGTCGTAATGCGCCTTCGCGTCGCCCATCATGCCCTGCCGCCACCAGTTCTCGATCACGGCCTCGGACGGTTTGGCGCCCGGCCGGTTGTAGCCATAGAACGGACCGGCCGCGAGATCGCGATAGAAGCTGGTGCGGCTGGCCGCGAGTTGCGCCTGCAGGCCGTCGAAGACGTCCTTGGGCAGACCGCCGGGATTGGCGTCCGTCTTCACCATCAGCGGCGGCACGGCGCTGAGGATCGCTGCCTTCGCGACCCGGCTCTCGCCATGGCGGGCGATATAGTGCACCACCTCGCCGCCGCCGGTGGAATGACCGACATGGACGGCGCTCTTCAGGTCGAGATGCGCCGTCAGGGCCGCGAGGTCGTCGGCGTAGTGATCCATGTCGTGGCCATCGGCCACCTGGCTGGAGCGGCCGTGGCCGCGGCGATCATGGGCGATGACGCGAAAGCCGTTGTTGAGGAAAAACAGCATCTGCGTGTCCCAGTCGTCCGCCGACAGCGGCCAGCCATGGCTGAACACGATCGGCTGGCCCTTGCCCCAATCCTTGTAGAAGATCTCGACGCCGTCCTTGGTCGTGATGGTAGGCATGGGGCTTCTCCTTCAGTTACGCGGTTACGCCGTCAGCAATCTCTTACACCGGGCGGAAACGCCGCAAGGCGCCGATGATCATGATGATGAAGAACACCAGCACGATCCCCTGCGCGACTCCGAACGCCGGCCCCGAGGGCGGGTTGCCCGGCGCCAGCGCCGACAGCGCGGGGATTTTGAGGAAGCTCTGGATCACCAGCACGAAGTACTTGAGGTAAAGCGAGATCAACGCAGTCAGCGACATAAATCCAGCGCCAGGAGCCGGCGAGTTTCATCACGTAGAGCGCGATGCAGGCGATCGCCAGCAGCACCAGCGACAGAATGCCGATGATGTGCGAGGGCAGCAGCTTTTCGGTCAGCAGCGGCGGAATTAGAAACCGGTGGCGTTGGTCAGGATGGTGAACAACAGGAAGATCGCGGTGAGCCCGGGCTGCGATTTCGAGCCGAGCATTCCGAACATCACGATGAAGCCCGCGACGATCGCAATCAAACTGATGACGACATGCACCTGAACAAACGTCGCCGTACTCATACCCAAAATCATGACGGGGCCCCCTCCGTTGGAAACTTTCTAAACACTACGACGCAGCTTAGAAAAATTCCACACGCATCGCGCGCCGTGCCGGCAATGCAGGCATGTGCGCGCATAAAGACACATCAACGAAAGTTGTATGATGCCCGAAATATTTGCACAGCCGTCACAAATGACGGCAAGGAAGGACGGAGAGACAAGCCGCAAAGCTCTTGTCGAATTTTAGCGATCGAGAAATTCGACCAGTTTTGGAATCACCTGATCGGGCGCCTCTTCCATCAGCCAGTGTCCGCGACCCGGCACCAGCACACCCTCGACATTGGTTGCGACCATCTTGCCCTGCTCGATCAGGAATGTGCCGCCGGCTTTCTCACCCGACAGCACCAGCATCGGCATCGGCAATTTGGTCTTCGCAAGATCTGCAAACTCGACGGCGTCCTGCGGGAAGGCGCGGAAAACCTCCATGCCCGCCTTCATGTGGCCCGGCCCGGCATACTGCTTGGCGTAGAACTTGCGGTCGGCCTCCGGCACCGATTTCGCGGCATCGGCGGCGAAATCGTTCCAGAAATGTTCGAGATAGATGCGCTCGCGGCCGGTGACCAGCGCCAGCGGTGTCTTGCCGAAGAAGTGGAAGTGCCAGAGATCGCGCAGCAGGAAGACGTTATTCCATTCGCCGACGCCGGGCAGAAACGCTTCCATCAAAACAATGCGGTCGACTTCATCAGGATACTGCGCCGCATAGGCGTAGGCGACCATCAATCCGATATCGTGGCCGACCAGCCGGATACGATCGTATTTCAGGCTTTTCACCAAGGCGTGGATATCCTGCGCCATCGCCTTCTTGGTGTAGCCGCCCTCCGGCGTGGACGACTGGCCGAATCCGCGCAGATCGGGGGCGATCACGGTGTGCCTGGCGGAAAGCTTTGCGATCAGCGGCCGCCACATGTGGCTGGTCTGGGCAAAGCCGTGCAGCAGCACGACGGGATCGCCCTTGCCGGCAACGAGGTAATGCAGTTTGACGCCGTTGACTTCGGCGAACTTGCTCTGCGGCGCTTGCGCGAACGAAGCGCTGGAGGAAATCAATGCGACCGAGAGGGCCATCCAGGTGACGGCGACGCTGGCGCGGAATGCTTTCGATAAGCATGGCATGTGAGATTTCCTCATTCTTCTTTTGAAGCAGCGTTTCAGTAGTAGCGCGGTATCGGCCCGTTGTGTGGGGTTTTTCGGTTCGACAGGTCGAACACCACTTCGTCGACATAGCACCAGCCCCAGCCTTCCGGCGGATCGTAGCCTTCGATCACGGGATGGCCTGACGCATGGAAGTGCGCGGTGGCGTGCTTGTTGGGTGAATCGTCGCAGCAGCCGACATGACCGCAGGTGCGGCAGATCCGCAAGTGCAGCCACTCACTGCCGCTTTTCAGGCACTCCTCGCATCCGAGCGCGCTCGGCGTCACCGTTTGAACGCCGGCGATGTGGCTACAGCCTTTGGACATCCGTGCATCCTTTAGATTTTTATTTGACGCGTTTTCTTAACGCGACCGGTTCCCACTTCGCTCGAAAACGCTTTCTATAGCGACGGCTTCATGGCGTCGGCGAGAAAGCCGTGCAGCGCCGCCACCACCTGCGCGCCCTCGCCGATCGCGCCACCGACGCGCTTGACCGAACCCGAGCGCACGTCGCCGACCGCGAATACGCCGGACACCGAAGTTTCAAGCGGCGACGCCGACTGTCCGTCCTTCGGCTTGCATTGCGCGCCGGTAACGACGAAGCCACCGCGATCGACCATGACGCCGCAGCCGTTCAGCCAGTCGGTGGCGGGATCGGCACCGACAAACAGGAACAGATTGCGGATATCCAGGTTCTGCACATCATCAGGCGCGAGGCGGCTGCGCCAGTGCACGCGCGCCAGCGCGGCGTCGTCATCGCTTTCGAGGCCGACCACTTCAGTGTTGAACATCAGTTCGATGTTATCGGTCGCCTCGATGCGCTCGATCAGATAGCGCGACATGCTGGCCCCGAGCCCGCCGCCGCGAATGACCATGTAGACCTTGCGGGCATGGGCGGACAGGAACACCGCGGCCTGCCCCGCCGAATTGCCGCCGCCGACCAGCACGACATCCTGGCCGGAGCACAGTTTGGCTTCGATCGGCGAAGCCCAGTACCAGACGCCGCGGCCTTCGAACGTCGCGAGGTTTGCGATCTCCGGCCGGCGATAGCGCGCGCCGCTCGCGACCACGACGGATTTGGCCCGCATGTTCTTGCCGCAGTCGGTCGCGAGATAAAAGGCGCCGTCGGCGCGGCTGCAATCGAGCGACTGGATCGAAACCGGGATCAGCATGTTGGCGCCGAATTTTTGCGCCTGGTTGAAGGCGCGCCCGGCCAGCGCCTGGCCGGAAATGCCGGTCGGAAATCCCAGATAGTTTTCGATCCTGGCGCTGGCGCCGGCCTGGCCGCCGAACGAGCGCGAATCGAACACGGCGACCGACAAGCCTTCGGAAGCCGCATAGACGGCGGTGGCGAGCCCCGCCGGACCGCTGCCGACGACAGCGACGTCATAGAGCTTCTCGTGGTCGTGGTCGCCGATCATGCCGATGGCGTAGGCGACCGCCGCTTCGGTCGGATTGCGCATGACGGTGCCGTCCGGGCAGACCACCAGCGGCAGGTCGGCGCGCCCGGTGACATAGCGCGCGACGAGATCGGCGGCGTCCTTGTCGGTGGCGGGATCGAGCAGATGGTGCGGCTGGCCGTTGCGCGCCAAAAAGTTCTGCAGCCGCGCCATGTCGCCGAGCGAGGCAGGTCCAATCAGCACCACACCGCCTGTGCCGCCCTGGATCAGATTGACCCGGCGCAGGATCAGCGCGCGCATGATGCGTTCGCCGAGTTCGGCTTCCGCGACCAGCAACGCGCGCAATTGATCAGGCGGAATCAAGCAGCGTTTCGACGTCGCCCTCGGCGTGGCCGTCGACCAGCGCCGGCCGTCCGGAAAGCTGGCCGATTTCGGCGAGAAACTGCCCCGCCCCCTGGTCGATGACCGGGGTGACATGGCCAAGGCCGTCGCGCTGGGTGATGCAGACGGTGCCCGACAGCACCACGAACATGCCGGCACCGACCTTGCCGGTCTCGAACAAGGCTTCGCCGTGATGGTAAGTGCGCAGCTCGCCGAAACGGCGCATCCGCTCGATTTCCGGATGCGTGAGTGACGGAAAGGTCTGCTCGTGGCGGGGAAACGCGATGGAAGCTGCGCCGATCGCCGGATCGGCCGTGATGTCTGAACTCATTGTCGCCACCCAAAAACAAACAAAACTGTACAAGGAGCGTGCCATGCCCCCGGCGAGCAAGGCGGATTTCCCGATGCGCTGGAAGCTACGGCTTTTCGCTCGCGGTATCTAGGGAGGCATCGGCGGTTTCGGAAGATGCGCTCGCATCGCCGCGCCCGCGCGCCTGCGACTTCCGCCGCTTGAGGTTTTCACGCAACGCAAGCTTCAGCCGGTCACGTCGTGAATCCTTCACATCCGCGCCGGTCTTTTCGGAGGCGCTCGTCTTGATTGCCCTTCATTGTCATTCCGTCGAACACGTCTTGGATTGAACCCCGGCGCCGCACCGCCCGCAGCGCCGTAACCCGACCATAGTGGGTTTCACCGCCGCCCGCCGCAATGACCATGACGCAGCAAGGCGGCCGCAAGCACGATACCAATGCTTCAACCGCTGCCCGGGGTGATCGGGAACCGCACCTGGCGTTGGAGATTTCCAGTCGTTTGCTCAGGGTTTGACCGCGTTGAAGCAGTCCGTCGGCAACAAGCGCCGATTTTTGCGATTTTGGACCCTTTCCGGCCCGCCCGCGTGCTTGCGCCAGCGGGGCCCATGTGGCAAGAACCGGCCGCTTGGTGGGCGGCCTTTAAGGCCGATTCCTTCATATACCGGGCATGCTGCCGTAGCTCAGTGGTAGAGCACTCCATTGGTAATGGAGAGGTCGACAGTTCAATCCTGTCTGGCAGCACCATTAATGTCCGTGTGACGAGCAAACTCCCGCGTAGTCGTACTGGTCAAAGCACTACCGCAACTCATTCGATCGGGCTGAGTTGTGGAGGCCGACTACGTACATGTGCGGGTCGCTTGCCTCGCGCGTGCCCAGAGGCCACATATCTGTATGTGATCGGACCGACCTCTTGCTCGCCGAGCAACGAGGAAAAGCGCTCACCTCGCTTCGAGCGACTCGGAAACGGCGCGCACTTTACCTGCGATTAGGAACTTTACATGAACATCCGCCGTTCGCTATGATCGCCTCGGCAAGGAGAGTGGCTCAATGACTGATGATCTTAAGGAACTGATTGAGCGGGCTCGCCACATTGAGATGACTCCGGATCAGCTCGGTGAGCAGCGTCGCAGCTTCGCGTACGGCAACACTCACATCGAGAACGAGCGGATCACTCGGGAGATGGTTGCCGCGCTCGATAAAAAAATCCATTCAGGCGAGTAGCTGAAGCGTGGCGGATGACCGGCATAGCATTGCCGAGACAGCGCCACTTCTTAGCGATCCAGATGAAATTGCACGGCGCGAGGCGGAAAATGGCATCCGCCAGTTCGACCTCGCGCTGGAGATGATCCGATCCTTTGTCAAGGAACCGGAGCGGCCCTTTCGCTTGAGATCCAGCTTGATCCTGAAGCTGCATCAAGCTGCATTGAACGGCATCCATCCCTTAGCCGGGACTTGGCGCAACACGAATGTGACGATCCAGGGCAGCAAGCATCAGCCGTCTGAAGCTCCATTCGTGTCAGAAGAGATCGAGCATCTCTGCGACTACGTAAACGACAACTGGTCGATGAGCGCTGTGCATCTTGCAGCGTATGTCCTTTGGCGGCTCAACTGGATACACCCGTTCGCCGACGGCAACGGTCGAACGGCCCGCGCAGTGTCATATGTCGTAATGAGCATCAAACTGGACAGTCTCCTGCCCGGCGCGCCGACAATTCCTGAACAGATCGCTGGAAACAAGAAGCCTTATTACGACGCCCTTGAAGCAGCGGACCAACGCCTCACCGAAGGCGCAACAGACGTGAGCACGTTGGAGGATCTGCTGGATGGAATGCTGGCCAAGCAACTCGTCAATGCCGCCAAGCAGGCAAAGGGTGAGCCGCAAAGCCCTTCAAACCGCAGCTACCACTGACCGACCAAAGCACTTCGCGCGGCGAGACGACGCTGGGAGTGAGCTCCAGCGAGATCGGCGACGCAATTGACTAGCCAAAACAAGAAAGACCGCCACCACGGCGGTCTTTCCGTTGTGTTCGAAAGCCCGGCGCCGAGAATCAGGCGAGAGCGGCCCCATTCCGGCGTCGATAGGCGAGAAAACCTACGCCAAAGAAGCCGAGGATCATCATCGCCCAGGTGGAAGGCTCGGGGACGGCGGAGACCGTCGCCTGAGAAGGTGGCGTCGAAGGCGAAGTTTGCGTTCGACCAGGTCGTGGTGCCGTCGGGGAAGACGTTGGCGGTCACGAGATTGCCGAGACGCGGGTCAACGCTGGTGCACTGGCTGAAGCTCAGGCACGCGCCGACAGTCGCCAGGCCGGAATTGCCTGCGATTCCGAAAGTGCTCAGGAACGCCACGTAGGTGTGGCCGTCCTGAAGGTTCACCCCGGTCGGCGAGAAGTCGAAAACACCGGCTCCGTTCGCGCCGGATCCAATTCCCGATACCGTCGGGCTTTGCCAGAGCATCGCGCCCAGCCCGGAGCCGTCCATTCGTACACCGCCCCATAGAGCGAGGTGATGGTCGAGCTGTTCAGGGTGAACTGAAAGTCGGTCAGTTGCCCGGCGACGGGCGTCGTAAACGTCTGTCCGATGTATTGGGTTTGCTGACCACCAGTCCCAGTGCCGAGGTAGGGAAAGGAGTAACCGTTGGATGGATTGCTGATAACATCAGCGGATGCGGGGGATACACTAACTGCAGCGACCCAAGCTAGCGCGGCAATTGCCGCGACCGTCTTGATCATTTTCATACCACTTCCTCAATGAACTAGCCTGTTACCAGCCAAGGCTTTTTTCGCCGCAGGTTGCAGCGACAGTTCATCTTTCGTTTACGAGTGTAAAACCTGTGTGACGGTTTTCTAACGCCGCCGCCGCCCGCGGGCGGCGCGGCGAGCGAAGTGGCGAGCGAGGCAACATCAGGAGACGCCGGCTGAACCTTCTATCGGCTGAACATCCGCCGCATATCCTCGTCGAGCTGCCGTCGCTGCTCTTTCTGCTCCGCCTCGAGCTTTCTGCTTTCTTCCCTGTTCCGCTTGATCGAGTCCGCCCAGGCTTTCTGTTCCGTGCGCGCCTTGGTTCTGACTTCGCGCACCTCGTTCTGCCCCGGCAGATCCCAAAGCCCGGCGAGATTGGCCAGCATGACGGCGATGCCGACCAGAAGCACGGAGCTCGCCACCACCTGCCACCGGGACACGGCTTTCGGATTTTCTCCCATCGCAACGACGGCCGTCGCGGATGCTGCGCGCGACACGGCGGGCTTCGGAGCCACCGTCGCATTGCCCTGTCCCACTGCGACGGCTGGAACGCTGGTTTTGCCGGGTCGATCGCGAAATGCGAGCCATCGCGCTTCGACAGCTTCGCGCAACGGCTGCGGTGCGACCGACACGAGGTCGTGGTGCAGGGCGACCTGGACCAGCGAGTCTTTCGGAATGAAGTTCGCCCTCCAGGCGGGACCTGGCAGAAGGCGCGAAGCAACAGTCATCCGCCGGTCGTAGAATGGCTTCGACACCAGCACGACGGTGACGTTGGGATAGGTCACGACCTTGCGGGTGGGAATTACCTGAAATCCGTAATAGAAGTCCCAGAAGCTCCAGTACCTCGCCTCGACGTCGATCGTGTCGATGCCCCGGATTTCGCTCCAGGGGATTTGAAGCGACTGGATCCAGGGAATCCGGTAGCCGATGCCGTCAGGCGAGAGCGTGAACAGCGGCTTGCCGTGATGGATGCGCCTCCAGAGCGCAAGCCCGACCAGAGAAATTCCGAACGCCACGCAGAGGCTGGCCGCGACCATCGTCCAGATCGGCGCGGGATCCGCCAGCACAAGTATAAAAAGGCCGAGAAAGATCAGCAGAAGGCCGGTCGGAAACAGCCGGACCATCACCGCGGCAGACCGGTATTCCAGCGTTCGATCGATCTCCTGGCCGCTGACATTCATGCCTTCGCCTCTCGGTCGCGAACGATAGCGGGCAACAGCGACCCGTTCCACAGCGACCGGGATGCTGCGGGTTGCGGATACACAATGCCCATGCGTCGATTTCCGCGAGTGAATCGGCGGCGGGTACGACGACAGCTTTGCTCAGGAAGTCAGTGTGCGCGGCCGGCGCGCAGGTTCATCACGCCGCAAGCGCGACTTTGCGGAACGCCTTGACCAGCGCCCCCTCCAGCTTGTCTTCCATGCCGCAGAGGATCTGGTAGGCATCCTGCCGCGGCATCGCCGGCTTGTATGGTCTTACCTCGACCAGTGCTGCAAAGATATCCGAGATCGTCAGCAATCTGACCAGATCGGAAATCTGCGAACCTGACAGTCCGTCCGGATAGCCGGAACCGTCGAGATATTCGTGATGATGCCTCACGCCGTCGAGAATTTCCGGACTGATGCCGCGGACATCCTTCAACAGCTCGTATCCGATCGCGGGATGACGCTTGATGATCTCTTCTTCCTCCGGCACGAGGCGTCCGGGCTTGTCCAGGATCGCCAGCGGGATGCGCGCCTTGCCGATGTCGTGGAGGGTCGCCGCCATTCCGAGCCGCGAGACGTCCCCGCCGGAGAATCCGACATCCAGCCCAAAGGCGACGGCAATACCGGTCACCAGCAGGCAATGCTGAAACGTACCCTCATGATAGCGACGCACCTCGTCGAGCCATGTCGAAAGCCCGTCCTGCCCGACGCGGGTGATGATCTTCGACGTCGCGCGCTGCGCATCGACGAGCTTGAGTGGCCGGCCATTGCGCACATTCGAAAACATCGAGGCGAAGACGGCTACGCCTTCGTCCATGTCCGCCGGCTGATCTGCGGCGCTATCTTCCGCGGCCGTTTCCGCCTGCTCGATCTCCGCGACCTTGAGAGCGGCTTCCTTGGGGCGTGAAATCACCCCGGTCGCGCCGAGCGCATAGGCCTGCGCCACCATCGAACGGGAGAGGTTGTGAACGACGAACAGCTTCTCGGGAATCTCGGCGAGGTCCTTCAGAACGAACTTGAGCTGATCGACGCGGGCCATTTGACGCAGGTCGATGTCGACCATCAGCACGCCATGCGACCTGATGTCGGTGCCGTCGCTGCCCAGCACCCAGGGCAGCACGGCGTGCTGCGGCTCGAGCATCGCGCGAACCGCCGGCAACTTGGTCGGTTCGTCCGTAACAAAATAGACGAGCATTCGTAGAACTTCCGTACCCGTAGCTTTTGAGGTAGTTGCCCTTCAAAATTGAAGCACTGACCGGAAATGAACCCGCTTACCGACGGTCGCCACGACCGCAACGCACATTCGTCGCCATCGCCATTCCAAGCTTCAATCAACATCAAACTTGGCTACATTGCCGTTAAGTTCCGACCCCGTATAATTACGGACCTCAAACGGATGAGAATGCCGGTCGGGTTACGAAAAATCGTCAGATCGAGGGCGGCGTCAGTGAGTGATCTCCCGACTTTTCGAAGCGAAGCAGATGACAGAAGATTGACGCGGCTCGCCTTTGTATCGGCTGGCTGCATGTTCGCAGCCGTCCCGGCGTTCGCGCAGGCCGATCTCGCCGGCGCGACGACCAAGCTCACGTTGCAGGTTGCGACCGCCATCCTCGGCGAAAAATGCCGCCGCATCGAAGCGCCGGAGCCCGCCTCGCTGGCTTCGGTATCATTGCACCGTACTTTCCACGATGATTTCGACAGCCATCCTCTGGCGGATAAGAGGTGGGCGCCGCATTACGCCGGCGGCGCGACCTGGCCGGAAGCGCGCTATTGGGGCGGTGACGGTTCCGACTTCAGGCGCAAGACCAGTTGGAACGGCGAGCAGCAGATCTATGTCGATCCGCGCTATGGCGGGCGGGAAACAATGCCGCTCGGCCTCGATCCGTTCAAGGTCAGGGACGGCATTCTCTCGATCGTCGCCAGCCGCACCCCGCCGGCGCTGAAAACCGTGCTCTTCAATAATGAATACATCTCGGGAATCCTGACGACGCAGGGCCGGTTTGCCCAGAAGTACGGATACTTCGAAATTCGCGCCAGGGTTCCGGTCGGCATCGGCGTGTGGCCGGCGTTCTGGATGCTCGCCGATAATGGCGGCTGGCCGCCGGAGGTCGATATCATGGAGGGCCGCGGGCAGCGGCCGGGCGAGATCGCGATGACGACGCATTGGCGAATACCGGAAACCCAGCGTGTCGAGCGTTGCGGGTTCGACTTCAGGGTGACCGACGCGCCGACCGTCTTCCACAATTTCGGCGCGCTCTGGCAGCCGGATCGCATCACCTATTTCATAGACCGCCAGCCGGTCTCCGAGATCAAGGTTCCCGTCGGCTTCAACGATCCGATGTACATGATCGTTAACCTTGCGATGGGATCGAAGACCTTCGAGGGCGTGGGATTCGTCGACGGCGCATCTCCCAATATTGTCGCATTCGAGATCGACAGGATATCCGCCTACCAGATCGAAGAACGCTGACCGGAGACGATGATGCTCGGAAAATTCTCGCGCCGGCATTTTGCCAAACTCGCAGGCGTGTCTGCGCTCGGTATCGCGACCGCGCCGGCCGAGACGGCTGCGCAGGGGACAGCCACGCCCGGCCCTGCAAGTTTTCCGCAAGGTTTCGTATGGGGCACCGCCACCTCGGCCTATCAGATCGAGGGCGCGGTGAACGAGGACGGCCGCGGCCGCTCGATCTGGGACACGTTCGCGCACACCCCAGGCAAGATCGAGGATCGCACGACCGGCGACCGCGCCAATGAGCACTATTTCAGGTACAAGGAAGACATCGGCCTGATCAGGGAATTGGGCGCAAAGGCCTACCGGTTTTCGATCGCATGGCCGCGAATATTTCCGGAAGGAACCGGCAAGCCTAATCCCAAAGGCCTCGACTTCTACGACCGCCTCATCGACGAACTGCTCCGGCAAGGCATCGAGCCATACGCCACACTCTATCACTGGGATCTGCCGCAGGCGCTCGAGGACAAGGTCGGCGGCTGGCGATCCAGCGAAACCTCGAAGGCGTTCGGCGACTATGCCGGCCACGTCGCGGCGCGCATCACCGATCGCGTCAAGTCGATCTTCACGATCAACGAGGCCGGCAGGTTCGTGAATTTCGGCTATGGCTGGGGCGTCGACGCCCCCGGCCTCAAACTACCGGACGCCGAGGTCAACCAGGTTCGCCACCATGTCGCGCTGGCGCACGGCCTCGCCGTGCAGGCGATCCGCGCGCAGGGTCGCGCGGGCACCAGAGTGGGTCCGGCCGAGAACATCGCGGCCTGCGTGCCGGCATT
Source organism: uncultured Alphaproteobacteria bacterium (assembly GCA_963742935.1). Classification (GTDB taxonomy): domain Bacteria; phylum Pseudomonadota; class Alphaproteobacteria; order Rhizobiales; family Xanthobacteraceae; genus Bradyrhizobium. Next base: position 320,743 of record CAVUOI010000054.1, on the reverse strand, counting down.
CGACACGCCGGAAAACGTTCGCGCCGCCGAGATGGCGACGCGCGAATTGAACTCGGGCTTCCTCGGCGTAATTCTGGAAGGCAAATACACCGACGGGTTTCTGCAGTTCGCAGGCAAGGCCGCGCCGAAATTCACCGATGCGGAATTGAAGATCATTTCCTCCCCCAATGATTTCGTCGGTCTCAACATCTACGCGCCGCAATTCTATATCGCCGCGTCCGACAAGCCGCCGGGCTGGAGCGTGCTGCCGTTCCCCGCCTCGTTCCCGCACATGAATTCGGAATGGCTGCGCGTCGGGCCCGAGACGATCTACTGGGCGCCGCGGCTAGCGGCAAAAGTCTGGAACATCAAGTCGATCTACATCAGCGAGAACGGCACCTCGTCAGAAGACAAGTTGCATGCCGACGGCCAGGTCTACGACCTCGATCGCATCATGTACCTGCGCAACTATCTCCGGCAATTGCAGCGCGCGACATCGGAGGGCGTGCCTGTCAGCGGCTATTTCCTCTGGAGCCTGATGGACAATTTCGAATGGATCTTCGGCTATGAAAAGCGCTTCGGGCTCTATCACGTCGACTTCGAGACCCAGCGCCGGACGCCCAAACTCAGCGTTGCCTTCTATCGCGACGTGGTGGCGCGGAATGCGATCGGTGTCTGAGTTTAATCCCGCGCGGCCTGCCGCACCGGCGTTGCGACCTCGACGATCGAGCGCGTCTTGCCCTCGACTGCCATAGTCGTGACCGGATGCTGCGTCAGCTTGCGCGGCGATTCGTGACCGACAAAAGCGCCTGCCGCGGTGAGCAACAGCACCACATAAAGGGTGAACACGCCGCCGACCCATTTCCAGTAAAGGTGGCGGGCTTGGGGCGTAAGGCTTTCGATCAACCGCCGCATGATGGTCTCCTCGGGTAATGTGTGCGGTGCGTATACGCCCCACGTCACATCAGGTGTGTGACTTACTTCACAGAAGCAAATTGAACGGAGAACCCGTTGACCGGAGCGGAATTGAAAAGACTTCGCGAGCATCTCGGCGAGGCTATCGGCCGGCCGCTAACGGTCGCCGACATGGCCAAACTCTGCGGACTGGAGGGCGCCGACGGCGCCGACACCATCCGTAAATGGGAGGTCACAGGCCCGAGCGGGCCGGTGGCGGAACTGCTCCGCATCCTGGCGATGGCCAGCGACCATTATCCGATCCTGGAAATGTTCAACGTGTTCGACCGCCACGACGTGCCGGTGAAGGAGCGACCCGCCCGCCGGCAGGCTTTTCGCGAACAGATGCGCGGCGACGTTCGGCGCCGCATTGGTTAAGCAATGCTTTCCGGCGAGCCCAAACGGACCTCGAAATTAAGCCTTCCCTAACCTTTGATTAGGCCTTCATTAAGTACGAAAAACGTTTATCTGCCAATGGGTTGGGTTACAACCCGCTGTCACTTCCGGGTGACAGCATTTTAGATAAATGCCGTCTATCTCCGTCGCCATGGAAGACGGCCCACACGCAGGTCGTCCAACGGTTTTCGGAGACCAGCATCATGAAGAAGATTCTCGCAGCCCTCGTGGCCGTCGCGGCCCTCACCGCCGCCGTCCCGGCTTTCGGCGCCGATATGGGCGGCCGCTCCTACTACAAGGCGCCCCCCGCCTATGCGGCGCCGCTCTATAACTGGACCGGCTTCTATATCGGCGGCCATGTCGGCGGCGCCTTCAGCGGCAGCAGCGACTTCAACGGCGCGGTGCTAAGCGATTCCAGCGCCCGCGTGCTGGGCGGCGTTCAGGCCGGTCTGGATTGGCAGTTCGCGCAGAACTGGGTGCTCGGCACCGAGGGCCAGTATTCCTGGCTCGGCAAGAGCAACATCACCGCCACCTTCCCCGGCGCCTACGTCTACACCAACGATCAGCGTGGCCTCGGCTCGGTTACTGCCCGCCTCGGCTACACCTGGGGTCCGGGCCTACTCTATGTCAAAGGCGGCTATGCCTTTTCCGACAACAACGAGCGGGTGACGTTGGCCGGCGTGCCGGCCACCTTCCTGCTCAATGGCAACCACAGCAACGGCTGGACCGTCGGCGGCGGCCTCGAATACATGGTCGCCCCGAACTGGGCGGTCAAAGGCGAGTACATGTATTATGACTTCGGCACCACGCGCTTCGTGAACCCTGTCGCGCTGGCGCCGTTCGGAAGCTTCCGCACCGACGACCACACGGTCAAGCTCGGCGTCAACTATCGCTTCAACTTCGCGAGCCCCGTCGTCGCACGTTACTAAGCGTCCCCAACTGTGAGTTGCGGAAGGCCGGCCTTTGCGCCGGCCTTCCTGTTTTTGGGCAAAGGCTTTCCGGTTCACGGAAAAAATCCGTCAAAGGCGGTCTATTCCTCGCTATCCCTCGCCAAAAATGTGACGAAAAGCTGTTCAATTCCAGACTTGTTAACCGGGTACAGGGATACTGCCGCCCCAGGAAACACCTCAAGGTAGCGTGGACGGGGCAGTGGGCAACATGTCGGCACCAATCAAATCCAAGGGTTTTCGCTTCGGCGTCAGGGGCAGCCTGTTTGTCGCCTTCGCCGTCATCGCGGGCATGGCGATCGTCATCTCCGCCGGCGCCGGCCTGATGCTCGGGCGCCTTGGCGGCACCATGATCGATCTCAGCGCCCGGGATATCCCGCGTCTTGCCGCGAGCCTGCAATTGTCAGCGCAGAGCGCCAGCCTCGCCAGCCAGGGACCGGCGCTGCTGGCTTCGCGCAGCGAAGCGGCGCTGAACGAGCGCACCAAGAAGATGAAGGAAACCCAGTCGATCGCGATGCAGAAGCTCGGCGAGATCGTCGAACTCGGTGCCGACAAGTCCGTCGTCTCGGCACTCACCGAGAACATGAAAAACATCGACGGGGTGATCAAGAGCCTTGTCTCGGCGGCGGTCGAGCGGCTCGAACTGGCCGATCAGCACGAAAAGCTGTACGGCGCGGTGCGCAGGGCACAACGGCGCTTCGTCGCCGCCGCTGGCCCCGCGGCCATCGACGCCCAGACCGAGCTCTACAGCATCTACGCCTCGCCGAACTTCTCCCAGCCCGACGCAATCAAGGGGCACAAGACCGCCGAACAGCTCGCCGATATTGCCGCCAGCGGCAACTTGATGGCTTTCGACATGATCGCCGCGCTGTCTGCGACCAACAGCGAAACACTGGAAAATATCGGCAAGGAATTCCGCACCGCGCAGGGCCGCGTGAAGTCGAACGTGGAGGCGCTGCCGAAAACCACGGCGATGAACGTTGTTCGCTCGGCTACGCTCGAACTGCTGGCGCTGGCGGACGGCAAGACCGGCCTTTTCAAGGTTCGTCAGCAGGAACTCGATGCGGATGATTTCGGCCAGACCATTCTCGAGGAAACCCGCAAGCTCAATGTCGGCCTCGGCATCAGCGTGCAGCAGCTGGTCGATGGCGTGCAGAAGGAAACCGACGCCGCCACCTGGCAGGCGCGTCAGGAGATTTCGTTCGGGACCATGGTCATGCTCGCCCTCGGCATCGGCACGCTGGTCGGCTCGATCCTGTTCGTCTGGCTCTATGTCGGCCGCAACATCCTGCGGCGGATCAGCAACCTGCAGCAATCGATGCAGGTCCTGTCCAGTGGCGACCTCGAAACCGATATCTACCAGACCCACCATCAGGACGAGATCGGCGTCATGGCCGACTCGCTGCAGGTGTTCCGCGAGAGCATGATCCACAGCCGCGCGCTGTCTTCCGAGCAGGACAAGGACCGCGTCGCCAAGAGCGAGCGCGCCAACCGCATGGAAGCCCGCATCGTCGAGTTCGAAACCACCGTTCGCACCACGCTCGACAGCCTGTCGACCGCCGCGGGCTCGATGCAGTCGACCGCCAAGTCCATGTCGGCAACCGCCGACAAGTCCAGCGCGCTGGTGACCACGGTCGCGACCGCCGCCGAGCAGACCTCGGCCAACGTGCAGACCGTGTCGTCGGGCACCGAGGAATTGTCCTCCTCGATCGAGGAAATCGGCCGTCAGGTCATCACCTCGTCGGAAATCGCCCGCAAGGCGGTCGAGGACGCCGGCGCCACCGACGCCACCATGCAGGGGCTCGCCGACAACGCCGCGCGGATCAGCGTGGTGGTCGACCTGATCCAGACCATCGCCTCGCAGACCAATTTGCTGGCGCTGAACGCCACCATCGAGGCGGCGCGGGCCGGCGATGCCGGCCGCGGCTTCGCGGTGGTCGCCTCCGAAGTGAAGAGCCTCGCCAACCAGACCGCAAAGGCCACCGACGAGATCCGCCAGCAGATCGGCAGCATGCAGACGGTGACGGAGACCGCGGTCTCCGCGATCCGCAACATCAGCGGCACGATCGCCGAGATCAACGAGGTGACCACCGCAATCGCGGCCGCGGTCGAGGAGCAGGGTGCGGCGACGCGCGAAATCGCCCGCAACATCCAGCATGCGGCCAGCGGCACCAGCGAGGTTTCCACCAACATCGTCGGCGTCTCCAGCGCCTCGGCGCAGGCGGGAACCACCGCCAACGAGGTGCTGACCGCCTCCGACGCGCTGCGCCGCGAGGCCGACGTGCTGCGCGAAGAAATCGACGCGTTCCTGTCGAATATCAGGGCGGCGTAAGAGACTGTCATCCCGGCCTTGAGCAGGCGGCGCAAAAGATTGTCGTCCCGGCCTTGAGCCGGGACCCATAACCACCGGCGGAATTAATTTGCACGCTGGTCGTTATCTACCTTTTCCACAATAATTGCCGCGGCGTATGGGTCCCGGCTCAAGGCCGGGACGACGACTGAGGTCTTGGCCGGCTCCGCGTCCCCAACGCCGCCTTGTCCCATTTTTCAACTAGCGCCGCGCCGCCTCTGCCGCTAAGCCGGTAGCATGCATTCGAAAACCGACACGGCGCCATCCTCGGCCGAGGCACTGCGATACCCCTGGGAAAACCACCCCGGCCACGATCAGGTCGTCGAGGTGATGCCTGGCGTGATCTGGGTCCGCCTGAAGCTGCCGTTCCGGCTCAATCACGTGAACATCTACCTGCTGGCCGACGGCGACGGTTGGGCGATGGTCGATTCCGGTTTCGGCAACGAGGAATCCATCGCGGCCTGGACGACGCTGTTCGAGGGCCCGCTCCGGCACGTGAAGATCACGCGGCTGATCGTCACCCATTCGCATCCCGATCATGTCGGTCTCGCCGGCTGGGTCACGGAGCGCTTCGACTGCCCGCTGCAGATGTCGCAGGTCGAATATCTGCAATCGGTCTATCACCAGAACCGCGGCACCGAAGAGCGGAAAAACGCGCAGCGATTGTTCTTCCGCCGTCACGGCATGGACGAGGACCTGACCGACAAACTGCTCGGCCGCGGCCAGGATTATCTGAAACGGGTTTCGGTGCTGCCGCCGGCCTATCACCGCATCTCGCATGGCGACGAGGTCGTGATCGGCACGAGGCGTTTCAAGGTGATCACCGGCGGCGGCCATGCGCTCGACCAGGTGATGCTGTATTGCGCCGCCGACAAGCTGTTCCTCTCCGCCGACCAGGTCTTGAGCAAGATCTCGCCCAATGTCAGCGTCTGGGCCGTGGAGCCCGACCAGAACTCGCTGGGTGAATATCTGGCCTCGCTGGCGAGCCTGACCACCACGCTGCCCTACGACGTGATGGTACTGCCCGGCCACGGGGTGCCGTTTTACGGTCTCAAGACCCGCATCAAGCAGCTCGCCGACCATCACGAGGACCGCTGCCGCCTGATCGCGGAAGCCTGTCGTGAAGTGCCGCAAACGTCGAGGGAACTGGTGCCGGTCGTGTTCAACAAATACCCGCTGGATGTGCACCAGATGGGCTTTGCTTCCGGCGAGTTGATTGCCCACGTCAATTACATGATCAACGAAGGCCGCCTGATCTCGGAAGTGACCGACGGTGTGCTGCGGTTCCGGACGACCTGATAGCGACAGGCTGAATCAGGAGGGTTGACGCCGGTCTGGTTGGTCGCGCTGCTCACCTACCTGACCTGGCTTTAAACTAATTCATGGCTATTGCACCCAAATGGGCGCACGGTCGCCGCATGCGAGTCCTGACGCCACACCAAACGCTTTTCAGTGTTCAAGTTTTACACAACTGCGGCTCTGATTTGATGCCGCCATGTTGACGCGGTCGGCCCTGCTTTTTGAGAACGGACTGCCTGATCTTCCAGCGTTGCTTGTCGAGCCGCACCGCAACCCCGGCGGAATTTGGCGGATCAAGTTCAGCTATGAGGCGAGCGAGCCGCTTTCGATGAGCGCGGTGCAGGCATCGACGATGGCGTCCGCGCTTCATGCGATCGGTGAGGTCGAATTGGCTGACGAGATCGATGGCGCGCTGAAAAGTGCGGTTCGCTATTCATCGATGTGACTTCCTGGCCCTCGGGCAATGCCACACGCAAAGGAAAATGGATGAAAACGGTTGTCGCCGTATTGGCGCTGTGCGCCTTCGCACCGGGCGCGCTCGCCGCAAGCGCCGCAAGCAAGGAGTGCCGTTCGGTCGAAAGCACGAGCGCGCGGCTCGCCTGCTACGACGCCGCGTCGCCTCCGAAAATCGAAAAGCCCAAAGCGGTTGAGAAAGACGCCACGCGACCTGAATACAAGGACCCCTTCCTCGCGGAGGACGCCCGAACCACCGCCAAACTGAAGAATATCTGTCGCGGCTGTTGAACGGAACAAGCGCGATCGTTCGCCTTGGCGCTGCTGGCGCGAAAGGACGACCGCAAAAGGACTGCCAAAAGGACTGCCATGGCCAAAACGTCTGACTACAGGATCGTTACCTTTCAGCGGCAACCCGGACTTTGGCGCGCCAACATGACGCCAATTGTTCCGCCCGCCACGATTATGCGAGGCGCGGCGATCCGGGGCTTTGTGACGGCGGAGGACAGCAAGTCCGAAGAAGACGCCGTCATCGCCGCCAATCGCGCCATCAGGGAACTGGAGGTTTAGCTGGATTTGCGTCGCCCCGTCGGCGGTTCACGGTTTCGGCTGCGCGCCGAAAATACCGAGACCAGAAATCCCGCCTAGCGCCTTGATTTCGATCAATATTTTCTCCACCTAGGTAGCATCCCGGAGCGGCCCTGAAATGTGGGATTTCGCGTAGACACCCAAGCTGGAAAGGCTCTAAAAAGACCTGAGCCAATCCGGCCGGTTCCGCCTCTTCCGCTTCAGGTCTTGCGATGGATTACAACAAATTCTTCCACACCGCCCTCACCCGCCTGCATGACGAGCGGCGCTACCGGGTTTTCGCCGACCTCGAGCGGATCGCCGGACGATTCCCCCATGCGCTCTGGCACTCGCCGAAAGGCCCGCGCAACGTCGTGATCTGGTGTTCCAACGACTATCTCGGCATGGGCCAGCACCCGAAGGTGGTCGGGGCGATGGTCGAGACCGCCACCAGGGTCGGCACCGGCGCCGGCGGCACCCGCAACATTGCCGGCACCCATCACCCGCTGGTGCAACTCGAGCAGGAGCTGGCCGATCTGCACGGCAAGCAGGCCTCGCTGCTGTTCACCTCGGGCTACGTCTCGAACCAGACCGGCATCTCGACGATCGCAAAACTCATTCCGAACTGCCTCATTCTCTCTGACGCGCTGAACCACAATTCGATGATCGAAGGCGTGCGCCAGGCCGGCTGCGAGCGCCAGATCTTCCGCCATAACGACGTTGCGCATCTCGAAGAGCTCCTGATCGCGGCGGGTCCCGATCGGCCGAAGCTGATCGCCTGCGAGAGCCTCTATTCGATGGACGGCGACGTCGCGCCGCTGTCGAAGATCTGCGACCTCGCCGAAAAATACGGCGCGATGACCTATGTCGATGAGGTCCATGCGGTCGGCATGTACGGCCCGCGCGGCGGCGGCATCGCCGAGCGCGACGGCGTCATGCACCGCATCGACGTACTGGAAGGCACGCTCGCCAAGGCCTTCGGCTGCCTCGGCGGCTATATCGCAGGCAGCGCCGAGATCATCGATTGCGTCCGCTCCTACGCGCCGGGCTTCATCTTCACGACCGCGCTGCCGCCGGCGATCTGCTCGGCCGCGACCGCTGCGATCCGCCATCTGAAGGCCTCGAACTGGGAACGCGAGCGGCACCAGGACCGCGCCGCCCGCGTCAAGGCGATCCTCAATGCCGCGGGCCTACCGGTGATGTCGAACGACACCCATATCGTGCCGCTGTTCGTCGGCGACCCCGAGAAGTGCAAGCAGGCCTCCGACATGCTGCTGGAGGAGCACGGCATCTACATCCAGCCGATCAACTATCCGACGGTTGCCAAGGGAACCGAGCGCTTGAGGATCACGCCCTCGCCCTATCATGAGGACGGCCTGATCGACGCCCTCGCCGAAGCGCTGCTGCAGGTCTGGGACCGTCTCGGCCTGCCCGTGAAGCAGAAATCGCTGGCGGCCGAGTAACCCTACCTTACTGAACCTTCGCAAATTGGGCCGGTAGCGCGATGCGCAGCCGGCCCAAAGCGTTTATATTGGCGGCTTCCGGCCTCGGCGCCAGCGCGCGCCCGATCGGAGAGGGAGACAAGCAGCGATGCTGCACGACTGGGGCGTGATCGCCGCCGCATTCGCCTATATCGGCCTGCTGTTCGGCGTTGCCAGCTATGGCGACCGGCTGTCGCCGAGCCAGCGCGGCCGCGCCAGCATGCTGATCTATCCGCTGTCGCTGGCGATCTACTGCACGTCCTGGACGTTCTTCGGCTCCGTCGGTTTCGCGACCCGCACCAGCATCGACTTCCTCGCGATCTATGTCGGCCCGATCCTGATGATCGGACTGTGCACGCCGCTGCTGCGGCGCGTGATCCAACTCGCCAAGTCGCAGAACATCACCTCGATCGCCGACTTCATCGCGGCGCGCTACGGCAAGAGCCAGGCCGTCGCGGCGACTGTGGCCATGATCGCGATCGTCGGCTCCGTGCCCTACATCGCGCTCCAGCTCAAGGCGGTGGCATCCTCGCTGGAGACCATCCTGGGCGAGGACAAGCTGTTCTCCTCGATCCCGATCATCGGCGACATCGCGCTGGTGGTGACGCTGGCGATGGCCGCATTCGCGGTGCTGTTCGGCACCCGCCAGACCGATGCCACCGAGCACCAGCACGGCCTGATGCTGGCGGTCGCCACCGAATCCATCGTCAAGCTGGTGGCCTTTCTCGCCGCCGGCGCCTTCGTTACCTTCTGGATGTTCACGCCCGTCGAGCTGATCGAACGCGCGATGAAGACCCCGGAGGCGGTGCGCGCGATCGAATATGTGCCGTCGATCGGCAATTTCCTCACCATGACGCTGCTGTCGTTCTGCGCCATCATGCTGCTACCACGGCAGTTTCACGTCACCGTGGTCGAGAATTCCAGCCCGGAGGAGGTCAGCCGCGCGCGCTGGCTGTTTCCGCTCTATCTGGTCGCCATCAACCTGTTCGTGATTCCGATCGCGCTGGCCGGCCTCGTCACCTTTCCGTTCGGCGCCGTCGACAGCGACATGTATGTGCTGGCGCTGCCGATCGAGGCGAATGCCACGCTGCTCAGTATCGCCATCTTCGTCGGCGGCCTGTCGGCCGCGACCGCGATGGTGATCGTGGAATGCGTCGCGCTCTCGATCATGGTCTCCAACGACATCGTGCTGCCGCTGGTGCTGCAGCGCGGCCCGGCGGCGCGCGACGGCCGCAAGGATTTCGGCGACTTCCTGCTCAGTATCCGTCGCTTCGGCATCTTCGCCATCATGGTGATGGCGTATCTTTACTATCGCGCGCTCGGCAATACGCAGCTCGCCGCGATCGGCCTGTTGTCGTTCGCAGCGCTCGCGCAACTGGCGCCGGCCTTCTTCGGCGGGCTGTTCTGGCGCGAGGGCACCGCGCGCGGCGCCATGACCGGCATGCTGGTCGGCTTTGCGGTGTGGGCCTATACGCTGTTCGTGCCGAGCTTCCTCGAGGGCAGCACCGCCGGCCTCCTGTTTCTGCAGCACGGCCCGTTCGGCATCGAGGCGCTGCGGCCGCGCGCCTTGTTCGGCGCCGATTTGCCGCCGCTGATGCATGGCGTGCTCTGGTCGCTGTCGCTCAACATTCTCACCTACATCGTGATGTCGCTGGCGCGGCGGCCATCGTCGATCGAGCGGCTGCAGGCGGACCTGTTCGTGCCCAGCGCACTGACGCCGATCGCGCCGACGTTCCGGCGCTGGCGCACCACCGTGACCGTGCAGGATATCCAGAGCACGGTGGCGCAATATCTCGGCCCCGAGCGCGCCGCGCAGGCTTTCGAGGCCTTTGCGCTCAGCCATCCCGGCAATCTCGAACCCTCGGCGCCCGCCGATTTCGAATTGCTGCAGCACGCCGAACGCCTGATCGCCTCCTCGATCGGGGCCGCCTCCTCGCGCCTCGTGATGTCGCTGTTGCTGCGCAAGCGCACCGTCTCCGCCAAGGCCGCGCTGAAGCTGCTCGACGATTCCCACGCCGCGCTGCATTTCAACCGCGAGATTTTGCAGACCGCGCTGAACCATGTGCGCCAGGGCATCGCGGTGTTCGATGAGGATCTGCAGTTGATCTGCTCGAACGCCCAGTTCGGCGAAATTCTCGCGCTGCCGCCGCATCTGGTGCAGCTCGGGATTCCCTTGCAGGAAATCCTCGAATTCATGGGCGCGGTCAGCGCGACCGACTACGGCGATCCCGATGCCTTGCTGCAGCGGCGGCTGGAGGCCTACACCACCGAGGGCGAGCCCTGGCTGGAGCGCCTGCCCGACCGTCATATGGTGATCGAGGTTCGCTCCAACCGGATGCCGGGCGGCGGCTTCGTCATCACCTTCTCCGACGTCACGCCGAGTTTCGAAGCCGCCGAGGCGCTGGAGCGCGCCAATGCGACGCTGGAAAAACGCGTCCGCGACCGCACCGAGGAACTGACCCGGCTGAATTCCGAACTGGCGCAGGCCAAGAGCACCGCCGAGGACGCCAATATCTCAAAAACCCGCTTTTTGGCGGCCGCCAGCCACGACATCCTGCAGCCGCTCAACGCGGCGCGGCTCTATGTGACCAGTCTCGTCGAGCGGCAAAGCGGCGGGGAGGATTCGCGGCTGGTCGAAAATATCGACGACTCGCTGGAGGCGATCGAGGAGATTCTCGGCGCGCTTCTCGACATCTCGCGGCTCGATGCCGGCGCGATGACGACCGCGATCTCGAGCTTCAAGATGGCCGACCTGATGCGCTCGCTGGAAATCGAGTTCGCGCCGATCGCCCGCGCCAAGAGCCTCGAGCTGACCTTCGTCCCCTGCTCGCTGCCGGTGCAGTCCGACCGCTCGCTGCTGCGCCGGCTGCTGCAGAACTTCATCTCCAACGCCATCAAATATACCCCGCGCGGCCGCGTGCTGGTCGGCTGCCGCCGCCACGGACAGTCGCTGCAGATCGGCGTCTGGGACACCGGCGTCGGCATCCCCGTGGCGAAGCGCGGCGAGATCTTCAAGGAGTTTCACCGCCTCGAACAGGGCGCGCGGATCGCCCGCGGCCTCGGCCTTGGACTGTCGATCGTCGAACGGCTGGCGCGCGTGCTCAACCATGGCATCGCCATCGACGCGACCGCCAGCGGCGGCTCGGTGTTTTCGGTGACGGTACCTGTCGCCAAGGCGATCAACCACACCGCCGCCGTCACCAGCGCGACGCCGCTCTCCAAGACACCGATGAGCGGCGCCCTGATCGTCTGCATCGAGAACGATCCGGCGATCCTCGACGGCATGAAGACGCTGCTGACGGCGTGGGACGCCGAGGTGATCGCGGTCGCAGATCCCGATGCCGCGATCGCGGCGATCGAAGCTTCCGGCTCTGGCGTGACCGGCCTTCTGGTCGACTACCACCTTGACCGCGGCAACGGCGTCGCAGCGATCCGCGAAATCCGCCGCCGCTTCGGCGAAACCATTCCCGCCATCCTGATCACAGCCGACCGCAGCCCGAACGTCCGCGCCGCCGCGCGCGAGGAAAACATCGCGATCCTCAACAAGCCGGTGAAGCCGGCGTCGCTACGAGCGCTGCTCGGCCAGTGGCGGGCGCAACAGATGGTGGCGGCGGAGTAAGGTTCGTCATTCCGGGGCGCGCCCCTTGGCGCGAGCCCGGAATCCATTTCACCGCTGGACCCGTTGCTTGATGGATTCCGGGCTCGCGACTTCGTCGCGCCCCGGAATGACGACCGGAATTACCCCGTCGGCGTGCCCTGGCGCCATTGGCCGCCGGCGATCTTTGCGGCGGCGATCACGGCCTGCGTCCGGCTCTCGACGCCGAGCTTTTGCAGGATCGCCGAGACATGCGCCTTGATGGTGGCTTCCGATACCCCGAGCTCATAGGCGATCTGCTTGTTGAGCAGTCCCTCCGACAGCATCATCAGCACCCGCACCTGCTGCGGCGTCAGCGTCACCAGGCGGTCGCGCAGGCGCGACATATCGGGGTCGTCGGCGGCGGAGAGATCGGTGTCCGGCGGAACCCAGACGTCGCCCTCCATCACTTTCTTGATGGCATCGCGCAGCGTGTCGACGCCGAAGCGTTTGGGGATGAAGCCGGAGGCGCCGAAATCCAGCGAGCGGCGGATCGTGCCGGCATCGTCGCTGGCGGACACGATGACCACCGGGATCGCCGGATACTGCGCGCGCAAATAGATCAAGCCGGAGAAGCCGGAGATTCCCGGCATCGTGAGATCGAGCAGGATCAGATCGACGTCGGAATCTTTCTCCAGCAACGCCGTGAGATCGTCGAACGACCCGGCTTCGCTGACAACGGCAGACGCCACGACGCTGACGACCGCCTGACGCAACGCGTCGCGGAACAGCGGATGGTCATCGGCGATGACGAGATGGGTACTGGCAGCGGTCGTCATTCGGCTCTCTTGCGGCTCTCTTGGCAATCGGCTTGCGACTTGTCCGCAGCAATTTGTCTCGCGTCGGACCGGCTAGTGCAAGCGCCCAATCCTATCATGTTTGAAAGCAGTTAACCCGCGCACTTGTGCGCCGCAATACACCCGGCTCGCATCGATGAGACTGGTACCAGCACGCCGGAAACGCCGTGCAAAGGGCCGAAAGTCGTATTGGGGCTGCTTTCACGGGGATGTTACCTTGGGGCGAAGCCCAGCTAATCCGGCCAAGTTCGGCAAGGGCGGACTTTGCATCAATTTTGGGGAGTGTTGAAATGTCCACTATGACTGCCGCATCCGGCAAGGCCGCAGGAATGACGAAGGACGAACGTTTCGTCATTCTCGCTTCCTCGCTCGGCACCGTCTTCGAATGGTATGACTTCTATCTGTTCGGCTCGCTCGCCAGCATCATCGGCGCGCAGTTCTTCGGCGTCATCGATCCCGCAACAAATCAGCCGATGTTCAACCAGGCCACGCGCGACATCTTCGCGCTGCTGGCATTCGCCGCGGGCTTTATCGTTCGTCCGTTCGGCGCCATCGTGTTCGGCCGCGTCGGCGACATCGTCGGCCGCAAATACACCTTCCTCGTCACCATCCTGATCATGGGCCTCTCGACATTCATCGTCGGCATCCTGCCCAACGCGGCGACGATCGGCCTCGCGGCGCCGATCATCCTGATCGCGTTGCGCCTGTTGCAGGGCCTTGCGCTCGGCGGCGAATACGGCGGTGCGGCGACCTATGTGGCCGAACATGCCCCGATGGGCAAACGCGGGTACTACACCTCGTTCATCCAGACCACGGCAACGCTCGGCCTGTTCCTGTCGCTGCTGGTAATTCTGTTCACCCGTACCGCGCTCGGCGAACCCGAATTCGCGAAGTGGGGCTGGCGCATTCCGTTCCTGGTCTCGGTGCTGTTGCTCGGCATCTCGGTCTGGATCCGGTTGCGGCTCAACGAATCGCCGGTCTTCCAGAAGATGAAGGACGAGGGCAAGACCTCGAAGGCTCCGCTGACCGAAGCCTTCGCCAACTGGAGCAATGCCAAGCTCGTGATCATCGCCCTGCTCGGCGGCGTGATGGGCCAGGGCGTGGTCTGGTACACTGGCCAGTTCTACGCGCTGTTCTTCATGCAATCGATCCTCAAGGTCGACGGTTACACCGCCAACCTGCTGATTGCCTGGTCGTTGCTGTTGGGCACCGGCTTCTTCATCGTGTTCGGCGCGCTGTCCGACAAGATCGGCCGCAAGCCGATCATTCTGGCAGGCTGCCTGATCGCGGCGCTGACCTTCTTCCCGATCTTCAGGATGATCACCACCAACGCCAACCCGGCGCTGGAGAAGGCGATCGAAACCGTGAAGGTCGAGGTGGTCTCGGATCCCGCGTTGTGCGGCGATCTGTTCAACCCGGTCGGCACGCGCGTGTTCACCGCACCGTGCGACACGGCCCGCGCCTACCTCGCGCAGCAGTCGGTCAAGTATGCGACCGCCTACGGCGCAGCAGGCTCCGGCGTAAAGGTCGTCGTCAACGGCAAGGACACCGCCTATACGGATGCCAAGACATCGAATCCGGCGGTGCTGGCGGCGGTGCAGGCCGCAGGCTACCCGAAGGCCGGCGATACGCAGATCGTGAAGATGTCGCATCCATTCGACATCTTCCGACCGCAGGTCGCAGCGGTGATCGGGCTGCTGTTCGTCCTGGTGCTCTACGTCACCATGGTGTACGGGCCGATCGCGGCGATGCTGGTCGAACTGTTCCCGACCAAGATCCGTTACACCTCGATGTCGCTGCCCTATCACATCGGCAACGGCTGGTTCGGCGGATTGCTGCCCGCGACCGCATTCGCGATCGTGGCCTCGACCGGCGATATCTACGCGGGTCTGTGGTATCCGATCATCTTCGCGTCGATCACCGTGGTCGTCGGCTTCTTCTTCCTGCCGGAAACCAAGGACGTCGACATCACCAAGTAATCGACCCGTCCGGCGGTAGCCGAACGACGACAACCAACCGGCCGCGGAGCGATCCGCGGCCGGTTTGCTTTTGCGGGTGCCTCACTCCGTTTTGCCGGTGAACTGCAGCACGATCTCGCGCCGGTGCGGCCGCGCGCGGTGCTCGACCAGATAGACCGCCTGCCAGGTGCCCAGCGCCAACGCGCCCTGCAGTACCGGAACGTGCAGCGAGGTCGCGGTCAGCATGGTCTTGATATGCGCCGGCATGTCGTCCGGCCCCTCGGTGTCATGACGCCATCCGGCGCTCTCCGGCGCGAGCCGGTTCAGCGCGGTGGTCAGATCGACCAGCACGGTCGGGTCGGCGTTCTCCTGGATCGTCAGCGACGCCGAGGTGTGACGAATGAACAGCGTCACCGCGCCTTCGCGCGCATGCGCATCGCGCACGAATTTTTCGACTTCGGCCGTGAGGTCTGTGAAGCCTGCGCCTGACGTCTGCACCGTCAGCGTCGAGGACACGATGGTGTTGGCGATGACAGTGGAAGGCGCGGAGCGCGAGAGGGATTTTTGCGAGGCCATATTCAGATCTCTCCACACGTCGTCCCGGGCTTGACCCGGGACCCATACTCCGCGGCCTCTCGATTTCAAGCGATAGGAGTTGATACTTTTTTCTAACAACCAACGGCGGTGGTTATGGGTCCCGGGTCAAGCCCGGGACGACGAGGAGAGAGCGTGACCACGCACTCCCCGTCAAATCTTGCCGTCGATATCCCGCTGCACGCGGTTGGCCATCTCCATGAGGCGCCGCCACGCCCGCTCCAAAAACGACATCATGCGATCCATGTCGCGGTCGCTCGGCAGCGGGATTTCGATCTTGCGCCCGCCTTCCGCCGCCTTCGGCTCCACAGGCTTCAGCGAGTCCGATTTCGGCAGCGGCTCTTCGATCTTGCCGGGCACCGTCGGCTCGCGCGAGGCGAGCTGCGACTTCTGCCGTTCGTTCTCGGCCTGCAGCCTGACAATGTCAGCCTGCAGACGGCCGATTTCGGTGTCCATCGCCGCGCGCTCGTCGGGCACCGTGTAGCAAGCCCAGCCCGCGCCCGAATTGTTGCAGGTCGAGACCGCGCCGGTGCGGGTGTCGAGACGCAGCACGCCGTCGCCGGCCTGCGACAGCGCGTAGCGGCCGTTCTCGGTATCCGGCATCGGTCCCGCAAGCGCCTGGCTCGTGCCGCCGATGCAGACGGCCAGCACGATAAGCGCCGAGATTTTCGAGGATGATTTCGCTGTGCGCATGGGCTTGCTCCCGCCTCAGGACACTACCGGTCTCCTCGACCGCCGGGGCGCTTTCAAGGCGCGTTCTGAACCTTTGAGCTATAGGGCGCTCGGCCGGACTTCAATGCGTCTTCCAGCAATTCGAGGCGGTCCTGCCCCCAGAACACCTCGCCTTCCAGCACGTAGACCGGCGAGCCGAACACGTCGGCGGCCAGCGCGTCCTGCCGGTTCTGTTCATATTTGGCGCTGACGTCCTCCGCGCCGGAGCGCTCCACCAATTGCTTGCCGGGCAGTCCCGATTCGTCGGCGAGTTTTGCGATCGTTGCGGGATCGGCAAGGTTGAGCTGATCCTCCCAGACGGCGGCGAAGGCGCGGCGCAGATAGCGGTCGGGATCGTGGCCGGCCTCGAGTGCTGCGATCACGACGCCATCGGCGAGACGCGCATTGAACGGCCAGTTCGCCGGCTGCAGATGAAATGTCAGCCCGCGCTTGTCGCGCCAACGTTGCAGTTCGACCATCCGGTAGCGCTGGCGCACCGGATGGCGCTTCATCAAGGGCAGCCCGCCGGTCTCCGAGAACAGATCGACCAGCACCACCGGCTTGTGATTTACCGTTAGATCGTAAGTACTTACCAGGTGTCGAAAGGACTGATGCCCGACATAGGCCCAGGGCGATTGGAGCGAGAAATAATAGTCAACCTGACGTGGCATGCGGGCTCCGGCACCGGGGATTTTCGCTTCGCTGCGGACATCCCAACAGAGCGTTCAAACCGGCGCAAGATCGATCCATGTGGCAATACTGCTGCACTGCGATTTTACGTCCACAGTGTCGCAGGCCGCGGCTGAATAAACCTAGTCAAATCAATGAAATAACTGGTTGCGGCCTAATCTTGACTTGATTAGACGCGGTAAGTATGGTCCGCGCGGCTTTCAAGGGTGACGGGCGTAATTTCCATCAACCGTTGGCATCGTTTAGTGTCGTGGGCATGGCCCAGGACAAGAATGACAACGCAAGTGGCAATCGCGATCAGCCGTCTCCTGACGAAGCTGCGCTTTCCGCAAGGCTCGGAAGTCTCGATCACCGGTTGTCCGAAATTCGTGACAGCCGTAAAATCAAGACTGATCAACCCGGAACTGAAAGCGGAGACAGAGCTGCCAGAGCTTCTGCCATGGCGCTTGGTTTCCGCCTCTCGTCGGAATTGGTCGCGGGCGTTATCGTTGGGGCGGCGATTGGCTGGGGGTTCGACCGTTTATTGTCGACATCGCCGTTCGGTTTCATCGTGTTTCTGCTGCTCGGCTTCGTCGCCGGCGTGGTCAACGTGGTGAGAACCGCCGGCGCGGGTCCAGGCAAGCGCTGAGCGGCGACGGGAAGTCACGACATTTGAAATTCGATTGCCGGCCAGGCCGGTGGATAAAGAGCCGCGCGGATGAAAATCGACCCGATCCACCAGTTCAATATCGAACCCCTCTTCACGATCGGCCATATCGGCAACCACACGATCGCCTTCACCAACTCGACGCTCTACATGCTGATCGCGGTGGCGGTGATCTCGATCCTGATGATCGGCGGCATGTCGTCGCGAGCGCTGGTCCCCGGACGGCTGCAGTCGGTCGCGGAAATCTCCTACGAGTTCGTCGCCAGCATGATCCGCAGCACGGCCGGCTCGGAAGGCATGAAGTTCTTCCCGCTGATCTTCTCGCTCTTCATGTTCATCTGCGTCTCGAACCTGATCGGCATCATTCCCTACACGTTTACGGTTTCGAGTCACATCATCGTCACGGCGGCGCTGGCTCTTCTGGTCTGGTTCACGGTGCTGATCTACGGCGTGTACAAAAACGGCCTGAAATTCTTCAAGATTTTCGTGCCCTCCGGCGTTCCGGTCTTTGTTCTGCCGCTGGTCGTGTTCATCGAACTGCTGTCGTTCTTCTTCGTGAAACCGGTTTCGCATGCGCTGCGTCTGTTCGCCAACATGCTGGCCGGCCACATCGCGCTGAAGGTGTTCGCTGGCTTCGTCGCCATGCTCGGCGTCTCGCTCGGCGCGCTCGGCTGGGTCGGCGGCATTGCGCCGCTGGCGCTCACCGTCGCATTGACCGCGCTCGAACTGCTGGTCGCATTCCTGCAGGCCTACGTGTTCGCGATGCTGGCCTGCATCTACCTCAACGACGCCATTCATCCGGGACACTAAGCGTCCGGGGAATTTCCACCCTCACTCAGTCTTATCTCTCAAGGAGCTCAAGAAATGGAACCGGCAGCAGCAAAACTTATCGGCGCGGGCATCGCATGCATCGGCATGGGCGGCGCGGGCGTCGGCGTGGGCATCATCTTCGGCAACTACCTCGCCGCAGCGGTGCGCAATCCTTCTGCAGCGCAGGGCCAGTTCGGCAACCTGATCTTCGGCTTCGCCGTGACCGAAGCGCTGGGCATCTTCTCGCTGCTGATCGCGCTGCTGCTGCTGTTCGTTCCGCTCTGAGCTGCACCTTCCCGCGCCGCCTCCGGGCGGCGCGCCTGACAGCAAGAGGAGAACCCCGTGGCTGAAAAAGGTCATGGTACCGGCGCCCACACGCAAGCCGACGGCGGACACGGCGGAGGATTTCCTCCGTTCGAGTCCAGCACGTTTGCTTCGCAGCTGGTATCGCTCGTTATCGCATTCGTAGCACTCTATCTGATCGTATCCCGCATCGCGCTGCCGCGCGTCGAAAGCGTGATCGACGCACGTCAGAACGCGATCGAGGGCGACCTGGCCGCGGCGCAGAAGCTGAAGGACGAGTTCGATGCTGCGCTGAAGGCGTATGAAACGGAGCTCGCCTCGGCGCGCTCCCGCGCCCAGGCCATCGGCAACGAGACCCGCGAGAAGCTGAACGCGGCCGCGGAAGCCGAGCGCAAGAAGCTGGAAGACCAGCTGACCGCCAAGCTTGCCGCCGCCGAGAAGCAGATCGCGGCGACGCGCGAGACCGCGATGAGCAACGTCCGCGGCATCGCTGCGGACGCGGCCGGCGCGATCGTGCAACGCCTCACCGGCGTGCTGCCCGACGGCAAGACCGTCAGCAGTGCCGTCGATGCCACGTTGAAGGGATAGACGGATGTTTGCCCAACCGGAAACCTGGGTTGCGATCGCCTTCGTCATCCTCATGGCGCTGTTTGCCTATCTCGGCATCCACAAGACGGTGCTGACGGCGCTCGATCATCGCGCCCAGCGCATCAAGGCCGAACTCGACGACGCCAAACGTCTCAGGGAAGAAGCCGCCAAGCTGCTCGGCGAGTACCAGACACGCCGCGCCAGCGCAGAACGCGAGGCCGAGGAAATCATCGCCAATGCCAGGGCCGAGGCCGAGCGCATCGCGGTCGAGTCCAAAGCCAAGATGGAAGACTTCGTCGCCCGCCGCACCAAGACCGCCGAGAGCAAGATCGCGCTCGCCGAAGCCCAGGCGCTGGCCGACGTCCGCGCCGCCGCCGCCAACGCTGCGGTCGAAGCCGCCTCGACCATCCTGTCGAAGTCGGTCAAGGGCTCGGTCGCCGACGACCTGCTCACCAAAGGCATCGCCGAGGTTCGCGCCAAGCTGAACTGAGCGATTTCAAACCAAACAAAAGCCGGCGCGAGATGATCGCGCCGGCTTTTTTTATTGCTTCGTATTTATTGCTTCTTCTTTTTCGGCGCCGGACGCTCCGGCTTCAGGGCCTGCGGGTCGAACCCGATATAGAAGATGTAGCTGTCGCCGACGGCGCCGGCAGGCGCCGGATAGGTGAGATCCTCGGCCACCAGCGTGAACGGCTCGCTGCCGCCTTCCGACATGGTGACGGTGGTCTGATAGACCTTCGTGGCGATGGTTTTTTCAGCGACGCCGCCCTGCACCACCGCGACGCGTATCGGAACCTGGACCGACGACGGGGCACCGGAGGGGCCAGCAATGACTCGGCCCTGAATGCCGATCCGCGCCGTGATCACGCCGCCATTGACGGTGCATTCGCGGGCCATCTTGGAGATCGTCGCCTGAAACTTGAGATCGTTGCCGACCGGCTGCTTTCCGGGCGCACCGACCGCGTAGGTGGACGCGCCGGCCCTGACCGTGACCGGCGGACAGGTCAGATCGCCGGTGTCCTGCGGGATCGCAGCCCCTGGTGCAGTGGTGGCCGGCTGCTCGTCCGACTTGCCGCCGAACAGGCCCTTGAACCGGTCAGTGATCGACTGCGCCGATGCCGGCGCCACCGTCAGGCAGGCCACCCCGCCCGCGATCACGGCAGCCACCATCACTCTGGCTAAACGATTGTCACCCATGCGACGTCCTTGATTTCATCATGCCCCGTCTTTGATCCCGGCGGCCTTATAGCAGCCCAATGGCGGCGAACCCAAGGCCACCCAAACGGTACCAAAACGGCTTGAAAATCAACGGTTCAACCGCGGAAATCCTCGTGCAGCAGGCCGAACAGCAGGTGGTCCTGCCAGACGCCATTGATGCAGAGATAGCGCCGCGCCAGCCCCTCGCGGGTGAAGCCGGACTTTTTCCAGCACCCGGATCGAGGGCGAATTGGTGGGAATGCAAGCGGCCTCGATGCGGTGCAGATTGAGCTCGCCGAACAGCGTCGGCAGCAGCACCCGCAGCGCCGCGGTCATGTAGCCACGGCCGGCATAGGGCTCGCCGACCCAATAGCCGATCGTGCCCGCCTGCACGATGCCGCGGCGGACATTGGCGAGCGTGATGCCGCCGATCATGGCCCCGTCGGACGCGCGGAACACGATGAACGGATAGGAGCGGTCGGCGGCGATATCCTCGGCGTAGCGGCGCAACCGGCGGCGAAAGCCGGCGCGGGTCAAGTCGTCGGATGGCCAGATCGGCTCCCACGGCGTCAGGTAGGTGCGGCTGAGTTCGCGCAACTGCGCCCATTGCAGGAAGTCCGCCATCTGCGGGGCGCGCAACAGAAGCCCGTGGCCGCGCGGCACGAGCGCAGCCGGTCCGCTGGTTGGCAAACGAAACAGGGCCATGCCCTTTAACTCCCGCTCTCTTGCTCTTGGAGCATGATCCTTACGGATGCTCTAATGCAGCAGCGTCTTCGCTTTCGACCGCGTCAATCCTTCCGCAAAAGACACCGCCGTGTCCAGCCCCCTGCCGCTGCCCAGCGCGACCACCGCCGGCCGGCTGCGGGACAGCAGCGCATGCGCGGCGTTGCGGGTCGATTCGACGCTGACCGCGTCGATCCGGGCGACCAGCTCTTCCACCGTCTGCGGCCGGCCATAGGCCAGCACGTGTCGCGCCAGCTGTTCGGCCCGCGAGGAGCAGCTTTCCAGCGCCATCAGAAGTCCCGCCTTCATCTGCGCCTTGGCGCGGGCGATCTCGGCTTCGGTCAGGGTTTCCACGGCATCGTTGATGACGTCGACAATCACTTCCATCATCTCCGGCGCGTCTTCCGGATCGGTGCCGGTATAGAGGCCGAAAAAGCCGGTGTCGGAATAGGGCGCGTGAAAAGTGTAGATCGAGTAGCACAGGCCGCGCTTCTCGCGCACTTCCTGGAACAGCCGCGACGACATCCCGCCACCCAAGGTGTTGGTGAACACCTGCAGCGAGAACAACGACAGGTCGGACTGCGGCACGCCTTCCAGCGCCAACGTCAGATGCGCCTGTTCGAGATCGCGATGCACGACGCGCGAGCCGCCCTGGCCGAACATCGCAGGCGCGGGCTTCGGTGCGGGCGTGGCGTCGAAACTGGCAAATCGCTGCGTCACTTCTTCGACCACGCGCTTGTGGTCGACGGCGCCGGCGGCGGCCACCACCATGTCGGGGCCGCGGTAATGCGTCGACAGATAGCCGCGCAGCATGTCGCGATCGAAATTCTTCAGCGTGTTGGCGGTGCCCAGCAGCGAACGGCCTATCGGCTGATCGGGAAAGCAGAGCTCGTTGAGGTGCTCGAACACGACGTCATCGGGGGTATCCTGCGCCGCGCCGATTTCCTGCACGATGACGCTCTTCTCGCGCTCCAGTTCGTCGGGCACGAAGGACGGATTGGCCAGGATGTCGGACAGCACGTCGAGCGCCAGCGGCACGTCGGCCTTCATCACCCGTGCATAATAGGCGGTGGTCTCGGTCGAGGTGCCGGCGTTGAGATCGCCGCCGACCGCCTCGATTTCCTCGACGATTTCGCGCGAGGAACGCCTGGTCGTGCCCTTGAAGGCCATGTGTTCGAGCAGATGCGAGATGCCGTGCTCGTTCGATTTTTCGTCACGGCCGCCGACGCCCGCCCAGACGCCGAGCGCCGCGGTTTCCAGATGCGGCATGGTATCGGTGACCACGGTCAGGCCAGACGGCAGCTTGGTTACGTCAACGGTCATCCGGCAACTCCTTGTTTCGCGGCACGGCTGACCGAGCGCACGAATTGCTCCACTTCGGCTGAATCGTTTTTCATTACCGTGATGTGTTCGGATTTGGTCATGAGCCCATCGAGCCAGGCCGGCAGTTGCGGCCGCACGCCGCAGGCGGCTTCCACCGCGTCCGGGAATTTCGCGGGATGCGCGGTCGACAGCACGATGTTGGGAATCTTCGAATCCGAGGTGTCGCGATCGGCCACCGCCAGCGCCACCGCGGTATGGGGATCGACGAGGTCGCCGGCCTCGCGCCAGGCGGCGCGGATCGCAGCCGACGTCTCGGTCTCGTCGGCGCGGCCGGCGTCGAACTCCTCGCGGATCGCGGCCAGCATGGCGTCCGGCAGCACGAAACGTCCGGACTGCTTCAGCGAGTCCATCAGGCGCCGCACACTGGCGGCGTCGCGGCGGCTCGCCTCGAACAGCAGCCGCTCGAAATTCGAGGAAATCTGGATGTCCATCGAGGGTGACGCGGAGGCGTGAACTTCCCGGACCTCGTAGATGCCGGTCTTGAGCGTGCGCGGCAGGATATCGTTGACGTTGGAGGCGATGCGCAGCCAGCGCACCGGCAGCCCCATTTTCTTCGCGACATAGCCCGCAAAAATGTCGCCGAAATTCCCCGTGGGCACGGTGAAATCCACCGCGCGCGCCGGCGCACCGAGCGCCACCGCGGAGGTGAAGTAGTACACCACCTGGGCCACGATCCGCGCCCAGTTGATCGAGTTCACGCCGGACAGCGCGACCGCGTCGCGAAAGCCGTGGTTGTTGAACATCGCCTTCACGAGCGCCTGGCAATCGTCGAACGTGCCTTCGACCGCGAGCGCATGCACGTTGGAGGCGCCCGCCGTCGTCATCATCCGCCGCTGCACGTCGGAGATCCGTCCGTTCGGAAACAGCACGACCAGGTCGACATTGTCGAGCCCGGCGAACGCATCCACCGCGGCGCCGCCGGTATCGCCCGAGGTTGCGACCACGATGGTGGTGCGCTGGTTGCGCTCGGCCAGCACGTGATCCATCAGCCGCGAGATCAGCTGCATCGCGACGTCCTTGAACGCCAGCGTCGGGCCGTGAAACAGCTCCAGCAGGAATTGATTGGGCCCGACCTGATCGAGCGGCACCACCGCGGGATGGCGGAAGGTGGCGTAGGCCTCGTTCGCCATGCGGCCGAGATCGGCGTCGGAGATTTCACCGGCGACGAACGGCTTGATCACGTCGACCGCGACTTCCCAATACGGCCGGCCGAAAAATCCGGCGATGGTCTCGGCAGAGAGCTGCGGCCAGACCTCGGGTACGTAGAGGCCGCCGTCGCGGGCAAGCCCGGTCAGCATCACATCGCAGAAACCCAGGACCGGGGCCTCCCCCCGCGTCGAAATATAGCGCGTCAAACCACCCTCCAAAGGCGCAAGCCCTATGCCAAGCCTTTGATATCGATCATGAATTTATTTCGCACAAACGCGAAGCGAGGGCCACCATAAAGCGTTTGCGGCGAAGGGGAAATGGCATGAGGTGAAAAAGAGGCGGGGGTGGCGGCCAGGGTCCCAGCAACCGCTGTCGTCCCTGCGAACGCAGGGACCCATACTCCGCGGCGGAAATTATTGGGTGCGCTGGTCGACGGCTTTCTCCAACAACGAACGCCGGTGGCTATGGGTCCCTGCGTTCGCAGGGACGACGATAGACCATCGTTCCCAGGGGCAGAGCGCCCCTGTCCCGCTTCCTGCTAGCCATACCGAAACGCCTCGACCGGATCGAGCCGGGCCGCCCGCCACGACGGATACAGGGTCGCCAGGAACGACAGCGTCAACGCCATGGCCACCACGGCGGCCGTTTCGCCGAAATCGATCTCCGCCGGCAGCTTCGAGAGGAAATAGAGTTTTGGCGGAAACAGCTCGGTGTTGGTGATCCAGGATAGAAATTGCCGGATCGATTCGATATTCACGCAAACGAGCATGCCGACCAGAAGCCCGGTCAGCGTGCCGACCACGCCGATCGCAGCACCCGCGATCAGAAACACCCGCATGATCGATCCGCGGGTGGCGCCCACGGTTCGCAGGATGGCGATGTCGCTGCCCTTGTCCTTGACCAGCATGATCAGGCCCGAAACGATGTTCAGCGCGGCCACCAGCACGATCAGGGTCAGGATCAGGAACATGACGTTGCGCTCGACCTGGAGCGCGGCGAAAAACGCCGAGGTGCGCCGCCGCCAGTCGACGAGGTACACCGGCCGCCCGGCGGCGTCGGCCACGGACTTGCGAAAATCGTCGACCCGGTCCGGCCTGGCATCGAGGAAAATCTCGATCGCGCTGACGTCGTTGGCGCGGTTGAAATAGCCCTGCGCCTCGGCGAGCGGCAGGAAGACCATCACGGAATCATATTCCGACATCTCGGTAGAGAACACCGCAGCAACCCTGAAAGGCTTCATGCGCGGCGTGATGCCCTTTGACGCCAGGTTTTCACCGGGCGCGAACAGCGTGATGGGGTCGTCGGCGCGCAAGCCCAATTGTTCGGCAAGCCGGCGTCCGATGGCGACCCCCTGGCCCTGCTCGAAAGCCTCCAGCGACCCGCTCTGGATATTGCTGGCGACCGAGGCGAGCTTGTTCAGATCGTCGGGGCGAATGCCGCGAATGAGCACGCCGGAGGCTTTTTGCGCCGACGAGGCCAGCGCCGGACCGTCCACCACGGGAACGACGAGCCGTACGCCCGGTACCTGACCGATGCGCGTCGAGACGTCTTGCCAGTCGGTCAGCGGCGACTCCAGCGGCTGCACCGCCAGATGGCCGTTCATGCCGACGATCTTGTCGATCAATTCCTTGCGAAAGCCGTTCATGACGGCCATCACGATGATCAGCGTCGCCACGCCTAGCATGATGCCGAGGAAAGAGAAGCCGGCGATGACGGAGATGAAGCCTTCCTTGCGCCGCGCCCGCAGGTAGCGCCCGGATAACAGCCATTCGAACGCCGCGAACGGCAGGGGGCGCGGGACATTTTTCATGGCACCACTCTAGCGCGTTTTTGCGCCGATTGGAGCGCTCGCCCGAACGAACAATTTTCATCCACCGCCATATTCCCGCCATGCGGGATCGGGCGCAACGAACATGCGGGGCGCGGCGGGAAGCCTCTCGCAATCATGACCGGAATCGCCGCGTACTGCGGCATCACATGCCGACCTTGTGCAGGGCTGCTTCGTGGCGCCAAAAATATTGCCACTTTTTCCCGACAATTGCTCGGCCGTGGCTGCGGCGGCTTCTCCTAGAGCCTTTTCCGTTTCGATTGAATCGAAACGGGGCTCTAAATTCCTTGTTTGACGCGTTTTCTTGACGCGAACCGGGTCCACTTCGCTGGAAAACGCTCTAGCCGGTCGGCGATCCATCCAGCGTCCTGAGATATTTGAGGCCTTCGACCGCCAGCTGCTCGGTCTCCCGGGCGCCCGCCTCCCATCGCTCGCAAATGAAGCGCTTTAATTCGCCACGACGTCGGTCATTCTCATCGACGCCGGGGTTGATCAGGCGGTAAACGCCCCACGCCCGGACGCAGGCGATCTCCACGATATCCCGCTCAGCCATTTGTTCCTCCCCGCCATCGGACAGCGAAGACACTTTGCCTAGTTTTCCCGATAATTACACCGAGAATTCCGACTGACGGCATCGCCGGCACGACTCCGGGATGTTGCGCGGCAAACCACAAGTCCTCGGCTTTTCTGGTCTCGCTATTTACTTTCCGCGCAACGGAACAAACGTTCTCCGGCGCGCTTGTGCATGACGTCGCAATCACGCGAACGGGAGGAAATTTGAATGAGACGTATCGTCCTGATTGGAGCCGCCTTGATTGCCTCGCTGGCCATGAACGTATCCGCGTCCGCCAGACTGGGCATGGCCCCAATGGCCGCGGAGGACGGCTCGGTGGTCCAGGTCAACCACAGGCATGGCCACGGCAACATGCACCGTGGACGCGGTCACCACCGCGGGTGGTACAGGGGCCGTGGTCATCATAGACACGGGTGGCACAGGGGCCGCGGCCACCATCGCCATTAGGGATAGTCTTTCGCTGGATTCGCGTTCGCCATCCCATTGCCCGGGCGAGAGCGAATGGCAGCGGCACGAACGGGTCGCGCCCAACAGGCGCGGCCGGTTCAGCGGGCAACGAACGCGGCAAGCGCGGGCACCGAACAAAAAGCGCGTTCAGCCGAGCTCCATCTCGACCGCGATCCGGATCAGGTCCGAATGATTCTTGGCGCCGAGCTTCTGCTTGAGCAGCGAGGTGGTGTTGGCCACCGTCTTGTAGGAAATCTCCAGCGCATCGGCGACCTCGACGATCTTGTCGCCGCGGCCGAGCAGCCGCAGGATCTCCAGTTCGCGCGCCGTCATCTGCGACGCCGGATTGGCCTTGATCGACGCGCCTGAGAACGTCACCGCCTCCGCCAGTTGCGGCGAAATGAAATTGTCGCCGGCGGCCACCTTGCGCACGGCCTTCACCAGCATCCTGGGATCGTCGCCCTTCGAGACATAGCCCTGTGCACCCAGCTCGATGGCGCGGACCACGAACGCCGGATCGTCGTTCATGCTGAACATGATGATCCTGGCGTCCGGATCGTCCTTGCGGATGCGCCGCATCAGTTCGAAGCCGGAGACATCCGGAAGCTTGATATCGATCACCGTGACGTCGGGCCGCCTTGCCACATAGGCGCGGTGGCCGGATTTGGCATCGGTGGCCTCGTCGATACGCACTGTATTGTCTGATGCGAACAGCGACCGGCAACCCGACAGGACCACCGGATGGTCGTCGACGATCAACACCTTCGTTGCCGATCTGGTAATATTTTGCATCCACCCATCCCCTTCAGGATTAGATAGGCCGTTGGTGATTTTTTAAAAGAGAA
Organism: uncultured Alphaproteobacteria bacterium; assembly: GCA_963742935.1. Lineage (GTDB taxonomy): Bacteria > Pseudomonadota > Alphaproteobacteria > Rhizobiales > Xanthobacteraceae > Bradyrhizobium. The sequence continues at coordinate 293,440 of CAVUOI010000054.1, read as the reverse complement.
ATCTTGGGTTGCGAGGGCTATATTGATCCAGATCTGGAAAAGACTTTCTCTTCGCGCGCGGCTGCTGCTGCCGCTCGGCCTGATGTTCGCAGTCGCTCTGCTGGGCGGAGCCGTTTCGCTCCAGGTCTTCTCCACCACGCAACTTATAGAGGAAACCGAACCAGCCGCACGCTCGGCCAAGGCCATCGCTACTGCGCTCAACGCCGCGCTTCAAGCTTCTCAGAATCCGCAAGCGACGCTGGACGCGTTCGCGCAGTCGCTCGGCACTTCCGAGGGAATCCGCTTCCGACGTCTTGGGAGCAGCTCCGACGATCGCCCGACCGAAGCGCTGACCCCGCTGGGCAAGGTGCCTGACTGGTTCGTCCGCCTGCTCGTCCTGCCCGAATTCAAAAACGCCTTCCCCGTCGCGATCGAAGGAAAGCAAGTCGGCGACATCGTCGTTGCGCCCGACATTTCCGCCGACCTCTACGAGAAGTGGATCGGATTTCTCGCGATCGCCTGCTCGGGAATTTGCCTGATGCTGTTGACCGGAGCGATTGCCCATTTCACCGCGCGCTCTGCCCTGCAGCCGCTGCAAAACCTGGGCGACGGCCTGACACGCATGCGATCGGGCGAATACGAACAGCCGATTGCGCCCTCCGGCCCGCCCGAAATTCGCAGGAGCGCGCAGGAAGCCAACGAACTCGCCCGCACCCTCAATCGCCTCAGCCAGGACAACCGCAGGTTGTTACGTCAAATCGTGTCGTTGCAGGATGACGAGCGGCAGGATATGGCGCGCGAGCTGCATGACGAACTCGGTCCGCTGCTGTTCGGCATCCGCGCCAACACGGTGGCGCTACTGGAATCTATTCCGTCCGGCCAGGCGAAGTCGAAGGGCGCCGCCGAGGGTATCCTGCAGTCGGTCGAAACGCTGCAACAGGCGAACCGCCGCATCCTCGACCGGCTGAAGCCGCTTTACATCCAGGAGCTCGGCCTGAAGCGGAGCATCCAGACGCTGCTGCAGAATGCCGGCGCGCAGGCGCCCGACCTCCGCGTGACGTCGCAGATCGACGCCGCTCTGAACGAGGTCGAAGGCCTGCTGTCGCTGACGATCTATCGGGTGATCCAGGAAGCGGTGACCAACGTGCTTCGTCACGCCGGAGCGAAGACCATGCACGTCGCGGCTGACATCGATGACCGCCAGGTGATCGTGGAAATATCCGATGACGGCATCGGCTTTGACGCGGATCAGATTTTCGGCCGGGGATTGACGGGAATGCTGGAGCGGGCGCGGGCACTGAGCGGAACACTCGAATTGCTGCGCGAGGAAGGCCGCACCTGCGTGCGTTGCCGGCTTCCGCTGAGCGATGCCGCATCGCGCGCACGAACTGCAGAAGAAGATGGTAGTCAGTCCGCCTGACCCGCAACGCCGGCGGCCGGCTAGCGCTGCGTCTGTTCTGCAGGCGCGCAGGAGGTGCGCTGGATCTTGCCGTCGCGCGTAAAGGTGAATGCGATGCGGACAGGCTCGCCTTCGTAGCTCAGATAGTCGAGCACGACGCTCCCGGCGGCCGGCGTGATTTCTTCCAACCCGAAAGCGGTCGGGGCGCGCGCGTTGAGGCGTGGCCGCCAATAGGATTTGAGTTCGGCGCGACCCTGGCTGACCTCGGCTTCGCCGCACTGGCATTCGAGCTTCGCATCGTCGGCATAAAGGTCGAGCAAGGCCGCGAGGTCGCGATTCCGGCATGCGTCGAGCCAGTCGACCACCAGCGCAACCTGATCGAAATCATCGGGCAAATCGGCCATCCCGTCCGCGCCAATATATTTGGCCTCGAGCGCCGTCGCGGCTGGCGGAATATGGCGATCGTCTTGAATGGACACTGAACGGCCTGTTACCCGATACGCAGGTTGGAACTGCAACGATTGTGGGGAACAAAGGTTCCCCACACCATCCGGTTGACTACGGGAACGACACCGAAAACTCAGGCTCGACGCTGCCCGCGCCACCACACGCCGAAGGCAATGACGACTGCGAATGCCAGCGTAAACCAGGTGATGGCGTATTGCAGGTGATCGTCCTTCAGATGCACCGAGAGCGGACCGGGCTTTGGAATGCCGCTCTCGGGCACCGGCGCTTCCAGATCGATGTAGAACGGCGCGATGGTCTTGCGCGCCTCGCTCCAGCCCAGCGCGCGCGTCATCGCGAGATGATCGCGGGTGAACCAGAGCCGTTTGGCAGTGTTCTCCGGCGGCGTCAGCGTACCGGCGCTTTCGGGAAACCGGATGTAGCCGGTGAGCTCGACAGGATCGCCTGTGATCAGCCGGCCGACGGCGCGATCCTGCTGGTTGCGATCCTGCATCGTGTTCTGGACGAAGCCGGTATTGACCACGACCGAGTTGCCGTCGGCGAGTTGCGCCGGCAGGAACGCCCAGGTGCCCGGGCCTGAGACGTCCGCGCGGACGGCCGAGCCGGAGCTGTAGACCATCGCATCCGGCAACGGCGCGTAGGTCGCGGTGAAGCCGACACGGCGGAATTCGTCTTTGGCTGCGCTAAGCGAACCCCACTGCGACGACGCCGGCAGCGCTTCGGGTGCTGCCGCAAGCCGCTCGTTCAGCATCGCGATCAGCGCGTGCTTTTCGACCCGGCGCTGCAATTGCCAGATCCCGAGGCCGATGAAGGCCATCACCATCAGCAGCGTGAAGATGGCGAAACCGGTGACCGCCGGCCGCCGTGACGAGACACCGCTCATTTCGGCTCGCGGTCGATCAGCCGCCCGGGCGCCGCCTTGTGGTGAAACTGCAGCGCGATCAACAGCGACTTCATCGAGCGCAGCGGCAGCAGCGTGGTCGCCACGATCAACGGCAGCCACAGCGCCGCATGCAGCCAGAACGGCGGCTGGTACTTGATTTCGACGATCAGCGCCGCTGTTACCACGATGGCGCCCGCCAGCATGATGATGAAGATCGCAGGCCCGTCGCCGGCATCGATAAAGGCGTAGTCGAGCCCGCACGCCTCGCAGTTCGGCCGCAGGTCGAGGAAGCCTGCATAGAGCTTGCCCTTGCCGCAACGCGGGCAGCGGCAGGCGATGCCGCGCAGTGCGCTCTGGGTGACGGTGGTTGCCGCGTAATCTGTCATGCACTGCCCTCCCCCTCACCCCTTGTGGGTGAGGGTGGATCGAATGAGCGGAAGCTCATTCGAGACGGGTGAGGGGTTTTCTCCGCGAACAAACCTCTCACGTTTGAATTCGCGGATGGAACCCCTCATCCGGCGCTTCGCGCCACCTTCTCCCACAAGGGGAGAAGGAAAAGAAAACAAAAGGGGCGGACCTTCCGGCCGCCCCCTTGTAGCACATCAAGCCTGTATCAGTGCCCGCCGGCCACGGCTCCCGCGCCGCGGAACCAGACATAGATGCAGATGAACAGGAACAGCCACACCACGTCGACGAAGTGCCAGTACCAGGCGGCGAATTCGAAGCCGAGGTGCTGTTTCGAGGTGAAGTGGCCGGCATAGGTGCGCAACAGACAGACCAGCAGAAACACGGTGCCGACCAGCACGTGGAAGCCGTGGAAGCCGGTCGCCATGAAGAAGGTCGCGCCGTAGACGTTGCCGGAGAAGTGGAAGGTGGCGTGGGCGTATTCATAGGCCTGCACGCAGGTGAAGGCGGCGCCCAGCAGCACGGTGAGGATCAGGCCGTATTTCAGGCCCTGGCGGTCGTCCTCGAGCAGCGCGTGATGCGCCCAGGTGACTGTCGTGCCCGAGGTCAGCAGCAGCAACGTGTTGAGCAGCGGAAGATGCCAGGGGTCGAAGGTCTCGATGCCCTTCGGCGGCCAGGTGCCCGGCACGCTGCAGGCGCCCATCGCCGTTCCCGGGCCGCAGCCGAACACGGCATCGCGGGTGGCATGGACGGCATCCGCCGGGAACAGCGCGGAATTGAAGAAGGCCCAGAACCAGGCGACGAAGAACATCACCTCGGAGGCGATGAACAGGATCATCCCGTAGCGGTGGCTGATCTGCACCACGCGGGTGTGGTCGCCCTTGTACTGGGCTTCGCGGATCACGTCGCCCCACCAGCTTGCCATGGTGTAGAGCACGCCGATGGTGCCGATGCCGAAAATGACCGGGGCCGCGGCGGTCATGTGATGCATCCAGGTGATCGCGCCTATCGCCATGACGAAGGCCGAGATCGAGCCGACCACCGGCCACGGGCTCGGATCGACGAGGTGATAGTCGTGGTGCTTCGCGTGCGCCGTAGCCATTGCGGTATCTCCGTTAGGCGTGCCGTTCCCTTCGGCACATATTCGTCTCAACATATCGCGAAATTCCGCTCACGCGGAATTCGCTGAGGTCACAAATTTCCCTTGCGCTTGTCGGCTTCGCCGGCCGCAACCGGCTTCGGCGTGGTCTCGCGCACGGGATAGAACGTATAGGATAGCGTGATGGTGTTCAGGCCGTCGTTCTCGCTGTCCTTGGCAAGCTGCGGATCGACGTAGAACACCACGGGCATCTCGCGCTTCTCGCCCGGACCCATGGTCTGTTCGGTGAAGCAGAAGCAGTTGATCTTCTGGAAATAGGCGCCGACCGTCAGCGGTGCGACATTGTAGGCGGCGACCCCGGTGGTGGCGCGCGCGGCCTGGTTGGTCACGGTGTAAAATACAGTGACGACCTCGCCGATCCGGACCTCGATCTCGTTCTGCTCGGGCTCGAACTTCCAGGGCAGGCCGGGGCCGACATTGGCATCGAACCGCACCGCGATCTTGCGCCCCAGCGGCGCATCCGACGGCGCCGAGGTCGCGACCTGGGTGGTACCGTTGAAACCGGTGGCGCGGCAGAACCAGTCGTAAAACGGCACGGCGGCATAGGACGCGCCGACCATGAGCACCACGACGAAACCGCAGATCGAGGCGACCACCGCATCACGCGTCAGCGTGCGGCGCGAAGAGACGTTGCCATCCCCCGTCACCGTCTTGTGCGTTTGCGGTGTGTTTTCCATCTCAATCACATCGGCCGGACGAGAACAGCCGGCCCCTTGACCATGGTGACGGCAAAGAACAGCACGACGAGGACGCCGAGCGCGAGCGCAATGGCGATCGAGCGCTGGCGGCGGCTTCTTTTCTGCGCCTCGGTGAGGACGATTCCATTTGGTTTCCGATTGTCGTCCATGTGTTCGCCATGCGCCCCCTACCCGAACAGAGGCACGGCCGCGCGGACCGCCGGTGCGACCGCGCGGACCACGACCTCGAGCAGGAGTATCGCAAACAGCGCGAACAGATAAAGGATCGAAAAGGCAAACAGCCGGCGCGTGGCGCGCTGGGCCTGCTTGCCTTCGCGGTGGCGGTAGACCTCGATGGCCAGCCACATCATGCCGGCGCCGAGCATCAGCGAGGTGACGCCGTAGATCGCGTCGAAATAACCGAGCGGCCAGGGCGCGGCCGCGACCGCGACCAGCACGATGGTGTAGAGCAGGATCTGCAGCCGCGTCGCATCGGGCCCGGCAACGACCGGCAGCATCGGTACGCCGGCGCGGGCATAGTCGTCGGAACGAAACAGCGCCAGCGCCCAGAAATGCGGCGGCGTCCAGAAGAAGATGATCAGGAACAGCAGCAGCGGCTCCATCGCCAGCGAGCCGGTGGCAGCGGCCCACGCCACGACAGGCGGCAACGCGCCTGCAGCGCCGCCGATCACGATGTTCTGCGCGGTCCAGCGCTTCAGCCACATCGTGTAGACCACCACGTAGAAGAAGATCGTGAACGCCAGCAGCGCGCCGGCCAGCAGGTTGACGAGGATGCCGAGCGTCAGCACCGAAAAGAACGACAGGATCAGGCCGAACGCCATCGCCTCGCCAGAGGTGATACGCCCGCGCGGGATCGGCCGGTTGGCGGTGCGCGACATCAGCGCGTCGATGTCGCCTTCATAGGCCATGTTCATCGCGCCCGAAGCGCCCGCCCCGACCGCTATGCAGAGGATCGAAGTGAAGGCGATCACCGGATGGACATGGCCCGGGGCAATGAAGAACCCGACCAGTGCTGTAAAGATCACGAGCGACATCACCCGCGGCTTCAGCAGCGCGAGGTAGTCACCGACTTCCGCCTCGGAAATCCGGGGGAGAGCATCGATGGCGTTGTGATCGACTACCGACAAGATTTATCTCGCTTCACTAAAACCGCGGCGCGCAACATTTGCGCGCCGCGAACAGTCGTTTACTGGACGCGCGGCAGCACTTCGAACTGGTGGAAGGGCGGCGGCGACGGCAGCGTCCATTCCAGCGTGGTGGCGCCAGCGCCCCACGGATTGGCCTCAGCCACGCGCTTCTTCGCGAAGGCATCGACCACGCCGTAGATGAAGATCAGGACGCCGAAGCCGGAAACGTACGAACCGAGCGAAGACACCAGATTCCAGCCGGCAAACGCATCGGGATAGTCGACATAGCGGCGCGGCATGCCCGACAGGCCGAGGAAGTGCTGCGGGAAGAACACCAGGTTGACGCCGATGAAGGTGAACCAGAAGTGCGCCTTGCCGATGGCTTCCGAGTACATGTAGCCCGACATCTTCGGGAACCAGTAGTACCAACCGGCGAAGATCGCGAACACGGCGCCGAGCGAGAGCACGTAGTGGAAGTGCGCGACGACGTAATAGGTTTCCTGCAGCACGCGGTCGACGCCCGCGTTTGCCAGCACGACGCCGGTGACGCCACCGAGCGTGAACAGGAAGATGAAGCCGATCGCCCACAGCATCGGCGTCTTGAACTCGATCGAGCCGCCCCACATCGTGGCGATCCAGGAGAAGATCTTCACGCCGGTCGGCACCGCGATCACCATGGTGGCGGCGACGAAATAGGCCTGCGTCGCCGACGACATGCCGACCGTGTACATGTGGTGCGCCCACACTACGAATCCGATGCCGCCGATCGCGACCATGGCGTAGGCCATGCCGAGATAGCCGAACACGGGCTTCTTCGAGAAGGTCGAGACGATCTGGCTGATCATGCCGAAGCCGGGCAGGATCAGGATGTACACTTCGGGATGGCCGAAGAACCAGAACAGATGCTGGAACAGCAGCGGGTCGCCGCCGCCGTCCGCGGCGAAGAAGGTGGTGCCGAAGTTACGGTCGGTGAGCAGCATGGTGATGGCGCCGGCGAGCACCGGCAGCGACAGCAGCAGCAGGAAAACCGTCACCAGGATCGACCAGACGAACAGCGGCATCTTGTGCAGGGTCATGCCCGGCGCGCGCATGTTGAAGATCGTGGTGATGAAGTTGATGGCGCCGAGGATCGACGAGGCGCCGGCCAGATGCAGCGACAGGATCGCAAAATCCACCGCCGGTCCCGGATGGCCCGAGGTCGACAGCGGCGCGTAGATGGTCCAGCCCGCGCCGACGCCGTTGGCGCCCGGCTCGCCCTCGACGAAGGTCGACATCAGGAGCAGCGCAAAGGAGGCCGGCAGCAGCCAGAACGATATGTTGTTCATGCGCGGGAACGCCATGTCGGGCGCGCCGATCATCAGCGGCACGAACCAGTTGCCGAAGCCGCCGATCATCGCCGGCATCACCATGAAGAAGATCATGATCAAGCCGTGCGAGGTCACGAACACATTGTAGGTGTGGGATTCGTGGAAGAACTGGACGCCGGGATACATCAGTTCGATACGGATCGCGATCGACATCGCCGCACCGATGCAGCCCGCGAAGATTGCGAAGATAAGGTACATCGTGCCGATGTCCTTATGGTTCGTCGAATAGACCCAGCGCCGCCATCCGGTCGGATTGGCATGGGCGTGGTCATCATGGGCGTGATCGTGGTGCGTCGCTGCGGTCGTTGCCATTTTGAAATCCTGCCTTGCAGTCCCTTTTCGGACCTTATTCAGGTCCCGTCGCCCTTGTCCGTTGGCTTGTCGCTTAGCTCGCCGCCTGGCCGCGCCTTACTGCGTGGCCTGACCGCTGGTCGAAGCGAACGTGTTCGCCGGATTGGTCGCAAACTTTTTCTTCGCGGTCTCAACCCAGGCCGCGAATTCCTGGTCTTCGACGACCCGAACCGCGATCGGCATGAAGGCGTGGTCCTTGCCGCACAGCTCGGAGCACTGGCCGTAATACATGCCGGTCTTGGTGGCCTTGAACCAGGTCTCGTTCAGGCGGCCGGGGATCGAGTTCGATCTTGATGCCGAACGACGGCACCGCGAACGCGTGGATGACGTCGGCGCCGGTGGTCTGGACCCGGATCACCTTGTTGACCGGCACCACCATCTCGTTGTCGACGCCGAGCAGGCGCGGCTGCTTGTCGGCCGCCAGCAGCGAATTGAACTCGAACTTGCCGTTATCGGGATAGGAATAGCTCCAGTACCATTGCTTGCCGGTGGCCTTCACCGTCAGGTCGGCCTTGGGGATGTCGAGCTGCTGGAACAGCAGGCGGAACGACGGCACCGCGATGGCGACCAGGATCAGCACCGGGATCAGCGTCCAGGCCACCTCGATCAGCGTGTTGTGGGTGGTCTTGGAGGGGACCGGATTGGCCTTGGCGTTGAACTTCACCGCCACGATGACCAGAAGCGCCAGCACGAACAAAGTGATGATCGTGATGATCCACAGCAGCAGATTATGGAAGCTGATGATGTTTTCCATCACCGGGGTGGCGGCTTCCTGCAGCGTCATTTCCCACGGCTTGGGCTGCGCCCCAAAGGCCGCCCCGCCTGTGGCGAGCGCCATGCCCGCTACCATCAACCCCAGCAATCGTCGGCCCATCTGGCCACTCGACATCTTCATGCCGCACGCGCTCCCTTGAATTAAGTCCCCAAAGCACTCCCGCCGAATGGCGAAGAATGCCGCACGATCCGCCCTCACAAACGGCCAATCGGAGGTACTTTGGAAGTCCACCTTCGAAAGTACTCGGGCCAGATCGTTAGAACGCGTCGAAATCCAGCCTCTCAAACCATAATTCCAAGGCGCTCGCAATGCAGTAGTAAGGCACCAGGCCATGCGTCACCTGCTATTCGGCGGATGTCGGATTTTCCAGGCAAATCAGGCAAAATCCGCCGCGTTGCGGGGCCCCGGCGCTTGACAGCCCGATTGCCGGATGTAGGCACAGGGATAGCGGTCCCGGGCGGCCTGATTCGCGGGACGCGCAAGGGGACCGGACAAGTCCCAGACCGCGCGGATTGACCGCGGGCCGCCTTCAAGGCGCCCTCATTGCGTATCAGTCCGGATAGGTCCAGTTACAATGCAAGCTCACCGGCCTGAGCCGGAAATTTCACCGGCGTCGCCGGAAATCGCAAGAGGATCGACCCGGATGGGGCGTTCAAAATATCAGGCGCGATGCGGCCGGGAACCAGCCCGCTGGCTCGCCGGCCTGCTCGCTGTGGCATTCCTGTTCGGCCTGGCCGAGGCGGCCAGCGCGCAGGGCGCGGTGCGGTCGGTCCATGGCGACTGGCAGATCCGCTGCGACACCCCGCCGGGCTCCCAGGGCGAGCAATGCGCCCTGATCCAGAGCGTGGTAGCCGAAGACCGTTCCAACGCCGGCCTGACCGTGATCGTGCTGAAAACCGCCGACCAGAAGAGCAAGCTGATGCGGGTGGTGGCACCCTTGGGCGTGCTGCTGCCGTCGGGGCTCGGGCTGAAGCTGGATAATCAGGATGTGGGGCGGGCCGGGTTTGTGCGCTGCCTGCCGAATGGCTGCGTAGCCGAGGTGGTGATGGACGAGAAGCTGCTCGGGCAGCTTCGGGGGGCGAAGACGGCGACGTTCATTATTTTCGAGACGCCGGAAGAGGGAATTGGCTTTCCGCTCAGCCTGAATGGGCTGGGCGAGGGGTATGACAAGTTGCCGTGAGGGGGAACGATGCTTGTTGAACTAGTAGATTTCCAGACAAGCCGCGCCAGTGTCCTCCCCGAATGCCGAGATGAGTTCGGCGTGATGTTGAAGCAGGACTGAAATGACCTCGGTCGATTGATTTCCAACCCGTAACCAGATTACTTTTGGCGGCGAACCCAACAAGGTCGCCATTTCGGCGAAGTCAGCGTCCTGAGAAACGATCGCGAACCCGTTGGCTTTGGCATACTCCCAGACTTCGCGATCACCGGCTTCCGACAGACCCGAAACGCCCACATGGCTCGACTCCGGAAACGTGTCAGCGATCAACCGGCATAGTTTGAAGCTGAGGTTCTGGTCGAACAGCAATTTCATATCGGCGCGGTGACCAGTCGCCTTTCACGGTCGGCCGCATACGCCAGGCAGGCTCGAATGTCGTTCTCGGTCAATTCCGGAAAATCGTCGAGAATTTGCTGATGGGTGCGGCCCGCAGCGAGCCAGCCCAGCACATCCGCCACGGCGATCCGCATGTGGCGTATGCACGGGCGACCGCCCCGCTTGCCTGGTTCGATGGAGATGATCTGCTGATAATTCATCCTGCAATAGTAGCACAAATTCCCGCACCGGAACAGGACCGCCCGGTATCCTGCTTTCACAGACGTGATCGACCTGAACGGCATCGCGGCGGTCCTTGTGTCCTGCCACCCCTCGCAGAACGGCTCGGAAACCATTATCTTGAACCAAATTCCTGGAGAACGGACTGACCGATGACCAATCCAGCCACAACCTCCCTGCTCGACCGCGCCAATCTCGACCGCGATGCCGTTCGTCGCGAGATCACACGGGGGCTGGCGGGGGCCGATGATGGCGAGCTGTTTCTGGAGTATGGCCAGACCGAAGCGCTCGGTTTCGACAATGGCCGGCTGAAGCAGGCCACCTATGACACCTCGCAGGGATTTGGCCTGCGCGCGGTGAAGGACGATGTGGTCGGCTATGCGCATGCCTCCGACGTTTCGCTGCCGGCGCTGGTCCGCGCGGCGGATGCGGTCGCGGCGGTGCGCGGCGGCTATAGCGGCCATTTTGCCGCTGCTCCCGCCCACACCAATGTGCGGCTCTATGGCGACGACAATCCGCTGGATGCGCCGGGCTTCGAGGCCAAGGTCAAGCTGCTGGCCGAGATCGACGCCTATGTGCGCGACAAGGATCCGCGGGTGCGGCAGGCCTCCATCAGCCTGGGCGCCACCTGGCAGGTGATCGAAATCCTCCGCCCCGACGGCGAAAGCTATCGCGACATTCGCCCGCTGGTGCGGGTCAATATTTCGGTGGTCGCAGGGCAAGGCGACCGGCAGGAGAGCGGCAGCAAGGGTTATGGCGGCCGCGAGGGTTATGCGCGCTTCATCGAAACCAAGGCGTGGCGCGAGGCCGCCGACGGCGCGATCCGCGAGGCGCTGGTCAATCTGGAATCGGTCCCCGCCCCCGCCGGCGAAATGGACGTGGTGCTGGGCGCCGGCTGGCCCGGGGTGATGTTGCATGAGGCGGTCGGCCATGGCCTCGAAGGCGACTTCAACCGCAAGCAGACCTCGGCCTTTGCTGGACTGATGGGCAAGCAAGTCGCGGCCAAGGGCGTTACCGTCGTCGATGACGGCACCATGGCCTCGCGGCGTGGTTCTCTTTCGATCGACGACGAGGGCACGCCGACCAACCGCACGGTTCTGATCGAGGACGGCATCCTGGTCGGCTACATGCAGGACCGCCAGAACGCGCGGCTGATGAACATGAAGCCGACCGGCAACGGCCGCCGCCAGAGCTATGCCCACGTGCCGATGCCGCGCATGACCAACACCTACATGCTGGCCGGCCAGCGCGACCCAGCGGAAATTCTCGCCTCCGTTAAGAACGGCATCTACGCCGCCAATTTCGGCGGCGGCCAGGTCGACATCACCTCGGGCAAATATGTGTTCCAGTGCACCGAGGCCTACAAGATCGAGAACGGCAAGCTCGGCGCGCCCTTGAAGGGCGCGATGCTGATCGGCAACGGGCCGACCGATCTTCATCGCATCACCATGGTCGGCAACGATCTGGCGCTCGACACCGGCATCGGCACCTGCGGCAAGAACGGCCAGGGCGTGCCTGTCGGCGTCGGCCAGCCGACGCTGCGGATGGAAAAGATCACGGTCGGAGGAACGGGCTAGTGAGCGACGAGAAGATCGTAAGCGAGAAGGAAGTCTCTGCCGGCAAGCCTTCGAGCTGGCGCGCGCAGGCCGTGCAGCTCGCTGCGATCGTCGCCGTCGTGTTCGTTGCCAAGGGCGCGATCGCCGAGCCATTTTACGTGCCGTCCGGCTCGATGGAGCCGACGCTTCTGATCGGCGACGCGCTGGTGGCGTCGAAATTCCCCTACGGTTACGGCGCGGCGTCGCTGCCGATCCAGATCACGCTGCCCGAGACCGGCCGCCTGTTCGGCGATACGCCCAAGCGCGGCGACGTCGTCGTGTTCCGCTGGCCCGGCGACCGCTCGCAGGCCTGGGTCAAGCGCGTGGTGGGATTGCCGGGCGACCGCATCCAGTTGCGGCAGGGCCAGCTCTTCATCAACGACCACGCCGCCGCGCTGAAGCCGGACGGAATGGGTGAGGCGGAAGACGATCGCGGCAACACCGAACGCGCCTATCGCTTCGTCGAGACGCTGCCGAACGGCGTCACCCATGCGATCTTCAAGATGCGCGACAACGGCCGGCTCGACAACACGCCCGAGGTGACGGTGCCGGCAGGCCAACTGTTCGTGCTCGGCGACAACAGGGACAATTCTGCCGACAGCCGCGTTGCGGTCCGCGACGGTGGCGTGGGCCTGCTGCCGATCGACAATCTGATCGGCCGCGCCGACGCCGTGGTCGGCTCCTGGGATCTCGGCATGCGCAGCCAGCCGGTATATACGTGGCTATCGGGTTTCCGCCTGGCGCGGTTTTTTACGTCGGTGCAGTGAGGCGAATGGCGTAACCCGGATGACCTTCGACGACATCCGGAAACTTGCGCTCGCCTGGCCCGAAGTCGAAGACGGCACCTCCTACGGCACGCCGGCCCTGAAAGTGCGCAAGAAGATGCTGGCGCGGCTGAAAGAAGACGGCGACAGCCTCGTGATGCCCGGCGTACCGCAAGACGAGCGCGCGATGCTGGTGGAAAGCCGGCCGAAGGTGTTTTACTTCACCGACCATTACCGCGATTACCCGATGGTGCTGATCCGCCTCTCGAAGGCCAGCCGCGCTATCGTCGAACCGCTGCTGCGGCGGCACTGGCGCACGCTTGCGTCGAAGAAGGCGGTGAAGGAGTTTGACGCGGATTTGTAGGGTGGGCTGAGCACACCACTGTGAGACCTCATCCTGAGGAGCACGCATCAGCGTGCGTCTCGAAGGATGAATGGCACTAGCGGGGCCGCATGGTTCGAGACGGCGCGAATGCGCCTCCTCACCATGAGGGTCTAATAGTTGTGACGGCCCTTCCCATGGACCAACATCAATTCCTCACCGCCCATCGTCGTCCCGGCGAACGCCGGGACGCTATACCGCGTGATCTATCGATAGTGCAGAATGGCCGACGTCCTGGCTACACAACTGCGTTCAGTGGTTATGGGTCCCGGCTCAAGCCCGGGACGACGGCGGTGTATGCCGCACGACCTGATGCCGCCTCTACCGCACCACCCCCGAAGTAAACCCCGCCTTCCTTCGCGGCGGCTTGATGTCCTTCTTCAGAAAACACTGCGCCTCCTTGCCGGCGTAGCCCGGCCGGGCGTAGGTCCAGGCGCGGCATTTGTTGTCGGCGGCGCAGGCGGCCTTGCAGGCGTCGTCGCCGTCGCCGCTCTTGAGATCGAAGCTCTTGTAGTCGCCGCCGAAGCGGTCGATCGAGGTTTCGATCGCATCGTTGCGCCGTTCGAGCACGCCGGCGCCGCGGACGCCGGAGACGCAGCAATCGCTCTGCACGCGCGCCGGCACGTTGCTCTTGAGCCAGCACACCGCGCGGTTGGCGAGGTCGGTCGGATAGCTGAAGGTCCAGGCGCGGCAGCGGCGGTCGCGCTCGCACACCAGCGCGCATTCGGCCGGATCGCCCGAGGTCACGGGCGCGCTGAGATAGTCGCCGCCGGGCCGGTCGAAATTGGCCTGCGCCAGCGCCGGACGCGCGGATGCGACTGCCGCCAAAAAGGCGAGCATCACCAGACACGCCCTGAGCAGGCGACCAGTCCCCATTCGCGGGTTGCTTTCGAGTACGCGTTTCCAGTGCGGGGCGGCCACCAAAAGCCGTCCCACCCCCTGCCCTTCCGGGCTGCCATTTGAGCGCCATCAACCTGTACGGTGGATGAACAGCCCAAACGTCAGGCAACCCCTCAGGTCAGAACGCGTATTCCTGATAGGCGGGCTCGACGGAACCGCCCCACGCGCCGTTGAACTTGTTCAGCATCTCTTCCGCAGGGGTGCGGCCCGACTCCAGGATGTGCTCCAGCGGTTCGAGGTAGCGGCTCTCGTCGCGGCCGAGTTGATCGATCCGGCCACGCCGACGCAGGCCGGCATGGGACAACGTCAGGCACTCCCGGGCGATCTCGAACAAATAGCGATCCCGGATCCGGGCCTTGAAGCCGAAGCGCGGCACGTCGTCGCGCAAGGCCTGGCGCTCCTGCGCGGTCCAGTGGCTGACCAGATCCCAGGCCGCGTTCAGGCTCTGATCGTCATACAACAGCCCGACCCAGAACGCCGGCAGCGCCGGCAGCCGGCCCCATGGCACGCCATCGGCGCCGCGCATTTCCAGATAGCGCTTGAGCCGGACTTCCGGAAAAATCGTCGACAGATGGTTGGCCCAGTCCGACAGCGTCGGGCGCTCGCCCGGAAGCGAGTTGTTGCGGCCCTCGAAGAAGGCGCGGAACGAGGAACCGGCGACATCGATATAGGTGTCGCCGCGCTTGACGAAATACATGGGAACGTCGAGCGCGTAGTCGACATAGCGCTCGAAGCCCATGCCGTCTTCGAACGCCCATGGCAGCATGCCGGAGCGCGCGTTATCGGTGTCGCGCCAGATCTCGGAGCGGAACGTGAGGTAGCCGTTGGGCTTGCCTTCGGTGAACGGCGAATTGGCGAACAAGGCGGTCGCGATCGGCTGCAACGCCAGCGAGACCCGGAGCTTCTTGACCATGTCGGCTTCGGAGGAGAAGTCGAGATTGGTTTGCACCGTGCAGGTCCGGAACATCATGTCGATGCCGTACTGGCCGACCTTCGGCATGTAGTTGGTCATGATCTTGTAGCGGCCCTTGGGCATCACAGGAATCTGTGACCGCGACCAGGATGGCGTCATGCCGAGCCCGAGAAAGCCGATACCCAAGGGGGTCGCGATCTCGCGCACCTGCGCCAGATGCGCCATCAGTTCGGCCTGGGTCTGGTGCACGGTCTCGACCGGCGCCCCGGACAATTCGAACTGGCCGCCCGGCTCCAGCGAAATCGCGCCGCCGCCGGTGACGTCGTAGAGGCCGATGATGTTGCCGCCTTCCATGATCGGCTCCCAGCCGAGCAGAAGCTGCATGCCTTCGAGCAGCGCGCCGATGCCGCGCGCGCCTTCGTACGGCACGGGCTGACGGCCCTCCAGCGTGAACGGGGTCTTCTCGTGTTCGGTGCCGATGCGAAATTCGGACGGCGGCTTGCTGCCGGCCTCGAACCACGCGACGAGTTCGTCGCGCGATTGCAGCGGCGTCATATCGATCTGGTCACGCGCCATGAAAAAATCCGGATGTCTGGCGATTCGACCGAAAGCGCCGTGTGGCCAAGGGAATGCGGACGGCATCGTCCGCAACAACGAAAAATATCAGGGTGGTCATCGCGCCGGAAGGCCGTCGCGGGCGGCGGCTGTCTTGACCTCGGAGCAGGAGCAGCCCAGCCGGTCGAGCAGACCGCAGAGCTTCATGGCATCGACATCGGACAATTTGGAGCCGACATGCTTTTCGATCGCCGCCGAATAGGCGCTCCACATTTTCTTCTGCAGCTCGCGGCCGGTCTCGGTGATCTCGACGAACTGGCCGCGCTTGTCGATCTTGCATTCGCGCCGCGCCGCCAGCCCCTCATCAACCAGCCGGTCGATCAGCCGCGAGGTGGAGTATTGCGGGATCAGCATCTGCTTTTCCAGTTCCACCGGGCGCATCTCGCCGGACGGCGCGCGCGACAGTTCCAGCAGCGCGTCATACCAGGCCAGCGGCGGATAGCCCGCTTTCTTCAGATCCTGCTCGACGGCATCGAGCACCCGGCTCTGCACCCGCATCAGGCGGATCCAGGCGGCGGTCGCCTCGGTCGATGGTTTGCGTTTCATGCTTCGGTCCATATTCACACGTTAGTGTACCCTACTAAATGCAGCTGCATCAATCTTGACTATTTCATGCAGATGCATTTAGTCAGCCGGTCAATAGATTACGAGGGAAGGAAAAGCCGATGAAATTGTATTATTCCCCAGGCGCTTGCTCGCTATCCCCCCATATCGCGCTTCTCGAGGCCGGTCTGCCCTATGACCTCGTCAAAGTCGACCTCCGCGCCAAGAAGCTGGAGAACGGTGACGATTTTTTGAAGATCAACCCGAAGGGCCAGGTGCCGGCGCTGGCGCTTGATTCGGGCGAAGTGATTACCGAGGGGCCGGTCATCGTCCAGATGATCGCCGACAAGGCTGCGGACAAGAAGCTGGCCCCCAGCCGCGATCATGCCGATCGCTACAAGCTGCAGGCCTGGCTCACTTATATCAACAGTGAGTTGCACAAGAACCTCGGTCCGCAGTTCGCCCCGGCGCTGTCTGATGACGCCAAGGCCTTCTTCAAGGACCGGGCGATAGGCAAGTTCAAGTACGTCGACGGCGAGTTGGCCGGCAAAGACTACCTGATGGGCAAGCAGTTTTCAGTCGCCGACGGCTACATGTTCACGATGCTGTCATGGGCCGAACGGATGAAATGGGATCTCGCTCATCTCTCCAACCTGATGGACTACAAGGCGCGCGTCGGCGCGCGCCCGAAGGTGCAGGAAGCGCTGACCAAGGAAGGGCTGATGAAGGCGGCGTGAGTTCTTGCGAACAGCGAATATGGAAAGGGCCGGATCGATGATCCGGCCCTTTTTCTTGACGTCGTCCCTGCGAACGCAGGGACCCATACCGCGTGATCTATCGATTGAGCGCCGGAGGCAATAGCTTGCGAACCAATCACCGCCGGTGGTTATGGGTCCCTGCGTTCGCAGGGACGACGATGGATTTTTCGCAGCCGCCTTACGCCGCCTTCTTCGGCGCGAACCTGCCGTAGAAGGTCTCGCCCTTCGCCGCCATGTCTTCCAGCAGTTTCGGCGGGGTGAAGCGCGCGCCGTATTTCGCCTCTAGCTTGTGGCACAGCTCGACGAATTTCCGCGCGCCCATGAAGTCGATATAGGACAGCGTGCCGCCGGTGAACGGCGCGAAGCCGAAACCGAGGATCGAGCCGACATCGGCCTCGCGCGGATCGGTGATGACGTGGTCCTCGACCGTGCGCGCGGCTTCCACCGCCTGCACCACCAGGAAACGCTGCTTCAGCTCCTCGATGTCGAGCGTATCCGGATCGAGCTGCTTGGGCTGCAGCGCTGACAGTCCCGGCCACAGGCTCTTCTGGCCCTTGCCCTTTTCGGGATAGTCGTAAAAGCCCTTGCTGTTCTTGCGGCCCAGACGGCCCTGCTTCTCGACCAGTTCCACCATCAGCTTCTTCTGGTCCGGGTTGATCGAGTTGGGGCCGAGATCGGCTTCGGTCGCCTTGATGACCTTGAGGCCGAGGTCGAGGGCGACTTCATCCGACAACGACAGCGGGCCGACCGGCATGCCGGCCATCTTCGCGCAGTTCTCGATCATCGCAGGCGGCACGCCTTCGAGGAACATCTCGTTGCCTTCGGCGATGTAGCGGCCGACGCAGCGGTTGGCGTAGAAGCCGCGGGAATCATTGACCACGATCGGCGTCTTGCCGATCACCCTGACATAATCGAGGGCGGTGGCGAGTGCGACGTCGCCGGTATTCTTGCCGAGGATGATTTCCACCAGCATCATCCTATCGACCGGCGAGAAGAAGTGGATGCCGACGAACTTGCCCTGCTCCTTGAAGCTCTCGGCCAGCGACGTAATCGGCAGCGTCGAGGTGTTGGAGGCGAAGATCGCGTCCGGCTTGAGGTATTGCTGCGCCTTGGCGAAGGTATCTGCCTTGACCTTGCGGTCCTCGAACACGGCCTCGATCACGAGGTCGCAATCCCCGAGCGTGGCGTAGTCCGCGGTCGGCGTGATGCGCGACATGATGGCATCGGCCTCGGCCGGCTTGGCGCGGCCCTTGGCGATGAGACCGTCGATGACGCTCCTGGCGTGCGCCTTGCCCTTGTCGGCGCTCTCCTGGTCGCGGTCGATCAGCACCACATCGAGACCGGCACGCGCCGAGACGTAGCCGACGCTGGCGCCCATGAAGCCGGCGCCGATCACGGCGATTTTCTTGATCTTGGTCGGCGGCACGTTTGGCGGACGCCGCGCGCCCTTGTTCAATTCCTGCATCGACAGGAACAGGCTGCGGATCATCGCCGCCGCTTCCTTGGACCGCAGCACCTTGGTGAAGTAGCGCAACTCGACGCGCAACGCGGCGTCGATCGGCAACTGCAGGCCCTCATAGACGCAGCTCATGATGGCGCGCGCAGCCGGATAATTGTCGTAGGTCTCGCGGCGATAGATGGCGTTGCCGGCCGGGAACATCATCATGCCGGCCTTGGAGAACACCGGTCCGCCCGGCAGCTTGAAGCCCTTTTCGTCCCACGGCGCGACCGCCTTGCCGCCGCCCTTGATCCAGTCCTTGGCCGCCTTGATCAGGTCAGCCGCCGGCACGACGGCGTGGATCAGATTGAGCGCCTTGGCCCTCTCGACCGTGACCGGATCGCCCTTGAGCAGGATCGTCATGGCGTCCTGCGGCGGCACCAGGCGCGGCACACGCTGGGTGCCGCCAGCGCCGGGGAACAGGCCGACCTTCACTTCAGGCAGGCCGAGGCGAGTTTTGGGATTTTCGGCCGCCACGCGGTAGTGGCAGCACAGCGTCACCTCGAAACCGCCGCCGAGCGCCAGCCCATTGATCGCGGCCGCCCACGGCTTGCCGCAGGTCTCGATGCCGCGCAGCACCAGCGAGAAGCGCCGGCTCTGCTCGAACAGCATCTGGTTGGCGGCTTCCTCGCCCTTCTCTTTCAGGACCTTGGCGTATTCCTGGTTCATGCCCTCCAGCATCGAAAGATCGGCGCCGGCACAGAACGCGTCCTTGGCGGAGGTGATGACGACGCCCTTCACCGCGGCATCGGCCGTGGTCTGCTTCAATATCTCTTCGAGTTCGCTGGTGGAGGTCTCGTCCAGCACGTTCATCGAACGTCCGGGAATGTCCCAGGTGGCGAGCGCAATGCCGTCGGCGTCGGTCTCTAGCTTGAAATTCTTGAAGGCCATGGTGGTTGCTCCCTCGATGCCGGCAGCCGATCAAAGGCGCGGCGGTTGAATTTTGTAGGTCTCGTAGGGTGGGCAAAGGCGCACTTGCGCCGTGCCCACCATCACTTGCGGAGAATTCAATGGTGGGCACGCTTCGCTTTGCCCACCCTACGAAGCTACGGCAGCTACACTCGTTCGATAATCGTCGCCGTCCCCATGCCGCCGCCGATGCACAGCGTCACCAGCGCGGTCGACTTGTTGGTCCGCTCCAGTTCGTCGAGCACGGTGCCGAGGATCATCGCCCCGGTCGCGCCGAGCGGATGGCCGAGCGCGATCGCGCCGCCATTGACGTTGATCTTCGACGGGTCGATGTCGAAAGCCTGCATGTAGCGCAGCACCACCGAGGCAAAGGCTTCGTTCAGTTCGAACAGGTCGATGTCCGACTTCTTCATACCGGACCGTTCGAACAACTTTTCGGTGACGTCGACCGGACCGGTCAGCATCATCGCGGGCTCCGAGCCGATATTGGCGAACGCGCGGATTTTTGCACGCGGCTTCATTCCGTGCTTGACGCCGGCTTCCTTGCTGCCGAGCAGCACCGCGCCCGCGCCGTCGACAATCCCGGAGGAATTGCCGGCGTGGTGCACATAGTTGATCTTCTCGACCTCGGGATGCGACTGGATCGCCACCGCGTCGAAGCCGCCCATCTGGCCCATCACGACGAACGACGGCTGCAACTGGCCGAGCGACTGCATCGTCGTGGTCGGGCGCATGTGCTCGTCCTTGGCCAGAATGGTGAGACCGTTGATGTCCTTGACCGGCACCACCGACTTGTTGAAGCGGCCTTCGTCCCAGGCCTTTGCGGCGCGCTGCTGGCTCTGCACCGCGTAGGCGTCGACATCGTCGCGCGAGAAACCATACTTGGTGGCGATCAGGTCGGCCGAGACGCCCTGTGGCATGAAATAGGAAGGTACCGCCATTGAGGGATCCATCGGCCAGGCGCCGCCGGAAGCGCCGATGCCGACGCGGCTCATCAACTCCGCGCCGCCGCCGATCACGAGGTCATGCTGGCCGGCCATGATCTGGGCGGCGGCAAAATTCACGGCGTCGAGGCCGGAGGCGCAGAAGCGACTGATCTGCACGCCGGGCACGGCTTCGCCGAGGCCCGCCTTCAGCGCCGCGAAGCGCGCGATATCGCTGCCGGCCTCGCCGACCGGATCGACCACGCCGAGGATGACGTCATCGACAACGTCCTCCGCCAGATTGTTGCGTTCCTTCAGCGCCTGCAGCGGCACGGTCGCCAGCGCCAGCGCGGTGACCTCGTGGAGCGCGCCATCGGCCTTGCCGCGGCCGCGCGGGGTGCGAACGTGATCGTAGATATATGCCTCAGGCATGACGCCCTCCCGGTATGATAGTCGTAATATTATAGACGATAGGCGGGGAAACGGTGGAAAATCTCAGAACGCTTCCGCCGCCAATTCCATGGTCGTCGCGCTTCCGCTCTGGATGCGCGCAAGATGGACATGGGTTTCCGGCAGCATCCGCTCCATGAAGAAGCGGCCGGTCACCAGCTTGGTGGAGAGATAGGGCGTGGCGCCGCTGGCGGCAATCTTGTCCTGAGCGACTTTGGCCATCCGCGCCCACATGAAGCCGAAGGCGACGAGGCCGAACAATTGCATGTAGTCAGTGGCCGCGGCGCCGGCATTGTCGGGCTTGGTCATCGCGTTCTGCATCAGCCAACTGGTGGCCTGCTGCAAATGGCCGAGGGCCGCCGAGAGCGGAGTGACGAACGGCTGCATCGCCTCGTCGCCGCCATGCTCCTTGGCGAAGGCGCCGACCTCGCCGAAGAACGCCATCGCTGCGCGGCCGCCGTTGCGCGGCAGCTTGCGGCCGACCAGATCGAGCGCCTGGATGCCGTTAGCGCCCTCATAGAGCATGGCGATGCGGGCATCGCGCACGAACTGCTCCATGCCGTGCTCGGCGATATAGCCATGGCCGCCATACATCTGCTGCGCCAGCACCGCGTTGGAGAAACCGACATCGGTCATCACGCCCTTCATGATCGGCGTCATCAGGCCCATGTGGTCGTCGGCCGCCTCGCGGTCCTTCGGATCGGCGGAACGATGCGCGACGTCGCTCTTCAGCGCGGTCCACACCACCATGGCGCGCGCCGCCTCGTTAAAGGCGCGGATCGTGAGCAGCACGCGGCGTACGTCCGGATGCACGATGATCGGATCGGCCGGCTTGTCCGGATCCTTTGCGCCGGTCAGCGAGCGGCCCTGCAGGCGCTCGCGCGCATACTGGACCGCGTTCTGATAGGCGACTTCGGACTGCGCGAGCCCCTGCACGGCGACGCCGAGGCGGGCCTCGTTCATCATCACGAACATGCCCTGCATGCCCTTGTTCTCTTCGCCAATCAGCCAGCCGGTGGCGTTGTCGTAGTTCATCACGCAGGTGGAATTGCCGTGGATGCCCATCTTGTGCTCGATCGAGCCGCAGGACACGCCATTGCGTGCGCCCAGCGAGCCGTCGGCATTGACCATCACCTTCGGCACCACGAACAGCGAAACGCCCTTGATGCCGGCAGGCGCGCCTTCGATCCGCGCCAGCACCAGATGGATGATGTTGTCGACCATGTCGTGCTCGCCGGCGGAGATGAAGATCTTGGTGCCGGAGATCTTGTAGCTGCCGTCAGCCTGCTTCACTGCTTTGGTGCGCAACAGACCGAGATCCGTGCCGCATTGCGGCTCGGTGAGATTCATGGTGCCGGTCCACTCGCCCGCCACCATCTTCGGCACGAACATCTTCTTCTGTTCGGGCTTGCCGTGCACCATCAGCGCCGCGGTGGCGCCCATAGTCAGGCCGCCATACATCGAGAACGCCATGTTGGCCGCGCTCTGGAATTCGGTGACGACCTGGCTCAGCGTCACCGGCAGTCCCTGCCCGCCATATTCCGCTGGCGCCGACAGACCGAGCCAGCCGCCTTCGGCGACCTGCTTGAAGGCTTCCTTGAAACCCTTCGGTGTCGTCACCGAACCGTCGTCATGCCGCTTGCAACCTTCGAGATCGCCGACACGGTTGAGCGGCTGCAGCACTTTTTCGGAAAGTTTTGCGGCCTCGTCCAGGATCGCCTCGCGCACGTCGGCGGAGGCGTCGGTGAAGCCGGGCAGATTGTCGTAGCGATCGATCTGGAACACGTCGTTGAGCAGGAAGGTGACGTCTTCCACGGGGGCTTTGTAGATCGGCATGGTGTTCTCCCGGCAGGGGCAAAGGGTGACGAAGGCGTTCGAAATGAAATTTTTGTGTGACGTACCGGAAGCAGGACCTTATCCGGTTCGGGAGATTCCAGCGAGCGAGCCGTCCGGCAAATCTTCCGTCAGCCGATGCGACATAAACGGCGTCGGGCGCGCGAGCTGCACGTCACTGTTTGGCGAGTTGCTCTCCCATCAGGCGGTGCAGCAGATTGATTCCCTTCAGCGGACGCACCATCACCTTGAAGTGCGTGATCTTATCGTCATCGCTGAAGGTGATGATGTCGACGCCGTTGATCTTGATACCCTCGATCTCGTTTTCGAATTCGAGGACCGCGCCGCGGTCGTTGCGCCATTCGCCGGTATATTTGAAGCCGGGGCCGCCAAGCACCTTCTCGGCGCCCGCCAAATATTTGAAGGTGATGTCGCGCCCGCGCTGCGGCGTGTGGACGACGGGGCTTTCGAACACTGCATCCGGGTGCAGCAGATCCCACAACGCCGCCGTGTCATGGGACTTCATGTAGGCGTACCACTTGTCGAGGCCGCTCATGGTCATCATGTCTCCTCCGACGGCAGTTCTGGCGGGTGACGACGGGCTGGCTCGGGAAATGGACTTCTCCCAAGCCTTATGCGCATTGACGCATATGCAACTTTATGCATAATGTCAATTACCATTAGTCCGGAGACCGGCGTCATGGCGCTTGGTGACGCAATCCTTGCCTGCCTGACCGAACGTCCGATGTCGGGCTACGAGCTCGCCAAGACGTTCGACAACTCCATTGGATTCTTCTGGAAGGCCGACCACCAGCAAATTTATCGGGAACTGACCAAATTGCGCGACCGCGGCCACATCCAGGGCCGCGAGGTGGTTCAATCAGGCAAGCCGAACAAGCTGGTCTATACGCTGACGCCGGAAGGCCGGGCAGCGCTCCGCCATTGGGCCGCGCGGCCGAGCGTGCCGGCCTCGATCAAGGACGACCTCCTGGTGCGGCTCTACGCGCTCGACAGCGTCGACATCGAGCCGTTGCGCACCGACCTGATGGCGCGGTTGGAGCACCACCGCGACCGGTTTGCGCGATATGAGCGCCTGCTCAACAAGCGATTTCCCGATGGCACCGCGCCGCCCGCCGATGTCGGCAAGCTGCTAGGGCTTCGCATCGGCCTGGCGCATGAGCGCGCGGTGGCCGAATGGTGCGAAGAGGCGATCGAGGCGCTGTCGGCGCTTACCGCCGGCGCGGAGCGGAGCAACGTGGTAGCCATCGAAGCAGGCCTGCGCGGCGACCGCGAAAACAACGGCTAAATCAAACCCCTGCCTACTGTGCATGGGGTTGTTTTCGATATTTTAAGTCCGGACGCAGCGCTGGATTCGACCCGCGGTAACTTTTGGCACCGCCCGTCCCGTTCCTTAACCCGTTCTTTACCGTAACGCGAAAAAGTCGACGCTGAGGCAGGCGACCCGCGCCGAAATACGATTGTCTCTACTCTGGGACGCGCGGGGAGGCTGATGGCGCTGGTGGGGCGCCGAAGCGGAACCGGACGAGAAAATGAATTCGCGCGTATCGTGGAGTCTTGACGGCATTGATCCCTCTGTCCGTGAAAGGGCCGAGGCAGCGGCACGCCGCTCCGGCATGACCCTGAACGACTGGCTCAACTCGACCGTCGGCGAACCGGCTGCGCCCAGCTATGGCGCGCCCTCCGAGCCGCGGCCTGCGCCGCGGCAAATGCCCGACGTGGCCGACATTCATCAGCGGCTGGATTCGATCACCCGGCAGATCGAGCAGATTTCGCGGCCGGCCACGCCGCGCGGCCAAGCCCGCAGCGAGCCGACGGTGGCCCACCAGCTCAACGAGGCCATCTCGCGCCTCGACGCGCGGCTGTCGCAGATTTCAAACCCCGCGCCGACCCGGCAGGCCCATATGCAGGAAAAGCAGCGTCAGTCCGACATGGTCGAGCGCGCCGCCGCCCAGGTCTATCGCCCCTCGCCGCCGCTCAGCCCGGCCTCGATGGATTTTTCGATCGCCGAGATCGTCGCGCGCCAGAACGAACTTGATAGTCCACCGCGCCAGACGCTTCGCCAATCCGCGCCGGCGGCCTCGCCCGCGGCACCGGCCGGTCCGGATTTTTCGTCGCTCGAGCGGCACCTGCTCAAGATCACCAGCCAGATCGAGGCGCTGCAGCGTCCCGACCATATCGAGGAATCGATCGCGGCGTTCCGCAGCGAACTCGCCGAAATCCGTCAGGCCATCACCGAGGCGGTGCCGCGCCGCGAAATCGAATCGCTCGAGAACGAGATCCGCTCGCTGTCCCGCCGCATCGACGAAAACCGCCAGCACGGCAGCGACGGCCAGACTTTGGCCGGCATCGAGCAAGCGCTCGGCGAAATCCGCGAGGTGCTGCGCTCGCTGACGCCGGCCGAGCAACTCACCGGCTACGACGAGGCGATCCGCAATCTCGGCGCCAAGCTCGATTTGATCCTGCGTTCGAACGACGATCCGTCGACCGTGCAGCAGCTCGAAAGCGCGATCGCGGCATTGCGCGGCATCGTCTCCAACGTCGCCTCCAACGACGCGCTGGCCCGGCTCTCCGACGACGTGCACACGCTGTCGGCCAAGGTCGATCAGCTTGCCCGCTTCGACGGCAACAGCGACGCCTGGGACAAGCTCGAGCAGCGCCTGGCCGCGCTGACCGCGACGCTGGAAGCAAGGCCGGCGCCGGAAGCCAACGGGCAATCGGAATTGCTCGAAAATGCGGTGCGCACGCTGTCGGAACGGCTCGACCGTATCCCGGTTGGCACCGACAATGCGTCGGCGTTTACCCATATCGAACAGCGCGTGTCCTACCTGCTGGAGCGGCTGGAATCTTCCAACAACGATCGCTCCGCCCCGCCCGCCGCCGACCTCGGACGGGTCGAGGAGGGCCTGCACGACATTCTGCGTTCGCTGGAGCGCCAGCACGCCAGCCTGGTCGCGCTCGCCGATTCCAACAACCGCACGCCCGCCGACACCGCCCCGTCGATGGACCCCGGCATCGTCGACCTGGTCAAGCGCGAGCTGTCCGATATCCGCTTCAGCCAGACGGAAACCGACCGCCGCACGCAGGAACTCGCTCGAAACCGTCAACAGCACGCTCGGCCACGTGGTCGACCGCCTGTCCACGATCGAAGGCGATCTGCGCACGGTTCGCACCGCCCCGCCGACGGCGCTCCTGTCGTCTCCGCCGCCGGTCGAAGTAAGCGAGGAATTGCCGCGCCCGATGACACCGCTGCAGACCTGGCCGCAGCAGTCGAAGCCGGAATTGCCCAACCCCGCCGCGCTGCATTCCAGCCCGCAGGAACAATTTTCCGCCGCGCCGCGCGAATTCCTCGCCGCGGAGCCGGCAGCGCCCGCCACTCCGCCGTCCCCGCCGCGCGCGATCAGCGACATCCTGGAGCCGCATGCCGCCGCGTCGCGCGCTCCCATCGCACCGGACCTGCCGCCGGATCATCCGCTCGAGCCGGGCACCCGGCCGCCGGCGCGGATGTCTTCGCCGTCGGAACGGATCGCCGCTTCCGAAAACGCGATCAGCGAGATCGCCGCCGCGCCGAAAGAGCCGGTCAGTTCGTCGAGCTTCATTGCCGCCGCCCGCCGTGCCGCACAGGCGGCCGCCGCCGCGCCGCCGCCCGAGAAAACGGGACGCGCGAAACCTTCAAAGGACAAGGGCGGCGACAAGGCCAAGGCTGTCGGCAAGGCGGAGGACAAGACCCCCTCCACCATGTCCACCAAGATCCGTTCGCTGCTGATCGGCGCGAGCGTGGTCGTGATCGTGCTCGGCACGTTCAAGATGGCGATGACGCTGCTCGACACCGGCAGCGTGCTGCAATTGCCAATGATGGAGCATCCCAGCGAACCGACGCCCCCGGCTCCGGCGCCTGCGGAAAGCGCCAAGCCGGCGATGCCTGCGGCGCCCGCGATGCCGGCCGCGCCCCTGATGATGTCGCCGACGCCGGTCGAGAAGCAGTCGAACAATTCTTCCGCACCGAACATGCTGGACAGCGCGCGCATCGCGGTCCCGCCGATGCAAGCGCCGCCGCCGGTGCAGGTGCCGCCACCGGCGCCGGCTGCGGCCAACGACATCACCGGCGCGATCACGACGATGCCGGCCGCCGGCACCAAGCTTGCCATGATCGCGGTGCCGCCGAGCGAGCGGCTGCCCGACGGCATCGGCGGTCCGGCTTTGCGCGCCGCCGCGCTGAAGGGCGACCCGGCTGCGGCTTATGAGATCGGCGTGCGCTTTGCCGAGGGCAAGGGCGTAGCGGCGGATCTCGACCAGGCCGCGAAATGGTACGACCGCGCAGCCCAAGCCGGCGTGGTGCCGGCGCTGTTCCGGCTCGGGACCTTCTATGAGAAGGGCCTCAGCGTGAAGAAGGACGCCGACATCGCGCGGCGCTACTACGCGCAGGCCGCGGAGCGCGGCAGCGCCAAGGCGATGCATAATCTCGCCGTGCTCGACGCCGATGGCGGCGGCAAGGGCGCCAACTACAAGAGCGCGTCGACCTGGTTCCGCAAGGCCGCCGACCGCGGCGTCGCCGACAGCCAGTTCAACCTCGGCATCCTCTATGCCCGCGGCATCGGCGTCGAACAGAACCTCGCCGAATCCTTCAAATGGTTCAGCCTCGCGGCGGCGCAGGGCGACGCGGATGCCGGCCGCAAGCGCGACGATGTCGCAAAACGCCTCGACGTCCAGTCGCTGGCGGCGGCGCGGCTCGCGATCCAGACATTCACACCGGAGCCGCAGCCCGACGACGCCGTCAACGCGGCCTCGCCCGCCGGCGGCTGGGATTCAGCCCCCGCGCCGGCCACCGGCAAGCCCGCCACCAAGCCGGTAGCGTCCAAGCGCACCGCCACCGCCATTCACTAAGACGGCCGCGACGCCGCTGCCCTGTTCAGGCAGTCGCATCGCCGCCATATCCTCGGCCACAAATCCGTATAATGCTGCCGGCCAGGTCCCATGCGGGATCGGCTTGCAACGAGGACCGATTGTCGACCGAGGACAGCCAGGAAGAAAATCGCTTCCGCAGGTCGCCGACCGGGCCTGCGGTCGCGGCGCCGCGCATCCCACCCGGTCCGGCCCCGGCACCGCCGGCGCAACCGCCTCGGCGCAGGCGACATTTCTGGTCGATCGCGATCTTCATCCTGCTCGCCTCCGGCATCGGGATTCGCGCCTACCGCGATCTGTCGCAGCCGGATGCCTGGGACTATTGGAAGGACCAGTACGTCTCGCCAAGCCTGACATCGCAGGTGATCGACACGCTCCGTCTCGATGGTGGGGGTCAGGGCCGGCGGGCGCTGTTCGTGAGCGGGACCATCGGGCCTGCCGCCGCAAACTGGTTTCGCGGCAGGCTGGATCAGGCCAATCTCGCTCCCGGCGATATCGTCCTGCTGGCCTCTCCCGGCGGCGATCTGGGCCAGGCCACGATCATGGGCGAGACCATCCGGCAGCGCCAGCTTGCGACCGCGGTCGGCAGCGCCGACGCCTCGGGCCGGATCAAGCCGGCCTACTGCGCCAGCGCCTGCGTGATGGTATATGCCGGGGGCAAGACCCGCTTCGGCGTGCTGGGCTCCGCATTGGGCGTACATCGGTTTGTCACAACCCGGCCCGTCGACGACCCGGTCGCGGAGGCGCAGCGAATTGCCGGCGCCGTGCTGGGCTACATGACCAGGATGGGGGTCTCGTCCGCCATCGTCGAAGCGATGTCCGAGACCCGCGAAATTCGCTGGCTCAGCCCTAAACAGGCGCTGGCGATGAACCTCGTCACCGACCCGCTCGGAAAGCCCTGAGACTGGCCGCGCTCTGCGGATTTGTAACAGCGTTTCAAGGTCCTGCGCACGCGCGCACACGGCAGGCAAAAATTTGCCTTGCCCGGCATTTTTAGTCCCCCACGCTGCCGAATTCAGTTATGCAGGGACGCGGGAACCGGCCCTGCGCACGCAAATTGCATGCGCGAACCGGCTCCCACTGCCGGCAAACACAACAGAAACCAAGCCGTGAACGGCCACCCGGCCGTCTCATGCGGCGAAGCCTTAAAAAAGCAGACGCGCGTGCAGCTCTACCTCCCGATCGCCGACATTCCGGTCAATGTTTTCCTCATCCTGGCGATGGGCGCGGCGGTGGGGTTCGTGTCCGGCATGTTCGGGATCGGCGGCGGCTTCCTGATGACGCCGCTGTTGATCTTCGTCGGTATTGCGCCGGCGGTCGCGGTTGCCTCCGTCGCCAGCCACATCGCTGCCTCCTCATTCTCCGGTGCGCTGTCCTACTGGCGACGGCGGGCCATCGATCCACTGCTGGCGGCGGTGCTGCTGACCGGCGGCACTATGGGCACGGCGCTGGGGGTGTGGACCTTCACGCTGCTGCGCGCGCTGGGTCAGCTCGATCTCATGATCGCGACGTCCTACGTGATCCTGCTGACCACCGTCGGCGGCCTGATGTTCTGGGAGGGTTTGCGCGCGCTGCTGCGGGCCCGCCGCGGCGGGCCTGTCACCATGCGCCGCCCGGGCAGCCACGGCTGGATCCACGGCCTGCCGCTGAAGATGCGCTTCAAGCGTTCGAAAATCTATCTGTCCGTGATCCCCGTCGTGGCGATCGGCCTGATCATCGGCTTCATCGGCGCCGTGATGGGCATCGGCGGCGGCTTCATCCTGGTGCCGCTCTTGATCTACGTGCTGCGGGTACCGACCTCGACCGTGATCGGCACCTCGATGGTACTCACTTTGGTGACGATGGTGTTCGCCACCATGCTGCACGCCATCACCAACCATCTGGTCGATGCCGTGCTGGCGCTGATCCTGATGATCGGCGGCGTCACCGGGGCGCAATTCGGCGCGCGCGCGGGACAAAAAATCCGCGGCGAACATTTGCGGCTGCTGCTCGGCCTGCTGGTGCTCGCCGTCGGCGTCCGCTTTGCCGTCGAGCTGGTGCTGCGGCCCGAGGATCTCTTCACCATTCGCCAGACCGGAGTAGCGGGATGAGCGCGCGCATCATCCTCATGCTCGGATGGTTCGCGCTCGGCGCCGCGCTGGCGGCCTCTCCCGCGCGGGCCGAACGGCTGATCGTGTCGGTGTCGAACCACCGCGTCACCGTGACGCCGAATTACTCCGGCGAGGAACTGGTGCTGTTCGGCTCGGTGGAGAAGGACCCCAATACGCCGGCCAATCGCACCTATGATCTCGTGGTGACGGTGGCCGGCCCGCGCGCCGACATGGTGACGCGCCGCAAGGAACGCAAGTTCGGGATCTGGATCAACACCGACTCCCGGCAATTCCTGAAAGTGCCGACCTACCTGGCGCTGTTCTCCAACCGGCCGTTCGACGCCATCGCCTCGCCCGAAGTGCAGCGGCGGCAGCAGCTCGGCTTGAACAACGTGCTGCTGACCCAGCGCGTCGGCGGCGACTACGCCGACGTGGTGCCCGATGATGTGTTCCGCAGCGCCTTCGTGCGGCTGCGCAAGCAGCATGGACTGTACCGCGAAGAAACTTCGGCCGTAACTTTCCTGACGCCGACGCTGTTCCGCACCAGCATTCCCCTGCCCGCGGAAGTGCCGATCGGCCTCTATAATGTCGAGATCAAGCTGTTCGCCGATGGCGCGCTGGTGACAAAGACCGAGACCGCGTTCGAAATCGTCAAGGTCGGCTTCGAGCAGTTCGTCGCCACCACGGCGCAGCAGAACGGCTTTGTTTACGGGCTGATCACCGCATTCATGGCGCTGATGACGGGATGGATGGCGTCGATCGTGTTCCGGAAGGACTGATTTCATTCCTCATGGTGAGGAGGTCGGTGGGTGTGGCGCTAAGACGCCCCGACGAAAAACCCCACGCCCATCGCTACCACGCTGAGCGTCATCACTCCCGTCGATAGCCAGCCCAGCCAATACAGCGGGCCGCCAACCACGAAGCGCCCCATCACGTCCTTGCGCCGCGCCATGAACATCAGCAGCACCATGACCGGCACGGCCAGCACGCCGTTGATGACGGCGCTCCAGTACAGCGCCGAAATCGGGTTGATCGAGGTGAAATTCAGCGCAATGCCGATGCCGGCCGACAGCGCCAGCACCGCATAGAACGCGACGGCTTCCTTTGGCTTGCGCGCGAGCCCGACCGGCCATTGCCTACCTTCGCCGACGGCATAGGCGGTGGCGCCGGCGAGCACCGGGATCGCCAGCAAGCCGGTGCCGACGATGCCGAGCGCGAAAATGATTTCAGCAAATGCGCCGGCGATCGGACGCAACGCTTCGGCTGCCTGCGCCGAGGTCTGGATGTCGGTCTTGCCGACCGCATGCAGGGTCGCCGCCGCGGTCACGATGATCGACAGCGCGATCAAATTGGAGAACGCCATGCCGACGATGGTATCGGCGCGGATGCGATGGAATTCCTTCTGCGCGCCGTAGTGCTTTTCGACCAGCGGACGCTTGGTCGCATCGACGCGCTGGTCTTCGGCTTCCTGCGAGGCCTGCCAGAAAAACAGATAGGGCGAAATCGTGGTACCGAGGATGGCGACGATGGTGGTGAAGTAATCTGCGCTCCAGCTCAGGCGCGGAACGAGGACGCCGGCGAGCGCCTCACCCCAGGAAACCTTTGCGAAGACCAATGCCGCGACATAGGCGAACAGGCTGAGCGTCAGCCATTTCAGCACCGAGACGTAGCGTTTGTAGTCGAGAAATATCTGCGCCACCACCGAGGTCACGCCGAACAACAGCACATAGACGATGCTGTGGCCGCCGATCAGAAGCTTGCTGGCGTCCGCCATGGCGCCAAGGTCCGCGCCGATATTGATGGTGTTGGCGATGAACAGCAGCGCCACCACCAGATTGAGCAGCCACGACGGATAATGCCGGCAGACATTGCCCGATATGCCGTGGCCGGTCACGCGACCGACACGCGCGGAGATTTCCTGGATCGCCGCCATCAGCGGAAACGTCAGCAGCATGGTCCAGCCGATGCCGTAGCCGAGCTGTGCGCCGGCCTGGCTGTAGGTGCCGATGCCCGACGGATCGTCGTCGGACGCGCCGGTGATCAGGCCGGGGCCGAGCGCCTTCAGCGCATCGCGAAAGCGGAACGGCTCGGCATGGGCAGGAGGATGACCGGCCGTCTTGGTATGGACCGGACCCGGATGCTTGATGTGCGTCGAATGTGGTGTGCGATCTGCCATGCCAAAGGTCCAGCCGCAGCGACAACGGCGCTGACGGGCACAGGTTCCTCGAAAGGAACCTGCCCGATGAACCCTGGATAGACAAGCGAGACAGCATCACGATCTCGGTGATGCCGCCTCCCCGTGATGCCGGGGCGACGCGATTTGCTCAATAACACCTTGACGCCGCGATGGCGTGGACGCGGTTGTCACCGAGCACGTGCGCCATGAAGCCAGGTGCGCCGAAGATTTTCGAAAACGCCACGTCGCGAATACTCAAGCCGCCGGTATAGGCGCCGAACGCCGGCATCACGGCGCGCTCGCCGTCGCTGGCAAAACATCGCCGCTCCATCGAGCGGCCTCGTGTCGGCGACGCGTGCCTTGGGGTGCAGATGGCCGGCGATCTCTCCCGCCGCTCCCGTCGGTTCGTGGCGGAACGTGATCGGGCCGATCGCGACCTCGCTCGCCACCGTACCGCCGAGATCGGGCGGCAGCGCGGGATCGTGGTTGCCCGAGATCCAGATCCAGTCCCGCCGTACCTGCATGGCGGCAAGCATCTCGCGGTTCGACGTCGACAGCCGCTCATGGGCGTCGCGATCGTGAAAACTGTCGCCGAGCGCGATCACCATGCGGGGATCGTGCCGCGCGATGACCGCGGTGAGCCTGCTCAGCGTCGCCAGCGTGTCATAAGGCGGCAACAGCACACCGCGCCTGGCGTAGCTCGATCCCTTTTCCAGATGCAGATCTGAAACGATCAGCAGCCGCTGCTCCATCCAGAACAGCGCGCCCGCGACGTCGGCGACAAACGTCACATCTGCGATGGTGACCTCGGAGGTGCGCATCTGCTGGTCATCTCTCGAAGATTGCGCCGCTGCCGTCACGTGACTTCCCGTCTATCCGATCGCTTCCTTGACGAGTTCCTCGGCGGCTTCCGCCAGCAACTCGTCCGCCGCCTCGCCATAAACTGACTCGCGACCGATTTCCAGCATCACGGGGACGGCGAGCGGAGAAACGCGGTCGAGTTCCCGATGAACGATTCGCCCCTGGATGCGCGAGAGCATATCACCCAATCGCTTGAGGTCGAGCAACCCCGTCGCGGCGTCGGCGCGCGCCGCGCGCAGCAGCACGTGATCGGGCTGGTGCTTGCGCAGGACGTCGTAGATCAGGTCGGTCGAGAACAACACCTGGCGGCGGGATTTTTCCTCGCCGGTGAAGCGCCGTGCGATCAGGCCCGCGATCACCGCGCAGGTGCGGAACGTGCGCTTCATCAGCGCCGACTCGGCGAGCCACGCTTCGAGATCGTCACCGAGCATGTCGGACTCGAACAGCGCATCGAGATCGAGCCTGCCCTGGCGGATCATGAACGAGATGTCGCCGAGGCCCCAGACCGCAAGCGCATATTCGTTGGCGACGAAGCCGAGCGGTCGCACCCGTGCCCGCTCCAGCCGCCGCGTCAGCAGCATGCCCAGCGTCTGGTGCGCCAGCCGTCCCTCGAAGGGGTAGCAGACGAGGTAATGCTTGTTGGCGCGCGGAAAGGTCTCGATCAGAAGCTCGCGCACCGCCGGCACGCGGGAAACATCCTTCTGCAGGGACAGCCAGTCGCGCACCTGCTCGGGCAACGCGTTCCACTGGCGCCGGTCGTCCAGCAATTTACGCACGCGCTCGGCCAGATAGGTCGAGAGCGGAAACTTGCCGCCCATGTAGGACGGCACTTTCGCATCCTTGTCGTTGGCCCGCGAGACGTAGACCACGTCTTCCGCCAGCGCTTCGTAGCGGACGACTTCGCCGCCGAACACAAAGGTGTCGCCGAGGACGAGGCCTTCGATGAAGGCTTCCTCGATCTCGCCCAGCATCCGGCCGCCTCGCGCAATCACGCCGGTCGAGCCTTTGCCGCTGCCGCGCCCGCGCACGAGACGGACTTTCATCATAACGTCCTCGACGATGGTACCAACGTTGAGGCGATAACTCTGCCGCACTTTTGGATTGGCGACGCGCCAGCGGCCTTGCTTGTCCTGCTTGATGCGGGCGAAGCGTTCGTAGGTTTTCAGCGCATAGCCGCCGGTGGCGACGAAATCGACCACGTCGTCGAAATCGATTCGCGTCAACCCTGAGTAAGGCGCCGACGTCAGAACTTCCGCATAGAGTTCGTCGGACAGGAACGGCTCGCCGCAGGCGCAACCGAGCACGTGCTGCGCCAGCACGTCGAGCGCGCCGGTGCGCAATGGCGGCGTGTCCTGCGCATTCTCGGCGATCGCATCGATCGCCACACGGCACTCCAGCACCTCGAAGCGATTGGCCGGGATCAGGACGGCGCGCGACGGCTCGTCGAGCCGGTGGTTGGCGCGGCCGATACGTTGCATCAGGCGCGAGGAACCCTTCGGCGCGCCGACATTGATGACGAGATCGATATCGCCCCAATCGATGCCGAGGTCGAGCGAGGACGTGCAGACCACGCCACGCAGCTTTCCGGCCGCCATCGCGTCCTCGACCTTGCGGCGCTGGGCGACGTCGAGCGAGCCGTGATGCAGCGCAATGGCGAGGCCGTCGTCGTTCATGCGCCAGAAATCCTGGAACAGCATCTCGGCCTGGCTGCGGGTGTTGACGAAGATCAGCGTGGTCTTGTTGCGCTTGATCAGCTCGTACATTTCGCCGAGCGCGTGTCGCGCGCTGTGGCCGGCCCATGGCAGCCGCTCCTTGGTGTCGAGCATCTCGACGACGGGCGCCGCCGCGCCGCCGGCCATGACGATATCGGCGGAGACGTGCCTGCCGTCGCGCTGCGGCACCAGAAACCGCGCCAGCGATTCCGGCTCGGCCACCGTCGCCGACAGCCCGATCGCGCGCATCTGCGGCGCCAGCCGCCACAGCCGCGCCAACCCCAGCGACAGCAGATCGCCGCGTTTTGACGTCACCAGCGCATGCAGTTCATCCAGCACGATGCGTTTGAGCGAGGAGAACAGAAACGGTGCATCGTCGGAGGACAGCAGCAGCGCCAGTTGCTCCGGCGTGGTGAGCAGGACGTCCGGTGGATAGCGCCGCTGCCGCTGCCGCCGCGACGACGGCGTATCGCCGGTACGGGTCTCGACCTTGATCGGCAGGCCCATCTCGGCGATCGGCGTTTCCAGATTGCGCGCGATGTCGACGGCGAGCGCTTTCAGCGGCGAGATGTAGAGGGTGTGGAGGCCGCCGGTGCGTTTCACGGTGCGGCCGGTGGAGATGAGGGTTTTCGTGCCCTCGCCCTTTTCAGCGGTGGACCCTGAAAGCTCGACCAGCGTCGGCAGGAACCCCGCCAGCGTCTTGCCGGCTCCGGTCGGAGCGATCAGCAGCGCGGAGCGATCCTCGCGGGCCTTGGCCAGTAGCGCCAATTGATGCTCGCGCGGCGACCAGCCGCGCGCGGAAAACCAGTCGAGAAACCGGCGCGGCAGCAGGTCGGCCGTTTCCGACGGCGCGAGGATAAGGGGGGCGGAGGGCGGCACCGAAAACAGGTAAGCCGTCGGACCGGGTTCGTCGAGGTGCCAAGGGCGCAATTCGCTGCCGTAGGGTGGGCTGAGCGGAGCGAGCCCACCATACCGCAGCTTGCTCGGTGATAGATGGTGGGCACGTCGCTTACGCTCCTTTGCCCACCCTACGACTGCAGAGCGGAAAAAGAGGCCGCAGCCCTACTCCGTCACCGGCTTGTCGGAAATATCCCAATCCTTGCCGTTGAAGATCGAGATGTAGAGCGTCTTCATCGGCGTGTAGTCGTCGGGCGTGTAGCTGAAATTGACGCCGTCGAGGAAATAGGGCGAGTGGAAGCCCGCGAGCGTCGTCGCATGCTTCAGCACGTTGGCGCGGGTGAGTTCGTCGCCGCAGCGGCGCAGGATCTCGGCCATCGACGCGACCTGGCCATAGCCTGCAAACGCGATGGTATTATCGGGATCGACCGTGGGCAGATACTTCTTGCGCAGTTCCTCGAACGCGATCACGTCGGGATCCTTCTCGAAGCGCGGCACACCGACTTCCTTGGCGTAGCGGATCGCGACGATATCGGTGGCGTTTTCGAGGCCGGCCGCGCTGAGAATGGAACGGCCGGTCGATCCCGCCGAGAGCAGCTGCAACGGCTTCCACCCGAGTTCCACGACCTTGCGGATCGACTGCGACGTCGCCTTGCCGGTGGTGATGTTGTAGAACACATCGGCGCCGGATTTGAGAGATTGATGATCTGCGAATCGATGGTCGGCTCGGTCAGATCGTAGGTCTGCTCCATGATCACCTTGGCGGTACCGCCGGCATCGGCCAGCACCTTCTTGAAGGGCCCGAGGAAATCACGGCCGAAATCGTCGTTCTGGTAGAGGATGCCGACCTTCGCGTTCGGCTTTACCCCGAGGACGTGCTTGGCGAGAATGCGCGCTTCGGTCGGATAGAGCGGCAGGCCCGCCATGGTCCATTTGAAGTTCTTCGGATCGTTCCATTTCGACGCGCCGGTATTGAGCAGAAGCTGCGGCACGCCCTTCGAGTTGAGATATTTATGCACGGCGGTCTGCGGCGCGGTGCCGAGCGAGCCGTACAGCGCCAGCACTTCCTCCTGCTCCACCAGTCGCCGCGTGGCCTCGACGCATTTCGGTGCGCTGTAGGCGTCGTCCATCGAGAAGAACTTCACCTTGCGCCCGTTGATGCCGCCCTTTTCGTTGAGCATCTGGAAATACGCCTCGCCAACGCGTCCCAGCACGCCGTAAAGCGATCCCGGGCCGGAATGCGGCACGGTCTGCCCGAGCTTGATTTCGGTGTCGCTGGCGCCCGGATCGTATTTCTTGGTCTGCGCCCAGACGAACGGCGCGGGCAATGCGGATGCGAGGACCGCGCCGAGCGCGGTGGCGCCGAATTCGCGCCGGGTTTGCTTCTTGTTCATTGTTGTCTCTCCCTTATGGGAGTCTTGATCCTGCATTCCGGGGTCAGAGGCAATAGCTGACATGCCGCACGCAATGCGCCATTCGGCCCGCGCGTAGCGTCTAGACTCAAGTTTTCGCGGCGGCGGCGAATGTTCACCCGCCCCTTGAGGGGGCGGGTCGGCTCACATGGAGCGAAGCGCAATGTGAGACGGGGCGGGGTGACGGTCTCTCCACGCGCACACTGTTGGACGTGGAGAGACCTTCACCCCGCCCCGCCGCGCGCTTTGCGCGCGTCGACCCGCCCCCTCACGGGCGGGTGAAGGAACGGTCACGCCTTCACGCCAACGACGACGAGGCCCGGTACGGGAGTGCTGTCCTCGTTACGGGCGGAGCGATCTTCCAGCAGCGATAATTGAGGCCGCGGATTCGACTCGGCACGCACATAGGCCGCAGCATGGGCGTAGCGCAGTCCCCCGCCGATCACGACGCCTTCGCCGTCATGGGTTTCGGTGGTGAAGGCAAACAGCCCGCCGGCGGCCAGCACGCGGGCAGCCTCCGCGATAACCGGCGCGAGTTCGGCGACGTACACCATGGCGTCCGCGGCCAGGATGAGATCGGCGCTGGCGTCCGGCCGCGCCCGC
This sequence comes from uncultured Alphaproteobacteria bacterium, assembly GCA_963742935.1. Classification (GTDB taxonomy): domain Bacteria; phylum Pseudomonadota; class Alphaproteobacteria; order Rhizobiales; family Xanthobacteraceae; genus Bradyrhizobium. Next base: position 256,304 of record CAVUOI010000054.1, on the reverse strand, counting down.
AGACCCTGCAGCATGTCGGCAACATCAAGCTCGGCATAGAGGCCTGTCATGCGCGCCCGCGTGATCATGCGCGGCGAAAGATCGACGCCGATGCAATGATCGACGGTGCCAGCGAAGGCAGCTGCGGCGAGCCCGGTGCCGCAGCCGAGATCAATGGCGCGCTTGAACAACGCCGGCTTGCGCGCGACCGATCGCACCCACATCACGGCCTTGAACAGCAGCGCCGGGCCGCGATAGCCGAGGTCGCCGACCAGCGAGGTTTCAAAGCGCGGTGCGTATTGATCGAACAGCGTTTGCACATAGGCCTGCGGCATGCCGGACACCGGCACCGCGCCAAGCCGCATCAACCGCAAACCCGCCCCGTGGCAGTCGCCGGGATCGCTGGCTTGCGCTTTTTGATATGCCGCAATCGACGCCCGGTGCTCGCCGAGCTCTTCACGGATGCCGCCGAGCGTAAACCAGGCCGACGTAAAGTTCGGCGCCAGCTCGATCGCCTGCATCAGGAGACCGGCGGCGGCGGCCAGATCGCCCTTCAATTGCAGGTCGCGCGCAAAATCGAACCGGCGGTCGGCCATCAGATCGCCGGAGGAGAGAAACAGGCGGGCGGGCATGGGTTCCAATATGGATGCGCGGGTCAGGCCCGCGCATGGCGGGTAAAATTCGACGCAAGACCTCCTATATAACCCGGCATGCGCCCGCAAGATATCCTGATGCCCGTTCCCGCCGGTCTTTGCTGCAAGCCCGGCGGCTTCCATATCGATCCGGTGCGCGCGGTAGAGCGCGCCGTGATCACGCATGGCCATTCCGATCACGCCCGGCCCGGCCATGGCGCCGTGCTCGCCACGCAGGAAACGCTCGACATGATGCGGCTGCGCTATGGCGACAATTTTGCCCGCAGCACGCAGGCCATCCGCTATGGCGAGGAAATTGCGCTCGGCGACGTCAAAATCAAATTCTATCCGGCCGGCCACGTGCTGGGCTCGGCGCAGGTCGCGGTGAGCTGCAAGGATACCTGCATCGTCGCCTCTGGCGACTACAAGGACGCCGCCGACCCGACCTGCACGCCGTTCGAGGTGGTGCCCTGCGACGTCTTTATCACCGAGGCGACGTTCGGCCTGCCGGTGTTCCGCCATGGCGATGCGGCGGATGAAGTAAAAAAACTGCTGGCGTCGGTCGCGCTGTTTCCGGAGCGCGCGCATCTGGTCGGTGCCTATTCGCTCGGCAAGGCGCAGCGCGTGATCGCGCTGCTGCGCGCGCAGGGCTACGACGCGCCGATCTATCTGCATGGCGCGATGGAAAAGATTTCGTATTACTACGAGAGCCGCGGCATCGCGCTCGGCGAGTTGCGCCCGGTCAAGGGCGTCAAGAAGGCCGATCTCGCCGGCACCATCACGCTGGCGCCGCCATCGGCCACCTCGGACGTCTGGACGCGGCGTTTCCCCGATCCCGTCACGGCGTTCGCCTCGGGCTGGATGCGGGTGCGGGCGCGCGCCCGCCAGCGCGGCATCGAGCTGCCGTTAGTAATCTCGGACCATGCCGACTGGGACGGCCTGACCGCGACCATCGCCGCCACCGGCGCCGGAGAGGTTTGGGTCACGCATGGCCAGGAAGACGCGCTGGTGCATTGGTGCAAGTCGCGCGGGCTTGCCGCACGGCCGCTCGATCTCGTCGGCTACGGCGACGAGGAAGAACACGAGGCGGTCGCGGCCGACGAGGCCGAGGCATGAACCGTTTCGCTGAATTGCTCGACCGCCTCGCCTACGAGCCCGGCCGCAACAACAAGCTGCGGCTGCTCACGGCCTATCTGCGCGACACGCCCGATCCCGACCGCGGCTATGCGCTCGCCGCGCTGACCGGCGCGCTGTCGTTCAAGCACGCCAAGCCGGGCCTTATTCGCGATTTAATTACCGATCGCACCGATCCGGTCTTGTTCGGGCTGTCGTATGATTACGTCGGCGACTTGTCTGAGACGGTCGCGCTGATGTGGCCGAAGGCGCCGCTGCCCGGCCACAACAACCCGCCTCCCCCGACACTGCGCGAGGTCGTCACCACCCTCCGCACCCTCGGCAAGACCGAGCTGCCAAAACAGCTCGCGCGCTGGCTCGACGAGCTCGACGAAACCGGCCGCTGGGCGCTCTTGAAACTCGTCACGGGCGCGATGCGGATTGGGATTTCGGCGCGGTTGGCGAAGACCGCCGCAGCCGCGCTCGGCGACAAGGACCCGCACGAAATCGAGCTGATCTGGCCGGGACTGGCGCCGCCCTATCCCGACCTGTTCGCCTGGCTGGAAGGCCGCGGCGACAAACCCGTCAACAGCGATCCCGCGCCGTTCCGGCCGGTGATGCTGGCGCATGCGATCGAGGATACGGATTTCGCCAGCCTCGATCCCGCCGATTTCATCGCGGAATGGAAATGGGACGGCATTCGCGTGCAGGCGGTCTCGGGCCGCGACGAGCGCGGCCACATGCAGGCACGGCTCTATTCGCGCACCGGCGAGGACATCACCAAAAGTTTTCCCGACCTGGTACCGTCGCTGCATCTGCCCGGCGCCATCGACGGCGAGCTGCTGGTGCTGCGCGAGGGCACGCGTGCAGACCTTCAACGTGCTGCAGCAGCGGCTGAACCGAAAGATCGTTTCGCCGAAATTGATCAAGGAATTTCCGATTCACCTGCGCGCCTACGACCTGCTCGGTGACGACGAAAACGATCTGCGTGAATTGCCGTTCGCCGAGCGCCGCGCGCATCTCGAGAAATTCATCCGCAAGCTGAACGACCCGCGGATCGACCTGTCGCCGACGATTGCCTTCGAGAGCTGGGAGGCGCTGACGGCCGCGCGGGCCGATCCCGCAAGTGCCGGGGCGGGTGAGGATGCCGAGGCCGTCGAAGGCGTGATGCTGAAGCGGCGCGACGCGCCATACCTGCCGGGGCGGCCCAAGGGCCAGTGGTGGAAATGGAAGCGCGATCCGCACATCATCGACGCTGTCCTGATGTATGCGCAGCGCGGCCACGGCAAGCGCTCGTCCTATTATTCCGACTACACCTTCGGCGTCTGGACCTCCGGCGAGGACGGCGAGCAGCTGGTGCCGGTCGGCAAAGCCTATTTCGGCTTCACCGACGAGGAACTGCTGCAGATCGACCGTTTCGTCCGCCGCAACACCACGGAAAAGTTCGGCCCCGTCCGGCATGTCGTGCATGAACCGGAGCAGGGCCTGGTGCTGGAAGTCGCCTTCGAGGGGCTGGCGCGCTCGCCGCGGCACAAATCCGGCGTCGCGATGCGGTTTCCGCGCATCAGCCGGCTGCGCTGGGACAAGCCGCCGCGCGAGGCCGACCGGCTGGAAACGCTGGAGCGGATGCTGAAGGACGTGACGGCAAATTAACATTCCAAACACGCATGGCGGCCATTGATTGATATTGGCGGGTTCCCCATCTGCCTCGCCGTGCTCTATACTGTTGCGGAACCATCCGCGGGAGAAACCGATGCCGAACGACGTCAGAGACCTGCCGGCCAGCAATGACGGCCTGTATCGCTTCCTCGGCGGCTCGCCGCTGGCGGTCGCGTTCCGGCTGATCATGCTGTCGATTCTGGTCGGCGTGGTGCTCGCCGCCATCGGCTTCGACCCCTGGAATATCCTCACCAGCGTCCGCATGCTATTCCAGCGGCTGTGGGATATCGGCTTCGACGCGGTCAACTGGGTGTGGCGCTACTTCCTGCTCGGCGCCGTGATCGTGATCCCGATCTGGCTGCTGTCGCGGCTGTTCGGCACCCCGCGCGGAAGATAGTTCGAACAGGTCAAGGCTGCAGCCGATGCAATTGCGATTTGTCGGCTGCGGCGACGCGCCGGGCATGCCCGCCGGACTCTGAGCATGCACTCACCCGTCGCACCGTCCAGAGTCACCACCGCACAGGTATTCGCCATCGCTGGTCCCGCGATGGTCGCGAACCTGACCACGCCGCTGATCGGCATCGTCTCGACCACGGCGATCGGTCGGCTCGGCGACGCCACGCTGCTCGGCGGCGTCGCGATGGCGTCCGTGCTGTTCGACTGCCTGTTCTGGCTGTTCGGATTTCTGCGCATGAGCACGGTGGCCTTTACGGCGCAATCGCTCGGCAGCGGCGAGACGAATGAACTGCGCGCGATCCTGGTGCGCGGGCTGATCGTCGCGGCGCTGGTTGGCGTGGCGCTGATCGCCCTGCAGATTCCGCTTGCCACGTCCTGCTCAGCGCGATGGGTGGCAGCGAGGGTGTCACGCGCGCGGCCAAGACCTACTTCATGATTCGGATCTGGTCTTCGCCGCTGGCGCTCGGCAATTATGTCGTGCTCGGCTGGCTGATCGGACAGGCACGCGCCAAGCTGGCGCTGGGAACACAGATCTCCATCAACCTCATCAACATGGCGGCTACCGCTCTGCTGGTGCTGGTGTTCGACTTCGGAATTGCCGGTGCCGCCATCGCCGCGGTGATCGCGGAAACCGCCGGCCTTGCGCTCGGCCTGCTGATCGCGCGCCACCTCTCGAATGGGCAATTCGCGGCCTCCCGCGCATTGCTGTTCGACCGCGCCAAGCTGATGCGCATGCTCGCGGTCAACCGCGATATCATGATCCGTACTGCGTCGCTGATTGCCGCGTTTCTGTTCTTTACTGCGCAAGGCGCCCGCGCCGGCGATGTGACGCTTGCCGCCAATGCAGTGCTCAACAATTTCCTGCTGTTCAGCGCCTTTTTCCTCGACGGCCTTGCCAACGCCGCCGAGCAGCTCTGCGGCCGCGCCTATGGCGCGCGCGACAAGGCGGCCTTCGCCGGCGCCGTGAAGCTCGTCGTGACGTGGGGCTTTGGCTTTGCGCTCGCCGTCGCGGCCTGTTTTCTGCTGTTCGGGACGACCTTCATCGACATGATGACGGCGAGTTCGGACGTGCGCCGCATCGCGCGCGACTATCTGCCGTTTGTGATCTTTGCGCCGTTGCTCGGCGTGTTCGCCTTCGCCTTTGACGGTATCTATATCGGCGCGACCTGGGCGCGCGACATGCGCAACCTGATGGTGCTGTCGCTTTTGATTTTCCTCGGCGCGTGGTTTTCGCTGCGATCGTTCGGCAATGCCGGACTATGGGGCGCACTGCTGGTGCACTACGCAGCGCGCGGCGGGTTGGAGGCGTTGAGGTATCCGACGCTGTTGAGGAAGTCGTTTGGCCCGTAGCCCGGATGAGCGCAGCGACATCCGGGGCGGTGTCAGAGTGGTCCCGGATGTCGCTGCGCTCATCCGGGCTACAGGTTTCTCGGCCGCAGCTACTTCACCGGCCAGTCCTCGGCGGTGATGGTCGCGGCATCCGCGCCGACGATCTCCGACAGCGAATCCCGCCCCGTGCGCAACAGCGTCGAGGACAGATCGTTCTTGATGTCCTCGACCAGCCCGAGCCCCTTGTAGACCAGCGACGAGTAGAGCTGGATCAGGCTGGCGCCGGCGCGGATTTTCGTCAGCGCTGCGCCGCCGGAATCGATCCCGCCGACGCCGATCAACGGGAACGCGCCTTCGGTGCGGACATAGGTCTCGGCGACCATGCGGGTCGACAGTCGAAACAGCGGCCGTCCGGACAGGCCGCCCTGCTCGCTGGCGCGGGCTTGTTCGCGCAACGTCGCCGGCCGCGCCAGCGTGGTGTTGGCAACGATCATGCCGTCGACCTTGCGCGAGCGCGCGATGTGCACGACGTCGTCGAGCTCGGCCAGGCTCAGGTCCGGCGCGATCTTCAGCAGCACCGGCGAGTCGCCGGCATTCTTGCGCACGCGTTCGCGCGCATCGATCACCTTGGCCAGCAGGTCGTCGAGCGCGGCCGATTGCTGCAGATTGCGCAGGCCCGGCGTGTTCGGCGAGGAGACGTTGACGGTGAAATAGCTCGCCACCGGCGCGAACGTCTCGATCAGCTTGACGTAATCGGCGACGCGATCGGTCGAATCCTTGTTGGCCCCGACATTGACGCCGACGATCCCGCCCTGATGGGCGCGCGCGGCAAGCCTGCGCAGCGCTATTTCGGCGCCATCATTGTTGAAGCCCATCCGGTTGATCACGGCTTCATCGCGTTCGAGGCGAAACAGTCGCGGCCGCGGATTGCCGCCTTGCGGCTTCGGCGTCACCGTGCCGATCTCGACGAAGCCAAAGCCGAGCCGCAGCAGCGCGTCGGGCACCTCCGCGCTCTTGTCGAAGCCCGCGGCCATGCCGATCGGATTGGGAAAATTCAGGCCGAAGGCGCGCACCGCCAGCTTCGAATCGTCGGTGCGCGGCTTGACCGGCGGCAACAGCCGCAGGCCCTGAATGGCCATGCGGTGCGCGTCCTCCGGGTCGAACCAGCGCAACAGCGGCAACGAGAAGGCGTCGAAGGCACGGATCACGGGGTCAGCTCCGGAATGTCGTGCGTACCATCGGACCGCGCGCGCATATCGAGGATGCCGGTCACCGCGCCGAGATCGAGCTCGCCATAGAGATGCGGGAACAATTCGTCGTTGCGCGAGGGTTCCCAGCGCAGGGCGTCGCCGAGCGCGTCCGCATCGACAGCAACGAGAAACAGGCCGGTCTGGCCGAAATAATGCTTTCGCGCCGTCTCGGTGACCTGGGATGCCGTGGAAAAATGAATGAAGCCGTCGCGCAGATCGTCGCTGCTACCCCGGTAGACGCCCTGCCGTTCGGCCTCGCGCCAGGCCGAGGCGGGAGTGATTTTGTAAATCGTGCGCACAGCTTCCGGGCTTGTCGTTGAGACGGATGGGATTTTCCCGGAAATAGCCCGGGTTGCGGCCGACCGTAAAGGTGGCAGCCCGCCAACTCAAGCGCTGCCACGCCGGGCGCGGGACGAAGATTTGCCCAACCGAGTGGAATGAGGTAATAATTCCTAGGAAATTCCGGGATTTTCAATGGCCAGGCAGCCCAAGGCACAGCGCATTCTGACCCACGGCCAGGTTTGGACCGCGCTCGACCGGCTGGCAGAACGCGCCGGAATGTCGGCCTCGGGCCTCGCCAAACGCTCCGGTCTGGATCCTACGACCTTCAACAAATCCAAACGCATCACCGCCGACGGCCGCGAGCGCTGGCCTTCGACCGAGTCGGTCTCCAAGGCGCTGGCCGCGACCCACGCATCGATCGACACCTTTGTGCAGTTGATTGGCGATGGCGCGCGCAGCCTGCAATCGGTTCCGCTGCTCGCCCTTGCGCAGGCCAATAGCGGCGGCCATTTCGACGACAGCGGCTTCCCCGCCGGCCGCGGCTGGGACGAGGTGGCGCTGCCACAGGCCGGCGACGAGCATGTCTATGCGCTGGAGATCTCGGGCGATGCCATGAAGCCCGCCTATCGCGACGGCGACATCATCCTGGTGTCACCGGGCACGCCGATCCGGCGCGGCGACCGCGTGGTGCTCAAAACGTCTGACGGCGAGGTGATGGTCAAGGAATTGAAACGCCGCACCACCAAGACGCTGGAACTGGCTTCGCTGAACCCGGCCCAGGCCGACCGCGCACTCGACGCCGACGACGTCGCCTGGATCGCCAGGATCGTGTGGGTGAGCCAGTAGGATTGCAGCTACCGTGACCGACGTGCTGAGCGACCTGCTGCAACATTCGCTGCGCATCGTGTTGTGCGGGACCGCCGCCGGAACGACATCCGCCGCCGAGCGGGCCTACTACGCGCACCGGCAGAACAAGTTCTGGACAATTTTGCACAAGACGGGGCTGACGCCGGAACAGCTGCAGCCGCATCAATTTCGCAGCCTGCTGCAACATGGGATCGGCCTGACCGATCTGGTGAAAGCCGGCGCCGGGATGGATCGTACGACGCTTCCAAAACTGACGGCGGCGGATCGCGCCCGGCTCAGCAAGGCGATCGCGACCTTTCGCCCAAAATTCCTCGCCTTCACCAGCAAGACCGCCGGACAGAAATTCTTCGGCGGCAAGCGGGACTATGGCGAGCAGGCCGAGCCGATCGGCGATACCAGGATGTGGATATTGCCGTCGACTTCAGGCGCCGCCAACGGAAGCTGGCGTCCGGAGATCTGGCATCGGTTTGCGGACGAGGTGAGAGCGGCGGGCTGAAAGTTGTCAACGTTATCAGGGTTGGCGACCACTTTTCGGCGCCTGCGTTCGACGTCGGACTTGCCGCCGTGGAATTGCGGCGGGTCGACGTGCCGGCGCTGAACCGGTACGGCGCGAAGGCGACGTCAGCGCCGCGACAGAAGCGCGCCGGGTTTTCCGGAGCGTTCGGTGATCAAGGCGATCTCGTTCATGAAGATGAATGGGAACTCGATGGGGCGGTTCGCGTCTTATCGCGCAGTCAACCCTTGCGCGACGGAGTTGCCGAGCGCACACTTGCCATCTCAAAGGACCATCATAAGAACTTACGGAGGATGCAGGCCATGCGACGGGTCAAGCAAGCTTCGAAGCAGAAAAGCACAACCAACGCCGCCGCCGTGACGGTGCTTGGTGCCACCGGACTGAGTTTTTCACTGCTGGGTAGCGCATCAGCATCCGCGATACCCGCGGCTGATATCGCGCAACCTGACAATACCCCGCCCAATCAGCGCTTCGTTCTTGGCGAAGAGGAAATGGCCGACGTCAGTCTCGCCACGTTCTATCTCCTCGATAAGGAAAACGTTGGCAGCGGTGTGCAGCTAGCCCGCGCGGGTGGCTGCCGCGGCTGTGCGGCCCGTGGCTGCCGTGGTTGCGCGGCCCGTGGCTGCCGTGGCTGCGCGGTCCGGGGCTGCCGTGGCTGCGCGGTCCGTGGTTGCGGGGTCGGTTGCGGGGTCGGCTGCGCGACCGGCAGCTGTTGCGCATCTTGGGGATTTTGCCGCGTGTGCTAAGTTCCCACGATCTAACGGCCCGACGCTGAGAACATTGCATCCAACGGGCTCGATAGTCGACCTTCCCAAGGTCGCCCTCGGGTCGCTGGGAAGATGGAATGATCTTCGCTCAGACCTGATCGCCCACATCCCGCCGAGGCTACGACGGACACTTACGTCGCGTAATCCGGCTCCTTGCGGTCCAGCATCCGCTTCAAGGCATCGAAGTGCCGCTGGGCCGGGCTCGGTCCCTTGTAGAGATGATCGTCCCGGTAATCGCGCTGGGTCTTTTCGACCACGGGCGCGGGAAGCTGTTTGAGTTTTTGTCCGGTCCACATCGCGTAGATCTGCACCTGCGCCGCGCGCTCGACGTAATACAGCATGTCATAGGCATCGGCGACGGTGGCGCCGACCGTGGATATGCCGTGATTGGCCATGAACAGCACCCGCTTGTCGCCGATCACGCCGGCCAGCCGCGCGCCTTCAGCCGGATCGAGCGCAGGTCCGGTATATTCGTCGTCATAGGCGATGGCGCCCGACAGCCCGACCTCGGTCTGGCCGATCTCCTTGATACGGGGATCCTCGAGCCGCGTCAGCGCGCTGGCATAGGGCATGTGGGTATGAAACACCGCCTTGGCCTGCGGCAGCGCCTTGTGGATCGGCGCGTGAATGCAATAGCAGGAGCGTTCGACTTCGCCTTCGCCGCGCTTGACCTCACCGTCGTCGATGCCGACTTCCATGAAGCAGGACGCCGTGACCTCGGACCAGTGCGTGCCGAATGGGATCTGGTAGTAGCGATCCGTGGTGTCGGGCACCGCGAAGGTCAGATGATTGAAGATGCCCTCGGAGAAGCCCTGGTTGAAGGCCAGCCGGTGCGCCGCGGCGAGATCAACCCGCGCCTGCCATTGCTCGGCGCTGCTGTTGTCGAGCGCTTTCGGCGATACCCTGAATTGCATACGCTTTCTCCCGCTGTGTTGCCTGATTGTCGGCTGTTATGGGAGCAGTGTAGCGCAATCCGGAGCAGCCATGGCTGAAAATGCAGCGGGCCTGCTATCCCGGTTTGCGGGCCGGTCGACGCCAAGCCCTCCGGTGTCGTCCCGGCCTTGAGCCGGGACCCATAAACACAGGTATGCGTCGATTGCAGCAGGTTGGAGCCACAGCGACGTCAACAACGACGACCTGTGGCTATCGATCCCTGCGTTCGCAGGGACGACGGAGAGAGCTACGCACTTCTTGCCAGCGCGCCGTCGATCATCGCGGCGGCATTGGACACGCCGTAGACCGCGACGAACGAGCCGAAGCGCGGGCCCTTCTCCTGGCCGAGCAGCACCTGGTAGAGCATGTTGAACCAGTCGAGCGAGACGCCGGGGCGGCCGTCCTTGCCCTTCTTCACCTGATCGAGGAACGGTTCGCGGCGGCCGATCTCGTAGACCACGTTCTGGATGTCTTCGGCGCTGGAGCCTGCCGGCAATTGCGACAGCGCATCGCGCAGATCCTGCAGCGCGGCGCGCTCGCCGTCGGTCGGTTCGCGGAACTGCTTGGTCGGCGCCACGAAGTCGCGATAGTAGTTGATAGCGTAGCCGACCATCGCGTCGAGCTTCGGATGCGTCTGCGGCGTCACGCCCGGACGATAGCGGCCGATGAAGCCCCACAGCGTCTCGGCATTCTCCGCGTTCGACGACGACACCAGCGTCAGCAGCAATTGGAAGGTGACGGGCATATCGGCCTTCGGCGGCTTGCCGGAATGGACGTGCCAGACCGGATTGGCGAGCTGCTGCTTGGCATCCTGCCGCGTAAAGCCGTCGAGGAATTGCTGATAGTCATCGACGTTGCGCGGGATGACGTCGAAATACAGCCGCTTCGCCGCCTTCGGCTCGCGGTACATGAACAGCGACAGCGATTCCGGCGAGGCGTAGCGCAGCCATTCGTCGATGGTCAGCCCATTGCCCTTCGACTTCGAAATCTTCTGGCCCTTATCGTCGAGGAAGAGCTCGTAGTTGAAGCCCTCCGGCGGCGTGCCGCCGAGCGCCGAACAGATCTTGCCGGACAGCTTCACCGAGTCGATCAAGTCCTTGCCGGCCATTTCATAGTCGACGCCGAGCGCGAACCAGCGCATCGCCCAGTCTGGCTTCCATTGCAGCTTGCAATGGCCGCCGGTCACGGGAACGGTGATGCTCTCCTTGGTGTCGGGATCGTCGTATGAAATCGTGCCGGCCTTGGCGTCATGCGCGGTAACCGGCACGTACAGCACCATGCCGGTGCGCGGACAGATCGGCAGAAACGGCGAGTAGCTCGCGGCACGCTCCTCGCGAAGCGACGGCAGCATGATCTTCATCACGGCATCGAGCCGCTCCAGCATACGCAGCAGCGCGGCATCGAAACGGCCCGACGTGTAGTAGTCCGTCGAACTCGCAAATTCGTAGTCGAAGCCGAAAGTATCGAGGAACGCGCGCAGCCGCGCATTGTTGTGCGCACCGAAACTGTCATGGGTGCCGAACGGGTCCGGCACGCGCGTCAGCGGGCGGCCAAGATGTTGCTGGAGCAACTCCTTGTTCGGCACGTTGTCCGGCACCTTGCGCAGGCCGTCCATATCGTCAGAAAACGCCAGCAGCCGCGTCTTGATCTTGTCCTCGGTGAGCACGCGGAAGGCATGGCGCACCATGGTGGTGCGCGCGACCTCACCGAACGTGCCGATATGCGGCAGGCCGGACGGACCGTAGCCGGTCTCGAACAGCACCTCGTCCTTCGGACTTTTCTTCAGCCGCGCGACAATTGCCTTGGCCTGCTCGAACGGCCAGGCGTTGGATTGTTCGGCGAGCGTACGCAGATCGCTCGGGCTGGAAGCAAGGTCGATCACGGACATTTTTAAAGGCTCTCTCCGGGGGCCGGGAAACTAGCGCTTCCGGGGCAAAATGCAAAATGACGAGCGAAGCCGCCGTAGGGTGGGCAAAGGAGCGCAAGCGACGTGCCCACCATCTCCAACCTATCCGCGGCTGCAATGGTGGGCACGCTTCGCTTTGCCCACCCTACGAAGCGGCATCAAAACGGGCTGATGGAAAAATACCGCAGCCACAAATCCGTGAAGCGGCCTTTTTCCCATATCCGGAACAGCGCCCAGTTCAGCGACGTCCGCAGCAGATCGTTGCCCTTGCGGACGGCGATGCCGATGCCCTCGCCGAAATAGCGGCTCTCGACGAACGGCCCGCCGGAGAAGGCGCAGCATTCGCCCGAATCGGTGCCGTTGACCCAGAACGCCAGCGAGATCGCGTCGCCGAAGATGAAATCGACCTCGCTCCTCCTCAGAGCGAGCCGCAGCGCATCGTCATTGGAATAGGGCTTGAGTTCGGCGTCGGTGAACATTGCCTTCAGATAGGCCTCATGCGAGGTGCCGGCGATGACGCCGACCTTCTTGCCTTCGAGATATTCCGGGCGGATCTCCGGCATCACGGCGTCGCGCCGCGACACGAAGCGCGCCGGCGCGCGGTAATAGGGATCGGTGAAATCGAGCCGGGCGCGCAGCGCCGGCGTCACCGCCATGGAGGCGATGATGGCATCGCCCCGGTTGCTGGTGATGGCATCGACCAGCGTCTCGAACCGGCGCATCTGCACGGTGCAGGAAATCTTGATCTCGTCGCAGAGCGCGCGCGCCAGGTCGACGTTGAAGCCGGCGGGATTGCCGTCGGCGCCGGTGAAGTTGAACGGCGGGTAATCGGTCTCGGTCAGGAAGCGGATCACGGTGAGGCGCGACATGTCCGGCCGGTCCGGACGCCGTCGCGGGTCCCAGAAGCCGGGCACCGCCTGCGGGGCCGCCTCGACTGCGGGGCGGGGCTGGGTTTGCGCCTGCGCCGCACTACCGCCGACGACCGTCAACGCTGCCACGACCGACAATCCGGCGCGCCAGGCGCGGACGGTTCGATGCAGCCTTGCATTGGTTAACGGGACGTTAGGATATGACATCTTCGGCAATGCTTGCGGAATTTTACGGCCTTATAGACCATCCGGCCCGCGATGCGAGGGCCGTTTTCGGCTTTGGCGCCGGGTTACGGTTAGAGATACCGCTTCAAATCCTTGGCGGCTTCCTCCGGCGTCCGTTTCAGGTTGAACGGCGAGACGAAATGGCCGTCGCGATCCATCAAATAGATCAGCGCGGTATGATCCATGGTGTAGTCGCCGTCCTTGAGCGGGACTTTTCGGGCATAAACCCGGTAGGACGAGATCACCTTGGCCACCGCCGCCGGGTCGCCGGTCAACCCCTTAAGGTGCGGATCGAAGCTGGAGAGGTAATCCTTCATCGCGGCGGCGGTGTCGCGCTCAGGATCGACGGAGACGAACCAGGCGTTCACCTTGTCGGCGTCCGTGCCCATCGCCTTCAGCACTTCCGAAATCTCGAACAGCGAGGTCGGGCAGACGTCCGGGCAATGGGTGAAGCCGAAGAAGATCAGCGTCGGCTTGCCCTTCAGATTCTGCTCGGTGACGGCCTGACCGGCCTGGTCGGTCAGTTGGAACGGCCCGCCGATCGCGGCCGGCGCAGTGACGCTGCGCAGGCCGCCCATCGCCCACAGCATGATCACCAGCCCGACCACGAGGCTCGCGGCAAAGGCAGCAATAATCACCAGCGGGCGGATCGTCCGGTCCATCGTGGATTCCTTTGTCCCGTATCAGAAGCAGGCCGAGATGCCGGCGGCGATCATCTCGAAAAACACCGCGGTGCCGTAATGGAACCACAGTGCGGCCGCGCCAAGCACGGCGAGCGCACCGATGCCGGCGGCGCTCAAAACGATCATGGACGCCACCCTGCTTTGCGGCCGAGCGGCCATCATGCCTGAGTGGGAGGAAACCGGCTGCGCCATGGGTTTCAGATAGGGCCAGTTCCGCAGGCAAGCAAGCGGAATGGCCGCACCCGACATCACGTCATGCTGAGGGGCCAAGCCGGGCGAGAGGTGCACAAAAAGTTAATGGCCGGGAAGACCCGGCCATGATGTGGCTTTTCAGCGAAACGCCCTGGTTCAGCGCGCTGCAGGCTTGTTGGTGGAAGCTTGCGCGTCAAGGTAGCAGGGCTTGTACATGGATTGGAGTTGCTTGCCGCGCAGGAAGATCATGCGCGGGGTCAGGCCGCCGCGCGCGGCGATCCATTTGCGGACCACCGGCGGATACATCGAATACAGCATGTGGGTGGCTTCGGTGTTGGTGACGGCGCGGCCGTTGGAGCCGAAATCCCAGGCGGCATGGAAGCCGAGGTTGGCATGCGAGGTGACGCAGATCCGGTCATGGGGAACCGCGCCGAGCACGATGGTGCAGGCCGAGGCGCACAGGCCGTCGATGATGACGGTTTCGCCCGAGGTTCGCAGGCCCTGGTATTTGTCGACATAAGTGCCGATCCGGCCGCCGCGGTCGTCTGCAATTCGCACCACCGCCTGGCTCGCCCCTACCCCCGCCAGCAGCAGCACTGCGGCTAGCAACCCCGTCAGCAGCTTCATTACCCAGCCCCAGTCGCAGAATGTCGAAACCGAATCTGATCGTCTCAGTGATGCAAGACAGATGTAACGTCGTTTGAGATCGTGATTTTGTCTAGGCGGTGAGGGCCGCTCCAATCAAATTCAAATCGAGTGTTGCCGGGCCGCTGCACTCCTCGCTTAGACAGGTCCCAAACTGGAACACGCAACCTCAACGATCTGTCGCCGAAGTCACAGACAAGCGCCCATTTGCCGTTGACCGCGCGCGAGGACGCGGGCTTGAATCAAAAGCGGCACGGGGGAGGCAGTGATGGCTGAAGACGCAGACGTAATCGTGGTCGGCGGCGGCCTCGCAGGGCTGGTCGCGGCAACCGAAATCGCAGACGCCGGCAAGCGCGTCATCGTCGTCGACCAGGAAGGCGAACAAAGCCTTGGCGGACAAGCTTTTTGGTCGTTCGGCGGATTGTTCCTGGTGGACTTGCCGGAACAGCGCCGCCTTGGCATTAAGGATTGTTACGATCTCGCTTTGCAGGACTGGATGGGAACGGCGGGCTTCGACCGCGACGACGACCATTGGCCGAAGCGATGGGCGGAAGCCTACGTCGCGTTCGCGGCCGGCGAGAAGCGCGACTGGCTGCGCGCGATGGGCCACCGCATCTTTCCGGTGGTCGGCTGGGCCGAACGCGGCGGCTATGACGCGATGGGCCATGGCAATTCGGTGCCGCGCTTTCACGTCACCTGGGGCACCGGCCCCGGCATCGTCGAACCGTTCGAACGCCGCGCACGAGAAGCGCAAAAAAACGGCCGGTTAACATTCCGCTTTCGCCACCGCGTCGACACACTCGTGATGACGAACGGAAGAGTTGAAGGCGTCGCCGGGGCGGTGCTCGAAACTGACAGCGTCGAGCGCGGCAAAAGCTCGTCGCGCAAGGTGACCGGCGATTTCACCCTGCGCGCGCAGGCGGTGATCGTCGCCTCCGGCGGCATCGGCGGCAATCACGACATGGTCCGGCAACACTGGCCGAAGCGGCTGGGCGAACCGCCGAAATTCATGATCTCCGGCGTGCCCGAACATGTCGACGGCCGCATGATCGGCATTACGGAGGCCGCCGGCGGGCGGCTGATCAACCGCGACCGGATGTGGCATTATGTCGAGGGCATCCGGAACTGGAATCCGATCTGGCCACACCATGGCATCCGTATCCTGCCCGGCCCGTCCTCGATGTGGTTCGACGCCACCGGAAAGCGCCTGCCTGCGCCACTGTTCCCGGGCTCGGACACGCTCGGCCAGCTGCACTACATCATGAGCACTGGTTACGATTATTCCTGGTTCATCCTGACCCAGAGCATCATCAAGAAGGAGTTCGCGCTCTCCGGCTCCGAGCAAAACCCCGACCTCACGGGCAAAAGCTGGCGCATGACCATCAAGCGCGCCACCAACAAGGGCGCACCGGCGCCGGTGGAAGCGTTCAAGCAGAACGGCGCCGACTTCATCGTGCGCGACAACCTCGCCGACCTCGTCAGCGCGATGAACGCGCTTTCGGGTGACAATCTGCTCAAGCTCGATCACATCAAGGCGCAGATCGAGGCGCGCGACCGCGAGATGACAAACCCTTACGTCAAAGATGCGCAAGTGATGAACATCCATAACGCGCGGCGCTACATCGGCGACAGGCTGATCCGCACCGCCAAGCCGCATCGGATTCTCGATCCCGAGCACGGCCCGCTGATCGCGGTGAAACTCAACATCCTGACGCGCAAGACGCTGGGCGGTTTCGAGACCGATCTGGACTCTGCGCGTGTTCGGTGGCAACCGCGAGATCATTCCTGGACTTTATGCCGCAGGCGAAGCTGCCGGCTTCGGCGGCGGCGGCGTGCATGGCTACCGCTCACTGGAAGGCACGTTTCTCGGCGGCTGCCTGTTCTCGGGCCGGAACGCGGGACGCGCGGCGGCAAAGGCTGCGGGTTGATTTCCCTCGTCATAGCCGTCTGAAGGACGGCGTCGCTTACGCTCGTCTATGGCCGGGCATGACGGACACCCCTAGAACGCAGTGGCGCGGGGAACCTCGGCGCGCTAAGAAGCCGCCGCCCCTTATCAGGAGAGAAAAATGAGCATCCAGCGCTTCGAAACCGGACCTCGCATGAGCCAGGTCGTCATCCACGGCAGCACCGTCTATCTCGCCGGCGTCGTCGCCAGCAACGCGGCCGGCAAGAGCGTGACCGAACAGACCCAGGACATCCTTTCGATCATCGACGGCCACCTCGCCAAGGCCGGCACCGACAAGTCGAAGCTGCTGTCGGCCACGATCTACATCACCGACATGAAGACGTTCGGCGACATGAACAAGGTCTGGGACGGCTGGGTGTCGGCAGGCAACACGCCGGCGCGCGCCACCGTCGAGGCCAAGCTGGCCTCGCCGCAATACAATGTCGAGATCATGGTGATCGCGGGCAAGTAAGGCTCTTCACCGCAAGGCGTCTCGCCCCGGATTGCACGCGCAGTCCGGGGCATTTTCATTTTGCGTCTCACGCGCTGATTTTGGCGCCGGCGGAATCACCGATGTCGGCCTGAAGCCACCGGGCAATCCGGCGCCAGGAATGGCCGAGGACGTTGCACCCCATGAACAGGGCGAGGTGGCCACACGGCTCGCTAGCCTGTTCCAGCCACGCCGGCGGCGTGCCCAGCAGCCGGGCCGTCGCGAACGCCTGATCGCGCGGAACGACGATGTCGCTCTCGCCCGCCAGCAGGAACACAGGCACGCGCACCTTGGCGAGATCAACCTTGCGACCAAGCGCGACAAAGCCGCCTTTTGCGATCTGGTTCTGCCGGAAAACCCGCTCGGTCACTTCGAGGTAATAGGTCCCCGGCAGATCCAGCGTCGCATGGTCCCAGCGTTCGAAACGATCCAGCAGCATTGCGGCTTGTCCGATCCATCGCCGAGATCCCGTTGCAGCACGGCTTCCACGTCCTGCCGGCTGAACGGCGAGCTCCAAAGCTTGAGCATGCGCTCGCCGCTGACGATACCGTCGCCCTGCCGCACCATCTGCTCGAACGCGGCTTGCGGAAGCGCGGCGACCATCCTCGAAAGCTCTGACGGCGTGGAGATATCGACCGGCGTGCCGGCCAGCACGAGCCGCCGCACCTTGCCGGGAAAACGCGCGGCATAGATCAGCGACAGCCATCCGCCCTGGCACAATCCGACAAGATCGACCGGCGCGCCGATCTCGTCGATGGCGACATTGAGGTCGGCGAGATAGTTGTCGATCGACAACTGGCGCATGTCCGGCGTGGCCGAGCACCAGTCGGAGACATAGAGGCGACCCATGCCGTAATTTTGCAGCGCCTCGACGAGACTGTGGCTAGGTGCAAAATCCGCGATCAGCGCGCTATGCAGCGCATAGGGCGCGCAGACGAGCAGCGGCGGCTGCGTCGCATTTCCCCGCGAGAACTCCCGCAACCGCATCGATTGAAGTTGCAGCGTCACCGTGTTCGGCGTGGTCCAGGCGGGCGGCGATTCTGCTGCGCTGGAAGGCGTGGGGTTTTGATCGGCAAACCATTGCGAATAGTTTTGCAGCGCCATTCGCGTGGCTTCCAGCGGCCACAGCCAGGCCTGCTGCGCCCAGTCGGCGCCTGTGTGCTGCTCCGGCGGCTTGGTCTGTTCTGACATAGCGATTTACCGATCGACCGTCCCACCATGCGTGGGCGGCACGGGCACAAGCTTTGACTTCGATCAAAACCAGCGAGAGCGAGTTCAGCAAAGACTAAATCCGGCGCAGGATCGTCACCAGGCGCACCGCGATGCCAGCCTGCCAGACCGGATAGAGAAACGAAGTCCGGTCGAGGCCAAGCGCATTGTCGAGCGCCAGCAGCGTGCCGGCGAACGTTCCGGTGGTCAGCATCGGCCACCACGCGGCCGCCGCGCGCGGCCCCGCAGGCAACAGGCCGATGCCCAGCGCCATCACGGCGGTGCCGATCAAACCGCCGGTCAATCCGGCAAGCAGATAGCGCATGACCGTGGCAGCGCCTACCGTCTGCGCTTCGATGAATATCGCCGCGTTCACCGCACAGACAAAGGCGACCATGGTGATTACAGCGGCAAGCATCGCCGCCCAAAGCGGATTGGCGCTGAAGCGCCGCACCAGAATGAAGACGAGCACGGCAAACGGCACTGCGATCAGCGAAATGCGAAATTGGCCGGGCAAGCCGACGATCTGGTCGATCAGCGTCGGCAACAGCGGCGTCAGGATGCCGGAGATCATACCGCCGGCGGCGACCGTGAGCAGGCTGCGGGAAGTGTCGGTGGAAGCGATCGTCTGGGTCAACGCGCACCCTCTGTTGCGACACGCCTTATGTTTAGCATGGCGGCGACAGAAATTGAAGGCAACGCGCCAGGCGTGAGCCGGCCGCAAATAAAAGCCGCGCCAACCCGAAGGTTGACGCGGCGATGGCCGTTCTGTTGCCAGGTGGACCAACCCCGAACAGGTTACGCCGCGAGGCGCACTTCGTTCAATGCAACGTTATCGTTTGCATTTAGGTTTTTGACCCGATAACGGCGGTATCATGCCGAGCACAATTCAGAGTTTCTTTGCGACCATCGATCCTGGTTCGCCCCCGCCTTAGCAGCCTTGGGATTTTGCCTTCCGACAAAATCGATCTCACCGGGATGAGACCTTTAAGCTCAAGCTGCTAAGGTGGAGGCGCCGGGTACTGCCCCCGGGTCTGCCCGCAGTCCACTCTAAGGTTCAGCGCCATCGTCTTGCGACGAAGGCAGAATACGCGGGATTGGTGGAGAAAGATAGGCCCACAGTCGGCGGGGCAAGCTGGCTGGCGACAGGCCAGAAGCATCACAATCCCCCCTTCGGCACGAAGAAGCAGAGTTCCATTCCCGTGTGCCTGTTGATGAACAGCACGGGCAGATGGTCCGGCGTATCCCCTTCCTTGACGATGTCAGGCGGGACTGTTCTCCACTGTCCATCCTTCAGGTACTGCCACTGGTCTGAGCGATCTTCGGCCACCCTGAAGCGGGTTTTGAATACGTCGCCGTTATCGCAGCATGATTTCCAGGGGACGCCGAGCCGCTGGCGTGCGGCCGGGTTCATTTCCTGCGCATTGAACCACTCGTGGTGCTGCATCGACGGATCGTGAGCACCCGCACGAAAAGACACCAGAAGAATACCGAACATCGCTAGCACGCGAGCCAACGCTTTCATGGCAGCCTCCATTGTGGACTGTCATCAATTCGCGAATCACACGAACTCTCCGGCAACTAAGCAGGCCAGATTCCCAAAAAATTGGGAGCCTGTTTTCTGAGCGAGCAGCTTTTCTAAGCACGACTGTTGCTTTCCAGTTCGCACGGGACGACGTCGAAGTTCCTACTGGTGCAGCGAAGATGCTCTCGGGTTTCTTCGTCAACGCACCGGTTTACCGTTAAGCGACCTACCTAACCGTAGTAACACGGGGGAGTTGAAGTGCGGTCTGCACTCGTCGTTACGATCACACTCACATTTGCGATTGGCGCACTGGCGCAAACGAAGGTCGACGGATCCCCATCGGGCGGGATGTGCACAAGCCGCCGGTAAAGAGCGCGTTGAACCGCAGGCACAGTGTGAGGCGCGACAACAGCAGATGCGCGACCCCGCTCCGGCGAGCGCATTCAGGCGGGTGATGCGGCGCGGTTCTGCAACAGACAGCGGTCGGACCGACGAACCCGAAGCAGTAAAAGGAATGCACCATGGAGTGGAGCGGGCGAAGGGAATCGAACCCTCGTATGCAGCTTGGGAAGCTGCCGTTCTACCATTGAACTACGCCCGCGTTCGTCCCCATGATTAGCTGACCTCGCGCCATCCGCCAAGCTGTTCCATTCACCTTCTCGCCTCACTGTTAACTTCCCGAAAATTCCAAATACGCGCTTTCGGGCCGATGCCATGGCGGGGCAATCCCCAAGCGTCGGCGGCTCTCGATCGAAGGCGCCAGCCCGACCGTGAGCAAGACGCTGTTCGATGTGTCTGCTGCCGGTTGCGCCGCCGCGCGCGCATCCCTAAATCTGCGGCATGGCGTCCACCAATCTTCTCGAACGCGAATCGATTTCCGTTTCCGACTTCCGCTGCACGGCGGGGCCGGGCGACAAGCCGTTTGCCGAACAGCATCGCTGTCACTCGATTTCCTATGTCCGCAAGGGCAGTTTCGGCCTGCATTGCCGGGGCAAATTCAGTGAGCTGGTGGCGGGATCGGTGCTGATCGGCCATCCCGGCGATGAATATACCTGCACCCACGAGCACGTCTGCGGCGACGAGTGCCTGTCGTTCTTCTTGGGCGGAGATCTGGTGGAAGCGATCGGCGACAGCCGGACGCCCTGGCAGATCGGCTCTGTGCCACCGCTGCCGGAGCTGGTCGTGCTGGGCGAATTGGCGCAATCGGCAGCAGATGGCAGCAGCGACATCGGCCTCGACGAAATCGGCCAGGTGCTGGCGAGCCGCTTTGTCGAGGTGGTGTCCGGCAACAACCGCAAATCCGGCCCCGATGCCGCGCGCGACCGCCGCCGCGCGGTCGAGACCGCGCTGTGGATCGATGCCAACTCACACCGCCAGATCAATCTGGAAGATGCCGCCGCTCAGGCCGGCATCAGCCCGTTCCACTTCCTGCGGCTGTTCTCGCAAGCGCTCGGCGTTACCCCGCATCAATATCTGGTACGCTCGCGGCTTCGCCATGCCGCGCGGCGGCTGGCCGACGACGACAGCCCGGTCACCGACATCGCCTATGACGTCGGCTTTGCGGACCTGTCGAATTTCGTGCGCACCTTCGGCCGCGCTGCCGGCGCATCGCCGTTGAAATTCCGTCAGGCCTCGCGGGGCGACCGCAAGATTTTCCAAGAACGGCTGGCCCTCCACTAGCTAGGCTTTCTCCAGGCCGCGCGGTTTTCCGCGCTCTCGAACTGGAGAAGACCATGTACGACCACATCGGATTACGCGTCGGAAATCTCGACGCCAGCGTGCGCTTCTATACGGCGGCGCTCGCCCCGCTCGGCTTTGTGCTCTGCTCTCGCGACGATTCCGGCGCGGGCTTCGGCCCGAAAGGCGCACCGGCGCTCTGGCTGCATCTGCACAAGGGATCGGCGGGCTCGGCGGCGCATGTCGCATTCCGCGCCGGGGATCACGCGGCGATCAAGCAGTTTCATGCCGAAGGCCTGAAAGCCGGCGGCCGCGACAATGGCGGCGCCGGCCCGCGCGCCGATTACAGCCCGACCTATTATGCGGCGTTCCTGATCGATCCCGACGGCAACAATGTCGAGGCGGTGTGCACGTAGGTCGCGACGGTTTCGTAGGGTGGGCTGAGCGAAGCGAGCCCACCATTCAAGCAGCCCGCGCGGATAGATGGTGGGCACGTCGCTCACGCTCCTTTGCCCACCCTACAAGCCTCCTCCCTACAAACACTCTCCCTTCCCACAACGGAATCATCCCCATGGCCTCCATCCAAAAAGAAATCATCATCGACGCCTCCCCCGATCAGGTCTGGGATGCGTTGCGCGATTTCGGCGCGCTGCATACGCGGCTGGTGCCCGACTTCGTGACCGACACCAAACTCGACGGCGATGCGCGGATCGTCACGTTTGCAAACGGCACGGTGGCGCGCGAAATCCTGGTCGATTGCGACGACGCGAAGCGGCGGCTGGTCTATGCCATCGTCAGCGAGCGCATCAAACAGCACAGCGCTTCCGCGCAGGTGTTCGCCGAGAGCGACGGGCGCACCCGCTTCGTGTGGATCGCCGATGTGCTGCCGAACGAGATCGCGCCTTACATGGATGCACAGATGGATCTGGGCACGAAGGCCATGCAGAAGGCATTGGGCCGGAGCGCGGCATGATTTCGGCGCGCGCCTGCGTGATATCTAGCACAGATCGGACGACGTCCCTTTCCTAGCCTCCCCGCATGCGTCCGAACGGCGCCGCGCCCGCGGCGGCGAACGCATGAGGAGTTGAAACATGACGGGAGCTGACAAGATACTCTGTCAGGCGGCGGCGCTGTTTGTGCTGTTCGCCCTGACGCTGACGCCGGCCAAGGCGCAATTCGGCGGCGGAGGCGGCGGCCAGGATATGATGACGCAGGCGGCGCCGATGCTTGAAATGATGAAGAAGAAAATGGGCAAGAAGCGCTTCGGCGCGTTGATGCAGACCATGGGCCCGATGATGAGCCGCATGACGGAAAACGGCGGCGGCGGGTTCGGCGGCCTTGGCGGCCTGATGGGCGGCGGCGGCATTCCCAGCTTCGGCGGCGGCGGCTATGTACCCGAAGGTTACGGCGTGAGCACCGGCGGCTTCAACATCGGCGGCATCGGCGGCGGCGAACTGATGAGCATGGTGCCGCAACTGGTGAGCCTCGCCAATATCGGCGGCGGCCGTCACGGCCGGCGTCACCGAAAGCGGTAGTTCGACGCTGTCATTCCGGGGCGACGCACAGCGTCAAACCCGGAATGACAGCCTCAGGACAATGCTGGTTTCACGACCGGCACAGGCAGCTTCGGCCCCCACCGCGTCAGCATCACGCTGATACAGGAGAGCACGCCGAGCAGCACCATCGAAGCGGCCGCGAGCATGAAGAAACTCTGCGCGGTCGCATCGTGGGTCGACAGCCACCAGCCGCCGGCGCCGATGAACAACAGCCGCGCGGTCTGCGCCAGCACGGGACCGATCACCTTGGCCGCGCCCTGCGACGAGAAATAGCACGTCGTAGAAAGGCCGAGGAACGCGTACATCGGCGCCACCGTCGACAGATATTGACGGCTTGCGGCGCGCACGCTCGGATCGTCGGTGAAGAGATTGACCCAGATGTCGGGGAATATTGCGATGAAGCTGGCGAACGCGCCTACCGAGACGAAGGCGACGAGCCCCGCGATCCAGCAGATCCTGCGGGCGCGCGCGAGGCGCTGAGCGCCGATTGCCATTCCGACCATCGGCACCGTGGCGATACCTACCGCGAATGAGATCGAGGTCAGCATGAATTCGAGCCGGGCGCCGATGCCGTAACCTGCGAGGATCTCAGTGCCGAAGCGCGCCAGCATGTAGGTGAAGATGCTGATGGTCAGAACCGACTGCAGGGGCGAGAAGCAGGCAATGGCGCCGACCTTCAGGATGTCGATGAACATCGCCCACTGAATTTTCAGCCCGCGGATTTTCGGAACAACGCGCGCGCGGCCCGAGAACAGATACCAGGACATGACGGAGATGCTGATCAGGTAGGCGATCAGCGAACCCGCCGCGACGCCGCGCATGCCGAATTGCGGGATCGGCCCAAGGCCCAGCCCCAGCGTGCCGCCGAGAATGATCTGACAGACGGCCGATGAAAGCATCATCAGCGAAGGCAGCTTCATGTTGCCGGTGCCGCGCAAAATGCCCGACATCGTGTTCATCAGCCATGGCACCACCGCACCACCGAAGAAAATCTGCGTGTAGGCGACCGCCTGCGCCAGCACGTTGCCGCGGCCGCCGAGCAGTTCCAGCAGCGCGGGGCCGAAAATCAGCATGCCCAGCATGAAGGTCAGGCCGAAGCAAAGCCCGATCAGCAGCGAATGCGACGCCAGAATCGAGGCGCGCTCGGTATCGCCGGCGCCGAGCGCCCGCGCAATCGCCGAGGCCACGCCGCCTCCCATCGCCCCGCCCGACATGGTCATCGTCAGAATCACGGTGGGGAAGACCAGCGCCATCGCGGCCAGCGATTCCACGCCCAGCCGGCCGATATAGGAGGTCTCGGCGATCACCACGCAGGTGCCGGCGGTCAGCGCGATCACGTTCGGCCAGGCCAGCCACAGCAGCGTGCGCAGGATCGGACCGTCGAGCAGCGCATTCTTCACCGGCGCTGGCGGCGGCGGAAGCGGACGTTCGTCCTCGTCGACAGGAATTTCGGCAACGCCGATATCGGACATTTCAGCTCCCCGCGCGCGGACTTGGGGCCGCGGCGCGGCTGTTTCCTAGCATGATAGGCCGCGATTCCATGTGCGAAAGGCGCAATGGGGACCTGCGCGATTGCAGGCGGACGTCGCCCGCCCTCTTTAGCGGCTCGGCGGCCATCTCACGGGGAATTCATATCGCGCTTACGAACGATTGGGACGGCGCCGCATTGGTAAAGCCGCACCTCAGGAAATCCCGCCATGCGCAAAAACACTTCTTCTTACAACATCCCTCGCCGCACTGGCGCTGCCGCTTGCCGCCTGCAACGACCCCAAAGACACCGCAACCGTGGCGCAGAGCTACGGTCCCTCGCCCACCCTACCGGCGCCGGAACATTCGTGGCTTCCGACCGTCGATATCGCTTCGGTAAGCCGCTGGCCCGACGGCGCCAAACCGGTCGCCGCCAGCGGCATGACGGTCGCAGCCTTTGCGACCGGGCTCCAGCATCCGCGCACGGTCTATGTGCTGCCGAACGGCGACGTGCTGGTCGCCGAAAGCAACGCTCCGCCGAAGCCGGACGACAGCAAGGGTATCAAGGGTTTTGTGATGAAGCAGGTCCAGAAATGGGCGGGCGCCGGCGTGCCGAGCGCCAACCGCATCACGCTGTTGCGCGACGCCGATGGCGACGGCACAGCCGAGGTGCGCAGCACGTTCCTCAGCGGTCTGAATTCGCCGTTCGGCATGGTGCTGGTTGGCGAGGATTTCTATGTCGCCAATTCCGATGCGATCATGAAATTCCCCTATCACGAGGGCGACACCAAGATCACCGCGCCCGGCGTCAAGCTTGCCGACCTGCCCGCCGGCACGATCAATCACCACTGGACCAAGGACCTGACCGCAAGCCCCGATGGCACCAAGCTTTATGCAACCGTCGGCTCCAACAGCAATGTCGGCGAAAACGGCGTCGAGGCCGAGAAGAACCGCGCGGCCGTGCTGGAGGTTGATCGCGCCAGCGGCCAATGGCGCGTGTTTGCCTCGGGCCTACGCAACCCGAACGGCCCATCGTGGAATCCAAAAACCGGCGAGCTGTGGGTCGTCGTCAACGAGCGCGACGAACTCGGCAACGATCTCGTTCCCGATTACATGACGTCGGTGAAGGACGGCGCGTTCTACGGCTGGCCGTACAGCTATTACGGCGATCACGTCGACACCCGCGTCGAACCTCGGCGGCCTGATCTGGTTCAGAAAGCCATTGCGCCGGACTATGCGCTCGGTGCGCATACGGCCTCGCTCGGACTCGTCTTCAACACCGGCAACCTGTTTCCGGCCGAGATAAAGGACGGCGCCTTCATCGGCCAGCACGGCTCGTGGAATCGCAAGCCGCGCGCCGGCTACAAGGTGATCTTCGTCCCGTTCAGGGACGGCAAGCCTTCGGGCCCGCCGCAAGACGTGCTGACCGGCTTCCTCAACGACAAGGGCGACGCCCAGGGCCGCCCGGTCGGCGTGCGGATCGACAAGCAAGGCGCGCTGCTGGTGGCTGATGACGTCGGCAACACGATCTGGCGCGTGACGCCGGCGACAAAGTCGGCGGCGCGGTAGGCTCTGCCGTCATTGCGAGCGTGGCGACCTACACGCGGAAATGCTTGCTGAGCTTCAGCCCCTGCGCTTGGTAGTTCGAGCCGATTTTCTGGCCATACAACGCATCAGGCCGCGACAGCATTTTCTCGTAGACCAGCCGGCCGACGATCTGGCCGTGCTCGAGGATGAAAGGCACTTCGCGCGAGCGCACTTCGAGCACGGCGCGCGAGCCCTGCCCGCCGGCGCCGGCATAACCGAAGCCGGGATCGAAGAAGCCCGCATAGTGCACGCGGAATTCGCCGACCAGCGGATCGAACGGCACCATCTCGGCGGCGTAGTCCGGCGGCACCTGCACGGCTTCCTTCGAGGCCAGGATGTAGAACTCGCCGGGATCGAGAATGAGACTGCCGTCGGGACGCGCCGGAATTGGCTCCCAGAATTCATCGACCGCGTAGCCGCCGCGGCGGTCGATATCGACGACACCAGTATGGCGCTTGGCGCGGTAGCCGACAAAACCATTGGCTTTTTCGCCGGAGAGATCGACGGAGAGCGCGACGCCATTGGCGAGATCGGCATCGTCGATATCGACCAGCCGCTCGGCGTCATGCAGCGCGTCGAGTTCGTCGGCATCGAGGACGGCGTCGCCGGTGCGAAAGCGCACCTGGGAGAGCCGCGAGCCCTCGCGCAGCAGCACCGGAAACGTCTTCGGGCTGATCTCGGCATAGAGCGGGCCATGATAGCCGGCGCCGATCATGTCGAAGCGGCGGGTGCCGTCGGCAATCACGCGGGTGAACACGTCGAGCCGACCGGTCGAGCTCTTGGGATTGGCGGCCGCGATGATCTGCGGCGGCAGCGCAAGGCTTTCCAATAGCGGAACGATGTAGACGCAATTCGTCTCCAGAACCGCGCCGTCGGAGAGATCTATTTCGTGCAGCTTCAACTCGTCGATCCGCTCGGCGACGGTGGCGCCGGGGCCGGGCAGGAAACTCGCACGCACGCGGTAGGCGATGTCGCCCAGCCGCAGGTCGAGGCTCGCCGGCTGGATCTGGCTTTCGACAAAGGGATATTCCGGCAGGATCAGGCCCGCATCCGCCATCGCCGCGATCATGCGGTCGGGCAAAATCCCGTTGGCATCGGGCGGAAGCGTGAACGGCACGGCACGATCCTCAATACGGCCCAAACAGCATACAAACCTCGTAAATATGGGCTTTCAGGGGTTATCCGATGGCCGCCTTGACGGGAAGGGCGGGAGGGAATATCACGTCGACTTATCCCGTGGTGATTTGAGCCGGCCGGCTTGCAGCCACGTTAAATAAGTAGCTAAACAGGCCGGGGACACGTGTGATCCCGGCCTGTGGAAATTTTTCCAGGCCGGTTTTTTGTGACCATTTTCCGGGTGGTCACGATGGAGGTCACATGTCTGAGACTGCTTCGACCAAGCGCTATCGTCCCGAAACCAAGCTGGTGCATGCCGGCGCCCTGCGCTCGCAATATGGTGAGACGTCCGAGGCGCTGTTCCTGACGCAGGGCTTCATCTACGACACCGCCGAGCAATGCGAGGCGCGGTTCAAGGGCGAGGATCCCGGCTTTCTCTATTCGCGCTTTTCCAATCCCAACATCTCGATGTTCGAGCGGCGCATGATCGAGCTCGAAGGCGCCGAAGCCGCGCGCGCGACCGCGACCGGCATGGCGGCGGTGACCACCGCCATCCTCGCGCCGCTGAAGGCCGGCGACCACGTGGTGGCGGCGAAGGCGATGTTCGGCTCCTGCCGCTACGTGGTGGAGGATCTGCTGCCGCGTTACGGCATCCAGTCCACGCTGGTCGATGGGCTCGACCTCGACCAGTGGAAGCGCGCGATGCAGCCCAACACCAAGACCTGCTTCCTGGAGAGCCCGACCAACCCGACGCTCGACGTGATGGACATCCAGTCGATCGCCGAGATCGCCCACAAGGGCGGCGCGCGGCTGATCGTGGATAACGTGTTCGCCACCCCGATCTGGCAGAGCCCGCTGTCGCTCGGCGCCGACGTGGTGATCTATTCGGCGACAAAGCACATCGACGGCCAGGGTCGCTGCCTCGGCGGCATCATCCTGTCCTCGGAAACGTTCATCGCCGAGCACATCCATAATTTCATGCGCCAGACCGGCCCGTCGATGTCGCCGTTCAACGCCTGGATCCTGCTGAAGGGGTTGGAGACGCTCGGCGTGCGCGTGCGCGCGCAGACCGAGACGGCAGCGAAGATCGCCGACGCGCTCGCGAAGCACCCGAAAATCTCGCGGCTGATCTATCCCGGCCGATCGGATCATCCGCAGGCAGAGCTTGTGAAAAAGCAGATGCGCGCAGGCTCGACCCTGATCGGCTTTGAGGTCAAGGGCGGCAAGCAAGGCGCATTCCGCTGCCTCAATGCGCTGCAGATTTCGCGCATCTCGAATAATCTCGGCGATGCCAAGAGCCTCGTCACCCATCCGGCAACGACGACGCATCAGCGCCTGACACCGGAAGCGCGCGCCGAACTCGGCATCAGCGAAGGGTTTATTCGCTTCTCGGCCGGGCTGGAGCATGTGGATGATCTGATCGAGGATTTCGAGCAGGCGCTGGAGAAGGCGTGAGGGGCCACACAACAGGTGTCGTCCCTGCGAACGCAGGGACCCATAACCACAGGGCGTTGTGAGTTAAGCAAGGCGTCAACCACTGCCCTTCATCTGCCGGGCCGCGGCGTATGGGTCCCTGCGTTCGCAGGGACGACGGCGTAGACTACGGCATGATCACATCGGCCGATACGTCCGCACATCGGCGGGCACGTTGACGCCGAGCTTGATCTGGCCGACCGACTTGATGATGTCGTCGCCGAGCAATTGGGCGAAGCAGGCGTAGCCCCAGTCGCTCATG
The DNA here is from genome assembly GCA_963742935.1 of uncultured Alphaproteobacteria bacterium. Lineage (GTDB taxonomy): Bacteria > Pseudomonadota > Alphaproteobacteria > Rhizobiales > Xanthobacteraceae > Bradyrhizobium. Next base: position 227,696 of record CAVUOI010000054.1, on the reverse strand, counting down.
TGCAGGCCGTCGGAGATCACGAAGTTCTCGATCGGGATCGACTGCCCCTCGTGCCAGTCCTTCATCACGGCGAAGCGAGGAAAGATCCCGACCTTGCGCAATTGGGCGACATTGCCGAGCAGCGTCGTCATTTTGCCCGCGCTTTCGGCATGCTCGTTGACCCGCGGCGAATATTGCGGATCGATCAGCACGACGTCAGCGCCCACGGCCTGAATGCGCGTGATGCCTTCCTCGACGAGTTTTGCGGTCTCGCCCGGATCGAGATTGCGCAGCACCGCGTTGGTGCCGACCTGCCAGATCACGAGATCCGGCCGCAGGTCGATGACGGCGGTCTGCAGCCGCTTCATCATTTCGGGGGCGTCCTCGCCGCCCTTGCCGGCATTGATCACGGTGATGTCGGCGGTCGGATATTTCCGGCGCAATTGCGCGGCGAGGCGGTTGGGATAGGTGAACTCCGGCGCGGTGGAGCCGTAGCCCTGCGTCGACGACGAACCGAACGCCACGATCACCACCGGCTCGCCCGCAACCAAGCGGCTCGCGACGTGCGGCAACGATCCCATCGATTTGCCGCCGCCCTTCGGCGGCTGGCACGGCACGCGGCTGAAGATGTCGCCGGCCGATTTGGCGACTTCCTTCACCTTGTCGATCGCCTTGCCGGTGATGCCCTTTTGCGCGGCCGGATTGACGGCAGCCGTCGCAGCCGGCGGCGCAGCGTTCTCCGCCACGGGCTTCTGCTCGGGCTTGTTCGCGGATTTGGCGTTATCGGACAGCGCCGCCTGCTGTGCGGTTTGCTGCTGCGCCTGGGCAAGCAGCGGCGACACCGCGGCAGGCATCACCAGCGCGAGGCTCACGGCGCAGAGGAATTGCAATGTCGACAAATAAAAAGGGTAGTGACGACTCATTAACGCTAGTTCCCTAATTCTGCTGCGCCGGGTCCAGGCGGGCCGCATCGAACACGAATTTCGACAGCGCGCGGCCGAGGCAGGCATGAACCCGCTTGGCCATGTCGGGGCCATGGAACGTGCTGAACAAATCGAAGTCTCCGGCGTCGTTCCAGTGACGCATGATGCCGAAGCGGTCGAACAGCGGAACACTGTACTGCTGCGCCACCACCCGCATGCTATCTAGGTATGGCGGCGCGGAAATCATCGTCTCAGTGCGCGGGCTGTATTGCAGATTGACCAAAACCACGTCGGCTCCCGCCTTTTGCAGCGCAGCAACCCCGTCTCCGACCGCCCCGCGAAAATCGTCGGGATCGACGGATCGCATGGCATCGACGGTTCCGGTCTGCCAGATGACCAGAGTAGGCCTTTTTGCTTCCACCAGCTTAATGAGGATGGCGTCGGTGTCCTCCGCGGTCTTGCCAGGCTGTAGTTCTACGGAGAGGCTGATCGGGATCGACGGTAGCTTCTCCTTCAGCGCGGCCTGCAGCTTGGCGGGATAGGCACTGTCGGCCGAGGAGGCGATGGTCGAGGAACGGCTGCCGACCACCAGGATGTCCAACGGCCGGCCATTCTTGACGGCCTCGGTGACCTTCGGCAGCAGGCTGTCGGTGCTCAGAAGATAGCCCGGCACCTCGCAGGGCTGAGGCAGGGCTTGTGGCGCAGCTTGAGGCGCATTCTGGGCTCGCACCACCCCGGCAGCCGCGAGACCAGCGAGCAGGGACAATGCCAGTACGGCTCCGGAACCGGGCCTCATACGCTGCCTCCAGCCATATCGGCATTCATGGTGCGCTTGGCCTTGGACGCATCCTTGTCGGCCGAATGCTTGTACCACGAAATCACCCAGGCCACGCCCCACATGATGAGGATTCCGGTAAGGCTGATCAGGGCGTGCGTGAAAGCCCCCCCGCCAACTTCAGCCAGCACGAAATGGCCTGCAAAGGCCAGGAAGATACCCAGACAGAATATCTCAAGCGAATGCTGCCCGCACAGGATCAATGGTCGCAGCCAGCGCGATTTCAGCCCCGGCCAATCCCTGGGCAGGAAGCGCACGGTGAGTGCAGCCAGCGCCAGAAAATGGGCAAACCGCAGCACGTCCAGATCGGTCTTGGTGATCGGATACATCCACTGTTCGAGCCGCTTCGGCATCAGGAAGCTGAGCTGGGGAATGTGCCAGGTCAGCGTGACGAAGAACGCGAACACCAGATAGACAATGCAAAGCCACAGCGTCACCGGCGACGACAGGATGCGGGACATCCGCACCGCGCCGCCAAGCGCGCACCAGGCGCCGAACACGAACAGCAGCTGCCAGGCGAACGGGTTGAAGATCCAGAAGCCACCCGGATAGGCCGTCAGGTACCAGTCGAACTGCCAGGCCAGCGCGTACAAGAGCACCGAAAGACCAAGCGTGACGTCGGGCCGCCACTTCATCAGCCACAGAATGATTGGCAGAAACAGCATCAGCACGATGTAGAGCGGCAGCACGTCCATGTTGACGGGGCGGAAGCGCAGCAGCAGCGCCTGGACGATGGTGACGTCCGGCTGCTTGAGAAAATCGAGAATGCCCATTTCCTCGCTGTAGAGCGGGTTCTCGAAACGGGTGGCGACGTAGGAAATTTCGGCGAGGAAGATCGTGAACAGAAACACATGCGCGACGTAGATCTGCCAGACCCGGCGCATGATCCGCGCGGTCGCCACCACGAAGCCGGCCTGCAGCATCGCGCGACCATAGACGAAGGCGGCGGTGTAGCCGGAGATGAAGATGAAGATTTCGGTAGCATCCGAAAAGCCGTAGTTGCGGATGGTGAACCAGGTCAGGATATTGGCCGGCAAATGATCGACGAAGATCAGCCACAGCGCCATGCCGCGAAACAGGTCGAGCCGCAACTCCCGCTCGCCGGTCACCGGCAGCGTAATCGCCGGCGCGGCAAGCGCCGCGGCCTTGTTATCGCTGGCCGCGGCCTTGCTGTCGCTAAGAGGCGTTCCTGCAACGGGATCGGCAATGGACGACATCTGGCACCGTTGGTTTGGCTTTTTCCGCGTGCACTGTCCGGGGAGACGATAATATCGGCCCGCACCTTGCAGACAAGATACGCAAACAGATACGGGGCTGGACCGCGCGCGGGTGCGCTCTAGAACGGAACTATGTTGAAACCGCGATCAAACAACCGGCAAACCCTGCGGGCCGGCGATTGTTCCCGCGGCATTCTTGGCTATGATACGGCACAGGATTTCCGGAAGCTTGCCCGCATGTACCGCGCCGTTACCCGCCAGATCGAAGTCACCGTCGAGCCGAACTTCATGCCCGAGCGCTCGTCGGTCGATAAGGGGCAATATTTCTGGTCCTACACCATCGTCATCACCAATACCGGCGCCGAGACCGTGCAGCTTCGCACCCGGCACTGGATCATCACCGACGCGACAGGGCGCAAACAGGAAGTTCGCGGCGAGGGCGTGGTCGGCGAGCAGCCGGTGCTCGCGCCGGGGGAGCACTTCGAATACACCAGCGGCGTGCCGCTGCCGACCGCGTCGGGCTTCATGGCCGGCCGCTACCAGATGGTCAGCGCCAGCGGCGAGCGCTTCGAGATCGACGTGCCGACCTTCTCGCTCGACAGCCCTGACAACAGGCGGGTGTTAAATTGACGAGCGCCTGACGCTCGTCATCACCGGGCCCGATCCGGTGATCCATCATTTGACGCATGATCTCCGGCCGCCACTCAGCTTCTCGTTTGTCACCCTTAACCATGACGCTCATCCCGCGCGATCGGGGACGATTAGTTTTGCGGCCACAGGAACCATTGCCCTGCGAGCCTATTGGCTCGCTGACACATCATTTTTGAAAGAGACATCATGAAATCCCTCGCGATCTATCTCGCAGCCGGCGCAAGCGCCCTTCTCGTGACGGCCGCTTCCGCTGCACCGCTTTCCCCGAATGCAGCATCCGCCCCGGAGAGCAACATTCAGAACGTCCGCATGGTCTGCAATGAAGCCGGCCAGTGCTGGCGCGAGCGTGGCGAGCGCCGCGTCATCATCCGCGAACAGAGCGATTCCTACGGCTATGCTCCCCGCCGTGAGCGCTATATCGAGCGTCGTGGCTACGACGAAGGTCCCGGCATCGGCATCCGCGCGCCTGGTGTCAGCGTCGGGATCGGCACCGATCGCTACTGAGAGCCGACAGAAGTTTGAACAGAAACAAAGCCGCGGAGAAATCCGCGGCTTTTTCGATATGAACTCTAATAGCTCGTCAGTCAGCATCTAGCACGCGTGCCGGCACGCGGTCGCTCAGCCTGAGCCGGATTTCAGGCGTGAGGGGCGTTTGCGCCGCGCAGCCGTTCCGCGTACCAGAAAGCCCAAATCGCAACGAACGAGAGAACGAAAAACGCTCCGCAGGCAAGGAACGTCGGCACTGAATTGATACCCATGGCTTCCTCCAGGAATTCGAGCGCGTGCATTTTTCGCCGCGGCTGACGGAGCGCCCGCCCGGTCTGCCGCGCAGCGTCGCAGCTCAGATCAATCGTTCATTTTCGAAAATCTGCCGCGACCAGATCGTAAGAACCCCGACCTCCACGGGCGTAGATCTTCGCAGCCGCAGCGCATATCGCATCACGGTTGCAATCGAAAGCATTCAGGAAGCCGGCCTCGTCGAGGCGCGCGTCAGGCTGGATTCGCCGCAACGCGCCCTCGTCGATGAAGAACGTCGCTTCCAGCGCGCTGTCGTGCCCCCAGAACCGCACGGCTCGCCGTGTCTGGTCATATGAGCGACTATGATTTGGAAACTCGATCATGAGGATGGGACCGATCAAACTCTCGCCGGCTAACCACGCGCCGTGCCGGCCTTCCGGCGACCCGCACCGCGGCATGGTCGATGGCCGCGGGTTGCGCTGACCGTTCGCGCGCGCATCGATGCGACGTGCGGTTGGTCAGTGTCATTGACAAGATTTGGCGTGGCGTCTGCGCTGCCGCAAAGGGGATGCTGAGCAATACGATTGCGCTTCCTTTGAACTGGCTACTCGGCGTCGCATTACAAGGCTTGTCAGGTCCGGCGCCGAAAACAAATAACGATTCCTCTCGCTATTCGGCAGACGATCGCTATATGGTCAGTATCATCGCGCGCCCCCTGGCTGTTATCGATGACTGAGAGCTTTGCGCTCCCGCCTAGAACCAAAGGCGGTCACATGCCAAATTCCAGATTCAACCTGCGTAAGTGGTTGGTGCCCCCGGTATTGATGCCGGTCTTTCTTGTGCTGCTGGTCGCCGCTGCGATGGTTGCTCAATGGTAACCCGGCGTCACTCACGGCAGAAACAAAACCCTTCGACGCTGGCTCAAGATCTGGACACCGGCGCGATCGCCGCCTTGGACAGGGCTCGCGAGATGCCTCCGGGAGATGAGCGCACCGAGGCGATGCAAAAGGCATTGGTCCTGCGCAATGCCTCCGAAATCCAACTCCTTTTCGGCGGCAAGCGCGACCGCCGCATGACGAAGGCTTGGTCCGTTGGCAGCAAGCTGTGGTGTTATTGTTAAGTCATCGGGATCATATGGGCCACGAGATGCTTGTCCCATATGAACACTTTTATAAATCCATTGCCGCGTCCCCGCGAGCTCCCTCACGATGGCGCTTGATCATTCCTGCGTTCCCGCCGTCGTTCTCATTGTCGAGGATGATATGATGCTTCGTATGCGTGCGGTCGACATGGTCGAAGACGCCGGCTACACGCCGATCGAGGCGATGGATGCCGCCGAAGCGATCGCCATCCTGGAATCCCGATCCGACGTCGCACTGATGTGTACCGATATCCAGATGCCAGGCCAAATGGACGGCGTCGGACTTGCGCATGCGGTGCATGCGCGTTGGCCTGCGATCAGGATCATCGTGGTATCGGGTCAGTTGAACCTGCCGCACCTCGATCTACCCCCCCGCAGCAGGTTTCTTGGCAAGCCGCTCCATGCCGGGGAAGTGATCGCCGAAATGCGAGATATGATAGGCCACGCTTGAGGCGTCAGCAGTTTGGCGCCGAATCCAGCCCAAAGCGTAAGTTTACGGCGAAAACCGAGCCACCGAAGATCAGTGCGGTACTCAGCCTATGGTGATACAATCGGCGATGTCTCAAGCCGATCTCCGAACCGACCCGCGTCCCGCAAGCAGCGCAACACCATATCAGGACGATCTGGCGGCAGAAAATGTCAGCCTGCGGCTTCTGCTCGCGCAGGCCGAGATCAATGCACAGAGCCTGCTTGCTACGGCCGGCATCGACGCCAGGGAACGCGAGGCGTCCGACAAGCTGCAGAAGCTGATCCTCGAGGAACTGCACCACCGTATCAAGAATACGCTCGCGACCGTCGGCGCCATCGTCTCGCAGAGTCTGCGCGGACTGCAAGGCGCCGAGCACGCACAGCAAGCCATCGAGGGCCGACTGCTCGCGCTGGGGCGCGCGCACGATTTGCTTATGCAGGCAAGATGGAGCAGCGCGAACCTTGCGACGATCGTCCGCAGCGCCACCGAGGCCTTCGATAATCCGGATGAGCCCAAATTCTCGATTGCAGGACCCGATATCCGGATGATGTCGGGCGCGGCCATCGCCATCGCGATGACGCTCAACGAGCTTTGTACCAATACCACCAAGTTTGGCGCCTTGTCGGTCCCCCAAGGGCGCGTTGACATCAACTGGACGCTGGATCAGCCGGCGCAGCGCCTGCACCTCACCTGGACAGAAAAGAATGGCGCAGCAGTCCGCCCGCCCGAAAAGCGCAGCTTCGGCACCCGGCTGATCGAGACACTCGGCAGGCAGCTCCGGGGCGACGTGCGGCTGACCTATGAGCCGGCCGGGTTCGTCTATACATTCGACGTGCCGATGGCTTCCCTGACGTCGGCGGCGGCCTAAGCCCGTATCTGGGTATAGTGCGCGCTAACGGTTGCTTTCATCCGTTCGACGCTCCACATCGAAGCGAGATGACAAACCCGAAAGAAACGATGATGAAAAAACCTGTCCTCACCATTGAAGAACCTGAGCCGAAAAAGCCGACGAGAGCCGACCGGCCCCCGACCGAGGGCTTCGTCACGATCGTCGACGGCCACTTCAAGTCGGAGTTCGATTCGGCGGAGGCCGCCGAGGCAGCGGGGCGAAAACTTAAGTCGGCCTATCCTATGCTCCAGATCGAGATCTACGACGCTGCCACCAAGGTCCGCACCTTGTTGAGCTAGGCCGACAAGCGAATTGTAGGGTGGGCAAGCGAAAGCGTGCCCACCATTCAACAGCAACGCCGTGGATAGGTGGTGGGCACGCTACGCTTTGCCCACCCTACGAAACGCCACTACTCTTCCACACCGGCTTCATCCGGCGTGAACTGGTAGACCGACGAGCAGAACTCGCAGGTCACCACCACCTTGCCGTCCTTCACCATCTCGGCACGGTCCTTGGGCGCAAAACTCTTTAGCATCGCGGAGACCGCGTCGCGCGAGCAGGAGCATTGCGCCCGCAACGCCACCGGCGTGAACACGCGCACACCGCGCTCGTGGAACAGCCGGTACAGCAGCCGCTCGCCCGACAGGTCCGGATCGATCAGTTCCACATCCTCGACGGTGCCGATCAGCGACTGGCCCTCGACCCACGCGTCATCCTCGGCAACCTCATGCGTCACCACGCCCTCCGGCGCGTCGCCGGGATGCAGGTCGGCCTGCCACGCCCGCTCGGGCGCCTTTGGCAGAAATTGCAGCAGCATGCCGCCGGCGCGCCAGCGGTGTTTCGGACCGCTGCCATCGCCGCCGCGCCACTCCTCGCCAACCGCGAGCCGCACCCGGGTCGGGATCTGCTCGGAGCGCAGGAAATACTCATGCGCGGCGTCTTCCAGGCTGCCGCCCTCGAGCGCCACCAGGCCCTGATAACGGCTCATGTCCGCGCCCTGGTCGATGGTCATCGCCAGATGGCCCTTGCCGAGCAACTGGCCTGAATCCTGGCCGTCCTTCAGCCGCGTCGCATCGTAGCGCGCATAGGCGCGCAGGCGATCGGGGGACTGGAAATCCACGATCAGGAATGACACCGGACCGTCGGTCTGGGTCTGCAGGATGAAGCGGCCGTCAAATTTCAGCGCCGAGCCGAGCAGCGTCGCCAGCACAATCGCCTCGCCGAGCAGCTTGCCGACCGGGGCAGGATAATCGTGCTTGGTCAGGATGTCGTCGAGCGCCGGACCGAGCCGGGTCAGCCGACCGCGCAGGTCGAGCTCCGCGACCTCGAACGGCAGCACCGCGTCATCGACGGGAACGGACGACGGCGCGCGAACGGGCGCCTCGGGGGAGATTTTTGCGTCTGATTGTGAATCCATGGCGCTTTATCTGGGGTCTGAGAGAGAAAATTGAAGGGGGTCGAAAGAGGGGCGAAACTACCTCCACGAGTCGTCCCTGCGAACGCAGGGACCCATAACCACAGGGCGTTCTAGTAAGGCGAGACGTCAGCCACTGCCCCAAATCATGTGGGCCGCGGCGTATGGGTCCCTGCGTTCGCAGGGACGACGGAGAAGGTTACCGCGGGGGACGACGGAGAGACCTACGCCACTTCGTTGAAACACCAGGCCAGAATGCCCTTCTGCGCATGCAGGCGGTTTTCGGCTTCGTCGAACACCACCGATTGCGGGCCGTCGATCACTTCGTCGGTGACCTCCTCGCCGCGATGCGCAGGCAGGCAATGCATGAAGATCGCGTCTTTTTTCGCCAGCGACATCAGCTTCTCATTGACCTGATACGGCTTGAGCACGTTGTGGCGGTGCTCGCCGTCCTTGTCGCCCATCGAGACCCAGGTGTCGGTGACAACGCAATCGACGCCGCGCACGGCGGCTTCGGGATCGTTGCCGAGCACGATCGGCGCCTGCGTTGCCTTGATCCAGTCCTTCATCGCCTTGTTAGGCGCGAGCTGCGGCGGGGTCGCGACATTGAGCTGGAACTTGAAACGCTCCGCCGCATGCGCCCATGACGCCAGCACGTTGTTGTCGTCGCCGGTCCAGGCCACGGTCTTGCCCTCGATCGGCCCGCGATGCTCCTCGAAGGTCATGAGGTCGGCCATCACCTGGCAGGGATGCGAGCGCCGCGTCAGCCCGTTGATGACGGGCACGGTGGCGTGCGCGGCCAGTTCCAGCAGCGCATCGTGATTGAGGATGCGGATCATGATCGCATCGACATAGCGCGACAGCACGCGCGCGGTATCGGCGATGGTCTCGCCGCGGCCGAGCTGCATCTCCGCGCCGGTCAGCATGATGGACTCGCCGCCGAGTTGGCGCATGCCGACATCGAACGACACCCGCGTGCGGGTCGAGGGGCGCTCGAAGATCATTGCCAGCGTCTTGCCTTCGAGCGGCTTCTTGCTCTTCTCGTGCGCCTTCAGCTTCGCCTTCATGTCGGCGCTCAAGGCGAGCATGTTGCGCAGTTCGTCCTGCGGCAACTCGTTGATATCGAGGAAATGGCGGACGGACTTGCTCATCACCCCGCCGCCTTCTTTAACTGATTGCCCGACAGCACGATGCAGGCGCGCTCGAGCATCTGAACGGACTCGTCGATCTCGGCCTCGGTCACGATCAACGGCGCCAGGAACCGCACCACATTGTCGCCGGCGCCGACGGTGAGCAATTTCTGGTCACGCAGCGCGTTGACGAGATCGCCCGATGGCACCACGGCCTTGACGCCGACCAGAAGCCCCTCGCCGCGCACTTCCGAGAGCACGGCGGGATAGCGGTCGACCACCGAGGCGAGCTTCTGCTTGATCAGCAGCGACATCTTCTGCACGTGATCGAAGAAGCCGGGCTTGAGCATCACGTCGAGCACGGCATTGGCCGCCGATATCGCCAGCGGGTTGCCGCCGAAGGTCGAGCCGTGCGAACCCGGCGTCATGCCGCTTGCGGCTTCGGCCGTGGCCAGCACCGCGCCGATCGGAAAACCGCCGCCGAGCGCCTTTGCCAGCGACATCACGTCAGGGGTCACGCCGACACGCTTGTAGGCGAAGAGATCGCCGGTGCGGCCCATGCCGGTCTGCACCTCGTCGAACGCCAGCAGCAGGCCATGCTCATCGCAGAGCTGGCGCAGCGCCTTGAAGAACGACTGCGGCGCCGAGCGCACGCCGCCCTCGCCCTGCACCGGCTCGATCAGGATGCCGGCGGTGTGCGGCCCGATCGCCTTCTTCACCGCTTCGAGGTCGCCATGCGGCACCTGGTCAAAACCGTCCATCGGCGGGCCAAAGCCTTCGAGATATTTGGCGGAGCCGGTCGCGGCGAGCGTGCCGAGCGTACGGCCGTGGAACGCGCCTTCGAAGGTGATGAGGCGATAGCGCTCGGGATGGCCCTTGGAGAATTGATAGCGGCGGACGACCTTGATCACGCCTTCCATCGCTTCCGCGCCGGAATTGCAGAAGAACACCATGTCGGCAAAGCTCTGCTCGCAGAGTCGGGCGGCCAGCTTCTCGCCGTCCGGGCTCTTGAACAGGTTCGACATGTGCCAGAGCTTGGTCGCCTGTTCCTGCAGCGCCGCGATCAAATGCGGGTGGCAGTGGCCCAGCGCGTTGACCGCGACGCCCGAGGTAAAGTCGAGATAGCGCTCGCCTTTGGTCGATATCAGCCAGCAGCCTTCGCCGCGCTCGAAACCGAGATCGACCCTGGCAAAGACGGGGAGCAGATGCGACGTGGCGCTATGGGTCATGGCAATCACTTGATGTTCGAGGTCTGTCTTCAAGACCTGCCGCGGAGCACATGCGTGCCTTGACGCGCGGGCGGCGACAGCCGGTCTTGCGAAACGAAACGTGCCGCCTCTTAAGGGCGGCACGTGAGAGGTATTCTATGTGGGCGCGGAGCGCTGTCAACACGCCATGGAACAGCCTTTCCTGCAGTGCGAGATGCAAAAATCCGTAGGATTGCGGTGTGGTGGAAACCACGCAGTGGAATCCCTACATGTCAGAACATGTGGACGTTGGGGCGCGGACTCTGCGCCGGAGTCACGCCATATTGTAGCTTTTGGGCTGTCGGGTACGACATCTCGTGCGGCCGTTCTGATCCCTCAGAGTCCATTTTGTACTGCGTACACGTCCAGGCGCGCTTTCCGCGCCCGGCGAGGGCTAAGGGATTCTGGCCGCAGGGTTTTTTGAGACGAATAACGTCGCCTGCGCTGCCTCTGACGGGCCGGCGCGATGCGAAGGGAAGACTACGATGACGGTATTGACCTGGTCCGACGATCGCGTCGAGCAGCTGAAAAAGCTCTGGGAAGCCGGCTTGTCGGCGAGCCAGATCGCCGCGGAACTCGGAAATGTGACGCGAAACGCTGTGATCGGTAAGGTGCACAGGCTGGGCCTGTCGGGCCGCGCCAAGAGCCCCTCCTCGGCCGCCCCGCGGCAGCGCAAGGCGCGTCCGGCGCAGCAGATGATGCGGGTGTCGCGCCCGGTTTCGCGCGGCAACACCGCGCTGGCGCACGCCTTCGAGGTCGAGATGGAGCCGGATCCGATCGCCTTCGACAACGTGGTGCCGATGAGCCAGCGGCTGTCGCTGCTCGAACTCAACGAAGCCACCTGCCACTGGCCGGTCGGCGATCCCTCGAGCGCGGACTTCTTTTTCTGCGGCGGCAAGGCACTTGCAAGCCTGCCCTATTGCGCGCACCACTCGCGGGTGGCGTATCAGCCGGCGTCCGATCGCCGTCGCGCGGCGCCGAAGCCGACGAGATAGAGCTGCGAGTAATTCAACGCTGTCGTCCCTGCGAACGCAGGGACCCATAACCACAGGTGCTGTGTGGTTACGCTTCGCTGGAGCTCCAGCGTTTTTTAACAATCAAGATTTGTGGTTATAGGCCCCTGCGTTCGCAGGGGCGACGAGGGAGTGTGCGCAACGACGGTGCAGCCATTACGACTCCACCTTCGCAAACCGATCATCCAGCGCGTATCCCGCGCCGCGCACGGTACGGATGGGATCCTGCTCGCGGCCGGGATTGAGCAGTTTGCGCAGGCGGCCGATGTGAACGTCGACGGTGCGCTCGTCGATATAGATGTCGCGGCCCCAGACGCTGTCGAGCAGTTGCTCGCGGCTGAAGACGCGGCCGGGATGCTCCAGGAAAAACTCCAATAGCCGATACTCGGTCGGGCCGAGATCGATCGAGCGGCCCGAACGCGCGACACGGCGTTTCTCGCGGTCGAGTTCGATATCGCCATAGGTGAGCACGGTGGCGAGGCGCTCGGGGCTTGCCCGCCGCAACAGGCCCTTCACCCGCGCTAGCAGTTCCGGCACCGAGAACGGCTTGACGATGTAGTCGTCGGCGCCGGTCGCCAGTCCCCGCACCCGTTCGCTCTCTTCGCCGCGGGCCGTGAGCATGATGATCGGCAATTGCTTGGTCTCCGGCCGCGCCCTCAGGCGCCGGCAGAGTTCGATGCCGGACAAGCCCGGCAGCATCCAGTCGAGCACGACGAGATCGGGAATGCGCTCCTTCAGCCTTGTATCGGCATCGTCGCCACGGGCGACGGTTTCGACATCATAGCCTTCGGCGTCGAGGTTGTAGCGCAACAGCGTGGTCAGCGCTTCCTCGTCCTCGACCACCATAATGCGCGCGCTCATCTCGAATTCCTCAACTGTTCGGTACCGGGGCAGCGAACGTCGTCATGTCGCCCTTCGGACGCTTGTCGAGCATCGGCTGTCCCTCGATCATGTAGAACACGGTTTCAGCGATATTGGTCGCGTGATCGCCGATCCGTTCGATATTCTTGGCGCAGAACATCAGGTGGATGCAGAACGAGATGTTGCGCGGATCTTCCATCATATAGGTCAGCAGCTCGCGGAACAACGAGGTGCAGATGGCGTCGACTTCCTCGTCGCCCTTCCATACCGCCATCGCCGCCGGCAAATCATGCGCCGCATAGGCGTCCAGCACCGATTTGACCTGCGACTGCACCAGGTCGGTCATGTGTTCGAGGCCGCGCATCAGCTTCAGCGGCTGGAAATCGTTCTCCAGCGCAGCGACCCGCTTGCCCATGTTCTTGGCGAGGTCACCGATCCGCTCCAGATCGGTGGCGACCCGCATGGCGCCGACGATCTCGCGCAGATCGATCGCCATCGGCTGTCGCCGTGCAATGGTCAGCACCGCGCGCTCTTCGATCAGATGCTGCAGCCGGTCGATCTCGACGTCGGTCGCGACCACGCGCTTGCCGAGCGGGACATCGCGGCGGACCAGCGCGTCGACGGATTCGGTGATCATGCGCTCGACCATGCCGCCCATCTCGGCGACCAGGCGGGTCAGCTCCTGAAGATCGCTGTCGAACGCCTTTGCGGTATGTTCTGAAGCCATGGTGTTCTCCTCGCGACGTGCGCGCTTAGCCGAACCGGCCGGTGATGTAGTCCTGGGTTCGTCGATCGCTCGGCGAGGTGAAGATCTTGTTGGTGTCGTCGAACTCGATCAACTCGCCAAGATACATGAAGGCGGTCTTGTCGGAGACGCGCGCCGCCTGCTGCATGTTATGGGTGACGATGGCGATGGTGTAGTCCTCCGCCAGTTCGGTGATCAATTCCTCGATCTTGGCGGTCGAGATCGGATCCAGCGCCGAGCAGGGCTCGTCGAACAAAATCACTTCAGGCCTGACGGCCACCGTGCGCGCGATACAAAGCCGCTGCTGCTGGCCGCCGGACAGCGAGAGGCCGCTTGCGTTGAGTTTGTCCTTGACCTCGTTCCACAGCGCGCCGCCGCGCAGCGCCTTCTCGACCCGGCCATCCATCTCGGACTTCGAAATCTTCTCATAGAGGCGAATGCCGAAGGCGATGTTTTCATAGATCGTCATCGGAAACGGCGTCGGCTTCTGGAACACCATGCCGACGCGGGCGCGCAGCAGATTGAGATCGAGCTTGGGATCGAGGATGTTGGTTTGGTCGAGCATCAACTGCCCGGTCGCCTTCTGGCCGGGATAGAGATCGTACATCCGGTTGAAGATCCGCAGCAGCGTGGACTTGCCGCAGCCGGACGGGCCGATAAAGGCGGTGACGCGGTTGGTGCCGAGCGTCAGGTTGATGTTCTTCAGCGCGTGGTTCTCGCCATAGTAAAAATTCAGGCTGCGCGCGGTCACTTTGGGCGCGGCCTCCGGCAGCGCCACCTGCGGCGCGGGCCCGCCGGCGTTACTCACGGATACGGAGAGTTCGGTCATTTGGATGTCCTCTCGGCGCCGAGTATGCGCGCGCCAATATTCAGGGCCAATACGGTCAGCGTGATCAGCAGCGCCCCGCTCCAGGCGAGCTGCTTCCAATAGGCATAGGGGCTCTGCACGAAGTTGTTGATGGTGACCGGCAGGTTCGCCATCGTCTTGGTCATGTCGAGACTGAAGAACTGGTTGGAGAGCGCGGTGAACAACAGCGGGGCGGTTTCGCCGGCGACACGGGCGGTCGCCAGCAGCACGCCGGTGATCAGGCCCGAGCGCGCCGCACGGTAGGCGATCCGCCGGATCACCAGCGAGCGCGGCAGGCCGAGCGCGGACGCCGCCTCGCGCAGCGGATTGGGTACCAGCCCGAGCATGTCCTCGGTGGTGCGGACCACCACGGGGATCACGATCACAGCGAGCGCCAGACAGCCGGCGAAGGCCGAGAAGCCGCCCATCGGCACCACGATGGCGCCGTAGACGAACAGGCCGATGATGATCGACGGCGCGCTCAACAGGATGTCGTTGATGAAGCGGATCACCGAGGTGAGTTGATCGTGCTTGCCATACTCGGCCAGATACGTGCCCGCAAAAAGGCCGAGCGGCGCGCCTATGCCGACGCCAATCACGGTCATCATGATCGAACCGATGATGGCGTTACGAAGCCCGCCATCGGTCGAACCCGGCGGCGGGGTATCTTGGGTGAAGACGGCGAGATTGATGCCGGCAAGGCCGTTGTAGAACAGCGTGAACAGGATCAGCGCCAGCCAGGTGACGCCGAACAGCGCGGCGCCCAGGCACAGGAACTTGACGATGATATTGAAGCGACGGCGGGAGGCGTAAATCGGGTTCATGTCAGTTGCCCGCCTTCTTTTCCAGCCGCATCAGCATCAGCCGCGCGGCAGCGAGCACGAAGAACGTCAGCACGAACAGCAACAGGCCGAGCAGGATCAGGCCGGACTGATGCAGCCCGTCGCTCTCGGCGAATTCAGAGGCAATCGCCGCCGAGATCGTGGTGCCGGGCGCGAAGATCGAGGACTGGATCTTGAACGAGTTGCCGATGATGAAGGTCACCGCCATGGTCTCGCCGAGCGCGCGGCCGAGCGCCAGCATGATGCCGCCGATCACGCCGACCCTTGTGTAGGGGATGACGACGTTGCGGACGACTTCCCAGGTGGTGCAGCCGACGCCGTAGGCGGCCTCTTTCAACACCGGCGGCACCGTCTTGAACACGTCGACCGAGATCGCGGTGATGAAGGGCAGCACCATGATCGCCAGGATCAGCGCGGCGTTGAACAGGCTGAGATAGGACGGAGGACCGGCGAAGATCGTGCCCAGCACCGGGACGCCGTCGAAGATGCTGATCATGAACGGCTGAAACGTGTTGGCCAGGAACGGGCCGAGAACGAAGAAGCCCCACATGCCGTAGATGATCGAGGGGATGCCGGCGAGCAGCTCGATCGCAAGCCCGATCGGGCGGCGCAGCCAGACCGGGCAGATCTCGGTGAGGAAAATCGCAATCCCGAGGCCGACGGGAATGGCGATCATCATCGCGATGACGGAAGTGATCAGCGTGCCGTAGATCGGGCCGAGCGCACCCAGCACCGGCGGATCGGCCGACGGCGCCCAGCGCTGCGTCCACAAGAAGGCGAAGCCATATTCCCGCATCGCGGGCCAGGCGCCGACGATCAGCGAAAGGATGATGCCGCCGAGAATTAGAAGTACCGAGATCGCGCAGGCGCGCGTGATCCAGTAGAAAGCAACGTCGCCGAGCTTGAAAGCGCTGAGAGCCCTCGCGCGATCGTAAGGTCCGGCAGCATCCATCACATCGCGTTCGACCGCCATCTCTGCCACGCCAATCCCCTGTACTTATACTTAATTTCGCTTGATCCGTCTCGTGCCCCGGATGCGGCGCAACGCGCTTGCGGTGCGCTGCTATTCCGGGGCCCATCTTTTGGGAGACACGCTCTTGGCGACGCGTGGGTCCCGGCTCTGCGGCGCAGCGCAAAGGGCGCTGCACCGCGTCCGGGACATGAGATCTCAGCTCTTGATCTCAGCCGACCAGGTCTTTTCGATCAGCTTGACGACCGGTTCCGGCATCGGGATGTAGTCGAGTTCTTCGGCCATCTTGCCGCCCTTCTCGAACGACCATTTGAAGAACTTGATCGCTTCCTGGGCGGCCGCCTTGTCGGTCGCAGCCTTGTGCATCAGGATGAACGTCGCCGCGGTGATCGGCCAGGAGGCTTCGCCGGGCTGGTCGGTGAGGATCACGTAGTAGCCGGGCGCCTTGGCCCAATCGGCATTCGAGGCGGCCGCCTGGAAAGCTTCAATGGTCGGCTGCACGGTCTTGCCGGCCTTGTTGATCATTGCCGCGTAGGTCAGCTTGTTCTGCTTGGCGTAGGCATATTCGACGTAACCGATCGCGTTCTTGGTCTGGCCGACATTGCCGGCAACGCCCTCATTGCCCTTGGCGCCGACGCCGGTCGGCCATTCGACCGCGGTGCCGGTGCCAGCCTTGGCTTTCCATTCGGCGTTCGACTTCGAGAGGTAGTCGGTGAAGTTGAAGGTGGTGCCCGAACCGTCGGAGCGGCGGACCACCGTGATGGCGTCGGCCGGCAGCTTCAGCTTCGGATTGAGCTTGGCGATCGCGGCATCGTCCCACTTCTTGATCTTGCCGAGATAGATGTCGCCGAGCAATTCGCCCGACAGCACGAGTTCACCCGGCTTGATGCCTTCGAGGTTCACGACGGGGACGATCGCGCCCATCACCATCGGCCACTGGATCAGGCCGTCCTTTTCGAGCTGCTCGTGCTTGAGCGGCGCGTCAGTGGCGCCGAAGGTCACGGTCTTGGCCTGGATCTGCTTGATGCCGGCACCGGAACCGATCGACTGATAGTTCAGGCCGTTGCCGGTCTCCTTCTTGTAGGCGTCCGCCCACTTCGAATAGATCGGGAACGGGAAGGTCGCACCCGCGCCGGTGATATCGGCAGCGAACGCCTGCGTCGACGCGGCCACCAGGCCGGCGGCGACGATCGCTTTCACGAAATTCATGGTTGTCTCCATCTGGTGAGCGAAGCGCCGATGCGCCCGATAGCGCTCACTTGCCGTTCCATCTAGGAGCGGTCGATAGAGCTTTTACGAAGGTTCGGTGACAGTTGGATGACAAAGGCATCCAATTGAAATTACTCGGGTTTATTGCCCGAACGGGGGTTTGGCCTGGGGAAAACAGGCGGTAAAGACCGCACCGTTTTTGGGCACGCTTTCGATCAAAAGCCGGCCGCGATGGCGGTTAAGAATATGTTTCACCAAGGATAAACCGAGTCCGGTTCCACCCTGCGCGCGGCTGTCGCCGACGTCGACCCGGTAGAAGCGTTCGGTCAACCGCGGCAGGTGCTCGGGCGCGATGCCGGGACCGAAATCCCGCACCATGATGCGGACTTCCGGCGCGCCCTCGCTGGATGTGGCCCGGGTCAGGGAGACGATCACCCGTCCGCCAGAGGCACCGTATTTAAGCGCGTTCTCGATCAGGTTCTCGAACAGCCGCAGCAGTTCCTCGCGATCGCCCGCGATCGACACCGGCTCGGCCGGCAGGTCGATCTCGATTTCGACCTGCCGTTCCCCAGCCAGCGGCTCCAGTCCGTCGGCGACCTGGCGAATGATCGGCACGATATCGACGGACGCGTCGGGCCGGACATGGGCCGACAATTCGACCCGCGACAGCGACAGCAGATCGTCGATCAGCCGCGCCATCCGCGTCGCTTGCGCATGCATGATGCCGAGAAAGCGCTCTCGCGCCTTGGCGTCTTCTTTGGCGGGCCCCTGCAGCGTATCGATGAAGCCGGACAACGCCGCGAGCGGCGTGCGCAGTTCGTGGCTGGCATTGGCGACGAAATCGGCGCGCATTTCCTCGACCCGCCGCAGCGGCGTCTGGTCGTGGAAGGTCATCAGCATGCATTTCTCGGTGCCGCCGAACAGCGTCGGCACCGGCACCGGCGTGACGATCAATTCCATCCAGCGGTCGACCGGCACCTGGTCGAGATAGGTTGTCCGGCGCGGCTCGGTGGTCGCGATCGCCTCGCGCAACGCGGTGATGATCTCGGGCGAGCGCAGCGCGAACTGCGCGAGCTCGTTCTTGCGCAATGCGGGCGCAAGCTGGGCCGCAGCAGCGTTGAGATGCAGGACGCGGCCGGCGCGGTCGAGCAGCACCGCCGGATCCGGCATGCCGGCAACGACGGCACTGACGGCGGCGGACTCGATCGGGCTGACGGCGCGAACGTCGTCACGGGAGGCCGCCACGTGGTGCAGCCGCCACGGCACCAGCGCGGCCGCGGCGATACAGATGAAAACCGCCACGGCGCGCGCCGCCGAGAGATCGGCGAGCAGCACGAGCACACACAGCGCAAGGCCAGCTGCCAGCAGGATGATGGCCGAATGCCGCAACCGGTCCGGCCACGGTGCAAAGAACGAGGAAGAGCTGGAATCTTCGATCGCCATGGCGCAGGTCTTCCTTTACTCGCGAAGCCCCCGCCGCATCGTCAGGTGCCCGTGTCGCCGCGCTCGCGCACATAGACGGCGGCTTCATGCCTCGTCGGTTCGGCATCGGCGGTAGCCGCCAATTGGCGCAGCCGCTTCGACCGCGCGCCGAGGATAATCTCCCGAAGCGTCAGCAAGATTACAGATATGACAAACGGCCCGATATAATAAAGGACACGGAACAGCAGCATGCCGGCGAGCAGTTCCTCGCGGTCCATCTGCCAGAGCCCGACCAGCATCGCGGCGTCGAAAACGCCGAGCCCGCCCGGCGAATGGCTGGCAAACCCCAGCAGCGTCGCCGAAACGAAGATCACCGCGACGACGACAAAACCGAGATTCGGCTCGTCCGGCACCAGCACGTACATCGCCAGCGCGCAGAAGCCGAGATCGACGATGCCGATCGCAATCTGCAACAGCGTCAGCGGCCCGCCCGGCAGCGTTACCGTCCACGGCCCGCGACCGACGCCGCGCGGCTGAACCCAGACCCAGGCCACATAGCCGATCAGCGCGAAGATGATGCCGAACGCCAGAACGCGGTTGACCCAGACCGGGAGTTGATCGATCGAGGCGGCGGCTTCCGGGTGATAGGCGATGCCCATCCCAAGCACGGCAGCATTGCCGAGCCAGAACGTCAGCCCGGCGAGAAAACATATCTTGGCGACGTCGATCGCGTTCAGCCCCCAGGCCGAATAGATCCGATAGCGCACCGCGCCGCCGGTAAAGACGCTGGCGCCGACATTGTGTCCGATCGAATAGGAAGTGAAGGAGGCGAGCGCGTTGACACGGTAGGGAATGTGACCCTTGCCGATCGCACGGACCGCGAACCAGTCATAGAAGGTCAGCGTGAAATAGCCTGCCGCCACGAACAGCGCCGCCAGCGCGATCTGGCGCGGCTCGGTACTTTTCATGGCGTCGATCACCTCATCGGTGTCGATGCCGCGGAGCATGTGATAGAGCACGTAGCACGCAACGGCGATGACCGTGATGCTGATCAAGACCCCGAGCTTATGCAGGACCTGCTTCTGGCGCAGAAACGATACCGCCCTGCGTATGGCTTCCAGCATCGACACCTCGAATTGCGCTTATGCGACGACGGCTATGGCATTAACTCCGCCGACGCTACGCTGCTCCCTTGTTCCTCTGGTAGCGCGTTTTGAGCCGGAGTGGAATTCGCCTGACCAGAATAAAACACGCTTCTTCAACATATTAGGCGTTGCCGAGGGCGGTAGAAGCACGGTTTTGCTGCATTCCCGCCGCCCCGGAGCCGTTCCGGACCCTAGTCCGAACCGGTCAACAACCCGTGACAATGACTGCGGTGAACCGGACCGACGCATCCCGCGTTCACGCCGGTGGCGCGCTGCGCGCAACGACCCAGTTGCGCAACCACGATCCGACCGTACATCCTAAGAGATAAAGCGCGAACATGATCAGCCCGAGGTCGAGCCAGTAGCCGAACCGGCCAGGCACCACGCGGGCAAGCGCGGCTGCGATCAGTGCTGCGACCAGCGCCGAAAGCGCCCAGCGCAGCTTCCCGGTGACGCCCTCGCCGTGCTGAACCACGGATATCCAGCCCATGGCGAAGCCGAGCAGCACCGACGCCAGCAGCCAGCCCCAGTAGAATGTGGTCAGGTAGGCCATGCTCACTTCACCACGAAATCGATGCGGCGGTTCTGCGCCTTGCCCTGGTCGGTATCGTTACCCGCGATCGGCTGCGTCGCGCCATAGCCGACTGCACTGAACCGCTCGGCCGGCAATCCCGCCTTGACCAGATAGTCGGCGACGGCCTGGGCGCGTTTTTCGGACAGCGTCTGGTTGGCCGCCTCGTCGCCGTCGGTATCGGTATGGCCTGCGATCTCGATATTGGCGGTCGGACAGCGCAGCGCGGTTTCGATCAGGCGGTCGAGTAAACCGGCGGAGTCAGCGACAATGTCAGCCTTGCCGGATTCAAAGCGAATCCGCGCCTTGCCCAACAGTTCGGCGAATAATTGCTGGCAGACGGTGGCGTCCACCGGCGCGGCCGCCGGCTTGACCGAGATTTCCGGCTTGAACTGCCAGCCCTGCGGAAATTCCTTGCCGAGGCCGGCGCGGATCTGCGCGGCGGCGGTTTCATAGAGCGCGTCGCCCGACAGCTTGACCTCCCGGTCGGAGACGACGAGAGTGCCGGTCGAAAGCCGCGACAGCGCGCCGAGCGCAGGCACCACCGCATTGGCAAAGCCTGCGGGCGCGCCGATGCTCTCTTTCAGGTTGTCGACGACCTTTTCGCTGAAGAATTTGCGTCCCGCCGCCGCCGCCAGCGCGGCATGGGCGTTGCTGTCCGGCGCGTTGCCGGTCAGCGTCAGCGTCATCGCGACCGGATCCTTGTAGGCCTGGAAGATGTAAGGCGGCGCCTTGACCTCGTTGGCGGCGACCGAAAAGCCCTCGGGCAGGTTTTTCAGCGCGGCGGCAATGGCTTCACGTCCGCCGAGCTCGCGCGCCATGCCGGACAGGCTGACCTGGCTGTCCGACAGCGTGATCTTGCCGTCCTTCAGCTTGCCGACCTGATCGAGCAGTAGCAGCGCCGCATTGTCGAAACGCGGCGGCGCCCCGCGCGACAGCCCCATCCGGTCGACCACTTCGACGCCGCCCAGGTTGGCGCGTGCCGCCTCCATCAGGCGGGCCTTGATCGCCGGCAGCGGCGAACTGCCCGACAGCGTCACCCGAAGCACGTCGCGCTCGGCCGACCATACGAATGGTTTTGCTTCGGGAACGAGCCTGGTTTCATCGTTGACCAGCCGCACGCCGGGCACGGCCTCCACCGAGGACACCGCGCGCTGCCGGCCGTCTTCCGCGAAGGCGTCCGCCGCCAGGGTCACGTCGCGGCCGGCGACCGTGATCCGCCGCTTGTCGAGGATGGTGTCCTTGAGGGCTGCGGTCGAACGCTGCGCCAGGTCGGCTTCAAGCGGTTCGGTGCTCGTCCAGGCCGCGATAGCCCAGAAAATGACCAAAGGAATGACACCCAGCCACCATTTGCCACTCCAACTTAAAAGTCCGCGCATTCGAGTTCCCGCCGGGGTCTGGAACGCAGAGAAAACAAACCCTTGGGGGGCTGTCAAACCCGAAATGTCGCGGGGGCAGAACGGTCCGAAAACAGCTCCGGCTAACAGTTTCTTCAGCGGTCTTTCGCTATTTTCTCCCGGAAAATAACCGGGCAGCCCAGCATCTTGATGAAACTGCTTCGCAACACCGTCATCCGCACCGGACTGGAAGCGCTGTACTTCTCCGGAGCACATTACCTGCTGCGACCAATCTTCGCAGGCGTCGGCGTCATTTTCATGCTGCACCACGTCCGCCCCCGCCGCGACGACGCGTTTCAGCCCAATCATCACCTCGAGGTCGAACCGGACTTCCTGCGGGCGACGCTGGCGCATCTTCGCAGCCTGGACGTCGACATCGTCACTCTGGACGAGGTGCACCAGCGGCTGCAGGCGCGCAATTTCGCGCGGCGCTTCGCCTGCTTCACCTTCGACGACGGCTACCGCGACAACCGCGACTTCGCGCTGCCGGTGCTGCGCGAGTTCGACGCCCCTCTTACCGTCTACGTCACGAGCGATTTCGCCGAAGGCACCGGCCGGTTGTGGTGGGTCGCGCTAGAGCGGACGATCGCCAGCGCCTCCGCGATCGAGGTGCCGATATCCGGCGTCACGACCCGCCTCGACGCTTCGACGCCGGCGGCGAAGCAGACAGCCTACTGCCGCATGCACGACTGGCTGCGCGGGCTGCCGACCGAACACGACATGCGGCGTGAAATCTCCGCGCTATGCACGCGATACGATGTGGACGAGACGTCGATCGCCCGCGAGCTCTGCATGTCCTGGGAAGAATTGAAGGCGTTCGCCGACGATCCCCTGGTGACGATCGGCGCGCATACGATCACGCATTGCAATCTGGCGCGGCAGAGTGAGGAGACCGCGTCGTTCGAACTGACCGCCAGCCGCGCGCGGATCGAAGCCGCGTTGCAGCGGCCGGTGCTTCATCTCGCCTATCCCTATGGCGACCGCGGCGCGGCCGGCGCGCGCGAATTCCGCCTGGCGCAGACGGCCGGATTCAAGACGGCGGTCACGACGCGGCCGGGCATGATCTTCCCGGAAAGCGCCGCGCACATGACCGCCTTGCAGCGGGTATCACTCAACGGCAATTACCAGGACGCGCGCATCCTCCCGGTGCTGACATCAGGCGCGGCCACCGCGATGTGGAACGGGTTCAGGCGCATCGACGCGGCGTAACGCTCCATCCGGCTACTTGGCAAAATCTATCAACTCGTCGTCCCTGCGAACGCAGGGACCCATACGCTGCGGCCCATCAATTCGAGCGATGGAGTAGTCACCTACCAAACGATTAAAAGCCGGTGGTTATGGGTCCCTGCGTTCGCAGGGACGACGAGCATGAGCTTCCTTGACTCCCGCCCTCCCCCGCCCAAAACCTCCGGCAAAGCAATGGAGGAACGCATGTTCAAGGATCTGTTCTCGCTAAATGGCCGCGTCGCGCTGGTGACGGGCGGCTCGCGCGGCATCGGCAAGATGATCGCGGCCGGCTTTCTCGCGCAGGGCGCGGCGAAGGTCTATATCACCGCGCGCAAGGCCGGTCCCTGCGAGGCCACCGCGAAGGAACTCACCGCCGCCTATGACGGCGAATGCATCGCGCTTCCGATCGACATTTCGACCGTCGAAGGCTGCGACAAGCTGGCCGCCGAATTCATCAAGCTCGAACCGAAGCTCGACATCCTCGTCAACAATGCGGGCACTGCCTGGGGCGCTGAGTTCGACGAATTTCCGGAGAGCGGCTGGGACAAGGTGATGGACCTCAACGTCAAGTCGCTGTTCTTCCTGACCAAGGCGCTGGCGAAACCGCTGCGCGCCGCCGCCTCGCAAGAACGGCCGGCCAAGGTGATCAACATCGCCTCGATCGACGGCATCTTCGTTAACCCGGGCGAGACCTATTCCTACGGCGCGAGCAAGGCAGCCGTGATCCACCTGACGCGGCGCATGGCGACGAAACTGATCAAGGAGAATATCAACGTCACCGCGATCGCACCGGGCGCGTTCGCGTCCGACATGAACCGTGCCGCGCGCGACCAGTCGGACGAACTCGCCAAGCGCATTCCATCGCGCCGCATCGGAACCGTCGAGGACATGGCAGGCGTCGCGATCTATCTCGCCTCGCGCGCCGGCGATTACGTCGTCGGCAACACCATCGCGGTCGATGGCGGCGTGGTGTACGCGAATGCCGGGCTGGAGATTTCGGGGTAAGGAGCGGCATCTCTGCAAAGCACTGTCGTCCCGGCGAACGCCGGGACCCATACCGCGTGATGCATCAATTACGGCACAATGGCAGACGCCGTGCCTAACAACAGCGGCCGGTGGTTATGGGCCCCGGCTCAAGGCCGGGGCGACAGAGATCACGTCTCGATCTTCACGTACTCGAAATCGCCGGGCTTGTTGTCGATGCCGACCTTGGGCGGCGAGATCCAGTTGGCGTAGACACCGGCTTCGGTGACCGGCTTCATCAGCGAGGCGATGAAGTCGCCGTCGTCGGTTGACGGCAGCCAGTCGCCCTTGCGCGCGTTCCAGGTGGCGTCGTCGATCAGCACGCCCTCGGGCGTGGCGTGGATATTCTTGAACTCGCCGATCTGGCGATGGAAGGCGACGTTCGGCAGCGTCAGCTTGTACTGATAGCCTGATGTCGAGATCACCTTGTTCCAGCGCAGCATGCCCTTGACGCAGTCCTGCGTGTAGTCGTCGCGCAGGCGCATGTTGAGCGCGGTCAGCGCCGGCTCGTCGACGCGCTTGATCACGCCGTCGACCAGCTTGAGCACCGGATAGGTCGCGCTCTTGAGCTGATGGTCGTCGTCGATCTGGGTTTCGCGGTAGCGGCCCTTGATGCCGGCGTTGAAGGCGTTGGCGGCGTTGGTCGAGACTTCCGAGCCGAACAGATCGAGCGACAGCGAATAATGCAGATGCAGTTTCTTCTGGATGGTCGGCAGGTCGATGACGCCGAGCGCCCGCACCTTGGCGATGTCGGTGGGATCGGTGATGCCGGCCTCCTTCATCGCCTCGCAGGTGCGCTGCACGACGCGGCTGATGCCGGTCTCGCCGACGAACATGTGATGCGCCTCTTCGGTCAGCATGAAGCGGCAGGTGCGCGAGAGCGGATCGAAGCCGGACTGCGCCAGCGAGTGCAGCTGCATCTTGCCGTCGCGGTCGGTGAAATAGGTGAACATGAAGAACGACAGCCAGTCCGGCGTCGCCTCGTTAAAGGCGCCGAGCATGCGCGGTGAATCCGCGTCGCCAGAGCGGCGGCGCAACAAATCGTCGGCTTCCTCGCGGCCGTCGCGGCCGAAATATTTCTGCAGCAGGTAGACCATCGCCCAGAGATGACGGCCTTCCTCGACATTGACCTGGAACAGGTTGCGCAGATCATAGAGCGAGGGCGCGGTCTTGCCGAGATGGCGCTGCTGTTCGACCGAGGCGGGTTCAGTATCGCCCTGGATCACGATCAGGCGGCGCAGCGTGGCGCGGTGTTCGCCGGGGACCTCCTGCCACGCCGGCTTGCCGAAATTTTCGCCGAAGGGAATGACGCGGTTCTCTTCCTGCGGCGCCAGCAGAATGCCCCAGCGATAATCCGGCATCTTGACGTAATCGAACTTGGCCCAGCCGCGTGGATCGACCGAGTAGGCGGTGCGCAGATAGACCAGCGACTGCTGAAAGCCTTCCGGCCCCATGTCGCCCCACCAATCCATGTAACCGGGATGCCAGCCCTCCAGGGCTTTCAGCACCTGGCGGTCTTCGCTGAGGTTGACGTTGTTGGGAATCTTGGTCGAGTAATCGACGTTCATGAAGTTCATGGCGTGCTCCTTAGACCCGCGTCATATCGAATTGCGCCTTCTGGCCGGTGCCGTAGCGGCGCAGCGCGCCTTCTTCGCCGACCGCGTTGGGGCGCTGGAATATCCAGTTCTGCCACGCCGTGAGGCGCGAGAAGATTTTCGATTCCATGGTCTCTGGCCCGACGAAGCGCAGGTTAGCTTCCATGCCGGTAAGACCATCGGGCGAGAACGACGTGCGCTCCTCCAGGAACACCCGCACTTCATCATCCCAATCGATATCGTCGAGCGCGAAGGTGACGAGGCCGAGTTCTTCGGCCGCCTCCGCATCGAGCGTGGTGCCGATGGTGGCTTCCGCGCGTTCGAGATCGGTCGGGTCGGCCTGGAAGCGCGACTGCAGCCGCGTCAGGCCGTGGCTCATCGGATAGGGCCCGAAATTCATCGCGGTCAACTGGATCGCCGGCGGCGCGCGGTTGTCGCCCTGCCGTGAGCCGATCAGCATGTAGGAGCGGTCGGCGGCGAACACGAGTTCGGCGAGCGTACCGGCAAAGCACGAGCCGGGCTCGACCAGCGTCACCAGTGTGCGCGAGGTGACGTCGATGCGCTTCAGCACCCGCTTCCAGTAATGCCTGATCTCGTTGACCAGCCAGTGCGCCTTGTTGGCGTCGAGGAAGGCGTCGCATGCCACCACATTGGCGGCATCGCCGTGGCTCTTGAACAGCAGCATCGCGGTTTCGAGTTCGTTGATGCGCAAATGAAGGATCGCGTCGTCGAGCTCGCGCGCGACCTGCAGCGGCCAGAACGACGCGCCCTGCGCGACGAGCCCGTCGATATCGGCAGGCGGGGCCGCTTCCGGCGCCTTGATCGAGATGGTCGCGATCCGTGAGGCGCGATCGATGTCGACGCTGACAAAACCGTAGCGGATGCCGCTGTCGTCGATCGTCCGATCGAGCGGGGAAAGCGCGATGCCCTTGCCGTTGCCGTTGCGCTTCGAGGCGGCGGCAAATTCCCTGGCGCGATCGGCGACCTTGGCTTCCAGCTTGCTGTTGGGGACGATCTCGTCGACCAGCCGCCATGCGACGGCGCGCTTGCCCTTGATGCCTTCCTCGATGGTGCAGAAGAAGTCCGCATGGTCGCGGCGCACCTTGCGCTTGTCGACCACGCGCGTCAGGCCGCCGGTGCCCGGCAGCACCGCGAGCAGCGGCACTTCCGGCAACGATACGGCGGCGGCGCCGTCATCGGCCATGATGATGTGATCGGTCGCGAGTGCCAATTCGTAGCCGCCGCCGGCCGCGGTGCCGTTGACGACAGTGATGAAGCGCTGTCCGGAATTTTCCGATGAATCTTCCAGGCCGTTGCGGGTCTCGTTGGTGAACTTGCAGAAATTGACCTTGTGGGCGTGGGTGGAGCCCGCCAGCATGCGGATGTTGGCGCCGGCGCAGAACACGCGGTTCTTGCCCGAGCGCATCACCACCGCCTTCACTTCGGGATGTTCGAAGCGCAGCCGCTGTACGACGTCGGCCAGTTCGATGTCGACGCCGAGATCGTAGGAGTTCAGCTTGAGCTGATAGCCCTCGAACAGGCCGCCGTTCTCGTCGACGTCCATGGTGAGCGTCGCGACATCGCCCTCGACGGCCAGCTTCCAGTGCCGGTAGCGCGATGGATCGGTCTGAAAATCGATGTATTTCGCGCCGCCTGCGAGGACGCGATCTTCGCCGGCCATGAGCCACCCTTTATCGTTTTCTCTGCTGACGCTTCATTGGTTAGATGCACAATAATGCATGTTTTCCATCTAGTCTAGGCCAAACTCCCGAAACATGCATTTTGTTTCATGTTCGACGGGCGTCGACGGGAAGGCCCGCCCGCTAGGCGGCCCGGCCGTGAGAGCCGCTGTCGACGCGTAATACCGCCTTCGCAAAATCGGATACCGCATCGAGCGTCTCCTGCGGCGCTTCGCGATGCGGCTGATGTCCTGCGCCCGGAATGAGGGTCACATCGACGGGGCAATAACACTCGTCCTGCGCGATCTCGACCTGCCGCATGGTGCCGTACTGATCGTTTTCGCCCTGCAGGATCGCGATCGGCACGCGGACATAGGCGAGGTACTCGGAAATATCCCAGTCGCGGAATTTCGGATCGAGCCAGGCGTCGTTCCAGCCATAAAAAGCGTTGTCGACGTCGTTGTGCCAGCGCGACAGCTTCTCTTTCAGGTTGGTGGTCTCGTACGCGTTACGGATCTGCGCAATCGAAGCCACCGAAACATCCTCAACGACGAAATGCGGGGCGATCAACGCGAGGCCCTGGACCCGGTGGTCCTGGTGCGAGCCGGCATAGATCGCCGCGATCGAGGCGCCGTCGGAATGACCGAGCAGAAGACCGTCACGAAAGCCGATCTTGTCGAGCAGCCTTGGCAATACATTGAGCGCTTCGACATGCATGTAATCGAGCGGCCGCGGCAGCTTGACGGGTGTCGAGGCGCCGTAACCGGCGCGCGAATACGCGAACACGCCGGCGCCGGTCGCGGCCTGAAGCTTTTCCGGAAAATCACCCCACAGGCCGGCGGAGCCGAGGCCCTCATGCAGCATCACGATGGTTGGCGCTTGCTCGGGTGACGGTCCGATCATGCGGTATTCGAGACGCGCGGCGCCGACGGTGAGGAAGCCCGAGGGGGAAAGGGTGGTCATTGACGCGAGCTTTCAGAAGTGATCCAGACACGCACGCCATACTCGCGTCGTCCCGGCGAACGCCGGGACCCATACTCCGCGGCCTCTCGTTGAGGCAGGATCGCTGGCATCTTTCTCCTACAATGACGGACGGTGGCTATGGGTCCCGGCGTTCGCCGGGACGACGAGAGAGATGCAGGGACGACGTGAGAAATCACTGCACGCCATCGCGCAGCTTGAACCGTTGAATCTTCCCCGTCGCAGTCTTCGGCAATGAGTCCACCACGTCGATCCAGCGCGGATATTTCCACGGCCCGATCTTCTGCTTGACGTGCTCCTTCAACGATTCATGCAGGCCGTCGGTATTGCCGCCAGCGCGCAGCACGACAAAGGCCTTCGGCTTCAACAGGCCTTCCGGATCGGCCTCGGGCACGACCGCGGCTTCCAGCACGGCCGGATGCGTGATCAGCGCGCTCTCGACCTCGAACGGCGAAACCCAGATGCCCGAGACTTTGAACATATCGTCGGAACGGCCGCAGAAGGTGTAACGGCCATCGGCGTCGCGAATGTATTTGTCGCCGGTGCGGGTCCAATGGCCCTCGAACGTCTGCCGGCTTTTGCTGCGCTGATTCCAGTAGCCTTCGCCGGCCGAGGGCGCATCGACCAGCAACTCACCGACCTCGTCGTCCAGCACGTCGGCGCCGGCGTCGTTGACCAGACGCACCTTGTAACCCGGCACCGGCCTGCCGGCGGAGCCGTATTTGATGTCGCCGGGCGCGTTGGAGAGGAAGATGTGCAGCAATTCGGTGGAGCCGACACCGTCGAGAATATCGACGCCGAAGCGCGCCTTCCAGGCGTTGCCGACCGATTCCGGCAGCGCCTCGCCCGCAGAAGTGCAGATGCGAAGCCGGTTGCCGGCGCGGGCATCCGTCAGCGTATCGTCGTTGAGCATGGCGGCGAAAAGGGTCGGCACGCCGAAGAAAATGCTCGGGTTATATTTGTTCATCAGTGCGAACATCGCTGCCGGCGTCGGCCGCTCGGAATGCAGCACCGTGGTGGCGCCGACCGACATCGGAAACGTCAGCGCATTGCCGAGGCCATAGGCGAAGAACAGCTTTGCGGCCGAGAGACCAACATCGTCCTCGCGAATGCCGAGCACTTGTTTGGCATAGGTTTCCGCCGTCGCGGCAAGATTGGAATGCAGGTGGCGCACGCCCTTGGGCATGCCGGTCGACCCCGACGAATAGAGCCAGAACGCCGGCTCGTCGGGATGCGTCACCGCGGTCGCATACGTATCGCTCTCGTTCGCCAGTTCATCGGCAAGTTTTTTGTGTCCATGCGCGTTCTGGCCCGCCACGACGACGTGCTCGAGATCGGGCAATCGCCCGACCATGTCCTTCACGACAGGCAGCAGGGCTTCGGAAATGAACAGCACGCGCGCGCGGCAATCCGCCAGCACATAGGCATATTGATCCGACGTCAGCAGCGTGTTGAGCGGCACCGGCACGATGCCGGCGCGGATCGCGCCGAGAAAGACGGCGGGAAAGTCGACCGTGTCGAGCATGATCATCGCGACCCGCTCTTCGCGGCGGACGCCGAGCCGGCGCAGCATGTTGGCTGCGCGGCAACTCTGCTTCTGCAGATCGCCATAGCTGAGTTCGGAGACGGTATCGGTGAAGGCGAGCTTGGCGCCGCGGCCCTCGTCGACATTGCGATCGAGCAGCCAGGTCACCGCATTGTACGAACCGGACATGCCGCTCACGACGCTTCTCCCCAGTTTTAAGAATTATAATTCATACAAAGCCACCGGCTGCGCTTGCTGTCAATCCTCGTCGGCACTATGTTTCCGAAGCCGCTCTCCTTACCGTTCTCCTGCCGGCAGCGCCGAACGAGGCAAATTGACCGAGGCCAGCGACCCCGAAACCGGCTTTCTCGAGCAGCTCGGCCAGCGCGTGCGCACCATGCGGGCGCTGCGCGGCATGTCGCGCAAGGTGCTCGCCAAAGTATCCGGCATTTCCGAGCGCTACATCGCGCAGCTCGAAAGCGGCAAGGGCAATGTCTCGATCGTGCTGCTGCGGCGCGTCTCGAACGCGATGGGCGCGCATCTGGAAGATCTGATTCCTTCCGCCGAGCCTGCGCCGGACTGGGCCGTGATCCGCGACCTCTTGCGCAAGGCGACGCCGGCGCAGGTCGCGCAGGCCAAGGACGCGCTCGCCGGCGGCGGCACGTCGGCGCAGCGGCGGATCTCGTTCTCCGGCATCGCCCTGATCGGCCTGCGCGGCGCCGGCAAATCCACGCTCGGCAAAATGCTGGCGAAGAAGATCGGCTGGAAGTTCGTCGAACTCAACAAGGAGATCGAAGCGCAGAACGGTCTATCCGTCGCCGAGATCATCGCGCTCTACGGTCAGGAAGGCTTTCGCCGCATGGAGCAGACGGCGCTGACGCAACTGCTGGCGCGGAAAGAACTGATGGTGCTGGCGACCGGCGGCGGCATCGTCTCCGAAGCCCTGACCTTCGACCTGATCCTGTCGTCGTTCTACACCATCTGGCTCAAGGCCGAGCCGGAAGAGCACATGGCCCGCGTCCGCGGCCAGGGCGATCTGCGCCCGATGGCGGACGATCGATCGGCAATGGCGGAGCTGCGCAACATCCTGGTCAGCCGCGAACCGCTATACGCCCGCGCCTCCGCGGTGGTCGATACCGCCGGGCTTTCGGTCGATGCGGCGGCGGCGCGGCTGAACGATGCGGTGGCGCCGGTGCTGCACGACGAGCACGCGTTCGGGCTGCGCAGCGCGGTTTCCTGAATATTTCGACGGTTTTTCTGCAACGCCGGGGCCCTCGCCGGCATTAACCACCGTACAAACTCCATGCGAATGATTGCAGCAATACACCCTCAAAGTGTGTTACCAAATCGTTAACCGCTTGGAGGAAGAGGTCATGCTGGAGCGTCGTCAGTTTCCGAGAAACCGCGTCTATTACGGCGGAATGGTCGCATTCAATGCGCGCAATTCGACGCTTGCCTGCGTCGTGCGTAATTACAGCAAGCGCGGAGCCAGGATCGAGTTCGAGAATTCGGCCGCGCTTCCCGACCGGGTTGATTTCGAGGTTCAACGCCGGGGCCTTGCATGCCCGGCCCGCCTGGTCTGGCGCGACCACAACGCGGCCGGCCTGGCGTTTGCAAATGTGCAGGAGGCAAATGTGCAGGAGAACGTTCAGGAGACGAGCGCCGTCATTCCGCTGGAACTGGCGCGCAAGCTGCGCGCCACCGAACAGGAAAACCGCAAACTCCGCTCGCGCCTCGATCAGTTGCTGTCCGAGTCCTAGATCGCATGAGCGCAACTGAACGCGAAGACGCCGGCATCCTTGCGGTGGCCGCCGCGCCGAAACCGCGGCGGCGTCGGCTGCGCGCGGCGTTTGTCGCCGTGTTGACGGCGCAATATACGCTCGTGGCGCTTACCGTCGGCCTGACGGTCGCTTGCATCCTTCGCTATGCCGTGACCCCGCAGATCGTCGCCAAATTTGAAGCGATCGAAGCCGCCTTCAAGCGCTTGCCCGCGCCATAGCGCGCCCGATTGGATGACGCTATCCGTCAAGCTTCGCGAAGGCGGGCGCATGCTGGATGGTGCCGGTGCTCGCCGGAAGCTCGGCTCCGCCGAGCGGCAGGACCATCAAATGCGGACCCGCGTAGAGCGAGATGAAGCCGCGCGCCTTGACGGCGCTGAATCCGAAACGCCGGTAGAGAGCGGGATCGCCGAGGACGAAGATTCCCTGCCAGCCGGCGGCTTCGCCGCGCGCGATGCCCTCGCGGATCAAACGGCTGGCAATACCGATCCGGCGATATTCGGGTTGCACGGCGACGGGGCCGAACGCGAGCGCGGGGAACGGCGCCTTCATTCGCGAGAACAGGGCATGGCCGGCGACCACGCCATCATCGACGGCGACGAGCGAGAATACGGAATCGCCGGCCTCGCGCAGTTCTTCGACAAGCCGGGCTTCATCCGACCGGCCGAAGGCGACCTCCTGAACGATGCGGATGGCGACGATATCGTCAGGCGTTTCAGACCGCACCATCATCGCATCACACCAGCAGCGACTTGACCGACGCCGCCGCCTCCTGCAAGCGCGGCAGAAAATGCGCGGTCATCTCCCGTGCGGACACGCGGTCGACATGCGCGCCCATGTTGATGGCGGCGACGATCGCGCCGTCATAGCGGCGCACCGGCACCGAGACCGAACGGAATCCCGGCTCGGCTTCGCGATCGACCAGCGAATAGCCTTGCGCGCGATCGGCGACGATCGTCTTCAGCAGTTTCTTCCGGTCGGTCACGGTGAACGGTGTCAGCGGCACAAGGTCGATCCGGGCAAGCACGGCGGCGAGTTCATCGTCCGGCAGCCGCGACAGTAGCACGCGACCGACGGAAGTGCAGAACGCCGGCAGCCGGTAGCCGATATCGATGCCGGCCGAGAAGACCCGAGTTGGGCTGGCGCGGGCGATGAAGACGGCGTCGTTGCCATCGAGGATCGCCATCGAGGAAATTTCCTGCGCCTCGCTCGACAGCCGGTCGAGCGCGGGCTGCAGCACCGCGACGACATGGTTGGACGAGAGGTAACTCGACGCCAGCACCAGTACGCGCGGTGTCAGGCGAAACAGCTTGCCGTCGGTGGCGACGAAGCCGGCGCGCTCCAGCGTGAACAGAATCCGCCGCGCCGTGGCGCGCGGCAGGTCGGCGGCCTTGGCGAGGTCGCTCAGCGTCATCGGCTGCTGGCTGCCGCCGAACACCTCCAGCACGCGCAAGCCGCGGTCGAGGCTTTCGACGAAATCGGTCGCGCCGCGGTTGTCTGCATCCTCCGCCGCTTAAGCTTGGGCATCGCTGCCTCCATAATCCGCTTGCCTCAAATACAGCCTACGTTAAAATCGCACAAAAGTTCAATAGGCGAACAAATCGAACCTTTAAAGCTTACCTTGGAGACCCTCGCCATGATGAGCCAGGAAGCGAACGACCTGATCACCCGCACCGGGCGCAAAGACCCCTGCGGAAAACTGATGCGGATGTACTGGCAGCCGGCGGCTTTGGTCGACGAGTTGCAGGGCGCGCGGCCGGTACGGCCGGTGAAACTGCTCGGCGAAAACCTCGTGCTGTTTCGTGACGAAGAAGGCCGCTACGGCCTGATCGATCGGCACTGCGCGCATCGCGGCGCCGATCTCGCTTTCGGCCGTCTGGAAGATGGCGGACTGCGCTGTGCCTTTCACGGCTGGCTGTTCGATGTCTCGGGCCAATGCCTGGAGACGCCCGCGGAGCCGAAGGACTTAAAGCTGTGCCAAGGCATTAAACAGCGCGCCTATCCCGTGATCGAGAAGAGCGGCATCCTCTGGGCTTATCTGGGCGAAGGCGAGCCGCCGGCATTTCCCGAGATCGACTGTTTTGTCGCGCCCGGCACCCATACGTTCGCATTCAAGGGCCACATGAACTGCAACTGGCTGCAGGCGCTGGAAGTCGGCATCGATCCGGCGCATGCCTCGTTTCTGCATCGCTTCTTCGAGGACGAGGATACGTCCACCTCCTATGGAAAACAGTTCCGCGGCGCCTCCGCCGGCAGCGACATGCCGATGACGAAAATCCTGCGCGAATACGACAGCCCGATCATCAATGTCGAGCACACCGAATACGGCCTGCGCCTGATCGCATTGCGCGAGCTCGATGAAGAGCGGACGCATGTGCGCGTCACCAATCAGCTATTCCCGCACGGCTTCGTCATTCCGATGAGCACGGAGATGACGATTTCGCAGTGGCACGTACCGGTCGACGACGAGAACTGCTACTGGTACGCGATCTTCACTTCTTATTCGGCGCCGGTCGACAAGAAGAAGATGCGCGACCAGCGGCTCGAACTGTACGAGCTGCCGGATTACAAATCGCGCAAGAACAGAAGCAATGATTACGGCTTCGATCCGCACGAACAGGCGACCGAGACCTATACCGGCATGGGCGCCGACATCAACGTTCACGACCAGTGGGCGGTTGAGTCGATGGGCGCGATCCAGGATCGCACCAACGAGCATCTCGGCACCTCGGACAAGGCGATCGTGCAGTATCGCCGCCTGTTGCGGCAGGAGATCGAAAAAGTTTCCGGCGGCGAGAAGCCGATGCTGCATCTCGATGCCGCGCACGCGCGCTCGATCCAGGGCCCTGCGACCATGGACGGCATCGGCCCGACGCAGGGCTGGGAAATTTACTGGATGGAAGTCGACGTCAAACGCCGCCGCGGCGCGCCGTGGGCCGCACCCGTGCCGAGCGAGATCGCCGGCAAGATCCGGCATTTGTCGGCGGCGGAGTGATGATCTCTCCCCCGTCATTGCGAGAGGAAGCTACGCGTTGAGTTTCGTCGAACGTCACGGTCTCTGGTCGAAGGAGCAGCAGGAGGCAGCCACCCGCCTGCGCAAAATCGTCGAAGAGAAAAATCTCGAAGTCATCCGGCTGTCATTCCCCGACCAGCACGGCATCCTGCGCGGCAAGACGCTGGTCGCCAGCGAAGCGATCGCTTCGCTGGAGGGCGGCTGCTCGATCACCACCACGATGCTGGCCAAGGACACCTCGCACAAGACGGTGTTTCCGGTGTTCACATCGGGCGGCGGCTTCGGCATGAAGGAGATGGAAGGCGCCGCCGACGTGCTGATGGTGGCTGACCCGACAACGTTCCGCGTGCTGCCATGG
This sequence comes from uncultured Alphaproteobacteria bacterium, assembly GCA_963742935.1. Classification (GTDB taxonomy): domain Bacteria; phylum Pseudomonadota; class Alphaproteobacteria; order Rhizobiales; family Xanthobacteraceae; genus Bradyrhizobium. The sequence continues at coordinate 192,862 of CAVUOI010000054.1, read as the reverse complement.
TCGCCCACGACAGGCTGGCTGTTGTGCGATCTCTACTTCAACGACGGCCGCCCGGTGCCGTTCGCCACGCGAAACCTCTATCGCAAGGTGATCGATCAACTCGGCGAGCGCGGCTACGATTTCGTCGCAGGCCTCGAAGTCGAATTCCACCTGTTCAAGCTCGAAGACGCGCATATGGCGCCGGAAGACGCCGGCCAACCGGGGCGGCCGCCCTCGGTGAGCCTGCTGTCGCAGGGCTATCAATATTTGACCGAGCAGCGCTACGACCAGATGGAGCCGGCGCTGGAAATCATCCGCCGCGACGTGCTGGCGCTCGGCCTGCCGTTGCGGTCGGTCGAGGTCGAGTTCGGCCCTAGCCAGTGCGAATTCACGTTTGCGCCGACCAAGGGGCTCACGCCCGCCGACAATATGGTGCTGTTTCGTAGCGCCGTGAAGCAGATCGCCCGGCGTCATGGCTATCACGCCACCTTCATGTGCCGGCCAAAATTGCCGAATATTTTTGCGTCCGGCTGGCATCTGCATCAATCGATCGTCTCGCGCGTGAGCGGTGAGAATGCCTTCATGGCGAAGGACGGCAGCGAGCCGCTAAGCCCGTTCGGCGAAGCACTATCTCGCCGGCCTTCTGGAGCACGCGCGCGCCTCGACCGTGTTCACGACGCCGACCATCAACGGCTACAAGCGCTACCGCTCCTATTCGCTGGCGCCGGACCGCGCGATCTGGGGCCGCGACAACCGCGGCGTCATGATCCGCGTGCTCGGCGGTCCCGGCGATAGCGCGACGCGGCTGGAAAACCGGATCGGCGAGCCAGCGGCGAACCCGTATCTCTACATGGCCTCGCAGATTCTCTCAGGGCTCGACGGCGTCGACCGCAAGCTCGATCCGGGGCCGTCGGCGGATACGCCGTACGAAACCAAAGCAGCGCTGCTGCCGAAGAGTCTTCGCGAGGCCGTATTCGCACTGCAGGACGATCCGTTCTTCCGGCAGGCGCTAGGCGCTGAGTTCGTGGATTACTACGTCCACATCAAGAACGCGGAGATCGAGCGGTTTCAGGCCGAGGTGTCGGACTGGGAGCACCGCGAATATTTCGAGATGTTTTGAAGCACCGTCGTCCCGGCGAACGCCGGGACCTATACCGCGTGATCTATCGAGCGGGTATGGTGCCTGACGCTCCGCGTTCATCAAGTGTCGCTGTCGCCTTTTGGCGTAAGCCGAATTTCCTGCGTGCCCGTTACATCGGCCGCGGCGTATGGGTCCCGGCGTTCGCCGGGACGACGAGAAACGGGCTAAATCCCCAGATACCTGTGCTGCAGATCCGGCTCTGCGATCAACTGCTCGCTCGTCCCCGTCCACACCGTCTTCCCACGCTCGATGATGTAGTGTCGGTCGGCGATCCTGGAGAGGTTGGCGACGTTCTTGTCGATGACGAGCACGGACTGGCCGCGGCCCTTCAGCATCGACAGGCAGTTCCAGATTTCCTCGCGGATCAGCGGCGCGAGGCCTTCGGTGGCTTCATCGAGGATCAACAGTTTTGGGTTGGTCATCAGCGCGCGGCCGATCGCCAGCATCTGCTGCTCGCCTCCGGATAGCGTGACGCCCATGTTGTTGCCGCGCTCGGCGAGCCGCGGGAACAGCGCGTGGATCTTGTCGATCGTCCAGGGATCGGGATTGCCGAGACGGTTGCCGGAGGCCGCCACCAGATTTTCGTACACGGTGAGGTTCGGAAAGATCTGGCGGCCTTCCGGCACCAGGCCGATGCCGAGCTTTGCAATTTTGTACGACGGCAGGCTGCGCACTTCCTCGCCCGCGAAGCGGACCTTGCCTGCGCGGGCCGGCGTCATGCCCATGATGGAGCGGATGGTCGTGGTCTTGCCCATGCCGTTGCGGCCCATCAGAGCGACCATCTCGCCGGATTGAACCTTTAGCGACAGGCCAAACAGCACCTGGCTGAGGCCGTAGCAGGTTTCGATGCCATCTATTTCCAGCAGAGTCTCAGCCATGGCTGACCACCACATGCTGGTCACCGAGATAGGCGCGCTTGACTTCCTCGTTGTTCCGGATGGCATCGGGATCGCCGGAGGCGATGACGCGGCCATAGACCAGCACAGTGATGCGGTCGGCGAGCGCGAACACCGCTTCCATGTCGTGCTCGACCAGCACGATGGTGACTTCCTTCCGCAATTCCTTCAGCAGCCCCACCATACGCGCGGATTCGGTGACGCCGAGGCCCGCCATTGGTTCATCGAGCAGCAGCAATTGCGGTTTGGTCGCGAGCGCCACCGCAAGTTCGAGCTCGCGCTGTTCGCCGTGACTGAGTTCGGACACCGGCACGTCGGCGCGTTTCGCGAGCCCTACCCGCGTCAACGCCGCCTGCGCAGCGTCGCGGAGTGGCTTCTCCTTGCGCGCGCTGGCCCAGAAACGGAACGAGTGGCCATCATGCGCCTGCGCCGCCAGCGCGACATTGTCGGCGGCCGTGAAATCCGGCAGCAGGCAGGTAATCTGGAACGAGCGCGCCAACCCGAGCCGGCTGCGCTGATAGGACGGCAGCCGGGTGACGTCGCGGCCGGCAAAGTGAATCGTGCCGGAATTCGGCGTCAACTGCCCGGTCAGCTGGCTGATCAGCGTGGTCTTGCCGGCGCCGTTGGGGCCGATGATGGCGTGCAGTTCGCCGGGCACGACATCAAGCGACAGATTGTCTGTCGCCTTGATGCCACCAAAGCTGCGGACCAGATTTTCAACGCGGAGCATGGGATCAGCCACGACTGAACCTCCCGAGCAGGCCCATGATGCCGCCGCGCGCGAACAGCACGATCAGCAGCAATAATGGACCCATGATCAGCGCCCAGTATTCGGTGAACTGCGACAGGATCTCTTCCAGCAGCAGGAACACGATGGTGCCGATCACCGGGCCGAACAGCGAGCCCATGCCGCCGAACACCACCATCACCATGAGTTCGCCGGAGCGCGTCCAGTACATGCCGGCCGGGCTGACGAAATCGGTGTTGTTCGCCAGCAGCGCGCCGGCGAGCCCGCAGATGGTGCCGGAGATGACGAAGCAGACCAGACGATAGCGGTTGGCGTGATAGCCGATCGCCTGCATGCGCTGCTCGTTGGAGCGAATGCCCTGCACCACCATGCCGAACCGCGAATTGATGATGCGCCAGATCAGATAGATGCCGCCGAACAGACAGCCGAGACAGAGATAATAGAACTGCACGCGGTTCGACAGATCGATCAGGCCGCCGAACGTAGAGCGCTTGTAGATCGTCAGGCCATCGTCGCCGCCGTAACGCGACAGGCCGGAGGTGACGTAATAGGCCATCTGCGCAAAGGCGAGCGTGATCATGATGAAATAGACGCCGCGGGTGCGCAGACTGAGCGCGCCGATCACCAGCGCATACAGCGCCGAGGCCAGTAGCGCCACCGGCCACTGGATGAAACCGGAGCCGAAGCCTTCAAACGCGAGGATGCCGACCGCATAGCCGCCGATGCCGAGATAGGCGGCGTGGCCAAAGCTCATCATGCCGCCATAGCCCATGATGAGGTTGAGGCTGGCGGCGGCGAGCGCGAAAATGACGATGCGGGTGAACAGCGTCATGATGAAGATGTTGCCCGATAGCGCCGAGTAGACCGGCAGCAACAGCAGGCCAAGCGCGACGAGCGCCACGACGACGTTGCTGACGTTGAGTTGAAGCTTCATCGTTTGGCGGCCGGGAACAGGCCCTCCGGCCGCACCACGAGGATGATGGCCATCAGCAGGTAGATAAGCATCGACGACAACGCGGGCGCGGCGGTGGAAGCAGCGGCGGAACTCAGCACCTTGCGCAGCAGGTCAGGCAGGAAGGCGCGGCCGAGCGTATCGATCATGCCGACGAAGATCGCGGCCAGGAAGGCGCCGCGGATCGAACCGATGCCGCCGATGACAATAATGACAAAGGCGAGAATCAGGATGTTCTCGCCCATGCCGATCTGCACGGTGAGGATCGGCGCTTGCATCAGCCCGGCAAGGCCGGCGAGCGCCGCGCCAAGGCCGAACACCAGCGTGAACAGCAATTTGATGTTGATGCCGAGCGCACCGATCATTTCGCGGTTCGACGCGCCGGCGCGGATCAGCATGCCGATCCGGGTGCGCATGACGACGAGATAAAGCAGTGCGGCAACCGCGAGCGCGACCACGATGATCGACAATCGATAGGCCGGATAATTCACGCCGGGGATGATCTGCACCGGCACCGTCAGCCAGGCCGGCAGCGGCAGTGCGAGACCCGCCGGTCCCCAGATCAGCCGCACCGCGTCGTTGAAAAACAGGATCAGCCCGAAGGTCGCCAGCACCTGATCAAGATGGTCGCGGCCGTAGAGATGTCGCAGCGCGACGAATTCCAGGACAATGCCGAGCAGCAAGGTGGCACCGAGCGCCAGCAGAATCCCGAGCACGAAACTTCCGGTCCACGCCACGAAGGTCGCGGCGAAGTACGCGCCCATCATGTAGAGCGAGCCGTGCGCCAGATTGACGAAATCCATGATGCCGAACACCAGCGTCAAACCAGCTGCCAGCAGGAACAGCAGCAGGCCGAACTGCAAGCCGTTCAGCGATTGTTCGATAAGGACGAGCATGGACCCCCGGACTCTCGGTACCTAACAAAACAGCGGCAGCACATCTGCGCCGCCGCCATTTTTCTTGTTGGGCGGATGATCTGTCGCAAACCGCCCCCGGGTCAAGCCCGCGGGCGCACTCGCGACATCATGCACCGGTCATGCCAAACGTCACTTCATCGGGCATTTGTCGTGGAAGCGGTCCTGGTCGTCCTTGACGATGGTGGCCACCGTCTTGAGCGAGAGCTGGCCGTCGGCGTCCTTGACCACGTCCTGCAAGTAGAAGTTCTGGATCGGGATCTGGTTGTTGCCGTACTTGAACGGGCCGCGCACCGACTTGAAGTTCACCTTCTTCATCTCGGCCCGCATCTCGTCCTTTTTCGCGGTGTCGCCCTTGACAGCGACCACCGCGCTGTTGATCAGCTGCGCGGCGTCATAGGACTGCGCGCCGTAATAGGTCGGGCGCAGGCCGGTGTACTTCTTGCGGTAGTCCTCGACGAACTTCTTGTTCTCGGGGAACGGCAGGTCATTCACCCATTCCTGCGCGCCGGGAATGCCGATCGCGTTTTCCTTCTGCAGCGGCAGCGACAATTCGTCGACGGTGAACGCCGTGTAGAGCGGCATCTGCGACTTGAGGCCGGCCTGGGCATATTGGTTGAGGAACTGCACGCCGGCAGCGCCCGGATAGAACACGAAGATCGACTCGGCCTTGGAGTTCTTCGCCTTGGTCAGTTCGGCGGAGAAGTCGAGCTGGCTCGGCCACACCGTATATTCCTCGCCGACCACCTCGCCCTTGAAGGTGCTCTTGAGGCCCGCCAGCATGTCCTTGCCGGCCGCATAATTCGGGCCGATCAGGAACACCGACTTGACGCCCTTCTGGTTCATGTACTGGCCCATCGCCTGCGGCGTCTGGTCGTTCTGCCAGGAAGTCGAGAACACGTAAGGCGAGCAGAGTTCGCCGGCGAGCTGCGAGGGGCCGGCATTGGCTGAGATCAGGAAGGTCTTTGAATTGACCGCCGTCTTCAGCGAGGCCAGCAGCACGTTCGACCAGATATAGCCGGCGATGAAGTCGACCTTGTCGGACTGGATCAGCTTTTCGGTCTTCTGCTTGCCGATATCCGGCTTCTGGCCGTCGTCCTCATAGATCACCTCGACCGGCTTGCCGCCCATCTTGCGGCCGATATGGTCGAGCGCCAGCTCGAACGAGTTTCGCATGTCGTTGCCGATCACAGCGGTCGGGCCGCTGAAGGTCGAGACAAAGCCGATCTTGATGGTGTCGCCGGCGGATGCGGGCTGCGCCAGCACCAGAATTGCTACGCCTGCCAGCCAGAATGCCTTCTTCATAATCACTCCCCTCCTCGTTATCGAACCAGACCCGGTCACCCGGGCGACCGCGACTGTTCCGCGCGCCTCATTATCAGGTGAGGTATTTTGTGCGCGAAATCGCCGGTCAGCGGCAAGCACGAACCCGACGCTCCCATTAGAACCTTCGGCCCATACCCTCAGCGGCCTGCACCATAATTCGCAGATGGCGCGAATGGCAAGAATTATAATGCCGGTTGCGTAGGCAACGATTGTCGCAGGCTGGGCATTCCGCCAGTTACGGCCAGTCGGACGGTAGATCCCGAGCGGCTCGGAGCTGCGTCCCGGTGGAACACGTTCGAGGCACCTCCGTCTCAATTCCGTTGAGCACGCAGGTTGCGCGTCTTCGCTCCCGGGCGTGAGTCGCGCCGCGTTTTATGCGCATTCGCTATCGGACGATTGGCAAAGGCGTATTGGAGCGCGCCTGCGAATGGTTACATAATCCAATGCACGCAGATATTCGAACCAGGTCGCACACCATGACGACAGCGCCGAAACAGCCCCATCATGTCGTCATCGTCGGCGCCGGTTTTGGCGGACTGGAAACCGCCTTTGGCCTTGCCGGTGCGCCGGTCAGGATCACGCTGATCGACCGCCGCAACCACCATCTGTTCCAGCCGCTGCTCTACCAGGTCGCGACCGCGTCGCTGGCAACATCTGAGATCGCCTGGCCGATCCGCTATCTTCTGCGCGGACGCAAGGAGGTGACGACGCTGTTCGCCAATGTCAGCGGCATCGATGCCGCGGGCAAGCGCGTGCTGCTCGATGACGGCGATGCGATCGGCTACGACACGCTGGTGCTCGCCACCGGCGCGCGCCACGCCTATTTCGGCCACGACGAATGGGAGCCGTTCGCGCCCGGCCTGAAAACGCTGGAGGACGCGACCACGCTCCGGCGTCGCATCCTCGTGGCCTTCGAGCGCGCCGAGCGTGAGACCGACCCGGCGCGGCGCGCGGCGCTACTCACCTTCGTCATCATCGGCGCCGGCCCGACCGGGGTTGAAATGGCGGGAACCATCGCCGACCTCGCCAAGGACACGCTGCAGCCGGACTTTCGCAGCATCGATACGCACAAGACCCGCGTCGTCCTGGTGGAGGCCGGCCCGCGCGTGCTGGCGGGCTTTCCCGAAGATCTCTCCGCCTATGCGCAGCGCTCGCTGGAGGAGATCGGCGTCGAGGTGGTGCTGGGGCAACCCGTGACCGAATGCGCCATCGATGGCGTCGTCTATGGCGGCAACAGACTGGAGGCCAGAACCATCGTTTGGGCCGCCGGCGTGCGCGCCTCGCGCGCGGCGGAATGGCTGAACGCACCCGCCGATCGCGCCTATCGCTTGAAAGTCGAGCCTGATCTGACCGTGCCCGGCCATCCCGATGTCTTTGCGGTTGGCGACACCGTGACGATCGCGGGCCCCGACGGCAATCCGGTGCCGGGCATCGCGCCGGCCGCCAAGCAGCAGGGGCGCTACGTGGCCGCGCTTATCAAGGCGCGCCTGAGTGGCGGCACGCTGCCGCCGTTCCGCTACAAGCACGCCGGCAGCCTCGCGCAGATCGGCAAGAAAAAGGCCGTGATCGATTTCGGCTGGATCAAGATGCGCGGCCACCTCGCCTGGTGGATCTGGGGCCTCGCCCACATCTACTTCCTGATCGGCCTGCGCAACCGGCTCAGCGTCGCCTTGAGCTGGCTATGGATTCACGCCCGCGACCAGCGCGCCGCACGGCTGATCACGCAAGGCTCGAGCAAGGTTTCGGGGTAGAAATTGCGGTGTAGCCTTACTCCACCGCGTCGCCGATCATCTCTCCATACGTCTTCCCGGATCCCTCCACACGTCGTCCCGGCCTTGAGCCGGGACCCATACGCCGCGGCGGTGGTTGTTTGACACGATGGTGGAGGGCTTTCGCTTAACAAGCGCCGCTGGTGATTATGGGTCCCGGGTCAAGCCCGGGACGACGACGTTGAGAGAGTGCGCGCAGGCAAAACTCGCCGCGCGATCGACCGATCCTGATTTGTAATGCGGCCATGCCGGCCACTGGCACAACGGCAGCGCGCGCGTCGTCTCGAACGCCGGCGCTTCGATCTTCTGCTCGATCACTTCGAGATCGCCGGGCGCCTTGCCGTGCTCGACCCAGTCCACCAGCACGCCAAGCATGTCGACATTGGCGGGCGCACCGGAGCCGACATGATCGACGCCGGGCGCGGTGTAAAGCCGGGCGAACGCCGCCGTCTTCTCCTTGCCCATCGTACGCTGCACGTTTTCGAAGTAGCGTATCCCTGCATAAGGGCTTTGCGCGTAGTCGGCCATGTTTTCGAGCATCACGAGCTTGCCGCCGCGCGCGGCAAAGCGGCTGAGATCGGGATTGGTCGAATCCATCAATCTCGACACCTGCAGCAGGCGCTCCTTGTGCTCCTCAGGCTTGTAGGTGGTGACGTCGAGCTTGGGGTCGCGCGCGAAGACATATTGGATGCCGCCCGCGCCGTAGATCCAGGCGATGCCGTTGGAAGGCAGCGGCGGCTGCGCTGGCGCCGCCTTGCCGAGCCACCAGGCGGTCCAGCCGCCGGTCGGACCAAAGGCCGGCGTGTTTTCGCCCGAGACGCCCCAGCCCGGATAATCATCAAGGCCGTTCTCCAGCGCAAAGGAGAACTTGTAGGTCGAATGCAGCGTCTTGATCGCCGCAATCTGCGCTTCGCTCAGGCACGCGTCGCCGCTCTGGCCCGCCGCGCAACGTAGTGACTCCGGCTGGAATTTCGCCTTGCAGCCGACCGGATCGAGAACCAGCTGATCCTCGGCGCCGTCCGCCTTGTCGCACGCCTGCAGCACGGCCTTGGCGACGAGTTCGACTTGCGCCGGACGAATCCAGCCCTCGCCCATCGTTGCCAGCCCGGACCGCGTCCCGGCATGCTGCAATCCAACCCAGTTGATGACGGGTACGCGGGCAAAGATGCCGTCAAAATCCTCGGGGTAGCGCTGCGCCATCGTCAGCGCTTCGCGGCCGCCTTCCGACGATCCCATGAAATACAGCTTTGTCGGCGGGTTGCCGTAGGCGCGCACCATCAGGGCAACGGCGGCATCCCGCACGCGCTTGTAGGATCGGTGCGCAAAATTCTCGAACGCCTCGTCGTTTAGCGCAAACACCTGCGGCGGCTCGCCCGGTTTGGTCTCATGACCGGAATCCGTGCCATAGGTGACGAAGCCGCGCGCCAGCGGCGACGGCGCGCCGAACGGATAGGCCGGCGGCAACGCAAGCCCTGATATCAGCACGCCGTTGAAGCCGCCGCCGCCATATTGCAGCGAGCGGCCGTTCCATTCGATCGGCAGATTGACCTGGAACTTGATCGGCGGCGCATTTGGATCCAGCGGAGCGATCTGGCCGAGCACCTTGCAGAATTCCGGATTGGCCGGCGTGACGCGCGCCGCCGGCGTCGGTCCTCGTTCGGCGACCGCGAGCGGCGAGGGCGCGATCATGGAAGCGGAGTTGATCCGGACGGCATTATCGGTCGGTCGGATCAGATCGCTGCAAGTCGTGGCCGGATCGCCGGTCATCTTCGCGGCCATTGCATCCACAGCAACGAGCGAAGCCGCCGCAACCAGCGAAGCGAGTTGAACCCGCGTGCGCAAACCGGGCCGAAGGCGCTGCATTGTTCCCCCCAAAATTATCGTGTTGCAGCCGCATTGGTTGCGGCCATCGGGGCTTACAATGGTTCACACCGCGCGGACGTCAACCGAAATCAGAAACCGGCGGAGCGCTACTTCACCAGCGAGCAGCCACCATCCGCTATCGGGCGGAACGCCTGATCGGCCGGAATGGTCGAGACCAGTCTGTAATAGTCGTAAGGGTATTTCGACTCTTCCGGCTTCTTCACCTCGAACAGGTACATCGGGTGAATGACGCGGCCGTCCTGGCGGATGGCGACGTCGCCGAACAGTTTGTCCTTGCCCTTGAACTTCTTCATCTGCGGCACGGCATCTTTCGCATGGTCGCTGCCGGTGGCCGCAACCGCGTTGAGATAGGCCAGCGTGGAAGCATAGACGCCGGCCTGGTTGCCGCTCGGCATCTTGCCGTTCATGCCCGGCCGCGCCGCGAAGCGCTTGGCGAACGCGCGGGTGTCGTCGTCCATGTCCCAATAGAAGGCTTCGAGAAGCTGCAGGCCTTGGGCGACCTTCAACCCCATGCCGTGGACGTCGTTGACGAACAGCAGGAACGCCACCATGGTCTGGCCGCTTTGCTGGATACCGAACTCGGTGGCCTGCTTGACCGCGTTGATGGTGTCGCCGCCGGCATTGGCAAGGCCGATCACCTTGGATTTTGAATTCTGCGCCTGCAGCAGGAAAGAGGCAAAGTCCGAGGTACCGAGCGGATGCTTGCTCGAACCCAGCACCTTGCCACCATGCTTCTCGATGTAATTGGTGGCTTCCGCCTCGATGCCCTTGCCGAGCGCGTAATCGACCGTGACGAAGTACCAGTCCTTGCCGCCGCGCGCCATCATCGCTGCCGCCGTCGTGTTGCCGGTCGCCCAGGCGTCGTTGACCCATTGGATCGTATTCGGCGAGCAGGCCTTGCCGGTGAGATCGGAGCTGGCGGTCGACGACGCCAGGAATGTCATCCGCGAATCCCGCAGCAGCGAATTGATGGAAAGGCCGACGGCCGAGTTCGGCACATCGACGATGGCATCCACACCTTCGACATCGAGCCATTTGCGCGCGATCGCCTGTCCAACGTCGGCCTTGTTCTGATGATCGGCGTACACGATCTCGACCTTGATGTTTTTACCGCCGCCATTGAAGTCTTCCGCCGCCATCCGCGCGGCTTCGACTGAGCCCATGCCGTTGGTGTCCTGGAAGATGCCGGAGATGTCGTTGAGCACGCCGACGCGGACGACGTTGTCGGAAATTTCCGCGCGCGCCGCATAGGCCCCGGTCAGTGACAAAGCGCCTGATAACGCCAGCGCCAGATGATTTGGAAAGCTCTTCATATCATTCTCCCCTCGGATTTTTTATTTGAAAGGCGCAATTTGCCGCGGTGGCGTCAGGCCGGTGTGATGCTGACCGGCAAAGTCTCCAACCCGCGCAGTGTATTGTTGTAGCGACGCTTCACCGGCCCCGTGATCTCGATGGAGGCGACCTTGCGCGCCAACGCGGCCAGCATGGTCTCGCCTTCGAGGCGAGCCACCAGCTGACCGACGCACATGTGGATGCCGGAGCCATAGCCCACATGGCCGCTGGTCCGCCGCGTGATGTCGTAGCTATCAGCATTGTCCCAGCGGCGCGGATCACGGTTGGCTGCGCCCAAAAACATCAGGACCTTCTCGCCTTCGCCGACGCGATGCCCGCCGATCTCGACCTCCCGCGTCGTGGTGCGGAAGAATGTCTGCACCGGGCTCTCGAACCGTACGGCCTCCTCGAACGCGTTGCGCGCCAGCGAAATGTCCTGTCGCAGCCGCGCTAACTGGTCGGGATAGCGCGCGAGACAATAGATCGCGGCACCAATGCCGTTGACCGTTGTATCCAGCCCTGCCGACAGCAGCGAACGAACCAGCAGCGGCGCCTCTGCCGCGGTGATGCCGCCCGTATCCACATGGGCGTGGATGCAGGCGCCGAAGCCGCCGGGGCTTAGGTTTTCGCGCTGGCATTGTTCGGCGACATAGGCCTGATGCGGCGTCGAGCGTTCGATCGCATCCTGTCGCAGCTGGTTGGGCGGCCCGAACGCGTTGAAGACAACGCCCGCATAGGGCAGCAAATGCTCGCGCCCATCATGCTTCAGGCCGAGCGCATCGGGGAAGATCGCCAGCGGATAGGCCTCCGCCAGATCCGCAATAGCGTCGAAGCTACGTCGCTCCAGCAATTCGTCGACCTTGGCGGCTGCCGCAGCCGCGAAACGATCGCGAACCTGCTTCAAGGCGGTCGGCGACAGCACCTGGCTGAGTACTGAACGGGTGCGGGTGTGCTCCGGCGGATCGGCCTCGAGGATGATGCTTGGCGGGCGCCACGGCTTTTCCTTCGAGAAGTCGCTCAAGCCGACACCACGGCTCGAACAGAACGTGGCCGGATCGTTCAGCACGGCATGCACCTCCGCATAGCGCGCCACGCCATAGACCTGCCACTTGTCGAGATAGACCAGCGGCCCAGCCTCACGCAGGCGCTCCTGGCTCGGATGCAGATCGTCGAAATATTCGATCGAGAATGGATCGAGTGAGAGATGCGGCACGGGCGCGCCTTGGCCGGCCGCGGCGCTGGAATTCGTCGAAGTCATCGAGTCCTCCCGAAGTTTATCCTTGTAAAGCCATGCCCCATGTCCCTATTGCTCGGTCGCAATTCCACAGCGATGATCGAGACATGAACCAGATTCCCCTTAGCCGGAAACCGCGCCGGCCGCGTTCGGCGGAGCCCGCAACCGCCGATGATGGACCGTTGCTCGATCTCGACCGCTACGTTCCGGCATTCATCACCTTCATCGCCAACAAGCTGTCGAACAGCGCGACGACGTTTTATCAGCGCAATTTCGGCGTCAACGTCACGGAATGGCGAATCATGTCGCTGCTCGCGATCGAGCCCGGCATCCCGGCCTCGCGGATCTGCAATGTGATCGGCTTCGACAAGGGGCCGGTCAGCCGCAACCTGTCGGTGCTGCAGAAACGAGGTCTGGTCGCTATCCGTACCGCGCCCGACGACGGCCGCACCCACGCCATCTCGCTGACCCCGCGCGGGCGCGCGATCCACGACAAGGTGATCATGGCCGCATTCGAACGCGAGCGGCGGCTGTTGTCCTGCCTGAAGAAAGACGAGCGGGAAGTCCTGATCGACTTGCTGCGGCGGCTGCACGAAAATCTCGGCGCCGTGACCGGACAGACCAGCACTTGATCGCGCAACGTCGGCCACGGCCAGCCTGACGCCGGCGTTCGGCCCCGATGGGCCGCTCCCCCTGGGCATCCGTTTTTCTCCCGGCACGGCATGGCAGTTCGACTGCTCTGTCGGTAGACCGTGCAATAGCGCAAAGCTTTCACAGATTAGTTGCCTTAGCAACAAATTTGTCTGCGCAGATTTTTATCGAATTCGATCAGCTATTTGGCCGAAGCGTTCCTCGCCTTAAGGCGCGCAGCCGATCCACTCGGTGGACGCCCGGTCGTCGAGCGTCGCCACCGCCTGCGCGCGCCGCGTCAGCACCGCGCGCTGGTTGATGTAGCCCTTGTCGGTGATCTCTCCGCCGTCGACCGAAGCCGGCTCCGCCAGCAACAGCGCCCGCGTCGCGTGCCCCGACGAATTGCCGCTTTGCGCCTTCAGTTTCGCAAGCCCCTGCGCGATCGCCGCACGGACCTTGTCGTGGCCGATCACGTCTTTCACGTCGGCGCTTTCGGGCAGGCCGGCATGCGCCCGGCAGGCCGCGATGTTCGGAAACACCAGAAAGCGAACCTCGTCACCGCCATGGCCGGTGACGACGATATCCTGCGCCAACGGCGCCAGCGCGGCGATCCCTGCAACGCGCAAGTTGCCGACGCTGACCCAGGTGCCGGAATTGAGCTTGAAATCTTCTGCGACGCGGCCGTCGAAAAACAAACCACGTTCGGGCCGCGCCGGATCGGCGAAGGTCACGGCATCGCCAATCAGATAAAAGCCTTCGCTGTCGAACGCCTGCGCGGTCAATTCCGGCGCTTTCCAGTAGCCGGGCGTGACGTTGGGGCCGCGCACGCGGACCTCCAGCTTGTCGCCCGACGGCACCAACTTCAGTTCGGTGCCCGGGATCGGCACGCCGATATTACCGGATCGCTCAGCCTGGAAATGGCAGTCTGTCGCCAGCGGCGACGTCTCCGTCGAGCCCCAGGCCGATACCATCGGCATCGCGCGGCCAACCGTCTGAAGCGAGAGTTCTTCCAGAGCGTCCCAGAGATTCTGCGGCAGCGCCGCGCCGGCATAGAAGGCGAATTTCACTTCGCCGAAGAATTGCTTGCGCAACTCGTCATCGCTCGCGCAGCGCCGCGATCAGCATGTCAAAACCGCGCGGCACGTTGAAATAGACCGTCGGCATCACGCTCCGCAGGTTGGCGAGCGACGTCTCGAACAGTCCGGGCGCCGGCTTGCCACCGTCAACATAGAGCGTGCCGCCGTTGCGCAGCACGAGATTGAAATTGTGGTTGGCGCCAAAAGTGTGGCTCCAGGGCAGCCAGTCGAGGATCACGAGATCTTCGCCGATATCGTCGAGGAACGTCCAGGTCTGCGCCTTGGCCTGCTGGCTCGAGGTCAGCATGCGCTGGGTGTTGATCACGGCCTTGGGCGTACCGGTCGAACCCGAGGTGAACAGGAATTTCGCAATCGTATCCGGCGTGATCGCGGCAAAGGCCGTTTCGACATCAGCCGTTTCCGGCGTAGCCGCGATGCTGCGAAACGAGATCGCGCCGGCGTCGCCGGCGCTCGCCGCTGACGATCGTGGCCGAATGCAGCGGCTGGATCGCCGCCAGCGCCGCCGCAAACGGCTTCGTGGCGGAAACATAGATCGCGCCCGGCTTGAGCAGCGCGATCATGCTCTTCAGCTTGTCGAAGTCTTTTGACATCAGCGAATAGGCCGGCGAGATCGCCGCCGAGGGCACTCCGACATGCTGAGCCGCCAACGCGAACAGTGCATGCTCGACACTGTTGTCGGACAGGATCACCAGCGGACGCTGCGCGCTCAGGCGCTGCGCAAGTACCCACCCGGCAGCCGAACGCACCTGCTTCAGCGCATCCTTGTAAGTAACCGTCGACCACGGCGCATCGGCGCTGGCGCGATCAGCGAGGAAAACGCGGTCGGGCGCCTGCCGTGCCCAATGCTCCAGCCAGTCGCCGATGCAGCGCGCGCTTTCGCGCAATGGCGTTGTCGATTTCAGGATGATGCTGCCATCCGCCCGGCGGTCGGCCATGATCGCGGGCATTGCGAACAGCGTGTCGGATCGGTCGCGGCCCGGGGCTGCGGCTGGCGTCATCGGTTTCCTCCGCTGCCTTCTCTTGTCATGTTTCTCAGGCAGGCGACCTGCTCTACGCGAGATCGGCTCGGCCCGGCAACGTCCCATCGCACGTCATGACGCCGTTGCCGCATAGAGAACGACCCGCCTAATTATTAGGCAATTTCGCTGCGGCCAGCCCGACCAACTTGGATGCGTCTTCTGGCAGCAGCTGAGGTTAAGCACCTGAAATCATGTCGAGAGCTCACTCGATCTCATTTGCTCCGTTGATGTACACAATGGCACATCGCTTGCTACGTCTCCGGTACCATCTTGCTCGCAGGAGTTTTGCTCGCCATGGGGTCCGACGCGCCCGAAACCGTTGCCGCCATCGTCGCCGCGCATCGCGCCGGCACCATGACCCCGGCGCAAACCGTCGCCCGCACCTATCAGCGCATCCGCGACCATAACGATCCCGCGGTGTTCATCAGCCTGCGCGACGAGAAGACGGCGCTGGTGGAGGCCGAGGCGCTGGCCTCGAAGGATGCGGCGGCGCTTCCTTTGTATGGCGTGCCGGTCGCGGTGAAGGACAACATCGATGCGCTGGGGTTGGCGACCACGGCGGCCTGCCCGGCTTTCTCGTATTCGCCCGCGCAGGATTCGACGGCCGTGGCAAAACTGCGCGCGGCCGGCGCCATCATCATCGGCAAGACCAATCTCGACCAGTTCGCCACCGGCCTGGTCGGCGTCCGCTCCCCCTACGGCATCCCGGTCAATCCGGTCCGCGCGGATCTCATTCCGGGCGGATCGAGTTCGGGATCGGCGGTTGCGGTTTCCGCTGGCCTCGTGCCGCTCGCACTCGGTACCGACACCGCGGGTTCGGGCCGCGTGCCGGCGATGCTTAACAACATTGTCGGGCTGAAGCCGAGCCTCGGGCTGATCTCCAACGCCGGGCTCGTGCCGGCGTGCCGAACGCTGGATGCGATCTCGGTGTTCTCGCTCACCGTCGACGACGCTATGACAGCGCTGGCGGCGATGGCCGGCCCCGACGGCGCCGATCCGTTTTCGCGCGACCGACCGCTGGGCACGATGTCGGCGCTACCCGAACAGCTTCGGCTCGGCGTCCCACGCAAAGGTCAGCTGATCTTCTTCGGCGACCGCGCCGCGGAGAAGGAATATGACAACGCGCTCAGGCGCTGGACATCGCTCGGCGCCTCGCTGGTCGAATTCGATCTGGAGCCGTTTTACGAGACCGCGCGGCTGCTCTACGAGGGCCCATGGGTCGCCGAACGCTATCTCGTCATCCGTGACCTCCTCGCCTCGTCGCCGGAATCGATCCATCCGGTGACGCGCGAGATCACGGTCGCCGGCGCACGGCTGACCGCGGCCGACACGTTTGCCTCACTCTACCGGCTGCAGGCGCTGCGCCGTGTCGCCGAGCGCGCTTTCGCGCATTTCGATGCGATGGTGCTGCCGACCGCGCCAACCGCCTATTCGACCGCGCAGGTGCTGGCCAATCCGATCGAGCTCAACTCGAGGCTCGGCACCTACACCAACTTTGTGAATCTGCTCGATCTCTGCGGCCTCGCTCTGCCCGCCGCGATGCGCGCCGACGGCATTCCCTTCGGCATCACGCTGCTGGCGCCCGCAGGGCACGACGCGAAGCTCGCCAGCATTGGGCGGGTATTTCATGCCGATACCAAATTGAAAATGGGAGCCAAGGGCCTGGCGCAGCCGCCGCTCGCTGCGTTGCCGACTGAGGCTGGCGGCGATGAAATCACCCTCGCCGTGGTCGGCGCCCACCTCTCCGGCATGGCGCTCAACGGCGAACTGCAGACGCTGGGCGCTCGGCTGCTAGAAGCGACCACCACCGCGCCAGATTACAAACTCTATGCGCTCGGCACCACGCCGCCGAAGCCCGGCATGCTGCGCGTCGACGCTGGCGCGGGAAGTTCGATCAAGCTTGAGCTATGGGCGTTGTCGGCGGCCGCGTTCGGCAAATTCGTGGCTGCAATTCCACCGCCGCTCGGGATCGGTACGGTACGGCTGGCCGATGGAAGGGGCGTCAAGGGCTTTGTGGTGGAGCCGGTAGCGATCGAAGGCGCACGCGATATCTCGGCTTACGGCGGCTGGCGCGCGTTCATGGCGGAGAAGGCGGTTTAGGCCGTCATTCCGGGGCGCGCAAAGCGCGAACCCGGAATCCATGCCTCCGTGAAGTTGGTCTCGGTTTAATAACTCTCACCATCCGCGCGGAGAATTGGATTCCGGGTTCGCCGCGCTGCGGCGCCTCGGAATGACGGGGCACTCCTACACCGACACCGCGTAGAGTTCATACTCCCCGCGCACCAACTCGATATGCGCGCGCATCGCCGCAGCCGCCCCCGTCTTGTCGCCGCGCATGATCGACACCACGACGCGGTCGTGTTCGGCATGCGATTTCGCCAGCCGGCCGAGATTGCGGAACTGGGCGCGGCGGAACGGCTGCACCCGTACCCGCGTCGCCAGCGTCATCTCGGCGATGTAGCCGTTCTGCGAGCCGGCATAGATCGCATTATGAAAACGCTCGTTGACCTCGTGAAAGCGTTCGGGATTGCCGGCATGGCTCAGCACCCGCAATTCGTCATGGATCAATTCCAGCTTCTGACGATCTCCCGGCGGCATCCGTTCTGCCGCCAGCCCCGCGCACAGCGCTTCGAGTTCAGCCATCGCCTCGAACATTTCTTTCAGCCTGTCGGGCGAAGGCTGCGCGACGACGGCGCCGCGATGGGCGCGGGACTCGACCAGGCCGCTCGCCACCAGTTGGCGCAACGCTTCGCGGACCGGCGTGCGCGATACCGAAAAGCGCCGCGCGATATCGGTCTCGTCGAGCGCCGATCCCGGCGGCAGCACGCCGCGCACAATCTCGTCGGCCAACTGCAGCCGCAGTTCTTCCGCGCGCGTGACCTTATCGCGCAACGGCGAAGGGCGATCGACGCGGCGAACAATGGTTTCCGGCAAATCGTCCAGACTCATGCCTTTGGCTCGTCGATCACGCTGACATGGGCCGCGACGATCTTCCAGCCTTCGGGAAACCGCACCCAGGTCTGCATCTGCCGTCCGACCCTGCCCGGCGCGCTGTCGCGATAGAACAACGTCGAGGCGACGGCGGTATCGCGGCCGTAGGTCGTGATCACGGTCTTGTCGGTCCGCCGCATCAGCCCGACCGGCGAGCGACGCGGCGCGAAAGCCCTTGATCGCCTCATAGCCATAAAGATTTTCGCCGATGCCGTAGCGCAGCGTCCGGGGATTGTCGCGGAACAGTTCGTCGAGCACCGCAACGTCGTTCGATACCAGTGCCTTTTCGTAACGCGCGAATTGCGCGGTCACCTCGGCCAGCACGTCCGGAAGATCGATCTCCATCATCACAATCCTCTCGGGGCCGGCGCGGCCGCGGCGCCCATTTTTTCCAGCGCATGCGCAACGCGCAACGCGATATCCTCCCGCCACGGTGCTGCGATGATCTGCACGCCGATCGGCATCGGCTCCAGCGGCACGGGGACGGCGACCACCGGCAGCCCGATGAACGAGATCGGCTGGGTGTGGATACCGATATTGGCGCGCACCGGCAACTCGACGCCGTCGAGCACGAAATTCACCTGTCCGAGCTTCGGCGCAACGCAGGGCGTAGCGGGCGCGATGATCACGTCGACCGACCTGAACAACTCCAGCATTTTTGCGCGATACCAGCGCCGGAATTTCTGCGCGCGATCGACCAGCGGCGCGGGCACCATGGCGCCGGCGATCAGCCGGTCGCGCACCGCCGGATCGAAATCGTTCGGTCGCGTGCGCAGCCGATCGAGATGCAGCGAAGCGCCCTCGGTGGTAGAGATGACATAGGCCGCGGCGCGGGCGCGGGCGGCTTCGGGAATTTCGATCGTCTGCGTGGCATCGAGCGCTTTTGCGATGCGCGCCACGGCTTCGACCGCTTCGGGGAAGACGTTCTTCTGAAAATAGCCGCCCGCAATCGCAATCCGCAGGCCAGCGATGCCCTGCGTCAGTAACGGCGAGACCGGCTCGACCGGGCGCGTGGTGCAGGCCGCATCGTCGGCATCCGGCCCCTGCATCGCATCGTAGGCCAGCGCTAGATCGCCGACATTGCGCGCGAACGGACCGAGATGATCGAAGCTTGCGACAAAGGGAAACGAGCGTGCCCGCGACAACCGGCCATAGGTGGGCTTCAGGCCAAAGATCCCGCAGAACGACGACGGCACGCGGATGGAGCCATTGGTGTCCGACCCCAACGCGATCGGCACCAGCGCGCCGCCGACCGCGCTGCCCGAGCCGCCGGAGGAGCCGCCGGTCATCCGCGTCGGATCATGCGGATTGCGCGACGGGCCGTCATGCACGTTCTCGCCCGTAAAGTCGTAGGCGTATTCACCCATGTTGAGCGCGCCGACCAAAACGGCGCCGGCCGCCTCCATCCGCTCGATCAGCGTGGCATCGCGCGGTGATGGTGCGAGGTCGCGGTTGATCTTCGAGCCGGCGCGGGTGGCGAGGCCTTTTACGTCGAACAGATTCTTGACCGCGAACGGCACGCCGGCGAGCGGCCCGACCTTCTGGCCGGCGGCGATCTTCGCGTCGATAGCCTTGGCCGTGGCACGAGCACGGTTCGCGGTGACGTCGGTGAAGGAATTCAGCACGCCATCATGCGCGGCGATCCGCGCCAACGCAGCTTCGGTCGCATCCAGCGCGGAAAGCTTGCGATCCGTTACAGCTTGCGCGATTTGTTGAGCGGACATCCCGTCGGTGTTTACGGTCATGGCGCTATCAGGCTGTGTAGACACTGGCCGGCTCGATCTCGTCCGGCAACGGGAACTCATCGACCAGCCGCGCCAACCTCAGCGACACTTCGAGGTTCGCCCGCACCGCGGGGCGCCAGGCTTCCTCGACCGGCAGCGCCAGTGCCTTTGATACGGCGTCGATATAATCGTCCAGGGGTTCGGCGGCCATTTCGCTCTCACTCAACTGTCTGGTGAGCCGGCAACGGCGGATGCGGGATCGCCGTCAGCAGCTCCTTGGTATAGGCGTCCTGCGGATCGCCGAGCACGCGCTCGGAAGTACCCTGCTCGACGATTCGTCCTGACCGCATCACGATGACACGATCGCACAGCAAACGTACCACATTCAGATCGTGCGACACGAACAAATAGCTCATGCCCATCGACGCCTTGAGATCCTGCAGCAGGTTGAGCACGACCGCCTGCACGGAAACGTCGAGCGCGGCGGTCGGCTCGTCGAGGATCACGAGTTTTGGATGCAGTGCCATCGCGCGCGCGATGCCGACGCGGGCCTTCTGGCCGCCGGACAATTGGTGCGGGAAGCGATCGAGCAGATTGACGGGAAGACCGACCAAGCCGGCGAGTTCCTCGCAGCGGGCGCGCAACGCGTCGCGTCCCCTGATATCGCCAAGCTGCATGATCGGATCGGCGATGGCACGTGCAGCGGTGAAGCGCGGGTTGAGGCTGTCGGTCGGGTCCTGGAACACCATCTGGATGCTTTTGCGCAGCGGCAGCCGCGCGAAGGAATTGGGCAGGATGGCGCCGATCTCTTCGCCGTCGAATACGATGCGGCCGGACGTCTGATCCAAAAGCCGCATCACCATCATCGACGTCGTCGACTTGCCGCAGCCGGACTTGCCGACAAGGCCGACACTCTCGCCGTGGCCGACGGTGAAGCTGATGCCATCAACCGCGCGGAAGATTTCGGCTTCCACCGGCGGCTTGCGGGAGAACAGTTTGCCGAGAACAGCCGTGGCGCCCTGGCGCGGATATTCCTTGACCAGCTTTTCGACGAGGAGAAGCGGCTTTGCGGAGTTGTCGACCGCGGGCTTCGGCGCAGCAATTGGTGCCGCCGGCGCTGCCGCACCCTCCTCCTCCGGTAGCAGATCGCGCAAGGACACACCGAGCCGCGGCGTCGCGCGCATCAGCTTTTTGGTGTAGGCGTGCTCGGGCTTCGCAAAGATATCTGCTGACTTCGCCGTCTCCACCACGCGGCCCTTCTCCATGACAACCACGCGATCGCAATAGGCCGCGGCGAGTCCGAGGTCGTGCGTGATCAGGATGGTCGACATATTCCGGCGCTTCGTCAGTTCGACGATCAGGTCCATCACCGCCTTCTGCGTGGTGACGTCGAGGCCTGTGGTCGGCTCGTCGGCGATCAGGAGTTGCGGATTGCAGGCCAGCGCCAGTGCGATGACGACGCGCTGGCACATGCCGCCGGACAGTTCGAACGGATAGGCGTGATAGCGCTCGCGCGGGCGCGCGATCTTGACCTGCTCCAGCGCCTCGATCGCCTTCTCGCCGCGGTCGTTGGAGGAACTCTGCACGTGCTGGCGCAGCACGTCCTCGATCTGGTCGCCGACCTTGCGGATCGGATTGAGCGCGGCGCGCGGATTCTGGAAGATCATCGAGATTTCGCGGCCGCGCAGATCGCGCATCTGGTTTTCGGTCGCCGCCTTGACGTCGATGCCGGAGAACATCACCGAGCCGTCGGCGATCTTGCCGGCGCGGTCGAGGATGCGCATCACGGCATAGGACGTCACCGACTTGCCGGAGCCGGACTCGCCGACGATGCCGAGCGTCTCGCCCTTGGCAACGGAGATGCTGACGTGCTGCACGGCCTTGACGATGCCGCGCCGGGTGGAGAACTCGACGGTGAGGTCGTGGACGTCGAGCAGGGGCTGCGCGGTCATGATGGCTTCCGGAAACAAAAACATCGAAAACAACCCCATGCACAGTAGGGATGTTACTGATTTTGCTGCGGTTTCGAATTCGCCGGAACGGGCCATGGCTGAAGCCGCCATCACGTCCTCCGCTGCGGATCGACGATGTCGCGCAGGCCGTCGCCGAGCAGATTGAAGCAGAACACCGCGGTCATCAGCGCCAGCCCCGGGAACAGCGCGATCCACCATTCGCCCGACACCATGAAGCCCGCGCCTTCCGCGACCATGATGCCCCACTCCGCCGTCGGCGGACGGACACCGAGCCCGATGAAGGACAATCCGGCTGCGTTGAGGATGGCGTAGCCCATGGTCAGCGACATCTGCACGATCATGATCGGCATGATGTTGGGCAGGATATGCACCAGCAGGATCCGGAACTCGCCATTGCCCGACAGCCGCGCGGCCTGCACGAAGCCGGCGTTGCGGCGGACATTGGCTTCCGCACGTGCGACGCGCGCGTAAAGTGGAAAGTTCACGATCGCGGTGGCGATGACGATGTTCTGCACGGTGTTGCCGAGGGCTGCGACGATGCCCATCGCCAGCACGAACAGCGGAAACGCCATGATGGTGTCGGCGATGCGGCCGACGATGCGGTCGGTCCAGCCGCCGAAATAGCCGGCGGCGATGCCGGCGAGCCCGCCCATCAGGAACACCAGCGCCACGGACGCGACCGCGATGAAGGTATCCAGCCTTGTGGCGACGACGACACGGCTGAAGATATCGCGGCCCAATTGATCGGTGCCGAACCAGTGCGCCGCGGATGGCGGTTTAAGCGCCGAGGCGGTATCGCTGGCGAGCGGATCGTAAGGCACGATGTACGGGCCGAAGATCGCGGCAAACAGGATCACGACCAGCAGACCGAAGGCAAAAGCGGTGACCCGGTTCTCGCCCAGCACATAACGGGTGTGTTCGAAAATTGCGACAAGTCCCGACGTGCGCGCGGGACCGGCGGGTTCAACAGCAGGCAGAACAGCACTCATCTTCCAACCTCACCCTTCAAGCCGGACACGTGGATCGATCACGCCGTAGAGAATGTCGATAGTCAGATTGAGCAGCACGTACATGACGGCCATGGTCAGCACAAAACCCTGCACCGGCGCGAAGTCCGACGAGATCAGCGCTTCCACCGCGTAGGAACCAATACCCGGCCACGCGAACACTTTCTCGACCAGCACATTGGCGCCGAGCAGGAACGAGAACACCATGCTGAGCGTGGTAATGACCGGCAGCATGGCGTTGCGAAACGCGTAGGTGACGATCACGGTGGCAGGCGAAAGCCCTGAGGCGCGCGCGGTGCGGACGAACTCGGATTCCAGCACCGCCAGCATCGAGGCTCGCGTCATGCGCGCGATCGGCGCCAGCGAGAAGATCGCAAGCGTCGCGGCCGGCAGGATGAGCTGACTGAGTGCAGAACGAAACGCCTCGAGATCGCGCGCGATCAGGGTGTCGATCAGATAGAAGCCCGTTATCGTCGGCGGCGCGCTGTAGAACACGTCGAGCCGGCCGAGCGGCGCCGGCGACCAGCCGAGCCTGAAATAGAACACGTAGACCAGCACCAAACCCGTGAAGAACACCGGCAACGACACGCCCGCGGTTGTCGTGACACGACAGAGATGATCGATCCATGACCCCGGCCGGGTGGCGGCAAGCACGCCGAGCGGAATCGCGATGATGACCGATACAAACAGGCCAAGCAGCGTCAGCTCGGCCGATGCCGGCAGGCGGTTACGGATTTCGGCGGCGACCGGCTGGCCCGTGGTCAGCGAGTTGCCGAAATCGCCGTGTGCGAGATCGTTGGTGTAGCGGAAGAACTGCTCGATCAGCGGCTTGTCGAGGCCGAGCTTCTTGCGGATCTGCTCGACCGCTTCCTTGGTCGCGGCGGGCCCCGCGAAATACGCGGCCGGATCGCCCGGCAACGCACGCGTCAGCAGGAACGTGACGATCACGACCCCGATCAGCGACGGGATCGCAAACAGCAGCCGCTTGCCGATCATGGTCAGCATGGCGGATTACGCCTTCACCAGCGCGCGATAATCCAGACGGCGGTGGAACCAGTACTGATAGCCCGAGATGTTCTTCTGCATCGCGACGTTGACGAACGGCTGGTACAGCGGGATGCGCGGGATGTCGGCGTAGGCGAGATCGACGAAACCCTTGACGTCCTTGTCGTAGGTCGCGGTGTCGCCGGTCGAGGCGGCCATGCGCGCGCCGTCGATCAGTTTGTCCATCTCCGGCGACTTGTAGCTCATGGTGTTGAAGACGGAATTATTGCCGTGATAGCACCAGTAGAAGAAGTATTCGGGGTAATCGAGCCAGCCCGAGAACACGTTGGTGTAGAGCGGCATTTCCTTCTTGTTCAGCTCGGTGCGCCAGTTGGCGCCGGGCACCTTGTTGATCGTGGTCTTGATGCCGATCTGGGCGAGGCTCTCCTGAACCAGGATGCAAAGCGGCTCGTTGACGCCGGCGAAATTCAAGTCGAATGAAATCGTGGTCTCGAAGCCGTTGGCATAGCCGGCTTCCGCGAGCAGCGCCTTGGCCTTCGCCATGTCGGTGGAATATTTGGTCGGTTGCGGCCACGCGACCTCGGTGGCCTTGTCCGCAGCCGCGCCGAACATCGGATTGGCGAGGCCGAACAGCACCGCATCCATGATCTTCTGGTACGGGATCGCATAGGCGATCGCCTGTCGCACTTTCGGATTGTCGAACGGCGGCTTGGTGACGTTCATGCCGATATACTGGATGCCGTTGGAGAACGGCAGCGACACCACGTTGAGCTTGCCGCTGGCCTTCATCTCCTGGAAATCCTTGAACGGCAGTTCGTAGGAGATATCGGCGTCACCACGCTCCAGCAGCGCGCGGCGGTTGCCGGCCTGCGGCACCATGCGCCAGATCACGCGCTTGATCTTCGGCAAGGGGCCACCGACCCACTCGTCGTTGCGCTCCATGATGACTTCAGTACCGGCGGTCCATTTTGTCAGCTTGTAGGCGCCGGAGCCTGCGGTCTGCTGCTTGGTGTATTCGAGCCCCCAGGGATCCTTCTCGCTGGCGTTCTTCTTCACCAGTTCGGAGTTGACGATGCAGGGCACGATGACGGCGAGATCGGGTATCGTCAGGCGATCCTTCTTGGCAAAATCCACCCGCACCGTGTTGTCGTCGACGACGACGAACTGCTCGGCCTTGGTCAGCGAGCCCGCGCTCATCTGGAAGGTCGGGAAGCCACCGACAGAGACCGCGCGGTCGAGCGACCATTTGACGTCCTTGGCCGTGACCGGCGCGCCGTCGTGGAATTTGGCGTTCTTCTTCAGCTTGAAGGTGACCGACATGTCGTCGATCTTCATGTCGTCGGCGAGTTCGCCCTTGAACTTGTCGCGGTCGTAATACGGCACGCCGCCGGGACCGCTCTTCATCTCGTGGGTGATCAGGCGGTCGTAGCAATTCCACGACACTTCATAGCCGGGAACGTTGGTGCCGATGCCGTGGATGTCGAGGTTGTTGGGACCGCCTTCCGAGACGATCAGCAGCGTCTCCGATCGCGACTGCGCCTTGGCGGCGGACCAGATCGCCGGCGCGGGGACCATGGCTCCCGCGGCAACGCCGGTGACGGATTTGAGGAAATCTCGACGCTTCATGGGTGATGCTCCAAACGCCAGAGGGAAAACGGCTTTGGAACTGAGATCGCAAGGTTCGTGCCAATCGTTAAGAAAGTCTTATGATCAGAACAACCGATTGATATTACTTATGAATGTATCAGTCGCACGACCTCGGGCGCGGTGCGACATCCTGGCAGATTGCATACAAAGAGGAGTTTTTGCTCAATATTGATGCAGATATTTTGAGCGCTTCATTACTGAGCGCATTCAGATCGGCCACAGCAAATCCTGTAATTCGTCGAGATCGGCGGCCTTCTGTTGCCAGCCCTCAATGCTGAGGTGCCTGACCGGGTCACTGAAGCGATGCAGCAGCATCAGCGCCAACAGCCGCCGCTTCAGGTCGGGCGTGATATCCGCCGCGGAATAGCCGAAGCCCTCGAACAGGCTCCGCACCCGCCGTGGCATGCCGGCAGTCATGAAGGCGCTCGGACCCAGCAGGTCGTATTCGCCCCGCCCGGTCATCACATCGCCGAAGTCAATCAATCCCGACAGACGCCAGCCTTCGCCTGCGCGTCTCAGCAAGAAATTCTCCGGAATATATTCGCCGGTCAGGATCACCGGCGGGCCATCGAGCGCAACCAATCCCGCCGCGCCGTGCAAAAATTCATCCAGCCCATCGAGAAATTTTTGCGGCAATCCGAAACGCTGGTGCCTTGCGCGACATCCTTCGATCTGTCCTCGCACGAAGACGTCCCACTGCGGCTCGATCCGCGCGAGCGGCCCGGCCGGAACACGCTGCACCTGCGCGATGGTCTCGCCGATTTCACCGAGGAGACGCTCCTTGTCCTGTTCCTGCAGGGACGGCCAGGCCTCGGCGCCCAGCACGCCCGACAGCCGCGTGATGGCGAGATAGGGCCACCCGTCGCGCTCGCCTTCGACGACGATTTCGGGAATCGGAATGCGGAGTTGTCCGTGAAGCAGCGCGAGCGCGCTTCGTTCTGACTCGAACTGGCCACGAAGAAACGGCGGGAAGACTTTCAGGATCAGTTTTTCGTCGAGGGCGAGGACGAGGTTGGTTCCGGTGGAGAAGACGTGCGGCGACGCGCATGCAAGGCCGTGGCTGCGCGCGATGTCGCGTGCGATCGACAGCCAGTGCGAGGGATCTGCGCGCCAGATACGATAGGGTTCGTAGTCCGCGAAGACCGGCAGCGTCGCGGTCATTGGGTTATCCGTCCTTTCCAAGTCTCGCAGTCGCGTAGGATGGGTTGAGCCCTTCGCGAAACCCATCAATTCATTGCGCGGAGAGATGATGGGTTTCGCGAAGGGCTCAACCCATCCTACAGACCTCGCTTGCAAAAACGAGAGAGCTACCTGTCCGGATTGGCCCGCTCGAATTGCCTCAGCAGGCGGTTGCCGCGTTCGACGGCGGCGTCCAGCGCGGCCTGCGCGGACTGCTTGCCGCTGAAAACATGTTCGAGTTCTTCGTCGATCACGCCGCGGATCAGCACAAAGGAGCCGAGCCGGATTCCCTTGGAGTTTTCGGTCGGCGGCTTCAGCGTCAGCTGCTCGATGCCGATCGCAGCACCGGGGTTGCGATCGTAAAAGCCCTGCGCGCGGCTGAGGTCGAACGCGGCGCGGGTGATCGGCAAATAGCCCGTGTTCTGGTGCCAGGCGGCCTGCACTTCCGGCTTCGACAGATAGGCGAAGAATTTTGCGACGCCGGCATATTCGGTGCTCGGCCGGTCGCGCAGCACCCACAGCGTGGCGCCGCCGATGATGGAATTTTGCGGGGCGCCGGTGATTTCGGGCCGGTACGGGATCATGCCGTAGCCGACCTCGAATTTTGAATTGGCCTTGATGTCCGCGCGCGTTCCCGACGAACCGACGAAGATCGCGCATTCGCCCTTCTGGAAGCGC
Source organism: uncultured Alphaproteobacteria bacterium (assembly GCA_963742935.1). Lineage (GTDB taxonomy): Bacteria > Pseudomonadota > Alphaproteobacteria > Rhizobiales > Xanthobacteraceae > Bradyrhizobium. Next base: position 165,737 of record CAVUOI010000054.1, on the reverse strand, counting down.
GGCTCGGCCGACTGTCCCTTGCCGCTATAGTCGAACACCTTCGTGGCCTGCCATTCCGCGAGTTGCGCGACGTGGCGCACGACGTCCGGATTGTTGAAGGTCAGTTCGGTATCGAGCCCACCAAAACCGTTGGCTTGCGTGGCCAGCGGCAGATTGTGGAAGGCGGAAAAATTCTCGATATGAACCCAGGACGGCCACGAAGTGGTGAAGCCGCAGGGTGAGCCGGCCGAGCGCAAACGTTTTGCAGCGGTGCCGATGTCGGCCCAGGTCTTCGGCGGCGTCTCTGGATCGAGACCCGCGGCGCGGAACAGATCCTTGTTGTAATAGAGGATCGGCGTCGAGACGTTGAACGGGAACGACAGCATGTTGCCGGCGACGTCGGCATAATAGCCGGTCACGGCCGGCAGATACGCCTCCGGCGAAAACGGCTCCGACTGGTCGCGCATCAATTCGAACACCGGATAGATCGCGCCCTTGGCGGCCATCATGGTGGCGGTCGCGATCTCGTTGACCTGGACGATGGCGGGCTGGCTTCGCGAACGGAAGGCGAAAATCGCCGCCGTCACCGTCTCGGTGTAGTTGCCCTTGTAGGTCGGCACGATCCGGTAATCGGACTGCGACGCGTTGAAATCGGTCGCCAGCTTTTCAAGCTGCTTGCCGAGCTCCCCCGACATCGCATGCCACCACATGATCTCGGTGGCGGCGTGCGCCGGAGAGGCCAGCGCCATGGCGGCGACTGCCGCGAATTGAAAGAACCTCAAAACCAATTTCACTGGCAATAATTCCGCTGTAATTGCGCCGGACATTATAAATTGCCCGCTGCGCCCTGATAAATCGCCGCGGCCCTGGTTTCAATCCACCCCGCTCCGCCGCAATGCACAATTAAAGATTGCAGCCAAAACACCGGGATTACTGTGGCAGGCTAGCCTGCATACCCAGTCACCGATAGCCAAGCATCGGTAAATTCTGCTAAAAATGCGTTGAACCTTTTCGGCCCGCCTTAGACTCCATCTCTAAGGGGATTGTTGCCCGTGTATCGCCGCGCCGACCTTTGGCGAACCTTCGTGCTTGTTGTTGCGCTGTTGCTTACGGCGGTTTCAACGGGCGTTTTTTCGCGCGAGTTTTTGGGCCCCGGTCCTCAACACGCAAGGTATCCGGTCGACGCGCTCGGAGTGGAGCGAACTTGATCGGCGCACCACACCCAAACAACGGAACGGAACGGCGGGCGGGCCTCGCCGCGCGCGGCCGTTTTCGCATCGTGCAATGGCTGCGCGCGGTGCCGATCCGCTGGCGCATCCTCTCGATCGCAGCATTGAACTCCGCCGTCGTCGTGGTCCTCGCGGTACTGATCTGGAACGGCGCCAAGGTGCTGGGTTCGGCCTGGGACGACGTTCGGCAGGTGCGAGAGTCCGACAAGATCCTGGCGCTGCTGGAAAGCGAGACCAGCCGGCTGCAGAACCTGATCCATCGCTACATCAACCAGCCGAGCCCCGATTTGTTCGCGGAGATCCTGTTGCTGCGCGAGGCGGTGCTCGGCACCCTGACCACGCGCGCCGCCAACGACCCGATGCTGTCGGGATCGGTCGCGCGGCTCGAACACGTCACCGACCGTTTCCTCAACGGTTTTGGCGAGTTGCGCGCGGTGCAGGCCACCATCAACAAGACCTATGAGCAGCAGGTGCTGGGCCCGGCGCGGGAAATGGCCGGGCTGTACTCGATCATCGAGGGCGCCACCGGGCATCGCGACGCGCAGATCTGGCCGGCGCTGGGGAAATCCCGCGAGGCGTTCACGGCCATGCTGGTCGCCACCAACGCCTATTATCTGTCGCGCTCCTCGTCCTCCGCCGAGGACGCCCGCAGGAACACCGAGACGATCGAGAACACCATCCCGGCGATGACCGACCTCGCCGACAACGATCTGCAGCGCATGGCGCTGCAGCGGCTGGCGGCGCGGACGGTGGCGCTGCGCGAGGGGATGGCGAAGCTGACCGAGCAACTCGCGATCCGGACCGAATTGCTGCGCAACACCATCGATGCCAGCCAGGCCGAAGCCATCGGCGTGATCGACGAATTGTCGGTCAAGATGCGCCAGCGCGAGCACAAGGCGCAGGAGACGTTCGACCGCACACTGGCAGGCATCTCGCGCCGGGTGCTGTCGATCGCCGTGATGTTCCTCGGCATCATCCTTTCCGCCGGCGTGCTGATCGCGCTCTCGATCCGCCTGCCGCTGCAGCAGATCCTCAGGTCGATGCATGCGATCACGTCGGGCAATCTGGATCGCAGGGTTCAAGGCACCACCGCCAGAGACGAGGTCGGCGCCATGGCGCGCGCGGTGGACGTGTTCCGCGAGAACGCGATCGCCAAGCGCAAGACGGAAGCCGAATTGCGCGCCTCGAAGGAAAAGGCCGAAGCCGCGCTGCTCGAACTCAACACCGCGCAGCAGAACCTGATCGACGCCGAACGGCTGGCCGCGCTCGGCGGCCTGGTCGCCGGCGTCGCCCACGAGGTGAACAACCCGATCGGCATCAGCCTGACGGTGGCGTCGAGCTTTGCGCGCCGGGCCGATATCTTCGAGCAGGAGCTGCGCACCGAGCCGCTGCGCCGCTCCAAGCTCGACGAGTTCGTCAAGAGCTCGCGCGACGCGGCGGGGCAATTGGTGGCGAACCTGCACCGCGCCGGCGAGCTGATCCAGTCGTTCAAGCAGGTGGCGGTGGACCGCTCGCACGCCGAGCGGCGGCAGTTCAATCTGAGCGAGGCCACCGACCAGATCATCGCGAGCCTGCGGCCCGCGCTGAAGAAGGCTGCGATCACGCTGTCGGTCGACGTGCCGGAAGGACTCGTGATCAACGGCTATCCCGGTTCCTACGGCCAGATATTGACCAATCTGTTCCTCAACGCCGCCAACCATGCCTTTGCCGACGGCCGGTCCGGGGCGATCACGATCACGGCGCGACCGCGCGGCAGCGACGATGTCGAGATCATTTTGCCGACAACGGGGCCGGAATGACGCCGGACGTGCAGCGGCAGGCATTCGACCCGTTCTTTACGACGCGCCGCAACGAGGGCGGGACCGGGCTGGGCTTGCATATCGTCTATAATCTTGTCACTCAACAGCTGGGCGGCCGGATGATGCTGGAGTTGAGGCTGGGACAAGGCACTACCTTCCGCATTATCATGCCCAAGGTCGCCAAGGGTGGCCCGATAGCCGTAGCTACGATTTCAGACCAGACAGCAGCCGACGGAACTTCTCAATGGCCGAACAGGACGATGTCCTCCACCTGATCGACGATACCGGGGCCGTTCCGGAGGACTCGTCCGCGCGCAAATGGAAGATCGCCGTCATCGACGACGATGCCGCGGTGCATGAGGGCACCCGCTTTGCGCTGAGCGACTACAATCTCCACGGCGCCACGCTGGAAATCCTCTCGGCCTATTCCGCGGCCGAAGGACGCACCTTGATGCGAGACAATCCTGATGTCGCGGCGGTGCTGCTCGACGTCATCATGGAAACCGATGTCGCGGGCCTCGAACTCGTCGAGTACATCCGTAACGAGCTCAAGAACGAGACCGTCCGTATCATTTTGCGCACCGGCCAGCCGGGCCAGGCGCCCGAACGCCGCGTCATCGTCCAGTACGACATCAACGACTACAAGGCCAAGACGGAGCTGACGGCCGACAAGCTGTTCACCTCGCTGACGGCGGCGCTGCGCAGCTACCAGCAACTCGAGCGGATGGTGCAGACCAGGCGCGGGCTCGAAATCATCATCGACGCTGCCTCGACGCTGTACGACTTCAAATCGATGCAGCGGCTGGCCGAAGGCGTGCTGACCCAGCTTGCATCATTGCTCAATGTCGACTGCGCCGGCATTCTGGTGCTGCGCGACGACGGCGCGCCCGGCAGCGAGTTTTCGGTGCTGGCGGGTTCGGGCTGCTACAGCCGCTTCATCGGCTCGACCAGTTCCAAGTCACTGGATCCGGATTTGCGCCAGATGGTGGAAGCCGCGTTCCTGCGCCGCAAGAACGAATTCGCCGATCACCGCAGCGTGCTTTATCTGCGCACCGGCAGCGGCCGCGAGGTGGTGGTGCTGCTGCAGGCCGAGCGCCAGCTTTCCGATACCGACCGCGCGCTGGTCGAGATTTTCTCCAGCCGGCTGTCGATCGCGTTCGACAACGTCATCCTCTACCGGCAACTGCACGAGGCCAATACCCAGCTCGAGGACCGCGTCGCCCAGCGCACCCGCGCGCTGATGCAGGCCAACCGCCGGCTGTCGGCGCAGTGGCTGCGGCTGCAGCGCGCCAACGGTTTCAAGAACGAGATTCTGGGCACCGTCGCGCACGATTTGAAGAACCCGCTCGGCGTGATCCTCGGCCGCACCGAAATGCTGACCGAACTGATCGGCGCCAACTCGCCCAAGGAGAACGTCACTTCCCAGGTCGAGCACATCCGCGACGCCACCAAGCGCCTGACCTCGATGGTCGACCATTTGATTTCGGATGCGATGGCGGATGCCTTCGACATCACCATCCGCCGCGAACCGGTCGATGTCGCAGCACTCGTCGCCGAGGTCGCCGATTCCAACCTGCCCTCGGCCATCAACAAGCAGCAGGCGATCAGCGTGTCGGCGCCGCCGAATATCGTCACCATGTGCGATACCGACCGGATCCGCGAGGCGATCGACAATCTGTTCAGCAACGCCATCAAATACTCGCCGATCGGCGGCAGGATCACGGTGGGCGTCACCCATGAGGGCGGCGACACGGTGATCCGCATTACCGACCAGGGCGCCGGCCTGTCGCCGGAGGATCTCGGCCGGCTGTTCGGCCGCTTCCAGCGGCTCTCGGCCAAGCCGACGGCCGGAGAAAGTTCGACCGGCCTTGGCCTATCGATCGTCAAACGTATCATCGACATGCATGGCGGCCATGTGACCGCGGAGAGCGCCGGCCCCGGACAGGGCTCGACGTTTACCGTTAGACTGCCGGCGACAGAGACGACATGACCCAGAACCCGCACATCTTCATCGTCGACGACGAGGCGCCGGCCCGCGAGATGGTCGGCGACTATCTCAAGATGCACGGTTTCGGCGTCACGCTGTGCGATGGCGGCAAGAGCCTGCGCAAGGAGATCGAGAGCAACGTGCCCGACCTGGTCGTGCTCGACCTCAACATGCCCGAGGAAGACGGGCTTTCGATCATCCGCGACCTGAAGAGCAAGATCAACGTCCCCGTCATCATGCTGACGGCGACCGCCAGCCCGATCGACCGCGTCGTCGGCCTCGAACTCGGCGCCGACGACTACATCGCAAAACCCTGCGAGCTGCGCGAACTGATGGCGCGCATCCGCTCGGTGCTTCGCCGCAGCACCCCGGCCAAGGCGGCGGCCGCGCCGCAGCCAGCGGCGGCAAAGGCGGAAAAGGAACAGCTGGTGCGGTTCGGCACCAAATGGCTCGACCTCGAAGCCCAGGCGCTGCGCGACGACGAAGGCAACGAGCATCCGCTGACGGCCTCCGAATTCGGCCTGCTGAAAGTATTCGCCGCCAATCCGAAGCGGGTGCTGTCACGCGAGCGGCTGCTTGAACTGGCCAACGCGCGCGACGCCGAGGCCTTCGACCGCGCCGTCGACCTGCGCATCATGCGCATCCGCCGCAAGATCGAGATCGACCCGACCAAGCCCGCCGTCATCCGCACCATCCGGGGCGGCGGGTATTTGTTCTCGCCGACGGGCGAGAAGGGGTAGCTCTCGGTCGTCCCTGCGAACGCAGGGACCCATACCGCGTGATTCATCGGGGAAGCTCGGTACCCGACGCTCTGCATTGACCATCGCTACCGACGCAAAGTCGTCTTCCCGCGTGCCCATTTCGCCGGCCGCGGCGTATAGGTCCCTGCGTTCGCAGGGACGACGGCTGGTGCCTTACGGAACTATCCCGCACCTGAAATCTTCCAATTTTCCGCATATTGAAATTACTGGCGTTTTGGGCCCGAATGTTTCGTCGCAAGCGCTGCGACGAAACAATTCTTTCCTGCACGAAACCATTTTACCCTTTTCGTGCAGACGTCCCGAAACCGAGCCTCATTAACAATTCTCCCAACAAAACGCCCCGTTGGCGTCGGAATTGGGAGCCAGTCATGTCAAACGTCGTCGCCATCAATGCCGCAGCGAAGAAGTCGATTGCCGCCGCCCTCGCGACATCAGACGAAATGCTGCTGCAGAGTATTGCCAAGAGCGATCGCACGGCGATGCATGTGCTTTATTCGCGTCATAACGTCCGGGTGTACCGTTTCGTGCTGCGCATGGTGCGCGATACAACCATTGCGGAAGATCTCGTCAGCCAAGTGTTCCTTGACGTGTGGCGGACCGCCAGCCAGTTCGAGGGCCGTTCGCAGGTCTCCACCTGGCTGCTGTCGATTGCCCGCTTCAAGGCGCTGACCGCGCTGCGCCAGCGCAAGCATGAGGACATCGATCAGGAAGACGTGCTCGACATCGCCGATGAATCCGACACGCCGGAAACCTCGCTCGATCGCAGCAACACCAGCGCGATCCTGCGCGCCTGCGTTGCAAAACTGTCGCCGGCGCATCGCGAGATCATCAATTTGGTCTATTACCACGAGAAGTCGGTGGAAGAGGCCGGCGCCATCATCGGTATTCCCCAGAGCACGGTGAAGACCCGGATGTTCTACGCCCGCAAACAATTGGCGGAACTGCTTAAGGGTGCCGGCGTGGACAGCCTCGCGGCATAAACTCACGTTCTTTCAATAACTTAACGCGGAATTAGGGATGATAGACCGGGCCGGTTTCGGCGGACAAAGATTACTTCCGACGAAACAAATGAAACAATTGGCGACATCACCCGGAAAAACTTCGTCCCTATAACTCTCTTCAACAACGCAACGACAGCGAGACCCCCGCTGACTTTCCAGCCTGTCAGATCTTAGAGACCCCAAGCCTTCGAGACCCCCAAAGACTTCGAGACCCCAAAGCCTTCCCCCAGGCTTCAGACCTCCCAAGTAACCTCCAACGACCCGGCCGGGATGCCCCCCGCCGGGTCGCTCTGCTTTTGGCGCCGATTTCGTGCGCGACACGACATGAAAAAGTCTCATAGGGATCACGATGTGTGCGGCGGAGATCGCACGACGCAATCGTGATTTATCGCCAAGCGTTGCCGCTTGACGCGATGACGCCGGTCGTGATGTCTGCCGCCGGCGATGGATGTGGCGGCACACGAGAACGAAGTCAGGTTGCGCAAGGGCACGACGCTCAATGAGCGGCTGGTTCTCGCCGGCATTGCCATCGTGGTGTGCGTGATCGCCCTGCCCGGCCTCGCCCATCTGGCCAACGACCAGTGGCTCGGCATCGCCGCGCTGTTTGCGCTGCTGTTCGGCGGCGTGCTGCTGGTCGCAGCCCTGTTCGACCGCAACGTCGTCTGGATCGTGACGCCGGGCGAAATCCTGATCGGCGAACAGCGGCCGTTCGGGAAACTGCACCGGAGATCGATCAGGGATGACGAACTGTCGGAGATGCGGCTGCGCAGGAGCATCGGCAAATCGGTCGAATTCACCCTGATCTTCGAGACAGGGTCCGGCGATACGCTCATTTCGCCGCCGCTGCCTGACATCACCCAGGTGAAAAGAACCACCGTGCAGATCGCGCGGCTGCTTCGATTGCCGGCTCCCGAATTGGCCGAGCATCCGCTCGACGCCGCCAATCCGGCGCTACGGTTGGGCAAGCCGGTCAGTGCCAGACGCTTATGGGCGTTCAGGGCGCTTGCCGGGCTATTGGTCTGCTCCGTGGTTCTTCCACCCGCCTTTGCGCTCTGGAGCGGCAAATTGTCTGGCCTCGGCGTAGCCGTCTGGTCGTTCGGTGCGATCGTGGCCTTCCTGCTGACCCGGTACCTTTACCGGGCGAGTGGATGCTGGATCGTCCGCGATGGCGGCCTGCGGATGGAGCGGCTGTCGTTGACGGGCGTGATCGAGACCATCGCCGCCGACGGTGTCGACGTCGCGCACATCGATGTCGAAAGCGGCGGCCGGCGCGGTTCGCACTACGCGCTTGCGGCCCGCCTCCACTCCGGCAGAAAGGTCCGCAGCCCGGTGCTGGTCGGCAAGGAACAGACCCGCGCCGTGCAGGCCGAGATCATCAGGCGACTGGGGCTGAACCAAACGGGTGCGGGATAGCGCCGCACGCCTGTTCCGCGCCCCGCGCAGGTACAATCCGCATCGGGGCGTGATAGGGTAACTGCCAGGTTCGGGCGCAATTTTCGAAAGCTGCAATTCGGTTTGCGCCCGGCGAAACGTGCGACAGGTGATGGCGATGTTTGAAGGCTGGGATGCCGTAGTATTGGCCCGGGCGCAGTTTGCTTTCACGATGTCGTTCCACATCATCTTCCCGGCGTTCTCGATCGGGCTTGCGAGCTATCTCGCGGTGCTCGAAGCGCTGTGGCTGTGGACCGGGCGCGAGGTCTACATCAACCTGTTCAACTACTGGCTGAAGATTTTTGCCGTCGCGTTCGGCATGGGCGTGGTGTCGGGGATCGTGATGTCCTACCAGTTCGGCACCAACTGGTCGGCGTTCTCCGACAAGGTCGGACCGGTGATCGGCCCGCTGATGGCCTATGAGGTCCTGACTGCGTTCTTCCTTGAAGCGGGCTTCCTCGGCGTCATGCTGTTCGGCCTGCAGCGCGTCGGGCCAAAATTGCATTTTCTGGCGACGCTGATGGTCGCGATCGGGACGCTGATTTCGGCGTTCTGGATTCTGTCGGCCAATTCCTGGATGCAGACGCCGACCGGCCACGCCATCAATGCCGACGGGCAGTTCATCGCGGCCGACTGGTTCAAGGTGATCTTCAACCCGTCATTCCCCTACCGCCTCGTGCACATGGTGCTGGCGGCGTACCTGACCACTGCGCTCGTGGTCGGCGCGGTCGGCGCCTATCATTTGCTGCGCGACCGCCACCTCGCCGGCCCGCGCGTGATGTTTTCGATGGCGATGTGGATGGCCACGCTGGTGGCGCCGATCCAGATCATCGCCGGCGACCAGCACGGGCTCAACACGCTGGAACATCAACCAGTGAAGATCATGGCGATGGAGGGCCACTTCACCAGCCACAAGGACGGCGCGCCGCTGATCCTGTTCGGCTGGCCCAACCAGAGCGCCGGCCGGATGGATTATGCGATCGAGGTGCCCAAGCTCGGCTCGCTGATCCTCAAGCATTCGCCTGACGCGCCGATGGCCGGGCTCGACACCGTGCCGCGCGAAAACTGGCCGCCGGTGCCGATCACGTTCTGGTCGTTCCGGATCATGGTCGGCATGGGATTGCTGATGCTGGCGCTCGGCGCGTTCAGCCTGCTGATGCGCATTCAAGGCAAGCTGTACGATTCGCGCCTGCTGCATCTGTTCGCGGTCGCGATGGCGCCGTCCGGCTTCATCGCCGTCCTTGCAGGCTGGATCACCACCGAGACCGGGCGCCAGCCATTCACGGTGTATGGATTGTTGCGCACGGTCGACTCCGCCTCGCCGCTGGCGGCGCCTGCTGTCGCTTCCTCGCTGATCGCCTTCATCATCGTCTATTTCGCGGTGTTCACCGCCGGCGTGATCTATTTGCTGCGCCTGATGGCGGCCCCGCCGCATCCCGGCGAACAAGGCCCGAGCGCGGCCGTTCCCGCCCGCGCCGCCGGCATCACGCCTGCCGCCGGTGCGGCCGCCGAGGGAGCCGCGCCATGATCCCGATCGATCTTCCAACCATCTGGGCCTTCATCATCGCGTTTGCCGTGTTCGTCTATGTCGTGATGGACGGATTCGACCTCGGCCTCGGCATCCTGTTTCCGCTGTTTCCGGAAAAGCGCGACCGCGACGTCATCATGAACTCCGTCGCGCCGGTCTGGGACGGCAACGAAACCTGGCTGGTGCTGGGCGGCGGCGGCCTGATGGCGGCATTCCCGCTGGCCTATGCCGTGCTGATGCCTGCGCTCTACACGCCTGTCATCGCGATGCTGCTCGGGCTGGTGTTCCGCGGCGTCGCCTTTGAATTCCGCTGGCGCACCACGAAAGAGCGCAACAAGTGGGACATCGCCTTTGCCGGCGGATCGCTGTTGGCGACGCTGGCGCAAGGCATCGCGCTCGGCGCCATCCTGCAAGGCATCCACGTCTCGGGCCGCCAGTATGCCGGCGGCTGGTGGGACTGGCTGACGCCGTTCAGCATTTTGACCGGCGTGGCGCTGGTGATCGGCTATGCGCTGCTGGGCGCGACATGGCTGGTGATGAAAACCGAGGGCGAATTGCGCGACCGCGCCTATCATCTGAGCTGGGTGCTGTTGCTCGCGATGCTCGGGGCCATCGGCGCGGTCAGCATCGCGACGCCGTTCCTCGCTGTGCAGTACACGCAGCGCTGGTTTACCTGGCCGAACATCGTCCTGACCGCGCCGGTGCCGGTCGCGGTGGCTGCCGTCACGGTGCTGTTGCTGCGCAGCCTAGCCAACAAATACGACTATCAGCCGTTCTTCCTGACGCTGGCGCTGTTCGCACTGTCCTATGCCGGGCTCGGCATCAGCATGTATCCGTACATCGTGCCGCAGAGCATCACGATCTGGCAGGCGGCGTCGCCCCCAAACAGCCAGCTCTTCATGCTGTTCGGCGTCGCCGTGCTGATCCCGCTAATCCTCGGCTATACCGCCTGGGCCTATTGGGTGTTTCGCGGCAAGGTCAAACCCGAGAGCGGCTATCATTGACAGAGATCAAGCCAGGTCAGCGCCCGCTGGCGCAACGTCTGCTGTGGTTCGTCGGCCTGTGGCTCGGCGGCGTCGGCGCTGTGACGTTGATCTCATTTTGCCTGCGGCTGTGGATCGCGCCGAAATAGGTAAATCTGAATATCCCATGAATTGGGCGGCTGACGAAAATAGAAGGTATTTCAGTCACCTAACTGCCTCATTCGCCCTAAACTTGCCATCAAGCTAGCCATGAGATTTGATGGTTCCGAGCGCGGTCAGCAAAAATGGGAAGCGGTTTTGCGTCCGAGCGCGCTAAGATTATAAGTGGCGCATGATCTTGTCGCCAAACCGCTCACACTTTGGCGGATCATGCGCTTTTGGCCAACGCGCCATGAGGAGAGCTCGCGATGACAAAATTTTGGCATCTGATCTGGATGGTGATCGCCGCAGGCGGCCTGATCTTGTCAGTCCCGCAGAGCCAGGCGCAAACGCGACAGCCCGACGTCGGCGACCAGCCGGGGCTGATCGCGGACGACTCCGTCGAGCTCGAGCCGCAGTTCAAGAAGACCGCAGTGCTCTATCGCACCAATGAAGCGCCGGGCACCATCATCGTGGTCACCGCCGAGCGTCATCTCTATCTGGTTCAGGGCAACGGCCGTGCGTTGCGCTACGGCATCGGCGTTGGCCGTGAAGGATTCACGTGGCAGGGGCTCGTGAACATCACGCGCAAGGCGGAGTGGCCGGACTGGACCCCGCCGCCGGAGATGATCGCACGCCAGCCCTATCTGCCGCGCTTCATGGCCGGCGGCCCCGGCAACCCGATGGGTGCGCGCGCGATGTATCTCGGCACCACGGTCTACCGCATCCACGGCACCAACCGGCCCGACACCATCGGCACCGCCGTCTCCTCCGGCTGCTTCCGCCTGGTCAACGCCGACGTCGCCGACCTCTACGAGCGCGTGCCGGTCGGCACCAAGGTGATTATCCGGCAAAAGCCGGAACTTTAATTGCGAGCGGTCCCTCAAAGCCGATCCATTTCCCTGAAAGTGTGAGTTCAAAAAATGCTACGGACATTCCGAGGCGGCCTCCTGATCGGGCTGGCGGTCGCAGCCGCCGTTGCGGCCGCTGCAATCACCTACGAGCGCTACGACACCAAGACGATGAAGCGCACCATCCGCCGCGGCGAAGTGCTGTGCGGCGTCAATAAGGGCCTGCCCGGCTTCTCGATCCCCGACGACAAGGGCGACTGGACCGGCTTCGACGTCGACTTCTGCCGCGCGGTGGCTTCCGCAATCTTCGACGATCCGAAGAAAGCGAAATTCGTTCCGCTCGACGCCAGCGAGCGCTTCAAGGAGTTGCAGAACCGGACCGTCGACATCCTGGCCCGCAACACCACCTGGAGCATGTCGCGCGAGAGCAATTACGCGCTCTATTTCCCGGCGGTCGCCTATTATGACGGCCAGGGCTTCATGCTGCCGCGCTCGCGCAACATCGACTCCGCGCTCGACCTCAACAACAGCAAGGTTTGCGTGCAGGAGGGGACGACGACCGTGCTCAACGTCGCCGACCATTTCCGCGCCAACAACATGAAATACACCGAGGTCAAACTTAACAAGCTGGAAGACGTGCTCAAGGCCTATGAAGGCGGCAAGTGCGACACCTTCACCGCCGACGTCTCCCAGCTCTACGCGCTGCGGCTGAACCTGATCCAGCCAAGCGACCACGTCATCCTGCCTGACGTCATCTCCAAGGAGCCGCTCGCGCCCGTGGTGCGCCAGCGCGACGACGACTGGATGATGCTGGTGAAGTGGACGCTGTATGCGATGATCAACGCCGAGGAACTCGGCATCACCTCGAAGAACATCGACGAGGCGCTGAAGTCGAAAAAGCCCGACGTGATGCGGCTGGTCGGCACCGAGGGCGCTTACGGAGAAGACCTCGGCCTGACCAAGGACTGGGCCGCGCGCATCATCCGCCATGTCGGCAATTACGGCGAGGTCTACGAGCGCAATGTAGGCGAAGGATCGAAGCTGAAGATCCCGCGCGGGCTGAACTCGCTGTGGAGCAATGGCGGGATCCAGTACGCGCCGCCGATACGGTAGGTTTTTCACCCGCCCCTTGAGGGGGCGGGTCGGCTCACATGGAGCGCAGCGCAATGTGAGACGGGGCGGGGTGACAGTCTCTCAACTTGGGCACTGTCAGACGCGGAGAGACCTTCACCCCACCTCGGTTCGCATTGCATGCGAACCGATCCTCGCCCCTCCAGGGGAGGATAAGAGACCGAGCTCAATAACTCTTCATCCGCGCCAGCTGTTCCGCGTGGTAATTGCTGTCGCCGAACAATTCCTGGCAGACCCGCGCGCGCTTCATGAAGAAGCCGATGTCGAACTGGTCGGTCATGCCCATGCCGCCGTGCATCTGCACGCCTTCCTGCACCGCCAGCGTCGCGGTCGTGCCGGCGCGGGCTTTCGCAACCGCGATCGCGGCACCGGCGTGATCGAAATTGCCATCGAGTGTCTGCAGTGCTTTCAGCACGGCCGAGCGGGTGATTTCGATATCGATATAGAGTTGCGCGGCGCGGTGCTGCAGCGCCTGGAATTCGCCGATCAGCTTGCCGAACTGCTTGCGCTCCTTGAGATAGGTGACGGTGCGGCCGAACACCTCTTCGCTTAAACCCACCATTTCGGAAGCCACCGCGCCGCGGCCGATATTGAGCAGGCCGTCCAGCAGCGCTCCGCCCTGATCGACCTCACCGAGTACGTGGTCCGCGTCGACCTCGACGTTGGCGAATTCGATACGCGCGGCGTTGTGCGCGTCGACCATCATTGTGCGCTCGATCGCGACGCCCTTGGCCTTGGGATCGACCAGGAACAGCGTCAGCCCGTTGCGCTCGCCGGCGGCGCCGCCGGTGCGGCCGGCGACGATCAGCAAATCGGCGGTGTGGCCGTCGACCACGAGGGCCTTTGCGCCGTTGAGCTTGAAACCGTTACCGGACCGTACCGCTTGCAGGTTGATGTGCAGCGGACGGTGTTTTGCGCCTTCATCGACTGCGAGCGCGGCCAACAGCGAGCCATCCGCGATCTTCGGCAGATGCGCCGACTTTTGCGCCTCGCTGCCGCCGCGCGACAGCGCGGAGGCCGCCAGCACCGCGGTGGACAGGAACGGCGACGGCATCAGCGTGCGGCCGATCTCCTCCATGACCACGCCGGCCTCGACGCAGCCGAGCCCGCTGCCGCCGAAATTTTCCGGCACCAGGAGGCCGGTGAAGCCCATGTCGGCAAACGCCTTCCAGAGGTCGCGGGAAAAGCCCGTTGCATCCTTGCCGTCGCGCAAGGCCCGCAGATGCGCCACCGGCGCCTTGTCGCTGATAAGGCCGCGCGCACTGTCGCGCAGCATGGATTGTTCTTCGGTGAGGACGAGGGGCATTAGAGGATTCCGTATGAGAAGAAAATTAAGCTGTTACGTCGTCCCTGCGAACGCAGGGACCCATACGCCGCGGCCTATCGAGGAAGAGATGGAGCTAGCGTCACGATCAAACCCCTGAGGGCGGTGGTTATGGGTCCCTGCGTTCGCAGGGACGACGTGAGAGAAGGGCTCACGCCCCCGGCAGATCGAGGATGCGCTTGGCGACGATGCCGAGCATCACCTCTGAAGTGCCGCCTTCGATCGAGTTGGCCTTGGTGCGCAGCCAGGCGCGCGGGCGGGCGCCGTTTCGCGAGCGCTCGCTTTCCCATTCCAGCGCGTCGATGCCGCCGGCCGACATCAGGATCTCGTGACGGCGCTTGTTGAGTTCGGTGCCGTAATATTTCATCGCCGAGGAAAACGCCGGGTGCGACTGCCCGGCTTTCGCCAGATCGACCGCGCGTTCGGCCGCGGCCGACAGCGCGGCTTCGTCGATCTCGAAGGTCGAAATCTGGCTGCGCAGCATCGCATCATCCAGCCGGCCCTGCGCGTCGGCGCCGATCGAATCGGCGGCGACCTGGCCGAGCGGGCGGCCGACGCCGCGTTCGCCCATCCCCGAGATCATCGCACGCTCATGCTGCAGCAGATATTTCGCGACATCCCAGCCGCGATTGACGGTGCCGACCACATGCGATTTCGGCACGCGGACATTGTCAAAGAAGGTTTCGCAGAACGGCGAGTAACCCGAGATAAGCAGAATAGGCTTGGTCGACACGCCCTTTGAGGCCATGTCGAACAGGATGAAACTGATGCCGTCATGCTTCTTCGCCGTGGGATCGGTCCGCACCAGGCAAAAGATCCAGTCGGCGTAGTTGGCGTAGGACGTCCAGATTTTCTGGCCGGTGATGACGTAATCGTCGCCGTCGCTCTCGGCGCGGGTCTGCAGCGAGGCGAGGTCCGATCCGGCGTTCGGCTCGGAATAGCCCTGGCACCAGCGGATCAGGCCAGCGGCAATTTTCGGCAGGTATTCCTTCTTCTGCGCGTCGTTGCCGTACTTCAACAGCGCCGGCCCGAGCATCCAGATGCCGAAACTGGACAGCGGCGCGCGGGCGCCCATCGCCGACATTTCCTCGCGCAGCACCTTGTGCTCGGCGCGATCCAATCCTCCGCCGCCATATTCCTTCGGCCAGTCCGGCACGGTCCAGCCCTTGTCGCGCATCCGCTCGAACCAGAGGCGCTGCGGCTCCGACGAGAACTTTGCGTTGCGGCCACCCCAATAGGTGTCGCTCTCCGAGGTCATCGGACGCCGCATCTCCGGCGGGCAATTGGCCTCCAGCCAAAGGCGGGTCTCACGGCGGAATGTTTCCAGGTCGGACATATCGGCGTTTCCATGTGGGATAATTGCCATCGACCTTAGCCGCCGCATCGCGGAATTCAACATATGTCTGGCATCGGCCCATGCCGCCGGTACGGTGGTCATGACACGGAAACGGGTGTATGCGCAGAGCGGTAACGATTGAAAAACAAGAGGAAACGAGCATGCGGCTGAAACTGCTTTCGCCTGGCGAAATGAGCGCCGAACAAAAAGAAACCTATGACGAGGCGATATCAGGCAAGCGCGGCGCCCCACCGGCGCCGATGATGGCCTGGCTCAACAGCCCTGATATGGCGCGGCATGCGACGCGGCTCGGCGAGCAGCTTCGCTTCAACACGATGTTCCCGGCAAAGCTTTCCGAGATCGCGATCCTCGTCACGGCGCGGCACTGGACCTCGCACTACGAATGGTTCGCGCACAAACGCCTCGCGCTGAAAGGCGGCATGGACCCAAAAATCATCGAGGACATCCGCGACCGCCGCACGCCGAAATTCGATGATCCCAAAGGCCAGATGATCTACGACCTCGCCAAATCGCTGCACGAGGGCAAGGGCGTGTCGAAGCCGCTGTACGACGAGGCCGTGAAGGTACTCACCGAACGCGGGATCGTCGAGGTGATCGGGCTGTGCGGCTACTATACGATGGTGTCGATGACGCTGAACACGTTTGAGTTCGGACTGCCTGATGGAGAAGTGTCGGATCTTGCGTGAGCTTAGACGATCCTTATTTCTTCCTCTCCCCGCTCTTGCGGGACGAGGTTAAGAACGGAAGCGGAGAAACCATGCCCCAGAACCCACCCGTTATATCAGGCACCCGGATCGGGCATGTCCATCTCAAGGTCGCCGATCTCGATCGCGCGCTGGGCTTCTATTGCGGCGTGCTCGGCTTCGAGGTGATGCAGCAGATGGGTGACAGTGCCGCGTTCATTTCGGCCGGCGGTTATCACCATCACATCGGGCTCAACACCTGGGAAAGCAAAGGCGGCCATCCGCCGCCGCCGGGCACCACCGGGCTGTTTCACACCGCCATTCTTTATCCGACGCGCCCAGCGCTGGCGGACGCGCTGTATCGTGTGATGCAGGCCGGCATCGAACTCGACGGCGCCAGCGATCACGGCGTCAGCGAGGCGCTGTATCTGCGCGATCCCGATCAGAACGGCGTGGAGCTTTATCGCGACCGGCCCGAAGCGGAATGGCCGCGAGATCCGGGTGGGTCGCTCGCGATGTTCACCAAGCGGCTCGACCTGGCGGATTTGTTGCGCGCGCGGGAGGGGTGATCTTCCCACCCGCCCCTCGAGGGGGCGGGTCGTCACGCATCGCAAGATGCGTGACGGGGTGGGTGGGGTGACGGTCTCTCCACGTCCAACAGCGCCCGTGCTGAGGGACTGTCACCCCGCCCCGTCTCGCATTTCGCTGCGCTCCATGCGAGCCGACCCGCCCCCTCAAGGGGCGGGTGAAAAAGAGCGCCCCCGCACCATGATCAGCATCGCGGCCGTCAGCTCCAACGCGATACAGCCATAGAACGGCAGCGTGTAGCTCCCCGAGAGGTCGCGCAGCAGGCCGATCACGCCGGGGCCGAAGGCGTAGGTGATCTGGTTGATCGCGGTAATCAAACTGACCAGCACGCCGAAGGAACGCGGATCGAACTCGCGCTGCACGATCAGCGCCGGCAGCGTGATCAGATTACCCACCGAGAAGCCGAACAGCGCGCAGGCGGCGATCAGCGCGTAATCATGATGGATGTTGATGATGATCAAAAGCGCGACCGCCTGGCTCACAAAAGACAGCGCGGACGCCAGCCGCTGGTTCATCCGGTCGATCACGAAGGAGAACAACACGCGGCCGACCACCGCCATCGCGGTCAACAGCGCGACTGCTATCGCCGCCTGTTGCCGCCCGATCACGGAATCCAGAAACGAGATCAGGTGGACGATGAAGCCGACCTGCGCAAACAGCACCAGCGCGAATGCTGCCGATACCGAGAGGAAGCCGATATCGCGAAACGCGCGGGCGCGAATTTGCGTCGGCGAAGGTGCATCCGCGGCTTCGACCGTGCCGGCGCTGGAATGAACCGGCGGCCGTCCGACAAACAGCAGGATCACCGGAACCATCACCACGACCATGACGACGGCCGCAGCGGTCATCCCGCCCGAGAAGTCGAAATGCCCGATCGCGGCCACCAGCAACGGTACGCCAATGATGCCGCCGAAACTCGCACCGTTCAGCGCCAGGCTGATCGCCATGCCGCGCTTCTTGTCGAACCACAGGCCCAGCGTGTTGGTGATCATGCCGAGGCTGGTGCCCGCCCAGCCGAAGGCGAGCACGGCGTTGGCGAGATAAAGCTGCCAGGGCTCGCGGACATGACCGATCGAGATCGCGGCCACCGCCATCGTGCCGATGCCCGCGAGCATGCAATTGCGCGGGCCGAATCCCTTGATCGCCTCGCTGACAAAGGCGACCAGCGCAGCACCGGAGAGATAGAAGAACGTCGTGCCGGAAGAGATCAGCGACGCCGGCCAGCCGTACAACCGCTGCAGCTCGGCGACATAGACGCTCTGCCCATAAAAGCCGAACGCCCAGCCGAACGTCGCCAGCAGGAAACAGACGACGACGATGCGCCAGCCGTCATAGCGGATCGAGGTTTCATCCGGCGGCATGTAGTTGCGGGCGTCCAAGAGATGTCCCTTCGTTGCTGTCTCGTCATGGCCGTGCTTGCCCGGCACATGTCGGCAACGGTTCACAAAGCCACAAGGGCCATCAATTCGACCGACACCGAACTGTCAGCAGATGGCAACTAGGCGTTGCTAGCGGCCGGCTTCGACGGATCGTAGAAGAACCGCTCGCGAAAAACCTTGTCGCCGCGCCATTCCTGCAGCGCGACTTCGTCGAACCGGCCGGTCTTGCCGGACTGGTAGACAAACTCGAACACCCAGTGGATCGCGACGTTGTCGCCCTCGACGATCGACGTAAGGCAGGTCGACGTCACGCTCTTGACCCGTTCCAGCACCGCCCGCTCATGTGCGACCAGAACATCGCGGCCGACCCGCGGCGTGGCGGCGTTCTCCTGCATGCTGGCGTCCTCGGTGTAATAGCGCTCGATCGCCCCAGCATGATCGCCGGAGACGACGGCAGCAATGAACTCGTCGAGACGGGCACGCGTCGGCATGGGGCCTCCAGCAATCAGTTTGAAGCTCAGATGCTCGGATCGGGAATCTCGTTGATCGCCTGCAGCCTCGCCCGGCGCTTGGCGAATGACGCAAACGACAGCACCGCAAGGCCGAGCAGCACCGGCGGAAACACCACCATGTTTACCATCGACCAGCCGTAATGCGCCAGCAACTGCCCTGAAGAGAACGAACCCAGCGCCATCATCCCGAATACCAGGAAATCGTTGAACGCCTGCACCTTGTTGCGCTCCTGCGGCCGATGCGTCTCCAGCACCAGCGCGGAGGCGCCGATGAAGGCAAAATTCCAGCCCACCCCGAGCACGACGAGCGTCGCCCAGAAATGCATCGCGGTGATTCCGCTGAGGCCGATCCCTGCCGCTGCGGCTTCCAGCAGCAGGCCGAGCGCCACGATCCTTGGTGCGCCGAAACGGGCAATCAGCGAGCCCGTGAAGAAGCTCGGCCCGTACATCGCCACGATGTGCCACTGAATGCCGAAATTGGAATCGCTGACGGTGAGCCCGCACATCTTCATGGCGAGCGGCGCCGAGGTCATCACGAGATTCATCATGGGATACGCAATGACCCCGCACAGGGCGGCTGCGATGAAGCGCGGCTGCCGCGCGATCTCGAACAGCGGGCGGCCGCCATGCATGTCCGACGGTGCCGGCTTCGGCGCGTCGACGCCCCACAGCACCGCCATCGCCACCAGGGCGACGAAGGCTTGCATGACGAAGCTGAAGGCAAACAGATAAGGCGGCCAGATATCCATGGTCCATTGCACGAGCTGCGGGCCGAGCACGCCGGCGAATACGCCACCCGCCATCACCCACGACAGGGCCTTTGGACGGAACGCAACGCTGGCGCCGTCGGCGGCGGCAAAGCGATAGGATTGCGCTACCGCGCCATAGAGCCCGCCAAGAAAGGTGGCGCCACAAAACAACCAGAACGATGCATGCAAAATCGCAAACGCACCGAGCGCGCCGGTCAGCACGCCGCAGAAGGTGCCGATGATGAAGGCTGCGCGGCGGCCATAGGCCCGCGAGATCGCCCCGGTCGGCAGCGTGCCGGCGGCAAGCCCCAGCACGTACATCGAGAGCGGCACGGTGGCGAGCGAGATGCTGGGCGCCAGCGTCGCGCCGACGATCGAGCCGGTCGCGAAGATGACGGCCGAATTGGCGCCGGTCAGCGCCTGCGCCGCAGCGAGCCGCAACACATTGCCGCGCGCACGCGCGTCATTGGTCATTCTACGGTGGCTGTCGTATCCAGCATTCGGCATTCCCGCCCGGCAGGCCCCGGCAGGGAGCCGCATCATTTCATTGCGGCGCACTATGAAGACCGGCAGAGGATGCGATCAACCGGCGCAAACGGGCGCGCGCCATGCGCACGCATCACGCTCGCAGAGCCGATCCTCTATGACCGCCCGAACACCAAAATCATGTTGTTGGCGGGCATCGGCATTGTGTCGATCAAGGCGAGGCCCACGCCAGCGGCGAGCTGCTCGACATCGGCGATGTCGCGCACGCCCCATTCGGCGTCCTGCTGGCGCAGGCTGGTGTCGAACACGGCGTTGCTCATCGCGGTGTGCTTGCCCTCGCGCTTGAACGGGCCGTAGAGAAACAAGCGCCCCTCGCGGCACAGATAGCGGCCTGCGCCGGCGAACAGGCCTTCGGCGACACGCCAGGGCGCGATATGGATGACATTGGCGCAGAACACGGCGAGCAATTCGGCCGGACCGCTGCCGTCATGCATCGCCGGACACCAGGCGGGATCGGTGAGGTCGATCCGCAGCGGCGGACGAATGTTCGGCAGGGCCGAATACGCGCGCCACGCCTCGATGCTCTTCAAATGGTTCTCGTTGAGATCGCTCGGCCACCAGATGATGCCGGGAGCGTGCTTTGCAAAATGCACGACGTGCTGCCCGGTGCCGCTGCCGACCTCCACCACGTGCCCGGATTTACCGGCGACGAATTTCTGCAGCACCGCCCAGATCGGCTGATGGTTGCGATGGAACGCCGCCGCGTCGAGCCGGCCGTCGGGCTCGACCGGCCGGCCATCCTTGCCGAACTCCACTACAAATTCCGCCATGACCGCCTCGCCTCAGATCGTTGCAGCCTTTCAGGTCGGTGCTGCCTTGCTGCACTGCAAGCCTCTTCGTGCTCGCAGAAAATCTCTTTCAATACCGCTTGAAAAGAGCAAGAAATAACGCGGCAAAGTAGCCGGGAGGAGAATAAACCGTGCGGCCTTTTCCATTACGCAGCAAAACTGTTCTCTCCGACGTTGCCGGCACGGACGCCCGCTCGGAGCGGCGCGGCTTCCTGAAGGCGGGCCTCGCGCTGACCGGGCTCGCGCTAGGCGGCAAAGCCGCCGTGGCGAACCCCGTCGAAGCCCCGCCCGCCGACGCCCCCTGGTCGCAATCGATCGGCGCGGGCGTGGTGGACCGGCCCTATGGCCGGCCTGCCGAAACCGAAGCCTCCGTGATCCGCCGCAACGTGCCGTGGCTGACGGCGAGCGCGGAATCCTCGGTGAGCTTTTCGCCGCTGCAGGACCTGCACGGCATCATCACGCCCAACGGATTGTTCTTCGAACGCCATCATGCGGGGCGGCCCGACATCGACCCGGCGCAGCACAAGCTCATGATCCATGGACTGGTCGAGCGTCCGCTGGTGCTGACCATGAAAGACATCCTGCGCTTCCCGCAGACGACGCGCATCCACTTCATCGAATGCCCGGCCAATGGCGGCATGAACTGGCGCGCCGCGCAGATGAACTCGCTGCAGTTCAGCCATGGCATGGTCAGTTGCGCGGAATGGACCGGTGTCAAACTGTCGACGCTGCTGGAGGAAGTGGGCGTCAAGAAGGAAGCGAAGTGGGCGATGGTCGAAGGCGCCGACGGCGCGCATATGAACCGCAGCCTGCCACTCGACAAATGTCTCGACGATTGCCTCGTGGTGTATGCGCAGAACGGCGAGGCGCTGCGGCCCGAACAGGGTTATCCGCTGCGGCTGGTGGTGCCGGGCTGGGAAGGCAACGTCAACATCAAATGGCTGCGCCGCATCAAGCTCGGCGAAAAACCCTGGCATTCCCGCGAGGAAACCTCGAAATACACCGATCTGATGCCGGACGGCACCTCACGCGGCTTCACCTGGCTGATCGACGCCAAATCGGTCGTCACCTTTCCCTGTCCGGAAAAGCCGCTCGATGGGCCCGGCCTCTATGAGATCAGGGGACTGGCCTGGACCGGCAACGGCAAGGTCAAACGCGTCGACGTTTCCACCGACGGCGGCATCAACTGGCAGACCGCGCGGCTGCACGAACCGGTGCTGTCGAAGGCGCTGACGAAATTCTCCCTGCCCTGGCGCTGGGACGGCCGCCCGGCGCTGGTCGCATCCCGCGTCGTCGACGAGACCGGCTACGTGCAGCCGACGATTGCGGAGCTGCGAAAACAACGCGGCTCGAACTCGGTCTATCACAACAATTCGATCCAGACCTGGCAGGTCAAGCCGGACGGAAGCGTGTTCAATGTACAGCTCGCTTAAGATTGACTTGACGATCGTTCGCCATCCTGCTGGCCGCCGCGGCCCCGCAGGCGCGGCCGAGCCCGGCGCGTTCGGTTATGGCCGCGTGGCGACGCCGGCGAGATCGCCGGCTGGGACATCGACGTGCGCGGCGAGGATGGCGCTGGCCTGCCGCCCGGCAAGGGCACGGTTAATCGCGGCGAGGAGGTTTATGCCGAGCAATGCGCCGCCTGCCATGGAACCTTCGGCGAAGGCGAAGGCCGCTTTCCCAAGCTGGTTGGCGGCGTCGGCTCGCTCCGGGACGAGCGCCCGGAGCCGACGGTGGGCAGCTATTGGCCGTTCGCGCCGACCCTATGGGACTATATTAACCGCGCCATGCCGATGGCCGCGCCGCACACATTGTCAGCGGATGACGTTTATGCTTTGACCGCCTATATTCTAAGCCTGAACGACCTCGTTCACCCTGATTTCGTTGCCGATCGCAACAGTCTGCCGAAAGTTAAAATGCGTAACCGCGACAATTTCATCTGGACCGACCCGCGCCCCGATACGGCGGCGAAGCCCTGCATGAACGCGTGCGTCAACGCCGCCGATGTGAAGGTGTCGTCGACGGCCGAGGGACGAAACCTGACGCCGCGCACGACCGGACCGCTCGACACGATGCAACCGAAATAGAATTACGGAAACGCCTGTGACCGATCAGTTCAAGACGAAATCCGCAAGGCTGCCGGCATTCACGCTGGCGCTGGCGATCGGCGCGTTCGCTTGCATCGGCGCCGCACAGGCGCAGTCCGCGGTGGACGATGGCCGCAAGCTCGCCTTCGACCGCAGCAAGGGCAACTGCCTGACCTGTCATGTCATCAAGGGCGGCGACCTGCCCGGCACGATCGGGCCCGAACTGATCGACATCAAGAACAAGTATCCCAAGCGCGAGGATCTCGTCGCCATTCTCAACGACGAAACCCTGCGTAATCCGCTGACCGTGATGCCGCCGTTCGGGCGCAACCGGATCCTGACCGAAAAGGAAATCAACGCGGTGGTGGATTTCCTGCAGACGCTGTGACGTGCGCACGCACGCCTTTGGAGACGATGAACATGACTGACGTCGGATTTTCGGCCACGCGGCGGCTGATCCTGCAGGGCGCAGGCGCGGTGGCGCTGGTAGGCCTCGGCAATCTTCCGTTCCTGACGCCGGCGTTCGCCGCCGCCAACGACAAATATCCGGAAGAGGCGTTCAAGGCCAAGAGCGAATCCGATGCGATCAAGGCGCTCTACGGCAAGACCGCGGAGCCTTCGGACAAGGTAAAGATGGACGCGCCCGAAATCGCGGAGAACGGCGCCGTGGTCCCGATATCGGTGACGACGACGCTTCCCGACGTGACCTCGATCTCGTTCCTGGTCAGCGAAAATCCGGTGGCGCTGGTGGCGTCCTACAGGATTCCGGCCGGCACGCTTCCCAACGTCGCCAACCGCATCAAGATGGCGAAAACCAGCAATGTGATCGTAGTGGTGGAAGCCGGCGGCAAGCTCTACAGCGCCAACAAGGAAGTCAAAGTCACCGTCGGCGGTTGCGGCGGTTAGCGCATGATCCGGAAAAGTGGGCACCGGTTTTCCGACAAGATCATGCGCCAAATAATAGACTAGGAGTATTCAGATGGCATCGACCATTCGCGTGCGCGCCACTTCGAGCGGCGAGACCACCGAGGTGCAGGCGCTGATCCAGCACCCGATGGATTCCGGCTTCGTCAAGGATTCCAAGGGCGAGATCATTCCGCCGCATTTCATCCAGCAACTCACCTTCGAGGTTGACGGCAAGAACGTGTTCACGGCCGACTGGGGCGGTGGCGTTTCCAAGGACCCTTACGTCAAGTTCGCCTTCAAGGGGGCCAAGAAGGGCGACGAGCTGAAGATCAGCTGGGTCGACAACAAGGGCGCGACCGACACCACCACGGCAAAGATCCAATGAAGCTGCGATCCGCGATCTATCTGGCTTGCGCCGCGCTCGCCTTCGCCGCGCTGTCGCTCGCGGGCATGCAGCCGTCGGACGCCGCCGACAAGGTCGATCCCGTCGCGGACGCCAAGGCGTTCAGGAAATTTTTTACCGACAAATTCCCCAAGGTGAAGCTGGACGATTTCGTCAACGGTCCCTATTCGATGAACGAAGACCTGTACCGGCAATGGCAGGAGAAGGAGCAATTTCCGCCTTACGAGTTCTCGCTCGAAATGGGCAAGGAAATGTTCTCAAAGCCGTTCAAGAACGGCAAGACCTATGCCGACTGCTTTGCGAATGGCGGTATCGGCGTTCGCCAGAACTACCCTCATTTCGACGAGAAGGAAGGCAAGGTCATCACGCTCGAACTGGCCTTGAACCGCTGCCGCGAGGCCAATGGCGAGCAGCCGTATTCCTATGTCAGGGACGAAATGGCGGCGCTGACCGCCTACATGGCGTTCACCTCGCGCGGCAAACCGATGGACATCAAGATCCCCGACGATCCGCGCGCGCTCGCGGCCTACGAGAACGGCAAGGAATATTTCTACACGCGGCGCGGCCAGCTCAATTTCTCCTGCGCCACCTGCCATGTGCAGAGCCCCGGCGAGCGCATCCGCGCCGAAGTCCTGGCGCCGGCACTCGGCATCGTCAATGCGATGCCAATATACCGCTCGGAATGGAGCGGCATGGGCACGACCAGCCGGCGCTTCACCACCTGCAACAGCCAGATCCGCGGCGTGCCGATGAGCCCGCAGGACGACGAATATCGCAACGTCGAATATTATCTGTCCTACGTCAGCAATGGCCTGCCGATTTCGGGGCCGGGAGCGCGGCCGTGAGGAACTTGACGCAAAAATCCGCATTGGTGCTGGCGCTGCTTGCCGCGGGTGCCGTGCCCGCGCTGGCTGCAGGCTCCGAGGACGACTTCAAGGCGGCCTACTCCGCCGCTGACGCCGCCAACAAGGAAGCCGGCAAACTTCGCAATCAATGGACCACCACGGCGGCGACGCTGGCGGCGGCAAAGAAGTCGGCCGAGGCCGGCGATTTCGACAAGGCTACCGCGTCTGCCAAAGAGGCCGAGGCGCTGGCCAAGGCTTCGATTTTCCAGGCCACCAGCGAGAAGACCCGCTGGAGGGATATGGAAATACGCTAGAGCATGATGATCCGGTTTTCCGCCAAGATCATGCGCCAACAATGGATGACAGACCACGACGCGCGGGGACCCGCATGACCATCCGCCGCCGCGATTTCCTGACGCTAGCGGGCGCCGCCACCCTGTTCGGCAGCCTGCCGCGCGTTGGCGCGCAGGCCGCCGACAATAATGCGGGCGTTTACGATCTCGAGCGCTTCGGCAATGCGCGCATCCTGCACATCACCGATACCCATGCGCAGCTTCGGCCGGTGTTTTTTCGCGAGCCGAGCGTCAATCTCGGCATTGGCCCGATGCGGGGCAACCCGCCGCATCTGGTCGGACGCGCCTTTCTCGACCGCTTCGGCATCCGGCCCGACAGCGCCGACGCCTACGCTTTCACCTGCATCGAGTTCGAGAAGGCCGCCGGGAGATTCGGCAAGCTCGGCGGCTTTGCGCATCTGAAGACATTGGTCGACCGGATGCGCAGCGAAGCCGGCAGCGGGCGCGCGCTGCTGCTCGACGGCGGCGACCTCTGGCAGGGGACTGGTCTGTCCAACACACTGCAGGGCGCCGACATGGTCGATGCGGCCAACCTGCTCGGCATCGAGGCGATGACCGGCCATTGGGAATTCACCTATGGCGAAAAGGTGCTGCGCGCCAACCTCGAACGCTTCAAGGGCGAATTCCTGGCTCAGAACGTTTTCCTGACCGAGGAAGCCGCCTTCAACGATGCCAAGGCATTCGATCCGGCATCGGGCCGCGTGTTCAAGCCATCCACGATCAAGGAAATCGGCGGATATCGCATCGCCGTGATCGGGCAGGCGTTCCCCTACGTGCCGATCGCGCACCCGAAGCGTTTCACGCCGGACTGGAAATTCGGCATCCGCGACGAGGAGCTGCAAAAGCTCGTCGATATCCATCGCAACAATGACAAGGTCGATGCCGTCATCCTGCTGTCGCATAACGGCATGGACGTCGATCTCAAGCTCGCCAGCCGTGTCACCGGCATCGATGTCATTCTCGGCGGCCATACCCACGACGCCGTGCCGCAGCCGGTCGCGGTGACCAATCCGGGCGGCGTCACGCTGGTCACCAATGCCGGCTCGAACGGCAAGTTTCTGGCCGTGCTCGATCTCGAGATCGCCAAGGGCAAGGTCAGGGATGTGCGCTACCGGCTGCTGCCGGTGTTCTCGGAGCTGCTGAAGCCGGATCCGGCGATGCAGGCGCTGATCGACAAGACCCGCGCGCCACATGCGGCCGCGCTGGACGAAAAGATCGCCGCCGCCGACCGCCTGCTCTATCGCCGCGGCAATTTCAGCGGCACGATGGATCAACTGATCTGCGACGCGCTGCTCGGCGAGCTGAACGCCGAGATCGCGCTGTCGCCGGGCTTTCGCTGGGGCACCACGGCGCTGGCGGGCCAGCCGCTGACGATGGAGGATGTGATGGCGCAGACCGCCGTTACCTATCCGGAGACTTACGTCCAGACCATGACCGGCGGCCAGATCAAGGACGTGCTGGAAGACATCTGCGACAATCTCTTCAACAGCGATCCCTATTACCAGCAGGGCGGCGACATGGTCCGCGTCGGCGGCCTCGCCTACACCTGCAGTCCGAACGAGAGCGTGGGCAAGCGGATTTCCGAACTGAAGCTCGACAACGGCCGGGCGCTGCAGGCCGGCAAGGGTTACAAGGTGGCGGGATGGGCTTCCGTCAACGAACAGACCGGCGCACCGGTCTGGGATGTCGTCGCCAAACATCTGAGGTCGGGCAGGCCGCCGAACCGGGCGGCGCCGGGCGTGACGCTGAAAGGCGTCGAGGACAATCCAGGCATTTCGGGGCAGGGATGACAGGCTTTTCGACCATCCTTCGCACGGCGATCGCGGCGTTTCTGATCGCAGCCGCAGCGCCGGCCACCCGCGCCCAGCAGGCGCCGCTGCAGGACAAGCCGTTTGCCGAGCACAAGATCGTGCTGCAGCTCTCCGACAACGACCCGCGCAAGCAGGGCCTCGTGCTGTCAGTTACCAGCAATCTGATGAAGCATTACGACCCCGACAAGGTCGCGATCGAGATCGTGGCGTTCGGCCCCGGCATCGAGCTGCTGCGTCCGGAAAACCCCAACCGCAAGATGGTCGAGAGCCTGGTGGCGCAGGGCGCGCGCTTCGACATCTGCCTCAACACCGTCGACACGCTCGAACGCGAGAGCGGCAAGCGGCCGGAGTTCATTGCCGCAGCAACGCCGGTGCAGGTCGGCGTCGCGCAGATCCTGTTTCTGACCGAGAACGGATATACGCTGGTGCGGCCGTGATGGTTTCGCCCGCTTTCCGGCCTTAGGGAGTAAAACCCCTTCGACAAGACCCCTTCACATAGATGAAAGCTGTTTGAGAAGACCACCAAACTAGAATAATATCCTGCCCAAGATTCAAATTGAGCGCGGCAGCAGGCATGATCTTTCGTCAGCTTTTCGACAGCGTTTCCGGCACCTACAGCTATCTGCTGGCGAGCCGCGCCGGCGGCGAAGCGCTGATCCTCGACCCCGTACTGGAAAAGGCCGACCGCTACTGCCAGCTGCTGCGCGAGCTTGATCTGCGGCTGGTGAAGGCGGTCGATACCCATCTGCACGCCGATCACGTCACCGGGCTCGGCGAATTGCGCGACCGCACCCAGTGCATCACCATCATGGGCGAGCAGAGCAAGGCCGACGTGGTGTCGATGCGGGTCTCCGACGGCGACCGGGTGACGATCGAAGGCCTCAGCCTCGACGTCATGTACACGCCCGGTCACACCGACGATTCCTATTCCTACCTGATGGGCGATCGCGTCTTTACCGGCGATACGCTGTTGATCCGCGGCACCGGCCGCACCGATTTCCAGAACGGCTCATCCCGCGCCCAGTATGAGTCGATCTTCAACCGCCTGCTGAAGCTGCCGGAGGACACGCTGGTGTTTCCCGCGCATGACTACAAGGGCGACACGGTATCCACCATCGGCGAGGAGAAGCGCTACAATCCGCGGCTGCAGGTGCGCAATGTCGACGAATATATCGAGCTGATGGCCAACCTGAAACTGCCGAACCCCAAGATGATGGATGTCGCCGTGCCCGCCAACATGCATGTCGGGCTGCATCAGGAGGACCTTGCCAAACAGGGCCTGGCACTCACCGCCCGCGACGCCATCAACAGCCTCGGCCGGCCCGACATCCTGCTGGTCGATCTGCGCGAGACGAGCGAGCGCGCCAAGCACGGCACGATCTCGGGCGCGATGCATGCGCCCTATCCCGGCATCGCCGAGAGCCTGCAGCCCGGCGGCATGCTGCGCGAAGTAGCCGCTGCCACCGGCCGCCGCGTGGTGTTCTTCTGCGCCTTCGGCGAACGCTCGGCGATGGCGGTGGCGGCGGCGAAGAATGCGGGGCTGGCCAACACCGCGCATATCGAAGGCGGTATCGACGCGTGGAAGAAGGTGGGTGGGCCGGTGGTTCACGGATAATCTCGATGTCGTCCCTGCGAACGCAGGGACCCATACGCGTGACCGTGATGATGAAGAGGCACTGCCGACATCTGCGCTTGAGATTAGGCCGTGCTCCCTGTGGGCTATGGGTCCCTGCGTTCGCAGGGACGACGAGATATTTGTATCCGAACCCTACTTTCCTACCCGCTTCAACTCCGCCGCCAATGCATCGAGCGCATCGGCCAGCAACACACCGCCGCACTCGGTCATCCGCTCCGGAATCACGATGCGTTTTTCCGGCGGGTAGAAGCGCTCCAGCGCGGGATGCAGCAGGAAGGCCTGGCCGTCGTCCCTTGCTCTGTCACCGGCCTGCGACACCACGATGAAGTCGGGCCTCAAGTTCACGATCGCTTCCAGCGAGGCAAATCCGCCGAAGCTGAAGCCGAGATCGCCGGCTGCGCTGCGCAGGCCGATGTCACCCAGCAGCGAGCCGACAAAACTGTCGCTGCCCGCCACCCAGCCGCGTCGCGACAATGGCAGCACGCGATAATGCCGCTCCGAGACCGCGCCGCGGGCGCGCGCCAGCGCCGCATCGAGCCGCGCAATTTCCGCCGCCGCGCGATCGGGATGCCCCATGATGTCGCCGGCCTCGCGGATCTGCTGCCGCGCTTCGTCGAGGGTGCGCGGCACCGTGAGTTCGGCGAGACGAAGTCCCTTGGACTTCAACAGCTCTCGCGTCGAGCGCTTGTCGAACGCGCTGGCGACGACGATGTCAGGCCTGATGAGCAGCACATCCTCGGCGCCCCCCGACAGCACCGGATAGCGGCTCAGATCGCCCGCCTTCGATTGCCAGCCGTCCCGCGAAAACCGGCTCAATCCCAGAATCTGTTCGGGATCGGCCAGCGTCAGCACCAATTGGTCGGTGCAGACATTCATCGAAACCATACGCGGCAGATTGGCGGCAGAAGCGGCACTGCCCGGCAACGCGAGCACCATCACCCCTACCAATAATGCCAGCCACCGTCGCATCAGATATCCGCCCACGGCACGATCACAGCCTCGCTCTGGAATTCCGCGCGATAGGCGGAGATCCTGAACACGTCCGCCATCACCTGCTCGGACAGTGCTTCTGCCGGCGCGCCCTGCGACACCAGTCGGCCTTCGCGCAGCACCAGCACATGATCAGCGAAACGCGCGGCCAGCCCCAGATCGTGCGTCACGACGATGACGAGCACGCCGTTGTCGGCGGTGGCGCGCAGATTCTTCATGACGTCGATCTGGTGCCGCGGATCGAGCGAGGCGGTCGGCTCGTCGGCCAGGATGACCGGCGCCTCCACCGCCAGCGCGCGGGCCAGCGCCACGCGGCTGCGCTCGCCGCCGGACAATTCGGTGACGCGGCGATCGCTGAACGCCATGACGTCGACCGCCTGCATCGCACGCAGCACCGCTTCCTGATCCGCAGGCGACAGCCGTGCCGGATCGGTGGCGCCATGCGGATAGCGGCCGAGCGCCACGATATCGCGCGCCGGCAGCGGCCAGTGCACGACATGGCCCTGCGGCAAATAGCCGAAGCGTTTTGCGCGTTCGCGCAGCGGCAGTGACGACAGCGCCTCGCCGCCGATTTCGATCTCGCCCTCGGACGGGATCAATCCCGCCAGCGCCCGCAGCAGCGTGGTCTTGCCGGCGCCGTTCGGCCCGACGAGCGACACCAGATGCCCCGGCGACAATGCGAGCGAGACGTCCTGGAGAACCACGCGAGTGCCAAGCCGCACGTTGAGCCCGCTTGCGGTCAGCAGCACTCCGCTCATGCGACACCTCCGCCGAGTGCGCGACGTTCGCGCATGATCAGATAGAGGAAGAACGGCACGCCGATGATCGAGGTCAGCACGCCGACCTTGATGTCCGATGTCGAGGGGATGATCCGCACCGCGATATCGGCGGCCAGCAGCAGCGCCGAGCCCGCCAGCGCGCTCGGCACCAAAAGCCGCCCTGGATCGTGCCCGATCAACGGCCGCATCAGATGCGGCGCGACCAGCCCGATGAAGCCGATGGTGCCGGTGACGGCGACCGCGCCGCCGACGCCGAGCGCCACGCCCGAAATGACGAACAGCCGCAGCCGGCCGACATCGACGCCGAGGCTTTGCGCGGTTTCTTCGCCGAGGCTCAGCGCGCGAAAGGCATGGCGCTGGCTGAGCAGCATGATGCCGCCGGCAATGATGAAGGGAAATGCCAGCATCACATGCTGAAAGCTGCGGTCCTCCAGCGAGCCGAGCAGCCAGAACGCGATCTCCAGCACCACGAAGGGATTGCTGGAGAGGTTCATCACCAGCGCGGTGGCAGCCCCCGCAAAGCTCGAAATCGCAAGGCCTGAGAGAATGAGAATCAAAAGCCCGGCATTGCGCCCGGCGATCGAGAGCAGCGCGAACACGGATGCAAACGCCGCGATGATTGCCGCGACCGGCAGCGCATAGGAGCGCACGTCGGCCAGCCCCAGCGCGATCACCAGCACCGCGCCGAAGGCGGCCGATTGCGGCGCGCCGAACAGCGAGGGCGAGGCCAGCGGATTGCGCAACAGGCCCTGCAGCGCCGCGCCCGACAATCCCAAAATGGCGCCGATCGCCAGCGCCAAGAGCGTCCGCGGCAGGCGGATTTCCCGCACGATCACCTGCGACACGTCGCTGCCGCCGCCGAACAGCGCTTCCGCCACCGACAGCGGCGACAACCGCACCGGCCCGACGCCGAGCGAGATCAGCGCCAGCAGCACAACGAGGGCAGCAAGTGCCGCGGTCGCGCCGATCCTTCGGCGCGCGGCATCCGCGTTGGTCAGGGTTACAGCCTCAACACTCATCGACGATCCCTAAGCAGGTTTGCGTGCCGCGGTACAGCCGCTCGGGCGGACGGGCTGATGCGGCAAAAATAGCGCACTCGTCCAATGAGGATCGCAACGGCGCCCAAGGCGGATTGACTCGAACTTTGGCAAACTTCTAACATAATTTCCGACGGTTCCCGTTTTGGGGATCAAAAGGGAATGCGGTGAGGGGAAATTCCCCAATTCCGCGGCTGCCCCCGCAACTGTAAGCGGCGAATCCTTCGTCAATTGCCACTGGGAATCTCGGTCCTGGGAAGGCGACGATGGGGTAACGACCCGCGAGCCAGGAGACCTGCCGTCAGCCGTGGTCACACGCGAAGATGTCGGTCGGGGAGTACAGACATTAGCTTCACTGGTTCGCGAGAAGCGCGATGGTGAGACTGGGTTCGCTGTGACGTGCCACTGACGTCATACCGAGGCCTGTACTTATGTCTTTCAACATCGAAGCCGCGAAGCGGCGCAGCGCGCTTTTGCTCGCCACCAGCATCCTTGCGCTGAACGGCTCGCTCGCTTCGGCGCAAACGCCGCCGACGGCCCTGCCCCCGGTCGAGGTCAGCGCGCCCACCGACCCGAACAAGACCCGCGCCCGGCCGCTGGACAATGACGGCAGCGGCACCACGACGCGCCCGGCACGGACAGCCCGGCCCTCGCGCGGCGCCGGCACCGGGCTTCCGATGGCGCAAGCCCGGGTACGGCTGACGCCGGCGGCACAGGCAGCGGCGTGCGACAGTTCAACGGCATTGTCGGCGCTTCGTCGACTGTGATCACGGCCCAAGACATCGCCCGTTCGCCATCGAACAATTTGCCTGACATTCTAGGTCAGGTACCTGGCGTGCAGCTGACCTCGCTGTACGGCGTTACGGCGAATGGTGCGAAGACCTCCGTCGACCTGCGTGGCTTCGGCGCCTTTGCCACCTCGAATACGCTCATTCTGGTCAACGGCCGCCGCCTCAATGACGTCGACATGGCGCAGGTCGATCTCTCGACCATCCCGCTACAATCGATCGAGCGCATCGAGATCACGCGCGGCAACAGCGGCGCGGTGCTTTACGGCGACAACGCAATCGGCGGTGTCATCAACATCGTCCTGAAAAGCGGTGTCGGCGGTCCGCCGGTGACGATGCGGGCCGAGGCCGGTGTCGGCTCGTTCAACACGCGCCTTGCGAATATCTCGGCAGCGACCAATTACGGGCCGTGGTCGACCTCGTTCTACGGCAACGCCATCAAGTCCGACGGCTATCGCGAAAACAACGCGCTGGACCAGAAGAACGGCGTCGGTAACCTCAACTACACGACACCGGACCTCAAGGCGTTCTTCACCGTCACCGGCGACGACCAGAAGCTCGGCTTTCCCGGCGGCCGCACGGTCGATCCCTCGCATCGGGCTCAATCAGCTCGTCACCGACCGCAAGGGCACCAACACGCCGTTCGATTATGGCAACCAGCAGGGCGCTAGTGCTACGGCCGGCTTCACCAAGACGATCCTCGACGGCGTCGACCTGATCGTGGATGGTGGCGTGCGCGACAAGAAATCGCAGGGCGGATTCTTCGGCACGGACCGGCGGCTCGCCGTTTCCGAGCTTCCCTTCAACTATATCGATGCGCCATCTGCAGACCTGGTCGATCACGCCGCGATCTGAGCATCAAGAATTCGCTGTTCGGGTTGCCGTCGCAGATCCTGACCGGCATCGACTACTATGATGCGACGTATAATTCGGACCGGCCGCGTTCAAGGGCCTTCCGCCGATCCATGTCTACGACCTGTCGCAACAATCGCTGGCCGGCTACTGGCAGCAAACCTTGGGCCTGTTGCCGACGCACTGATTTCTCCTATGGCGCCCGGGTTCAAAACACCTGGCCTGAGCGCGCGGGATCGCCTCGACCCCACCGCGCCCGGCTCTTCGGTTCTTCAATTGCAGCGCTCGCCTCCCCGCTAAACAGCAACGAAACCAACTACGCGCTGCATGTCGGCCTCGAGCATCGCTTCAATGACGTGTTCTCGGTATTCGGCCGCGCCGCACGCGCGTTCCGAACGCCCGACCGTCGACGAACGTGTTTCCTCCGGCCCTGCGTTCGGTCCGCCCCTTCTTCCCCGGTCCGCCGCACGATTTCGGGCTGAAGACCCAGACCTCGCACGACATCGAGGGCGGCTTCCGCGTCAAGAGCGGCGGCTTCCAGATGCAAACGAGCATCTACAACATGGACCTCGAAAACGAGATCCATTTCAATCCCGGTGCTGTTCTACAACACCAACCTCGATCCGACCCGTCGCTACGGCTCGGAAACCAGCGCGTCGCTGCGCGTCACCGACACCGTGCTGCTGCGCGGTGGTATGGCCTACACCCGCGCCGTGTTTCGCGAGGGCCAGTTCGAAGGCAAGGACGTGCCGCTGGTGTCGCACTACACCGCAAGCGGCGGCGTGACCTGGAACATCTGGCAGAACTATCTGGTGTTCGACGCCACGGTGCGAGCCTGGAGCGAGCGCATCATGGACAACGACCAGGCCAACACCCAGCGCCGCATTCCCGCGAGTGCAACCGTCGACCTGAAACTGAGCGGCGCCTACGATCGCTTCTTCTGGTCCGTTGGCGTCGATCAATTTGTTCGACGCGCAGTATTACGACTACGCCATCGCCAGTTCGTTCACGCCCGGCCGCTTTGCCGCCTACCCGCTGCCCGGACGTACCTACATGGTAAAGGCCGGCGCCACGTTCTGATCGCAACAGCCGGCTCGGCCTCCCGCCGGACCGGCTTGTCCTGACCTGACAAGACGGTATTCTCCCTTGATATTTCCCGGGAGAATGCCTTTTCATGTCTGCATCATTTTCGTTCCGGCGGCTTCGATGAGCGCCGCCGCCATCGATCTCCTGCAGCGGGAAATATCCAATCCCGGTACGCAATGGAGCCTCGGCACCTTTGGCGCCATCGCCGAATTTTGCGCGCGACCCTGATGAGCAGGTACGGCTCGTCAGTTCAGGAAAAATCCTTTCGGCCGTGACGTCGCGCGGCGCCATCGTGCTGAAACCGGATACCGCCCCACGCGCCTTCGCGTCGGAAGGGCTCACCAAGACCGGATGGAGCCAGCGGGTTTCGCTTTGCCTGCCGAAACAGGACTGCGCCATGAGCCTACGCACAGCCCTCACCGAGATCGGCCCAGATCGCGACGCGCCACGCGAAGAAGACCGTCATTCGGTCCTGTTCGATCTCGGGTTTGGCGCGCTGCACGCTGATTTTTGCGTCAGGGCCGACGAATCCCTTTCAAGCCGTCTGCGCGAACATGCGGGCCGCGACGTCTTCGAGCCCGGCAATCCCGCGATGGGCATGATCCTCGCGGCCAATCCGCATCGCGTCTTCTTCAGTCAGCTTGGGCGCATCGAGGTGTATCAGCCGATCCCGCCGCCGTCGGGCAAGAGCCCGGAAGGCCCGCACACCCATGTCCTGCCGAGATTGCTGCGCAACCGCCGGACTCATCCCGCGACCGAACCGGTGCCTGACGGAATGGTACCCTGCGCGCATCTCTATCCGCCGCATCCGGCGCGCGACGCCCTCGGCGAGCCGCGGCCGTTCGATGCCACGCACCATGATGCCTTTCAGGCGATGATGGCCGCGTGCGGCGATCCCGCAGCGCTCGCGACCAAGCGGCGGGTGGTCGATGCGGTGCTTGCCGGCGAGCCGCCCACGGTGGTCGCCGGTGATCGCCACGGCCGCATCAGCGTCCGCATCGCCTTGCGGCAGATGAAGTCGCAGGGACACGCTTCGGCGGCGCTGACCGCCTGGCTGGCGAGTTTCGACCAGGCCGCGCCCGATGAGGTGGAGGATGAAGCGGCCCTTCAGCATGAGGGCTGAATTGATAAGAAACCGGGGCTTTTTCGACCGAAAATAACATCCTCTGTTCCCCGATCCGTGGTAAACCGCCGCCGGGACCGCTCGACGATATCTGTCGTGATTTCAGAGGTATGACATGGACGATGAGCCGAAGAGCGCCGCGGAACTGAAGGAAATCAGGCTGAACCGCAAGCGCACCCAGGAAGTCGAGGGCATCAAGGCGATGGCCGAGATCGCAGCCGCCGACGTCGCGATCCGAAAGCGGACCGAGAAGCTGCGCGCGCTCCGTCTGGCAAAGGAGGCAGCCGACCTCGAAAATCCGCCGCCACCGGCGGTGAAGAGCAAGGCCAAGAAGGCCGCGAAAAAAGGCTGACAAGATATGACGAAGGAAGATCGTGATCGCGCCCAGGCCCGCGCCGACAAGGCAGCAAGGGCCGCCGACGACGCAAGATCCGGCAAGGCCGAGCGCGACGCCAGTTCCAAGGCTGTGCTCGACAACATGGCGAAGCTGAAGGCGCTGCGGCTCGCGCGCGAGGCAGCCGAGCCGCAACGTGCTCCCGCCGCGAAGGCCGCACGGAAACCGTCTGCCGCCAAGCGGGCGAACGAAAAGCCGGTGGCCCTGTCCGACTGGCTGGCGAGCCAGCAGAACGGCGGACGACGAACCTGAGGCTCATCGCGGGCCGAGAGCGCAAAGCGAAGCAGGGGCACGTCGTCCCGGCCTTGAGCCGGGACCCATAGCCACCGGCGCCAGTTGCGTCAGAATATGTCTCACCCGATTGCCCTATCGATAAGCCGCGGCGTGATGGTGTGGACGGCCCCCTACGGCATCATTTGTGCCAGAATGAGTTTGTTGCAAATCTCAGACAAGGGAGCCGTCCGTGGACCAGATTATCCGAATTGGAATGGATACGTCGAAGAATCTTTTTCAGCTGCATGGGGTTGATGCCTCGGAGCGGCCGGTGCTGCGCAGGAAGGTGCGGCGCAACGATTTGCTGGCGTTTTTTGTCCAACAGGCGCCAACCGTGGTTGGGATGGAGGCCTGCGGCGCCGCGCATTATTGGGCGCGGGAGCTTAGCAAGCTCGGGCATAAAGTGAAGCTGATCGCGCCGCAGCACGTGAAGGCATACGTCAAGCGCAACAAGAACGACGGGCGCGACGCCGAGGCACTGTGCGAGGCGATGAGCCGGCCGACCATGCAGTTCGTGCCGGTGAAGAGCGAGGAGCAGCAGGCGGCGCTGATGCTGATAGGCGTTCGCCAGCAACTGATGACCAGACGAACCCAGCTCAGCAACGCAATCCGGGGTTATGCGGCGGAGTTCGGCGTGATCACAGTAAAGGGGCTGGTCAAGGTAGAGCCGCTGCTGGCGCAGATCGCCCGGGATGAGAGCCTGCCGGCGCTGGCGCGTGAGATGTTTGCGCTGCAGGGGCGCGACTACGCCCGGTTGCAGGTCGAACTGAAGGCGGTCGAGGCCCGGCTGATGGCCTGGCACCGTGCAAATACCGACAGTTGCCGCTTGGCAAAGATTCCAAGTATCGGGCTGATCGGCGCCACGGCATTGGTCATGAAAGCTCCCGATCCCCGACTGTTCCCGTCGGGCCGGCACTTTGCGGCCTGGATCGGGCTGACGCCGAAAGATCATTCCACCGCCGGAAAGACCCGGATCGGCAAGATCACCCGCGCCGGAGATGAGATGCTGCGCAGCGTGCTGGTGGCGGGAGCCACCTCCGTGATCCAGCAGGCGAAGAAGGGCCGCGGTCGTCCGTCGCCCTGGCTCGTTGCGCTGCTGGCGCGCAAGCCGCCGAAGCTCGCGGCGGTGGCGCTCGCCAACAAGACTGCCCGCATTGCCTGGAAGCTGCTGACGACGGGCGAGAGTTACGATGGCGCGCGGATGCCTGTGGCATCGAAGCTAGCTGCCTAAGAGATCAGCCGGTCGGCCAAGTCGCCAACCGGTTGAGCCGGAGCTGCAAAAGGAGACAGATGGAAGGATCGATCGATCCGAGCTGCGAGACAATCCGTGGGACCCATTGGCCTGTAAAGGTCGCTGGCGTGTTTGGAACTCGCTTCGCGGAAAACCATCTTGGCCAGCGGTTTAACCAACCGCACCAACAGGCCGGACATATGGATGCAAGCGATCCGATCAGACCATCGAAAACTCTTGCAGCACGGGGGCCGTCCACATATGGGTCCCGGCTCAAGGCCGGGACGACGTGAGGAGACATAACGCCTCACAACGGCATCCGTCGATCCTTGCGATTGTAGCCGCGACGGTAAGAAAGAAAAATACGCTGGCAGCGTTTACGCCGGGCCCGGCCAATCGATCATCGAACGCGTCTTGTTCTCGGCGTCATAGACCTGCACCTGAAGCATCTGAAACCTGTTCTTCAGCGCCATGCCGGCTTCTTCGGCGGCCTCAACCGTGTCGTGATGCGACTTGAAATGACCGTCCACCACCAGCGAGTAACCGGTGGTCGGCGCCTTGTCGGCGCGGATGACTTTGCGCGGCTGCGGCTCTTCCGCCGCAGGGCGGGGCTTCTTCATGCTGGCTCCGTGTGAAAGCCCTTTTGGACAAAACGCCGCAAAAAGGACGGGAAAGTTTCTGTGGCCGAAGCTAACATTCCGGCCCAACGCGATTAGATTGAAGTCATGCCGATACTCCGAATCGGCATGCAGAGCAACGCCAATTTATCCGGCGGAAAAAGGCATCAGATGGGCGGAACAGGCAGGAAGAACGAGCCTCCGAAGCAGGACGGCGACAAGCCGAAGAAGCCGGAGCATATTCCGGCTCCAGTCGAGGACGACGACTACGAGGACGGCGACCTCGCGACACCGAAGCACGATCGCCACGGCGATGACGATGAGCCGTTGTGAATTAGCGGCTCGTATTTCGCAGGTGAGTTAGTCGAAGGCGTAACCCACCGGTCACAACGAAGGATCGCGAATTAGACCGGCCGCTCGCCCTTCACGGTCACCCGCGTGCCTGACCGTGTGTGCGGCCAGTAGTCCCACATCGCGCGGTGCTGGGCGCAGCGATTGTCCCAGAACGCGATGGCGTTTTCGGTCCAGCGAAAGCGGCACTGGAACAGCGGGTTCTCCGCATGCTGGTAAAGATAGGCCAGCATGGCGTCGCTCTCGTCGCGCGGGATGCCGACGACAAAGCGGGTGAAGCCGCGGTTGACATAGAGCGCCTTCCTGCCCGTCACCGGATGCGTGCGCACCACCGGGTGTTCGGCGCGGGGATATTCCATCCGGTCGGCGACGCCGTAATTCGCATACAGCCCGCGATAGGTCTGCTCGCCGTCATGCAATGCGGTGAGCCCGTCGAGATAGGTTTTCATCCGATCCGACAGCGCCTCGTAAGCCGCATACATGTTGGCGAACAGCGTGTCGCCGCCGCGCGGCGGGCATTGTTTGATGTAGAGGATCGATCCCATCGGCGGTTCGACGTCGCAGGAGACGTCCGAGTGCCAGCCCTCGCCATTGGCACGCGGAGAATCCTTGTCGGCATAGATCTTCATCAGCGCCGGATCGCCCTCGTTCGGCGCGGCCGGGTGCACATGCAGTTCGCCGAACTTGCGGCCGAAGGCGAGATGCTGCGCCGGGGTGATGTGCTGGTCGCGAAAGAAGATCACGAGATTTTCAGCGAGCGCGCGATGGATCTCATCCATCTGGCGGTTGGAGCGCGCCTCCTCCGAGACGAGCCTGCCGATATCGACGCCGGAAATCTCCGCGCCGATGATCGGGGTCAGCTTTTCGACGCCGATGGTTTCATAAGGCTCGGATTCGCCGGCGGCGTGGCGATAGCGTGGTCCCTGCTTGCCGGACAGCGAAGACATCGGCTTTCTCCCAATCGTTCTTGATTGGGAGACATCGTAGTCCAGACGATCCGAAGCGCAATACCGACCGCAGCCTGCACGTCAGCGGTTGACGTTGTTGGCCTTCTGGCGGCTCGCGCGCCAATCCATGAACTCGCGGAACAGCGGATCGTTACGGCTGACCGGCGGATTGGCGGCCCGCGGCGGCGGCGGAGCCTCTCCGACCGTCGCAGCCGGCGCCACCGCCGCGGTCGGATAGGTTCGGTTGAGCCACTCCTGCGCGGCTTCAAACCGCGTCCAGCCTTCGACGGGCACCCGCGGCGACAGCTCCTTCCATTTCGGATGGAACGGCGGCTTCTGCAACTGAGGCAGTTTGGTGAAAAGCGATTCGACCAGCAGCGCGAGACGGCGATAGCGGTCGTTGTTGGCGGGCCAGTGGTAAGCCGCCAGGATCGCCTCGCCGGCGATGGTATCGACCACGGCGCCGCTGCCGATCAGGTTCGGATAATCGTCCGAGTTCAGCTTGGAAGGCAGATAGTCTGCCTGAAGGGCTCGATCATACTCGACCGGCACCAGATGCAAATTGGGATCCCTGATCTGGCCCAGCCATTGCGAAGGCTTGCCCTCGACGGCGAGGATGGCATCGACCTCGCCGCGGCGCAGTGCTTCGACCGCCAGCCGCGGTTCGTTGTAGACCAGATGCGGCTTGATGTTCAGCCGCTCGA
Source organism: uncultured Alphaproteobacteria bacterium (assembly GCA_963742935.1). GTDB lineage: Bacteria > Pseudomonadota > Alphaproteobacteria > Rhizobiales > Xanthobacteraceae > Bradyrhizobium. Next base: position 125,780 of record CAVUOI010000054.1, on the reverse strand, counting down.
ACACGTTGATCGCCGTCACGAAGGTGCTGGAATCCGGCTGATCGACGACGACCGTCTTGCCGTCCAGTTCCTTCAGACTGCGGATCGACTTCGATGCGAGAACGTGCATCTCCTCGTTGAACAGCTTGGTGACGTAAACGAGCTGCTGGCGGATGCTGCTGGCGAAATCCTTGCGCTCGAGATAAGCGAGCGTGTCCTTGCGCACGATGCCGGCATCCACGCCCCGCAATAGCAGGATGTCGGCGACCGCCTGAACCGATCCGCGGCCGAGAACCGGCAACAACCGCAGGCTCTCGCCATTGTCCAGCACCGAGCCGAGATCCGCGCCGATCTGCGCATAGGTGCTGCCGAACGAGCCGGTCATGACGGACACCGTATTGGTGTTCATCTTGACGGCCAGATCGCGTTTCGCCGTGCCGTACTGGAAGATCGTCTTGAAGGATTCACTGACGCTGCCGGCATCGATGCCGCTGCGCACCGGTCCGAAACGTTCCCATTTTCCGCCCGTGAACCGCTGCATCTGCATCTGCTCGATCGGGGCGTGATCGCTGGGGCTGGTATTGATCGCAATGCCCGGGATCAGCATCGGTATCTGCAGGCCCTTCAACGTGGCCGCCTGCCGCATGATATTTTCGCGGGACAGGTCGTCGCCGCTTCGGCGCAGCACTTCGACCATGGTTCTCGCCAGCGCGTAGCTGTAGGACGTCAGGCCGTCGCTCTTGGACAGGCCCGTCGCATAACGGTCCATGAAGGCGGACCAATCCCGAAACGCGGGATCGTTGGCGGTCAGGGGATCGTCGGGCTCGAGATAATAGCCGGCCGACAGCACGCCTTCGGCATTCTCCAGGCCGGCGGGCTTAAGCACCGCGACCGAGTTGGAAGCCGCTTCCAGCAGTTGAACCGGTCGCCAGCCGAGTTCGGCGGCGCGGCGGATGGCGATGGTGGCGAATTTCGGGGTCGTGAAATTGACGAAGATGTCGGCGCCCGAAGCCTTCAGCTTGGCGATCTGCGGATCGATCGACGGGTCGGTGACCTTATAAGGCGCGAGCGCGGCGATCGGAATTTTTGTGCCCAGCCCGTCCTTCAACCCCTTGAGGGCGTCATTGCCGAACGCATCGTCCTGATACAGCACTGCGATCTTGCCGCGCGGATGGTTCTCCAGCAGATATTGCGCGTAGATGCGGCCTTCGGTCTGGTAGTTCGGCTGCCAACCCATCGTCCAGGGAAATTCCTGCGGCTGGTCCCACATCGCCGGACCTGATGCGTTGAACAGCTGCGGAACCTTGTTCGTGTTCAGATAAGGCCGGACCGCCGCGCTCGTCGCACCGCCGACGCTTCCAAACATCACGAGAACGCGGTCCTGCTCGACCAGCTTGCGAGTCAGTTCGGCCGTCTTGGCAGGGGTGTAGCCATCATCATAGGAGATGAACTTGATCCGGCGACCGTTGACGCCGCCTTCGGCGTTCACCTTGTCGAAGTAGGCGGCCAGCGTCTTGCCGATCACGCCGTAGGCGGAAGCCGGTCCGCTGTAGGGCATCGTGTTGCCGATGCGGATTTCGTCATCGCCGGGTGCGGCAGAAACCGATTGCGCGGCGGAGCTCCCGGCGATCGACGCAACCATGAGGCAGGTTGCAACGCTTCGCCACATGGTTGTACGCGGCCGATCCGGCGGCGTGTTGATGCGCTGTTGCTTGGAGGCTTGCTCCGGCGTAGCGAATTCGAACGTGGTTGCCATAGAGCCCCCGTTTTCTTGTTATTTTTGCGTACTGGGAGGCACCGTCCCAACGCCCTGCCATAAAGGCAAGTGAGGCGGCGTCGTGCGCCGAAACTTTGTCCTGATTTGGTCAAGGATGTGTTGACGCGCTGCCACTACTGCAGGGCGCTATGCAGCGTGGTCGCAGCGACATCTGCAAACGCAAACGAGCGCGATGGAGTCTCATCGCGCTCGTTTTCGAGAAAGATCGGAAGGCGCCCTACTCCGCCGCGGTCGTCTCCGGCGTCTTGGCGCTCGCGCCGTAACGCTGGTCGATATAGTCGATCACCAGCGCCTTGAAGTCGGTGGCGATCGACGGTCCACGCAGGGTGCGGAATTTCTTGCCGTCGACGAAGACAGGCGCGGCCGGGGCTTCGCCGGTGCCGGGCAGCGAGATGCCGATATTGGCGTGCTTGGATTCGCCGGGCCCGTTGACGATGCAGCCCATGACGGCGACGTTCAGTTCCTCGACGCCGGGATATTGCGTCTTCCAGCCCGGCATTTCCGTGCGGATGAAATCCTGGATCGAGCGCGCCAGTTCCTGGAACGTGGTCGAGGTGGTGCGGCCGCAGCCCGGGCATGCCGCAACCAGCGGCACGAAGGTGCGGAAGCCCATGGTCTGCAGCAATTCCTGCGCGACCTGCACCTCAAGGGTACGATCGCCGCCGGGCTCGGGTGTCAGCGAAATGCGGATGGTGTCGCCGATACCGCCCTGCAACAGAATGCCGAGCGCGGCCGACGAAGCCACGATGCCCTTCGATCCCATGCCGGCTTCGGTGAGGCCGAGATGGATCGCGTAGTCCGAACGCGAGGCCAGCGTCTGGTAGACCGCGATCAGATCCTGCACGGCGGAAACCTTTGCCGACAGGATCATCTTGTTCTTGGGCATGCCGAGCTCTTGCGCCCGCGCGGCGGAAAGCAAGGCCGACTGCACCATGGCCTCGCGCGTCACCGCGCGGGCATCGCGCGGGTTCGGCGAGGCCGTGTTCTCGTCCATCAGCTTGGTGAGCAATTCCTGATCGAGCGAACCCCAGTTGGCGCCGATGCGGACCGCCTTGTCGTTCTTGTTGGCGATCTCGATGATGTCGGCGAACTGGGTGTCGCGCTTGTTCTTGAAGCCGACATTGCCGGGATTGATGCGGTATTTGTCGAGCGCTTCGGCGCAGGCCGGATATTCGGCGAGCAGCTTGTGGCCGATGTAGTGGAAATCGCCGATCAGGGGCGTGGTGATGCCCTGCTTGCGCAGGCCATCGCGAATGTGCGGAACGGCGGCGGCGGCTTCATCGCGATCGACGGTAATGCGCACCATTTCCGATCCGGCGCGCGACAGCGCCGCGACCTGCGCGATCGTGCCTTCGATATCGGCGGTATCGGTGTTGGTCATCGACTGGACGACGATCGGCGCCCCCCCGCCGACGGCGACGTTGCCGACCATGACCTGGGTGGTTTGATGCCGGGCGCTGGGACCGGCGATGTCGTCTTGCGGGATCATTTCGGGCTTGTTCATGGGGGTCTCGAATATCAGGTTTTGGTGACATTCACCAAGGGGGCGGCAAAAGCGCAGTGCGGCTCGTCACAGATGGATTTTTACGGTTTATATTCAATATCTTAAGACCATTGCGGCGGCCACCCGGCGAGACAGCAGACCTCGTCTTTTCGTTAACCGCTATATTGGACAGGAATCGCCAAATTGAAAGGGCGGGCATGCGGCCCGGCCGCCTTTTCATAGCCCCATCAGGGCCCTAGCATCGCTGGAAAGTAGCGGGAGGCGACCATGCCGGGGCGTAACGAACTCATCTCTACAGCGGAACTCGCTGAAATCCTGGATCAGGCAGATCTGCGCCTGTTCGACTGCACCACTTATCTCGAACCGGCTCCCGAAGGCTCCGGCGAGCCCTATCTCGCCGTACCGGGACGTCACACCTTCGAAGCCGGTCATATTCCGGGCGCGGACTTTCTGGATCTGCAGGGCGAGTTCTCCGATCCCAAGACAGCGCTTCGCTTCATGATGCCGGATGTTGGCTATCTCGAGAATGCGTTCGGCCGTCACGGCGTCTCCAACGCAAGTCGGGTCGTGCTCTACAGCATCGGCACGCCGATGTGGGCGACGCGATTCTGGTGGATGCTCACCTCGCTCGGCTTCGAGAACGTCGCCGTGCTCGACGGCGGTCTCGACAAATGGAAGCTCGAAGGCCGCTCGCTCGAAACCGGACCTGCGAAGGGTATCCAAGCCGGCAACATTCACCGCCAAGCCCAGAAGCGGATTTTTCGTCGACAAACACCAGACGCTCGCGGCGACGTCGGAGCGCGGCACCGTCGTGGTCAACGCGCTCGGCCCGCAATTCCACAAGGGGTTGGAGCCCAGCCGCTACGGCCGTCCCGGCCGCGTGCCCGGCAGCTGCAACGTGTCGGCCGCGACGTTGCTCGATCCGCAGACCAAGGCGTTCATCCCGCTTGGCGAGGCGGAGGCCAAATTCAAGGCGCAGGGCATTACGAAAGACAAGCGTGTCGTCGCCTATTGCGGCGGCGGCATCTCGGCGACCGTCGATCTGTTCCTGCTGCACCGGCTCGGCTACGACAATCTCACGCTCTACGACGGCTCGATGGGCGAATGGGCCAGAGACGCTGCGCTGCCGATCGAGACGGGCTAGTTACGCCGGCAAATTCGGATCCGGCGTGACCTTCGGATCCGGCTTGTTCACGAGATAGAGCCCCGCAACGACCAGCAGCGCCGCGACGCCGAAGGCGATGGTCAGCGTATCGTGCATGATGAAGTAGGCAGCGACGACGCCGAACAGCGGCGTGATGAAGGTGAACGAGGATAGTTTGCTCGGCGAATACCTCTTCACCAGCGCGAACCATATCACGAACGTGCATCCCACCACCCAGAACGCCTGATAGGCCAGCAGTGAGATCGACAGCGCGCTCGGCATGTGGGTGATCTTTTCGCCGAACAGCCACGATGCGAAGCCCAGGATCGGGATCGAGATCGCGACCTGGTAGCCAAGCGCCTTTTCCGGCGCGGCGTTGCGCAGGCGCGTGCCCTTGGCGATCAGTGTGGTCGCGCCCCATAGCGCGCCGCCGGCGACGACCAGCAAGTCGCCGAGCAAAACCTTCGCATCGACGTTCGGTTGCGGCACGCCGATCGCGAGCGCAACGCCCGCGAAGCTGAGCCCCAGTCCACTCCATTGCAGCACGCTCAGACGCTCGCCGAGAAACTGGTGGGAGCCGAGCGCGACGAAGAACGGCGCGGTGTAGAGGAACACCGCCGCGCGCGACGCCGACGTAAACACCAGCCCGGTGAAAATCAGCACGAACTCGATGCCGAACAACGTGCCGGCCACGAGGCCTGGCACCAGCGAACCGTCGCGCTCGAAGAATTTCACCCCGCGCAGCCAGCCGGCGAACAGCATGACCGGCAACGCGCCGGCGGAACGGATCAGCGCCTGCATCATCGGCGGCACATCCGGCAGCGCGAGTTTCACCGCGATCTGGTTAAAACCCCAGCTCAGGCACAGCATCAGCACCAAGGCGATGGCGCCCGGGGTGAGCGCACGCCCGGGGGACGGAGATATCTCTTTAGCGGGCATTGTTCCTCACGGCACGGCTTGGACGCCGTGTTGTTATTATTTTTGGCAATGAGCGCAGGTGCCCGCGATCTCGACCACGGAAAGCTTCGGTGCAAATCCGGAGGCGCGCGCCGCCGCGTTGAGGCTTTGCGCCACCGGCGCCGCCGGAATTTCCCCGACCGAGCCGCAATGATCGCAGATCAGAAACGCCACCATCGAGGTCTCGTCATGGTCATGCGCGCAGGCGAGGAAGGCATTGCGGCTCTCGATCCGGTGAACGAGGCCGTTCTCCATCAGGAAATCGAGCGCACGGTACACTGTGATCGGCGCCGGCCGCGGCATCGACTTGGCGAGTTCGTCGATCACCTCATAGGCGCCCAGCGGACGGTGGCTCGACAAAAGCGCCTGCAGCACCTGCCGCCTGATCGGGGTGAATTTCTGGGTCCGCCGCGCGCAAACCTTCTCCGCATGCGCCATCGCGTCCGCGGTGCAGCGGCCGTGATCGTGGTCGGGCGCGGGAAATGTCGGCTTGGTCAGGGTCATATCGGACTTTTGTAGCAGTTCGACGGCCAATCCCATAGCCCGGGCTGACCCGGTTCCCAGCCATGTGCTGGAAGCGGATCAGGCCCCTGTTAACCCGCCATGCAGAATTCATAAGCAAGCTTATTATATGGCAAGCTTACGGAGGCGGGGCCCATGCGCGGTACGGTGGATATGAACTTCCTGTTTACGCTCGGCGAGGTGCAGCGGATGATGCGCGCCTATGCCGACCGCCAGGCGGCGCGTTACGGCATCACCCGCGCGCAATGGGCGGTTCTGGCCAAGGTGGAGCGCACCGAGGGCCTGAAGCAATCGGAACTCGCCGAACAGATGGAGATGCAGCCGATCACGCTGACGCGGCTGATCGACAAGCTCTGCGACAATGGCTGGATCGAACGCCGCGGCGACCAGAGCGACCGCCGCGTCAACCGCCTCTATCTGCGCAAGGCTGCGCGCCCCCTGCTCGGCAAGCTCGCCGGGCTCCGTTCCGAACTGACCGCAACCGCGCTTGCCGGCATCAATCCCGCCGACGCCCACCGCCTTCTCGACCAACTCGACCTGATCAAGGAAAACGTTCGCAACGCGATCCAGAATCCGGCGAACGAACCTCCGCGAAAGGAGCAGCGTTATGGCTGATCCCGTTCTCAAATTCCCGCCCGAACAGAAAGCTGCCCCGGCAACGCCGTCGCAACCGAAAGCCGCCGAGCCGCGCCGCCGGCTGATGGCCGGCCTGCGCCGCTATCGCCGCTTCCTGCTGCTGGTGGTGCTGCCGCTGGTCGCGCTGGTGGCCGGCGTGACGTTCTATCTCAATGGCGGCCGCTACGTGACCACCGACGACGCCTATGTCGGCGCGCAGAAAGTGCTGATCACGCCCGATATCTCCGGCAAGATCGAAAAGGTCGTGGTGAAGGAGGGCCAGCAGGTTGCTCCGGGCGACGTGCTGTTCGAGATCGATCCGGTCCCGTTTCGGCTGGCCGTCGCGCAAGCCAAGGCCACTCTCGCACAGTCCAAGGTCACCTATGACAATCTGATCGCCGACCTCAAGATCTACGGCCAGATGGCCGAGCTGTCGCAGCAGGGCATGGACCTGAAGAAGCGCGACGTCGACCGCAAGTCGTCGCTGGTGAAAAACAATTACGGTTCGCAGCTCGACCTCGACAATGCTTCCACCGCGCTCGTCACCGCCAGCGCGCAATACCAGCTGCTGCAGCAGAAGATCGCGACCGCCAAGGCACAATTGCTGGGCAATCCCGAACTGCCGATCGCGGAATTCCCGCCCTACGCCCAGGCGCAGGCGGCGCTCGACCAGGCCCAGCGCAATCTCGACCACACCGTGATGCGCGCGCCGATGGCCGGCATCGCGACGCAGGTCGAACAGATCCAGCTTGGCCGCTTCGTGATGGCGGGCGCGCCGGTGTTCAGCATCATCGACACCTCGAACCCCTGGGTCGACGCCAATCCGAAGGAATCCGATTTCACCTACGTCACGGTCGGCCAGACCGTCACGATCGAAGTCGATGCCTTCCCCAACCATGTGTTCAAGGGCACGGTCGGCTCACTGTCGCCGGGCACCGGCGCGCAGTTTGCGATCCTGCCGCCGCAGAACGCGTCGGGCAATTTCGTCAAGGTGGTGCAGCGTGTGCCGGTGCGGATCTATTTCGACAAGAACGACAAGTTCGTCCGCAGGCTGAAGGCCGGCATGAGCGTCTACGCCACGATCGACACCAACCATCGCCGTTCACTGCCCGCGCTGCTCGGCATGTCGCCGGCGGTGGCGAACCAGGACCACGACTAGGCCGCCATGACGACGCCGGGAACATCATCAGCTGCCGTTCCGGGTCTTCGCCGGAACATGGTGACGATCTGCGCCATGACGGCGACGATCATGCAGGCGCTGGACACGACGATTGCCAACGTCGCGCTGCCCTATATGCAGGGCACGCTGTCGGCGTCGCAAGACCAGATCAACTGGGTGCTCACCTCCTACATCGTCGCCGCCGCGATCATGACCGCGCCGGTCGGCTGGGTCGCCAACCGCTTCGGCCGCAAGCGTATCTTCATCATCTGCTCGGCCGGCTTCACGATAGCTTCGGTGATGTGCGGGTTGGCGCAGGACATTACGCAGATGGTGGTGTTCCGCCTGCTGCAGGGCGTGTTCGGCGCGGCGCTGGTGCCGCTGTCGCAGGCCGTGATGCTGGATTCCTATTCGCTGCAAGAGCGGGCGAAGGCGATGGCGATCTGGGGCATGGGCGTGATGATGGGGCCGATCATGGGTCCGTCGCTCGGCGCCTGGCTGACCGAAACCTATTCCTGGCACTGGGTGTTCTTCGTCAACCTGCCGTTCGGCATCTTCACCGTGCTCGGCCTCGTCATCTTCATGGACGAGACCAAGAAAAATCTCGCATTGCGCTTCGATTGGTTCGGATTCACCGCGCTTGCAATCGCGATCGGTTCGCTGCAACTCGCGCTCGACCGCGGCGAACAGCTCGGCTGGCTGGAATCCAACGAGATCATCGCCGAGTTCATCATCGCGGCCATCGGCTTCTACTACTTCCTGGCGCATTCGCTGACGACCGACCGGCCGTTCATCCAGTTCGCCCTGTTCAAGGACAGAAATTTCGTCAGCGGCTGCGTGTTCATGGCCGTGATGGGCCTGGTGCTGTTCTCGACCATGGCGCTGTCCTCGCCCTTCCTGCAGAACGTGATCGGCTATCCCATCATCACCGCCGGGCTTTTGCTCGCGAGTCGCGGCTGCGGCACGTTCGTGGCGATGATGCTGGTCGGCCGCATGATGCGCCATATCGAGGCGCGGACGCTGATCATCTCCGGCCTCAGCCTGACCGCGGCCTCGCTGTTCTACATGACCGGCTGGACCGACCAGACCGGCGGCACCGAGATCGTGATCGTCAGCGTGGTGCAGGGTTTTGGTTTCGGCCTGGTGTTCGTGCCGCTGTCCACGGTCGCGTTCCTGACGCTGCCCAATCATTTGCGCACCGACGGCACCTCGATGCTGACCCTGATGCGCAATGTCGCAAGCTCGATCGGGATCTCGCTGGTGATCGCGCAACTGACGCAGGGTTCGCGCTACACTTACGCGATCCTGTCGGAGCACATCAACCCGTTCAATCACGCACTACAGATGCCGAACGTACGCGGCATGATCGATCTGGCGACCGACCAGGGCCGCGCCATGGCTGACCTGATGGTGAAAGTGCAGGCCCAGATCATCGCATTCTCGCACGACTACCAGATGGTGATGATCTTCACCGCCTGCGCGATCCCGCTCGCCATCATGATCGGCTCGACCAAGGCCGTCCTGCGCGCGCAGTCGGCCGCGCCGGATCATGCGGTGATAGAGTAGGATCAGGGTTCGAGCAGTTCCTTGCTGAGCACCGTGCGCCACGCCGAGGGATCTGGGTTCGCCTCCGGACCGACCGAATAGGATTCGTAGAGGCCGTCGGCAGTTTTGTGTCCTGCCGCGGCGATGATGCCGATGAACTCGCCCCAGGCGTTGCCGAGGCCTTCAAAGCCGCCACAGTAGGTGGTCTGGGCGATCTTCATGGCCGACCATTGCCCCGGCTTCATGCGACCGGCGGGCGCAACTGATGTTGTGACCGGCAGGCATATCTCGAAATCGAAAATTTCGCCGGGATTGCGAAAGTGGTGCGTGAACCACGGGCCAGTGACCGCAACGTTCTGCGCGGCGACGGCCGTCTTCAATTCGGCAAGTCCGGGCCCCATGACGTGGCGAATCTCGTCGCGTGGCACCCTGAGCGCGATGGAGGCCGTGAGCTGCGGCGTGGTTTGAAGAATGCGAAGCGGTTCGATCACGGCGATCTCCGAAATTGGCGAGCTACCGACAATTCAGAGCGCCTTAAGATGATTTGAGCGTGCCCTCGAGGCGGACGTAGCTCGCTTCCATGCCATGCTCCATGCCGGTCGACAGCATGGCGGTCCGCGTCGCGGCATCAGGCAGCGTCATCCGCATGGTCATCAATGTGCCGGTCCCGTCGGGCGCGAAGGTGGTCTCGACGTGATTGTCCGGCGTCGCGTCGGGCATGTGCATCCGCTCGACATGGACGAGGCGGCTGTACGGCACCAGTTCGACATATTCGCCGGTGACGTAAAACCCGGCGCCTGCGCCGTTGCTCCATTCGTAGCGGATCTTGCCGCCCGGCCGCGCCTCGTTGATGCAGACCGGCATGGTCCAGCCATCCGGGCCGAGCAGCCACTTCTGGATCAGCGCCGGTTCAGTGTGCGCGCGATACACCGCTTCCGGCGCGGCGGCGAAGCGCCTGGTGACAACGACATGGCGGTCGCCTTCGGTCTTCAGCGTCATCTTGCTCATCGCGTCTACCTCTCACTCTTCAGTTTTCATCGCGGCCAGAACGTCGTCGAGCCGGTTGTAATTCGCGGACAGGGCTTTCCGGAGCATGGCGAGCCATTGGTCAATCTCATTGACCGCGGCCGGCGCCAGCTTGCACGGCCGCTTGGTGCCATCGACGCGGCGGGTGATCAGCCCTGCGCCCTCAAGAACCTTGAGATGGCGGGAAACGGCTGGCTGCGTCATGTCGAATGGCTCGGCCAATTCCATGACGGTCGCTTCACCCAGCGCCAGACGCGCCAGAATCGCCCGGCGGGTGGGGTCGGCCAGCGCGGAAAAGGAGGCGTCGAGGTCAGGCACACTATATCTCACATCAGTTATATAACATATTTATTATATAACTGATATGCTATCGTCAAGCAATTTTGAAGACAGCCGTCAGGCCGGGGGCGCGCCCTACTTCGCCTGCAGGCTCAGCCACATGCCGCCCAGCGACAGCGCGCCGCCGATCAGGTGGATCGCAGTCGGCGCCTCACCAAGAAACAGGATCGACAGCACCGCGCTGACGATCGGACCGAGATAGAGGCTGAGCGACGTCGACACCGCGCCGAACTTCCCGCCGAGATAAGCATAGGCCGAATAGGCGAAGAGGCCGGGCACCAGGCCTGCGAAGAGATAGACCAGTGCCGCCCGCCCGCTGAACGCGGCTGATGGTACGGCCCACATTTCATGGATGGCGAAGGGCAGCGAGAACAGCGCGCCTGCCGCGGCGAACAGGCCGATCCGCGCCAGAAAGCTCACGCCGCTGCCGACGCGGTTCTGCATCAAGGTGTATCCCGCCCACGCCAGCATCGCCATCAGCACGAGCAGATCGCCAATCGCTACGCCTGAACCAAGGGTGCCTTGCCCCTTGCTGATGATCAGCGCGGCGCCCGCCAGCGAGAGCAGCATGCCGATGATCTGGCTGCGATGGATGGCTTCCTGGCCCGATACGAAAGAGAACAGCAGCACGACCAGCGGCGCCAGCGCCATGATCAGCGAAAGGTTGATGGCCGAGGTCGTAACACCGGCAATGTAGACCGGCCCGCCGCAAACGAACATCCCGAGGAAGCCGGCCAGTACGATGCCGGGCGTTTGTCCCCGCAAAGCGCCGGGCTTTTCCCGCAACGCCATCACGACCGCCGGCAGCAGGCCGAGCGCCACGATGCTCCAGCGAAAGAAGGCGATCGAGAACGGCGGTACGCTGCCGGCAATACCGCGGGCCAGGATCATGTTGGAAACCTGGGCAGTGGCGATCAGCAGGAAACCGAGCAAGCCCAGCATTTCGCGCGACCTGCTGGCGACTTCGCTTGGTGGTTCGTTCATGCCGGATTCACTGCCTGCAACGACATCAGTTCATTACGACGCAGCGTATCGACTTGCCATCACGGCGTCGAATGCATCCCCGATGGCGGCGACCGGCGGCTTCAAGCCGGTGAACAATTCGAAGGCGTCCGCGGCCTGGTAGATCGCAAGCTCGCGCCCGGTCATGACCTTGGCGCCCTTTTCCCTTGCTGCGGTCAGCAGCGGCGTCCATAGCGGCGTATAGACCGCGTCGGCGACCCAGAGGTCACGATGCAACAGCGCTTCCGGCACCGCCATGCCGCGATCCGGCAGCATGCCGACCGGCGTTCCATTGACCACACCGGCGGCGCCCTGCAGCGCGCTCGCGACATCATCGGCGACCCGCGCTTGCAGACGGCCGCGCAATTGCATTGCCAAATGTTCGGCCTTGGCGCGATCGGCATCGAAGATGCTGAGTTCGGCAAAGCCGAGATTGGCAAGCGCGAATGCGATCGCCTTGCCGACGCCGCCGGCCCCGATCAGCGCGACGGCACCGCGGCCAGCGACAACGCCCATCTCTGCGATTGCACGCTCAAAACCCGTGGTGTCGGTGTTATGGCCGATCAACCGCCCGTCGCGCACGACGACGGTGTTGACCGCACCGATGTCGCGCGCACGTGCCGACATGTCGTCGAGCAACGGGATCACGGCTTCCTTGTAGGGAAAGGTGACGTTGACGCCGGCGAAGCCGAGGCACCTGACGCCGTCGAGCAGTGCGCGCAAGGTCGCCGTATCGGCGCCCGCGACCTCGATCAGTTGATAGTGACAGCGCACGCCGAGCGCCTCGGCCGCCTGCTCGTGCATCGCAGGCGCGGCAGAATGTGCGATCGGCGCGCCGATCAGCCCGGTCAGGAATTTTTCGCAGGCTGAGGATCGAGCCATCAACGACATGTCCCGCGACATTTGAACGCCGGTCAGACGTCGAAAAAAACAGTCTCTTTGTCGCCCTGCAGATGGATGTCGAAACGATAGACGGCATTGCCGCCCGGCTGCCGCGTCGCGATCAGCGTTTCGCGGCGGTCGGCCGGCACCAGCGCCAGCACCGGATCGGCGGCGTTCGCGGCCTCGCCGTCGAAATAGATTCGCGAATAGAGGTGCAGCAGCATGCCACGTCCATAAACGCCGACCACGATATGCGGCGCCTGCGGCTTGCCGTCGGGATCAGGCACAGTGCCCGGCTTGATGGTGTCGAAGGCGTAACCGCCCTTCGCATCCGTGCCGACACGGCCGAAACCCTTGAATGAATTGTTCGGCTGCGCGCGCTTGTCCTGGGGATCGGAGAACCGCCCCTGGGCGTCCGCCTGCCAGATCTCCAGCATACAGTCGGGCACGACAGCGCCATCGCCGTCGAACACCTGGCCTTCGACACGGATGCGTTCGCCCGACGCATCCGGCGTCACCAGATTGTTGTTGAACGCGTCGTTCCAGTCGTATTTGCCGCCCGGCGTCAGGCCATAGGCAAAATAAGGACCGACGGTTTGCGACGGGGTGATTCCATCAGGTTTGGCCTGCGACACTTATTTGGTCTCCATCGGCGTGGCGTTGCGCCCGCGCAGCACAATGTCGAAGCGGTAGCACAGCGCCCAATCCGGCTTGGTGTTTTCCAGATCGAACGAGGAGATCATCCGGTTGCGCGCCTTCTCGTCGGTGACCGAATTGAAGATCGGATCGAACGGGAACAAGGGATCGCCCGGAAAATACATCTGCGTCACCAGTCGCGACACGAACGAATGACCGAACACCGAGAAGTGGATGTGGGCCGGCCGCCAGGCGTTGTGGTGATTGCCCCAGGGATAGGCGCCGGGCTTGATGGTGACGAAGCGGTAATAGCCTTGCGCATCCGACTGCGCACGGCCGGCGCCGGTAAATTCGGATCGAGCGGCGCGGGATGCTGGTCGACGACATGGACATAGCGGCCGCAGGAATTGGCCTGCCAGAGTTCGACCAGCGCATTCGGCACGCCGCGGCCGTCTTCATCCAGCACGTGGCCGTGCACGATGATGCGCTCGCCGATCGGCTCGCTTTTGCCCTGGACGGTGAGGTCGTGATCGTGCTCGCGCACGGTCTCATGGCCGTAGACCGGCCCGGTCAATTCCGACAGCGTGTGCCGCATCGGGATCAGCGGCTTCGATGGCGAGCGCTTGACGGTGCTCTTGTAGCCGGGAGACAGCCGCGGCGGATGCGCCGCGAGACTCTGCACTGGATAGACCAATGTCATGACGTATCCCTCCCTCGCCTCGCGCCGCCTCAGGCGCTCGCAGATCATTATAGGACATAACTAATTTGGGAAAGGGCCGTTTTGCGTACCTTTCCGTCATTCCGGGGCGCGCATAGCGCGAACCCGGAATCCATCTATCCGCAGAACGAGAAGCAAGTTGGATTCCGGGTTCGTGCTGCGCACGCCCCGGAATGACGTCCGTACGGCGTCAGTTGATCTTTTCGATCGCCATCGCAACGCCTTGGCCGACGCCCACGCACATGGTTGCCAGGGCAAGCTTCCCGCCCCGCTTCTCCATACCGTGCACCGCCGTCAACGCCAGCCGCGCGCCGCTCATGCCGAGCGGATGGCCGAGCGCAATCGCGCCGCCATGCGGGTTGACGAAATCAGCGTCGTCCTTGACGCCCAGTTGCCGCAGGACGGCTATACCCTGCGAGGCGAAGGCTTCATTGAGCTCGATCAAATCGAAATCGGAAATCTTGATGCCGAGCCGCTCCATCAGCTTTTTCGTCGCCGGCACCGGGCCGATGCCCATGATGCGCGGCGGCACCGCCGCCGAGGCCAGCCCAAGAATGCGCGCCCGCGGCGTCAGCCCGTGCTTCTTCACGGCGGCTTCGGAGGCGAGGATCATCGCCGCCGCGCCGTCATTGACGCCGGACGCATTGCCTGCAGTGACCGTGCCGGGATTGCGCACGATCGGCTTCAGTTTGGTCAGGCCCTCCAGCGTGGTCTCGGGGCGCGGATGCTCGTCCTTGTCGACGATGACGGGCCCGGCCTTGCCGCCCGGCACCGAGACGGGTGTGATTTCCTCGGCGAAATAACCGGACGCAATCGCAGCGCCCGCGCGCTGCTGCGAGCGGATCGCCATCGCATCCTGGTCGGCGCGCGAAATCTGGAATTCCTCGGCGACGTTTTCTCCAGTCTCCGGCATCGCATCGACGCCATACTGCGCCTTCATCAAGGGATTGATGAAACGCCAACCGATGGTGGTGTCGTAGATTTCCGCCGAGCGCGCGAACGCCTCGGGCGCCTTGCCCATCACGAACGGCGCACGCGTCATGGAACTCGACGCCGCCGGCAATCGCGAAATCGATTTCGCCCGCGCGGATCGCCCGGCCCGCGGCACCGACCGCGTCGAGGCCGGAGGCACAGAGGCGATTGAGGGTCTGGCCGGGAACCAATTCCGGAATGCCTGCCAGCAACAGCGCCATCCGCGCCACGTTGCGGTTGTCCTCGCCGGCCTGGTTGGCGCAGCCGAAGAACACCTCATCGACCTGCGACCAGTCGAGATTGGGATGCTTTGCCATCAAAGCCTTGATCGGAACGGCCGCCAGATCGTCGGCGCGCACTTTTGCGAGCGAGCCGCCGAAACGGCCGATCGGGGTCCGGACGGCATCGCAAATGAACACATCACGCATTAAATCTCTCCCTGAATGCCGCTCTTTAGGCGTTGTTCCGCTGGGTTGATGGCGAGTTTTAGGAGCGTGCCCGCTGCAGGTCAATTGACACCCGTCGTCCCGGCGAACGCCGGGACCTATACGCCGCGGCCTCACGGCAGAATAACGGTGGCAAATACCTGCCGAACAACTGCTGCACGGAGTATGGGTCCCGGCTCAAGGCCGGGACGACGGGGGAAAACGTGGATTCCGGCCGCAAAACCGATAGGACCCGGCCTCCGAAATTTTGTAGGTTGCGCCGCGATGACGATTCAGCAACCCATCTCCGCCCCCGCACCGCCCGAAACCACGCCGGCTGCTGACGCCAATTCGCGCGTCACGCCGATGATGGAACAGTACCTCGAGATCAAGGCCGCCCATCCCGGGCTATTGCTGTTCTACCGGATGGGCGATTTCTACGAGCTGTTCTTCGAGGACGCCGAGATCGCCTCAAAAACGCTCGGCATCGTGCTGACCAAGCGCGGCAAGCATCAGGGCATGGACATCCCGATGTGCGGCGTGCCGGTGGAGCGCTCCGAGGATTATCTGCACCGCCTGATCAACGCCGGCCATCGGGTCGCGGTGTGCGAGCAGACCGAGAATCCGGCCGCCGCCCGCGCCCGCGGCAACAAGAGCGTGGTGGCCCGCGGCGTGGTGCGGCTGGTGACGCCGGGCACGCTGACCGAAGACACGCTGCTGGACGCCCGCACCAACAATTATTTGCTGGCAATCGCGCGCGCCCGCGCCTCCGCCGGCGGCGACCGTATCGGCCTGGCCTGGATCGACATCTCGACGTCCGAGTTCATGGTCACGGAATGCGCGACCGCTGAACTGGCCGCAACGCTGGCGCGGATCAATCCCAATGAAGTGATCGTCACCGACGCGCTCTATGGCGACGCCGACCTCGGCCCGCTGCTGCGCGAATTGCCGTCGGTCACGCCGCTCACCCGCGACGTGTTCGACGGCGCCACCGCCGAGCGGCGGCTGTGCGATTATTTCGCGGTCGCGACCATGGACGGCCTGGCCGCGATGTCGCGGCTGGAGGCGACGGCCGCAGCCGCCGCCGTCA
This sequence comes from uncultured Alphaproteobacteria bacterium, assembly GCA_963742935.1. Taxonomy (GTDB): domain Bacteria; phylum Pseudomonadota; class Alphaproteobacteria; order Rhizobiales; family Xanthobacteraceae; genus Bradyrhizobium. The sequence goes on along the minus strand of CAVUOI010000054.1, from coordinate 109,488 downwards.
CCTATATCGACCGCACGCAGGTCGGAAAGCGCCCGCCGCTGTCGCCGCCCTCGCGCGAGGCGGCCGGCACCACGATGGCGATCGATCCCGCCACCCGGGCCAACCTCGAACTGACCCGCACGCTCTCAGGCGAGCGGCGCGGATCGCTGCTCGATGCGATCGACTGCACAGTCACCGCCGCCGGCTCGCGGCTATTGGCGCAGCGTCTCGCCGCCCCACTCACCGACAGCGCGGCAATCGCGCGGCGGCTGGATGCGATTGCGGCCTTTGTCGCCGACAGCGCTGCGCGTGACGATGTCCGCACCACGCTTAAGGCTGCCCCCGACATGTCGCGCGCGCTGGCGCGGCTATCTGTCGGACGCGGCGGCCCACGCGATTTGGCGGGCTTGCGCGACGGCATCCTTGCCGCCGACCAGGCGCTGGCGCGATTGGCGCAACTCGAAGCGCCACCGCTGGAGATCACGGCCGTGATGGAGGCGCTGCGCCGCCCCTCGCGCGATCTCGCCCGCGAATTCGAACGCGCGCTCGGCGAACAACTGCCGCTGATCAAGCGCGACGGCGGCTTCATCCGCGAGAGCTACGAGCCCGCGTTGGACGAAAGCCGCAATCTGCGCGATGCCTCCCGCCTCGTCGTCGCCGCGATGCAGGCGCGCTATGCCGAGGATACCGGCATCAAGGCGCTAAAAATCCGCCACAACAACGTGCTCGGCTATTTCGTCGAGGTGACCGCGCAGCACGGCGACAAGCTGATGGCGCCGCCGCTGAACGCGACCTTCATCCATCGCCAGACCTTGGCCGGCCAGGTTCGTTTCACCACCTCCGAACTCGGCGAAATCGAAGCCAAGATCGCCAACGCGGGCGACCGCGCGCTCGGGTTGGAGCTGGAAATCTTCGAGCGGCTTTGCGCGATGGCGCTCGCCGCCAGCGACGATCTGCGTGCCGCAGCGCATGCATTTGCGTTGCTGGATGTCGCGACTGCGCTCGCAAAACTCGCCGTCGACGACAACTACGTGCGGCCCGACGTCGATGGCTCGCTCGGCTTCGCCGTCGAGGGCGGCCGGCACCCCGTGGTCGAACAGGCGCTGAAGCGCAACGGCCAGCCGTTCATCGCGAACGCCTGCGACCTGTCACCGGGGCCTGCGCAAAAATCCGGCCAGATCTGGCTGATCACTGGCCCCAACATGGCGGGTAAGTCGACCTTCCTGCGTCAGAACGCGCTGATCGCATTGATGGCGCAGATCGGCTCCTACGTGCCGGCGTCGCGCGCCCGCATCGGTGTCGTCGACCGGCTGTTCTCCCGGGTCGGCGCGGCGGACGATCTCGCCCGCGGCCGCTCCACGTTCATGGTCGAGATGGTCGAGACCGCCGTCATCCTGAACCAGGCCAGCGAACGCTCGCTGGTGATCCTCGATGAAATCGGCCGTGGCACGGCGACGTTTGATGGCCTGTCAATCGCCTGGGCCGCGATCGAGCATCTGCACGAGGCCAATCGCTGCCGCGCATTGTTCGCCACGCACTATCATGAGCTGACCGCGCTTTCGGCAAAGCTGCCGCGGATGTTCAACGCCACCGTGCGGGTCAAGGAGTGGCAGGGCGATGTCGTGTTCCTGCACGAGGTGCTGCCGGGTTCAGCCGACCGTTCCTACGGCATCCAGGTCGCGAAACTCGCAGGCCTGCCGCCTGCCGTGATCGCGCGCGCCAAGTCGGTGCTGGCAAAACTCGAGGCGCAGGATCGCGGCCAGACCGCGCGTGCGCTCGCCGATGACCTGCCGCTGTTCGCCGTCCCCTCCCGTGCCGCCGCCGAGGCCGCGCCGCCGAGCGAGGCCGAGCAAATGATGGAAGCCGTGAAGGCGCTGCATCCCGACGAGATGTCGCCGCGCGAGGCGCTGGAAGCGTTGTATGCGCTGAAGGCGAAATTGCCGAAGGGGTGAAGACACCGTTGGCCGTAGCCCGGATGAGCGGAGCGACATCCGGGGCCGGTGCCAGCGTCGCCCCGCATGTCGCTGCGCTCATACGGGCTACGAAGCTGCGAAGCCCAAGCGCTCTCACCCGGCGAAGGGCTGGATCAATTTCAGCGTCGCCGCGAAGCGGATGCTGCGCTTGCCGACCAGCGCGGTCGCCTCGATCTCTGCACCTTCGGCGCTACAGCGGCCCGAGAAGCCGATGCCGACCTCATGACCGCCGAACAGCGGATGCTCGTCCTTTGCCGGGGTGTGCTCCTGGTTGACGAACTCGCCTTTCCAGCGGCCGTTCAGCGGAACTATAGGCGCCGAGATAATAGAAGAACGCGTCGCCGCCCAGGATGCGGCCGTCTTTCAGCAGCATCACGCCGGTTTGCCCGCCGGCGAGGCCGTCCAGCATCCGGATGTCGATCGAGTAGAGCCCGCTGACGATGCCGCCTTCGCCGACGGACCCAGGTGGCGGGATGCCGTCATTAGCGAGCGGCGTCATGACCGCGCGAAACACCGAGCCGGCGTCTTCCACGACGCCGCCCAGGAAGTGCCAGACGTCGCCCTGCGGCTTGCCGCGAATGTTGATGGTGACGGCGTCGGCGCTGACCAGCCTCCTGCCGTGCGGCGATGGGCTGTGGCGCCGGGTCCTGAGCCTGGCAACGATCTCGCCGTCCACGTCATCGTAGGTTCCGAAATGGGCGAATGCCGTATTGCCGCCGAGCATGGTTCCGGCATGGGCGTACAACACGCTGCGGCCGGTGCCGCCGCTGATGTCGTATTCGACCTTGTATAATCCCTCCACCGCGCGCGCCCTGCTGCTGTCCCGTCGCCAGCTTAGCGGGTCTCCTTGCCGTCGGCCATCAAACTTGCGGCTTGGCGTCTGCGACCTTCCTGCGCCCGAGCCACCACAGGCCCAGGTTCCATCCCACACAGGTCGCCAGCGCCAGGCTGAGCCCGATCACCGAACCGAACTGCAGCGCCGCGACATGCAACACTGATATGGCGATGCCCAACCCGATCAAGCCCCAAGCGCTGTTGGCGAGCACGGCGGCGGTCGGCGGCCCGCCGATGCGGGGATGCAGGATCAGCATCATGGAGGTGAACACGATCGGGAACAGCGCGATCATGCCGCTGACCTTGGGGCCGACCCAGCTCGACGTCGTGACCACGGTTGCCACCAACGTTGCGACCAGCGATGCCCGTAGCGGGATGTCGTACCAGCGGCGGCGGATCGGCGGCATTTTCGCATGGCGGTAGCGCGCGAGCAGCGGGATGCAGATAGCGTAGGCGATAACGTTGACGATCAGCCCGCCGGCCAGCGACCATTGCACCGAGCGGATGATCGCGGCGAGCACGAACCATAGGGCGACCGCCGTAAGGCAGCTGAGCAACGCGCCATGGCGCTGCGCCAGCACGACATAGGTCAGGCCGAGGAAGATCGTCGCGGCGTTGATCGGCAGGCTCGCCAGCGCGCCCTCGGCGATGAAGGCGGCGTCGTGATCGAGCGCGAGGAACACATAGGATGGCCCCGCCGAGATCGGCAACGTCGCGATCAGCGCACCGATCACGGGGCCCGCGCGTTCGGTGACGATGGAAGCCGTCACCACGAACGCGGCAGTGACCGCCATGCGCAGGCCGAGCGTGAGGACGAAGGCGAGTTCGGGGGACATCTATCGGTCGTCCCGGCCTTGAGGCCGGGACCCGTAACGACAGGCATCGCCATTGCGGACAGGGCGATGGTCGAACAGTTTCGTGACAAATCGAGCAGCGGTGGCGTATGCGGTCCCGGCTCAATGCGCCGGGACGACCCTCGGGGCGGTAACCGAGTTCACACCCGCTTCATCGTCACTGAAACCTTCGGACCGTTCTTGATGGTCTGGTAGACCACGCAATAGCGTTCGGTGAGTTTCAGCAGCAGATCGAGCTTGTCCTGCGGCGCGTCGGTGTCGACTTCAAAACGCAGGCGGATTTCGGCGAATCCGACCGGGGCTTCCTTGTCGACGCCGAGCGTGCCGCGAAAATCGAGGTCGCCTTCGGCAATGACGTTGCCGGTCTTCAAGGGAATTTCGACGGCGGTGGCCACCGACTTCAGCGTGACTCCGGCGCAGGCGACCAGGGCTTCCAGCAGCATGTCGCCCGAGCACAGTTCGAGGCCGGAGCCGCCGGTGGCGGGGTGGAGGCCGGCGACCGCCAGCGCGCGGCCGGTTTCGACCTTGCAGGCGATGCCTTCATTGTCGATCGAGCCTTTGGCCTTCAACGTAATGACCGCGGCCGAAGGGTCGGTCTTGTAACGGTCCTTGATCGGGGCCTGCATCGCGCGAAGTTCGGCGGCGTCCATCTTCGTCTCCCGGCTGTTCTTATTGCCAGCCGGATTTAGTGGGAAAACGCCGCCGCTGTCACCACCACATCGCTTCGCCGGCCACGGTTTTTGGGTCGGCATCAGGCACGTTACGGTCGAGCGAACGATCAAGTGAGGTCAGAACATGACGCTTAAAATTTTCGAACAATGGTGAGGTTCGGTCGCGCGGCCGGGACAGGTTGATCCGGATCGCCTCGAACAGCCGGCCCGGCCGCGGCCGCATCACAAGCACGCGGTCCGCCAGCACCACGGCCTCGTCCACGTCGTGCGTCACCAGGATGAGGGTCGGCCGCGTATCGTTCCAGAGATCCAGCAGATGGTCCTGCAGGTCGCGCCGCGTGAAGGCGTCGAGCGCGGAGAACGGCTCGTCGAGCAGCAGCACTTCCGGCTGCGGCACCAGCGCGCGCGCAATCGCCACCCGCTGCGCCTGCCCGCCGGAGAGTTCGCGCGGCCACGCTTTTGCCTTGTCGGAAAGACCTACCCGCGCCAGCGCGCGCGTTACCTTCTCGCGTCGCGACTCGGCCGGCAAATCCGAAAGACCGAAGCCGATATTGTCGGCGACGCTGAGCCAGGGCAGCAATCGCGGCTCCTGGAAGATGATGCCGATCTTGGCGTGCGGCGCGGTGATGACGGCGTTGTCCAGCGTCACCGTGCCCGCCGAGGCGCGGTCGAGGCCAGCGATGGCGCGCAAGAGCGTCGATTTTCCGCAACCGGAGCCGCCGATGATGGCGACGATCTCGCCGGGTTTGATCTCGGCGGAAAAACGCTCCAGCGCGTGAACGCCGTTGGGATAGGTCTTGCCGACTTTTTCCAGCGCGAGCATCAGGCGGCTCCGCTCTGGCGGCCGAACGCATCCTGCCAGCGCAGCAACGGGGCGGCGGCGAGCTCGATCAGCCAGTCGGTGGTCTTGCCGAGGATCGCAAAGATCACGATCGCCGCCACGATCTGCGCCGGCTTGCCGAGCTGCTGGCCGTCGATCAGGAGATAGCCGAGCCCTTCGGAGGCGCCCATGAATTCCGCGGCGACGACGAACATCCAGCCCAGGCCGAGGCCGACGCGCAGCGCCACCACATAAGCCGGCAGCACCGCCGGCAGCAGGATGCGGCGGATCATCGCCGGACCGGACAGACGGAAGGTGCGGCCGACCTCGACGATCTTGCGATCGACGGCGAGGATCGCGCCCATCACGCCGAGATAGACCGGAAAGAACACGCCGACCGCGATCAGCGCGACCTTGGACGTCTCGAAAATGCCGAGCCACAGGATGAACAGCGGCACCCAGGCGATCGACGGGATCGCGCGCAGCGCCTGCACGGTCGGGTCGAGCAATTGCCGCGCCAGCCCCCAATAGCCGGAGACGGCGCCGAGGATGGTTCCGGCGGCGACGCCGAGACCGAAGCCGGCGGCCACGCGCGTCATCGTCGCGATGATATGGCGCGACAGCTCGCCGCTCTTCGCCAGCTCCACGACGGTCGCGAAGATCCTGGTCGGCGGCGGCACCAGCCGGCCGTTGGAATAGCCGAGGGCGACCCAGATTTCCCAGATCAGCGCGACCCCGACCGGCAGCAGCAGCCCGAGCGCCGGCCGCACATAACGGCGCAGGCGCGCGGCCGATGGCGGAGCCACCACCTCGGTCCGTTCCAGCGCGGGAAGCTCAACACTCATCGTCATAGCAAGAACGCTTCTCGCGCGGGATTGCAAGGTCGCGGATGTGCCGCGGCTCTATCCATTCGTCGTCCCGGCGAAGGCCGGGACCCATAGCCACCGGCTTTGGTAATGAATGAAGGTGATAGCCATCGAGAACTACAATGACGGCCGCGGCGTATCCTCAATTCGTCGGCAGCGGGACCTGGTCGTCGATCAGCGCGTCCAGTGTCGCCTTGACGTCGACCTTGGCGTCGACGACGCCGGCCTGCTGCAGCGCGAGGCCTGCGGCAAGGATGGAGTCGCGCTGCGGGGCGCCGATGCGGCTATGCGTCAGCTCGGTGCGCTCCTTGAGCTGCTTGTCGACGACCGCGTCGGGCAGCTTGGTCACGCCGATGAAGGTCTTCTTCAGATCGTCGTAATTGGCCAGTGAATATTTGCGTGCCTCCTCGTACACCGCGAGCACGCGACGGACGGCGTCGGGATAATCCTTCAAGAACTGCTCGCGCACATTAAGGATGCCCCAGGTGTTGGCCTCGGCCTTGCGGAAGAACAGCTTGGCGCCCTCCTCGACTTCGGCCTGCGCCATCATCGGGTCGAGGCCGGCCCAGGCATCGACGTCGCCGCGGATCAGCGCGGTCTTGCCGTCGGCATGCTGCAGCAGCACCGGCGTGATGTCCTTTTCGGTGAGGCCGGCATCGAGCAGCGCGCGCACCAGGAAGATGTGCGGATCGGTGCCGCGGGTTACCGCGACGCGCTTGCCCTTGAGATCCGCAACGGCGGCAATCTTCGAATCTTTTGCCGTCACCAGCGCGGTCCATTCAGGCCGCGAATAGACGTAGATCGACTTGATCGGATTGCCGTTGATCCTGGCGACCAGCGCCGCCGAACCTGCGGTCGATCCGAAATCGATCGAACCGGCGTTGAGGAATTCGAGCGCCTTGTTGGAACCGGCGGACTGCACCCAGACGATGCTGATGCCGTCCTTGGCGAATTCCTTCTCCAGCAATCCCTTTTGCTTGAGCACCATGGAAACCGGGTTGTAGGTCGCCCAGTCGATGCGGATTTCCTTGAGCGCGTCGGCGGCGAAGGCCGCGCCGGGCAGCAAGGTGGAAACCGCGATGATGGCGGCCAGTGCGCGCCGTGAAATCCTGGACATGGTGCCCCTCCCGATGGCATGAAAAACTGCATTGTTTTTCAACATGTTAGCTGCTCAAGCAACGAGAAAATACATGCCGGCAATGCGCCTCCATGAGGACGACTTTCCCTTAGCGAACCGAAATTCAGCATAGATCTACTGTCGCCCCACAATCATCAGTGACAGCACCTGCGCGGTCCGATATCGGGATAGACCATGGATAGCGTCGTGACAGAAGAACTCTCCCGGGGCGGACGAACGTTTCGAGACCGCGCGGATCACCGCTGATGTCGATGCGCTGGCGCAAAAACATTCCGGGCGCGAGGACGTGTTTCGCGCCGCGCTGGCGCAACTGCTCAAGGCCGAGATGATGGCGGCGCGCGCCGTCGCGCAGGCCGTGCTGCTGAAGGATCGTCACGGCCGCCGCTGCGCGGAACGGCTCTGCTTCATGCAGGACGAAATCATCCGCATCCTCTACTCCGCCGCGACGCGGCATCTCTATCGCTCGCATGTGCCCTCCGGCGCCGAGCGCATGGCGGTGGTCGCCACCGGCGGCTATGGCCGCGGCCTGATGGCGCCGGAATCCGACATCGATCTGCTGTTCATCCTGCCCTACAAGCAGACCGCCTGGGGCGAGCAGGTCGCCGAAGCCATTCTCTATTGCCTGTGGGACATGGGCTTGAAGGTCGGCCACGCCACGCGCTCGGTCGACGAATGCATCCGCCAGGCGCGGGGCGACATGACGATCCGCACCGCGATCCTGGAGACGCGGTTCCTGACCGGCGACCAGCCGCTCTATGACGAACTGCTCGCCCGCTTCGACAAGGACGTGGTGCAGGGCACGGCCTCCGAATTCGTCACCGCCAAGCTTGCCGAACGCGAGGAGCGCCATCGTCGAGGCGGACAATCGCGCTACCTGGTCGAGCCCAACGTCAAGGACGGCAAGGGCGGCCTGCGCGACCTGCACACGCTGTTCTGGATCGCGAAATATGTCTATCGCGTGCGCGAGACCAGCGAACTGGTCGATCGCGGCGTGTTCGATGCGCAGGAATACCGGATATTCCGCCGCTGCGCCGACTTCCTGTGGTCGGTGCGCTGCAACCTGCATTTCGTCTCGGGGCGCGCCGAGGAGCGGCTGTCGTTCGACCTGCAGCGCGAGATCGCGGTGCGGCTCGGCTATACGTCGCATCCCGGCATGCAGGATGTCGAACGCTTCATGAAGCACTACTTCCTGATCGCCAAGGACGTCGGCGACCTGACCGCGATCCTGTGCGCCAAGCTGGAAGACGAGCAGGCCAAGCCGGCGCCGGTGCTGAGCCGGGTGGTGGCGCGGCTGCGGCCGAGCGTGCAGCGGCGGCGGGTGCCCGACAGCGACGACTTCATCATCGACAACAACCGCATCAATCTCGCCGCGCCTGACGTCTTCAAGCACGACCCTGTCAACCTGATCCGGATTTTCCGGCTGGCGCAGAAGAACAATCTCGCCTTCCATCCCGATGCGATGCGCACGGTGACGCGCTCGCTCAAGCTGGTGAACGCACAGCTGCGCGAGGATGCGGAAGCCAACCGGCTGTTCATGGAGATACTGACCTCCGACAACGCCGAAATCGTGCTGCGGCGCATGAACGAGACCGGCGTGCTCGGCCACTTCATCCGCGCCTTCGGCAAGATCGTGTCGATGATGCAGTTCAACATGTACCACCACTATACGGTGGACGAGCATCTGATCCGCTGCATCGGCCATTTGCAGGATATCGAGCGCGGCGGCAACGACGAGTTCATCGTCGCCAGCGACCTGTTCCGCAAGATCCAGCCAGAACATCGCGCGGTGATCTATATCACGACGCTTTTGCACGACATCGCCAAGGGCCGGCCGGAGGATCATTCGATCGCGGGCGCCCGCGTGGCGCGGCGGCTCTGTCCGCGGTTCGGCTTCAACACCGCCGAGACCGAACTGGTGGCGTGGCTGATCGAAGAGCACCTCACAATGTCCACGGTCGCGCAATCGCGCGATCTCTCCGACCGCAAGACGATCGAGAACTTTGCGGCGGTCGTGCAGTCCGTCGAACAGATGAAGCTGTTGACCATCCTGACCACCGCCGACATCAGGGGCGTCGGCCCCGGCGTGTGGAACGGCTGGAAGGCGCAGTTGCTGCGCACGCTGTATTACGAGACCGAGCCGGTGCTGACCGGCGGCTTCTCGGAAGTGAACCGCGCCCAGCGCATCGCAGTGGCGCAATCCGAATTCCGCGCCGCCTTCACCGAATGGCCGGAGGCCGAGCTCAATGCCTATATCGGGCGGCACTATCCCGCCTACTGGCTCAAGGTCGACCTGCCGCGAAAAATCCGCCATGCGCGTTTCATCCGCTCCAGCGAACAGCCCGGACACCAGCTCGCGATCAATGTCGGCTTCGACGAGGCGCGCAGCGTCACCGAACTGACGATCCTGGCGACCGACCATCCCTGGCTGCTGTCGATCATCGCGGGCGCCTGTGCCTCCGCCGGCGCCAATATCGTTGACGCACAGATCTACACCACGACCGACGGCCGCGCACTCGACACCATCGCGATCTCGAGGGAATACGACCGCGACGAGGACGAGGGACGTCGCGCCACCCGGATCGGCGAGATGATCGAGCAGGTGCTGGAAGGCAAGCAGCGGCTGCCCGAAGTGGTGGCCCGCAAGACGGCCAGCCGCGGCAAGGTGCGCGCGTTCGTGGTCGAGCCTGAAGTGATCATCAACAACCAGTGGTCGGACCGCTACACCGTGATCGAGGTTTCCGGCCTCGACCGCCCCGGCCTGTTGTATCAGCTCACGACTTCAATCTCGAAGCTCAACCTCAACATCGCCTCCGCCCATGTCGCGACCTTCGGCGAACGCGCCCGCGACGTGTTCTATGTCACCGATTTGCTGGGCGCCCAGATCACCGCGCCGACCCGCCAGGCCGCGATCAAGAGCGCGCTGCTCCATCTGCTGTCGACGGAGGACAACGTCGCGCAGCCGGCGGCGTAGAGTCTCTCTACTGTCATTCCGGGGCGTGCGAAGCACGAGCCCGGAATCCATTTCTTAACAACGCAAGCGGCCAGATGGATTTCAGGGCTCGCGCCAAGAGGCGTGCCCTCAGGTGCGCAATTGCGCACCGGGGAATGACGGGTACGTCTGTCAAATCTCCACGCCCTCGTGCCTGCAGCAGCCAGCGCTTGCGCTCCAGTCCGCCGCCGTACTTCACCAGCGAACCGCTGGCGCCGATCAGGCGGTGACAGGGCAGCACGACGCTGATCGGATTCGAGCCGTTGGCGTGGCCCAGCGCGCGAACGGCGCGCGGCATCTCGAGTTTTGCGGCGAGCGCGCCGTAGCTCAGCGTGGTGCCGGCTGGAATCTTCGGCAGCGCATGCCAGATTTTTTGCTGGAACGGCGTGCCGGCGACGCGCCATTCGATCGCGGCGAGACGGTCGAGCTCGCCGTTGAAATAGCCGGTCAATGCGGCACGCAGCTTTCGCGGCGCCTGCGCATCTTTCAGTTCCACCGCGCCGTATTGCAGACGCAGCAACTGCCGCATGCGCGGCGCGTGATCCTCCCAGTCGAGCGCGCGGAGCATGCCGTCCGCATCGGTGACCAGCAGCGCCGTCCCGATCGGCGTCGGCAGGCGGTCGAGGCTGAAGCTCTCTGGCATCGTTGCTTCCTGAAATATCGCGAACCCATGCCGCACTTTTCACGCAAGCCGTGCTAGCGTCCACCCGAATTCCGCTGCCGGTCGGGGGACCACCATGATTTTCATCGCCAATATTCTGGTCGCGGTCGTTGCCGCGCTGCATGTGTATTTTCTCGTGCTGGAGATGTTTCTCTGGACCAAGCCGCTGGGCCTGAAGACCTTTCGCAACTCGATCGAGAAGGCAACGGAATTGGCGGTGCTGGCCGCCAATCAAGGCCTCTATAACGGCTTTCTAGCCGCAGGCCTGGTCTGGGGCCTGCTCCATCCGAACCCGGCCTTCGGCTTCCAGATCAAGGCGTTCTTTCTGCTCTGCGTGATCGCGGCAGGCGCCTATGGCGCGGCCACCGTCAGCCGCCGGATCCTCTATGTGCAGGCGGTACCCGCGGCGCTTGCACTGGTCCTGCTCTGGCTGGCGTGACGGCTCACCTTTTCGTCACCGCCTTGCGCCGCCAAAACCGTTCCGCCACACTCCCTTCCAACGATGAAGGCTGGCCATCCTGATAGATGCCGGAACAATCATCGGCCAACATCAGGGAGCGGCGACATGAGAAGCGGCATTCTTCATCTGCTTGCAGGCACGGCGGTTGCGATCACGCTATCGGCGACATCTGCAAGCGCGCAGAAGAAATACGACACCGGCGCGAGCGATACCGAAATCAAGATCGGCCAGACCGTTCCGTTCTCGGGCCCGGCGTCGGCCTATGCCGGCATCGGCAAGACGCAAGCCGCCTATCTCAAGATGATCAACGAACAGGGCGGCATCAACGGCCGCAAGCTCAATTTGATCCAGTATGACGACGCCTATTCGCCGCCGAAGGCCGTCGAGCAGGTGCGCAAGCTGGTCGAGAGCGACGAGGTTCTGTTCACCTTCCAGATCATCGGTACGCCGTCGAACGCCGCCGTCCAGAAATACCTCAATTCGAAGAAGGTGCCGCAGCTGCTCGCCGCGACCGGAGCCTCGAAATTCACCGATCCGAAAAACTTCCCCTGGACCATGGGCTACAATCCCAACTACCAGTCCGAGGGCCGCATCTACGGAAAATACATTCTGCAAAATCATCCCAACGCCAGGATCGGCATTCTCTACCAGAACGACGATCTCGGCCGCGACTACGTCACCGGCCTGAAGGAGGCCCTCGGTGGCAAAGCCGCGTCGATGATCGTCGCGGAAGCCTCCTACGAGCTGACCGATCCGACCATCGACTCGCAGATCGTCAAACTGAAAGCAGCCGGCGCCGACCTGCTCTACGACGCCTCGACGCCGAAATTCGCGGCGCAGGCGATCAAGAAGGTCGCCGATCTCGGCTGGAAGCCGGTCCACATCCTCGACATCAATGCGAGCCCGGTGTCGGCGACGCTGAAGCCCGCCGGCCTCGATATTTCCAAGGACATCATCTCGACCAATTACGGCAAGGACCCGGGCGATCCGCAGTGGAAGGACGATGCCGGCATCGAAGGCCTACTTCGCCTTCATGGACAAATATTATCCGGAAGGCGACAAGCTAAACACCGTCAATACTTACGGCTACGCAACGGCGGAGTTGCTGGTGAAGATCCTGCAGCAATGCGGCGACGATCTCACGCGCGAAAACATCATGAAGCAGGCGGCCAATCTGAAGAACGTCACCGGCAGCCTGTCGCTGCCGGGCATGGTCACCAACACCTCGCCGACCGACTACCGCATCAACAAGCAGATGCAGATGATGAGGTTCAACGGCGAGCGCTGGGAGCTGTTCGGCCCGATCATCGAGGATACCGGACCGACCGGCTAGCGCAGCGAAGTGGACCCGGTCGCGTCAGAAACGCGTCAACAGGAGAGCCCCGTTAATTCAATCGAAACGGAAAGGCTCGCGGAACGCGAAAGCCTTTCACCGCCGGCGGCACGGCAATACCGACGGCGCGTTTTTGTGCAGCCTCCGGCCAATGCTCCCGCTTTAAGCTTCGCCCCGTGAGACGAAAGTCGCTCACGCGGGGAATGCGGTCGTCTTGCAATGCAACATGGCTTCCGCCAGTATCCGCCGCAGCGATGGCGTCCGCCCGGCTCGATTGCAGTCCCGGGCACGATCATCGGCTCAAATATAAACACATGAGGAACGCAGCATAATGAGGACGAGTATTTTCCATCTGGCCACCGGCACGGCGCTCGCGCTTGCACTTTCGGTCTCGACGGCTTCCGCGCAGAAAAAATACGATACCGGCGCGACCGACACCGAGATCAAGATCGGCCAGACCAATCCATTCTCGGGACCGGCCTCCGCCTATGCCACCATCGGCAAGACGCAGGCCGCCTATATGAAGATGATCAACGATCAGGGCGGCGTGAACGGCCGCAAGATCAATTTGATCCAGTATGACGACGCCTATTCGCCGCCCAAGGCGGTCGAGCAGGTGCGCAAGCTGGTCGAGAGCGACGAGGTGTTGCTCACCTTCCAGCTCCTCGGCACGCCGTCGAACGCCGCGGTCCAGAAATATCTCAACACCAAGAAAGTGCCGCAGCTGTTCGCCGCCACCGGCGCGTCGAAGTTCACCGACCCGAAGAACTTCCCGTGGACGATGGGCTTCAATCCCAACTACTTCGTCGAGGGACGCATCTACGGCCAGTACATCCTCAAGGAATATCCGAACGCCAAGATCGGTGTGCTCTATCAGAACGACGACCTCGGCAAGGACTATCTGAACGGCATCAAGGCCGGCCTCGGCGACAAGGCGGCCAAGATGATCGTGGCGGAAGCTTCCTACGAAGTCTCCGATCCGACCATCGATTCGCAGATCCTCAAGATCAAGGACGCCGGCGCCGACCTGTTCTTCTCGGCGACGACGCCGAAGCAGGCGGCGCAGGCGATCAAGAAGATCGCTGAGCTCGGCTGGAAGCCGGTCCACATCCTCGACATCAACGCCACCTCGGTCGGCGCCGTGATGAAGCCGGCGGGACTTGAAGCCTCCAAGGGCGTGATCAGCGTCAACTACGGCAAGGATCCGCTCGATCCGACCTGGAAGGATGACGCCGGCATGAAGAAGTATTTCGAGTTCATGGCGAAGTACTATCCCGACGGCGACAAGGATTCGAGCTTCAACTCCTACGGCTACTCGACCTCGCAGTTGATGATTTACGTGCTCCAGAAGTGCGGCGACAACCTGACCCGCGAGAACGTCATGAAGGTGGCAACCAGCCTGAAGAATGTGCCGCTTGATCTGAACCTCCCGGGCATCGTCGCCAACACGACGCCGGACGACTATCGCGTCAACAAGCAGTTGCAGATGATGCGATTCAACGGCGAGCGCTGGGAACTGTTCGGCCCGATCCTCGAGGATGCAGGTCCTGCGGGCTAGACCCGACGACCCAATCGAAACGATCGGCGGAAAGAAGCGATCGGCGGCCCCACAGGGCCGCCGATTTTTTGTGGGATGGGATTTCGCAGCTGTAGGGTGGGCAGAGGAGCGAAGCGACGTGCCTACCATCTATCGACGAGCAATCTGACCTTTATCCTCCCCTCGAGGGGGAGGATCGGTTCGCATTCATGCGAACCGAGGTGGGGTGACGGTCTCTCCACGTCCAACAGCGCCCGAGCGGAGAGACTGTCACCCCGCCCCGTCTCACATTGCGCTGACGCTCCATGTGAGCCGACCCGCCCCCTCAAGGGGCGGGTGAAGCAAAGCATCCTACTTCGGAATCTCGCCGAACGTCTTGCCTGTCGGCAGCACCGCATGCCGGATCAACCGCGAATCCTCCACCGCGGCCTGGCGGTGCTTCACGGCTTCGCGATAGACGGGATCGCGGATCATCTCGGCGAACGCCGCGACGCTTGGATATTCTGCGATGAAGCAGTGGTCCCAGCGTTCTGCCTCGGGCCCGATCAGCATCAGCTCGAACCGGCCCTGCCAGACGATGCGGCCGCCGAGCCGTTCGAACACCGGACCGCTTTCGCGCCCATAGGCGGCGTAGGCCTCCGCGCCGCTCGCCTTGCGGCCGTCGGGATAGGCGGCCTCGGCGCGCAGCCGGACCAGATTGAGCATGTGAATCGGCCCCGGCCGGTCGTTGGCGCGGAACTGCGCGAATACCTCCTTGGTCGGATCGATATGGCCCATGGCAGAACTTCCTCCTGATGCGTCCCATGCTTTACCAATCCTAACATGGGCCGCCCCACGTCCTAATCCCGCATTAACCTTTTCGTAACCGACCCTTAAACAGCCCCCCGCTAATTTGCGGCGGGGCTGGTGTGAACGGCGTTTGTGATGGCGTGGGGACGGAAAAAGAGCGGCGGACGCGAAGAGCCGCTGTTCGGGTTTCCGGCAGCACTCGCCGAACTGCGTCTTTCTCCGGAGGATCGCATTCCGGCTGCCTCGGACGACGACGAGAAGCCGAAGAAACCAGTGGCCAAGCGCAAGCCTGAAGAGGATGAGGACGAGCCGCTGCCGCGCGAGCGCAAGCCGCGCGCAGCCAAGGGCGGCGTCAAGAGCGGCGCCAAACGGCGCGCGAAATCGCGCGGCCGGTTCCGCTTCGGCCGGCTGATCTACTGGGGCGCGGTGCTCGGGCTGTGGGCGACGATCGCGGTCATCGGCGTGGTGATCTGGGTCGGCGCGCATCTGCCGGCAATCCAGTCGCTGGAAATCCCGAAACGGCCGCCAACCATTCAGATCACAGGCATCGACGGCAGCCTGCTGGCATCACGCGGAGAAGCGCCCGGCTCCAACGTCCCGCTGAAGGATCTGCCGCCCTATCTGCCGAACGCGTTCATCGCGATCGAGGACCGCCGCTTCTATTCGCATTACGGCGTCGACCCCATCGGCATCGGCCGCGCCCTGGTCGCCAACATCCTGCACCGCGGCGTCTCGCAAGGCGGCTCGACGCTGACGCAGCAGCTCGCGAAAAACCTGTTCCTGACCCAGGAACGCACCATGGCGCGCAAGCTGCAGGAAGTGGAACTTGCGCTGTGGCTGGAACGCAAGCACTCCAAGAACGAAATTCTCGAGCTCTACCTCAACCGTGTCTATTTCGGCTCCGGCGCCTATGGCGTCGAGGCGGCAGCGCAGCGCTATTTCGGCAAGCCCGCCAAGAACGTCACGGTCGCGGAAGCCGCGGTGCTGGCTGGCCTCGTCAAATCGCCGTCGCGGCTGGCGCCGAACCGCAATCCGGAAGGCGCAGAAGCGCGTGCGCAGATCGTGCTTGCAGCGATGGCGGAGGGCAACTTCATTACCGCCGCCCAGGCGAAGGCTTCGATCGGCCATGCTTCCTACAAGGTGAAGCCGGCCGGGGCCGGTACGATCAATTACGTTGCCGACTGGATCGGCGAGGTGCTGGACGATCTCGTGGGCCAGATCGACCAGAGCATCGTGGTCGAGACCACGATCGATCCAAAACTGCAGAGCGTGGCCGAAGCCGCCATCATCGACGAACTGGCGGCCAAGAGCGTAAAATTCAACGTCACGCAGGGCGCGCTGGTGGCGATGACGCCCGAAGGCGCGGTGCGCGCCATGGTCGGCGGACGTAACTACGCCGACAGCCAGTATAACCGCGCTGTGACGGCCAAGCGCCAGCCCGGCTCGGCGTTCAAGCCGTTCGTCTATCTGACGGCGATCGAGGGCGGTCTGACGCCGGAAACGATCCGCCAGGACGCGCCGCTCGACCTGAAGGGATGGCGGCCTGAGAACTACACCCATGAATACTTCGGCGCGGTGACGCTGACGCAGGCGCTGGCGATGTCGCTCAACACGGTCGCCGTGCGGCTCGGCCTCGAGGTCGGGCCGAAGAACGTGGTGCGGACCGCGCACCGGCTCGGCATCTCGTCAAAACTCGAGGCCAATCCGTCGATCGCGCTCGGCACTTCGGAAGTCTCCGTCATCGAACTGGTCGGCTCCTATGCGCCGTTCGCCAACGGCGGGCTCGGCGTCTCCCCGCATGTCGTGACCAAGATCCGCACCAATGAAGGCAAGCTGCTTTACGCGCGGCAGCCCGACCAGCTCAGTCCGGTGATCGAGCCGCGCCATGCTGCGATGATGAACACGATGATGCAGGAAACCCTGCTGTCGGGCACCGCGCGCAAGGCGGAGATTCCGGGCTGGATGGCCGCCGGCAAGACCGGCACCAGCCAGGATTTCCGCGACGCCTGGTTCATCGGCTACACCGCCAACCTCGTTACCGGCGTCTGGCTCGGCAATGACGACAATTCGCCGACCAAAAAGGCGACCGGCGGCGGCCTGCCGGTGGAAGTATGGACGCGCTTCATGCGCACGGCCCATCAGGGCGTAGCCGTGGCAGCCTTGCCGAACTCGCAGCGCGGCGGATTTTTATCGAATATGTTCCAGACGGCGTCGCAGGCCAGCACCGCACCGAGCCCGCCGGCGCCGGCTCCGGCACAGCCGGGCGGCGCGTACCGTCCCGCACCGGCAAGAACCTCGGCCCCGCCTCCCACTCCAAATGCGCGCCCCGAGCCGGCCGCGGGATTGGATGGCTGGCTGGTGGATCGGCTGTTTGGAAGATAGGCGCAGGCTTCGCCATCCAGCGTTCGCGCTCAGGCCGTGTTGGCGATCCGTTCGCCATCAGGCGTCAACATCGGTTTGATATCGACGGCCGACAGCGGCTTGCTGAAGAGATAGCCCTGCATTTCCGTGCATTGGAGGCCGCGCAGCGCATCGAGCTGTTCTTCGGTCTCGACACCCTCGGCGGTCGTCGTCATGTGGCGCGCTGCGGCGATGTTGACGATCGCCTGCACGATGCAAGCCGACCCGTCCGGATCGGCGACGTCCTTGATGAAGCAGCGGTCGATCTTGATCTTGTCGAACGGGAAGCGCTGCAGATAGCTCAGCGACGAGTAACCGGTGCCGAAATCGTCCAGCGCGATGCGTACGCCAAGCCCGCGCAGGTAATAGAGCATGGCAAGCGCTGCGTCGTCATCGCGGATCAGAACGGCTTCGGTGATTTCCAGTTCCAGCCGCCGGGCCGGGAGGCCGGAATTCGCCAGCGCCATGGCGACCTTGAGCGAAAACGCGGGGCTGCGGAACTGGACCGGCGAGACGTTGATCGCCACACTGACGTCGTCAGGCCAGGAAGCCGCTTCCGAACAGGCTTCGTTCAAAACCCATTCGCCGAGTTCGTTGATCATCCCGGTATCTTCAGCTACCGGGATGAATTCGGCCGGCGAGATCATGCCGCGTAGCGGATGACGCCAGCGCAGCAAGGCCTCGCAGCCCGTCACCCGCCCATCCCCGAGGTTGACCAGCGGCTGATAGACGATCTCGAATCCGCCATCGGCGATCGCCTGCCGGAGATCCAGTTCCAGCATACGCAAGGCGTGCATGCGGGCACCCATGCCGGACTCGAAGAAGCGGTAGGTCCGGCGCCCATCGGCCTTGGCCTCGTACATCGCCAGATCGGCGTTCTTGAGCAAATGATCGAGGTCTGTGCCGTCCTGCGGCGCCCGTGCGATCCCGATGCTGGCGTCCGTCGTCAAGAGATGCCCGAAGCACTCGTAGGGCTCCCGGATCGCCTGATAGATCCGCGTGATCAGGTCCATGGTGTCGGCCGGCCGCTCGATCGCGGTCTGGATGATCGCGAATTCGTCGCCACCAAGCCGCGCAACGACATCGCCGGGCGCCAGGCAGGATCGCAAGCGGCCGGCGACCGCCTTGAGGAGTTCATCACCCACGGGGTGCCCGAGCGAATCGTTGATACGCTTGAACTCGTCGATGTCGATGTAGAACACCGCCAGTTGCCGGCCCCGCAGGATGTTTTTCAGCTCATGGTCGAGACGTTCACGGAACAGCACGCGGTTCGGCAGTTCAGTCAACGCGTCGTAGTGCGCCATGTGCGCAATTCGGGTCTCGACGCGCTTGCGCTCGGTAATGTCCTCCACCGTGGCAACCCAGCCGCCGCTCTCGATCCCCTTGCCGACGACCTGGATCGACCGCCCATCCGACGTGGTCGATACGATCGGCGTATGGTGTCCGGCGGCGATGTTGCCGAGGAAGGTCGTGCGGTATTCCTCGACGCCGATGTCGAGCGAGCCGGTTTCCCTGCGATGCGCGATCACCTCGCGGAAGCTACAGCCGGGTTTGACGATCAGGGGCGACATGCCCATCATTTTCGTGAATTGCTGGTTGCAGATCACGACGTGTTCCGAGGCGTCGTAGAGGATCAGGCCCTGCGCCATGTTGTTCACGGCGACATCGAGCCGTTGCTTCTCGAGGGCTTCCAGCTCCTGCGCCCGCCGCAGCTTTTCATTGAGCTCCTCGATGTCGCGCCGCTGGAGTTCGAGCGACGAGGCGGTATGGTTCAGGACCGTCATCAGGCTGCCGAGTTCGCCGCCGGGATAAGGCGGCGCAACGCGCGCGGTGAGATCGCCGGCGCCCAGGCGCCGCGCCATCTTCGCGATACGTCCGATCTGCGAGCGGATGCCGAATTCGGCGAACAGGCCCACGCCGGCAAACAGCACGATCGACAGTATCGCGAGCGCGCCCATGTCTTCGGCAAGACGCCGCTCCGCGGCGGCGACAAGCTCGGATTTCGAACGGCCCACCAGGGCATGCAGAGCGACGCCCCCGACCGAGATCGTATGGGCCTTCGCCCAGATTTCGGCGTCCCCGCCATGACCGGCCAGTTCTCCGGTGGCGGCGGGACTTTCCTGCGCAAGCCGGAGCCTGGCAGAGCCCGCGATGGAAGCCCCGGGCTGTTCGTCGGTCCGGTGCTGCGCCGGCGACCGGACGAAGATAGTTCCCTTGTCGTCGACCAGCAGAAACTCGAACCCCGGCGGCAAATTCTGGATCTGCTCTTTCATCAGCCTGTTGAGGTCGAGCGAGGCCAGCAGGACGAACCGCAACTGCCGCGCTTCATCAAAAGCGGGATAGGCAATCTGCAGCACCGACGCCCCGGTGAGCCGGCCAAATGCCGGCTCGATCACCGCCGCATCGGGGCTTTTCAGTGCACGCTGGAAGTAACTGCGATCGCGCAAGTCGAGGATCCGGCCGGTGCTGAGCGAGTCGCAGAACAAGCTGCCGTCGGCCTTGATGGTCAGGATGCCGGTAAAGTCGGGATTCTTCTCGAGAACGTCGGAGAGGAATTTCGAGCAGGCCGCCTTGTCGCGGCTGTCGAGGTCGCGTGCCCGCGACAGGCCGAAATGGAGCTGGGTCGTTGCCTGGATTTTGGCGTCGATACTCGTCGCGATACCGCGCGCCGTGGTCGCCAGACGGCTGACCGCGGCCGCGATCTCTTTGTCTCGATCCTGATGATATCGCCCGCCGACAAGAATGGCGGGCACAAGCAAGGTTCCAAGGATCAGCAGCAGCAGCCGGACGCGGATACTCATGGCGGGCACACCCGTGGTTTGGGTGACCCCGAACCCCTAAATTAATCAAAATCGCCGCGACGCGATCGATACGTCGAGACCATCAGTTGGCGGCCGCCATGCATGGACCGGTAGCCCCTCAATGGGACAAGCTACCCGTCGATTAATCTCCGGCCCGTTAATTCGCGGTTCCGTAAGTTTACGGATAGGGCGCCGCCCCTCAACCCATCGGCGCGCCCGGAAGCGCCAGTTGGGGGATCGAGTGTTCGGAAGGTGAAGCCCCGATGAGCGCCTCCTGCGGATTCCCGGGCCGCTGGCTGACTTCTTCGATCTCGCCCCGACCAGCATGTCTTGTCGAAACACGGCTTGCGCGGGCCGCAGGCGGCTAGCTGGAAAAAACGACCCGCGTTTCCACTGAAACGCGCCGGTACAAATCCTCGACGTCGTCGTTCACGAGACGGATGCATCCGGACGCGACCAGATGGCCGATGGTCTTGGGTGAGTTGGTGCCGTGAATGAGCAGCCCGGGCTTGTCCAGCAACAGCGCGCGTGCGCCGAGGAGGCTGCCGGGACGGCCGGCCGCCGCGAGCAACGCTTCAGCGTCCTTTGTGTTCGCACCCGAAGACCGCCAGTCAGGCCATTCAAGCTTGTTCATAACGCGAGAGAGGCTGCCGCCCTTCAGGCACTCCTGCGCAATTCCGATCCCATAGCGGCGCGCGGAATTATTGGCGTCGATCAGATAGAGAAAGCGGTTTTCCCGATCGACCACGATTGAACCGGGGACGACGGTGGTGCGGTAGAACACCACTTGCCGCTGCAGCGCAAACGGCAGGACTTCGCCCGAAGAGCCGCCATCGACGCCGGGCTTCAGATCCGCCACGACGACCTCTTCGCGTCCGCGTTGCGCATTCGGCGACGGCGCCTTCACGCTGGCTGCGACGATGGCGGGACCTTTGGCGGCAACAAAGACGTAGGCCACGGCGGCAAGCGCGACGGCGGCGGCGACCGCGCAGGCGCCGATGGCATAGGGCTTCCAGTTCCTGCCTGTCGACAAGGTTTCGCTGATGGTCGCCGCGGCGCTGGCCTCCTCGGCCGCGATTTCGTCCTCGATCCGCTGCACGGCGGCCTCGAGCGCGGCGGTATGCGATGCGGCGGCCTCCCGTGTGATGTGGGATCTGGCGATGACGCCGAAGGCGTCCTTGTAAATCTGGTCGCGCGCGACCGCGTCCTTGCCCGCAACGGCTCTCATCAGCAGCGAATAATAATCCACGGTCATGGGCTGACCTCTGAAAACTACCTGACAGGAGGCGCGTATTGAATTCCACCCTGGGTCCAGAGCGCATTCAATCCGCGCGGGATGCTGAGCCTGGACTGTGTCCCGACGTTCCTTTCATAGATCTCTCCGTAATTCCCGACCGCGCGGACGGCGCGTGCGGCCCAGTCGTTCACAACACCCAACTGTTCGCCGAACTGGCCTTCGGTCCCGACCAGCCGCCGGACATTGGGATTGGGAGATTTCAACGCATCGTCGATCGTCGTCGACTTGACGCCCAGTTCCTCGGCATTGATCAATGAATAGAGCGTCCACTTGATCAGGTTGAACCACTGGTCGTCGCCTTGCCGCACCGCCGGCCCGAGCGGCTCCTTTGAAATGACTTCCGGCAGGATGACATGGCTGTCGGGCGCCGACAGCTTGAGGCGCTCGGCGTAGAGCTGCGAAACGTCGCTTGTGAGCACGTCGCATTTGCGATCCTCATAGGCCTTCAGGCTCTCTTCCGCCGTACCGAGGCCCAGAACCTTCAGCGCCATGTCGTTGACGCGGAAATAGTCCGCCACATTCAGTTCGGTGGTGGTGCCGGTCTGGGTGCAAATCGTCTTGCCGCCAAGCTGCAAGGCGGTGTCGATCCCGGCATCCCGGCGCAGCAAAAATCCCTGGCCATCGTAATAGGCGATGCCGGCGAACATCAGGCCGAGCGAACTTTCCCGTGACATCGTCCATGTCGAGTTGCGCGACAAGACGTCGATCCGGTTCGACTGCAGCGCCGCGAAGCGGGTAACTGCATCGAGCGGCACGAACGTCACCTTGGCGGGATCGCCGAAAATCGCCACCGCCACGGCGCGGCAAATATCGACGTCGAAGCCGGTCCACGCGTTCTTGTCGTCCATGCTGGAAAAGCCCAGCAGCCCCTGGCTGACACCGCAATTGAGCGTACCGCGCTCCTTGACGGCTTTCAGGGTCTGCGCTCCGGCTGGAAGGCCCGCAAGAACGAAGGCCAGCAATGCCAGGAGCGGTAGGATCACGGGCCGTTTCTCGAAATCAGGCATTTGGATCTCGCGATCGGTGTCTGTTTCGGCGTCTTTCAGCCGAAGGGATGTCGGCAGGCTAACATAACCGGACGGGTTACCAATGCCTTCCTGAGGGGGCGCGGTGCGCGCCTCACTCAGGGGATGCCGAGCCGGGGCTTGGGCGACTTGCGGCGGTGCAGCCATCGGGCGCCGGCAAAGCGCGCGCCTCCGCGGCGATCTTTTCGATCATCACGCGCTTGGCGTCCGAGTAAGCGAGCAACATATCTGCGCCACCGCTGACGGCATGCCATTTTGCCAAAGCGTAATTTCGGGCCGCCTCGGCATTCGCACGCAGATAATCGCGGACGGCAAGGTTGAGCTTCCACCATTCGCCCTGGTAGGCGACGATCGCGATGTTGCTGGGCTGCGCGACATTGCGTCTCCGCAGCGCCCATCGGCCCGGCACACCGGCTTCGCCGAGGCTCTCGTAGTCGAACTGTTCCAGGCGCGTAACCGTCTCGGCAATCCGGCCAGGCTCGCCCAGTCCGACCATCACGTCGAGGATGGGCTTGGCATCGAGACCCGGAACAGCGGTACTGCCGATATGCTGGATGTCCGGAACGAGATCGCAGGGCAGCACGCTTTGCAGCCGTGCGGCTTCTTGCTGGAACGCGTTCGGCCACGACGGATCGGCTGTGCAGACCGTGATCCTTTCATCCAGCGCCGCGGGCGATATCGGCCTGCGGCTTTCGCCAAACAGCACGAAGGCCCGGTGCGCTATGGCATCCAGGCCTCGTATGCGGGCGGCGTCTTCCTGCTCGCGCTGGTTCATCGCCTCACAATGTGTGGAACGCCGGCTGAACCGGCATTCGACGGGATTAGTCCTCGACCCCGTAGCGATGCAGGTCGTTACCGTGGGTATCGAGCCAGCGCTTGGCGCGTTCGACATGGCCGCAGATGCGGGCGCAGACGCGCCAGAACCGCGGCGAGTGGTTCATCTCGACCAGATGCGCCACTTCATGGGCGGCGAGATAGTCCAGCACAAAGGGCGGCGCGAGGATCAGCCGCCAGGAATAGGACAGCGATCCGGCCGAGGTGCACGATCCCCAACGGCTCGACTGGTCGCGGATCGACACCCGCCGGACCCGCACGCCGAGATCGGCCGCGTAGGCGAGCGATGCCTTGTGCAGATCCTTGCGCGCTTCGCGCTTGAGAAAGTCGTGGACACGCCGGTCCATGTGCTCGACGTCGCCGGCCACGCACAATATCTTGTCGCCGCTGTCGCGGGTTTCGGTCCACACCGTGCCGCGCTCGCCCGCGCGATGCACGATGCGATGCGGCACACCGCGCAGCGGTATGACGGTGCCCGCCTGGAATGGTGCGGCCTTCGGCAGACGACCGAGACGCGCGGCGATCCAGCCGCCATGAAGCCGCGCAAAGTCCTTGGCTTCCACGAGCGTACCGCGCGGCGGCATGGTCAGGATGGCTTCGCGGTCAGTTGGATGAATGCGTAACGTGTAGCGCCGCGCGCGGCGATGCCGGCGCAGCCTGATCGCAAAGACTTGCGAGCCGTGCTTGACCAAAATAGTCGCGGGTTCGGCGGGCCGCCGATAAAGGAGGGCGCGAGTAGCCATGTCTTGGAGTCCGGGGAGTAGGAGTACGCCCGGATTCTGCCATATCCGCCGCCAAGGGAATCTCATTGAAATTGCTCGGCGTAAAAACAAATCATTTGCCCAATATACAGGGGCTTGGGACCAAATGCCCCCTACCGGCAGGGGTTGGAACCGGGATTTTTGGGTGGAACCGGGGGCCAAAAGCGGCCTCAAGGAGTGAGTCTGAATTCACTCCTTGATTCGGCCCTAAACGGGAATGTTTGAGTCTATTCAGCAACTTATCGGGGATGCGGAATCGATGCCCCGATCGCTGTTATTCGGCTGCGCGGACCAATGTCGGCTTGGAATTGGCGGCTGACACCTTCGGATTGGCCGCCGACATCATGAAATCGGAGATGCGCGGTACGATTTCGGAACGGAATCGTGATCCGTTGAACACACCGTAATGTCCAACGCCCTTTTGTACGTAATGCACGCGGCGATGTTCCGGAATCGCCGGGCACAGCGCGTGCGTGGCTTCGGTCTGACCCAATCCCGAGATGTCGTCGTTCTCACCTTCGACCGTCATCAGCGCCACGCGGCTGATCTTTGAGGGATCGACCGGCTTGCCGCGATGAGTCATCTCGCCTTTCGGCAGCGCATGCTTCACGAACACGACATCGACGGTCTGCAGGTAATACTCCGCAGTCAGATCCATCACCGCGAGGTATTCGTCATAGAACTCCCGGTGCTTGTCGACCAGATCGCCGTCGCCCTTCACCAGGTTCGCGAACAGCGCCTTGTGCGCATCGGTATGGCGATCGAGATTCATGGTGATGAAGCCCGAGAGCTGCAAAAAGCCCGGATAAACGTCGCGCATCACGCCAGGGTGCGGGAACGGCACCTTGGTGATGACGTGATTGCGGAACCAATCGATGCCGCGTTCGGCCGCGAGGTTGTTCACGGCGGTCGGATTGCGGCGGGTATCGATCGGGCCGCCCATCAGCGTCATCGACAATGGCACGAACGGATCGTGCGCGGCTTCCATCACGGAAACCGCCGCCACCACAGGCACCGAAGGCTGGCACACTGCAACCACATGCATGTTGCCGCCGAGCACCTGCAGCATCTCGATGACGTAATCGACGTAGTCATCGAGATCGAAGCGGCCCTCGGTGAGCGGGACCATGCGCGCGTCGGCCCAGTCGGTGATGTAGACTTCATGCGTCGGCAGGAACGCCTCGACCGTGCCGCGCAGCAGTGTCGCGTAATGGCCGGACATCGGCGCGACGATCAGCACACGCGGATGCGGCGCGCGCAAAGGCCGGGTCAGCTTGCGATCGAAATGCAGAAGACGGCAGAACGGCTTTTCCCAGATCGAGCGGACTTCCACCGGCGTACGGACGCCGTTGACTTCGGTGGTGTCGAGGCCCCATTCCGGCTTGCCGTAGCGGCGGGTGGTGCGCTCGAACAACTCGCAGCCCGCTGCGATCGATTTGCCGATTTCGGTATGCGACCAGGGGTTCAGCGGGTTCTGAAACAATATCTTGGTGGCGTCGGTCACCGCGCGCGCAGGGTTGAGCGACGCGTGGCCCATTTCGTACATCCAGTACATCGGCGTCGTGAGCGCCGGACTGCCTTCGGCTACCAGGGGCGGCGCGCCGCCAAACTCACCAATCGGCATTTGTTTCTGACCTCTGTTTGCGTCGCAGCATAGTGCAGAATGCGTAATAATGCGTCAATGGACCGATTAGTTGCGTTAGCCGGCCAAACGGCCGAAAACCCCGGGAAAGCACGGGAATTCGTGACTTATTCACCACCCCCGAGCAAAGACCCGTGGTGCTTGGCGCTGCGTAAAAGGGCAAGGAAGATTGCAAAGGAGGCAATGAGCAACACGGCGTTGATGCCGAGCGACCAGAGCATCAGGTCGGCCCTGAACAAATGGTCGATCAGGAGCGAGCGCATGCCTTCGAACACATAGGTCGGCGGCAGTGTCCAGGCGATGGCTTGCAGCCAGAAGGGCAGCACCGCGATGGGATAATAGACGCAGGCCAGCGGCATCAGGCCGAACATCAACGTCCAGACGATGCTCTCGGCGCCGAGGCCGTTGCGCAGCACCAGGCCGGATACGAAAATCCCGACCGACCAGCTGGTGAAGATCAAATTGCAGAAGAACGCGATCAGCGGCAGCCCGATCGCGAAGAAATTGAAATCGAAGAAGAACAGCGCCAGCAACGTCATCGGGATGACGCCGATCGCGAGCCGGATCAGGCTCATGATCATCAGCGAGATCAGGAATTCGATCGGCCTTAACGGGCTCATCATCAGGTTGCCGAGGTTGCGCGCCCACATTTCCTCGAGAAACGAGATCGAAAAGCCGAGCTGGCCGCGGAACAGGATGTCCCACAGGATGACAGCGCCGATCAGCGTGCCGCCGGCGCGCGCGAAGAAACTGTCATTCTGCGCGATGTAGCTCTGCAGAAAGCCCCAGGTGATGATCTGCAGCGCCGGCCAGTAGATCAGCTCCAGCAGCCGCGGCCACGACGACATCAGGAGGTACCAGTAGCGCAGCACCATCGCATGGATGCGATGCGCCGAAATCCCGCGATGCGCGGCGACCGCACGGACGGCGTCGTTCATGGCGCCTCCTCCCGCACCCGCCCGCGCGCGACATCGAGGAACACTTCTTCCAGCGTGGCGCGGTTATAGCGCGCCATGATCTGGTCGGGGCTGTCGTCGTCCTCGATGCGGCCGCGCTTCATGATGATGACGCGGTCGCACAGCCGCTCCACTTCCAGCATGTTGTGCGACGCCAGCAGAATGGTGGCGTCATGGGCCTTGCGGTAATCCTGCAGATGCTGCCGCACCCAGTCGGCGGTATCGGGATCGAGCGAAGCCGTCGGCTCGTCGAGCAGTAACAGCTCCGGCTGGTTGATCAGCGCCTTGGCCAGCGCGACGCGGGTCTTCTGCCCGGCCGAGAGCTTTCCGTTGGCGCGGTCGAGGAAATCCTTGAGATCGAAGTCGGCGGCAAGCTGCTCGATGCGCTCGCGCAAATTCTCCACGGCATAGAGCTTGCCGAAAATGGTGAGATTCTGCCGCACCGTGAGCCGCATCGGCATGTCGACATAGGGGCTCTCGAAATTCATCCGGCCGAGCACCTCGGCACTCTGCTCCGGCATCGCATGACCGAGCACCTGGACGCGACCTGAAGTGGGCAGCACCAGCCCCATGATCATGGCAATGGTCGTGGTCTTGCCGGCGCCGTTGCCGCCGAGCAGCCCGGTGATGCTGCCCCGCGCGATCCGGAACGAGACGTCGTCGACGGCGCGGTTGGTCTTGTAGAGTTTGATCAGATGCGCGACGTCGATCGCGGCGGAGCTTTCCGGCCCGGCCGCGGCCGACTGCGCTGGCGTGGCGTCGCTGTTGACCATTTCAGGGACGTTCATTGGGCCATCGGGGCTGGCAGCGCAAGGCTTTGTCCCTTGGGCAGCAGCCGGGCTTTCATCCTTCGAGACGGCGCTACGCGCCTCCTCAGGATGAGGTCTGAGAACCTTGTGGCCTTGAGCTCTTAGACCTCATGGTGAGGAGCCGCGTAAGCGGCGTCTCGAACCATGAAAGCCCCACTGCCGCCCCCAATGACCTGCGTTTGTGAACATCCGCCCACACAGCTAAACTCCCGCCATGTCCGACGTCGCCACCTCCGATTTCCGCCTGCCGCACCGCTATGTCCGTCTCGATACGATTCTCCGGCTACGCTGGCTGGCGGCGCTCGGCCAGCTCACCGCGATCTTCATCGTGGCGCAGGGGCTGGAATTCGACTTTCCCGTCATTGGCTGCGTCGCCGTCGTCGGCGTCTCCGCACTGCTCAATCTGGCGCTGCAGATCGCCTTCAATCCGATGCAGCGGCTGGAGCCACTCCATGCCGCGGCACTGCTCGCGCTCAACATCGTCGAACTAGCCGCATTGTTGTTCCTGA
Organism: uncultured Alphaproteobacteria bacterium; assembly: GCA_963742935.1. Lineage (GTDB taxonomy): Bacteria > Pseudomonadota > Alphaproteobacteria > Rhizobiales > Xanthobacteraceae > Bradyrhizobium. The sequence continues at coordinate 81,550 of CAVUOI010000054.1, read as the reverse complement.
CCGGGGGATTGCAGAACCCGTTCTCGTTCCTGTTCCTCGGCCCGGTCCTGATCTCGGCCACGGTGCTGCCGATCCGGCTGACGATCGGACTCGGACTGCTCGCGGTCGCCTGCGCCTCGGCGCTGGTGTTCTTCCATCTGCCGCTGCCTTGGGACAGCGAGGATCCGCTGGTGCTGCCGCCGATCTACCTGTTCGGGGTCTGGCTCTCGATCGTGCTCGCGCTCGGCGTGACCAGTCTCTATGCGTTCCAGGCGGCCGAGGAAGCGCGCAAACTTTCCGATGCGCTGGCCGCGACCGAGCTGGTGCTGACGCGCGAGCAGCATCTGACCCAGATCGATGGGCTGGCCGCCGCCGCCGCGCATGAACTCGGCACGCCGCTGGCGACGATCTTCCTGATTTCGCGGGAGCTGGAAAAGACCGTCGACGCCAACGATCCGTTGGCGTCCGACCTGAAAACCCTGCGCGAACAGACGCAGCGCTGCCGCGACATCCTGGCCAAAATCACCCAGCTTTCGTCCTCCGGCGCGCCGTTCGACCGCATGCCGCTGTCGACGCTGGTCGAGGAGGTGGTTGCACCGCACCGCGATTTCGGCGTCGCCATCAAGGTGCGGCTAGCTGTCGCAGCCACGCGCGAGCCGGCTGTCGCGCGTAACCCGGCCATCCTTTACGGCTTCGGCAATATCCTGGAGAACGCCGTCGATTTCGCGCGAACGACGGTGGAGGTGAACGCCTGGTGGAACGCCGATACCGTCGAGATCATCGTTTCCGACGACGGCCCCGGCATCGCACCCGATATGCTGAAACGGATCGGGGAACCCTATTTATCAAGGCGCCGCAGCGCTGATGAGGCCCACCGCGAGCGCACCGGGCTAGGCCTTGGCGTGTTCATTGCCCGCACGCTTCTGGAGCGAACTGGCGCAAAGGTATCATTCTCGAACCGGACTTTTCCCGATCACGGCGCCGTGGTGCACATCGCCTGGCCGCGCGCCCGCTTCGAGGAGGAAAGTACCGCCGGGCCAGCGGATTAAGGTAAAGCGGACCGATCGACTTTGTGAGGCCTTGGCAGTGCAATGTTGTCGCGCCATATGCTCTATATGATGACCATCAACCGCAACCCCGGGGGAACCCGACTTTGAACGCCATCGCCGAACTGACCGACGTCACCGACCGCTCGCTGCTGATCGTCGAGGACGACAAGCCGTTTCTCGAGCGCCTGTCGCGGGCGATGGAAACCCGAGGCTTCGCGGTAACGTCCTGCGATACCGTGACCGACGGGCTGGCGCAGATCAACAAGGCCGCACCGGCCTTCGCCGTGGTCGACCTGCGGCTCGGCGACGGCAACGGGCTCGATGTGGTGTCGGCGCTGAAGCGCAAGCGCCCCGACGCACGCACCATCGTGCTGACCGGCTATGGCAACATCGCCACCGCCGTCACCGCCGTTAAGATGGGCGCGGTGGACTATCTCTCCAAACCTGCCGACGCCGATGACGTGGTCGCGGCGCTGCTCGCCAGCGGGGCCGAGAAATCCGAACTGCCGTCGAACCCGATGTCGGCCGATCGCGTGCGCTGGGAACATATCCAGCGCATCTACGAAATGTGCAACCGCAACGTCTCGGAGACGGCGCGGCGGCTCAACATGCACCGCCGGACACTGCAGCGGATTTTGGCGAAGCGCGCGCCGCGGTAACCGCAAACATCACCGGGCATACTGTCTGCTTCACCCGCCCCTTGAGGGGGCGGGTCGACGCGCGCAAGGCGCGCGGCGGGGCGGGGTGACAGTCTCTCCACGCGTGCACTGTTGGACACGGAGAGACTGTCGCCCCGCCCGTCTCGCATTACGCTGCGCTCCATGCGAGCCGACCCGCCCCCTCAAGGGGCGGGTGAAAATCCCGCACTCGTAGCAACCATTAGAATTCCCCGTGCCCCTGCGGGTCGACCAGGCGGTTGATCCGCTGCGCCGCCGCCATCGCGAAACGCACCGTCATGGATTTGCGCGTCGCCGCCGGCAGGCGGTGCTCCGGGGCTTCGCAATGCAAATGCGCGCCATAGGCGTCGGCAATGATCAGGCCAGTGTCTTGCGGAAAAATCTCGCAGGGCAGATCCTGCGTGAAGGCAAAGAACAGCCGGTCGCAATGCATCCGGTAGTCCTGCCATTTCTGGTCGGCGCGCAAATCCTCCACCGATGACTTGATCTCGACGATCCAGATTTCACCCTTGTCGTTCAGCGCCACCAGATCGGCGCGCCGTCCCGAGGGCAGCGGCAGTTCGCTGATGCAGGAAAACCCGAGCGAGCGCAGCAGCCGCGCCGTGCCGCGCGCGATCGCCAGCGCCGTCTCCGACTGGCGGCGGTCCAGCGGCGGCACCAGGCTGATCTGGCGGACAGATGATTCCATGTCGTGAACCCTATCCGATTTCATTGCGACCACGAAGCAGCGATGCCAAGTCCGGCGCAAAGCCGGCCATAAATTTGTCTGTAGCCAGTCTTTTTTGTGACCTCGATGCAACGCGAAGCCAAGAACATCTTGCTTCCGAGGGACAATACGCTGGAGGGAGATCCAACGATGCCACGCATCGCACCATCCGCCTTTGCCCTCGCCCTCACCGCCATGTTGCTTTCTACCGCCATGTCATCTGCCGTCGCCAAGCCCGCCGTCGAAGTGGCGTTCGTGCTCGACACCACGGGCTCGATGGGCGGCCTGCTCGAAGGCGCCAAGCGCAAGATCTGGTCGATCGCGACCGCGATCGTCGATTCCAATCCCGACGCCGATATTCGCATGGGCCTCGTGGCCTATCGCGACATCGGTGACGACTACGTCACCCAAAAGGTCGATCTCACCGCCGACATCCAGGATCTCTACGCGCGCTTGCTGGACCTGAAGGCGCGCGGCGGCGGCGACTGGCCGGAAAGCGTCAACGAGGCGCTCGATGTCGCCGTCAACAAGCTGCAATGGAGTTCTGGTGGCGATACCAGGCGGATCGTGTTCCTGGTCGGCGACGCGCCGCCGCACATGGATTATGCGCAGGACACCAAATATCCGGTCACGCTCAAGGTGGCCAGGCAGAGGGACATCATCGTCAACGCCGTGCTGGCTGGAGACGCCCGCGACACCGAACGGGTGTGGCGCGACATCGCCCAGAACGGCAACGGCCGCTTCATCCCGATCCCGCAGGACGGCGGCCAGGTCGTCATCATCGAGACGCCCTATGACGAGGAGATCATCATCCTGCAGCGCGAGATCAACGGCACCGTGATTCCCTATGGATCGAAGCAACTGCAGAAACGCACCGAGAGCAAGACCAAGCAATTATCGGAAGTCGCCGCCGCCGCGCCCGCGCAGGCATCGGAGATGGCGAGCTATCTCAACAAGCGATCCAAGGCGACCTCGGAGGCCGTCACCGGCGGGGGCGACCTCGTCTCCGACGTCTTTGCCGACCGCGGCAAGCTTTCCACCATCAAGGACGAAGAGCTGCCCGACAATCTGCGTGCGTTGAGGCCCGAGCAGCGCAGCGAGGAAGTCGACAAGCAGATGAACCAGCGCAAGGCGCTCAACGAAAAGCTGGGGGCCCTGGTGGCGAAGCGCGACAAATACGTCGCCGAGCAGCGCGCCAAAGCACCGCCGAAAGCGTCGTCGTTCGATCGCGTCGTGGAGGATACGCTGAAGGCGCAGATCAAGCGGTGATGTCGAGACGCGTTCTCTCCACGAGTCGCCCCCGCGAACGCGGGGGCCCATAACCACCGAACCGTGTTGCTGGATCGGCTGCGGCCGCAGCTTCGCACAACATGGAATTCGGTGGCTATGGGTCCCGGCTCAAGGCCGGGACGACAGCGGTCACACGTGCCGACCCACCGCGAGCTGATAGATCGTCATCATCACCTCGAACAGGATCAGCAGCACGATAATCACTTCGAGCCGCAGCGAGCGCCGCGTGTCGATGATATCGGTCAACACCTGCGCGCTCTCGGCGATCACGGCGAGCTTGCGGTTCAGCGATTCCGAGCGTTCCTTGAGTTCATACTCGTCCTCCAGCCGGGCATACAGCCGCTCCAGATGCGGCTTGTCCCAGAGCACGTCGGGCTTCTCTTCCACCTCGACCGGCCCCGACACCCGGTGCCGCACCAACAGCGCATTGCCGATATTTTTCAGGATCGAGCGGCGGCTGCCGCGCATACGGCCGCTGCGCGCCAGTTCGCGCGCGAACGGTTCGGTCGTGTCAAAAACGCTGGCCACCTCGCGTTCGTGTCGGGCCAGAACGACGCTCTTCGCCAGCGCCTCGCCGATCAGGATCAGCCGCTCGGGCGAAAGGCTTTGCAGGCAGATCGGGCCGCCAGGCGGAATCTGGTCCTCCCTTTCCGGAGCCTCCTCGATGATGGCGATTTCCTCGTCGCGCCGGGCAGACTTCCCCGTCATGCGATGGTCGAGGCCGCGAAGGAACTCCTCCTCTTCCAATGCATTCAGCCCGATCAGGACCACCACGCCGTAGCGGAAAAGTATCGCGACGCCATTCGCATTGACGCGAAACGCGAGCGGTGTCGTGGAGAGGACATCGCCACGTTCAAGGCCCGACGTATTGAGGCGCTCGCTGACGAAGAAAGCCCGAGCCGTGGTGCGGGGCCCGGCCGCCGGCGATTTGGAGGGCTGTTCCATGTCGTTTGCATCCCGGCCGAAATCGCGATCTAGCCGATGCGATTGGCGGCCTTCACCACTAAATTCCCGTCTGCGGAACTCTATCACGGCCTGAATTGAGGCCACATACCGGTTCCCACGTATGTTGACCCCCTTGCTATGTCGAATATGGTGCCATGCATGGATGACAAAACCGAGACCCAGGCTGAGAATCAGGCGAAGGCCGGCGCGATGATCGTGCCGGTGACGCTGTTCGAACAGAACTGCACCATCATCTGGCACGAGCCTTCCAAGAAGGCCGTGGTGATCGACCCCGGCGGGGACGTTCCCAAGATTCTGGAGGCGATCAAGCAGACCGGCGTCACGGTCGAGAAGATCTGGCTCACCCACGGACATATCGACCATGTCGGGGGTGCTGCCGAGTTGCGCGACGCACTGCAGGTGAAGATCGAGGGCCCGCATATCGCCGACAAATACCTGCTCGACAATGTCGTGAGCAGCGGCGAGCGCTTCGGCATGACCGGGGTGCGCAATTTCGGACCCGATCGCTGGCTCGACGAGGGCGAACAGGTCTCGATCGGCGATCTCACCTTCGACATCCTGCATTGCCCCGGCCACTCACCGGGCAGCGTGGTGTTCTACAACAAGGAATTGCGCTTCGCCCATGTCGGCGACGTGCTGTTCAACGGCTCGGTCGGGCGCACCGATCTGCCCGGCGGCGACCACGCCACGCTGATCAGTTCGATCAAGGACAAGCTGCTGCCGCTCGGCGACGATGTCGGTTTCATCTGCGGCCATGGCGCAGGCTCCAGCATCGGTCAGGAACGGATGACCAATCCGTTCATTACCGGCGAGATGTGAGCGCTCGCCGGCCTAGCCGGCGCGACATGGCGTATCAAAGCGCCGTGGACGACCGCCGTCACACTCGATGTCGACTCGAGCCGCGGCTATTTCATCAACCCCGCCGCCGTCAGCGCGCGGGTGATGACGCCGCCGACATCGATGCCGCGACGCTTCGGTTCGTGCGGCGCTGGCTGATGTTGACGGACGGGCTTGTGGGACTTCGACCACAGCGTGGCGGCGTGATCGGACGACTGCAGGGATTCGGTGGCCGCGGATCGAACGATGTTCGACGCCGGCGCAGCCGCTTCCGCAACCGGAATGACGCGGTCGGTGAGGCCGAAAAAATCGGCGATGTGATAGGACGAGGAAATCCCCGCTTCGATCAGGAACGCGCCTTCCGCGCCATAGGGCTCGTCATTGCCGGCCAGTCCGAGCGGCGTGCCATGGGCCATGTCTGATATGGTGTAGGACTCGACGACGGTTTCGCCGTCCGCATTCCACCAGACCTCGCGGGGATGACCGTCGACATCCACCGCCGACATCGGCGCTTGCGGCAGGCCGTGAACGTCGAGCCATTGCTTGACGATTTCGTTGGCATTGCCGGGGTTCACGGTGCGATCGGCGCTGCCGTGCCATACCGACACTTTCGGCCACGGACCTTTGTGCTTGGAGGCCTTGCGCACGAGATCGCCCAATTGATCGGCCGGACGCGATGCCGACTGCATCATGCCGCCGAGTGCTTCGCGGACATTGCTGGCGATGCCGTAGGGGAGACCGGCAATGATGGCGCCGCCCGCAAACACGTCAGGATAAACCGCCAACATCACCGACGTCATCGCGCCGCCGGCGGAAAGGCCGGTGATGTAGACGCGGCGGGGATCGATCTTGTGATCGGCGGCCATCCGCGCGACCATCTGCCGGATCGAAGCGGCTTCGCCGCGGCCACGCGCGGTGTCGTCCGGATTGAACCAGTTGAAACAGGTGTTGGCGTTATTCGCTCCCTGCTGTTCGGCCATCAGCAACGCAAAGCCATAGCGCTTGGCGAGCGTCGACCAGCCGGTGCCGAAGTCGTAGGCAGCCGCCGTCTGGCCGCAGCCGTGCAGGACGACAACAAGCGCAGGCGCGCGCGGCAGCTGCTCCGGCACATAGGCAAACATCTTCAGCGCCCCAGGATTGGTGCCGAATTCGTTGATCTCAACGAGCGGGCTCTGCCCCGCCTGCGAAGCCGTACGACCATAAATTCCCAAGCCATCGAAGCCACTCAGCTTCTGGAAGTGGCGCAGGAATTCGACGTTGTTCGCGAGCGACAAATATTTCTCCTGGAACGATGGTGGTGAATGCCACGATGGTGAATAATGCCACAAGGAACAGATAGTTGCTGCAGTGCAAAATAAAAAGACCGTGCACTGTCATTCCCCACAGTCAAATTTTGGCAGATGACGTTAATTTGTCATCCTGTGACCGGCGTATCCATGTCTGGAATGCGGCGCAGGCGACGACAAGCGCAATCAACGCAACCGCAGCGAGCATCGCGAACGGGCCGATTGATTCGATCGCGAAGATCGAAAGCCATGCCCTTACGCGCCCGCCGGCTGCAACGATCCCGTCAGCGACGCCCGCTGCGACAGCTCAATCCAGTTGCCGTCGGGATCGCGCACCATTGAAATCCGTGCCGTGGCACCGAGCGTGACCGGCGCACGGGCCTCGCGGCCGCCATGGGCCAGCACGTACGCATGCTCGCGGTCGACTTCGAACACCTGGAACGTGATGTAGCGCCAGCCTTTGCCCTCGAACGCGGCATCGTCGGGCGCGTCCGCCGCCTGTTCGACGATCAACACCGTATCGCCGGCCAGAAAGGTCGTCGTGCCATCGGCCGTCTCTCCTTCGGGCAATCCAAGCGCCTCGCTGTAGAAGCGACGATGCGCCTCGACGTCGCGGACTCCAAGGCGGATGCCGATGCGCTCGATCCCGAACATCCCCTTCGGCACCAGCGCGACGCGATTACCCTCCGGATCGATCATCGACTTCGGCGCGACGACATCGCGCGCGATCAACAGCTCGCGATAGCCGGAGGGCGGATTGTCGGGCAGCGGCTCATAGACCTGGTTGATCTTCAGGATCGAACCGCAGAGATCGTGGCGGTGCTGCTTGTAGCCGCGGCGGATCGGCTGGGTGTGGTCGAAGGGCAGGCCGATCTCGTTCTGCCAGAACGCGAGCGCCGCCGGCGCATGGTTGGTCGCAAAGCCGATGTCGATGCGGGGTTTGGCGAGTTTCATCTCGGCTTTCAGCTTTCAGCGGCAGAAGGACAATTAATTCCGGCCGACGGTAAGACAGCCGCTTCCGCGCGACAACCATGCGCTGGCGGCGGGGTTCTCAGCATTGCCTTGACCTGCCCCACCCCGTACCTTGGCGGCGAGCAATTCCAGAAGAACAATATTTTTCGGAGAGAACCACCCATGGCACGCTTGAAATTCGGAGCCTTTCTCGCCCCGCATCACCCGATCGGCGAGAATCCGCTGCTCCAGTTCCGCCGCGATCTCGATTTCGTCGAGCAGATCGACACGCTCGGCTATGACGAGTTCTGGTGCGGCGAGCACCATTCCTCGGGCTGGGAAATGATCGCCTCGCCGGAAATGTTCCTGGCGGCAGCCGGCGAACGCACCAAGCGCATCAAGCTTGGCACCGGTGTGGTCTCGCTGCCCTATCACCATCCCTATAACGTCGCCCAGCGCATGGTGCAGCTCGACTGGATGACCGGCGGCCGCGCCATGTTCGGTTCCGGACCGGGCGCGCTGGCGTCCGACGCGCATACGCTCGGCATCGATCCGATGACGCAGCGCGACCGCCAGGACGAGGCAATCGCCATCATCCGCCGCTTGTTCAAGGGCGAGCGCGTCACCGCCAAGAGCGACTGGTTCACCATGCAGGACGCGGCGCTGCAATTGCTGCCGCTGCAGGAGGACATGCCGTTCGTGGTGGCCTCGCAGATCTCGCCGTCGGGCATGACGCTGGCCGGCAAATACGGCATCGGCATCATCTCGCTCGGCTCGATGTCGACGCAGGGCCTGATGGCGCTGCCGACGCAATGGGGCTTTGCCGAGGATGCCGCCAAGAAGGCGGGCGTCACCGTCAGCCGTTCCGACTGGCGCGTGCTGTTGAGCTGGCATATTGCCGAGACCCGCGAACAGGCGCAGCGCGAGGCCGGGCCCGGCCTGATGCGCTGGCACAATGAATATACGGTGCGCACGCTGCAACGCCCGGGGGTCGAGCCGTTCAAGTCGCCGGAGGATGCCGTCGAGAAGACCGCGGGCGGCGAGAACGCCGCCTCGACCATCGGCACACCCGACGATCTGGTGAAGACGATCAAGAACCTGATCAATGTCTCGGGCGGCGTCGGCAGCATCATCGGCTTCGTGCACGACTGGGCCAATCCGGAAAACACCCGCCGGAGCTGGGACATGGTAGCGCGCTATGTGATCCCCGAGATCAACGGCTACGTGACCAAACTGCGCGAATCGCAAAAATTCCTGATCGAGAACCGCGCGGTGTTCGAGCGCGCGGGCGAGGCCGTGATGGCGAAGATCATGCAAAACGAAAAGGCCGCCGCCGCGCTGCCGCTCACCGGCCCCGGCCGGGTCGCGATCCCGACCATCAACGCGCCGGACCTGCAGAAGGAAGCGGCCAAGCGCAAGGCGTGATGTCGGGCGTCAAGATGATGCGGCGCGGAACCAATCCGCGCCGTTTTCATTTGGAGGCGCTTACTTCGAGTAATATTCCTGCACGGTGTCCCACGCGACGTTCTGCAGGAACGTGGCGGTCGGCACATCGATCCCCGCGATATAATTGCTGCCGACCGGGGAGCGCCCGGTCAGCGCGGCAAACACCACACAGGTCGCCAGATAGGTTCCGGCAAGCGAGGGATGGCGCTTGTCCGGCGCATATAGATTGAGTTCGGGTTGCTTGCCGATCGCCTTCGCGAAGGCAAGGCCGGCCGGGATCACCAGCGCGTTGTTGGCGTTGCCCGCAATCGTGTAGGCCTCGGCGAGTTGCGCGGTCATTTCCGGCTTGTCGGCATAGGCCCATGACATAAAGAACACGGGCCTGGCGCCCTTGGCGCGCACGATGTCGCTGTTCTTCTTCGCATAGTCGGTGAATACGGAACTGAGTTTGGGATGGATCGGGCACTGGCTGCAATCCATCATCACGGCAACGTCGAACAATTTGTCGAGCTTATTGAAGACAACGTTGTTGTTCTCGTCGAAGGAATAATTGCCGACGGCGTTGGGCCGGAAATAACTTTCGACATCATGCCAATCGAAGCCGGAGCCGCCGATCGTGACCATGGTGTTGCGATAGGCCAGCTTGTTGGCCGGGTCGGCGGCCTTTTCCATCAGCGACAGATGCCCCGGCAGGCCGTTGTTGTAGTAGAAGAAGCTGTTGCCGATGAAGATACCGGTCTTGGGAAAATCCGGCCCCAGCGTCGTGACGATGGGCTTGGTCTGGGCATGCGCCGCGCCCGCAACGGCGGCGATTCCGCTCAATGCGATAAAGGTTGCGGCAAAAACACGAGACAATTTCGGCATGGCTTCCCCCTAGGCTTGATTTTAAAACACGATAGCACGACTTCGGGCACCATGGCCGGGAATCCAACCGCCCCCGGGGCATCGCGTCACACGTTCGTGCTATAGGCAGCAACGAAACAAGGCCTTAACTACAGGGCAGGCGGTGGCCGGATCGCGCTATTCGGCCCGCGACAAAGCCGGCGATTCAATGGATAATATCCGCGATTCCGAGATACAACCGGAGCAAGTGCGATGTCGATGCAAACTGTTGCCTCTCCCGTCTACAGCTTTACGCCGCCACGGCGTAATTCGCTGACGCATATCCCGGGTGACGAGGGCTGGCCTCTGATCGGCAAGACGCTGGAAGTGCTCGCCGACCCCAAGGGGCAGGTCGAACGGCAATCGAAGAAATATGGGCTTGTCTATCGCAGCCATCTGTTCGGCGAGACCAGCCTCGTGCTGCTCGGGCCCGACGCCAACGAGCTCGTGCTGTTCGATCAGGCCAAGCAGTTCTCCTCGACGCTCGGCTGGGGCCGCATTCTCGGGCTGCTGTTTCCGCGCGGGCTGATGCTGCTCGATTTCGAGGAGCATCGCGTGCATCGCCGCGCGCTGTCGGTGGCGTTCAAGTCCGGGCCGATGAAATCCTATCTGGCCGATCTCGACACCGGCATCGCGGCACGGGTGGCGCAATGGAAGGCGAAGCCCGGACCGATGCTGTTCTATCCCGCGATGAAGCAGCTGACGCTCGATCTCGCGGCGACGTCGTTTCTCGGCGCCGGCATCGGGCCTGAGGTGGATGATATCACCAACGCCTTCGTCGACATGGTGGCAGCCTCCGTCGCCGTCATCCGAAAGCCGCTGCCCGGCACGGCGATGGCGCGCGGCGTCAGGGGGCGCAAGCGCATCGTCGCCTACTTTTCCGAGCAGATCCCGATCCGCCGGGCCAAAGGCGGCGGCGACGATTTGTTCTCGCAGCTATGCCATGCGACCCACGAGGACGGCGCGCTGCTCTCGACGCAGGACATCGTCGATCACATGAGCTTCCTGATGATGGCGGCGCACGACACGCTGACCTCGTCGTTGAGCTCGTTCGTGGGCGAACTGGCCGCGAATCCGGAGTGGCAGCAGAAGCTGCGCGGTGAAGTCACAGCCCTCGGTCTCGCCACCGACGCACCGATGAACTTCGATCATCTCGAAGCCATGAAACTCACCGAAATGGCCTTCAAGGAAACGTTGCGGATGAAGCCGCCGGTGCCTTCGATGCCGCGCCGCTCCATCAAGGATTTTACCTTCAAGGGCTACGCGATCCCCGCCGGCACCATGGTCGGCGTCAATCCGCTGTTCACCCATCACATGGCGGATAGCTGGCCCGAGCCTGAAACATTCAATCCGATGCGCTTCACCGACGAGGCGCAGCGCAACCGCCATCGTTTCGCCTGGGTGCCGTATGGCGGCGGCGCGCACATGTGCCTCGGCCTGCATTTTGCCTATATGCAGGCAAAGTGCTTTGCGCGGCACTTCCTGCAGAACCTCGAAGTGTCGCTGGAGCCCGGTTACAAGCCGGACTGGCAGATCTGGCCGATCCCGAAACCCCGCGACGGCTTGCGCGTGGTGATCAAGGCGGTGTGAGGCTTCAACTCACTTCACCAGCGTCGTGAGCTGCGCGCCTTCGTCGGCGACGAACACCGCGATCAATTCGGCCGGCTCGGTCATGCTGGCATTGGCGGAGACGAGATGCGTCGCGCCGGGCGGTTCGAAGAAGGATTGCCCGACGCCGAACGTCTCGACCGGCCCACCGGCCAATTGCGAACGGATTTCGCCCTTGGTGATATAGGCGGTGACGGAGCCCGCATGCTGGTGCGCCGGCGTGAAGCCGCCGGGGCCGTAGAACACGCGCACGATGGTGACGCGCTTGCCCGCCACGTTCGGCAGCGCGTGCGATGAGATCGGCTCGACGACGTCCTGCGAGCCGGTGACGCTGTTGGCGCAGAGCGGCTCGATGATAGCGGAGACGGCGTCCATGGTCGTCGGCAGCGCCTTGCCGATGACGATGGCGCAGGCGAGCCCGGCAACGATGGCGAGATAAAATGAGCGGCCTTCGGACGTCGGCGACAGGCGGAACGTTGCGGACATGTGCGTCTCTCTCCCCTTTGGTATTTAGCCGTCGTTGCGATTGCCCCGCGCCCTGATTGGACGGCTTTCTCGGTTCCACCGATATTCCCGCCGCCCGGTCGACAAGGCAAGCGCGCGAGTTCCACCGTGATTGCTTGCACGGCGTCGCTTTGCTGCCATCAAGGGCCCCGAAATCCCCCGTTTTCGATATGCTTGGTCATATTTTGGATTCGCTGATCACGTGAAGTGACAACTCTGATGAAGAAATTGATCGACGAGTTCCGCCACGGCTGGCAGGGCATTTCCCAGCCCTCGCTGCTTTTCAGTGCGGGCTTCGCGGCCGGCTGTCTCGCACTGTCGACAATCGTCCGTTGGGGCATGGCCCAGATTCGTCCCGACGTGTTCTTCACGCCCTATTTCCCGGCGGTGTTCTTTGCCGCCGCCGTCGGCGGCGCCCGCGTCGGTATCGCGACGGCGATCGCCGGAGGTCTGCTCGGCCTCACCGTCAATTTCAGCAGCGCCACAGCCGACACCGCGCGGCTCGCCCTGCTCGTGATGTTCTGGATTGTGTGCGGCTTCGCGATCTGGGGCGTCGAGCATTATCGAACCATCGTCGCGCAACAGCGAGAGGATTCAAAGCGCCTGATCGAGGAGGAGGAATACCGCAAACTGCTGATCGCGGAATTGCAGCACCGGCTCAAGAACAAGACCTCGACGATCCACGCGGTGCTGCACCAGATCCTGCAGGATCAGCCGCAAATCTGGGGCAGCATCGATCGCCGCCTCCGCGCGCTATCGGCAACCGACGATCTGATCGCGCGGCTGGATGGCAACGGCTGCGACATCAAGGACATGCTGCATTCCGAACTCGGACCCTACGGCCGTGTCCGGTTCAATCTGAACGGCGATCCGCTGTTCCTGCCGGCCAAGCTCGCGGTCAGCCTGGCGCTGATCTTTCACGAACTGGCCACCAACGCCGGAAAATACGGCGCGTTCTCCTCGGGGCGCGGGCTGTTGCAGGTGTCGTGGACGGTTTCGGAGAGCCGCCTCAACGTCACCTGGGATGAAACCGAAGGTCCCGTGGTCGAAAACGTCGGCCCAGCGGGCTTCGGCACCAAGCTGTTGCAATCGGCGCTCCGCGCGTTCGACGGCGGCACCGACATCCGCTATCTCAAGACCGGCGTACATTGCACGATGCAATGCCGGATTCCCGCGAGCTAGCGTTTTCATTCAGCAAAGCTGCGGCGCCAGATCAGATGTGTCGGCAAAATATGTGAACCGTTGTTCACTTCTCGGGTCACCTTATTTGTCGGCATTGACGTTCTGTTAATGACGATCAAGCCCAAAACAGCTGAAAACCCGCGACTTCTACCGTTGTCCCGGCTTTTCGCGGTTCCACTTAACCAATACTACAATGGAGTTTGCCAAGCTCCACAGCATGCATAGTTCGAATAAGCACGACTTTCAGGCGGCCGCGGCTCAGGCTCGCGATGAAAGCATTTTTGAATCCGAATTGAACATCCTGCGCGATGTCTTCAGGCTGCTTCCGGCCGGCGTGACGGTTCAGGACGAGCACGGCGAGTTCGTGCTGATGAACGATGCCGCGACAGCGCTGCTGCAGGCCGCCGCGATGGCGCCGTCAGCCCCGCAACCGGACGAACGCCGCGATACTTGTCTCGAATTGCTGCGCAGCGGCCGCCCTGCCGTGCTGGAAGAAGCCATTACCCGCGGCGCGGCCAAGCAGGTGTTCCTCACCTCGCACCGGCCGGTCCGGGTCGGCGGACGCAATCTGCTGATCTCGAGCTCGACCGAGATCACCGAACAGAAGGCGTTCGAAGATCATCTGTTCCGCTCCGCCTATTACGACGAACTGACGGGCCTGCCGACACGGCGCGTGATTGAACATCGCGTCAACAGCCTGTTGAAGTACGACACCGGCCAGGGCCGCTTCGCGCTGGCGTTTCTCGACATCGACAATTTCAAGCACATCAACGACTATTACGGACACCCGGTCGGCGACAAGCTGCTGGTGGAGATGTCCAAGCGGCTGGGCCTCGACCTGCGCGACTCCGACATCCTGTCGCGGATCAGCGGCGACGAGTTCGTGCTGCTGCTCAACCCGATCCAGAACGACGCCGAGGTCGAAGAGTATATCGACTTCATCCTGCAGCGGCTGAAGGCGCCGTTCTTCATCGACGGGTCCGAGATATTCGCCTCGACCTCGATCGGCGTCAGCCTGTATCCCGAGCATGGCCGCAGCTACGAAGTGCTGCGCCAGAACGCCGACATCGCGATGTACCGCGTCAAGAACGCCAGCAAGGGCGCCGCGGCGTTCTTCAACGCCAGCATGGAGCGCGAGGCGCTGGCGCGGATGAAGATCGAGCAGTCGCTGCGGCAGGCGATCCTGGAAAAACGCTTCTGCTGCGCCTTCCAGCCCAAGGTCGACATCCGCACCCAGGAGGTGAAGGGTGTGGAAGCGCTGGTGCGCCTGCGCGACGACGAGGGCGTGATTCAGGCCCCCAGCACCTTCATCAAGCTGGCCACCGAACTCGGCCTGATCGACGAGCTGACCCATCTCGTGCTGGCGGAGATCGTCAAGTCGATCGACCTGATCGACGAGACCTTCGGTCCCGACACCACGATCAGCATCAACGTCGCGGCCACGCAGGCGGGCAATCCCGAATTCATGCAGTCGTTTGCCAAGGCGCTCGAAGCCACCGGATTTCCGACGCGCTTCATGATCGAGGTAACCGAAGACGCCTTCGTCACCAAGACGCATTTCCAGGACGAAATCCTGCCGATCTTCCGCAAGCTCGGCGTCAGGATCTCGATCGACGATTTCGGCATCGGCTATTCGTCGCTGTCGGCGCTGGCCGACATTACCGCCGACGAGATCAAGATCGACCGCTCCTTCATCACCGACATCCATAAACGTCCGCGCAGCCAGGGCATCCTGCGGGCGATCGAGTCCTTAAGCGAAGCGCTCGGCATGACCGTGATCGCCGAGGGCCTCGAAAGTTTCGAGGAACTGGCCTATCTGCAGGCCGCGACCAAGATCCGCTACGCCCAGGGTTACTACTTCTCCAGGCCGATTTTCCTGGAAGACCTCAGGCAATCGACGATCCCGCTCGCCAGTGAAGCGCGCGCCAGCCTGGCAAGCCGGCCGACACAGGAAAACCGCCCGGTTTATTCGCGCGCCGGCGGCTATCGCCGCTGACGGCTTGCGGAGGTCACGCCGTTGCGATCTCCACGACGATCCTTCCCGTCGTGACCTGCTCGCCTTCGGCGACGTCGATCGAGGACACCGTGCCGGCAACACCTGCCGTGTGCACGTGTTCCATCTTCATCGCCTCCAGCGTCATCACCGGCTGACCGGCCGCCACCTGCTCGCCCGCTTTGACCAGCAGTGCGACCACGCGGCCGTTCATTGCCGCGCGCACCTTGCCGTCACCGCCGTTGACTGCGGCAGAAACCGGTGCCGCCAGGGTCAGGTCAAGCGCGGCGATGGTGATGCCGCGATGCAGGACATGCAGCCGATCGCCATCGCGCAGGAACTTTACCGATTCCATCAGGCCGCCGGTGTGAAAGCGGATCGTATCGGCGCCAAGCTCGTCGATCTCGAAACGGCGCTCGCTGCCGTCGGCGATGCCGACGTAGCCGCCATCCCGGCCGCGCACGATGTCCACCTCCTGCACGCCATGGCCGAGATCGAGGCGCATCGTCAGCGGAAATGTCGCCGCAAGGCTGCGCCCGCTGCGCCAGGGCGGCGCGTGCGGGTTGGTGACGTAGAGAAGCAGGGCGGCCAGCGTGGCGTCCGCGGTGGTGTTGGCGCTCGACGCCAACAGTTCGTCGCGGTGATTGCCGATGAAGGCCGTGGTCGCTTCGCCCTTGGCAAAGGCGGGATGACGCAGGCAGGAAATCAGAAATCCCTGATTGGTGGTGACGCCGAACGCCGCGGTCTGTTCCAGTCCGCAAATCAGCCGGCCCCGCGCTTCATCGCGGTCGACGCCATGGCTGATGATCTTGGCGATCATCGAATCATAGAACGGCGGAATCTCGGAGCCGGATTGCAGCGCGTGCTCGACGCGGACGCCGTCCGGCATCTGCCACAGCGACATTTTGCCGGACTGCGGCATGAAATCGTGATGGGCGTCTTCCGAGCACAGCCGTACTTCGATGGCATGGCCGGAGAACTTGATATCTTCCTGCACAAGCCCCAGCGGCTCGCCGCTGGCAACGCGCAACTGCAGTTCGACGAGATCGAGACCGGTGATCGCCTCGGTAACAGGATGCTCGACCTGCAGCCGCGTGTTCATTTCCATGAAATAGAACTCGCCCGATGGATCGAGCAGGAATTCCAGCGTACCCGCCCCCTCATAGCGAAGTTCTTTAACCGCGGCGATAGCGACTTCACCCATGCTGGCCCGCAATTTTCGCGTCACCTCCGGCGACGGCGCTTCCTCGATCAGCTTCTGGTGCCGCCGCTGCACCGAACAATCGCGCTCGCCAAGATGAATGGCGTTGCCGTAGCGGTCGCCAAACACCTGGATTTCGATATGGCGGGGATCGACGATGGCGCGCTCCAGAATCACGGTGGGGTCACCGAACGCGCCCTGTGCCTCCGACCGCGCGCTGCGTAGCGCATCCCGAAATGCCGCGACGTCCGCGACCAGCCGCATGCCGCGCCCGCCGCCGCCAGCGACCGCCTTGATCATGACGGGGAAGCCGATCTTTTTTGCCTCCGCCAGCATCGCGCCGTCGCTCTGGTCCGCGCCTTGATAGCCGGGCACGCAGGGCACGCCGGCCTTTAGCATAATGTCCTTGGCGCCGGCCTTGTTGCCCATCGCCCGGATCGCCTCCGCCGACGGCCCGATGAACACCAGCCCGGCGTCGCGGCAGGCTTTCGCAAGATCCTCGTTCTCGGCAAGAAAGCCATAGCCCGGATGCACCGCGCTGGCGCCACTGGCTTTTGCAGCCTCAATGATTGCATCGATCCGCAGATACGACTGCGCCGGCAGCGATTCGCCGATCCGCACCGCTTGATCAGCCTCGCGCACATGCAGAGCATCGCGGTCGGCATCGGAATAGACCGCAACGACACCATAACCGAGCCGGCGCGCGGTGCGTATGATCCGAAGCGCGATCTCGCCACGGTTGGCGACCAGAACCTTGAAGAACGGCGTCCGCTTCATTGCTGCATCGCTCATGGCCGCGCGACCGAGAATTGCATGCGCTGCGGCGTTCGGGCCTCGGCCTCGCGGCAAATCGAGAGCACTTCGGCGAGCACGCTTCTTGTATCGCGCGGATCGATCACGCCGTCGTCGAGCACGCGCGCGCTGGTCGAGAACACGTCCATCTGACCATCGAACACGCCCGTGATCTGCGCCTTCATGGCGTCGAGCTTCTCTTTCTCGATCGGCTTGCCGCGCCGTGCCGCGGCAGCCTCCGTCACGATCGCCATGGTCTCGGCCGCCTGCTCGCCGCCCATCACGGCAGTCTTGGCGTTCGGCCAGGAGAAGCAGAAACGCGGATGGAAGCCGCGGCCGCACATGCCGTAATTGCCGGCGCCGAACGAAGCCCCGCAATAGATCGTGATCTGCGGCACGGTGGCCGACGTCACCGCCTGGATCATCTTGGAGCCGTGCTTGATCATGCCGGCTTCCTCATAGGCCTTGCCGACCATGTAACCGGTGGTGTTGTTCATATAAAGGATCGGCGTCCGCGACTGGCAGCAGGCCTGGATGAAATGCGTCGCCTTGTTGGCGCCGGGTACATCGAGCGGGCCGTTATTGGTGATGATGCCGATCGCCTGCCCCTCGATGCGGGCGTGGCCGCATATCGTTGCGGGACCGTAATTGGCGCCGAATTCGGTGAAATCAGAATCGTCAATGAAGCGCGCTATGGCTTGGCGCATGTCGACGGGACGCTTGTGGTCCATCGGCATGATGCCCAGCAATTCCTCCGCATCGTAACGCGGTGGTTTGAACGATCCTTCCGCAGGCTTTGGCCGGTCCCATTCCAGATTGGCCATGATGTCACGCGCGATGCGCAGCGCATCGCGATCGTCTTCGGCGAGATAATCGCCGAGACCGGAGATGGACGTGTGCATCTCCGCACCGCCGAGCTCTTCTTCGGTCGCGATCTCTCCCGTCGCCGCCTTCAACAACGGCGGCCCGGCCAGGAAAGCCCGGGTGCGGCCGCGCACCATCACAATGTAATCCGAGAGGCCGGTTTGATAGGCGCCGCCCGCGGTCGACGATCCATGCGTCACGGTGACGACTGGCAGGCCGGCCGCCGACAGCCGCGCCAGATTGCGAAAGATGTTGCCGCCGCGGATGAAATCCTCGACGCGGTAGCGCAGCAGATTGGCGCCGGCGCTCTCGACCAATTGCACGTAAGGCAGCTTGTTCTCCAGCGCCAGTTCCTGCACCCGCAGCGTCTTGTCGAGACCGTACGGCTGCAGCGCGCCCGCATCGATGCCGGAATCATTGGCGCTGACCATGCAGCGGATACCGGAGACGAAGCCGATGCCGGCCACAAGGCCACCGCCCGGCACGCTCTTGTCGGCATCGGGGACGTCGAACATGTAGCCGGCAAGCGTCGACAGTTCGACGAAAGGCGAGCCGGGATCGACCACCAGCGCCACGCGTTCGCGCGGCAGCAACTGCCCCCGCTTGTGAAAGCGATCCTTGGCGGCAGCGGATGCAGCTCGCGTGCGCTCCTCAAGCCCGCGCATCCGCGCGACCAGCGCCAGCATGCCGTCGCGATTGGCCTTGAAGGCCGCACTGCCGATCGCAATCGTGGATTCCAGGATGGCCATTGCTACTTTCCGACAAAATGTTCGCTGAAGGCTTGCCGCAGTTCCACCTTGCGCAGCTTGCCGGTCGCGGTCATCGGCATCTCGTCGAGGATTCGCACCAGCTTCGGCACCTGGAAGCCGCCAAGATGCTTACGGCAATACTCGGTGATGCCGGCTTCATCCGCCTGCGCACCAGGCTTCAGCTTGACGAAGGCGGACACCGCCTCGCCCCATTGCGGATGCGGCAGACCGACCACGGCAGCGTTCTGCACGGCGGGATGCGCCAGCAGCGTCTCCTCGATCTTCACCGACGCGACGTTCTCGCCGCCGGACTTGATCATGTCCTTCTTGCGGTCGAGGAACAGCACCTCGCCATGCTCGTCGATCAACGCGAGATCGCCGGTGTGATGCCAGCCGAACTTGCGCGCTTCCTCGGTCGCCTTCGCATCCTTGTAATAGCCCATCATGACGTTCGGCCCGCGATGCACGAGTTCGCCGACCTGGCCGCGCGGTAGCAGATTGCCGTTGTCGTCCATGATCGCGGTCTCGTTGACGATCAGCGACTCGCCCCAGTAATTGCCGAAGCGCTCGAGTTGGCGGTCCGGCTGCGACATCGTGGTGGCCGGATACATTTCGGTCTGGCCTGAACTCAGCACGAAATTCGGGCACATATCGGCCATGGCGCGTTCCAGCAGCGGACGGCCCATCGGCGCCATGGTGTAGATGCAGGTTCGCAAGTTCGAAAGATCGAACTCCCCGCGGCGCGGGTGATCGAGGATCGCCTGGTACATCAGCGACAGGCCGACGAACACGGTCAGCTTGTCGCGCACGATCGCTTCCATGCAGACCACGGGATCGAAGCCGCGCATCAACGCCATCCGGCCGCCGACCGACAGATAGCTCAACAGCAGCACGTGGCCGGCGCAGTGAAACAGCGGAAACTGCCCGGTGATGCCGTCGTCTCGGCCGAGCTTCATTTCGATGGCGTTGCTCATGACAGCCATGACGACGGCGAGATGACAATGCATCGCACCCTTGGGCCGAGACGTCGTACCCGACGTGTAGATGATCATCGCGAGATCGCGGTCGTTGATCTCGATCTCCGGCTCGACCTCGGATTGCCCTTTGATGAGATCGTTGAAGTTCTCCAGTTCCGTCTCGGCTATCTTGCCGGCAAGATCGATCGCGATCATCTGCATGCCACGCTTTTGCAGCGCATCGCGGCGATCGGGCTGCGCATGCATGACGTCGTCGATCAGCGCAAAGCGCACCTCGGCATGATCGAGGATATAACCCATGTCGGCCGGGCCGAGCATGGTGTTGATCGGCACCCACACCAGGCCCGCGCGGTGGATGCCGAACAACGCTTTGACGAACTCGACGGAGTTGTTGCAGATCGTCGAGATCTTCTCGCCCGGCTTCAGCCCGCGCTTGACGAGGTAATTGGCGAATCGATTGGCGTCCTGCTCAAGCTCGGTATACGTCACGCGGCGCGCGCCGTCGGTCAGCGCAATTCGATCCGGGAAACCGCGCCGCCGCACGCTTCAGCAGATCGCCGATCGCAACCCTGTCCGATCCGGCCCGGACCGGATACGCCACCGGTTGCTGCGAGATTGGTCATGTGCTGCATCCCTCGTGGATTCCTAGCCCACACAACCGTCATCCCCCGCGCATGCGGGGGATCCAGTACGCTGCGGCTTCTCGGTTCAATCACAGACGTCTCTGGAATACTGGGTCACCCGCCTTCGCGGGTGACGACAAATGGGTATGCATTCGCGCCCCAGAATGGCTCACTAATTCCTCGTCCCGAAAATCTGCCGGGCTTCTGCCGGGCTCGCGATCTCGCGCCCGGCCCGTCGCGCACAACCGGCAATTTCTTCGATCAGTTGCCCGTTCGAAGTTACCTTGGCGCCGTTGGCGAGATAGAACGTGTCCTCCAGCCCGGTGCGCAGATGCCCGCCGAGATCGGCGCAGCGCTGGTGCAGCGGCCAGATTTCGGCGCGGCCGATCGCGGTGACCTGCCAGTTTGCTTCTGACAATTTCAGCTTCAGTAGGATCGGCAGCAGTTCAGGATCGGTCGGCATCCCCGACGCGACGCCCATCACGAAATTATATTCGAGCGGTCCGGAATACATCCCGGTCTGGCGGTACATGCCGACGCAGCGCACGATGCCGACGTCGAAGCATTCGAACTCCGGGATCGTGCCTGCTACCTTCATGACATCGAGATAGTCCTGCACCTTCTCGACCGCGTTATCGAACATCATCGGCGGCCAGGCCCAGGTATTGTCGGACTTTACCTTGAGATAGTTCAGCGAGCCGGCATTGCAGGCGGCGATCTCGGGTCTGGTCTCGCGCACGCAGTCGAGCGCACCCTGATACTTCGGACCCGAGGTGCCCGTGGTGTGGTTGATGATGACGCCGGGACAGGCTTCGCGAATTGCCTGCTGGATCTCTTTCGACACGCTGACGTCCCAGGACGGCAGATGGCCCTTGTTCGGCTCCTGCTGGCGCAGATGGATGTGCATGACGCTGGCGCCGGCGTTGAACGCGGCCTTGGCCTCGCGCGCCATCTGCTCCGGCGTGACCGGCACGTTGTGTTGTTTGGGATCGGTCAGCACGCCGTTCAGCGCGCAGGTGATGACGGCCTTGTCGCCCATGAATCAGCCTTCGATTGCGAGACGCGACGGATCGCGGAGATATCGCTTGCGATCATGCGTCTCGTATCAACTGGCTTCTTGCGTCCACCCGCTATTGTCAGAGGCGACGTGACGGTGGCTATAAATCGCGAGATCCCGCGAACCTGAAAAGATCGCGCGCGGCTTCAAGCCATAGAAGCGGCGGATCGAGTGGCTGAAATGCGTGGAGTTGGGATAGCCGATATCCTGCGCCAGATGCGCAAGGTTGATGTCCTGATTGGCGAAATGCAGCAGATGCCGCGCCCGCTTCCAGGCGCGGAACGAGCGGAAGGAAATCTCGGTCTCTTCCTTGAACAAATGCAGGAAGCGCGACGGCGACAGTCCTGCTTCCGCGGCACAGCTCGCTGCCGTCACCGGCTCGCCGGAGAATTTCCCGATCTGCAGGATCGCGCGCGC
Organism: uncultured Alphaproteobacteria bacterium; assembly: GCA_963742935.1. Classification (GTDB taxonomy): domain Bacteria; phylum Pseudomonadota; class Alphaproteobacteria; order Rhizobiales; family Xanthobacteraceae; genus Bradyrhizobium. Next base: position 59,514 of record CAVUOI010000054.1, on the reverse strand, counting down.
CACGCGGGCATCGAGTTCGCGTGGCGGCAGCACTTCACCCAGACAGAGCGTATCGAATTCGGCGCTGGAGAATTCGTAGCCCTCGTGATGTTCGCGGATTTCGAGATAGGCGGCACGGATGCGGCGGATGAAAGCTTCGCCTTCAGGCGCCGCGAGGCGCTTGGCCAAGTCTTCGAGCACGCCGGGACGAACACTCTCGGGCTCGATCACGATGCTGAGCACCGAGCGATGGTCGCTGGCAATGGTGTGCCTGACATTCGGAGGCACCGCGACCATCTCGCCGTAACTCTCGCGGCCGTCGGCGGTGGTGAGCCACAGCCCGCCCTCGATCGAGACATAGATGTTGAACGCGCCCGAGCAGCGCTGGCGCGGACGACCGAGGAGCCCGGCGTAAAAGACGCGCTCCGGGGTGATGAGCATCAGGTGGCCGGATTTGTGGCCGATGTCGTCCATGGTTCGTCCTCCTCGCGCGGCTCTTCGGCCGCTGCGACGGGTTCAACCATAGCGGAAATTCGAGGTCTGTCACCGACAGAAGCGGTCGGGATTTTCGGGTTCGCTTCGCGCCCCGGAATGACACACTTCTCAGGCCCTTACCCGCGGCGCAATATTCTGCTCGACGCCGGCCTTGCGTTCCGCCGCAACCGCGCGCTTGTAGCCGTCGCGTTCCTGCAACTTGGCCCAATAGGCTGACACATTGGGGCCGAAATCCTTCGCAAGCCCGATATTGCCCGCCAGACGCAACGCATAGCCGTTGACGATATCGGCCGCGGTGAACCTACCAGCGCACAAGTTTTGGCCATTCGCGGTGGCTGCCTCGACGGCGCGCAAGCGGCCAAGGAACCACTTCGCATAATCGCCGGCCACCTGCGGGTTGCGGCGCTCTTCCGGTTCAAGCTGGCTGTATCTCAGCACCAGCGTCTGCGGAAAGGTCAGCGTGGCGTCGCTGAAATACATCCAGTTCAGGAACGCGCCATAGGCCGGATCGTCCTGTCCGACCACCAGCGACGTCGGCCCGTATTTGGTCCCGAGGTAATAACAGATACCAGAGGACTCCGTCATCTTGGCCTCGCCGTCGACCATGAACGGAATGGTGCCGAGCGGATTGATCGCGAGATATTCCTTGGCGAACACCCGCGGCGGGAACGGCAGCATTTTCAGCTCATAAGGCAGCCCCATCTCCTCCAGCATCCAGAGTGGACGAAACGAGCGAGCACCGTCGCAGTGATAGAGCGTGATCATCGGGCGTTCCCTTTTATTATTCAGGTGTTGCTGTGCTTGCGCAGTTCGAGGCGGGCAATCTGGTTGCGGTGCACTTCGTCCGGACCATCGGCGAGACGAAGCAGCCGCGCGGTGGCGTAGGCGGCCGCCAGCCCAAAGTCATTGCCGGTGCCGCCGCCGCCATGGGCCTGGATCGCCCAGTCGATGACCTGGCAGGCCATGTTTGGCACTGCGACCTTGATCATCGCGATCTCAGCCTTGGCGACCCGGTTGCCGACCGTGTCCATCATGTACGCGGCATTCAGCGTCAACAGCCGCGACTGCTCGATCATGATGCGCGATTCAGCAATCCGCTCCTGGGTGACGGTCTGCTCCGAAACCGGCTTGCCGAAGGCAACGCGGTTCCTGGTCCGGACGCACATCTTCTCCAGCGTCCGTTCGGCAAGTCCGATCAACCGCATGCAGTGATGGATGCGGCCGGGGCCGAGACGCCCCTGCGCGATCTCAAAACCGCGCCCCTCGCCGAGCAGCATGTTGGTAGCGGGAACGCGCACGTTCTCGAACAGGACTTCGGAGGCCCGATCAGGCACGCCATAGAACCCGAACACCGGAATCGGACGAAGCACCTTAACGCCCGGCGTATCCATCGGCACCAGGATCATCGACTGCTGGCGGTGGCGATCCGGATTGTCAGGATCGGTCTTGCCCATGAAGATGCAGATCTTGCAGCGCGGATCGGTCGCGTTAGTGGTGTACCATTTGCGGCCGTTGATGACGTAATGATCGCCGTCGCGAACGATCGAGCTCTCGATGTTGGTGGCGTCGCTGGAAGCGACCGCCGGTTCGGTCATGGCGAAGCAGGAGCGGATCTCGCCCGCCAGCAGCGGCTTCAGCCAGCGGTCCTGATGCTCTCTCGTGGCGTAGCGCGCCAGCACTTCCATGTTGCCGGTGTCGGGCGCCGAGCAATTGAACAGTTCCGGCGCGAGATGCGAGCGGCCCATGATCTCGCAAAGCGGCGCGTATTCGAGGTTGGTCAGCCCGGCGCCGTGCTCGCTCTCCGGCAGGAACAGATTCCACAGCCCCTCTTCGCGCGCCTTCGGCTTCAGCTCCTCGACGACGGGGTAGACCTTCCACGGCCCGAGTTCTTCCGCCTCGCGGTAGTACCGCTCCTCGTTCGGATAGACGTGGCGGTCCATGAACGAGCGAAGCCGATGCTTCAGTTCGACGACCCTCTCACTCTCCTGATAGAGCATGTGTAATCGTCCTACTTCTTCTTCATGCCGGGCAACGTACCCATCATCTTGCACAATACCATCAGCATCACCTCGTCGGCGCCGCCGCCGATCGAGGTCAGGCGGCTGTCGCGATAGGCGCGGCTGACCGGCGTCTCGTTCATGAAACCCATGCCGCCCCAATATTGCAGGCAGGAATCGGTGAGCTCGCGACCGAGCCGGCCGGCCTTCAGCTTGGCCATGGTGGCGAGCCGGGTCACGTCCTCGCCGGCAACCAGTGCCTCGGCGGCACGATAGATCAGCGAGCGCAGCAGTTCGACCTCGGTCTGCATTTCCGCGAGCTTGAAGTGCACGGTCTGGTTATCGAGGATCGACCCGCCAAAGGCCTTTCGGTTGCGGGTGTATTCGATGGTTTCTGCGATGATGAATTCATGCGCCTTGAGGCAGGCGGCCGCACCCCACAGCCGCTCTTCCTGGAACTGCACCATCTGGTAGGTAAAGCCCTTGCCCTCGTCGCCGATCCGGTTCCGCTTGGGCACCCGGACATTGTCGAAGAAGATCTGCGCGGTGTCGGACGAGCGCATGCCCATCTTGTCGAGCTTGCGCGCGATCTGCACGCCCTTGCTCTTCATCGGTACGCAGATCAGCGACTTGTTGCGGTGGACCTGGTCGTCGCTGGTGTTGGCGAGCAGGCAGATCCAGTCGGCCTGGGTGCCGTTGGTGATCCACATCTTGCCGCCATTGATGACGTAATCGTCGCCATCGGAGCGCGCATTGGTTTTGATCGAGGCGACATCCGAGCCGGCGCCCGGCTCCGAGACGCCGATGCAGGCGACTGCATCGCCGGCAATCGCGGGCGCGAGAAATTCGCGACGCACCTCGTCCGAACCAAACCGCGCCAGCGCGGGAGTCGCCATATCGGTCTGCACCCCGATCGCCATCGGCACGCCGCCGCAGGTGATGGCGCCGAGTTCTTCGGCCATCATCAGCGCGTAGGAATAATCGAGCCCCTGGCCGCCGAACTCGACCGGCTTGTTGAGGCCGAGAAAGCCGAGATCGCCGAGCTTCTTGAACAGCTCATGCGCCGGGAAGATGTCGTTCTTCTCCCATTCGTCGACGAAGGGGTTAATCTCGGCGGCGATGAACTTTTGCAGAATGCGGCGAGGTTCGTCGTGGTCGGCGGTGAAGAGCATGTTCCGTCTATCCTCCGTCATTCCGGGGCAGCCCGCAGGGCTGAACCCGGAATCCAATTCACTACAGCAATTGCGGCCCGTTGGATTCCGGGTTCGCTCGCTTCGCTCCCGCCCCGGAATGACGGCGGATGGGCGGCTCGTCACAACCCCATCTGCCTCGAAGCGAGATCCTTCATGATCTCCTCGGTGCCGCCGCCGATGGCATTGACCTTGACCTCGCGGTAGATGCGCTCGACCTTGATGCCGCGCATGAAGCCGGCGCCGCCAAAGATCTGCACGGCTTCGGAGGCGCAGAACGCCATGGTCTGGGTGGCCTGGTTCTTCATCATGCAGATTTCGGCAACCGGGCTCTCGCCCTGCCCGAGCCGCCACGCCAGCATCTCCAGCATCGCCTGCGACACCGCGACCTTCTGGGCCATGTCGACCAGCTTGTGACGGATCACCTGATGCTGCGCGATCGGCTTGCCGAACGTCTTGCGCTCCTTGGCATACGCAATCGCCTCCTCGACGCAGACCCGGGCATAGGCCGTGCAGCTCGCCGCCATGCCCATGCGCTCGCTGTTGAAATTGTGCATGATGATCTTGAAGCCCTGGCCCTCCTCGCCGATCAGGTTTTCGACCGGCACGCGGCACTCATCGAAATGCAGCGTCGCGGTATCGGACGCCCACCAGCCCATCTTCTTCAGTTTTGTACGCGACAGGCCCGGCGTGTCGCCCTCGATCAGCAGCATGCTGACGCCGCCCGGCCCCTCGCCACCGGTGCGCACCGCGACCGTCAGGTAATCGGCCCGCATGCCCGAGGTAATGAAGGTCTTTTCGCCGCTGACGACATAGTGGTCGCCGTCGCGCCGCGCCTTGGTGCGGAGATTGGCCACATCCGAACCGCCGCTCGGCTCGGTGATGGCGAGCGCCGAAATCTTCTCGCCCGACAGCACCTGCGGCAGCACCCTCGCTCTGACTTCGGGCCGCGCCGCCCGCGCGATCGGCGGCGATCCGATGGTGTGGCTCATCAGGCTCGAACTGACGCCGCCGGCGCCGGCGCGTGCCAACTCCTGCGACGCCACGATCTTCATGAACTGATCCGCAGGCACACCGCCAAATTCTTCGGGGAAGCCGAGCCCGAGCAGGCCGATCTCGGATGCCTTCTTATAAAGTTCGCGCGGAAACTCGCCGGCTTCGTCCCATTCATGGGCGAACGGCTCGATCTCGCGCGACACGAAGCGGCGCATCACATCGCGGAAGGCTTCGTGTTCGGCCGTGTAGAACGGGCTTTGCACCCTTGTGCGCTCCAGCATGCTTTCCTCCCGAGGGATCACGATGCCCCGATTTGGCTCGCGCAAACTTGCGTTGAGCGGCTGGAATTATCTTGCAGGCGCGATCTGCCGAGCCGACGCGTGCTGCGTCCAGCAACTGAACGCAAGACCGGCTGTCCAAGCATGCCCTAGCCTTGGTTCAAAACCAATAACAACGTTATCGGCCATTCGCCGGGGAGGATGAAGCATGATCCGATTGAGCAAGTTCGCCCCGGCCTTCTTTTCCGCGCTGCTCGCTCTGGGCATCGCGACCACGGCAAGCGCCCAGCAACCCGGCATTACAGACACCGAGATCAAGTTCGGCAACATCATGCCGTATAGCGGCCCGGCGTCGGCGCTCAGTGTCACCGGAAAGGTATTTGCTGCCTATTTCGACATGATCAACGAGAAGGGCGGCATCAACGGGCGCAAGCTCAACATGATTTCGCTCGACGACGGTTTCTCGCCGCCGAAGACGGTCGAAGCAACGCGCCGGCTGGTCGAGAACGACAATGTCGCCTTCATGTTCGGAACCATGGGCACCGCGCCCAGTTCGGCGACCGCAAAATATCTCAACGGCGCCAAAGTACCGCACCTCTTCCTGATCAGCTCGGCGTCGAAATGGAACGAACCTGCCACCCAACCCTGGCTGATGGCGCTGCCCTGGGCGCCGAATTATGTCGAGGAAGCCGGCATCGAAGTCCGCTATGCGCGGTCCAAGAACCCCAACGCCCGCTTTGCGATCCTTTACCAGAACGACGATGCAGGAAAGGATTATCTGCGAGGCGTGAAAGAAGCGCTCGGCCCCGACGCCGACAAGGCGATCGCGATGGCCTCGAGCTTCGAAGTCGCCGATCCCACGGTGGACTCGCAGATCCTCACGCTTGCCAACACCAAGGCCGATGTTTTCCTGATCTACAGCGTGACGCCTCGCGCGTGCGCCCAGGCGGTCCGCAAGGCGTACGAGACCGGCTGGCGTCCGATGCGCTTCATCTCTTCAGGCTGCACCAACAAGGATACGGTGTTCGTGCCGGCCGGCGTCGAGGCATCGACGGGCATCATGTCGGTCGTGGCCCTGAAGAGCTATAGCCAGGATACGAAGGATGCCGGCCTTCTCGCCTACGCCGAATTCATGAAGTCGCGGCTGCCGAATGTAGACCTCGGCAACTTCGCCGCGGGCTATGGCTATATGGTCGCACAGGCGCTGGTCGTGGTGCTGGAGCAGTGCAAGAACGATCTCAGCCGCGCCAACATCATGGCGCAGGCCGCCAACCTCAAGAACGTCCCGCTGTCGATGCTGCTGCCCGGCATAACGCTCAATACGTCTTCGACGGATTATCGTCCGATCCGGGACGGTTACATGGTCGAGTTTCGCGACAACCAGTTGAACGTGATCAGCGAGCTGCTGCGCGGCTCGTGAAGACGTTGAGAGTCAGGCCTACTCGTCTCTCGCCTTTTCGATCGTGATACCCAGTCCCGCCAAATGCGTATCCACGAACTGCGCCAATTGCTGGCGCAGTCTTTCCGGCGGCACCGCGACCATTCGCTCTTCGAGGCCGAGCGATATGATGCCGTGCACGGCGGAGAACATCATGCGCGCCAGCAGCGCCACCTCTTCCGGATTCCGCTGAAGTTTCGTGGCGGACTGAAGGTGGCCCACTCCGCTCCATGGGGCTGGGGGCTTTGGAAATGGAGCGGAGCTACTCGGGACACAACTAACGCCAACGAAGCGAACTTCCCAAGAATTTCGGGCGCAAGGGAGGCCGAATCATGGAGCACGCTCGAGCAAATAGGGAAAGGTAGTGTTGAGCGCGGCCTTCTTTCCTAACAAATCCTTAACGCCAAGGCGCGCCGTCGCAAAAGCAGACCCCCGCCGAGGAGTTAGGTCTCCCGACGGCTATTAATCGGGGCCGTGCCAAAGAGCTATCGCTCGACCAATATCAAGCGGCCGGCACGAACTCACATCCCGATCCAGCTACGTGCGCGCGACCGCAACGCTCGACCGCCCGTCAGCGAAAGGACTTTTAAAGTCCCGAAATCGGGCTGCGGGACACATAACACGTTTCGCCGTCACCGATCGTTGGGGACCCAATCCTCCGCGGTTGAGTCCCAATGATGGGTGTCGTCGAAGTGTTTCCAGAGTGGCTGCTTTGGTTTGCTTTCAGCCTTGTGCCGTAACGCATTCAGTGCGCTGAGCTGGACGAGGAGAACTCCAGCCGTCATCATCCATTCGCGAGTGCTATATCGTGAGTTCCATTTGATTGCCGCGAGCATCGGATGCCTCCTTCAAAGCAAGAAGCTGTCACCCAATCTTAGCCCGGACCAAGAACACGGAATGTAAAATGCCTCACAGTCTGCCACCATCTTAGGCGTTATCGGTTCAACGCTGGATACCCGCTTCGCGGGTATGACTGGTGGTGTGTAAGTGGGCACCTCAGAAACAACTGACGCCGACGTAACGGACAGTCTCGCGCCAGCCACTTCGCGCAAGACAGCGTCCCCATATGCCCCCTCATCTGCTAGAGAGTTTGCCATCAAGCAAAACCGGCGGCGCAAGACCGCTGGACGTGGAGGAAGCATGTCGTCAGTACGTTACTACGACTGGATCGCACATTTCGGCCGCCGCACGCCGGATAAGATCGCGGCCATCGACCTCGCCAGCGAGCGCCGGTTTTCCTACGCGCAGCTCGATGCCCGCATCTCGCGACTAGCCTCTCACCTGCGCGACAAACTCGGCGTTATCAGCGGCGAGCGCGTCGCTGTGCTGGCGCTGAACACATCAGATACGCTCGAGGTGCAGTTCGCCTGCTTCCGGATCGGCGCGGTGTTCCTGCCGTTGAACACGCGGCTCACGGTTCCCGAGTTGCAGTTCATCGTCGGCGATGCCTCGCCGAAAGTGATGATCCACGACAGCGACCTCGCCGAGGTCGCGCTCACGGTCGCAAAGCTCTGCGGCGTTTCGTCCGCGCTGCTGTTCGGCGCTGATGGTTCCTACGAGGCGGCGATCGCAGGCTCAAAGCCGCTCGATCGCGCCGAGATCGTCACGCTCGATGATATCTCGACCATCATGTACACCTCGGGCACGACGGGGCAGCCCAAGGGCGCGATCATCACCCATGGCATGACGTTCTGGAATTGCGTCAACCTCGGCGGCCCTGCTTATATCTCGCCATCGAGCGTACTGCTCACCGTGCTGCCGCTGTTCCACACCGGCGGGCTCAATTGCTACACCAATCCGGTGCTGCATTCCGGCGGCACCGTGCTGATCATGCGCGCGTTCGATCCCGGCGTGGCGCTGCAACTGATCAGCGACCCGTCCCAAGGCATCAATCAGTTTTTCGGCGTGCCCTCGATCTACCAGTTCATGGCGCAGCATCCTTCTTTCGCCTCGTCCGATTTCAGCCGCCTGGTGATCGGTGGCGTCGGCGGCGCGCCGATGCCGGTACCGTTATTGAAAGTGTGGGAAGAACGCGGCGTCGCGCTGCAGCAGGGCTACGGCATGACCGAGACCAGCCCGGCCGTGCTCACGCTCGACAAGGAGGACGCCGTGCGCAAGGCCGGCTCATCCGGCAAGCCGGTGCTGCATACGGAGGTGCGGATCGTTCGCCCCGATGGGAGCGATGCCGATGTCGGCGAGCTCGGCGAACTCTGGGTGAGAGGACCGAACGTCACGCCGGGTTACTGGAACAGGCCGGACGCCAACGCGTCGTCCTTCACCGATGGCTGGCTGCACACCGGCGATGCCACGCGCGTCGATGACGAAGGTTTTTACTACATCGTCGACCGCTGGAAGGACATGTACATATCAGGCGGCGAAAACGTCTATCCGGCCGAAGTCGAGAGCGTGCTGCATCAGCTCACCGCGATCGCCGAGGCTGCCATCATCGGCGTCCCCAGCGAGCAATGGGGCGAGGTCGGCATGGCGATCGTGGCCGTGAAGCCGGGCCATACGCTGACGCCGGCAGAAATTCACGCGCATTGCGCGGCCAATCTGGCGCGGTTCAAATGTCCGCGGCTGATCGAATTCGTCGATGCCCTGCCGCGCAACGCGACGGGGAAGATTCACAAGCCGACGCTGCGGCAGAGATTCAACGCGGCGAAGGCGACTGACAAGGCGGCGCCGTAATGCCTGCTTGAACCCTCGAATCATGCCCCGCCTTGTGCGCAATTGCGCACTGGGGCGGGGCATCCACTAAACACCGGCAGCAGGGTTTGAACCGAGACGCCGCGGCATACTGGATCGTCCGCCTTCGCGGACGATGACAGCACACAAATAAAAACCCGCCGATTCATCATCGGCGGGCTCTCGTATCAGAAGCTAATCAGAGGATCCCAGTACATCCGTGGAAATCCAAAAATCGGCAACCTTTAGTCGACGCGAAGGTTCTCGGCGCTGGTCTTGCCGCGCATCGGGTCCTTCTTCGCTTCGAACGAGATCTTCTGGCCTTCATTGAGCGAGCTCAGACCAGCACGTTCGACGGCGCTGATGTGAACGAAAACGTCGGTGCCGCCATCATCGGGCTGGATGAAGCCAAAACCCTTGGTCGCGTTGAACCACTTAACTGTTCCGGTAGCCATGTCACTATCTCCAAGTTGCGCGGAAGCGCTGTTGCCTGCACGACCTCCGCGCAAGCTTGATCCGATTTCAACGATGTCTTGGGGAAAGGAGCCGGTTCGGCGCGGTCAACAAGGCAGATCGATTCGAATAGAAGGCATATACTCTATTTAGCCGAGAATGCAAGGGTAATTGGGCTTACCCCGGCAGGAACATCGCAAACGGCTCTTCTGTCGTCCGCCGCAAATGCTGGCGAAACTGCGCATAATTGGGGTTATCGGCTGAAACCCGGCCAAAAGTCGGACTGGCGACCATTTTGACCGGCAAATAGGCGATCGGCGCAGCAAGCGGCGTCAACAGCGAGCCGCGGCCTGCGAGCAGCGTGGTGATGATGCCGTACATTTCGCCCGAAATCGCCGGCCGCGACAGCGTGATCAGGCGATACTGGCCGTGCCGGTTGGTGACGAGATAGATGTGGCCGGACTGATTCGGAACCGCCACTTCGCCATACTGGGTGTAGGCCGCATCCTGCCGGTCGCTCTCGTGAAACACCAGCGATGACGCCGCATTGTCCCAGGAGATCTCGGTGCGGTAGGCGAAGATCGCCTCCTTGTCGCCGAACGACGGCCGCACCGTAACGTAGGTCCCTTCGATCCAGGCCACCGCGCGGCGCGAATAGGCGCCTAACCCGTCAGGCGCGATGTCGCCATTGCCATTGGGCGCGACGGGCGCTGGTGCATCCACGATCTTGCGGAGGGAAACACCGAGCGCCTGTTCGAGCCGGACAGTGGTAGCGAGCGTGAACGGGCGACGGCCGCCGAGCACTTTCTCCAGCGTCGATAGACTGAGTTTTGCGAGTTCCGCCAGCGATTGCCGGGAGATGCGGCGACGGGCGATTTCCTCGCGAATGGTGTCGGCGATCTGCCGGCTTTGTTCGGCGGAAAGCTGCTTGTCCGGCGCTGGCATCGTTACCCCTGCTCTATTCGCGCCAGTCTAGCAGACGCACAATCCATCACAAAACCGCACAAAACCGTCTTGGCCACGGCGGAGCACGGCGGCAGGCGACCGAACAAGGCCGATCATTCCGCTCGCGCCAAATCAGGGCTTTCCGCACCCTCACATCACGGCGAAAGCGCCGTTTTGGGAGCGAGTGACATGACGACGTCAGACGAAATTGAGGCCGACAAGCGCAGCGGACAGCCCAGCCTGGTCGGGCTGGTGCTGTTCTTTGCGATGCAGGGCATTGCCGTAATCCTGGTCGGGTTTGCGGCATTATTTTTGAGTTTCGAGCCGGTATGGTCGGCGGAGCGTGTTCAAACCGCCTTCGTCAAGCCCGGCGACGCCCGTTCCGGATCGCTGCTGCTGAAGACCGATGACGGCTACGCCGATGCGTCTCGGCTCGGCATTGATGTCGACCTCACCGTCTCGGGTCCAACCGTCCGCGCCCGCGTCACGCAAATATTCCGCAACCCGACCAAAGACTGGGTCGAGGCGATCTATGTCTATCCGCTGCCCTCAGGCGGCGCGATCGATACGCTGAAGATGGTGATCGGCGATCGCGTCGTGGTCGGCGACATCAAGGAACGGCAGCAGGCCAAGATCATCTACGAACAGGCAAAGCAAAACGGGCAGAAGGCGGCGCTGACTGAACAGGAGCGGCCGAACATCTTCACCAACTCGGTCGCCAATATCGGCCCCGGCGAAACCGTGCTGGTGCAGATCGAATATCAGGAACCGGTCCAGCAATCTGGCAACGAATTTTCGCTGCGAGTGCCGATGGTGGTCGCTCCGCGCTACAATCCCGCGCCCATCGTGCAGAGCGTCGACTTCCGGCGCGACGGCGGCGGCTGGGGTTCGGCCAAATCCGATCCCGTGCCGGACCGCGACCGCATCTCGCCCGAAGTGCTCGATCCCGCGACCAACGCCCCGGTCAATCCGACCCGCATCACCGTGCGGCTGCAGGCCGGCTTCCCGCTCGGCGAGGTCAAGAGCCATCACCACGCGATCAAGACGGAAAAGGCCGATGACAGCACCAGCATCATTCGCCTGGCCGAAGGCGTGGTGCCGGCCGACCGCGATTTCGAGCTGACCTGGAAACCGGCCGCGGAGAAAGCGCCGTCGGTCGGGCTGTTTCGCGAGCATGTCGGCGACAGCGATTATTTGCTCGCCTTCGTCACCCCGCCGGCGGTCGAGCAGGCGCAGCAGAAACCGATGCCGCGCGAAGTCATCTTCGTGATCGACAATTCCGGTTCGATGGGCGGCGTCTCGATCATCCAGGCCAAGGCGAGCCTCATTTACGCGCTCGGCCGCCTGCAGCCGAACGACCGCTTCAATGTGATCCGCTTCGATCACACCATGGACTTGCTGTTCCCGTCTGCCGTGCCGGCCGACAGGGAGCATATCGGCCGTGCGACGTCCTTTGTCGACGCGCTGCAAGCCAGTGGCGGCACTGAAATGGTGCCGGCGATGCGCGCCGCACTGTCCGACAAGGCCGGCGATGCCGATTATGTCCGCCAGGTCGTGTTCCTGACCGACGGCGCGATCGGCAACGAGCAGCAATTGTTCGAAACCATCAGCGCGCTGCGTGGCCGCTCGCGCATCTTCATGGTCGGCATCGGCTCGGCGCCAAACACCCATCTGATGACGCGCGCCGCCGAACTCGGCCGCGGCACCTTCACCCATATCGGCTCGGTCGAACAGGTCGAGGAGCGCATGCGCGGCCTGTTCGCCAAGCTGGAGAATCCCGCGGTGACCAATCTCACCGCAAAATTCTCCGACGCTGCGGCCGACATCACGCCGGTCGCGATTCCCGACGTCTATCGCGATGAGCCACTGGTTCTGGCGGCAAAGCTCGACAAGCTTTCAGGCTCGGTCGAGATCAAGGGCCGCATCGGCGACCGTCCCTGGGTCGTCACCCTGCCGCTGGCGAATGCAGCCGAAGGCAAGGGCCTGTCCAAGCTCTGGGCCCGGCGCAAGATCGCGGATGCCGAAGTCGCGCGCACCACGCGGCAGGCGAGCCCGGAAGACGCCGACAAGACCATCCTGGCGCTGGCGCTCGAGCATCAGCTCGTCACGCGGCTGACCAGCCTGGTCGCCGTCGACAAGACGCCAAGCCGTCCGGAAGGCGCGGCGCTCAAGGTCTCGGAGTTGCCGATCAACCTGCCGGCGGGCTGGGACTTTGAAAAGGTGTTCGGCGAACGTCCACGCGCCCCCGTGGCGCCGGCGGAACGGCGTGCGGATAACGAACAAGCGCAGGTTCAGGTCGCGGCGCTGAAACGGGTGCTGCCCATCGTCACCCAGGCGCCCAATACGGTGACGCTGCCGAAGACGGCGACGGATGCCGAATTGAAAATGATTGCAGGTGTGATCCTGCTCACGGTCAGCCTGATCCTGTTGGTGTTCACTCGGCGTCAGATGTCACCGAGTTGACGTCGACTGAAAAGAGGAGGCTCCCCACTTCCTCTTTCAGAGCGCGCGCGGCTTACACCTGTCCCCCCAGGGCCGCGCGCGCCCCCTTTTTTCCCCGGACGTCATTGCGAGCGCCGCGACTTGATGCCCCGCTTCATCCTCCCGCTCCTTCTCGCCGTCATCGGCCTGATCCTGTTCGGCCAAGGCGCCTACATCCACGCCAAAGCGTTGGTCGCGCAGGTCTTGCTGGAACGGGCTTTCGAAAAAACCATCGCCACTGGCCAGGAGACAAAGCCCTGGTCATGGGCGGACACGTGGCCGGTGGCCCGCATCGAAGTGAAGCGGCTCCACGCCCACACCATCGTGCTCGCAGGCAGCAGCGGCCAGGCGCTGGCGTTTGGTCCGGGGCATGTCGAACGCACGGCAAACGCCGGCGAGCGCGGCGTCGCCGTCTATTCCGCGCATCGCGACACGCATTTCGCCTTCCTGAAGAACGTCGTCGTCGGCGACGATATCGATGTCACGGGACATGACGGCAGGACATTCCGTTATCAGGTCGATGCCACCTCGGTCGTGCGCTTCGATGCCTCCGGCATCGATCCGCTTGCAGGCGGCTACGAACTGGTGCTGTCGACCTGCTGGCCGTTCGACGCGCTGACGCAGGGGCCTGAGCGCTATCTGGTGCACGCCACGATGCTCGGGGACGTGCCGGGTTCGCGCTAAAATTCTCCGCAAGCCGGTATATCGTGCGCGGCGCGAATGGCGCTGCCCGCGCAACGCGTGTTGCCACGTCAGCCAAGTGCCAATAGAAAGGCTTCAATCACAAGAAAATCACGGCGCGGGCGTTCACCCTCGATCGCTACGGCCCAAGGAACAACAGAGTTTAAGGGATCCCCATGGACGCTCAGGCCAGCACCGCATCGCATCAAGCCGAAAAATGGTCGCCCTCGCCTGACGCCAGCGACATTGTCAAAAGCATCCATGCGATGCTGCACCCGCGTAATATCGTGCTGGTCGGCGCCACCGACAAACCCGGCAACTATGCCGAGCGCATCTGGAACAACTTGATCAAGTACAAGTACGAAGGCGGGCTATTCCCTGTCAATTCCAAGCGCGAAGCCATCTGGGGCGTGCCCTGCTACAAGGATTTCGCGAGTCTGCCCGAAAAGCCCGATCATGTGCTGGTGCTGGTGCCGGCGCGCTTCGCCGTGCAGGTGATCCGCGATGCCGCAGCCGCCGGCGCGCGCTCAGCCACCATCGTCACCTCAGGCTTCAGCGAGTTGCAGGACGAAGACAGCCAGCGGCTGGCCGAAGAACTGAAGCAAGCCGTGAAAGAGACTGGCCTCGCCGTCACCGGCCCGAACTGCCTCGGCAATCTGAGCGCGGGCGAAAAGCTATTCACCAATATCGATGACCGCATCGTCACCATGGAAGCGGGCCCGGTGGCGATTGCCGGCCAATCCGGCGCGATCGTGATGGCGATCCGCCAGACGCTGGAAGATCGCGGCGTCGGCGTCGGCTACATGGTCACGACCGGCAACGAGACCGGGCTCGAGACGCCGGACCTGATGGCGTATTTCGCCGCCGATCCCTCGATCCGCGTCATCGTGGTCTATCTCGAAGGCGTGCGGAACACCAAAGTGTTTCGGGAGGCCTGCAAGGCCGCGCGCGCCGCCGGCAAGCCCGTCATCGCATTGAAACTCGGCGCCTCCGAGGGCGGCCGCGCGGCCGCGATGGCACACACCGGCGCGCTCGCCGGCTCGATCGAAACGTTTGACGCGATTTCGACGCGCGAAGGCGTGATACGTGTGCGCGGGCTCGATGAGCTGATCGAAACCACAGAATGTTTCGTCCATGCCGATCCGCCCAAGGGCAACCACCTCGCCGCGGTGTCGCTGTCCGGCGGCAAGCGTGGCCTGCTGATCGACGCATTCTATTCGGCCGGCATGAATTTCGCGCCGCTCAGTGCGAATGCGACGACGCAGCTGGCAAAGATGCTCGGACCCGGCAGCATCGTCGGCAATCCCCTTGATGCCGGCTTTGCCGCGGTCGTGGACCCCTCGGTCTACATGAGTTCGATCCAGATCATGATCGACGACCCCGATACCGACATCGTCATCATCGATGCCGAACTGCCGAAGGCGCCGCACGAACTGCGCGAGCGCAATCTGCGCATCGTCAACGACATGGCCGGCGCGGCCAGCAAGCCCGTGGTCTACATCAGCGCGATGTCGATCGGCTTTACCGAGTTCACCAAGGGCTTGCGCAAGTCGCTGCCAAACATCGCGGTCATGCAGGGCCTCGACCGCGCGGTCGGCGCGATCAAGTCGCTGATCGAATATTCTTCGCTGCGCAAGGAAGTGCCCGACATCAAGTCGAGCTCCAAGGCATCGGCGCGAGCCATGCTGGAAAAGGCGCTCAAGACCGCCAACGGCGCCGCCGCGCTGGATGAAGTGGCGTCGAAGAAGCTACTCAAGGCCTATGGCATCCCGGTTTCAAAGGAAGAGATCGCGCAGACCGCAGCGGAAGCGGTGAAGATCGCCAAGCAGATCGGCTTTCCGGTCGTCGCCAAAGTGGTCAGCGCCGACATCCTGCACAAATCCGACATCGGCGGCGTGGTGCTGAACCTCAACAGCGCGGCAGAGGTAAAGAAGGCGTTCAACGACATCACCGCGCGGGTGAAGAAGATCAAGAGCAAGCCGAAGCTCGAAGGCATTTTGATCGCGCAGCAGGTCAAGGCCGATCTCGAACTCGTGGTCGGCGCCTCGCTCGACGCCGAGATGGGTCCGGTGGTGCTGTTCGGCACCGGCGGCGTCGATATCGAGCTGATGAAGGACGTCGCTTTAGCCGGCGCGCCGCTGGACGAGGCCGAGGCGAAGCAGTTGATCGCCAAGACCAAGGCGGGCGTGAAGATGAAGGGCTATCGCGGCAAGCCCGCGCTGCATGAGGCTTCCGCCGTGAAGGCGCTGGTCGGCCTGTCCAATTTGATGGCCGATGCCGGCAACCGCATCGCCTCGATCGACGTCAATCCGTTCTTGATCAACAGCAAGCTCGGCGTCGCCGTCGACGGGTTGATCGTGCTGAACAATGCTGCGGCGAACAAGGCAGCGAAGCATTGAGGTGGAAAGTGACGCCCTCTCGATTGTCGTCCCGGCGAAGGCCGGGACCCATAGCCACCGTTGCCAATTTTGCGAAGACAACTCGCTTTCGTCATCTGCCGATGGGCCGTCGGCGTATGGGTCCTCTGCCTTCGCACGGGACGACGGAAGCTACAACCCCATTCCCCATTTCGCTGCCGTCTGCACCACCCAATCCCGATACAGCGTCAATGGCGTAACGCCGGTCATGCCGCCGCAACCCGCCGAGCCGTTCGGTCCGGTCGACCAACTCACCACGCCGACGACCACGGGACCGCTTTGCTTGTCTTCGAAAACAGGCGCGCCGGAATCGCCGGTGCAGGCGCCGAGCCCTTCACGCGTGCCCTGCCCGACGGGATCGACAAGCCGGATTTGCAGCGTCCCCGGCCTGCCGGTTGCGACCAGACCGGCGACGCGGATGGTGCCGCCGCTCTTGCCGTCGCCGCGCACGGTCACGCCGATGCCGGCGATGGTGAAGCGGCTGCCGACCAGAATCGGGACGTTCGGCATGCCGACCGCAGCCGTCGTCTTGCCTTTCAGTGGCGCCTTCAATTGCAGCAGCGCGACATCTGCCGTCGCACGATGCGCCTGCATCGCCTGCATGTTGAAGCCGGGATGAATGGCGACGGTTTTGACGTCCTGCAACGAAGGCTGCCGGTCCGCGCCATACTCGACGATCTTGTAATCCGCGCCCGGCGGCACGCAGTGCGCCGCCGTCAGCACCAGTTGCGGCGCGATCAACGCGCCGGTGCAAAAATTGCCGCGCGAGCCGACGATGGTAACGACCGGGCGCGCCACGCCTTCTGTCGACGGCGCGCCGCCGCCGACGATGGCGTGCGCGGGAGCGGATAACAGCAGGACAAGGCTGGCAATCAGGCGGGACAGGATGTTCATCGGCGCAGCAATAACCCGCGCGGCGCATGTCGCCAAGCGCCGGATCGCACTGGTTCCAGCCGGCAATTCGTGTTAGCGGCTCGCCAACACGTTTGTTTCAGGCGGGGAAATAATGATCGAGGCAGTGATCTGGGATTTCGGTGGCGTGCTGACCACCTCGCCGTTCGAGGCCTTTGCCCGGTACGAGACCGAGCGCGGGCTGCCCGCCGACATCATCCGGCGCACCAACGCCGCCAACCATCTGGAAAATGCCTGGGCCAAGTTCGAACGCGCCGAGGTCGACATCCACGCCTTCGACGAATTGTTCGCGACCGAATCCCGCGCGCTTGGCGCCGAAGTTCGCGGCAAGGACGTGTTGCCCCTGCTGTCGGGCGATCTGCGTCCCGAAATGGTCGAGGCGCTGAAGCGCGTAAAGGCAAAATTCAAGACCGGCTGCATCACCAACAATCTTCCGGCGAACGCTATCGGCAGCCACAGCGGCCGCTCGCTCTACGTCGCCGAAGTGATGGTGCTGTTCGACCACGTCATCGAATCCGCAAAGATCGGCCTGCGCAAGCCTGATCCCCGCATCTACCAGCTGATGATCGAGACGTTGAAGGTCGGTCCCAAGAACTGCGTCTATCTCGACGACCTCGGCGTCAACCTGAAACCGGCGCGCGAGATGGGCATGACCACGATCAAGGTACTCAACGCCGCGCAGGCGATTGCCGAGCTGGAAGCGGCAACGGGGCTGACATTGCGCTAGACGGAAATACCGGAAAACTGCGGCCTGCCATGAGCAAAACGGCGCTTGTTCTTTGCCGGGAACGCGGGCAGAACATTGTGAAATCTACCGAATTCGGAGTTGAACCTCGTGGCTGATACCAGTCCGTCGGCCTCGATCGAGGCAGTGGAAAGCGGTCTTGCGGCGCAAGGCTATATTGCAAGCCGCCAGATCGCGACCGCGGTCTATCTGGCGCAGCAGATCGAGAAGCCGATCCTGGTCGAAGGCCCCGCCGGCGTCGGCAAGACCGAGCTGGCAAAGGCGATCGCGGCATGGCGCGGACTGAAAATGATCCGCCTGCAGTGCTATGAGGGACTGGACGAGGCCAAGGCGCTCTACGAGTGGAAGTATGCAAAACAGCTTCTGTATACGCAGATCCTGAAAGACAAGCTCGGCGAAGTACTCGGCGGCGCGCCGACGCTGGAAGCGGCACTCAACCAGCTGCATGATTTCGGCGACGTGTTCTTCTCCAAGGAATTCGTCGAGCCGCGGCCATTGCTGCAGGCGCTGGAACAGCCCGCCGGCTGCGTGTTGCTGATCGACGAAATCGACAAGTCGGACGCCGAGTTCGAATCGCTATTGCTGGAAATCCTCAGCGATTTCCAGGTCACGATTCCGGAACTCGGTACCGTCGTCGCCGTGTCCGCGCCGACCGTGATCCTGACCTCGAACAGCGAGCGCGATCTCGGCGACGCGCTAAAGCGCCGCTGCCTGCATCTTCACATCGGCTTCCCCGAACAGAAGCTGGAAGAACGGATCGTGGAAAGCCGGGTGGCCGGCATTTCGCAGACGCTGCGCAAGCAGATGGTGAGTTTCATTCACGAGGTCCGCACGCTCGATCTGAAGAAGCTGCCGTCGGTCAGCGAAACCATCGACTGGGCCCGCGTGCTGGTGCTGCTGCAGGCGTCAGAACTGGGCCACGAGGTGGTCAAGGATACGCTGAACGTTCTCCTGAAATACGAGGCTGATATCGAGGCCACCATGCCTCAGGTTTCGACCTTCATCGCCAAGGCAACGCGTCAGAACGCCTTCGGATAGGCCGACATGAGAGAGAACCTGCATCGCTTCTTTCGTGCGGCGCGGGGCGCAGGCGTCAGGCTCTCGCCGGCCGAAAGCATCGACGCGATGCGGGCCGTCTCCAAGGTCGGCTTTGCCGACCGCACCATCCTGCGCGACACTTTTCTGCTGACGCTCGCCAAGACCCAGGACGAGAAGAAGGCGCTCGGCGACTGCTTCGACCTGTTCTTCGACCAGCCCGAGCCGCAGCCGCCGCCGGAGGAGGGAAAGAGCGACGAGCAGGATTCGTCAGAGTCCAATTCCGCCGCCGATTCACCGGGCGAAACAAGCAGCGGCGACGAGCAGGCTGACGGGTCTGGGCCAGCTCGCCCAGATGCTGCTGGCGCAGGACCGCAATCAGATTTCGGCGGCCATCGCCAACGCGGCGAGCGCCGCTTCGCTGTCCGACATCCGCTATTTCACGCAGCGCGGCATCTTCTCCGGCCGCATCCTCGACAAGATGGGCATCGAGCGCCTGCGCGACGATCTCGACAATCTCACGGCGACCAATCCGGCGCTGGCGGAGCGGCTGACCGACGCGCTGGACGGCCTGCGCGGCACGGTCCGCGAAACCGTCTCGCAGGCGTTGCTACTGTACGGGCGCGAGGAAGCCGAAAACCTGCGCAACGAAATCCTGGCCAACGCGCCGCTGTCGCGGATCGAGCCGCGGCAGGTCGAGCAGATGCGGCGACTGATCCGCCAGATCGCGCGCCGCCTGCGCGAGCGCTACTCCAAGCCGCGCAAGCGGCAGCGCCGCGGCCATCTCGACGTCCGCCGCACCATCCGCCGCAACGCCGCCTGGGGCGGCGTGCCGTTCCTCACGGCCTGGAAACGCCGGCACCGCGACCGGCCGAAGATCATAGCCATCTGCGACGTCTCGGGTTCGGTGGCGCGGGTGTCTGATTTCTTCCTGCTGCTGATCCACAGCCTGCACGAGGTGGTGGACGACGTCCGCTCGTTCGCGTTCTCCGGCCACCTGATCGAGGTCAGCGACATTCTCGAATCCAAATCGCCGGAAGAGGCGATGGCCGAGATCATGTCCAAGGTCGGCTTCGGCTCGTCGGATTACGGCAATTCCTTCGACGATTTCGAACACGGCTGGATGAGCGCGATCACGCCGCAAACCACCGTGATCGTGCTCGGCGACGCCCGCAGCAACAACCTCGATCCCCGCGCCGACATCGTTCGCCGCATCGCCGAGCGCTCGAAGCGGCTGGTCTGGCTCAATCCGGAAGGCCGCATGGCCTGGGGCTGGGGCGATTCAGAGATGCCGCGCTATGCGACCTTCTGCACGGTAGTGCGCCAATGCGCCACCGCAAAGCAGCTCGAACGGGCGGTTTCGGATATCGTGGCGATCTATCAGTAGACGCCTCAATCCCTGCACGACGATTCTATTCAGGCGAGTTTTACGACGACTGACTTGTCTTCCTTCTTGCGCATGTTTGCATCCCACGGCCCCGGAAAGGCCTTTCGCAAAGCCTTCAGCATTTCTGAAAGATTTTTTACTTTGGTCTCGTCCGCTTCCAGCTTGTAAGGCTTCGACCAGGTGACATCCTCATTGGTGAAATGCAGGGTGATCTTGCGATTGCCATGCATCTTCACCAGCGCTTCGAGCGTCGGCGCATCGGGATTGTCGAATTTGCCGTTCGCCGAGAAGACGTAATGCTTGGCGACGAACGTCTGGAGAAATTTTTCCGAGCAGTTACGGATACTGCCGTGATGCGGCATCTTCAGCACATCCAGCATCACCGGTGTTGCCCCCAACCCCAGTTCGCCCCAGGCCGTCACGATGTCGTCGCCATTGGCGTCGCCGGTGAGAAGCAGCTTCTTGCCGCCGATGTCGACGAGGACGACGATCGAGGAAAGGTTCGCGACGGCGCTGTCCATCTTCTTCTTCGGCAGAAACAACTCCTGCAGGGCAGCCTGCCGCGCCTCCTTGGTCGGCTTCTGCAGCGCCTTCGCCCATTCGGCGCGCAGCTTGTCGAGCCGTTTCTGCATCGGGCCGATCACGGTGACTTTCGCGCCTTCGATGTTGAACGGCTGTTGCTCCTGCTTGGCAACAACCAGGCCGTGGACTGGCGTATTGCCTTGCAGGCCCAGCGCCGTAAGGCTGGTTGCCAACGTGATGCCCTGGCCGACGCTCTCCATGATCATCCGCGCGTGCTCGTCGTCGACTCCGGGCAAATTCTCCTTGCTGACGAGCGACTGCAGCGAGGCCGTCTGCGCATCGGCCGGAATGCCGGCCGGCTTCGGTCCGACTATCCCATCGAAGGAATTGAACCAGAAGCGGTCGAACTTGACCGGTGCGGGTTCGCCTGGCGCCGGCGTGACCAGCCTTGCCATCAAATTCATGATGCCAAAGATATGGTCGTCATCGATATGGCTGACCATTCCCAGCGCTATCGGCAACGGCTTGTTCGGATCGGCGTCGATTTCGTCCTTGATATCCTCGATCCGCGGCAGCAACACATCCAGCCAGACCGAGATTCGTTCTCCCGCGGCGGTGCCGCCACGCGGTCCGCCATCGATGATCCAGAATCGTTCCTTGCCGTCGGGGCCGGGATAACGCAGCAGCAGGCAATCGCCGTAGAGCGCGTTCAACGCCTCGAGAATCACCATGGTGATCTACTCCTATACGGATTGCAGGGCCCTCAACACGTCGAGCAGCCCCGCTCCCTGGAAGCTTGCCTCGCGTTTGAGGTCTGTCGTGGATTGCATCAGGATTTCCTTGATGCGCGATGGCCGGCCGATCAGTTCCGGATAGCGCGCCATCAGCATGGCCGCCGCGCCTGAAACATGCGGCGCCGCCATCGACGTTCCGTCCATGCGCTGGCTGTGGCCACCGCGAATCGTCGAAGTGATTTTTTCGCCGGGGGCCAGCAGATCCGGTTTCCGCCGGCCGTCGCCGGTCGGACCTCGGGCCGAGAAATAGCTCACGCCATAAAGATGCGGATCCCGGCGATGCGTGGAACCGACGGTGATGACTTTGTCGGCGTTGCCAGGATCGGTGATGGTGATCGCCCGATATCCGTTGCCGAGGCTCTGCTTTTGCGGGCCCTGGCCTTCGAAGCCGGTGTTGCCGGCCGCGGCAACGACCACCGTGCCGGCGCCGACAAGATGGTTGCAGGCCTCGCAAATCGGCGTCTGTCCGCAGGCGAAACTGTCGACATCATGCGCCAGTGCGAGCGACAGGTTGACGCCATGTACCACCGGATTCGCGCGGTCGCGATTCAGCCAGCCCACGAATTCCACTGCGCACAGGATCGCGAACTCGTCGCCGCGACCGTCGGAGTCGAAAACCCGCAAATCGTACAATGTCAGATGCGGGCACATGCCCATCAGGTCCCTGCCGCTATCGAGATCTTTGGGAAGGTTTGCCGCAAGAATGCCGGCCACATGGGTGCCATGATCGGTGCCGGGGATACGATAGCCACCTTCCGCTTCCAGCGTGTCAGCGACAATCTCGCCGGCGTGCGGCACCTGGATCAGCGGGCTGACGATTTCCCACTCGATATCCCGCGCATTCTGACTTCGGATCTGCAGATGCCGCAGCACCTCCTTGTTCTTGTCCTCGGCAAGCACGCGATTGACGGCGGCCTTTTTCGACGGTTGGACGGCAACCCCGTCAGGATTTCCGGCATGAGCGACGATGTCCCGGACCATCGTGAAGTCATATGTTTTCACGACACGGGAATATTTCAGGCAGTCCGCCGGTTGCGCATCGCCAGCTTCGATGCGCGCCTTGATATCCTTGTCTTTCTGCAGCTTTCTGTCCGCCAGATTCAGGAAGGCCGGGTGAGTGGCATCGATGCCGCCGTCGATCACAGCGAATGTGATACCCGTCGTATTGATAGCGAACACGCGCTGCGCCGCATCCGCTTTCACCGTGTTGCGTGATTCGAACAGCGTCTGCGCCGCCGGTCTGTTCAGGCTGATCAGATAGATCCCCTTGTCTTCCCTGGGATCGATACCTTTTGTCTTGCGCATCGAGTTCCACGCGCGGTCGTACAGCGCCTTCAGTTCCTCAGTCGAGACTTGCAGCCGATCTTCCTCTGCTTCGTCATCCTCGGGCGGCGGCCCCAGCCGGTACGCAAGCCCGGCCAACCTCCACAGCTCGTCCTGTGTGTCGGCTGCGCGGAGAAATTCGATAAATCCGACCAATGCCAGATATCGCGATAGCTCGTTCTTCGGCGCCTTCTGGTCGCTCACGATTGCCCGGTAGGCAGCGTCGAAGTCACGGAAGGTAGCGTCTCGCTGCCTGGGTATGGCCAGCGACGTCCACCACCAGCTCGACATCGGCACCAGGTAGCACACCAGCATGTCGAAGTTCGCGCAGACGACAACTCGGCTGTCGCTGTTCGCGATCCGCGCGAAGGCCGGCCAAGCACCTCCGGATTGACTAACATTTTCATTCAATCGCCCACGTAACCATTCGGCGATTTGACCCGGCCTGACCCCCGACCACGGGGTCAGGAGCAGGTCAAGCGGCGGCTCGATCGGCGTGGGGTGCTCAGGGTCGATGCGCGCCCAGGCCATTTTTTCGGCGGTGCGGATATAGCGCAGCCAGACGTCCGGCATCACCGGGCTGTCCTGCGTCCTGCGGGCGCGTCCAAATGTTTGAAAGACGAAGCGCCGGAGTGTCGCTTCATCCAGCCTTCCCTTTTCATCGATACCGGTCGGCAGCGGCGAAGGCGGCTTTGGCGGGGTCAGCGGTGGAGGTGGCGGCGGAGGAGGCAGTGGCCCCGACGGCGGCGGCGGATCCGACGGCGGCGGTGGCTGCGGAGGTTCCGACGGTGGCGGCGGCGGCGGTGGCAGTGGCGCCGCTGCGGCTGGCGTGGGCGAAGGTGGCTCCGTCGCAGCTGCCGGCGGCTGTGGTGCAGCTGCTGACCTCTGCCGGCCCTTTCGCGAGGTCGGCTTCTTCGCCATTGTACTGCCTCGACAAAATACTATCCGACAAAATGCAGGCGGATGACCACAATCGTAACACCGGCACAGTGATGCCAGGCTCCGCCACCCGTCAGAGTTGCACAATAATTGCGGACTCGCAACAGTTCGGGAACCGGTGGCAACTCACAAGGCGGGGAGCGGAGCCGCAGCGTTGCGCGGGCGTCGTCAATCCGGCAAGTACATGACCGCTGCCCCCGAGTCGGCGCCGGAAGTCCTTGGCTCAAGCCGAAGCCGCCGGGACCGACATCGTGGTGAGCTATCCGTAGGCGCCGTCACGCGTCGATCGCGTCCTTGATACGCTTGCGCGTCAACGGCAAATTTCGCAGCCGCTTTCCCGTCGCATTGGCGACGGCGTTGGCAATCGCCGGCCCCTGCCCGGTTTCGCCGCTGCCGAGGAACGGCTGCCCCGGGCGGTTGATGATATGAACTTCGATGCTTTCGGGCACCGAATTGAAATGCAGCATCGGCGTCGCTAAAGCATCAAATGCCGCAGACCTGCCCTGCAGGGGCCTCACCGGCCGCGCATCGGCGGGAGTGTCGAATCTGGAAGGGACGTGCCATGATCGATGTTAGTCTCGACCTCCTTCCTCAAGAGCGCTTGCGCACGACCGCCGATCGGACGACATAATTCTCATGCCTGCTCCCGCTGCCCTTCACCGCGACGGTGCTCCCGATGCGCTGTCCGTCCTCAATTCCGTTTTCGGCCTGCCGGCCTTTCGCGGCGCGCAGGAGGAGATCATCCGGCATGTGACCGACGGCGGCAACTGTTTGGTGCTGATGCCGACCGGCGGCGGCAAGTCGATGTGCTATCAACTGCCCTCACTGCTGCGCGAAGGCTGCGGCATCGTCGTGTCGCCGCTGATCGCGCTGATGCGCGATCAGGTCGCGGGGCTGCTGGAGGCCGGCGTCAACGCGGCGGTGTTGAACTCGACGCTGTCGTTTGCCGAAGCCTCGGAAGTCGAGCGGCGGCTGCTCGCTGGCGACCTCGACCTGCTCTATGTCGCGCCGGAACGGCTGCTGACGCCGCGCTGCCTCTCCTTGCTGAGCCAGGCCAATATCGCGCTGTTTGCGATCGACGAGGCGCATTGCGTATCGCAATGGGGCCACGATTTCCGTCCCGAATATATCGGCCTGTCCGCCCTCGCTGAACGCTTTCCCAACGTGCCGCGCATCGCGCTGACCGCGACCGCCGATGATATGACGCGCAAGGAGATCGTTGCCCGGCTCGGGCTCGACGGCGCGCCGAGCTTCATCTCGAGTTTCGATCGCCCCAACATCCGATATGAAATCGTCGAGAAGCAGAGCGCCCCGGCCCAGCTCAAGGCCTTCATCAGCGAGCGTCATGCGGGTGACGCCGGCATCGTCTACTGCCTGTCGCGCGCCAAGGTCGAGGATACCGCCGAGGCGCTGAAAAGGGACGGCATCCCGGCGCTGCCGTATCACGCCGGCCTCGACGCCAGCGTTGCGCGCCCGCAATCAGGATCGCTTCATCAACGAGGACGGCGTCGTCATCGTCGCCACCATCGCTTTCGGCATGGGGATCGACAAGCCCGACGTACGCTTCGTGGCGCATCTCGACCTGCCGAAAAGCATCGAGGCCTATTACCAGGAGACCGGCCGGGCCGGGCGTGACGGAAAACCTTCCAGCGCCTGGATGGCCTATGGCCTGTCCGACATCGTGCAGCAGCGCCGCATGATCGACGAATCCACCGGTTCCGACGCGTTCAAGCGCGTCTCGATCGGCAAGCTCGATGCGCTGGTGGCGATGGCTGAAACCGCGGGCTGCCGCCGCAGCCGCCTGCTCGGGTATTTCGGCGAGGAAACGACATCAGGCAATTGCGGCAATTGCGACAACTGCCTGTCGCCGCCGCAGCTTCGCGACGGAAAAATCCCCGCGCAAAAACTGCTGTCCTGCGCCTACCGCACCGGACAGCGGTTTGGCGCGATGCACCTGATCGACGTCCTGGTCGGCCGCTTGACCGAGAAGGTCACGCAATTCGGCCATGACAAGCTGACCGTCTTCGGCATCGGCAGCGATCTCAACGAGAAGCAATGGCGCGCCGTGATCCGCCAGCTGGTCGCCATGGGCCATCTGCGGGCGGACAGCGAGGCCTACGGCGCGCTGAAGCTGACGGAGAGCGCACGCGGCGTCCTGAAAGGCGAGACGGAAGTCATGCTGCGCGAGGCCGCGCCCGGCACACGCCTTCGCGCCAGCCGCGCCAAATCAAGGCGCGGCGATCTGGCGCCGCGCGCCGAAACCAGGCCCGCCGACGCGCCCCTGCAAGCCGCGCTGCGGGCATGGCGCGCCGACATCGCGCGCCAGCGAAACGTGCCGGCCTATGTCGTGCTGCACGATACCACCATCGACGGCATCGCCGCCGCACGGCCTTCGACGCTCAACGATCTCCGCAACATCCCCGGCATCGGCGACAAGAAGCTCGAACATTACGGCGACGAACTGCTCGCGCTGGTGCGGTCGGCGGACGCGTAGACCCTCATCCATTCCTAAACGTATACGCGTATCCATTGATCGCGGGCGCGCCGCCGAGATGGGCGTACAGCACCTTCGATCCCTTCGGGAAATAGCCCTTGTTCACGAGGTCGATCATGCCCTGCATGGATTTTCCCTCGTAGACGGGATCGGTGATCATGCCTTCGAGGCGCGCAGACAGCCGTATCGCTTCCTTGGTCTCGTCTGACGGCACGCCGTAGGCCGGATAGGCATAGTCCTCGATCAGCACACAATCGTCCTCGACGATCTCGCGGCCAAGTTCGACGAGAGCGGCGGTGTTGCGGGCGATGTCCAGCACCTGCGCCTTGGTCTGGGCCGGCGTAAACGAAGCGTCGATGCCGATCACCTTGCGCGCGCGACCGTCCTTGGCAAATCCCACCAGCATACCGGCATGGGTCGAACCGGTGACGGTGCAGACCACGATGTAGTCGAAGGCGAAGCCGAGTTCTTTCTCCTGCGCCCTCACCTCCTCGGCGAAAGCCGACATAACCGAGCCCGCCATATTTGTGCACGGAGGCGCCGGCCGGAATCGCATAGGGCTTGCCGCCCTTGGCCTTCACGTCGGCAATCGCGTCTTCCCAGCTTTGGCGAATGCCGATGTCGAACTCTTCATCGACCATCTGCACGTCCGCGCCCATCACGCGGCTGAGCAGGATATTGCCGACGCGGTCGTAGACGGCGTCCTCGTGCGGCACCCAGCTTTCCTGCACCAGGCGGCATTTCATGCCGATCTTGGCCGCGACGGCCGCGACCATGCGGGTATGGTTGGACTGTACGCCACCGATCGAGACCAGCGTGTCGGCATTGGAAGCGATGGCATCGGGGATGATGTATTCGAGCTTGCGCAGCTTGTTGCCGCCGAAGGCGAGGCCCGAATTGCAGTCCTCGCGCTTGGCATAGAGTTCGACCTGGCCGCCGAGGTGCTGCGACAGCCGCTCCAGCTTCTCGATATGGGTGGGCCCGAATGTGAGCGGATAGCGCTCGAATTTCTCCAGCATCGTCATCCCCGTTGATGGTTTTGATCTCCGGGAACGGCGGTATCATCGACCGCTGGAAAGGTGCTCTCTAAATTACCCAGCAAGCCTGATGAATATTGCTATAATTCTGACTTAACTTGATATTTCAGTCGATACTAGATAATTTTTCGAGAGATTCTTTCATGGCCAGTCGGCTTGACCGCATCGACCTCAAGATATTGCGTTTGCTGCAGAATAGCGGCCGGCTGACCAATGCCGAGCTGGCCGAAACGGCCGGCGTCAGCGCCGCAACCTGTCACCGGCGCACCCAGCGGCTGTTCGACGAGGGGTTCATCGCCCAGGTCAGGGCGATGGTGGCGCCGCGCAAGGTCGGCAAGGGGGCACTGGTCATGGTCGGCGTCGTGCTCGACCGCTCCACGCCGGAAAGCTTCGCCGCCTTCGAGCGGGCGATCGCACAGCTGAAATTCGTGCTGGATTGTCACCTGGTTGCCGGCGATTTCGACTATTTCTTGAAGATCCGGGTCGGCGACATGGAGGATTTCAACCGCATCCACGGCGAACAATTGATCGCGCTGCCGGGGGTCCGCCAGACCCGGACGTTCTTCGTCATGAAGGAGGTGGTCGACAACGCGCCGCTCGACTTCTGATTACCGTTTCGGCGCTGCAAAACGGCGTTATCTTACCGTGGCGAGGCTGCGAAACTCTGGTCACACAGCGCGCCATGTCCTATCAAGCGGGGCATGACCATGAAATTCCACCGGCAGGCTTTCGCACTTGCCGTCGCATTGATTGCAATGCCGGCCCTCGCGCAGGACGAACTGCCGCGGCCGGAGCCCGATGCCATCATCTTCGCGATGATGTCCGGCAAGTGCAGGACCTTCAAGGTCAACGGACGGGATTTGCCCTGTCGGGCCGTGGCGTTCTCCCAGACCGAGGAAGGCAGGGCGAATTTCACGATCGCGATCAACGACCCCAGGGACGACAGCCACATCATCACGTTTTCCGGTGACAACGGCCGAAGGCCGAACCCCAACGTATACGAGCTGCCGATCGACCGGATGCTGCTGAAATCCAAGGATCGGCCGAAGGCCGATGGCCTGCCGGTGCCGTCGATCGAATTGGCGACAGGCCTCTGCAGGCAGGTCGGGAATTTCGTGACGCTGGAACTCTCCAGCATTTCCTGCACCGCCGCCGACCAGAGCGGTAAGAGATACGAACTGCAGTACCAGTCCGACGGCACGCCGATGGCGGTGCGCCGCATCAAGCGGATGCGTGTCGGCAGTCCCGCGGTGTCGCCGTACGACGACATGAAATAAAACGCTGAAACCTAGATTAGAAACAAAGGGCCGCCGACGGAAAACCGACGGCGGCCAAGGTCGATCCACGCATGGCTCGCATAGGCGCGGACACGCTTACGCTAGGGTGAAAGTCCTCATGGGGCGTGGAGGCGATCCGTCAAAGTCGAGCGACCGTCTTCATGCTGGCTTTACTGTGCGCGGCTCCCACGATTTCGAACATCCAGCGAACCATCGGGTTCGCCGCCCGCATCTCTCCACACGTCGTCCCGCATTTAGCGATATCGCTTCTGCCCTTCGCCGACGCGGCGAACCCTGGCTATCGGAGCGCTGCGGCGGGACTTGTCGACGACGGCCCGCTGGCGCCAATCGGAAGCCCGCAATCCCGTCAACGAATGCAAACCCGGCACCAGCGCGATTTCCTTCCGCACGGCATCGACAATCCGATCGAATTCCACTTCGCTCATCACACGCTCCAAAGCGCCGGGCCGACATTCTGTCGCCCGGTCCGTAAGAGGGCCCGCGCTGAGCACACATCATCACGCGATTTTGTTGTTAGAAGGCTCGGCCATGGTCACTTCAGGGGCAAAAATGGGCCGAAATCGGGAAGGTCAAGCCCGCGGGTCGAAAACCCGGTGGTTCCACATAACCTCGGCTGCCGCCGCTTGGCCCAACTTGCCGGATGCGTGCTAAATTCGGCCACGAATCAGGAGAGCTTGCATGCCGGTAGACAGTGACAGCGCCATTGCGTGGCACCGCGCCCAGCTCAAGAAGCTTCGTGAGACCTTGAGAACATCGAAACAACACGGTTCACGGTCGGCGAGCCCACGCTGTCGAGCAGGAACGGCAAAACGCACAAGGTGATCGTCGAACTCGAGCAGAAGATTCGTCAGTCGCAGCACATCATCGCCGCCTATGAGCGGCAGACCCGGCGGCCGCTCACGACCGACCAGCGCAGCCTCGCCAGCGTGAGCTGGAGCGCCTGGAATGCCCAGGCCCCGCACAGAAGCGGCAGCAACTCGCGGCGGTGATGGCTGCCGAACCAATCTAATTCTTCGCGGTCTCTTTTTCTTTCGCCTTTGCCTTGCACGAAATCAGAAACGTGAACGCCCGCGCGTTGCGCGCGATGTCGGCGGTCTTTAACTCTTCCTTGGCATCGGAACGCGAACCAGCTTGTCGCCGACTGCCGGCGCCAGCGCCGAAGCGCTTCGTTAATTTCTTTGCCGGATCATCCGGGCGCATCGCCTCGGCTGTCGTAAGATCGAGGCTGATTCGCATCCGCCCGCAGCAAATCAGCGCATCGCCCGGCAGGACAACGCATGGACTTGGCACACGGCGGAGACCATTTCTCGCGGAAGGACTTGCTGCGCCCGCCCGCGGCCGTGCTGGTCCCGGGCCTCCTCATCGCGCTTTACGCCTGGGTGATCCTGCTCACGACGATTCCATATCCGGGCAAGATCGGTCTCGACTACAACACCCTCGGCACCGACTGGATGGTCTTCTACGGCGCGATCCGCTCGGTGCTCGACGGCAACGCCGCGCTGATCTTCGACGGCGACCGCTTCACGGAATTCCTCAACACCACGTTTGCGGGCTTGCTCTCGTCGCCGCTGGATTTTCGGCCATGGGCCTATCCGCCGAGCTTCCTGCTGATGCTGCTGCCGTTCGCGGGCCTGGGTTTCCTCGGTTCGTATGTCGCGTTTCAGCTTGCGACCGGCGCCCTGCTGGCGCGGGCGCTGCTATCGAGCACTGCCGTGCCGTCACCCATGCTGCTCGTGGCGGTGCTGGCCTGCCCGGCATCGGCCATCAACGCGATCGACGGTCAGGCCGTCTTCCTGGTCGCGGCGCTGATCGTCGGCGGGTTCGGCCTTCTCGAACGGCGTCCCTTGCTCGGCGGAGCTGGTGCTGGGATTGCTGACCTTCAAGCCGCAATTCGCCATCCTGGTGCCGATCGCGCTGATCGCGGCCGGGCAATGGCGCGCGCTGCTGGCGTCGGGCGTGTCGGCACTCGCGATGATGGTCGCGAGCGGTTTGATTTTCGGATGGGATCTCTGGCTGCGCTGGTTTCCGCTGATCATCGAGAATTTCGTCAGCCCGAGCGAGAAATGGATCGCGTATGGCCGGATGTGGGGCCACAGCGTCTATGCCTGCGCGGTGCTGCTCGGCGTGCCGGCACGGCTGGCGTCGTGGGTTCAACTGCTCGCCATGCTCGGCGCCGCCATCTCCGTCGTCATCGCATTCCGGTCGCGGCTGGGAACGCGGGAAAAGACCGCGGTGTTTCTCGCCGCCACCGTCCTCGCCGCGCCGCATTCCGGCCCCTACGACGTGACGCTGCTGGTGATATCAGCGGCGTTCTGGCTGATGTCGCGCTCTGCCCCGCTGCCGCTGTGGTGCTGGACGCTGGCGTTCATGGTATGGCTGTTGCCGATGCTGAGCCCGCCGGTGCTGTTTCCCGTGGCCAGGATCGCGCCGCTATTGCCTGTGCTGCTGATCGTGCTGCTGCTCCGGCGCGAAGGGTCGGCTGTGGCACGCGCGCAATAAGGCGACAACAAGAACCGCGGCGCGACCAAACGTCTCGGTTCTGGCCGATGTCCGGCAGCTCATTTTAATGGATCACGTCTGGC
This sequence comes from uncultured Alphaproteobacteria bacterium, assembly GCA_963742935.1. Lineage (GTDB taxonomy): Bacteria > Pseudomonadota > Alphaproteobacteria > Rhizobiales > Xanthobacteraceae > Bradyrhizobium. Next base: position 28,411 of record CAVUOI010000054.1, on the reverse strand, counting down.
ATCTTGCATACGGTACGGCCGGTTGCCGATCCTTCCCGGTCAACGTCGTGCCGGGGAAGCAAAAAACGCAATTGCGCCGCCGATAGCGGACGCGTTGCCAAAGCCGGAGGAAAATCCCGTGAAACCAAGTGTTGTCCGGTGCGCCCTGTTTTCACTCATCGCGGCCTTTGCCGTCGTGGCCGGCCAGGCCCAGGACACAGCTCAAGCCCAGACATGGCCCGACAAGCCGATCACCTTCATCGTGCCGTTCGCGGCCGGTGGCGGCACCGACGCCTTTGCCCGCCCTCTGGCGGCGCAGCTCGATACGCAATTGGGAAAACGCGTGCTGATTGAAAACCGCGCCGGCGCCGGCGGCACGGTCGGCGCATCGCTGGCCTCGAAGGCCGCGCCCGATGGCTACACCTTCTTCATGGGCGCGGCCCATCACGCCATCGCCCCATCGCTCTATCCCAACCTCGACTACAACATCGAGAAGGATTTTATCGCGGTGGCGCTGATCGCGCGGCCGCCGCAGGTGGTGGTCGTCAATCCGGACAAGGTCGCCGCCAAGACGCTCGCTGAATTCATCGACTACGCCAAGGCCAACCCGGGTAAACTGAACTACGGCTCCGCCGGCGCCGGCACCACGCATCATCTCGCGGGCGAGCTGTTCAAGATCCTGACCAAGACCAACATCCAGCACGTCCCCTATCGCGGGGCTGGCCCCGCGATGCAGGACCTCATCGCCGGCCACGTGCCGGTCGTGTTCGACGGGCTCGGCTCATCCGCAGCGCCCGTCAGGGCCGGACAATTGCGCGCGCTGGCGGTGGCTGCGCCGAAACGCGTGCCGGCCTTCCCTGACCTGCCGACCGCCGCAGAAGCAGGCCTGGCCGGCTACGAAGTCTCGACCTGGTACGGCCTGTTCGCACCGAAGAACACGCCGCCGGCGATCGTCCAGCAGATGATCAAGGAGCTGCAGACCGCCATGCAAACCCCGGCCATCAAGGAGGCCTGGGAGCGCAACGGCTCCGACGTCCCCGACGTCACGGGGCCGGCATTCGCGACCATGGTGACCGCGGAAGTCGAGCGCTGGCGCAAGGTCGTGACGGAGGCAAACGTCAAGCTGGATTAGCGGCGCCGAACTCAGCCCCGGAGCCCCTTCGGCGGAATGCCGCAGGGGAGCCCCTACTTCGCCTCGCTGGCCTTGATCCCCGAGCTTTCAATCAGCGTCGCCACGCGCGGCAGATCGGCGGCGAACAGGCGCGCATGCGCCTCCGGCGTCAACTCGTTGGCGGGGAACGGCAGAGTGCCGAGCTGCTTCAGCTTTTCCAGAAGCTCCGGCTCGGCCAACGCCGCGCGAAGCGCCGCGTTCAGCGCGGCGACGGTCTCCTTCGGCGTGCCCTTCGCCACGTAGAGTCCATGCCACATCGAATAGCTGACCTCGGGCATGCCGAGCTCGGCGGTGGTCGGCACGTCCTTCAACTGCTCGAGACGTTGCGGCGACGTGATAGCGATGCCGTGCAACATTCCGGCTTGAATCTGCGGCAGGGCGTTGGTGACCTGGTCCCACAGCAGATCGATCTGTCCCGCCAGCAGATCGCCGATCGCGGGGGCCGAGCCACGATAGGCCACGACCGTGGGCTTGAAGCCGAGCACATTGCCCATCATCACCGCGCACAAATGACTGTTGGTGCCGAGGCCACCATGCGCGAAGTTCGCCTTGTCGCCCTGCGCCTTGATCCAGGCCACGTAGTCCTTCGGGCCCTCGCCGGGGATCGACTTGCGGCCGATCAAGACCATCGGCGCATTGTTGACCAGGCCGACCGCCTCGAATGCCGTCTTGGTGTCGTAGCGCAGATTGGTGAACAGGCTGGGCGCCGCGAGCAGTCCGACGTGATTGATCAGAACCGTGGAGCCGTCGGGTGCCGATCGCGCGACGCGATCGTTGGCCAGCGTGCTGCCACCGCCGACGACGTTCTCGACGATGATGGTCTGACCGAGTGTGCGCGACATCCGCTCGCCGATCAGACGCGCGACCGTGTCCGTGCCGCCGCCGGCCGCATAGGGAACCACCATCGTGATGGTCTTGGGATTCGATTGCGCGTGGGCCTGTGCCGTAAGCGAGGCAAGCAACACACCCAGGCCGGCAAGCGCACGCCTGCAAAGCCGATTGGCCATGACGGCCCCTCCCTGTTGTCGTTATGACGAGCCCTTGTAGACGCGTTCCTTGGCAAGCTCCCGCCGCTTCAAGCAGCATGGCCCGCATTGTCAGGGATCATGCTGATTGCCTCCCTGCAAATCAACTGCAAAGCGAGCACCTGACGGACCGGGAAGCTACTCGCCCGCCGGATCGGCGTGATACAGTGCCGCAGAGGCGCAGATGGCTTTCGGACAGGGTTGAAATGAAACAGGCGGCCTATGTCGCGGTCGATTGGGGCACCAGCAGCTTTCGGCTTTGGCTGATCGACCGCACCGGCGAAATCCTCGGGGAACGGCGCAGCAACGAAGGCATGATGGCGGCGGGCAAGCCCGGCTTTGCGACCGTGCTGCAAGCGCATCTGGAAGCGGTCGGCGCTGCATCCGGGCTGCCAATTATCGTCTGCGGCATGGCCGGCGCCCGTCAGGGCTGGGTGGAGGCCGGATATGTCGAGACGCCGGCGCCGCTCGCATCGATCCTGAAACATGCCGTTCCGGTGCCGGGGCAGGGCCGCGACATCCGCATCCTGCCAGGAATTGCGCAGCGCGACCCGAAGGCGCCGGATGTCATGCGAGGCGAGGAAACCCAGTTGCTCGGCGCGATCGGCATGGACGCCGCGGGCGAAGCGATCGTCTGCATGCCCGGCACGCATTCGAAATGGGTCAGAGCGAATGGCGGGACCGTCGAGCGCTTCGCCACGTTCATGACGGGAGAGCTGTTCGATGCCGTCTCGCGACACACGATCCTGTCGCACGCCGTGGCCGATGCTGACGCGGCGGAAGATATCGATGCGTTCAGATCGGCGGTCATGGCCGCGTTCGAGACGCCGGCGCTCGCCGCCAACCTGCTGTTTCAGGTGCGATCGGGCCAGCTTCTCTACGGCGGCAAACCATCCGCGGCCCGCGAGAAGATATCGGGCACCCTGATTGGCCTGGAACTGGCGGCGGGACTTGGCCGGGAGATACCGAAGTCCGGCATCACGCTGATCGCGTCGGGCCGGCTTCAGACGATCTATCAATTGGCGTTTGAAACGATGTCCGTTCCGGTCCGCACCATCGAAGCCGAGGATGCGGTGCGTCGCGGCCTTTCGATGGCCGCCCAATCGATCTGGAGTATTTGAAGATGAGCGTTGTGCCCTTTCCGCCGATGAAGCGGCCGCTGGTCGCGATATTGCGCGGCGTTAGACCTGAGGAAACGGCTGACATCGTCGGCGTGCTGATCGACAGCGGCATGACGGCGATCGAGATCCCGCTCAACTCGCCGGATCCGTTCCGCTCGATCGAGATCGCCGTCAAGAAATCTTCCGCTGGAATCCTGGTCGGTGCGGGCACCGTGCTGACGCTGGAAGCCGTCGATCGGCTGCATGATGTCGGCGGCCGGCTCATGGTGTCGCCGAATGTCGACGTCGACATCATTGCCCGCGCCCGCGCCCACGGCATGGTCACGATGCCCGGCGTGTTCACGCCGACGGAGGCGCTGCTCGCCGCCAAGACGGGGGCTTCCAGTCTCAAATTCTTCCCTGCCAGCGTGCTCGGCGCCGCCGGGATCACCGCCATTCGCGCGGTGCTTCCCGCCGGCATGATGATCGCCGCCGTAGGCGGCGTCTCCGACAAGAATTTTGTGGACTATATCAAGGCCGGCATTGCCGCGTTCGGTCTCGGCAGCAGCCTCTACAAGCCCGGCATGACGACGGCGGAAGTGGCCGCGCGCGCCAAGGCGACGATCGACGCCTACGATCTGGCGATCCAGCACGGGAACTAGTTCGCGCCGCCTTCGTTGCAGCCGGTGCTGCCAGCCGCTTCCGGTGCACGCCAATGAGACTCAATGCTCGTCTATATTCAGATTCTTCGGCTGATCGCGGCCGTCGCCGTGGTCGCCTTTCATGCCTGGGGCGTCGCGCCTGATGGTTTCAAGGTTCCCGAGAGCGCCGCCGCCTTTGTCCTGTCTCACGGCGGTCATGGCGTGGATCTGTTCTTCGTCATATCAGGCTTTATCATTTTTTATGCGACCCATCGCGCGACACTGACGCCGGCCGAATTCCTGCGCCGTCGCGTCGAACGCATCGCGCCGCTGTATTTTCTCGTGACATTCGCCGTTGTCATTCTGGCCGTGACGCTTCCCGACACGTTCGGCACCGAGGGATGGTACACGCCCCGTCACATCCTCAAATCGTTGGCGTTCATCGCCTTCACCGACGGCGAGATGCCTGTCGTCTATCTGGGCTGGTCGCTCGAATACGAAATGTATTTCTATCTCGCCGTGGCGCTGCTGATGGCGCTGACGCGCGATGTCTGGCGAAACATCGTGTTGGTGTTTTCCGCATTCGCCATCGTCGGACGAATCCCGGGTGTCAACGCCGCGCTTGGCAACTACGCGTTCTTCACCGACCCGATGATCCTTGAATTTGTTCTCGGGGTCATCGCGGCCAGCCTGTTCGTCAACGGCCGGGTAAGCTGGCCGATATCACTTGCTGCGGCTTGCGCGATCGCGGCCGTGCTGGCGGCGGACCCCGCCGACCGCGTCATCGTCTTCGGCATTCCCTCCGCCTGTCTGGTGATCGCGGCTGCTTTCGTCAGCCGAATGCGCATCAATCCATCATGGCCGGAGCGTGCGCTGGCGCGGCTCGGAGATGCGTCCTATTCGATCTATCTCGCGCAGGTGCAGACGGTGTCGCTGGCAAGCACGTCGATCGCAAGCCTTGTTCCCGTCATTCCGCCGCTGGCGCTGGTGATGATCACAAGCGGTATCGTCGTGACGTTTGGCCTGCTGCTCAATATCCTTGCAGAGCGGCCGTTGCTCAATCTCTGCCGGCGCATTGGCCCGCGCCGGACGGAAGCCCGGCTCATCCCGGAAATGCGCGCGTCGGGCAAGTAACAGCCCGCCTTTGCCGACGCCACGGCGTTGGTCTAGAACCATCCGCATGACCCAATCACCGAATGCGCCCCTGCCGTTTGACGAACTCGCCAAGGCGATCGAGGCGCGCCGTTCCGTCTATGGATTCATCAGCGGACTGCGGCTCGACCGCGCCGCGCCCGGAGAGGCCTGGTCGAGCCTGCCTTATCGCCCCGTCTTCGTCGGCGACACCGAGACCGGCGTGCTGCATGGCGGCGTCGTCACCGCCATGCTCGACGAGAGCTGCGGCATGGCCGTTCAGCTCGCGCTCGACGGGACGCGATCGATCGCGACGCTCGATCTGCGCATCGACTACCAGAAGCCCGCGACACCGGGCCTCGACATCAAGGCGCATTCGATCTGCTATCGCGTCACCCGCTCGATCGCCTTCGTGCGCGCGGCCGCCTACCAGGACTCCGAGGACGATCCGGTCGCCACCGCGACGGCCTGCTTCATGATCGGCGCCAACCGGACCAACATGCTGACCGATGCGCGGATCTATGCGGGCGCGCCTCCCGCGCTCGACGCCCCGGAGGATCCGGCGAGCCTGTTTGCCAACAGCCCGTTCGCGCGCTGTCTGGGCATCCGCCTTGGCGAGGACGACACGCTGGTGATGCCGTTCACGCCAAAGATCATCGGCAACCCGATGCTACCCGCCATCCACGGCGGCATGACCGGCGCATTCCTGGAAACGACGGCGATCGTGGGGGTGACGCGCGAGCTCGGCGCATCGGCGCCGCCCAAACCGATCGGCCTGACCATCAACTATTTGCGCTCCGGCCGCGCGCTGGACAGCTATGCCCGCGTTTCGATCGTCAAGCAGGGCCGGCGCGTCGTCGCCTTCGAGGCGCAGGCATGGCAGGACGACCCGGCCAAGCCCATCGCCTCGGCGTTCGGGCATTTCATGCTGAGGAAGACGCCGGACGCGGATGAAGAATAGGGCCGGGCGCCCTCGGTAAGTGGCGGGGCATAAGGGCTCCAACTAAAAACATCGAAAACAACCCCATGCACAGTAGCCGGCGGCTGCTGCAACCGGCGGACCGACAACTTGACATGTCGGGCAAATCAGCGGCACAACTTCATCATCCCGGAATTCGCTGGACGATGGCGTGCGCGCAACATGGATGCGACCATGTTTCGCGTGGCCGGACCGCTGAGCACGCGCCGCCGCAGCTTGCGCTGACATGCGGAAACCGCGAAAATACCGGCTGTTTCAGAACCTGTCAGGGAATCCCACGCCAATGAAGTTTGATGACGTCATTCTCGGCCGCCGGAGCATCCGCGGTTACAAACCCGATCCGGTGCCGAAAGAGCTGATTGCGGAGATCATTGGTTTGGCGATGCGCGCGCCGTCGTCGATGAACACCCAGCCGTGGAATTTCTACGTCATTTCAGGCGAACCGCTGGACCGGATCCGCGCCGGCAATACCGAACGAAACGTGGCGGGCATTCCGCATTCGCGCGAATTCCGCACCGGCCAGGCGTTTGCAGGCAAGCACCGCGACCGGCAGGTCGGCGTCGCCAAGCAATTATTCACAGCGATGGGCATCGAGCGCGACAACAAGGACAAGCGGCAGGACTGGGTGCTGCGCGGATTTCGCCAGTTCGACGCGCCGGTCTGCGTGATCATCACCTATGACCGCGTGCTCGACGGCAGCGATGATACGCCGTTCGACTGCGGCGCGGTGGCGACCGCGCTGGTCAATGCCGCCTGGTCGCGCGGGCTCGGCGCCGTGATCAACAGCCAGGGCATCATGCAATCCCCCGTGGTGCGCGAGCACGCCGGGATCGCCGACGATCAGGTCATCATGAAAAGCATCGCGCTGGGCTGGCCGGACGAGACGTTTCCGGCGAATGCTGTCGTGTCGGAGCGGAAGACGGTCGAGGAAGCAACGGTGTTCGTCGGGTTCGAGAAATAGGCGCGCGGTCCTAGCGGCTGGAGGTGCAGCAGTGATCCGCGCCATGGTTCGACGTGCACTCGTGCTGGCGGCGACGCTTGCCGCGGCCATTGACGCCGGTCATCTGCCTTGGCCAAGACACAAAACCGTTGCCGGCCAAGGCAACGCAGGAACTGCCCGCCGAACTGCTTGCGCTGATCGAGCAGAAGAAGATGCCGAAGTATTCGCCGATCGTGGTGCGTCTCTTCAAGGAAGAGTCGGAGCTGGAGGTCTGGAAACAGGACACGAGCGGCCGTTTCCAGATCCTGAAAACCTATCCGATCTGCCGGTGGTCGGGCGATCTCGGGCCGAAATTCTACGAAGGCGACCGGCAGGCGCCGGAAGGGTTTTACACGATTACGCCTGAGTTGATGAATCCCAACTCGAACTACCATCTCTCGATCAACCTCGGCTACCCCAACAGCTTCGACAGAGCGCACAAACGCAACGGCAGTTTTCTGATGGTCCACGGCGACTGCCTGTCGATCGGTTGCTATGCCATGACCGACGAACAGATCAGCGAGATCTATGCGCTGGCGCGCGACTCGCTCCGCGGCCGGCCGTCGTTCCAGGTCCAGGCCTATCCGTTCCGCCTGACGCCGGCGAACCTGGCGCGACATCGGAACAGTCCGAACCTGCCGTTCTGGAAAATGCTCAAGGTCGGCAACGATCATTTCGAGACGTCGCAACGCGAACCCAAGGTGGACGTGTGCAACCGCACCTATTTGTTCGATGCGCAACCGCCGCCGAATTCGCCGAAGCCCGCTGGTGTTCAACGCGACCGAAAAATGCCCGCCCAACGTCGTCAATCCGGACATCGCGCTGCGGGCGCTGGAAAAACGGCGCGCCGACGAGCGCGCCACCGCGCGATTGGTTCAAGAGAACGTGCCGGCTGCCCCGATCTACACTGGATTGGACGGCGGAATGCACAAGGCTTTCCTCGCTCGGTTTCCGTACAGGGTGACGCTTGCGAAAGTGATGCCGTATGCGTCGTATCTGCCGACATTGCCGCCGGTGCCGTGGATCGACGGTGATGGATCGGTGACGAGTAGGTGGTTGGGGAGATCGTTTGCCAAGCCGGTTGTGTGTGATGCGGGTTGGGCCGGCTTCCTGTGGAGCCGGTGCTGAGCACTTGCCCGGTGCCGGCGAGGGGTCACGGAAGCTATGCGGCGTAACATCAAGCGAAATTCCCTCGCCTGTGATCGGGCGCCGGATCAGCGCAGCTTCAATGCACTGATGCGCTCATGTTCCGCGGGGACGACAGCTCGTTGTCGGGCGCGTTACTCACATGTTTGGTGCACTGTCACCGCCCTAACGGGATGCGGTTGCAGAGATCATCCGCTGCCGGCCGCGTGTCGGCGCCGATCCCGGCGGCTCCTAAGTCGTCGGCTCTCCCACCGCGGGGTTGATGGCCAACGAGGATCCGGCAACGCCTCCGGCTTCATAGGCCGTCATGGACACCGTGCGGCCGGTGCTCCGCGCCGCCCGTAAATTCAGGCCGAGCTTGCCGAACTCGTCATCGACGATCGAAGCCTTGAGCACAACGAGACCGCGCCCGGTGCTTTGATTTACCTGATCGCGGCTGGCCTTCATCGCCGTCAACTTCTCCGCGATGGATGCGACCATGCCCAGCGCAAACGAGGCATTGGCCAGATGCCGCTCATTGTGCCGGAACCGGCCATAGCCTGACGTGGTCTTGTAGCGGCCGAGTTCGGAGCGGACGGCGGCGTCGATCAGTTCGGCCAGATAGTGTGCGACTTCGATATCGGCACGAAGGCCGAAGAACACATAGCGGCTCTCGCCTGCCTGGTTCTTCTCGCGCCAGACCCGGCAGCTGCAGAAATTGGCGATGGCGCCGATACAGTCGTCGAGCGGGATTCGCTTCTTGCGGTAAGTCTCATACGCCCGCCGTTCGCAAGGCGCTTCGCGAATGTCGATGTCGGTCAGCGACAGGTCGTAGCGATCGAGCAACTCGGCGACCTTGGCGGCGGCCGACAGCGCCTCGTCTTCGGTGCAGCCGTTGTCGATGGTCTTTGCGCGCAAAGCCTGGATGCGCAGCTTGAGCTTGTCGAGCGCCACGAGATTAGGGGATTGGTCCACTTTTACGCTGCTCCGGGAAGCTCCGACCGAACTGACGCCCGGGCGCAATGGACTGGCGGAGAGAGTGGGATTCGAACCCACGGTACGGTTTCCCGCACACACGCTTTCCAAGCGTGCGCCTTAAGCCACTCGGCCATCTCTCCGGAGGCCCTCTCTTGAAGGGGCAGGCGTGATTTTGCAAGGGAGGCGCGGGGGCGGCGGCGGAAATTTCCCCAATTCGATTGAATTTATTTGGGAATTTGATCGTTCGCGGCCCGCGATATCGGCGCGCGGCGGGGCTTGAACCGGAATCCGGCCACGATCGACTTGGATAAGTGGCGACCCTGTTGGTGGAGGACGGCAATCATGATCATTCGGACGCTTCAACTGGCCGTCCTGGCATCGGTTTTGGCATCGGCGCTGGCGATCGGCGCGGCCGCGCCGGCGCTGGCGCAGGCCTGCACGCGGCAGGGCAATGACGTGAGCTGCGACGACGGGCGGCGCGGCATCTTCCGGGCGACGCCATCGTGTGGGCGGACGGCACGACGTCGCGGCTGGCTTCGCCGCATCCGAGCGTGATCATCGGCAACAAGTCGTCGGTGATCGATCGGGCCGGGGGTGTTTGCGGGCAACGGCAAGGGCGGGATGTGCCGATGGATAATCCGAGCGCGCCGAGCAAGGCGCGGTGTCCGATGCTGGATGGGGTGTCGTATTGTTTTTGAGGAGCTCGGCTCATGCGAGCGAGCGAAGCAATCGCTTCAGCGCGCGTGAGGTTGTCCGCTGCGCTCGCAAGCGGGGAGAGACGTCGAGAATTGAGGTGCAAGGCGGAGCGACTGCACCTGCGCAGAGCGGTGAAGTGCGCACGGCGCTTGAGCGCTGCGCACCTGCGGCGGCGGAGTGCTAGTGAAACCGCGCGTTGCTGTTGCTGGCGGAGCGGTGTGGCCAGAGCGCGGCTCGGCCATCATGGGCGCTAGCTCGCGCGGTCGAGCCGCGTTCGTTCAGCGCGTCGGTGAAATCGGCGAACCATTGCTGGATGGTGCTGGCCGCGCAGCTTCGCCATCATCGCTTCCCAGCGCATGCGGCGCTCGGTGAGCGGCATCGACAGCGCCGTCGCGATGGTGCGCGCCATGCCGTCGATGTCGTGCGGATTGACCATCAGCGCCGCGTCGAGCTCGTTGGCGGCGCCGGCGAATTTCGACAGCACCAGCACGCCGGGATCGACCGGGTTTTGCGCGGCGACATATTCCTTGGCGACGAGGTTCATGCCGTCCTGCAGCGGCGTCACCACGCCGACCTGCGCGGTGCGATAGAGGCCCGCGAGCACCGCCTGGCCATAGCCCTTGTTGAGATAGCGGATCGGCGTCCAGTCGACCTCGCCGTGGCTGGCCGTTGACGTCGGTGACGAGCTTGGCGACTTCGCTCTGCAGATTGCCGTAGGCCTCGATCGCGCCGCGCGACGGCGTCGCGATCTGCAGCAGCGACACGCGTGCGCGCCAGCTGACGGATGCAACTGCCACATCCGGTCGAACGCCTTGATGCGATTGATCAGGCCCTTTGAATAGTCGAGCCGGTCGACGCCGATCGCGAGCTTTTCGCCGTTCAGGCTGCGGCGCAGCCGCGACACGTCCGGATGCGTCGAGGCCTTCGCCGCCAGCTCGGCGAATTCAGCGGGATCGATGCCGATCGGAAACACCGAAGCGCGGGTGCGGCCGTGGCGCGACGTGACGACGCCGTCATGCACGGCGAGGCCGAGATCGGACTGCGCGTAGGACAGAAAGTTCTCGCAGTCTTCCTCGGTCTGGAAGCCGACGAGGTCATAGGCCAGCATCGCCTCGACCAGTTCGCGATGATGCGGCACGCCGACATCACCGCGCGCGTCGGCCACGGCGTGTGCAGGAAGAAGCCGATCGGCTCGGTGACGCCGAGATCGCGCAGCTCGGCGCCGAGCGCGAGGAAATGATAGTCCTGGATCCAGAACGCGGAGTCGGGCTTGCGGAAGCGCAGCAGCGCGCGCGCCATGAAGGCGTTGACTTCGCGGTAGCTGACATAATCCTCCTGCGAGGCGCGGATCAGATCGGCGCGCGAATGCAGCGCCGGCCACAGCGCGGAATTGGCGAAGCCTTCATAATAGCCGCCGTAATGCGCGGCCGGCAGATCCAGCATCGCCAGCGCACCGGTGCCCAGCGCCTCGACTTCGGCGAAAGGTTCCTTCAGGTTCCCGTCGCGGACCCGTCCGCTGGAACCAACCCAGATCGCGCCTGATTTTTCGACGATCGGCAACAGCGCCGCGGCGAGCCCACCCGTCATGGGTTCGTTGGGTTTTCCGCGCGAAACGCGGTTTGAAACGACGACGAGGTTCAAAGGTCCCCTCCCGTTGGGTGCGCCCGGTTAACAACCATTCATCAATATGGTTCCTGGATCACCCTTTCAACGAATTGAAACCAAATTCGGGCTGCGCTGCGACGGAACTCACAGGAACTCACGAAAAATAAATTTTGTCGTGAAGGGCGGCATTAACCGCGAGAATCTGCGGCCGAAAGCGGCCGGGACGAAAAACATTATGGCAGGGATGCGTCCCTTTCATCATCAAGCAGGTGCGCGAGGAACTCGCGCACGTCGCTCGGCGCATCGAAATGCCCGGCCACGCCCTTGGCGCGGCGGCCGACCGAAAACGAGAGGCCATCGAGATCCGGCATGATCGCAAACACGGTCTCGTCGGTGACGTCGTCGCCGATGAAGAACGGGCGGCGGCCCTTGAAGGGCTCACGCTTCATCAGTTCGCGCACGCCGCTCGCCTTGCTGAATCCGGAATGCTTGATCTCGCAGACGCATTTGCCGGGCAGCACCTCGATCGGCGCGTTGGGCAGATCGGCGCGGATCAGCGACACCGCGGCATAGATCGCCTTCTCCGCATGCGGCGCGAGGCGATAATGCAGCGCCAGCGAATAGCCCTTGTCTTCCAGCAGTATTCCCGGGCTGAGTTTGGCGATCGCGGCCAGCCGGCGCTTCAATTCCTTGTCCATCGGCGGCGCGTGCGCGGCCACCGACTCGCTGTCCGGATCGATCCGCATCTCGGCGCCATGGCCGCCGACGGCCGGGAATTGATCGGGCGCGAAGATCAGATCGATGTCGTTGAGCGAGCGGCCGATGACCAGCGCCAGCGCGCCGTTGGTTCGCACCATCAGGCCCTTCAGCGTCTTCGACCAGACCCGGCGGCACCCAGACTTCACGCGGCGTCGGCATCAGATCGAGCAGCGTGCCGTCGATGTCGAGCAGCACAGCCGTCTCGCTCAGATGCGGAATCAGCGAGCGCGGCACCGGAACGGTTTCCGGCGCGGGCTCGTCTTCATCACGCACGATTTCTTCTTCCACCATGTTTTCTCTCAACGGCATTTCAAGCAGATCTTCATTCATCTCATCCTACTCCACAAATGCGAGCGGCCGTGCGACAAATTCGAGCGATTTGCGCTCGGCCGCGATGGCATACCGCCAGGCGACGGCGGCAGCGACGATCATCAATGCCGACCCGAACAGATAGCCGGCGAACACGCTGTTGCGCGATCCGGTATCGACCAGGGCGCCGAACAGCGCCGGTCCCGCCACGCCGCCGATGCCGGTTCCGATCGCATAAAACAACGCAATGGCCAGCGCGCGCACCTCCAGCGGAAACGTTTCGCTGACGGTGAGATAGGCCGCGCTCGCCGCCGGCGAGGCAAAGAAGAAGATCACCATCCAGGCAATCGTCTGGGTCTGCGCCGTCAGAACGCCGATCGAGAACAGATAGCCCGACAGCGCCAGCAGCACGCCCGACGCGCCGTAGGTGGTGGCGATCATCACGCGGCGGCCCAGCGTATCGAACAGACGGCCGAGCAGCAGCGGCCCCAGGAAGTTGCCCGCCGCGAACGGCAGGATATACCAGCCGACCTGGTTGGACGGGATGCCGAAGAAGTCGGTCAGCACCAGCGCGAAGGTGAAGAAGATGGCGTTGTAGAAGAACGCCTGCGCGACCATCAGCACCAATCCCACCATCGAACGCTGCCGGTAGGTCGTCAGCAATGTATGCGCGACTTCGCCCAGCGGCGTGTGGCTGCGCATCTTCAGGCTGATTTTCGGGAACACCTCATCGGCGGGGTGATCCGGATGCCGCGTCGATGCCTTCTCGATGGCGTCGACGATGGCCTGCGCCTCCTCGGGACGGCCATGGACCATCAGCCAGCGCGGGCTTTCCGGAATCCACATCCGCATGACCAGCACGATCAGGCCGAGCGCGGCGCCGATGAAATAGGCCAGCCGCCAGCCGATATCGGGGGCCAGCAGGCCGGGATCGAGCAGCACGATGGCGGCGACCGCGCCGATCGCAGCCCCGATCCAGAAGCTGCCGTTGATCACCAGATCAGTCCAGCCGCGATAGCGCGCCGGCACCAGTTCCTGGATCGTCGAATTGATCGCGGTGTATTCGCCGCCGATGCCAGCACCAGTCAGGAAGCGAAACAGCGCGTAACTCGTCACACTCCATGACAGCGCCGTGGCGGCGGTCGCGGTGAGATAAAGCGCGAGCGTGATGAAGAACAGTTTCTTGCGGCCGATCCGGTCGGTCAGCCAGCCGAAACCGAGCGCGCCGATCACCGCGCCGGCGAGATACGCGCTGTTGGCGAGGCCGACATCGAAATTCGAGAACTGCAGCGTCGGGCTTTCCTTCAGCGCGCCCGACAAGGCGCCGGCGAGCGTGACTTCCAGCCCGTCCAGGATCCAGGTGATGCCGAGTGCTGTGACGACGCGCGTATGAAAGCCGCCCCAGCGCAGGCTATCGAGCCGCGCGGGAATGCTGGTCTCGATGACCCGTTCGTTATCCTGGCTCGGCCGTTGCGGAAATGGACGCACGCTCATCCACCGCCGCACCATGCTTTATTGCTGTCGCACCCATCGGATTGGACCAATGAAAAACACCCCGGAACGCCCCAGCCCCAGGGTTTTGACGTCAAATTGCGGCAAACATGATGTCTGACGCGGAAGATAACGCCTGCGCCGGGGCTGGGGTTCCGGGATTGTGGGGTGCGAAAATGCATGGCTACGCGCTTTGGTCGTTCCTGCGAACGCAGGAACCCATACCGCGTGATCTATCGAGGAGGCGGACTGGCTGAAGCTCAGCGCCAATCATAAGCTTTGTGAGATTGCCGAAACGAGCCGTTGTGCAGTGTGCCCTTCATCCCGGCCGCGGCGTATGGGCCCCCGCCTTCGCAGGGGCGACGGCGAGAGTTGAGAAAGCTCACGCCGCCCTGATATTCGCCATGAAGCGATCGAGCTCCTCGCGCAGGCGCGTGCTTTCGCTCGACAGGCTGCGCGCCGAATTCAGCACTTCCTCCGAAGCCGTGCCGGTTTCGGTGGCGCCGCGGTTGACCTGCATGACGTTGGTGGCGGCTTCCTGCGTGCCTTGCGCGACGCTCTGGACGCTGCGCGCGATCTCCTGAGTCGCCGAGCTTTGCTGCTCGACGGCGCTGGCGATGGTCGAGGCGATGCCGGAGATTTTTCCGATGGTGCCGCCGATCTCCTTGATCGCGGCGACCGATTCCTGCGTCGCGCCCTGCATGCCCGAGATGTGATTGGATATCTCGTCGGTCGCCTTCGCGGTCTGGCTGGCCAGCGATTTGACTTCGGACGCCACCACGGCAAAGCCGCGGCCGGCATCGCCGGCGCGGGCCGCCTCGATGGTGGCGTTGAGCGCCAGCAGATTGGTCTGCTCGGCAATCGCCGTGATCAGCTTGACGACGTCGCCGATCTCCTGCGCGGCGCGCGACAGTTTTCCGATCCGCCCGTCGGTCTGCTCGGCCTGCAGCACGGCGGCTTCCGCGATCTGGCTGCTTTCCTTGACGCGCCGTCCGATCTCGTCGACGGATGCCGACAATTCCTCGGTGGCCGAGGCCACCGACTGCATGTTGGTGGAGGCCTCCTCCGAGGCGCCGGCAACCTGGCTCGACAGGCTCTGGGTGGTTTCCGCGGTTCGTGTCAGCGTGCCGGCGGCGGCTTCGAGCTGCACGGCCGAGGACGATACGTTGGCGACGATGGCGCCGACCGCGGTTTCGAATTCGTCGGCGAAGCGAATCAGCTCCGTGCGGCGCGCGGCGCTCGCCGCCTTGCTCTGCGCTTCCTGGGTCGCCGCGTCGCGTTCGGCGCGCGCGACCGCCTGCACTTTGAATTCCTCCACCGCACCCGCCATCTCGCCGAGTTCGTCCTTGCGGCCAAGGCCGGGCAGCACGACATCGAAATTGCCGGCGGCCAGTTCACGCATCGCGCTGCACATCCTGGTCATCGGCCGGGAAATGCCGATGCCGAGAAAGAATGCCCAGGCGCAGCCGAGCAGCAGGCCGCCCGCGGCCAGCATCACGATCAGCCGTTCGGTTTCGACGATGGACGAATCCGACTCGGCGTCGAGTCGCTTCTGATCGGCGAGCAGATCCGACTTCATCGCCGCCGAGGCCTTGTTGATCTCGGCCGTCGTCTCCGTCATTTCCTGGATCAGCCCTTCGATCTCCTTGGCATTGCCGACCAGCATGGCAAGCGAGCGGCGGTATTCCTCCAGCATGCCGGAGATTTCCTTGATGCCATCAAGGATCTTAGCGTTGGTCGTCGAGATCGCCTTTATCGCGTTCTCGACAAATTTCAGGCGCGCCAGCGCGCTGGTGGCGACGGCCTGGTCGGAGTTGACCACGAACGTATTGGCCAACGCCGTCACCGCCTGAAACTGTTCGGTCACCTTCTTGGCGCCGAGCGTGATCAGCGGCATCTCTTCGTCTTCGGCGTTGCTCGGCAGGTCGTCGACCTTGTAGCGAAACGAGTTGCCGGTGCGCGCCAGCTGGTTCTGCGCGACGCGCGCGCTGTCGTCCTTGACCTTGAGCATGTCGGCGAAAATCTTGGTGAAGGTGCGGAATTCGCGCTCCAGTTTGGCGATCTGCTCGAGCCGCGCCCGGTCGGTGGTGCCCTTCATCGAGGCCGTGATGGCATCCTTGAGGCGGGCTTCGGCCTCCAGCGCGGCCTTGCCGTCCTCTTCCTTGCCGGTCACCACGAAATAGCGGGCCAGCGCGCGGTAGGAGATCAGCTCGCGATCGATGTCGCGCGCCAGATCCGCCTCCTGCACGCTCTTCCGGTAGGCGTCGACGACGTCGGACACCCGCTCGAACCCGAGATAGGCAAAGCCCATGCTGGCGGCCGAAATCGCCAGCACCACGGTGAAACCGAGCATGATCTTGGAGCGAAATCGCAGGTCGGCAGTCCGAAAGGACCAGCCGCTAAGCTTCTGGAAACGCATGTCTCCCCCCGTTTTCATTCAGAAAAACAGGCATCGAGGCCCCAACCCCAACGCGGTGCGCAAACCTAAGGCAGAATCGATAAGGGTACGTAAATACGGGCAAAAGCGGCAAGGGAGAGCACTTCACCCGCCCCTGGAGGGGGAGGGTCGGCTCGCATGAGCGAAGCGAATGCGAGACGGGGTGGGGTGACGGTCTCTCCACTCGGGTACTGTTGCCGATGTGGAGAGACCGTCACCCCACCCCGCTCGCTCACTTCGCATGGAGCCGACCCTCCCCCTCGGGGCGCGGGAAGTCGCAGGGGCGGGTAAGGGAAGTTCGCATCGCGAGTGGCTGCACTCGCCGCCGCTGTCATCACAATGACCCTCGCGACCAAAATCCTAGTTGCAAGTTCCTGCGCCGCTGTTTCTAATTAGAACAATTACAAAACCTTGGGAGGTACCACGCGTGTCTACAGTCAAACTGACCGTGAACGGCAAAGCCGTGTCGGCCGACGTCGAGGACCGGACGCTTCTGGTCCATCTCCTGCGGGAAAATCTCAATCTGACCGGGACCCATGTCGGCTGCGACACCAGCCAGTGCGGCGCCTGTGTCGTCCATATCGACGGCAAGGCCGTAAAATCCTGCACGGTCATGGTCGGCCAGGCCGCCGGCTGCAACGTCACCACCATCGAAGGCATCGCCAAGGGCGACGAACTGCACCCGATGCAGGCAGCGTTCCGCGACAATCACGGCCTGCAGTGCGGCTACTGCACCCCGGGCATGATCATGTCAGCGATCGATATTGTGCACCGCCACAGCGGCCAGCTCGACGAGGAAACCGTCCGCCAGGAGCTGGAAGGCAACATCTGCCGCTGCACCGGCTACCACAACATCGTCAAATCGGTG
Source organism: uncultured Alphaproteobacteria bacterium (assembly GCA_963742935.1). Lineage (GTDB taxonomy): Bacteria > Pseudomonadota > Alphaproteobacteria > Rhizobiales > Xanthobacteraceae > Bradyrhizobium. The sequence continues at coordinate 11,138 of CAVUOI010000054.1, read as the reverse complement.
CTCGACGCGGCCGGCCGCATGAAGGTCTCGCAGGCGGCTGAATAGCCGCAGGCGTCAATTTTCCAAATACAAGACCGCGTTTCGATGGAAATGGCGGAAACAATAACTCCGGTCGGGAGGACAGGACATGGGCGTTGAAGGCATTGGCGCAAGCGTTGTGCGCAAGGAAGACCGCCGTTTCATTACCGGCAAGGGCCGTTACGTCGACGACATCAAAGTCATCGGCATGACCCACGCGCACTTCGTCCGCAGCCCGCATGCGCACGCCAAGATCAAGAGCCTCGATACATCGGAAGCGATGAAGATGCCGGGCGTGGTCGGCGTGCTGACCGGCCAGCAGATCGTCGACGACAAGATCGGCAATCTGATTTGCGGCTGGGCCATCACCTCCAAGGACGGCACCGGCATGAAGATGGGCGCTTGGCCGGCGATGGCGCCGGAAACCGTGCGCTTCGTCGGACAGGCGGTCGCGGTCGTGATCGCCGAGACCAAGAACCAGGCGCGGGACGCCGCCGAAGCCGTGGTCGTCAATTACGAGGAGTTGCCGGTCGCGGCCGACATTCGCGCGGCAATCAAGCCGGGCGCACCGCAACTGCACCCGGAAGCGCCTGATAATGTGATCTATGACTGGACCATCGGCGACGAAGCCCCGACCGATGCCGCCTTCAAGGCGGCGGCCAACGTCGTCACGCTCGACATCACCAATAACCGGCTGGTTCCGAACGCGATGGAGCCGCGCGCGGCGATCGCGGAATACAACGAGCCGGAAGAGCACTTTACGCTCTACACGACCTCGCAAAATCCGCATGTGGCGCGCCTCGTGCTGTCGGCGTTCTACAACATCGCGCAGGAGCACAAGCTGCGCGTCGTCGCCCCCGACGTCGGCGGCGGCTTCGGCTCGAAGATCTTCATTTACCCCGAGGAAATGGTGGCGCTGTGGGCCTCGAAGAAAGTCGGCCGTCCGGTGAAGTGGACCTGCGACCGCACCGAAGCCTTCCTCACCGACGCGCACGGCCGCGACCATCTCACCAAGGCGGAGATGGCGTTCGACAAGGACAACAAGGTCACCGCGCTGCGCGTAAAAACCTACGCCAATCTCGGCGCCTATATGTCGCTGTTCTCGTCGTCGGTGCCGACCTATCTCTACGCGACGCTGCTGTCGGGCCAGTACAACATCCCCAACATCTTCGCCGAAGTGATCAGCGTCTACACCAACACCGTGCCGGTCGACGCCTATCGCGGCGCGGGCCGCCCTGAAGCAAGCTTCGTGGTGGAGCGGCTGATGGAAACCGCGGCGCGGCAATTGAAGGTCGATCCGGCCGAATTGCGCCGCAAGAACTTCATCACGCAATTCCCGCATCAGACGCCTGTGATCATGGCCTATGACATCGGCGACTTTAATGCCTCGCTCAACTCGGCGATGAAGGCGATCGACTATGCGGGCTTCCCGGCGCGCAAGGCGAAAGCCAAGACCGAAGGCAAGCTGCGCGGCATCGGCGTCTCCTGCTACATCGAGGCCTGCGGCATCGCGCCGTCGAAAGCGGTCGGCAGTCTCGGCGCCGGCGTCGGCCTGTGGGAATCCGCCGAAGTCCGCGTCAATCCGGTCGGCACCATCGAGGTCCTGACGGGATCGCACAGCCATGGCCAAGGCCATGAAACGAGCTTCTGCCAGCTGGTGGCCGAGCGCCTCGGCGTTCCCATCAGCCAGGTGCAGATCGTTCATGGCGACACGGACAAGGTGCAGTTCGGCATGGGCACTTACGGCTCGCGCTCCGCGGCCGTGGGTCTCACCGCGATCCTGAAGGCGATGGAGAAGGTCGAGGCCAAGGCCAAGAAGATCGCGGCCCATCAGCTCGAGGCGTCCGAGAACGACATCGTCATCGAGAACGGCGAGTTCAAGGTCACCGGCACCGACAAGTCGATCGCGCTGCCGATGGTCGCCCTCGCCGCCTACACCGCGCACAATCTGCCCGACGGCATGGAGCCGGGCCTGAAGGAAGGCGCGTTCTACGACCCAACCAACTTCACCTTCCCGGCCGGCTCCTACATCTGCGAGATGGAAATCGATTCCGCCACCGGCAAATCGACCTTCATCAACTTCGTGGCGGCTGATGATTTCGGGCGGCTGATCAACCCGATGATCGTCGAAGGCCAGGTCCATGGCGGTCTCGCCCAGGGCATCGGCCAGGCGCTGCTCGAAGGTGCGGTGCACGACAGTTCGGGCCAGTTGCTGACGGCCTCGTTCATGGACTACTCCATGCCGCGCGCCGACGACCTGCCCTCGTTCAAGCTGTCGCACACCACGACGCTGTGTCCGGGCAATCCGCTCGGCGTCAAGGGCTGCGGCGAGGCCGGCGCGATCGGCGCATCGGCGGCGGTCATCAACGCCATCACGGATGCGATCGGCAACAACAACCTCGAAATGCCCGCGACGCCCGACCGCGTCTGGCATGCGATTCACGGTTGAGAGGGAGCACGAACCATGTACCAGACAACTTACCATCGTCCTTCCTCGGTCGACGAAGCAGTCAGCCTGTTCGCCAAGGGTACCGAAGCGAAATATCTCGCTGGCGGCCACACGCTGATCCCCGTGATGAAGCAGCGGCTGGCATCGCCATCCGACGTCATCGATCTCGGCAAGATCAAGGAACTGGTCGGCATCGAGTCCTCCGGCGACACGCTGACGATCAAGGCGGCCACGACCTATTTCGACATCATGCAAAGCGCTGACGTGAAGAAGTCGATCCCCGCGATCGCCTACCTCACTTCTGTGCTTGGCGACCCCGCGGTGCGCCACCGCGGCACCATCGGCGGCTCGATCGCCAACAACGATCCGGCAGCCGACTTTCCTGCAGCCCTGGCCTCGCTTGGCGCTACGGTGAAGACCAACAAGCGTTCGATATTGGCGGATGATTTCTTCAAGGGCCTGTTCACGACCGCGCTCGAGGATGGCGAGATCATTACCGCGGTGTCGTTCCCGATCCCGGCGAAGGCGGGCTATGCCAAGTTTCGGCACCCCGCCTCGCGCTTCGCACTGACCGCCGTGTTCGTGACCAAGACCAAATCTGGTGACGTCAGGGTCGCAGCGACAGGCGCATCGCAGGATGGCGTGATGCGGGTGTCGGCGATCGAGGCGGCGCTGAAAGCCAACTGGTCGGCGGCAGCGATCGATGGCGTAAAAATTTCCGCCAGCGGCCTGATGAGCGATATCCACGGAACTTCGGACTATCGCGCCAATCTGATCAAGGTGATGGCACAGCGCGCGGTCGTTGCCGCAGGTTGATAACGCCTAAACGCAACTATGCCACGAGCGGCGCGCAGCAATGCGCGCCGCTTTCGCATTTTGGTCCGATTCTCGGCAAAAGAACTTGCCATGGTCTCGCTTCGGCGGGAGAATTTAGCTAATCAACTAATTAAAGCGTTCCCCCTGGGAGAGAAAAACGTGCTCGACAAACCAGCCGCCCAATCCGCTACCCGCACCTCCGGCCCGCTCGCCGGTTTCCGTATCGTCGAATTCGCCGGCATCGGCCCGGGCCCGTTCGCCTGCATGCTGCTGGCGGACATGGGCGCCGAGGTCATCACGCTCGACCGCGTCGGCGCCGGCAAGAATCTCAAGGCGGTGGCGGTGCGCGGCCGCAAGGTCATCGAGCTCGATCTGAAGGACAAGGCCGCCATTGCGCAGGTGCTCGACCTGCTGGCCGGTGCGGATGCGCTGGTCGAAGGCTTTCGCCCCGGCGTGATGGAGCGTCTCGGCCTCGGCCCGGATGTCGTGCTCGCGCGCAATCCAAAGCTGGTCTATGGCCGCATGACCGGCTGGGGTCAGGAAGGTCCGCTAGCGAACGCTGCCGGCCATGACATCAACTACATCTCGATCACGGGCGCGCTTGCCGCGATCGGCACCAAGGAGAAGCCGGTGCCGCCGCTCAACCTGGTCGGCGATTTCGGCGGCGGCGCGCTCTATCTCGTGGTCGGCGTGCTCGCCGCCATGCTGGAAGCCTCGAAGTCCGGCAAGGGCCAGGTGGTGGATACCGCGATGTGCGACGGCGCGGCATCGCTGATGTCGATGTTCTTCGACATGCGCGCGAGCGGACGCTGGACCGAGGGCCGCGACCAGAATTTTCTCGACGGCGGCGCACATTTCTACGGCGTCTATGAATGCTCCTGCGGCAACTTCATTTCGATCGGCTCGATCGAGCCGCAGTTCTACGCACTGCTGCGCAAGCATGCCGACCTGACCGATGCTGATTTCGACGCGCAGATGGACCGCAAGGCGTGGCCGGCGCTGAAGGAAAAGCTGACCAAGGTGTTCAAGAACAAGAGCCGCGCGGATTGGTGCAAGATCATGGAAGGCACCGACATCTGTTTCGCGCCGATCCTGACCATGGCAGAAGCGCCTGAACATCCGCACATGGCGGCGCGAAAAGTGTTCGTCGAGCGCCATGGCGTGACGCAGCCCGCGCCCGCGCCGCGGTTTTCGCGGACGCCATCGGCGATCAGGGAGCCCGAGGTGGCGAAGATCGGCGATGTGACGGCGGCGTGGAAGGCGGGACGGTAGCTTCCGCCCCACACATTCCGCCGTCGTCCCGGACAAGCGCAGCGAAGCGGAGCGCCGATCCGGGACCCATAACCACAGGGAGTGGTTTGGCGAAGACTAGGAGTTTGGTACTCCTATCGATCTCAATCGACAGATTCCGCGGTATGGATCCCGGATCTGCGCTTACGCTTGTCCGGGACGACACCGATGATGTGGCGACAGGTCGCGTCCAACGCGAGCTGCGACTTAGGCCGCGTTGCCCACCTTCAGCACGCCTCTCCGAATCTGATCTTCCTCGATCGATTCGAACAGCGCCTTGAAATTGCCCTCGCCGAATCCATCGTCGCCCTTGCGCTGGATGAATTCGAAGAAGATCGGCCCGATCGCGTTGGCCGAAAAAATCTGCAGCAGCACTTTTGTCTGGCCGCCATCGACGACGCCCTCGCCGTCTATGAGAATGCCATCGCGCCGCAGGCGGGCGACGTCCTCGCCATGCTGCGGCAGGCGCGCGTCGATCTTCTCGAAATAGGTCTCCGGCGGCGACGGCATGAACGGCAAACCATCTGCTCGCAGCGTCTCGACGGTGCGATAGATGTCGCGCGCACCGCAGGCGATGTGCTGGATGCCCTCGCCGCGATAAATGTTGAGATATTCCTCGATCTGGCCGGCATCGCCCGCATCCTCGTTGATCGGGATCCGGATCTTGCCGTCGGGGCTGGTCAGCGCGCGGGAGAACAGACCGGAGGCGCGGCCTTCGATATCGAAGAAACGGATCTGGCGGAAGTTGAACAGTTTTTCGTAGAAGCCGGTCCACACATCCATACGGCCGCGATGGACGTTATGGGTGAGGTGATCGATGTAATAGAGCCCCGCCCCCGCCGGCCGCGGGTCCTTTGCGCCGAGCCATTCGAACTCGGTATCATAAGCCGAGCCTTTTGCGCCGTAGCGGTCGACGAAATAAAGCAGGCTGCCGCCGATCCCCTTGATGGCGGGAACGTCGAGCGTCTTCTGCGCTGACGTTACATCGGCCGGCTCCGCGCCGAGCGACAGCGCACGTTCGTAGGCGAGCTTCGCATCGACCACGCGAAACGCCATCGACGGCGCGCACGGCCCGTGGGCGGCGACGAAGCCATAACCATGGCTGCCGGGTTCTTCGTTGACGAGATAATTGATGTCGCCCTGGCGATAGACGGTGATCTTCTTCGTCTTGTGACGGGCGACCGGCGAATAGCCCATCAGCCTGAACAGCGCGTGCAGTTCTCCCGGGTTCGGGTGGGCGTATTCGACGAACTCGAAGCCGTCGGTGCCCATCGGATTGTCGGCGCTGATGGTGGCGGCCGGCGCATCGTGCGGAAACGGACCCATGGCAAGTCTCCCGAAATTTGATCTGGATCAATATCGGTCGAATCGAGTGCAAGGTGCATGCAAATCCGCTTGGTTCAGGCTATAGTGACGCACACTTCGTGCATGGAATTGGCATTTTACGCATGATCCCGGTAGACGCCTTCGACCTCAAAATGCTGGCCGCGCTGCAGGACGACGGCCGGCTGACCAACCAGCAACTGGCCGACCTCGTCGGCCTGTCGGCCTCGCAATGCTCACGGCGGCGGATGCGGCTGGAGGAGGAAAAGGTGATCGCCGGCTATCACGCCGACCTGTCAGGCGAAGCGCTCGGCTTCAACCTGATCGCGTTCATTCACATCACGCTGGCGACGCATTCGCCCGATAACGCCAAGAAATTCCGCGCGCTGGTCAACCGCGTCGACGACATCCAGGAAGCGTACTCGCTGACCGGCGACGCCGATTATGTGTTGAAGGTGGTGCTGCGCGACCTCAAGGACCTCTCCGGCCTCGTCAACGACGTGCTGATGCCGCACCAGAGCGTCGCGCATGTACGCTCGTCGATCGTGCTGGATCGGCTGAAGGAGAGTGCGGAGGTCGCAGACCCATCCTGAGGAGGCGCGAGCGCGCGAAGATGAGCATGGCCCAAATTGAGGGAAATCCGTCATTCGCAATTCCCGTTCGATTTGCGATGATACCTCCAGAATCAGATCGTGAGACCACCATGGCGCTGCAACTCCGGCCGAACTGCGAATATTGCGACAAGGACCTGCCGCCGAACGCTGCGGAGGCGCGGATCTGTTCCTATGAATGCACGTTCTGCGCGGACTGCGTCGACAACAAGCTGCACAATGTATGCCCGAACTGCGGCGGCGGTTTTGAACGGCGGCCGATCCGTCCCGCCACCGAGCGGCGGCCGGGCGTGTGCGTGACGAAGCAACTGCCGTCGGACAAGCGCGTGCATTTGAAATACGGCGTCGAGGACGTTGCGGCGCATTGCGCGCGGCTGAAGGATATTTCGCCGCAGGAGCGGTGAACGAGATGCCGTAGGGTGGGCAAAGGAGCGAAGCGACGTGCCCACCATCCATCAGCGAACGAGCCGCGAGATGGTGGGCACGCTTCGCTTTGCCCACCCTACGGCTCCGTCACTCCACCGCCAAAATCGTCCCCTCGACTTCGCCGAAACCGACGCGGTAGCCGTCGCCCTGGCACCAGCCGCGCATGACGAGCAAATCGCCGTCTTCGAGGAATGTCCGCTTGATACCGCCCGGCAGTTCGACCGGCTCGGTGCCGTTCCAGCTTATCTCCGAGCAGGCTGCCGCGCTGGTCCTTCTCAGGCCCCGAGATGGTGCCGCTCCCCAGGAGATCGCCGACATTCATGGCGCAGCCGGATGAGGCGTGGTGGACGAGTTGCTGGACTGATGACCAGTACATGTATTTGAAATTGGTGCGGCAGATGGTTGCGGCCTCGTTCATTGGCGCCGCGCGCAAGCCGACTTCGAGCGCCATGTCATAATTGTTCGGCTGCCCCTGCTGCAGATAGGGCAGCGGTTTTGGATCCTGCGCAGGACCGTGCAGCCGAAACGGCTCCAGCGCCTCGCGCGTCACCACCCAGGGGCTGATCGACGTGCCGAACGCCTTGGCCTGGAACGGGCCGAGCGGCACGTATTCCCATTGCTGGATGTCGCGCGCGCTCCAGTCGTTGAGAATGACGAAGCCGAAGATCATCGCTTCCGCCTGTTTCTCCGTGAGCATTTCGCCCATCGCCGACGGCTGGCCTACCACCACGCCCATTTCGAGTTCGAAATCGAGCCGCTTGCACGGCCCGAAACTCGGCAGATCGGCCGTCGGCGGCTTCAGCTGCCCGCGTGGCCGCCTGATCTTCGTGCCGCTGACAACGACGGTGGACGCGCGGCCGTTATAGCCGATCGGCATATGCAGCCAGTTCGGCTGCAGCGCATTGTCCTTGCCGCGGAACATCACGCCGACATTGGTGGCGTGCTCCTTCGACGAGTAGAAATCGGTGTAGCCGGCGACGGCAAACGGCATGTGCAGTCTGACGTCTGCCATCGGCACCAGCGCTCGCTCGCGCAATTCTGCATTGTCGCGCAGTTCCGGTTCATCGTGCCGCAAGAGCTGGCTGATGCGGGCGCGCGTGCTGGACCAGGCTTTTGGCCCCAGCGCCATGAACGGGTTGAGCTGTGGCGCTGCGAACACCGCGGGCTCAACGACGTCGAAGCGGCAATCCTGCGCGAGCTGCCAGAGATCGAGCACGTAGTCGCCGATCGCGACGCCGACGCGCGGGGCGAGTCCGTCTTTCGCGGAGAAGACGCCGTAGGGGAGGTTCTGGATCGGGAAGTCGGAGGTGGGTGTGACGGGGATGAAGGAGCGGAGCTTTGGGTCGTTGGGATGGGGCATGGGTTTCCTGCCGAATTTCTGACGCTCTATCCGTCGTCATTCCGGGGCGCGCGAAGCGCGAACCCGGAATCCATCTCTCCGTCAGAGCCAGGTGGCTAATTGGATTCCGGGTCTGCGCCAAGCGGCGCATCCCGGAATGACGGCGGTGTTATTTCACGGCTTGCTGGGATCGAACCGCTTCTCCAGACCCTTCCAGCAATCGGCGTAGTCGTCCTGCAGCGTCGCTGATTTTGCGGCGTGCGCGGTGACCCGTTGCGGATACCGCGTTTCGAACATGAACGCCATCGTCCCCGTCAGCTTCACCGGCTTCAATTCGCCATTGCTGGCGTGGTTGAACGCGTCGCGGTCGGGGCCATGCGGCAGCATCATGTTGTGCAGCGAGATGCCGCCCGGCGTAAACCCCTGCGGCTTGGCGTCGTAGACGCCGTAGATCAGCCCCATGAACTCGCTCATGATGTTCATGTGATACCAGGGCGGACGGAAGGTGTTTTCGGCAACCGCCCAGCGCTCCGGGAAGATCACGAAATCGATATTCGCGGTGCCGGCGGTTTCCGACGGCGAGGTCAGCACCGTGAAGATCGAGGGATCGGGATGATCGAAGCCGATGGCGCCGATCGGGGAGAAGGTGCGCAGATCGTATTTGTAGGGCGCGTAATTGCCATGCCACGCCACCACGTCGATCGGCGAATGCGGCAGGGTCGTCTTGAACAGCGCGCCGCCCCATTTGACGTAGAGCTCGGTCGGCGTGTCCTTGTCCTCATACGCCGCCACGGGCGTGAGGAAGTCGCGCGAATTGGCGAGGCAGTTGGCGCCGATCGGCCCGCGCTCCGGCAGCGTGAAGGCGCCGCCGTAGTTTTCGCAGAGATAGCCGCGTGCGGGACCGTTCGGAATCTCGGCGCGAAATTTCACGCCGCGCGGGATCACGGCGATCTCGCCGGGCTCGATATCGATGCGGCCGAACTCCGTGACGAGGCGCAGATTACCCTGCTGGGCCACGAACATCATCTCGCCGTCGGCATTGTAGAAGTGCTGATCGACCATCGATTTGGTGATGAGATAGACATGCGCCGCCATGCCGGCCTGGGTATTGGCATCGCCGGCCGTGGTCATGGTCTGCACGCCCTGCAGGAAGGTCATGTCCTCCTTCGGGATCGGCGCCGGATCCCAGCGCAGTTGCTCGACCATGATTTCCTGCTCATGACACGGCGCCGTGCGCCACAGCCCGGCATCGGCTTTGGCAAAACGCCCCGAATGCTTCACCGAGGGGCGGATGCGATAAAGCCATGACCGCTCGTTGCTGCCGCGCGGCGCGGTGAAGGGCGAGCCTGATAATTGTTCGGCATAGAGCCCGTAGGCGCAGCGCTGCGGCGAATTGCGGCCCATCGGCAGCGCGCCGGGCAAGGCTTCGGTCTCAAAGCTGTTGCCGAAGCCGGACATGTAGCCCGGCGTCAGTTGCGCGGTGCCTCGAACAATCTGATCAGGCGAGGTGTTGATATTCATGGTCATCCTCCTCCTTGCAGGGCGGCCCACATTTCCTGGTCGCGCTTGTCGGTCCAGATCACGGGATCGTCGATCCCAGAGGCCTCGTCGAACGCGCGCGAGACGTTGAACGGCAGGCAGTGCTCGTAGATCGCGAAGCTGGAGAATTTCGGGTCCATCACCTCACGCGTCGCGGCCATCGATTCCTTCAGATTGCGGCCTCTCGCGACGGATGTTTCCGCCGCACCATAGAGCGAGGTGACGAAATCGCGCGTCATCGCGATCGCGTCGCGCCCGGTCGAAAGTCCTTTCAGCGCGTCGCCGCGGCCCGGCGCGATCGCCTTGGGATTGAAGGCGCGGATTTCGTTCAGCGTCGCCGGCCATTCGCGCAAATGCGCGTCGCCGCAATAGCAGGCCGAGTGGTATTCGATCAGGTCGCCGGAGAACATCACCTCGGCATCCGGCACCCAGGCGACGATGTCGCCCGAGGTATGCCCGGCGCCGAGCTGCATCAGCCGCACCTCGCGCTTGCCGAGATAGATCGACATCTCGCCTTCAAAGGTCAGCGTCGGCCAGGTCAGGCCGGGAATGCTCTCGGCGTCCTGAAACAGGCGCGGGAAACGGCCATATTCGGAATCCCAATCCTGCTGCCCGCGCTCCTCGATCAGCCGATAGGTTTCCGCCGAGGCCACGATGCCTTGCGCCTTGTAGGCGGAAGCGCCGAGCACGCGCACCGCGTGGTAATGCGACAGCACGACGTATTTGATCGGCTTGTCGGTGACGGTACGAACGCGTTCGATCACTTTGTTCGCCATCGCCGGCGTCGACTGCGCATCGAACACCATGCAGCCGTCATCGCCGACGATGATCGCGGAGTTCGGGTCGCCCTCGGCGGTGAAGGCATAGAGATCGGTGCCGATCTCGGAGAACGTGATCTTCTTTTCCGCCATGTCGGTCGTGGATGCGAAACCTTTGGCCATCAATTCAATTCCTGACTTCGTTCGAGACGTGAATTATTGCTGCTGTTGTTGCTGTTGTTGGCCGGCATCGAGCATCCGCCGCTTGGCGAGCGCGATGGCTTCGTTCAGCACCGCGATATCGCCGATGTGATTGGCGAGCACCAGAACCAGCGCGGCGTCGAGATCGGCGCTCTGTTCGTCGCTCAGGCCCCGGTGCGCCTCGACGATCGCGCGAAACGCGTCGTCGGGCTTGGCGAAGTTTGAAGCGGTCGATAGCGGCATGACGAAACCTCAGTTGTGGCCGGCGGCACGCGCCAGCGCGGCATCGAGCCCTTCGCGGGTCGGATGCCGGAATCGCGCCGCGACGTAGCCATCGGGCCGCAGCAGATAGGCGGTGCCGGGCTCGG
>CAVUOI010000053.1:0-89706 GCA_963742935.1 uncultured Alphaproteobacteria bacterium | reverse complement strand
CGCCGATGTCGTTCAATTCCGCACGCACCATGATCGGGGCAGGCACCATCGCCTTCTTGTTGCGGTCGAGATATTAAACGCCTCGACGCCGCCGGCATATTGCATTACTTCACGCTTCTCGACCGCGTGACGCATGTCGGAGAGTACGATATTGACGCCGGAATTCAGGAACGCGAGCTCGCGCAGCCGATGCTCCAGCGTCGGGAAATCATATTCGACGTTGGTGAAAGTCTCGGTCGAGGCAAGGAACGTCACCTCGGTGCCGCGCTTGCCGTTGGCTTCGCCGACGATCGCGAGCGGAGCCACCGCATCGCCATGAGCGAACTCGATGTAGTGTTCCTTGCCGTCGCGCCAGACCCGCAGTTGCAGCTTGCTGGACAGCGCGTTGACCACGGAGACGCCGACGCCGTGCAGGCCGCCGGAAACCTTGTAGGAGTTCTGGTCGAACTTTCCGCCGGCGTGCAGTTGGGTCATGATGACCTCGGCCGCGGAGATGCCTTCGCCCTTGTGGATTCGACCGGAATGCCGCGGCCGTCGTCGCGCACCGTCACCGAATTGTCGGCGTTGAGGATGACTTCCACCGCGCTGGCGTGGCCCGCGAGGGCTTCGTCGATGGCATTGTCGACGACTTCGTAGACCATGTGATCAGGCCCGAACCATCATCGGTGTCGCCGATATACATGCCCGGCCGCTTGCGCACGGCATCGAGCCCCTTCAGCACCCGGATCGATTCCGCGCCATACTCGACCGGAATGGGATGCTCAGTATCGGCAGGCGTCTGCCGGGCAGGTTCTGTCATGTGAAGCCTTCGCGGGTGTCCCGAATCAGCTACGCAACATGAGGCGCTGATTGATCTAGTTGTGCCATGAAAGAAGGGTCGCGCCTAGCGCAATCTATTCATCTACAAGTCTTTGAATAAATGGCAATTTTTTACCCTTTTTCAAGGCCTCCGAGAGCCAATTCCGGAGGCTCCGAAAAGCACAATTCGACGGCTGATTCTGTGCTTTTGGTCACCGGTTTTTTGGCCACTGGAGCGGCAAGAAATGGCAGGCCGCCGCGGACCTGCTAGAGAAGGCGGCACGGCAGCCTGCAGTCATTGTCCGCCGTCATCGCGATCCCGGGTCAGCGCGCCATTGTCTCCACCTCCGTCCAAATATCGGCCCGATGTCGATGGCCTCCGGGCCATCGCCATACTGCTGGTGCTGAATTTCCACGCGTTCCCCGACGTCGCGCCGGGCGGCTTCGTCGGCGTCGACGTGTTCTTCGTGATTTCGGGCTTTCTGATCACCGGCATCATCACGCGCGAACTGGAACGCGGCCGTTTCAGCCTGATCGCGTTCTACAACCGGCGGATCCGCCGCATCTTCCCGGCGCTGATCGTGGTGCTCGCGGCGACCCTGGCGCTGGGCTGGTTCTGGATGCTGCCATCAGCGTTCGCGCAGCTCGGCAGCGACAGTTTCGCCAGCGCGGCGTTTCTGGCCAACATCGCGCTGCTGCTGCAGTCCGGCTATTTCGACGTCGAATCCGCCAAGAAGCCGTTGCTGCATCTATGGTCGCTCGGCATCGAGGAGCAGTTCTATCTGTTCTGGCCGCTGCTGTTGATGCTCGCGGCGCGGCTGCGCATCAGCATCTTGGTCATGGCCGCGGTGCTCGGCATCGCGTCCTTCCTGCTCAACGTGGCTTGGATCGGCTCAGATCCGGTCGCGACCTTCTATCTGCCGTTCACGCGTGCGTTCGAATTACTGGCGGGTGCGGTGCTCGCGTGCGGCTGGGTCAAGGTCAACCAGTCAGGCGCGGCGAGCAATTGGCGCAGCTGGATTGGCATGGCGCTGATCGCCGCGTCGGTCCTGCTGCTTGACAGCCACCGCACTTTTCCGGGCTGGTGGGCGGTATTGCCGGTTGCCGGCAGTGCGCTTTTGTTATCGGCGCCGGCGGCGTGGTTCAACCGCGTTGTGCTGGCGAGCCGGCCGATGGTGTGGATCGGGTTGATCAGTTACCCGCTCTATCTCTGGCACTGGCCGCTACTAGTGTTTGGCGAGGCGATCAAGTTCCAGCCACTGACGCTGCTGGAGCGCGAACTGATCTTGATCGCGAGCACGCTGCTGGCCTGGGCGACCTATCGGTTTGTCGAGACTCCTTTCCGTTTCGGCCGCCCGAACGGACGCAAGATGTTCGCTCTTGGCGCCGGCATGGCGATGATCGCGCTCGCGGGATTTGCCGTCATGTGGGGACGCGGTTTCGAGTTTCGGTTGCCGCCAGAAATCCGCGCCATGGCCACCGTACGGACGGAAAGTTTCAAGTGGCGGTTTCACGAATGCCTGCTCGATCTCGGCCAGGAAGCCACTTTCGCCGACGCCTGCGTCGAGCGGGACCGGCGTCCGCTGGTCCTGATCTGGGGCGATTCGACCGCCGGCGCGCTGCTGCCCGGCCTGCGTAAGGCGCAGGAGACGCGCAATTTCGGCATCGCGCAGCTCACCTCCAGTTCCTGCATTCCTGCGCTTGATGCCGACATTGCGGGCGTGCCGAATTGCCGGGCGATGAATGACAAGGTTTTTGCGCTGATCCGACAAATCAAGCCTGACGTCGTCGTGCTGCACGGAACGTGGGAGAAGCATCTCGACAACGTCGCGCGGACGGTCGCGGCGCTGAAGCGGGAAACCAATGCCCGCGTCGTCGTTCTCGGCGGCGTGCCGTGGTGGCGACGCGATCTTCCGTTGGAAGTGCTGCGCTATTTCATGCTTCATCGCGCACTGATCCCGGAGCGTTCGCCCGCCAGCACGCCCACGGCCTACGACGCCGTGATGCGCGCGAGGCTCGAGCCGCTCGGCGCCGAATTCATCTCGGCGTCGGATGCGCTCTGCAATGCGCAGGGATGCCTGACGCGCATCGGCGATGCCGCGGCAGACCTGACCGCAAGCGATCAGGTGCACCTGACCGAAAAGGGATCGGTTTACCTGATCGAAGCGATCATCGATCGGGTGCTTGGCGCGAGACCCACCGAAGCGCCGCGTTGAGGCGTTCTATTCACGGCGGCGTACCTGTCCCGATTCAACATCGAAAATCTCGCCGCCCGCCCCGATATCGACGAATGCCGCGGGATCGGCGCCAGTCATCCAGACCTGCGCGCCGAGCTTGGCGAGTTCATCGAACAGCGCCTTTCGCCTGTTGGGATCGAGATGGGCAACGACTTCGTCGAGCAGCAATAGCGGCACGATGCCCGTCATTTCGGCAACCAATGTCGCGTGGGCCAGCACCAGCCCGATCAGCAGCGCCTTTTGCTCGCCGGTGGAGGCGTCGCGCGCCGGCATGTTTTTGGGCGCATAGACCACCTGCAGGTCGGTCAGATGCGGCCCGTCGAGCGTGCGGCCGGCGGCGGCGTCGCGGGCGCGGCCAGCACGCAGGATCTCGCGGTAGCGATCCTCCACGGCGGTCGCGGATTCGTTGACCAGCGCGTTTTCCATCCAGCCGTCGAGCATGATCTGCGCCGACGGAAAGGCCGAAGCCTGCCCGCGCTCCTTCAGCATCGCGGCCAGCCGCGTCACCGTCTGGCCGCGCGTGGCGGCGACGGCGACCGCAAGCTCGGCGGTTTCGCGCTCGATCGCGTCGCACCAATGGTCGTCATAATTGCGCACTTCGAGCAGGCGGTTGCGCGAGCGCAGCGAACGCTCCAGCGCCGAGACCCGGCTGGAATGCTCGCTGTCGATCGCCAGCACCAGGCGGTCGAAGAAGCGCCGCCGTTCGGAAGCAGCACCCAGGAACAGCCCGTCCATGGCGGGCGTCAGCCACACCATGCGCAGATGATCGCCGAATGCGGTCGCCGAACTCACCGGCTCGCGATCGATGCGGCAGCGCCGGCTGGTCGAGGCGGCTTCCGCGGCGGGCGCATCGATGCCAGTGCCGAGCGTCGCAAGCCCCAGCGCGCCCTCGACCTCGGCCGACACCGCCCAGGAGCCGTCGCCCTGATTGTCGGCGACATCCTCCAGCGTCGCACGCCGCAGCCCGCGCCCCGGCGAGAGAAACGAGATCGCCTCCAGGCAATTGGTTTTGCCGGCACCGTTCGGCCCCACCAGCGCCACCACATCCCCCCGCGCTTGCACAATCGCCGCGCGGTAGTTGCGAAAATGCGTGAGCGAAAGGCGATGGATTTGGGAGGGGATCATGCGACGCTGTCATTGCCGGGAAGTCGAAATGAGGCGGCAACCTCCGCCGTCATCATCCGCGAAGGCGGATGATCCAGTACGCCGAGCTTCTGAATTTCTTCACGGGCGCTGGCGATTACTGGATACCCACCTTCGCGGGTATGACAGCCGCATACTTGTTGATCGCCTTCCTCTCCCACAAGGGGAGAGGGAAGGTCAGCTTCCTTGTCGCGCGAAACCGTCACACCCGCATCGGCATCAGCACATACAGCGCGCCTTTGTTTTCCTTGTCCTGCACCAGCGTCGGCGAGCCGGGGTCGGCGAGGCGGAGCACGGCGACTTCGCCTTCGATCTGGGCGGCGATGTCGAGCAGGTAGCGCGAGTTGAAGCCGATATCGAGGGCGTCGGAGGCGTATTCGACCTCGAGCTCTTCGGTGGCGCTGCCGGAATCCGGATTGGTGACCGACAGCACCAGCTTGCCCGGAGACAATGCGAGCTTCACCGCACGGCCGCGCTCGCTGGAGATGGTCGAGACGCGGTCGACCGCGGCCTCAAAGTCCTTCTTGTCGACGATCAGTTCCTTGTCGTTGTTCTGCGGAATGACGCGGCCGTAATCCGGAAAGGTGCCGTCGATCAGTTTCGAGGTCAGCACGACGTTGCCGAGCGTGAAGCGGATCTTGCCCTGCGACAGTTCGATCTTGACCTCGGCTTCCTGGTCCTCGATCAGCCGCTGCACTTCGCCGACCGTCTTGCGCGGCACGATCACGCCGGGCATGCCGGTGGCGCCGGCAGGTTGCACCAGATCGATCTGCGCCAGCCGATGGCCATCGGTCGCCACCCCGCGCAGCGTCGCCGCCTTGGCGGTGCCGGCGGTATGCAGATAGATGCCGTTGAGATAGTAGCGGGTTTCCTCGGTCGAGATCGCAAACTGCGTGCGATCAATCAGGCGCTTGACGTCGGAGGCGGCGAGCGAAAACGAATGCGTCATGTCGCCGGCGGCAAGATCCGGGAAATCGCTCTCCGGCAGGGTCTGCAGCGTGAAGCGCGAGCGGCCGGCGCGGATCGCCAGCACCGCGCGGTCGCCGTCGGCTTCCAGCACGATCTGCGCGCCGTCCGGCAGCTTGCGGACGATGTCGTAGAACATGTGCGCCGGCACGGTAGTGGAACCGGCGGTTGCGGTTTCCGCCGCCAGCGTTTCGGTCACCTCGAGGTCGAGGTCGGTCGCCTTCAGCGACAGTTTGGCGTTTTCGGCGCGGACCAGCACGTTGCCGAGGATCGGGATGGTGTTGCGGCGCTCGACCACGCGATGGACATGGCCCAGCGACTTCAGCAGTTGCGCGCGTTCGACGGTGACCTTCATTGCATTATCCGCCAGAGATGGAAAAGCCGGGCGGCCCGGAAGGCGCGCCGCGGCATTGAAACCCCGAAAAGCCGGATCTGGACCGGATTTGATCAAACCCTCGGGGGGACCGCAAGGTGGCGCGGATGGCCCGCCGGTGCAAGAGAGGCTGGCCCCCCGTTCCCCACTTTTGCGGCAGAAAATGACGCAGGAAGAAAATTCTCTCGCCCCATCCGGCCGGGTTTGCCCGGGCCGGGCCTCGTCATGATCGAAGCCGGATAAGCCCGGCTTCGATCGGGAGGGAGAGGCGGGGAGAAGCCAAGTCCTATTCCTGCAACTGCCGCTTCAGCAACTCGACCTCTTCGGACAACGCGGTATCCCGGGCCACCAGCCCCTCGATCTTGCGCACGGCGTGCAGCACGGTGGTGTGATCGCGTCCGCCGAACCGGCGGCCGATCTCGGGCAGCGAACGCAGCGTCAGCGTCTTCGCCAGATACATCGCGACCTGACGCGGCCGGACCACGTTGGCGGTCCGCCGCGACGACAGCAGGTCCGAGCGGCTGACATTATATTGACGCGCCACCACGCGCTGGATGTCCTCGATCTTGATCCGCTTCGGCTCCTGCGGGCGGATCAGGTCGCGCACCTCGCGCTCGGCCATTTCCAGCGTTACCGGTTGGGCGTTGAGCTTGGAGTGGGCGAGCAGGCGGTTGATGGCGCCTTCGAGGTCGCGGCCGTTATGGGTGATGGTACGCGCCAGATAATCCAGCACCGCTTCCGGCACGTCGAAGGTCGAATGATGGGCGCGGGCAGCCGCGACGCGCGACTTCAGGATCCCGAGCCGCAGTTCCTCGCCGAGCGAGCCCATCTCGACGACGAGGCCGCCGGCCAGCCGCGAGCGCACGCGATCGTCGAGGCTTTCGAGATCGGATGGCGGACGATCGGCTGCGATCACGACCTGGCGGCCGGCATCGATCAGCGCGTTCAGCGTGTGGCAGAATTCGGCCTGGGTCGATTTGCCCTGCAGGAACTGCAGGTCGTCGATCACGAGCACGTCGATGCCGCGCAGCGCTTCCTTGAAGGCCAGCGCCGTCTGCGTTTTCAGCGCGGCGACGAAGCCGTACATGAACTTCTCGGCGGTGAGATAGAGCACCTTGCGCTCGCTCCCCGAATTGCCGGCCCAGGTCACCGCCTGCAGCAGATGGGTTTTGCCGAGGCCGACGCCGGCGTGAATATAGAGTGGGTTGAACATCACGGGATCGCCGCGGCGTCCCTCGGCGACCTGACGCGCGGCCGCATGCGCCAGCGTATTGGAGCGGCCCATCACGAAGCTCGCAAAAGTCAGGCGCGGATCGAGCGGCGAACCGCCGAGCGCATCATGGCTGGCGGATACCGGCGCGGTGGCAGTCGCGCGCAATTCCGGCGCGGGGCGGGCATTGCCCTGCTCGGCGCGGCGCGGATCGGCCGGCGCGGCCGCTTCCTTTGCAGGCGCGGCGTTGCGCATCGCCGTGCGCACGGTGAGATCGATCCGGTGCACTTCAGGCATCTCAGCCTGCCAGCAGGTCAACACGCGATCGGCATAGTGGGCCTGGATCCAGCTCTTGAGGAACCGGGTCGGAACCGACAGACGCACGCTTTCATCCTGCACGCCTTCAAGATCCATGCGCGCAAACCAGCTCGTATAGACGTCTTCGCCTACACTCGTCCGCAACCGCCCCTTCACGCGCGACCAGCGATCCTGTTCCATATTTGTCATTGCCTGAGAACTTTTCTGAATGAGTAATAGTATTGAACGAACTGCCTGGCATGTTGCCTTGCAGTTTTCCTGCCAGACGTGACCTCGGCGCGGCGCTTCAGTGACCACCAGGCAAAAATCTAACGCTCGGCGGAACCGCCGTTGTCAGATCAAAGCTGGATGGAATGAGAAGCTGCCGCGAGGTCAGCGCGTACTCGACGGTCTGGCCGGAGTTTGCGCGGGTGGACGGCTGGAAGGGTCGTTCAGGGATTCAGAAGCAGTCTCGATGGAAATGGTCGTGCCGAATGTCGCGTTGATTCCGTAAAGCATGGTACCTCCCCCTCTCGCCGCGAAAACGCGCGACGAGCAATCAGATCACAAGTGTTTCAAAGCCAGTCTGCCGCCGCCGAACATCCGCTTGTTCGACTGCCGCGCCGCCGCGTATCCCAGTCTGTCGTATTCAACACGTTCCCGAACTCCGCGTTCCCAATCGTTGCATCGCCGGTCAGCGTTCTATTTCCCCTTGTCTTGTTTCCCTGTCCGGAGCGCGCTGAACACGAGCGCCACACCGGGAAATTCAGACACAGAACGACCGCTCTCATATTGCTATGAGCTATCAACTCAGCTTCGCTTGGAAAGCGTCGCTAACGCGCACACCGCCGCCGATTTGCACGTCCGCTCTTGGGTCTCATACCGCGCTGGTCAGGAGAGCCTTGAGCGTCGCGAACGAGTTACAAATACACCACGGGTGATTTCTGACAATCCGTGATTCGACGACGCGACCCGACTCTTCGACGGTGTTGCAACACTGCAAGCGCGACACTCCACACCAAGTTTTTGAATCAGCGCACAGAATCCCGTGGCGCCGACTAGCGTGACAGTTTTCGCCGCACTCGCAAAATTTTTAAAAAACCGTTACAATCGTGGTTACCGGGACCAATTTTCAAAACGCTTGCCCTCGCTATGTGGATAAGTGATTAGCGAGACGTCGTTTTTCGGAATTGTTTTTGAGGGTAACCCCGCGCGGCGATGACGCGCGCAAGAAGAAGCCGACATTGGATTGGTTGACAGCCGCGCTCGCGCTTCTCGCACATGCGCACGACAACGCTGGTGCAATAAACCGCACCACGTAGAACTACTGGCGCTACTAATGTGACACGTCGGACTATGCCCGGCAACGTGACGATTGAATTGTCACACGCATGCTTTCAACGTGCGCCCGAAATGCAACACGGGCCATGCGCCTGGCGAAAAGAACTTTCAGCCCATGCTTGCGCGCGAGCGCAAGCCGAGAAAACAAAAAGCCCGGCGCGAGGCCGGGCTTTGACGAATATCCGTTTCCGTCAGTTCACTTCGCGAGCTTGGCGATCGCGTGCGTGAGGCGGGATACCTTCCGGCTCGCATTGTTCTTGTGAATGATGTTGCGCTGGGCGGCCTGCATCAGTTCCGGCTCCGCGCGCTTCATCGCTTCGACGGCTGCATTGCGATCGCCGGTCTTGATCGCTTCCTCGACGGTGCGAACCGCGCCACGCATCTGGGTGCGGCGCGACTTGTTGATGATGGTGCGGCGGGCAATCTTGCGGGTCGCCTTCTTGGCGGAAGAGGTATTGGCCATGTTCTCAACTATCCTTCGGCTGTCATCGCTCGGGTGGTCGGGCTTGAGCGCGCCGGCCGTTCAAATTGCGCAGGTGGTGTTTTCCAGGGTGTCCTGACGTACGCCGCTCTTGAGGATGCCATGGACGGAAGCCAAAATGCTTCCGAAGCGGCGCGGCTCAAAGAACAGCGGCGGCGGGATTGCGCCCGCCGCCATTGGGGGTCTTATAGAGGGCGCGTCCCGCACCGTCAACGCTTTCCGCCGCCCCGAAAGGCCGGCAGGGGAGGGCGGAAATGGTGCGTTAAGGTGCTGATGAGGTTGAATTTCCAGGGTCCCCCCGGTATTGGCTGACGGCCCGTGCAGGTGACAGATAATAAGGTGAGGCATGATCCGCGGTTTTTTTCGGCTAATCGGCCTGCTGCTCCTGGCCGGCGGATTCATCTTCATGGTCTATGACGGCGCCCGTTTCGTCGCCGACCAGACCCTGCGGTTCACCCGGTTCGGCCAGTTCTGGAACGACATCCACCAGTCCAGCCAGCTTGCGTTCCGGACCTGGGTCGAAGGCGTCGCGCCCTGGCTCTGGACCAGCGTCATCCGGGTGCTGCTGGACCAGCCGGTCTTTGCCGTACTGGGCGTCGTCGGCATTCTGCTCATGATCCTTTTCCGGCCGCGGAAGCCGTTGATCGGCTATTCGCGGGATTGACCCGGACTCGCCGCTGGTTCCTCGGGGCTCGCGCGTCGTAACGGGCTGCGGTCGCTGGCGTAAGGACATATATAGAAGTCTGACCGGCTGGCGCCGTTGTCGCGCCCTGCCGACGTCCCCGCCCGGAGGTGCTCCATGTTGTTCATGCGCAAGACCACCGCGTTGCCTAGCGCAGCCGAAGCGCTGCCGGGCCGCGCCACCCCGATACCGACCGCTACCACGCACTTCGTCAACGGCCGCACGCTGCAGCCGCCTTATCCCACGGGCCTCGAGCAGGCGGTGTTCGGCCTCGGCTGCTTCTGGGGCGCCGAGCGCAAGTTCTGGCAACTCGGTGACGGCATCCATGCCACCGCCGTCGGTTACGCCGGCGGACATACGCCCAATCCGACCTATGAAGAGGTCTGCTCGGGCCGCACCGGTCACACCGAAGTGGTGCTCGTCGTGTTCGATCCCAAGAAGATCGCCTACGCGCAGTTGCTGAAGACGTTCTGGGAAAGCCACAACCCGACGCAAGGCATGCGCCAGGGCAACGATGTCGGCACCCAGTATCGCTCGGCGATCTACACCTTCGGCGATGCGCAACGGCAGGCCGCCGCGGCGTTGAAGGCAACGTACCAGAAGGCGTTGGCGGCGAAGGGTGTCGGCGCCATCACCACCGAGATCGCGCCGTCAGGCGAGTTCTATTTTGCCGAGGACTATCATCAGCAATATCTCGCCAAGAACCCGGCGGGCTATTGCGGATTGGGCGGCACCGGCGTGTCGTGCCCGATCGGCGTCGGCGCCGCGGCCTGACCGTCCGTTCTCCATTGGCCCTCGTCCTGCAAGTCCGGGGCGAGGGTGCTGTATTGCGCCACCTCTGATCGCAAAGCACCCTTTATTAACCATAGCCGATGCATGACTGGATCTGTCTCGCTTCAAGGGATGGCTCCGGTGCGGGTTGTGCGCGCGTTTCGAATTCCGGTCACTGCAATCATCACCGCGCTCGCGCTGTCGGGCTGCATGCGCACGACCGGACCCGTTGCGCTCGCGCCGCAAGGCGATCTCAATTCATTAGCCTATGGAGCCTACGTCCAGCCGACCGGCGCGCCGCCGCCGGAGGTTGCAGCCAATTCCAGTGGCGGCGCGGTTCGCGCGGCCTTTGCCGCCGCACCGCGCACGGCGCCCGTCGCCGTTGCCGCGCCCGTGGCTTACGCCGAACCCGTGGCCGTGCGGCGCGAGGCTCCCTATCATCTCGATGCCGGCGACAAGCTGCGCGTCGTCGTCTATGGCCAGGAAGGTCTCACTAATACGTATGCGGTGAGCGCCGGCGGTTCGATCACGATGCCGCTGATCGGCGTGGTGCGGGCACGCGGCCGCTCCACGGGGGGATTGGCCGCGGAGATTGCGGCGAAGCTGCGCGCCGGCTTCATCCGGGAGCCGTCGGTCGCGGTGGAGATCGAAGCCTACCGGCCGTTCTTCATTCTCGGGGAGGTCGCCGCCCCCGGACAGTATCCGTATGTCCCGAACATGACGGTCGAGAGCGCGGTGGCGATCGCCGGCGGCTTTTCGCCGCGCGCGCGGCGCGACAGCGTTACGGTCACCCATACTGACGCATCGGGAACGGGGCGCTACGTCGTGCCGCCCGGCAGCCCGATCAGTCCCGGCGATACCGTGCAGGTTGGCGAGCGCTGGTTCTAGAGCTTTTCGAAAGCGCTCGCACGCGACGCATTTTCATCAAATCCTCATCGCGATCCGGCCGTTTTGTTGAGCAAGATGGTGCAGCAAATGCCTCGCGTTTGATCTGCTGCATGTTCAGGGCCACGCTTGCGTGGCGGTGCGCGTGACGTTGGCAGCGTGCTGCGGAATCACTGTGCCGCGGAACTAAACTTTAAGTGGCGTAAAGGCAGATGAGCACTTTTCTGCCATTTTGTAATGCCGCGAAAAACCTTCGATTGCGATAAATCAGCGCGATGCGCCGACTGCATTCGAAACGGTATTCCAAGTTGCGCTGCAGCATTGTAGAGAGTGCATCGTCGAAACGAGGCGCGCCGGTCTGTCCGTTGAGTGCCTGCAATCCGGAGTATGACCATGAACTATCTTTTGCCGCTCAGCGTCACGCGCGTGGCGACCGCGGCAGCATTGCTCGCTTCCATCGCCGTGACCGCCGTGTGCGGCACTTCGCAACCGGCAGCGGCGGCGGACGCCTATCCGAGCCGGCGCATTACGTTGGTCATTCCTTATCCAGCGGGCGGCGCCACCGACGTGCTGGGCCGTCTGCTTGCCAACAAATTGACGGAGGCGTGGAAAACGACCGTCGTCGTGGAGAACAAGTCGGGTGGTGGCGGCGTCGTCGGCAACGATTTCGTCGCCAAGGCGCAGCCCGACGGTTATACCGTGCTGCTTGCCATTACCCAGATCATTCAGGCCCCGAGCCTCGTTCAGAAACTGCCCTACGACGTCTTCAAGGATCTCACGCCGGTCACCCAGGTGGCGCTGTCGACGATCGTTCTGGTGGTCCCCGAGCAGCAGCCGTTCAAGTCCGTGAAGGAGCTGGTCGACTATGCCAAGGCCAATCCCGGCAAACCCTATGGCACCTTTGGCAATGCCACGACGTCCCATCTCTACGGCGAGCTCCTCAAGAAGGTCGCCAATATCGACATGACTCACGTCCCCTATCGCGGCTCGGCGCCGCTGACGAATGATTTGCTCAACAACACGGTGACCTCGGCGTTTCAGGACCTGACCACGGCGAGCGCGCAGATCAAGGCGGGCAAGCTCAGGGCGCTGGCGGTCGGTGGTGAACAGCGCCGGAAGGCCATGCCAGACGTGCCGACGATGGGCGAACTCGGCTATCCCGGCTTTGAAATCGAAGGCTGGCTCGGCGTGTTCGTTCCGGCTGCAACGCCCAAGGAGATCGTGAAGAAGCTTTCCGACGAACTCGCCCGCATCGTTGCTTCGCCCGAAGGCATCGCGGGCATCGAGACGCTGAGCCTCGTACCGGTGGGCGGATCGCCCGAAGATTTCGAAAAGGCCGCGCGCCGCGACCTCGACAAATGGGCCGACGTGGTGAAGCAAACCGGCGTCAAGGCCGATTGAGGTCGTTGTTCCGTCGTTCCGGGTTCGTGCTGCGCACGCCCCGGAATGACGGCGGATAGATAGCCCGCGCCTACTTCTTCAAATGTTTCGCAAAGAACGCCAGGCTGCGCGGCCAGGCGATTTCGGCGCTGGCCTTGTCGTAGCTGGCGCGTTCGTCGCAGTGAAAACCGTGCTGGGCGCCGGGATAGACGTGGACTTCCACGTCCGGCCGCTTGGACTTGATGGTCTCGACATCGGTCAGCGGAATGCCCGCGTCCTTTTCGCCGAAATGCAGTTGCGTCGGTACCTGCGGCTTATCGTCGGCGAAGCGGACGACGGCGCCGCCGTAATAGCCGACGGCAGCCGATAGACCCGTCAGCTTGGTCGCCGCGGCATAGGCGATGCTGCCGCCGAGGCAGAAGCCGATGATGCCGACCGCGCCGACGTCCTTCACCGCATCGATCGCCGCCTGCGTATCGCGCAGCATCGCCGTCCAGTCGGGATTGGCGATGAATTTGCGCGCATTCGCGATCTCGTCCGGCGAATAGCCGCATTGGAAATCCGGCTGGATGCGATCGAATATCGCGGGCGCGATCGCGACATAGCCTTCGGCCGCAAGCCGGTCGCATACCGAGCGGATGTGGTGATTGACGCCGAATATTTCCTGGATCACCACGATGGCCGCCTTCGGCTTGCCCGCGGGATCGGCGCGATAGGCGCCGAGTTTGAAACCGTCCGAAGCCGTCAGTTTGAGATCTTTGCCCACGGGCCATTCCTTCTTGTTTTGGGTTGTGTGATGTCGTTGCGTAAATCCTGGGAAGTGGCGGCTATTGCCACATCCAGTTGTGGCCCCAGTCGCCCTTCCAGCCGGCCAGCCTGCCTTTGCGGAACTGCAGGAAGAGCCGGTCTTTCTTGGTGAACAATCCGCTGCCGCCGATGTTGCGGAACGCGAGGAAGATTTCTTCGCCCGGCCGGCCACGGACGTAATTGAGCGGCACGCCGAGCGCCTGCGTCGCTTCATCGGCGCCCATGCCGAATGCGAGCGGGACATTGTTGGACAAGGTCTCGGTGAATGGTGGCGGGTAGGGGCCGCCGATCGGCGGCAGATGCTGCGCGGCCGCCGGCATAAAGCTGCCGGCGATCAGGACGAGGGCAGAGGGCTGTGGCTTTCACGATGCGGCCTTCTTCGTTGCTTTGGCATCGAGGCCGTCGAGGAACGGCAGCACGGCGTCGATGAATGCCTGCGGCTGGTCGATGTTGACGGCGTGGCCGGCGGCCGGGATCACCACCTTCTGCGCGCCCGGAATCTTGGCGGCCATGTAGTCGGAGGCGGCGAGGAACGGCGTATCGTCGGCGCCGACCACGATCAGCGACGGCACCTTGATAGCTGGCAGGGACTCGATCACGCGGGCATCGCGCTGGGTCAGCATGCCCCGCGCGGCGCGCGCCAGCCCCGACGCGTCGCGATGGGTGACGCTGGAGCGCTCGCGGCTCGCCGATTTCAGAACCTCCAGCCCCTCGCGCTCAAAACGGTCGCCGGTGTCGTGCGCGCGCTTGTTCCAGGCCTCGCGGGCCTCGTCCTTCTTGAAGCCGGGACCGGTGTCGATGATCAGGAGCGCGCGGACCCGCTCGGG
The DNA here is from genome assembly GCA_963742935.1 of uncultured Alphaproteobacteria bacterium. Taxonomy (GTDB): domain Bacteria; phylum Pseudomonadota; class Alphaproteobacteria; order Rhizobiales; family Xanthobacteraceae; genus Bradyrhizobium. Next base: position 75,508 of record CAVUOI010000053.1, on the reverse strand, counting down.
ATGGGTGCGGTAGAAGGCCAGCGACATGTAGCCGCCCAGCGAGAGCCCGCCGACGATCGCCTGCCTGGCGCCGACCGCATCGAGCACGGCCGCCATGTCAGCCACCGTCAGCGCCTCGCTGTAGGCCGAGGCCTCTTCGGGGTAATCGGATTGGCCGTGACCCCGCATGTCCCACAGGATGAGCGTGTGATGTTTCGCGAGCGCCGCGATCTGGCCCTGCCACATCCCGCTGGTTGAGGAATAGCCATGGGTCAGCAACAGCGGGGGACCAGAGCCGTGCACTTCATAGTAGATCTTGACCCCGTCGCGATCGATCGTCGGCATCTCCGCTCTCCCCAAAATGATGCGAAATTCCGGCGTGGCCGTCTTCGCTTGCCGCATACTAGCGCGATCTGTCGTGGAATAGGAAATGCGGAAACGGAAGACGCGCCTGCTGCTCGCGCGTGATCGGCAGGCTCTGGCGGGCATCCAGTACGCCGCGGCCTTCGCGGGTAATAATAATTGTCACGGCGTACTGGATCATCCGCTTTCGCGGATGATGACGATTGTAGATATGCATGTGCGGCGCATCACGAAGGCGATCACTAAAATTTTAGCTTTCGCGTTAGTCGGCGTTCACGGTCCCTCTTAAGCCCCGGGGAACGCATTGTCCGCTAGCCTCGGCTGCAATTCGTCACCGCTAGGGTTCTGGGGTTTCATGACTACGGTAACCAACAAGACTTCGACCAAACGCCGGCTGCTGCTGGCTTCGGATCGGAGCGATCAGAGCAGTGAACTCGCCAGCATTCTGCGATCGGTCGGCCAGGTCGATACCATCGCGACCTCTGATATTCCCGACGCACCGGAGCGCGACCTTGCCGGCATCGTGGTAGACATCAACCTGCGTTCCGCCGAGAGCGTGCAACTGGTGCGCAACAAGCTGCGCGCCGAGGCCTACCGCGAAATGCCGCGGCTGTTCGTGCTGGCCGACGCGCTGCATCACGGCTCGATGCAGGCCTGGGCGCTCGGCGCCACCGACACCATCGCGCGGCCGTTCGACGCGCAGGGCATTTTGCAGCGCATTCGCGCCGCGTTTCCGGACAGTGACGGATTTGACGAGACCGATCGCGGCAAGGTTTTGAACCGGGGCGTCGAAGCGGCGCATTCCGTGATGGTCAAGATCTTCGAAAAGCTTCCGGCCGGCGTTCCCCTGAAATTCAGCGACATCGTCGAGGCCGAGAACAAGATTCTCAAGGCGATCAAGCATTCGTCGCTACGCGAATGGCTGACGACGGTCGGCTGCCACCACGCCGGCAGCTATCGCCATTGCCTGTTCGTCACCGGCTTTGCGGTCTCCTATGCGCAGCATCTGGGCATGCGCGAGGACGATCAGCGCCGTCTGGCGCGCGCAGCCCTGCTGCACGACGTCGGCAAGGCGTTCATTCCGGTGGCGATCCTGGACAAGCCAGGTCCGCTGACGCTGGAAGAGATGGAAGAGACGCGCCAGCATCCCCGCCGCGGGTACGACGCGCTGGTCGCGCAAGGTGGTTTCCCGCCCGAAATGCTCGACGTGGTGCTGCACCACCACGAGTTCCTCGACGGCACCGGCTATCCCGACGGCCTCAACGGCAAGCAGATCAGCGACATCGTGCGGCTGACCACGATCGTCGATATCTATGCCGCCCTGGTCGAGAAGCGCGCCTACCGGCTGCAGTTCACCCACGCCCGTGCGTTCGGCATGATGGAAGAAATGGGCGACAAGCTCGACCAGCATTTGCTGAATGCCTTCCGTCCGGTGGCGTTCGGGCATTATTGAGCGCTTGACGACGGGGCGGGAGTAACCCCTCAACGCAAGCTTCCTGCCCAGCAACCGCCTAGTTCTCGTTGATCATCAGCGCGCATTGCGCGCATGAAGATGATAACGGGGATGCCCATGGACACGATAGCGACCTCAAGCTCAAATCTCGACATTCCCGCCGACATTGCGGCCACGCTGGTCGATCCGGCCGCCTATGCCGACCACCGCATCCATGACAGCTATCGCTGGCTGCGCGCCAACAACCCGCTCGGCATGGCCCGGCCCGAAAAGTTCGACCCGTTCTGGGTCGTGACCAAGCACGCGCATATCCAGGCCGTCAGCCGCCAGAACGAGTTGTTCCACAATGCCGACCGCCCGACCACGCTGACCAACCAGGCGGTGGAACGGCGCGTCCGCAAGATCACCGGCGGGCCAAATCTGGTGCGCTCGCTGGTGCAGATGGATGCGCCCGACCATCCCAAATACCGGGCGTTGACCCAAGGCTGGTTCATGCCCGCCAATCTCGGAAAGTTCGAGGCACGGGTACGTGAGATCGCGCGCGCCACGGTGCAGCGCATGCTCGACAAGGATGGCGCCTGCGATTTCGTCGAGGACGTTGCGCTCGGCTATCCCCTGCATGTCATCATGGAAATTCTCGGCGTGCCCGAACAGGACGAGCGGCGCATGCTCAAGCTGACGCAGGAGCTGTTCGGCCCGCAGGATCCCGATACGGCGCGGATCAGGGAGCAGATCACCGCGGAGCAATTCTCCGCGATGATGCAGGCGGTGGTGGCCGATTTCGGCGCCTATTTTCGCGGTATCACCGAGGACCGGCGCCGCAACCCGCGCGACGATCTCGCCACCGTCATCGCGAATGCAAAGATCGGCGGCGACTACATGCCGGATCATGACGCCACCAGCTATTACATGATCGTCGCCACCGCCGGCCACGACACCACCTCATCCTCGACCGCCGGCGCGATCTGGGCGCTGGCGGAAGACCCCGCGCAATTCGAAAAAGTGAAGGCCAATCCCGAATTGATCCCGGGCCTGGTCGACGAGGCGATCCGCTGGATGACCCCGGTCAAGCATTTCATGCGCTCGGCCACCGCTGACACCGAACTCGGCGGACGCAAGATTGCAAAAGGCGACTGGCTGATGCTGTGCTACGCGTCCGGCAATCGCGACGAGGACGTATTCGAGGAGCCGTACAAATTTCGCTGTGACCGCAAGCCGAACCGCCATGTCGCGTTCGGCTACGGCGCGCATCTCTGCCTCGGGCAATATCTGGCCAAGCTCGAAATGCGGATCCTGTTCGAGGAACTGCTGCCCCGGCTGAAATCGATCAGGCTCGACGGCGAGGTGAAGATGACGCAGGCGTATTTCGTGAACGGCCCGAAGAAGCTGCCGATCAGGTTCGAGGTCAATTGAATAAGCGTAGACGGCGCAGTCGTAGGGTGGGCAAAGGAGCGTAGCGACGTGCCCACCATCTATCATCGAGCCCGCTGCAAGATGGTGGGCACGCTGCGCTTTGCCCACCCTACGCAGCACATTCTAACGCCGCGCCCTCGGCAAACGGCGCCGCCGCATACACCACCTTGCCGCCAACCATCGTCAGCACCGATTTGATATTGCCGATCTCCTTCACGGGCGCCGTCATGTAGTCCGCCGACAGCACCGCGAGGTCGGCGAATTTGCCAGCTTCCAGCGTGCCGCGCTTGTCGTCATCATTGGCCATGAAGGCGGTGTTGAGCGTGTACATCTCCAGCGCCTGGCGGCGGCTCGGCGCTTCCTCGTCGCCGCGGGTCTTGGTGCCCCCGATCGTGGTACCGTCGAGATACCATTGCAGCGATACGAACGGATTGTAGGACGACACGCGATGCGCGTCGGTGCCGCCGCCGACCACGAGACCGAGCTTCATGGCGGTAGCGATCCGCGGCATCGCTTTGGCCTGTTCAACGCCAACTTCCTTCTGCAGCCGCTCGCCGCCGAAATAGAGGCCGTCCTGCACGCCCCAGACCAGGCCGAGTGTCTTCATCCGCTTCAGGCTGGCTTCGGAGGCGGTGTAGAGATGCAGCACGGCCCAGCGCAGGTCGCGCACCGGAAAATCCTTGTTGATGTCCTCGACTACGTCGAGCAGGTCGTGGACGGTGCGGTCCGGGTTCCAGTGCAGCTGGATGGTGTAGCGCTTCGACGCCGCCCAGCGTAGCAGTTCGGCAAGCTTCGCCTTGCCGTCGGGGGTGATGTCGCCGTCGGTCCAGTCGGCCCAGATCAGGATTTCACCGGGGCCGTTGAAGTGCAGCATGGCGTCGCCAAATCCCGGCGGCGAGAGTTGCGTCAGGTTCTGCAGGTCGGCGAGTTCGCTGCCGGGTTTCGGCGCGCAGAGGTGATAGGCGACGCGCACGGTGAGCTGCTTGTCCTGCCATAGCCGGAACACCGCCTGGTAGTTCGCCGGATACATGCTGACGCCGCCGCCATCGACGATGCCGGTTATCCCGAGGCTGTTCATCTCGCGGAAGAACTTTTTGGAACCGTCGACCTGCTGCTCCATGGTCGGCTTCGGGAGCTTGTCGAAAATCCTGCCGAGCGCGGCGCCGCCGGCGTCGATGATACCGGTCGGCTTGTTGTCGCCGTCACGCGCGAGCTTGCCGCCGGGCGCCACATCGTTGTCGTCGCGGATGTTGAGCGCTTCCATCGCCTTTGGCGACAGCAGCAGCCAGTCATACAGATGCTGGATATAGACGGGATTGTCGGGCGCAACGCTCGCGACCTCCGCCGGTGTCGGCCGTCGCTTCTCGGCAAATTGCTCCTCGGTCCAGCCGCCGGCGACGACGATCCAGGATCCCGGCTTCTGCGCCTTCGCGGCCTGCGCGATCTTCTCCAGCGCATCCTTCAGCGTGGGGACGCCGATCCAGTTCACCTCGGTGCCGAACGTCAGCGCGGCGCGGATGCCGTGGATGTGTCCGTCGGTCAATCCGGGAATCACGGTGCGGCCGCCGAGGTCGATCAGCTTTGCGGTCTTGCCGGCGAGCTTCTTCATCGCGGCTGAAGCGCCGGTTGCGAGGATCTTGCCGTCCCCGATCGCCACCGCCTGCTGCGTGGAGAAATCCTTGTCGACGGTGAGGATTTTTCCGTTGAACAGGATCGTGTCGGCGCTTTGGGCTGATGCGATGCCGACTGGTGACGCCGCGATGAACACCGCAGCAAAATAACAAGAAAGGCTCGCAGAGTTCGACCTTTGCCCCAGCATGACGCGCTCCCTGTGATTGTTTATGTTATTGTTCTGTTCCCCGTCACTACGTTCAATGACGAAGCCGAAATTGTAGGGTGGGCAAAGGAGCGTCAGCGACGTGCCCACCATCACTTGCGTTGCTGCGGATGGATGGTGGGCATGCTGCGCTTTGCCCACCCTACAAGATTTTCACCCCAGCATCTTCCGCAATTCCGCCTTCGCCACTTTCTCCAGCGTCGAGCGCGGCATGTCGTCGACGAAGTGAATCTCGCGCGGCACCTTGAAGTCCGCCAGCGAGGTGCGGCAGGCGGCCATCACTGTGTCGTGCAGGTCGGCCGGTGCGCCGTCGACGCCGGCCAGCGGAATAATGAAGACGACGGGCACTTCGTCCAGCATCGCGTGCTTCTTCGCCACAACAGCGGCTTCGCGCACGCCCGGCACCACCGCGATGACCTGCTCGATCTCGGAGGCCGCGACATTCTCGCCGCCGACCTTGAGCATGTCCTTGGTGCGGTCACCGAACCGGATGAAACCGTTCTCAAGCAGCGTGACGCGGTCACCAGTGATGAAATAGCCGTGCTCGTCAAAGCTTTCGCGCGTCGCCTTTTCGTTATGAAGATATTCCGCAAACAGCGACAGGCCGGGAATGCCCCTGATCAGGAGATTGCCGGTGCCGCCGACATCCGTCGGCGCGCCTTCGTCCTCGACGATGCGGATCTGATATTCCGGCGCGGCGCGGCCGATCGACATCGGTGTGTTGGGCTGGTCGACCTCGCCGACGATGCCGTGGGTGATGGTCTCGGTCATGCCCCACCAGCCGATCGTCTTGACGCCGAAGGCGGCGAACGGCGGCGGATCGTTTACCGCGGTGCCCCAGAGCCGGAACTTGTGGTTTTTGGGGATCTCATGTTCCAGCAGCGCCTTCATGCAGAACGGGATCGTCGAGGTCCAGGTGCAGTTGTGCGCCAGCGCCACGCCCCAGAACCGGCTCGCCGAAAAGCGCGGCTGGATCACGCAACTCGCGCCGACCCACAGCGTCGCCAGCATCGAATAGGCCAGCGCGTTGGTATGGAACAGCGGCAGATAGGTCTGATGCACGTCGTCGGCGTGGAGGTCTTCATGCGCGGCGTTGATCTTGGCGCCCCACAGCGCATTGGCATGCGTCCACAGCACCGCCTTTGGCCGCGACGTGGTGCCCGAAGTGTATTGCACGCTACACGGCGCGAGCGGATCGGGGGTGCGGCGCGGCCGGTCGGCGCTGTCGGCGAATAATGATTCAAAACTGTCGCCGCGCGGTGCGGCATGCGCAGGCTTGGCTCCGGCATCGTGCGCGATCACCGCGATCCAGCGCAAGCCCCGGCAATGGGCCGAGATCAGTTCGGCGTAAGCAGGCTGGGTGATGGCGGCGACCGCGCCGCAATGGCCGGCGAAATATTCGATCTCCGCCGCCGCCGAGCGGGTGTTGGTGGTGACCGCGATCGCGCCGAGCTCGACGCAGGCAAACCAGGCCAGAACGGCCTCGATGCAGTTGTCGAGATGGATCAGCACGTACTCGCCGGGCTTGATGCCGCGTTTGGCGAGGCCTGCGGAAAGCGCGCCGACGCGCTCGTGAAATTCGCCGTAGGACCATTGCCGTGCCGGGCCCTCGAACGGCGCCCAGATCAGAAATGGATGGTCGCGGCGGCTCTCGGCGCGCATCCGCAACAGCCAGGGCACGTCGAGGCCGGCGAAGGGGCCGACAATGCCCGGCGCTGCCTGTGAATTGGTCATTGATCCTCCCGTGCAGCCTTGCGGCGGCTTTTGATTTTGCTTGGGAGTAGTTTAGCCGCCAGAAGGCGCGATGGGCAAATCGTCGATTTTCTCTCCGTCAAGCCCGGCCATGACCAGCAGGGAGCGCGTTACTTCACCCCATCCTCATACGACGAAATCTCGATCAGGCTGCCATCGGGATCCCGGCAATACACCGACCGCAGCGTGCCGCGGGCGCCTTTCTTGGCCACCGGGCCTTCCTCGATCGCCACCCCGTTGGCCTTCAAATGCGCCACTACTTCCTCCGGCGTGCTCGACGTCAGGAAGCACAGGTCGTCGCTCCCGGCGGTGACGTGATCGGCCGTGAACCACTCGACCGTGTCGGCTTCGCGCGGCCGCACATTGATTTTCTGGTTCCCGAACATCAGCGAGGTCCGCGGCGTCTTGCCCGGGCCCGGGTCGAACACCCTGACCTCCATGCCGAGGATATTTCGATACCACTCGGTGGAACGCGCCACGTCGGCGACATTGATGACGATATGATCGAGTGCGTTAACGCTGACGGGCATGTCTTATCCTTTGGTCGCGGTCCAAAGCGGCGTCGCGGACTGGCCGCATCGGGGTTTGTTTGTTACAACGCGGGCCGCGTTCGGTCCAATATGACCGCCGCACAATGAAACGGACCGGGCTTGAACCCGGCCCTCAAGGGAGAAGTTTTGATGATTTCACGCCGCACTGCGATTTGTCTTGCCGTCATGGGTCTTTCCGCTGCCGCATCGATGGGCAGCGCTTCGGCGGCGGACTATCCGACCCGGCCGGTGAAATGGGTCGTCGGGTATCCCCCGGGGGGCGCGACCGATATCGTTGCGCGGCTGATCGGCCAGCGGCTCTCGGAACGGCTCGGCCAGCAATTCGTGATCGAGAACAAGCCCGGCGCCGGCAACAACATCGCCACCGAATCCGTCATCAATGCCGAGCCGGACGGCTATACCGTGCTGCTGGTCAATCCCGCGAACTATATCAATGCCTCGCTGTACGCCAATTTGAAATTCAATGTCGTTCGCGACATCGCGCCGGTCGCGGCGTTCAATCGCGTGCCGAACGTGATGACGGTCAACAACAACGTGCCGGCCAAGACGGTCGCCGAGTTCATCGCCTATGTGAAGGCCAATCCCGGCAAGGTGAACCTCGCTTCGTCGGGCAACGGCACCTCCGTGCATCTGTCGGGCGAAATGTTCATGGCGATGTCGGGCGCCAAGATGCAGCACGTGCCTTATCGCGGCGCCGCGCCCGCGATCACCGATCTGCTCGGCGGCCAGGTCCAGGTGATCTTCGACAACATGCCCTCCATCATCCAGCATGTCCGCGCCGGCTCGGTACGGGCACTGGCCGTGACCAGCACGGCGAAGTCATCGCTGCTGCCTGATGTCCCCACCGTTGCCGAGACCGTTCCCGGCTATGAGGCCACCGCGCTGTTCGGCATGGGCGCTCCGAAGAACACCCCGAAGGAAATCATCGCCAGGCTGAACAAGGAGATCAACGAGGTTCTTGCTGAACCCGCGACCAAGGCCAAGCTGATCGACCTCGGCGGCGAACCGCTGATCGGGACGCCGGAAGCGTTCGGCGCCATGATTGCGGCCGAAACCGACAAGTGGAAGAAAGTCATCGAGGAAGCCAAGGTCGAAAAAGTACAGTGATCTAGCTCACAGGAACATTGGCCCGGTCGTGGTGTTTTACGAGAAGTGGCGACGCGGCTTTTGTGTCACGTGAAGGAGATCGAAGATGCGCAATGCAATGTTAGCGATATTGGCCCTGTCGGCGGCCACGGTCGCCTCGGTGGCGGGCAGCTCGCCGGCGGCGGCTTATGATTATGCCTACTGCCTCCAGGGCCGGGGCATCGGCGTTCCCGGCGAATGCTCCTATACCAGCTACGGCCAGTGTATGGCGTCGGCGTCCGGACGTGGGCTGTACTGCAACGTCAATCCGCGCGTGGCCTTCGGACAGCAGCAGTCGCGGCGGATGCGGGTCTATCGCGACTATTGATCGAGTCTCGCTAACAACTCTTGGAATGGCCGGACCGAAGCGCAACGCTCTTTGCGCCGCATGGTTCGGCCATTCGTCGTCACAATTCCCGAAGACGTGATATGAGCCGCGACGGCTTGACGGCTTTTTGTTTGCGCGTATACTAAACTGTATGGTTAAGTTTCAAGAAGCAATTCTGGACCGCACCTTTGCTGCGCTGTCCGATCCAACGCGGCGCGCGCTGCTGGCGAGGCTCGACGGACGCGAAAGCCTGTCGGTCAGCGAGCTGGCGCAGCCGTTTTCGATGTCGCTGCCCGCGATCATGAAGCACCTCGACGTGCTGTCGGACGCCGGCCTGATCGCGCGCGAAAAGACCGGCCGCACCGTTGCGTGCCGGCTGACCGCCCAGCCGATGGAGCAGGCGATGGCGTGGCTCAACCGCTACCAGCGCTTCTGGTCCGACGCGCTCGACCGCCTTGCCGCTTTTGTGGAGGAAGATCCGTGGCCACCCAGTCAAGCCCTGCCCAGCTCAGCGCCCGCGCGGCCGATCCCGCCGCGCAGCCCCAGCCTCACGCTCGCGCGCCGGTTCGCTGCGGCGCCCGAAAAAGTCTACGCCGCGTGGGCCGACCCGCAAAAGCTAGTGCAATGGTTCGGGCCCGGCGCGGTCGAAGAAAGCTCGGTCAAGGCCGACATCGACCTGCGCGTCGGTGGCCGCTACCGCATCAGTTTCATCTCCAACGGCACCTATAACGAGGTCGGCGGCGCCTATCGCGAGATCGTTCCGAACCAACGTCTGGTGTTCAGCTGGGCATGGCACTCCACGCCGGAGCGGGAATCGCTGGTGACGATTTCAATTAAGCCGGAAGGCGGCGGCACGCTGCTCACTTTCCTGCACGAACAGTTTGCCGACGAGACCGCCCGCGACAACCATGCGCGCGGATGGGCGGAACTGCTTGCCAAGCTGGAAAACTATCTGGGCTGAACACGGAGGCTGCCTCAATTCCCGGGTGCGGCTACGTGACCAATACCAGGCGACGCAGGTTCGGGCATGTTGCCGTCCCAGTTCGCAATGACGCCCGGAAACAGAGGAAACCAGCATGCCCTACGTCGATGGCTTCATCGTCGCCGTGCCGAAGAAAAATCTCGATGCCTACGTCCGCCTTTCGAAGAAGTGCGGCAAGGTCTGGCGCGAATATGGCGCGCTGGATTATCGCGAATGGGTCGCCGATGACGTCAAGGTCGGCAAGCTCACCTCGTTCCCGCGCAGCGTCAAGCTGAAGCCGGGTGAAACGGTGGTGTTCTCGTGGATCACCTACAAGTCGCGCGCCCAGCGCGACAAGATCAACGCTAAGGTGATGAAAGACCCGCGGCTGAAAGAGTTAAGCGAGGGGAAGCCGCCGTTCGACGGCAAGCGGATGATTTATGGCGGGTTCGAGAGCCTGGTGAAAGTATAGGCAGGATTGTGTCTCTGTCGCGGCGCATCGAAAGCTGGGGCCAAGCCGGGCCGTTCGTTCCGCTGTGATATAACTGTCAAACAACGCCTTTAGGAAATCCCGTATCGCATCACGCGGATACCGGATCGAAATGGCCGAAATCGAAATTCGGGGCCTTCGCAAGGCCTTTGACGGCACAGAGGTCTTGAAGGGCGTCGATCTCACGATCGAGCACGGCGAGTTCATCTCTCTGGTTGGCCCCTCCGGATGCGGCAAGTCCACACTGCTGCGCGTCATTGCCGGCCTCGAACCGCAATCATCGGGCGAGATCCGCATCGACGGTATCCGCGCCGATGGCGTCAGGCCGAGTGCGCGCAATCTGGCGATGGTGTTCCAGTCCTACGCGCTCTATCCGCATCTCAGCGTGTTCGACAACATCGCGGTCCCGCTGCGGATGAAGCGGCTGTCGGCGTTGCAGCGGCTGCCGCTCGTCGGCCAGCTGATGCCAAGTCGTCGCAGCAGCGAGTGCGTCATCCGTGAGGATGTCGAGCGTGTTGCCGAACAGCTCGAGATTTCGCCGCTGCTGAAACGCAAGCCCGGCCAATTATCCGGCGGTCAGCGCCAACGCGTCGCGGTCGGCCGCGCCATCGTGCGCCAGCCCCGCGCGTTCCTGTTCGACGAGCCGCTGTCCAACCTCGATGCCAAGCTGCGCGTGCATATGCGCGCCGAGATCGCGCAGTTGCACCGCCAGCTCAAGACCACGTTCATCTACGTCACCCACGACCAGGCCGAAGCCATGACCATGTCGGGGCGGATCGCCGTGATGATCGGCGGCGAGCTGATTCAGGTCGGCACGCCTTCGGCCATTTATGAAGACCCGCGCGACATTCGCGTCGCCGAGTTCATCGGCACGCCGAAAATCAATGCGTTTCCCGGCCGCATCTGCGCCGACGGCCGGCTGGAAGTGCTCGGGCATCCTCTCCCCGTGGCGACGTCGGCGCCGGAGGGCGAGTGCCGCATCTGTGTCCGGCCGGAGCGGATCGGGCTTGGCGCGGCCGGCTGCTCTTTCGCGGCACCGTCGTGCATCTGGAAAACCTGGGCTCTGAAGCGTTCGTTCACATCGCCAGCTCCGGCATGGCCGTTCCCGTCGTGGCGCGCGTCAACGATCCCACGAAATTGCCGTCGCTCGGAAGTCCGGTCGACTACGGCTTTGCGCCGGACGCGGTTCGTGTCTTCGACGGCGGCGGCAAGCGCGTCGCAGCCTCAGTCGCCTCGCGTATCGAGCGGTCGCGGGAGATGGCCGTTGTCTGACGCCGAGGCCACACTGCAACGGGTGGCTGTCACGCCGCGAGAACCCGCACTTGTGGCCCGTCCCAGCCTCGTCGCGCGACCGGCCTATGCGCTCGTCGCACCGGCCTTCATTCTGATGCTGATGATGCTGATCGGCCCGCTGGCTGGCGTGATCGCGCTTTCTCTTTACCGACTATCAGCTCGGCGCGCCGTCTCTTTTCCTGGATCGGCCTTTCGAACTACCAGGAGATGTTCGCCGACCGGGTGTTCTGGATCTCGCTAAAGAACACGCTGACCTATGTCGCCATCGTGGTGCCGGGTGCGGTGATGCTCGGGCTTGGGATAGCGCTCTTGATCCAGAGTGGCGCCGGCCTGCGCAGCCTCTACCGCACCATCTATTTCCTGCCCGTCATGGCGACGCTGATCGCGATGGCGATCGTCTGGGAATTCATGCTGCACCCGCAGTTCGGGCTGGTGAACGGCCTGCTACGCGCCGCCGGCCTACAGGGCCATAGCTGGCTGCAGGATCGCGGCACCGCGCTCTATTCGCTATGCGCGATCGGCATCTGGCAGGCGACCGGCTTCAACATGGTGCTGTTCCTCGCTGGCCTTGTCTCGATCCCAAAGCATCTCTACGACGCGGCCGAGATCGACGGCGCCGAAAGCGCGTGGTCGCGCTTCCTTCTCGTGACGTGGCCGATGCTGGCCCCGGTCACGCTGTTCGTGGTGACGATCTCGGCGATCCGCTCGTTCCAGGTGTTCGACACCGTGCAGGTCCTGACCAAGGGCGGTCCGTCGAAATCGTCGGAAGTGCTGATCTACACGATGTACGCCGAAGGGTTTCGAGTTCTTCCGCTCCGGCTATGGCGCGGCCGTCACCGTCGTCTTCCTGGCCTTCGTGCTGCTGCTCACGCTGCTCAAATCCGCGACTCGGCAACCGCGAAGTGCATTACGCATGACGTCGCGGGTTCGACACATATCTCTGGCCTGCGACGCGGCATATCCTGCTGCTGGCGGGCGCCCTTGTCATGCTGACACCGTTCATCTGGATGCTGTCGACCGCGTCAAAACCGCAAACCGAAATTTTCTCCTCCGAGCTGCATCTCATCCCTCACCATTTCGCGCTGTGGGAAATCTTCAGACCGCCTTCGCCAAGGCCAATCTGTGGCGCTATCTGCTCAACGGCCTGATCGTCACGATCTCGATCTTCGGCCTCCAGGTGCTGGTGGCCCTGCCAGCCGCCTATGCGCTCGCCAAGCTGCGCTTCCTCGGCCGTGACGTGCTGTTCGCGCTCGTCGCTATTCTGCATCCTGATTCCGCCGCAGGCCACTGCGATTCCGGTATTCCTGCTGCTGCACAAGCTCGGCGTGCTCGACAGCTACGCGGCGCTGGTGCTGCCGTTCACGATCTCGGTGTTCGGCATCTTCCTGATGCGCCAGTTCTTCAAGACCGTGCCCGATGATTTGATCGACGCGGCGCGGATGGACGGGATTTCCGAGTTCGGCATCGTCTGGCGCGTCATGCTGCCGACCGCGATCCGGCAGTCACCGCATTCGGCATCTTTTCGGTGGTCGCGCACTGGAACGATTATTTCTGGCCGCTGATCGTGCTGAACAGCGAGCATTTGCAGACGCCGCCGCTGGCGGTCGCGCAATTCCGCAACAACGAGGCCGGCACCAATTACGGCCCGTTGATGGCCGCCGCGCATCGTCATCATCGCGCCGCTGGTCGATCGCGTTCCTGTTCGCCCAGCGCCGCTTCATCGAAGGCATCACGCTGACCGGTATCAAATAAGGTTCGTTTTTCAAACCGCAGGAGACGACAATGTTCAGAACATGGATTGCCGCTACCGCCCTTTCGCTCGTCGCAGGCTTCGCGCATGCGCAGACCGAGGTCGTCGTGCAGTACCCCTATCCCGAATTGTTCGAAGGTACCCACAAGCGCATCATCGAGGAGTTCGCCAAAGTACGCCCTGACATCAAGGTCACGCTACGCGCGCCCTACTATCTCTCTATGAAGAAGGCACCCAGAAAGTCCTGCGCGAGGCGGTCACGAACCAGATGCCCGACGTGACGTTCCAGGGCCTCAATCGTATCCGCGTGCTGGTCGACAAGAACATTCCGGCCGAACTCTACGGCTACATCGCCGCCGAGAAGGACTTTAACAAGCAAGGCTTTCACCAAGCGATGTACGACATCGGCACCGCCAGCGGCAAGGTCTACGCGCTGCCGTTCGCGATCTCGCTGCCGATCGTCTATGTCAACGTCGATCTCTCCAAGAAGCCGGCGCCGATCCGCCAACCTTCCGCAGACCTGAGACGTCTGATCGATCTCGCCAAGAAGATCAAGCACTCAGCCCCGACATCAAGGCATCACCTACGCCTGAGACATCACCGGAAACTGGCTGTGGCAGGCGCCGTGTTCGCCCGCGCGCACCATGCTGAACGCCGACGAACCAAGTGGCGTTCAACGGCCGGAAGCCAGTTTGCGATCAAGACATTAGCGCGTCTCGTCACCGAGAGCGTATGCCCAACCTCTACCAGCCCTCCATGCGCGCGACTTTCGCCGCCGCAAGACCGGCATTCACATCACCTCGACCTCCGATCTCAACAAGACCACCCAGATGATCGGCGGCAAGTTCACTGGAGACCACATCTTCCCCGATGGCGTCACCAACGGTCGTCTGCCGGCGGCGGCAACGTCATGCTGATCCTCGCCAAGACAAGGCCAAGCGCGACGCCGCCTGGGAAGTCGTGAAATTCTGGACCAGCCCGAAGGCGCGGCGATCATGGCGGAAACCACCGGCTACATGCCGCCGAACAAGTCGCCAACGACGTCTACCTGAAGGACTTTTACGTCAAGAACCCGAACAACTTCACCGCGTCAGCCAGCTCGCGCTGCTCACCAAGTGGTACGCGTTCCCCGGCGACAACGGCCTCAAGATCACCGACGTGATCAAGGACCACCTTAACTCTATCGTCACCCGCGCTCGCGCCAAGGAGCCGGAGGCGGTGCTGTTAGACATGACGGCCGACGTGCAGAAGCTGCTGCCGAAGACGTCGGCGCGTCGCGCTGACGAATGACTCAAGCAACCGCTGCTTGTGCCACGCCGCAGCGTCGCCATCTTATACATCGGAGCCGCCCATGAAGCTCGTCCATATGAGCGATATCCATCTTACCGCGCCCGGCAAGACCATCGGCGGGCGCGATCCTCGGCTCAATTTCGAGCGGGCGCTGACCGATATCCTCAAATGCCACCATGATGCCGAGCTTCTCGTCATCACCGGCGATCTCTCCGATTGGGGCGATCGCGAGGATTATGAATGGCTCAAGGCGCATCTTGACGCGTTTCCTGTCCCGGTGCGGCTGTGCATCGGCAATCACGACCGGCGTGCCGACTTCCTGAGTGTGTTTCCGGACTATGACGGGCCGGGCGGCTTTGCGCACGGCGTGCACGACACCGCGGCCGGCCGATGCCTGTTTCTCGACACGGTCGAGCCCGAGACCCATGCCGGAAGCTTTTGCGACATGCGGCAGCAATGGCTGGAGGCGCGGCTGTCCGAGCATCCCGGACCGCTCCTGCTGTTCATGCACCACAATCCAATGCCGACCCATCTCGAACCGATGATCGGATCGGGCTGCTCGATGGCGCGGCGTTCCGCGCCATCGTCGGTCGCTATCGCGACAAGATCCGCCATATCTTCTTCGGCCATTGCCATTTACCGCTGGCGGGCTCCGTGGCCGGCGTGCCGGCGTCCTCGCTGCGCGGTACCAACCATGCGAGTTTTCCGGTGTTCGCCGAGAAGGACCTGTTGAGCGCCTCCGACCTGCCGGAAGCCTATGGCGTCGTATTCCTCGGCGAAGACTACGTCACCGTTCACATGGTCGAGTTCGGCTACACCGGCCCGATCCGGATCGAGGGCTCGACCGATTACAAGGCGTGGGACCGGGAGACGATGGTGCGATGAAATTCGTCATCCTCACCGATACCCATTTCGTGGCGCGCGGCCGCAAGCTTTATGGGCTCGATCCTACCGAACGGCTCGGTACCGCCGTCGAGCGGATCAACCGCGACCATCCGGATATTTCGTTCGTCATCGTGACCGGAGATCTCGCCCATTGGGGTGAGGACGCGGCCTATGAAAATCTTGCCTCGATCCTTGGCCGATTGGATGCGCCGACGATCCTGCTGATGGGCAATCACGACAAGCGCGATCCGTTCGGCCGCTACTTCCCGGGCGTTGCGCGCGATCCCTCCGGCTTCGTGCAAGGCGTCCACGCCTTCGACGCGGCGACGGTCGTCACGCTCGACACGCTGAACGAGGCCGCGCCCGATCACGCCGGGCTGCTGTGCGAGGCGCGGCTGGCCTTCCTCGAACGGCGCTCGCCTTGGCGCCGGAAGATCGCCCCTTGTTGCTGTTCCAGCATCATCCGCCATTCGATAGCGGCCTGCGCTACATGGACGGCATCAAGCTCGCCAATCCCGAGGCCGAGTGGGACGTGATCGCACGCACGCGAAAGCCGGACTATCTGTTCATGGGCCATCTGCACCGGCCGATCTCGGGCCTCTGGCGTGGCATTCCCTTTCATATCCAGCGCGCGCTGTCGCATCAAGTGGCGTTCGATCTCGAAACCGCCGATCACATTCCCGGAACGCATCAGCCGCCGGATTATTCGCACGTGACCGTCGGCGCCGGACAGGTCGTGATCCATCAATGCTCGTTCCTCTACGACGGACCGCTGTTCTCATTGCAGGACCGCGCCGCGCTGGAGTGGATCGACCGCTAGCGCCAGGCGCGGCCCCGACACTGCGTGCATGACGCGAGGAAGCGGTGATACATTCCGCACGGCTTAAGCAACTTGCACCGTCGTCGTCCCTGCGAACGCAGGACCCATACCGCGTTGTGCTCTCGGTCGAAACGAGATGGCCGACACCTTGCAAAACAATTGCCGCCACGGCGTATGAGTCCCTGCGTTCGCAGGGACGACATTCGAGGCAGCGATCTACTGCTCCCTCCGCGTCGAACTCCGCCTGGCCTCGGGGCGCATTTCCTGCGCTCACCCGATTGCCGGACACGATCGCGATACCGCAAGTGGAATGATGATCGTCATTCCGTTCAGCGGGAACGTGCCCGTAGTTACACGTAACCCGCGTCAGGCAGGGTTTACCCATGATTAATCGCGCAAAGTTAGGGTCGAGGTTGTCAAGGACCCGCCCATGCGACCGTTAGGTGCTGCGAGCTGACGCTCGACAACTGACGGTGATGAAGGAAACAGAATGTTCTCCCGCACCATGATGCCTTTCGCGGCCACAGCCCTGCTTGGCTTCGCCGCTCTCTTCTGCCACACCTGTTTCCGCCGCGGAAGTCGTGTTGCGCTTCGGCTCGATCAACACCGAAAACACCGCGCCTTACGACCAGGTCCTGCTGCCGTTTGCAAAGGCCGTCGAGGAGGAATCCGAAGGCCGCATCGAAGTGGCGCTGAAGCCGCTCGGCGGCTACGGCAAGCCGGCCGAACTGTTCACCATGGTCGAGAAGGGCACCATCGAGATGGCGGCCAGCGTGCAGGGCTATCATCCCGGCCGCTTCCCGCAATCGTCGGTGATGGAACTGCCCTTCATGTTCGAGAACTCGATCGCCGGCACCTCGGCGATGATGTCGCTCTACAAGGAAGGCCTGCTCGACAAGGACTATGCCTCGGTGAAGGTGCTCGGCCTCTACGTGCTGCCGCCCTATCCGATCTTCACGACCGGCAAGAAGATCCAGTCGGTAAAGGATTTCCGCGGCCTGCGCATGCGCACGCCGAGCACCACGGTCGGCGTGGCGCTGGCCAAGCTCGGCGCGGTGCCGCTCGGCATTCCCCTCAATATGATCGGCGACACCATCGCCTCCGGCTATGTCGACGCGATCGCCTATGGCTGGGATTCCACGACCACGACCAAGGGCGTGGCCGGAAAAGTCCTGGCCGACCAGCTCAAGGTCGTGATCGATGCACGGCTCGCCGCGCCGGCGCTGATGATCGTGATGAACCGCGCCACGTGGGATGGGATGCCCGCCGATCTCAGGAAGATCGTCGAAAAGCACGCTTCCGATCTCGCGATGGGCAGCGCGCGCATCCGCGAGGCGCAGGAAGCCATCAGCAAGAAGAAGGTGCAGACCGATCCGCGCTTCACCTCGCTGGCCTTCAGCGACGAGCAGCGCGCCGAATTGCAGGCGGTGACCGCGCCGGCCGTCGTGGAATGGAAAGCCAACATGGCGAAGCTCGGCATCGACGGCGAGAAGCTTTACGCGCGCGCCCGGGAATTGATCCTGCAATACAAGGTCGCCGCCAAGTAAAGCGGGCGTCGGTTTTCCGAAAATATCATGCTCAAATAAATAAGCCACGCTTGCGCTCAAGAATTGAGGAAACAGACCGTGACAACAACTGGCAAACTCGGCATCCGGGCCAAGCTTTTCTTCGCTTTCGCGGCGGTATCGGGAACCACCGTGATCGCGGGCGCCGCCGCCTGGCTGATGTTCTCGCAGGTGCGCGATCTCTTCCATGGTGTCGCCGGCCGCAACATTCCGGAAATCGTCGACACGCTGGGCTTGCAGACCGACACCCAGGCGCTGGCCGGTTCGGCGCCGACGTTGCTGGCCGCGAAATCGCAGGCCCAGCGGCAGCAGGAAATGGCCGCGCTGAAGGCGCGTCAGGACGGCATCGTCAAAGCGGCTCGATGACGTCGTCGCGCAACCAGTCCGATCGTGAATCGATCGACCGGCTGAAGAAGCTGATCGCGACGATGAACAGCAAGCTCGGCGCGCTCGATGGCGCGGTCGACGATCGCCTCAAGCTCAGCGCCCGTGGCGAAGAGATCGTGAAAGCGGGCCAGAATACCCAGACCAAGCTCAACGACGTGCTGCTTCCGGCCGGCGAAAAGGCCCAGGCCGACATCACCATGGTCTCCATGACGCTCGGTGGCGACGCCAACCAGAGCATGATGACGCTGCTCAAGCTGGTTTCCACCCAGGTGCCGGTGTCGCAGGGCTTTGCCGATCTGGTTGGCTACGTCAATCTGGCGTCGAGCCTGCTGGATCGCGCCGCCGTTGCGCCGAACGCGGAAAGCCTCGCGGGGCTCGAGAAGAATTTCAAGGCGATGTCGGCCAAGGTCGAGGAGAAGCTCGATATCGTCAACACGCTGCAGCCGACCGACGGCCTGCGCCAAGGCGGGCGAAGCCTGGCTGAAACTCGGCTCGGGCGAGACGATCTTCGAGACGCGCCGCAAGGAGCTGGCCGCGAGCCAGCTCGGACAGAAGCTGCTCGACGAGACGCGCGGCCTCACCGATGAACTCGCCAGGGAAGTCGCGGGTCAGGTCAAAGCGGTTACCAACAAGACCAAGGAAGCAACCGACCGCTCCGACGAGGCCATCAGTTTCGGCACCTTCGTGATGCTGATGATCGCGGCGATCAGCGTCGCCGGCGCCGCTCTGTTCGTCTGGTTCTATATCGGCCGCAATCTGGTGGCCCGCTTGGTCGGCCTGGAGAGCACCATGACGCGGCTCGCGTCGGGCGATCTCTCCACGCAAGTCGACACCAGGCGCGGCGGCGACGAGATCGGCCAGATGGCGAAAGCGTTGTCGGTGTTCCGCGAAGGCATCGTGCAGGCCAACGCCGCGGCAGCCGAAAAAGCAGTCGAGCAGGAGGCGAAACAACGTCAGGCCGCGATGATCGACCAGTTGACGCGCGAGTTCAATGACGGTGCGACCAGCGCGCTGGCCGCGGTGTCGACCGCCGCCTCGCGCATGAAGGGATCGGCCGAGAAGATGTCGAAGGTCGCAGCCCAAGCCAAGGAGCAGACCGGCGCCGTCGCGTCGGCCTCCGAGCAAGCCGCCGCCAACGTTCAGACGGTTGCGGCTGCGACCGAAGAGCTTTCGAGCTCGATCAGCGAGATTTCCCGGCAGGTCGGCAAATCCACGCGGATCGCGGCCCAGGCCGTGGAACAAGTGGCGAAGAGCGAAGTCACGGTGACCGAGCTTGCCAACGCGGCCAACCGCATCGGCGAAGTGGTCGGCCTGATCAACACCATCGCAGCGCAGACCAATCTGCTGGCGCTGAACGCGACCATCGAAGCCGCGCGCGCGGGCGAGGCCGGCAAGGGATTTGCCGTCGTCGCCTCCGAGGTCAAGAGCCTCGCGACGCAAACGGCGCGCGCCACCGAAGGCATCACCGCGCAAGTCTCCGCGATTCAGGGCTCGACCCAGGAGGCGGTCGACACCATCAAGGGCATCGGCCAGATCATCGACAAGATGTCGGAGATTGCCACCACGGTCGCTTCCGCGGTCGAGGAGCAGGGCGCCGCCACGGCGGAGATCGCACGCAACATCCAGCAGGCGGCCTCCGGAACGCAGAACGTTTCCAACAATATCGTCGGCGTCTCCAGCGCAGCCAATGAGACCGGCGAAACCGCATCCGACGTTCTGCAATCCTCCGACGGTCTGGCGGCGGAATCGGAAGCGCTCAGCAACGAAGTCGGCCGCTTCCTGGCGCGCATCAAGGCCGCTTAAGCGGCCTTCGGCGTTCGAGCGCGGGCAGATGCGGGGCGCGGCGGGTTGACACCGGCTGTGCTGCCGCGAGATTGTCGCGCATGCGCATTACCCTGATCCACGCCCTGAAACATTCGATCGTCCCGATCGAGACCTCTTTCGCCAGGCTTTGGCCGGAGGCGCGCCTGATGAACCTGGTCGACGACAGCCTGTCGGCCGATCTGGCGCGCGACGGCAAGTTGACCGACGCCATGACCGAGCGTTTCCTGCAGCTCGGCCGTTACGCGGCCGGCACCGGGTCGGACGCGATCCTGTTCACCTGCTCCGCTTTCGGCCCCTGCATCGAGGCGGTGGCGCGCGCGCACGCGCCGATGCCCGTGCTCAAGCCCAATGAGGCGATGATCGAGCAGGCCGCCGCCCGCGGCCGCAAGATCGGCCTGCTGTCGACGTTTCCGCCGACCTTGGCTTCGATGCCGCCGGAGTTTCCGCCTGACATCGAGCTGGTGCCGAAACTGGTGGAAGGCGCCATGGCCGCCCTCGACCGCGGCGACCGCGCAACCCACGATCGCCTGGTGGTGGAAGCGTCAAAGGACCTGCGCGATTGCGATCTGATCGCGCTGGCGCAATACAGCCTGGCGCCGGCGGCGGACGCCGTCGCCGAAGCGACCGGACGTCCGATCCTCACCACGCCCGACAGCGCGGTGCAGAAGCTGAAGAAGATGCTGGGTATCTAGCCGGGCTAATCTTCTTTCTTCTTCGCGGGCTTGTTCGCCGCCTTCTTCACGGCCGTGGCCGCTTCTTCCGCGGCGCCCCTGATCGCCCGGCGGTAACTATCGGCGGTGTTTTCCGCCGAGTTCTGCAGCCGCTTGGCCGCGGCGGTGCCGAGCAGCATCGTGCTCTTGGCGATCAGCCGGAACTGATCGCGGCTCTCTCTGTCCTTGGCCTTGGCCGCATTGGCCATGATCCGGTCGCGCCGTTTCTTGACGGCGGCCATCAGGGTCTTGTTCTGCGCTTTTGCGATTTGCCGGATGACGACGTCGAGATCGGCTTCAGCCATAATGAATCACTCTCACCGCACCATGCCATCCGTACGGTGCGGGGGATCATCGGCGCGTCATGTTTGAAAAGACGAGCGCCATTGTGTCGCCACAACGCGGTCATTTCAAGCGCGATTCTCGGCTAAGGTTAGCGCCGCCGACCTCGTGCGAATGACCGGGTTCGGCAGAGCCCGGCCATCACGGATAAACCGCGAATGCCGCCTTCAATTCAGCCGCGCGCCGATCCCGGTGAGGACGCGAAATTCCGGCTTGGATTGAACGCCGTTGTGCTCGTTGAGCACGGGAACGCCGACCGAGACGAAGCCCGAGAAGCGATCGAAGCCGATGCGGACGCCGGGCGACAGATAGACCGTGGTGCCGCCCGAATTGGGATCGGGAATGCCGGCGATCCGCTGCTTGTCGTGCCACTCGCCGTTGAGTTCGAGCACGAGGTCGAGCGTGTAGGGCGTCTTTTTCATGTCGCTGTGGTCGTGATTGGCGTGATAGAGGCAGTGCTCCTGCAACTGGTTGCGCGGCTGCATGCAGTATTCGTGCAGCTCGATCTCTTTCGCGGAGCCGGTGGCGCCGACCAAACGATACGACACCGCGGCGCCGAACAGCATGCGGTCGCCGAGATTGGTGCTCTGGCTGCCTTTGGTGATCAGATAATAGAGGGCGCTCACGTCGAACGACCAGCGGCCAGTGCGCTTGGTGAAGGCGGCGCCGAGCAGGCCGTCCCACGAGCCCGAGCCCGGCTGGAATTCGGCTTCGAACAGATTGCCGAACAGGTCACGCTGGTTGGTGCTGCCGGTCGGCGCCTTGAAGCCGAACAGCACGGCCGCCGACGTGCCGGTCTGCGCATTGTTGTGGAAGCGATACTGGCCGAGCATGGTCACGTCGCCGAAACCCGACGAATTGCCGCGGCGGTTGATACCGTCGGGGCTCATCAGGCCGCTCATGTCGTTCGCATTCATGATGCCCATGTGGCCGCCGCTCAGCATGTCCTCCATGCCGCCGGGCTCGCGAATGTCGGAGCGGCGGATGCCGGCGGCGCGAACGCCGACAGTGAAATCGTTGGTGACGCCGTAGGCGACCGAAAGCGAGGCGGCTTCGATCGAGCGCATCGAATGCGCATGCACGCCGCGGTTTGCCGCAGCGAGCAGGTCGGCGTCGCTGAGTTGGCCGAGGCGGATGAATTCGTAGCGGATCGAGGCCGCCATCATGCCTTCGGCAAGCGTGTCGGCGGAGATGGTGTTGATGGGTCCGCCGCTGCCGGTGTTGCCGCCGCCGCCGGGATGATGCGCTTCCGCTGGCAGCGCCAACAGAATCATCGCGGTTGAGAAGATGCCGGCCGCGGGCCGCCTTAGATACGCACGCACATACGCCCCCATTTATTGTTGCCTGACGATTAGCCATCGCAATCGGGCGCGAGATTGACTGGATCGTGCGAGAAGCGCGGCCTGCTCGCGACGGAAGCAAAGCGGAAAAGCGAACGCGTCCTTGCGAGCGCGGCGTCGGTGTGGCTGGCGCGTGGTGAACGAGTGACGAAAGGCGCGAGCGCGATTAGTGGTTGCGTGCCTGATGTTCTCGCGCCGAGGGTTCGCAGCCGCAATCAGGTCCGGCGACAGCCGCAATCGCGGCGACCGCCGGCCGTAATCGCGTCCGATTGTTTCTCTAAATGCCTAGGCAGTCCAACGCGTATTGGAGTGGGACAGTTATGACGACCATCGCCAGAGATATCTTTGTGTTTATTACGGCCGCCCTTTTTGTCATGGTCGCCGTGCTCGTTACGTCGGGTGCCCGCGCGCACGAATTCAAGGTTGGCGCGATCGACATCGGCCACCCCTGGTCGCGTCCGACCCCGGCGGACGCCAACATCGCGGGCGGCTACCTCACCATCACCAACAAGGGCAAGACCGCCGATCGCCTGATCAGCGGCGCCTCGCCCGCGGCCGGCCAGATCGAGATCCACGAGGTCGTCGACGTCGACGGCATGGCCAAGACACGTCCGGTCACGAACGGCATCGAGATCAAGCCCGGCAAGACCGTAGAGCTCAAGCCCGGCGCGCTTCGCATCGTGATGCTCGGCCTCAAGGAGCCGCTGCAGCTTGGCCAGAAGATCAAGGGCACGCTGGTGTTCGAGAAGGCCGGACCGATCGAGGTCATCTACAACGTCGAGGAAAATCCCGGAGCCGCTGTCAGTGGCGTCGCCGGTGCGCAGCACAAGCACCACTAGGCCTGCGGCTTCGCGGGCTCTGCGTGGTGGGGTCTGGTCTCGAACGCATCATTCTCCAGCCGGGATCCTGACCAGTGTCCAGCTCGAACCAAATGCCAGTAGCGATCGCAGCCAGCCTGCCATCGTCACCGCAACAAAAGCGAACGGCGTGGCCGTTCGCCGCCACGCTGGTATGTGCCTCACTTCTCGGGATTGGGCTGGCCTTTTGCGCCCGCACGATGCTGCCCGCATGGGCGCTCGATGAAGGGCTGTTCCTGACGAACGTCATCTGCTCGAGCGGAAATTCTTCGACCTCACCGCAAGCGACGCGCACGGGCGATTGAAGCCGCCGCGCTTGCGAAGTCCCAAGGGACGTGCCCTGCACTGAGGGGCGCAACCGTCAACAGTTCGGAAACCACACGTTCTCTCTCCCGGTCCCGCTAACGAATCAGAAAATCGTTCTGACGCAAATTCGTCCCCGGGAAAAGAAATGGGGAGATTTCGAACATGAGCAGCCTGGCCATCATGGAAAACGTTCGCCGCTACCGCACCATCGCGTCGCTGTACCGCCAGACCGCGGCGTTTCGGCCGGTTTCCAGCTGTTCGCTGCTGGCGCAGGCCAGGGAGTGGGAGCATCGCGCCGTCGCCGAACTGGAAGCCTATTATGCGGCTTTCTGTTCAGCGGCATCCGGCCATGCCCAACCCGCAAGCTACGCCGCGTGAACTGATACCAATATCTTAAAGAACTGACGCGCCCCGGCCGGTACAGATCCGCACTATTTCTCTTCGGGCCACATGGTAAACGTTCTCCATCCAATCCTTTGGAGAGATCATTATGGGCATCGAAGTCGAATGGGCGCGCATGACCGCTCCCGAGTTGCGCGAGATTGCGGCACGCAAGGGCGCGTTGGCGATCCTGCCCGCGGGTTCGCTGGAGCAGCATGGCCCGCATCTGCCCGTCATCACCGATACCGCCAGCGCCAGCGCGGCGTCCATTGCGGCGGCCCGGCTCGTCGCTGAAGGTCCGGATCCCGTGCCGGTCGCCGTGCTGCCCGGCCTGTGGCTGGGGTTGAGTGAACATCATCTGCCGTTCGGCGGGACCATCAGCGTCGACTATGCCGCCTATCGCGCAATCCTCGAAAGCATCGTGCGATCGCTTCGCGCATTGGGCTTTGCCCGCCTGCTGATCGTCAACGGCCACGGCGGCAACATCGATCCGCTTGCCGTGGCATCGCGCGAACTGGCGGTGGCCCATGATTTTCCTATCGTGGCCACGACGCCTTGGTTTCTGAGGCCGGAAAAAATCGCTGCGATCTTCGAGTCCGACTCCGCGCCGAAACATGCCTGCGAAGGCGAAACCTCGGTGATGATGGCGATAGCGAACGACATCGTGAAATCGCATAAGCTCGATGAAGCGATGCAGCAGGCGCCGGCCCCGGTGCACGTGCCGGCCGGCTTCTCCCGCTTCTACTCATTCTCCGAACGCGCCCCGGTCACCGGCACCTGGGGAGACCCGCGGACCGCCACGGCCGAAAAAGGCGCGCGCTTCCTGGCCGTGCAGGCAGAGGCATTGGCCGAAGCGATCCGCAACACGGTGCTATGGTCGCGCCCGGATCCGGTCTGGCGGGCGGGGCGGGGGCAGGAGACCACGGCGGGGAAGGTGGAGTGACGACACGTGCGCGCGGTGGCGGATCGATGGCGATCAGCATCGAGCTTCTACGACGCTTGCGCAGTATTTGGCGCGATTTTTAGTCTAAGCGCGTCATTCAACCTAAGTGAGAGCTTCTATCTTCGCGACGGCGTTTCTTTGGTTAGGCTGCGCGGCGATGCTAGCCAGCAACCTTCCGCCTAACCACCTTAATCAAGGTTTCATCTATCAGATGGGCTTAAAAAGATCGTAGGACGAGCGCCTTTGCAAGTGCTTTCCACGTCTACTTCAGTGTCGCTTTCCAGGAAAAAGCAGTCTCTGCATTGGCCCCATTTGGTGCCCAGCTTTGTTCCGGATTGTATTCTGGCGCACCCGACACGATTCGAACGTGTGACCTTTGCCTTCGGAGGGCAACGCTCTATCCAGCTGAGCTACGGGTGCTTCGCCGGCCCCATTTAGCCGATTGGCCGGGCAGGGGCAACGGCCCTTGCTGTATGGATTGGGGTTTGTCAGGCGCCTGCGACGTCGCCAAAGCGCTGCCGGTAGGCGCGGATATACGCCTGCTCCGCCGGTTTGAGATGACGCCGCGTCAGCATGATCAGTTCCTCGCGGCGCGCGTGCCGAAGCGCTTCGATCATGGCCATGTGGTCCTGGCGGGCGTCGTTCAGCGCGCCCGGGTTGGCGTAAGCGTAGGAGCGGATACCGGAAACCTTTTGCGCCAGGTTCTCGATGGTCTCGATCAGGCAGCCATTGCCGCATAGCCCGAACAGGGCGCGGTGGAATTGCACATTGCTGTGGAACACGGCCAGCAGGTCGCCGGCATCGACGGCCTTGCCGTGCTCGCGCTGCACCGCCTCGAGTTTGACGATGTCGGCGGCCGTCACCGGGAACGGCAGAATCCGCACGGCCATCACCTCGAGTTCCTCGCGCACACTATAAATCTCGCTCACCTCCCGCGGCCTGAGATCGCGCACGATCGCGCCGCGGTTCGGAATGCGCTCCACGATGCCGCGCTTTTCCAATTCGAACAGCGCGAGCCTGATGTCGCCGCGATGGGTGTCAAAGGCCGCGCAGAGATCCTGCTCGACCAGGCGCTCGCGTGGATGGCGTCTTCCCAGCACGACATCTTCCTCAAGCTCTCCGAACGATCAGATGCGCGATCGGCTCGCGCTCGTGCTGCGCCACAGCCGAGACGGGGTTCCCGGCGGTCGTCACGACGTCGCGGCGAGCAGGCAGCTTTTTCGAGGTTTTGGCGATCGCCATGGGGTCAATTTGCCATCGGACAGGATAGTATACAATCTAATAAACTATCTTGTTTACCTGTCCGCTTCCGGCATAATGGAACAGACGCCGGGCCCGATCGGGCGATGGCGACAATCAGTCCGCAAAAGCGGCGAAGCAGGGGAGGAATTCAATGTCCGTTTCACGGTATCTGCCGTTCGCGCGCGGCATTCTGCTGGGCGCCGCCCTTGCCATGGCGTCGTCGGCGGCATCGGCTCAAAAGCGCGAATTCTCATTCGCCTACGACCAGCCCAAGAACAGCGGCTACGGCATCGGCGCCGAAATCTTCAGTAAGAAGCTGGCCGAACTAAGCAAGGGCACGCTCTCGATCAATCAATATCCCGGCGCCCAACTCGGCACCGAAGCGCAGACGCTGCAGAAAGTCCAAACCGGCGACATCGATTTCGTGATGCTGTCGACCGCCAATGCCTCGACCGCGCAACCGGAGTCAGGCGTATTTTCGATCCACTACATCTTCCGCGACGAGGCCCATGCCATCAAGGTGCTCGGCGACCCCGCGGTGATCGCGGCGATGAAAGAGCTGTATGCGGCCAAGATGAAGGGCGCGCATATGCTCGGCGCTGGGATCGCAAGGCCTGCGGCACATGTACGGCAAGAAGCCGATCGAGAAAGTTGCCGACCTCAAAGGTATCAAGGTGCGGGTGCAGGCAACGGTGACGGAAGACACCACATTCCCTGCCTATGGCGCGCAAGTGGTGCACATGCCGTTCGGAGAGGTTTATACCTCGCTGCAGACCGGCGTCGTCGACATGGCCGAGAACGGCATCAACAATTATCTGGTCAACAAGCATTACGAACCTGCCCCGGTGCTTTCGCTCACCGAGCACGAAGCGAACAATGCCGTGCTGTTCGTCAGTGACAAGGTATGGAGCACCCTCAGCGACGAGCAAAAAAAGTGGGTGCAGGCGGCGGCCGACGAGGTCAGCCGCAACGAGCCGGCGGCGGCCTTCAAGCTCGAACATGAGGCGCAGGCGAAGCTGGAGAAGATCGGCGTCAAGGTCGTCAAGACCGTCGACAAGACCGGTTTCATGGCCGTCAGCAAGCCGATCCAGGACAAGCTGGCGTCCGATCTCGGACCGAACGCCGTCAAGGTCCTCGGCATGGTGCGCAACGTTCAATAGGCAGCAAGTCAGCGCGGCGGGGAGCGGTGGCTTCCCGCCGCGCCGTGTTCGTCACTCGCGGATTCGAGAAGTGATCATGTCCGGATTCAATAGCCTCGTGCTGGAGGAGCAACGCCACCTGAAGTGGCGCGCGCTCGACGGGCTTGAACAGGTTCTGATGATTCTCTGCGGCGTCGCCATCACCGGATTCTCCGTCCTGGTGATGTGCGATGTTGTCACCCGTACCATCGGCCATCCCTGGCTCTGGCTCCAGGAGGCGACGATGACGTTCTTTATCTACGGCATCTTCATCGGCGTCGGCGCGGCAACGCGGCGCAACGATCACCTCTATCTCGCCGTGCTTGCGAAATCGCTGACCGGCAATAAGCGGCTGTTCTTCGAGCTGTTCAACCGCCTGGTGGTGCTGGGCGTCGCCTTTTGCATGATCTATTTCGGGTACCTGAACTTCCTGGACGGCTTCAAGAGCCTTCGCATGCCGTCCATGACGCCGCTGTCGAGCTTCTACGCGGCCATTCCGCTGAGCGGCCTGCTGGTCGCGATTTTCACGATCGAGCAGATGGTCAACGGCTGGAACGAACGGCTTTGCCGGCACCGTGGCACGCCGACGATAAGAGGAACGCGCTGTGACGACCAATGGCGCACTCATCTTCCTGATGGGATTTCTTTTCCTGTTTCTCGGCTACATGGGCGTGCCGGTGGCCTTTGCCCTGATTGCGTCCGTGCTGGTGGTGACCGCTTTCACATCCGTCAGCCTCGCCTCGATGATGGCCCAACTCTTCAACGGAATGGACAGCGAAGCCCTGCTCGCCGTGCCGTTCTTCCTGCTGGTCGGCGATCTCATGACGTCGGCGAACGTCACCGTCCGCATGATTACGCTGTCGCAAACGCTTGTCGGACATTTGCGCGGCGGCCTGGCGCAGGTGGTGACGATCTTCAGCATGTTCTTTGCCGGCATTTCCGGCTCATCCGCCGCCGACGTCGCCATCCTGTCGCGAACGCTTGCGCCGGAAATGAAGCGGGAAGGCTACGATCTCGCCTTCACGGCGGCGCTGATCGCCTCGGCCTCGACCATGGCCAATCTGATTCCGCCCAGCATCATGGCCGTGGTGTATGGCGCGACCGGCAATGTGTCGATCGGCGGGTTGTTTCTCGGGGCGTGGTGCCCGGCGTGTTCGTCGGCATCGGGTTGATGATCTACAGTTTCTTCTTCGGGCCGCTCGGCATCAAGCGCGAGCGCGCCACGTTTGGCGCGTTCACCGCCGCCACCAAGGCGGCGGCCGTGCCGCTGATGATCCCGTTCATCATCATGGGCGGCATCCTCACCGGCCAGTTCACACCGACCGAAGCCGGCATCATCGCCGTGGCCTACATCGTGTTCGTGGCAATTCCGTTGCTCAATCGCCGGCACTACCAGCATTTGCCGCGCGACATGGCGATGACCGGACTGCTGTATTCGATTCCGCTCATCACCATCGGCGCCGCTTCGGTGTTCGGCTGGATGCTAGCCTATCTGCGCGGCCCGGCCGTGGTATCGGGCTGGATATCGTCGGCGGCCGGCGGCGATCCATTTCTGATCATGCTGTTGCTGGTGGCGCTGTTCGTGGTGGTCGGCGACTTTATCGACGCGATACCCGCGATCATCATTTTCATGCCGATCATCGACGACCTGACCAAGAACGCCGATATCAATCCGGTGCACATGGGCGTTGTCATCATCGTGACGCTGGCATTCGGGCTGATCACACCGCCTTACGGGCTGGCGCTGCTGATGGCGTCGAAATTCGTCGGGGTACGCTTCGGCAGAGCCATGCTGGCGTCGTTCCCCATCTACATCGTGTTCTTTGCCGCGATCGCGTTCTGCATCTTCTTTCCCGAAGTCGTGCTGTGGCTGCCGAAACATCTGCTGCCGGAATCGGTCGGTTGTTTCAAAAACCCCAGCGGCGCCGGTTATCTCTGTCCCTAGCACGCTGCCGCTCAGATGTTTCTTGCGGCGCGGCGCGCAATTGTGGCAGGCCTTACCTGTTCCCCTCGGGATCATTCGATGGCGGCCGGGTGCATCGCGTGGTCCGATAGACCAAGGTGGCTTGGCACGGGACTTCCCCCTCCCTCAAAATTCCGATCCGTTCCCCGAATTGGTGCTACTCTCGGCACATTGATCTTCTCACCATCGATGGGGACGTCCGATGTATAAGAAGGTTCTTCTCGCCTATGACGGTTCGGTCGAGGGGCGGCGCGCGTTGCGGGAGGGCGCAAAGCTCGCACAACTCTGCCATTCCGAGGTGTTTCTGCTCGCCGTGGTCGAGGTTTCCTCGATCATGACGCCCGAGGCCGGGCTCACGATCCCGATCGAGCTGCAGACCGAGGATTACAAGGCCATCCTGAACGAGGGATGCGAACGGCTGAGGGCCGTGGGCTTTACGCCGACCGCGCGGCTCGAGGTCGGCGATGCCGGTCAGAAAATCGCCGAGGTGGCCGAGGAAATCGGCGCGCATCTCGTCGTCGTCGGCCACCGCCCGCAGGGGACGCTGGCGCGCTGGTTCGGTTCGATCGGCAGCTATCTGGTCAAGCGCCTGCGCTGCAGCGTGCTGGTGGCTCAGACCGAGATCAGCGACGCCGAGTTCGAGCGGCTGAAGCCGGCGGAGACGACGGCCTCGGGCTAAGCCGGGCCGGAGTTCAAGTCGCGGGAACGATGACCTTGCCGATCGGCCACAGCGCGATGCCGGCAAGTTTCAGGTGCGCCCAGGCAAAGGGAATGCCGATGATGGTCACGGCCAGCAACACGGCCGTGACGAGGTGCCCGAGCGCCAGCCACCATCCCGCCAGCACCAGCCAGATGATGTTGCCGATCACCCCGAGCGGGCCGGTGCCGACATCCTCCATGCCGGTATAGGCGTCGCGGGAGACCGCCGTGAAGCCGAACGGGAACAAGGTATAGGCCGCGATGTTGAATGCGGCCCGCGCCCAGGGAATCCCGACGATCGTGATCGCCATGACGACGGCGGCAACCAGCCAGGCGAACGCCATCCACGCGCCGCCGAGTACGATCCAGATGACATTGAGAAGCAACGAGACCGGGGACATGGCAGACATCTCCATCGTGGCGCATGCGCGAATGAAATCGAAATAGTGCTGCGGGCGCCGCGATTCAACCCGATTGCGGCACGCCGTTCTGACGCTAGACTGCTTCCACCCAAAGGCTTTGACGCCGATCAAGCACAGACGCGCCGGCAAGCGCGCCAACATAAGAGGTTTTCATGCGTCCGCTCGAATTCGGCTGGTATCTGCCCACGCATGGCGACACCACGGCCTATGGCCTGATGGATGCGCAGATTCCGGGCTCTCCCGAACTGTGCGACCGCGTGGTGCAGGCGGCGGAAGCGGCAGGCTTTGAATATCTGCTGATCCCGGTCGGCTCGACATGCTGGGAGGCGTGGATATCAGGCGCGTTCATGGCGGCGCGTTCGTCGTCGATCAAGCCGCTGATTGCAGCAAGGCCCGGCTACATCAACCCGGTGCTGCTGGCGAAGATGATCTCGACCTTCGACCAGATGTCGGGCGGACGCATCTGCATCAATCTGATCGCGGGCCAGAACGAGAGCGAGGTCGAAGGCGAGGGCGTGCGTTACCCGAAGGAAGCGCGTTACGAGCTGATGGAGGAGGAAGTCTCGATCCTCAAGGCGCTGTGGACCACGCGCGGACCGCTGAACTTCGAAGGAAAATTTCACAAGCTCTCAGGCGCGCATATCCGGCCGCGCCCGTTTCAACAGCCGTTTCCAAAATTCTATCTCGGCGGCGGGTCGCGCCAGGCTTGGGAATTGTCGGCAAAACATTCCGACGTGCATCTGTTCTGGGGCGACCTGCCGGACAAGATCGCCTCGAACATCGCCGAGATCAGGCAGATGGCGCGCGCGCATGACCGTGAAGACGACATCGGATTCGGCATGCGGCTGCAGGTGATCTGCCGCGAGAACGAGGCCGATGCCTGGGAGGCCGCCGATCAACTGGTGCGCCATGCCACCGAGCGGCAGAAACAGGAAATCAAGACGCTCTACACCAAGTCGGAAGCGAACCTGCGCGTGCAGCAGCTTGCCCGCGAGCATGGCGACCTCCTGCTGCCGCATCTATGGACCGGCATCACAAAAGTCCGCCCCGGCGCCGGCATCGCCGTCGTCGGCAATCCCGTCGCAATGCGCCGACACGCTGCAGCAATTCATCGACGCCGGCTGCCATTCCTTCTGCCTGTCCGGCTATTTGCATGACGAGGAAGCCGAGCGCTTTGGCCGGCTGATCCGGCCGATTCTCGCCGAGAAGAATCGCAACCGTTGGGCGGCGTAATCGAGGAACGGCTTCGGCGTTCATGCTGCAGTGCGTTAGCAGCGCCGTATTGCTGCGGTGCGACCGGTCGCGGCCTTTATATCGCTCGCGGCTGGCATGGCCCGACGCTAAAGTCAGGCCGTTTCAACCGGGTGCGCCAAATGAGTGGATCGAGTTCGGTGCTTGCGTGGAGCTCCGCCCTGGAGGAGTTCGCGCTGTTTCGAACGCTAAGTTCCGAACAGCGCTTGAAGACGCTCCATGCCATGGTCCGCCAGGATCTGGTGCGTGGGCAGATGCTGGTCGCGCAAGGCGGGCCGTCGGATTCGCTTTTTCTGGTACTGCATGGCGCGCTCGCGGTGCGCAAGACCGGCTATAGCGAACCGATCGCCGAGCTTCGCGCCGGCGAACTCGTCGGCGAGATCGGCTTCTTCGCCAATGGCCCGCGCACAGCCGATGTGATCGCGATCCGCGACACCAGCGTACTGGCATTGACGCGCCCGGCCTACCAGAAGCTGGTCGAAGAAGCCCCTGCCATCGTCGAGGCGGTGCTGGCTGCGCTGGCGCGGCGGTTCGCCAAGGAGACCGCACGCATCGCGCCGCTTCCCTCGTCGCCGAAAGCGCGCACCGTGGCGCTGATCGACGGCGGATCGGAGCCACTGCCGGGCGCGTTCGATCGCCGGATGCGCGAGGGGCTCGCCGCGATCGAGGCCGAGATCGTCGATGCCGACCGCCTGAAGGCGACGTTTCCGGGTTACGCGCTCGATGCGCACGAAGTCACCGAGTGGCTCAACAAACTCGAACACACCGCGCCGCTGGTGGTTTATCTCGGCTGCCACGATGCCTCGCCATGGGCGCGCAAGGCCATCCGTCAAGCCGACATGGTCGTGTTTGCGTGCCGCGGCGAGGCGCCCGCCGCCGCACTGACGGAGATCGAGGCATTCGCCTGCGAAGTTCATTCCGTCTCGGCAAGACGCCTGGTCCGCATTCACGACCATCGCAGCGGCGAGGTCTCCGGCACCACGGCCTGGCTGGCCCGGCTGCCGGCGTTCATGCATCACCATGTCGCCCTCGAAGACCAGATCGATATCGACAGCCTGGTTCGTTTCCTGTGCGGCCGGGCGGTCGGCTTCGTAGCCGCCGGTGGCGGCAGTTTCGGTACCGCGCATGTCGGAATCTACAAGGCGTTTCGCGAACGCGGCGCGATGTTCGATATCTTCGTCGGCACCAGCGTCGGCTCGGCCATGGCGGCCGGTTTCGCCAAAAATCTCGAAGCCGAGCATCTCGAACGCGGCACGCACGAGATCTTCGTGAAAAGCCGAAGTTTTCGCCGGCCAACCTGGCCGCGCTATTCGCTGCTGGATCACAAGGCGTTCGATCGCGCGCTGGCCCATCAATACGGCGCCGACTGCCGGATCGAGGATTGCTGGCGGCCGTTTGCGGCGGTCGCGACCAATCTTTCCACCCATAATCTCGAACTGATCCGCACCGGCCCGCTCTGGCAGGCGGTGCGCGCATCGAGCGCGATCCCGGGCCTGCTGCCGCCGTTCTACACGCCGGAGGGCGCGATGCTGGTCGATGGCTGCCTGATCGACAACGTGCCGCTGACGTCGATGCACCAGCTCAAGAGCGGTCCCAATCTGGTCGTGCATTTCGGCGAGCCGGCAGCGGAGATGTTCGATGTCGATTATGCCTCGCTGCCGGGACGGTTCGAATTGATCGCCGCGATGCTGACGCCGTTCCGCAAGAAACTGCTGCCTGAGGCACCCAGCGCGGTGAACGTGCTTTGGCGAAGCCTGGTGGCGCACCAGCGCTACGATACGCTGCCGGTCGGGCCGCTCGACACGGTGATGCGGCCGCCGTCTCCGGACGGGGTCGACGTGACGGATTTCGATCGCCACACCGAAATCTTCGAATCGTCCTACCGCTGGGCCACGGAGGCCATCGCGGCGCTGGAGGCGGCAGGCAGTTCGGCGATCGAAGCCATCCTCGGCACCGGCGCGTTGGAACGGCGTCAGGCGTCGGCTGTCGCCGCCGTCAATCGCGCGCCGGGCAATCGCCTCGCGTCGAACAGGTAGTCGTATCTGCGTCAAACGTCGGGTCTGGAACAACAATGCGGCGCAAAGTCCGCGATTCCCAGGGAGAACAAGCCGTCATTCAGGTGCGTAGGGTGGGCAAAGGAGCGCAGCGACGTGCCCACCATCCATCGCCCGGCAAGCTGCGAGATGGTGGGCACGCTTCGCTTTGCCCGCCCTACAAGACCTGCGTTTGATTTGTAGCCCGCATGAGCGGAGCGATATGCGGGACCGGTCCCCGGGGTCGCTTCGCTCGCCTGGGCTACGGCACCGCCTTACAAATTCTCCGCGCGTCCCGTGCCGTCATTCAGCCAGCACGCCACCTGATGCCCTACGCCCGCTTCCAGCAGCGCCGGCCGCTCCACCTTGCAGCGATCCATCACGTAGCGGCAGCGGGTGTGGAAGGCGCAGCCTGACGGCGGATTGATCGGGCTCGGCACGTCGCCATCGACCATCGGCGCCAGTTTCTTGGCCTTGGGATCGGCGATCGGGACCGAGGCCAACAGCGCCTGCGTGTAGGGGTGACGCGGGTCGGCAAACAATTCGGTCTTGTCCGCGATCTCGACGATGCGCCCGAGATACATCACGGCGACGCGGTGGCTGATATGGGCGACCACGGCGAGGTCGTGTGCGATGAACAGGTATGAAAAATTGTTCTTGCGCTGCAGGTCGATCAATAAATTGATCACCTGCGCCTGGATCGAGACGTCGAGCGCCGAGACCGGCTCGTCGCACACGATCAGCTTCGGCCCGAGCGACAGCGCCCGCGCAATGCAGATGCGCTGCCGCTGTCCGCCGGAGAACTGGTGCGGATAGTTCTTCATCTGGTCGGCGCGCAGGCCGACTTGCGCGAACAGTTCGGCGACGCGTTCCTGCTGCGCGCGGCCGGTGGCAAGACCGTGCACGCTGAGCGGTTCGCCGACGATGTCGCCCGCGGTCATGCGTGGATTGAGCGAGGCGAACGGGTCCTGGAACACGATCTGCATCGAGCGCCGGTGCGGCCGCATCTCCGACTTGCTGAGGCCGGTGATATCGGTGCCGTCGAGCTTGATGGCGCCCGAGGAGGGCTCCACCAGCCGCAGCACGCTGCGCGCCACCGTCGATTTGCCGCAGCCGGATTCACCGACCATGCCGAGTGTTTCACCCTTGCCGACGGAGAAGCTGACGCCGTCGACGGCATGCACGGTGCCGATGCGCCGGCGCAAAATGCCGCCGCGCACGGCGTAATGCTTGACGAGGTCGGTAACCTCCAACAGGGGACGTTGCTCGGTCATGGCGCGCCTACCAGTTCCGCCGCCCGCCAGCACGCTGCAAGATGGCCGCCATCGACTTCCTGCAGCGGCGGATATTCGGCGCGGCAACGATCGATGGCGAGGCTGCAGCGCGGCGCAAAGGCGCAGCCCGCCGGCAGGTTCGTCAGCGACGGCACCATGCCGGGAATTTCGTTCAGTCGCGCATCGGTCTTGGCGCCGAACGAGATCACCGCCGGCATCGAGGCCATCAGTCCGCGCGTGTAGGGGTGTTTCGGGTTTGCGAACAAATCTTCCACGGTCGCTTCCTCGACCTTCTTGCCCGCATACATCACGATGACGCGCTGGGCGGTCTGCGCCACCACGCCGAGGTCATGCGTGATCAGGATCAATCCGGTGCCGAGCGTCGTCTGCAGATCGACGATCAGCGCCAGGATCTGCGCCTGGATCGTCACGTCGAGCGCTGTGGTCGGCTCGTCCGCGATCAACAGCGCCGGTCGGCACGCCAGCGCCATCGCGATCATCGCGCGCTGCCGCATCCCGCCGGACAGCTGATGCGGATATTCCTGCGCCCGCCGTTCCGGCTCGGGGATTCGCACCAGCCGCAGCATCTCGACCGCCTTGGCCCACGTCTCCTTCGAGGTCATGTCCCGGTGCAAGCGCAGCACCTCGGTGATCTGGTCGCCGATCCGCATCACCGGATTGAGCGAGGTCATCGGCTCCTGAAAAATCATCGAGATGCGGTTGCCACGGATCTTGCGCATGTCGGCCTCGTGGAGGCCGAGCAGGTCGGTGCCCTCCAGCGTCACCGATCCGCCGATGATCCGGCCGGGCGGGTCCGGCACCAGCCGCATCACCGACAGCGCGGTCACGCTCTTGCCGCAGCCGGATTCACCGACGATCGCCAGCGTCTCGCCGCGGCGGACGCTGAACGACAGGTCGTCGACCGCGCGGAACAGTCCCGAATTGGTGAAGAACACCGTCTGCAGGTTCTTCACATCGAGAACCGTGTCTTCGCCTCTCATCTCGCGTCATCAGCCGCGCTGCCTCGGGTCGAGGATGTCGCGCAGCGCATCGCCGAACAGATTGGTGCCGAACACGGCGAGGCTGATCGCCACGCCGGGGAAGATCACCAGCCACGGCGCGGTACGGACATATTCCGCCGCCGATTCCGACAGCATGCGGCCCCAGGAAGGATAGGGCTCGGGAATGCCGAGGCCGAGAAACGACAGCGAAGCTTCGGTGAGGATGGTGGAGCCGAGCTGCGCGGTCGCCAGCACGATCAGGGGCGCCAGCGTATTGGGCAGCACGTGGCGGAACGCGATGCGGGTCTCGCTCATGCCGATCGACTTTGCCGCCTCGACGAACGGCAGTTCGCGCAGCGCCAGCGTATTGGCGCGGATCACGCGGGAGACCGTCGGGATCAGCGGGATTGCAATGGCGATGATCACGTTCGGCAGCGATGGCCCGAGCGCCGCCGTCATGACAAGCGCCAGCACCAGCAAGGGCAGCGCCTGCAGAATATCCGTGACGCGCTGGAACACCAGGTCGACCCAACCCGACAGATAGCCCGAGGCGAGGCCGACGATGACGCCGATCGACGATCCCAGCACCGTGGCGCCGATGCCGACAGCCAGCGAAACCCGCGCGCCATGGACGATCCGGCTCCAGACGTCGCGGCCGAATGAATCGGTCCCCATCCAGTGCGCCGCGCTGGGTCCGACCAGCCGTTGCGCGGAATCGACGCTGAGGGGATCGTAGCGGCAGATCAGGTCGGCCGAAATCGCCATCCAGACGAACAGCACCATGATGATCAGGCCGATGGTGCCGAGCATGTAGCGTTGGGCGAGAAACAACAGCCGGCGCCAGCCGCGCGTCGAATAGGCTCCCGCCCGTTTTAATTCGCTATCGAAGTTGATCGTGGTCAAGCGGCTAGTCCCCATACCGGATGCGTGGATCGATCGCGGCGTAGAGCATATCGACGGTGAAATTCGCGAAAACCACGACGACGGCGATCAGCATGACGATGTTCTGAACGATCGGGTAATCGCGCCAGCGCAGCGCCTCGACCAGGAAGCGGGCGACGCCGGGAATATTGAACACGGTTTCGGTGACGATCAGCCCGCCGATCAGGAACGCCGCCTCGATGCCGATCACGGTGATGACCGGGAGAATGGCGTTCTTCAACGCGTGGCGATAATTGACCGAGGACTCGGAAGCGCCCTTGGCGCGCGCGGTGCGGATGTAGTCCTGACGCAGGATTTCCAGCATCGAGGAGCGCGTGATGCGCATGGTGAGT
This sequence comes from uncultured Alphaproteobacteria bacterium, assembly GCA_963742935.1. Taxonomy (GTDB): domain Bacteria; phylum Pseudomonadota; class Alphaproteobacteria; order Rhizobiales; family Xanthobacteraceae; genus Bradyrhizobium. The sequence goes on along the minus strand of CAVUOI010000053.1, from coordinate 38,226 downwards.
GCGGCGCTGCGAAAGCCGACGGCCATCGCCGGAACGGCATAGATCGCGAATGCCTCGGTCCAGGTCTTTGGATTCGGATTGTAGATCGGCATGGTGCCGAACAGCGAAACCGACGCCATCAGGATCAGCAGACCGAGCCAGAACGAGGGCAGCGACAGGCCGCTCAGGCTGACGACGCGCAGGGTGTAGTCGAGCCGTGTGCCCTGATGCACGGCGCTGATGACGCCAAGCGGGATGCCGATCGAAGCCGAGAACAGTAGCGCCAGGGCCGCCAGCCGCGCCGTGATCGGAATACGCGGCAATATCTCCTGCAGCGCCGGCTTTTCCGAGACGTAGGAATAGCCGAGATCGCCGTGCAACAAGCCGCCGATCCAGTTCAGATATTGCTGCCAGATCGGCAGATTGAGGCCGAGTTCCTTTTCCAGATTGGCCTTGTCGGTGGGATCGACGAAGCCGGCGGCGTCGAACAGGATGTCGACGATATTGCCGGGGACGACGCGCAGCAGCACGAAGATGATGATCGAGATCCCGATCAGGGTCACGAGCATCAACGCGAGGCGTCGCACGATATAAGCAAACAACCTGCTGCTCTCCCTGACCTGCTGCCTTTAGGCTGGCGTCTTGCTTGGGCTGAACGCTACTTGTCCATCCAGACGTCTTCGTAGCGATAGCCGTTGTACGAGCTATTCACCATGATGGTAACGCCTTTGACGTAAGGATGCCAGCAGGTCGCAGACCGGCCGTGGAAGATGATCGGGCGCGCCACGTCCTCCTGCAACTTCTTGTCGATCTCCCAGACCTGTTTCTTCCGTTTGTCCTTGTCGGTCTCGTCGGATTGCTGGTCGAACAGCTTCTCGATCTCCCTGTTGCAGTAGTTGGTGTAATTCCGTTCGGATCCGCAGGAATAGTTTTCGTAGAACGACTGGTCGGGGTCGTCGACCGCGTTTCCGGTCAGGTTGAGGCCGAGCGAGTAATCCTTGCGCGCGACTTTCGGGAACCACTGCGCGGTGTCGACGACATCGAGTTCGCCGTCGATATAGATGCTTTTCAACTGGTCGATCAGGATGACGGCGGGATCGCGGTAAATCGCGATGTTGCGCGTGGCGACCTTGACGGCGAGGCGCTTGTCCGGGCCGTAGCCGGCCTTCTGCATCAGTTTTCGGGCCTCTTCGCGGTTGGCATTGATGTCCGGACCGTAGCCGGGGATCGATTCCAGCATCTCCTTCGGCATCGACCACAGGCCGCCCGGCGCCGGCAGCATGGTGCCACCAACATCTGCCTGTCCCTCGAACATGATCTGGATGAATGCCTTGCGATCCATCGACAGCGCGAGCGCCCGCCTGACATCGAGATTGTCGAACGGCGGCGCGGACGAATTGATGATGATGTTCGTCGACACGTTGATCGGCTCGGTCACGCAAACCGCATTCGGCGACTGGCTCTTGACGTCCTTCAGCAGCGGGATCGACACCTCGGTCGGGAACGTCATGTCGAACTTGCCGGATACGAATCCGAGGATGGCGGTGGAACGGTTGGTGATGATGGTGAATTCGATGCCGTCAAGATGCGGCAGGCCCTTCTTGAAGTAGTCCGTATTCTTCGTGAGCTTGATCGATTCGTTGGCCTTGAACTCGACGAACTTGAACGGTCCGGTGCCCACAGGCTTGGTGCGCATGTCGCCCGGCGAAACGTGGCAGGGGTAGACCGGCGTGTAGCCCGAAGCGAGCAGCGACAGCAAAGCCGGCTGCGGCCGCTTCAGGTCGAACGAAGCCTCGTAGTCGCCGTTCACGGTCACGTCGCTGACCTGATCGTACCAGGACTTGCGCGGATTCTGCCGGAACTTCTGCTGCGACTTGCCCATCAGCATGTCGAAGGTGCATTTGACGTCGGCCGATGTGAACGGCTTGCCGTCATGCCATTTGACGTCCTTGCGCAGCTTGAAGGTCAGCTTCTTGTTGTCGCCGCTCCAGGCCCAGCTCTCGGCCAGATCAGGCACGATCGACTCGACGCTGTTCTGCGGGACGTCCTGCTTGAAGACGACCAAATTGTTGAATACGGGCATGAAGGGGATGTTGACCGAATAGGTCGCACCCTCGTGGATCGAGGCGCTGCCGGGGCTGTCGCGGTGATAGACCCTGAAGATGCCGCCCTGTTTGGGCTCGCCCGCCGCCGACGCAACATCGCAGGCCGGCAGCAAAAGCAATGCCGCCGCGGCAAGCGCTTGAACGCTCCGCATGGTCCCCTCCACATTTTATCCGGTCTCGATGAACCGATTGCGGCGGACGATAGCACGGCAGCAGGCTCGGGCAACCGGGCAGGCCTGTGACAATGTTGGCAATTCGGCGTAGGAGAAATCCGCAAGGCGGAACGCACGCGGTCCCGCGGCTTGTGCCCGACATCAATGATGCACCGCACCACTGCGTGTCGCCGATTTGCGTCGGATTTCAGGCAGCTCGCATCAAGCGGGCATCTTCACACGATCCGCGAGGTCTTGTTGCCCCAGTAGCGATCGCGCAGCAGCCGCTTGTAGAGTTTTCCGGTCGGAAGGCGCGGCAGCTCGGCCTCGAAATCGATCGAACGCGGCACTTTCTGGCGCGACAGCGACTGGCCGCAGAAGGCGATCAGTTCGTCGGCCAGCTCCTGATCGGGCGAAACGCCCGGCATTGGCTGCACCACCGCCTTCACTTCCTCGCCGAGATCCGGATTGGGCACGCCGAACACCGCGGCATCCGCGATCTTGGGATGGGTGATCAAGAGGTTCTCGCATTCCTGCGGATAGATGTTGACGCCACCTGAGATGATCATGAACGTCGCGCGATCGGTGAGATAGAGATAGCCGTCGTCGTCGACATAGCCGACGTCGCCGACCGTGCTCATGGCGCCGTCGGCCGAGCGAGCCTCCTGGGTCTTCGCGGGATCGTTGAAATATTCGAACGGCGTGGCGGTCTTGAACCACACCGTGCCTGCGGTGCCGACCGGGCACGCTTTCAAGTTTTCATCGAGGATGTGCAGATCGCCGAGCAGCACCTTACCCACGGTGCCGCGATGGGCGAGCCATTCCTGGCTGTTGCAGGCGGTGAAGCCGAGCCCTTCGGTGGCGCCGTAATATTCGTGGACGATCGGTCCCCACCATTTGATGATGTCGTCCTTGACGGCCGCGGGGCAGGGCGCGGCGGCGTGAACCGCGATCTCCAGCGACGACAGATCGTAGCGCGTGCGCACTTCTTCCGGCAGTTTCAGCATCCGCGAAAACATCGTCGGCACCAGCTGGGTGTGGGTGATGCCCCATTTCGGGATCAGTGCGAGATATTGTTCGGGATCGAACCGCTCCATGATGATGACGGTGCCGCCCATCTTGATCGTGAGGTTGACGGCAGCCTGCGGCGCCGAATGGTAGAGCGGTGCGGGCGACAGATAGATCATGCCCTCGCGGTAGTGCCAGATCTTCGTCAGGAAATCGAACAGCGGCAGTTGCTGATCGGCGGACAGTTCCGGCAGTGGGCGCAGAATGCCCTTCGGGCGGCCGGTGGTGCCGGAGGAATACAGCATCGCGGTGCCGACACACTCGTCGGCGATCGGAGTGTGCGGCATATCGGCCGTTACTTCCTGCAGGCCGACGATGCGATCGCTCTCGCCTTCGCCATCGGCGACGATGCAGAGCTCGACCTTGGGGCACTCCTTCAGCGCCTCGCGCGCGATATCGAGCTTTTCCTGTGACGTGATCAGGATGCGCGACTGGCTGTTGGTCAGGATGTAGGCGAGTTCGCCCGCGGTCAGATAGGAGTTCACGCAGGTGTAATAGAGGCCCGAGCGTTCGCCGGCGCCGCAGGCTTCGAGATAGCGGCTGTTGTTCTCCATGAAGATCGAATAGTGGTCGAGCCGCTTGAGGCCGCGATTGCGAAACAGATGCGCGAGCCGGTTGCTGCGCGCCTCCAACTCGCGATAGGTGACCGTTTCGCCCGTGTCCGCCATGATGAAGGCGGGCTGCAGCGGGCGGAGAAGTGCATGCTTGCCGGTGTACATGTTGGTTGTCGTCTCCCTACGCGGCCATATCCAGAATCTCGCGCACCTGTGCCGGCCCCTCGATCTTGCGCGGGTTGCGCGGCACCCAGGGCGTTGACATCGCGGCCTGCGCGATGCGGTCGAAATGCTCAGGGCCGACCTTCACGTCGCGCAGGCTCCGCGGCATGCCGAGGTTGCGGATGAAGGCGTCGAGCACGTCGCCGGCGTCCTCGCCCGGATGACCCATCGCGGCCGCCACCAGCGCCTGTCGCTCGGCATTCGCTGACTTGTTCCAGCGCATCACCGACGGCAGCATCACGCAGGAAGTATGGCCGTGCGGCACGCCGAACTCCGCGCCGAGCACGTAGCCGATGCCGTGGCTGGCGCCCATCGGCACGCCGGAAGTGAGCGGTCCGGTCGAAAGCCAGGTTCCGATCTGGCAATCCATCCGCGCATCGAGATCGCCGGCATCGGCCTTCACTCGTCGGCAATGCCTGCGCCAGCATCGACAGGCCCTGCAGCGCCTGGGCGTCGCCATAAGGTTGCGCCTCGCTCGCGCAAATGCCCTCGACGCAATGGTCGACGGCGCGGATGCCGGTCGAGAGCCACAGCCATTCCGGCGTGTGCAGGCTGAGCCAGGGATCGAGAATGACCGCCCGCGGCATCGTCAGCGGATGGCGTAGCGCCTCCTTGACCTTGGTCTTCTCGTTGGTGACCCCGGCGGTTGCGGAAAACTCGCCGCCGGCGATCGTGGTCGGCACGCTGATCTGGCGCACAACCGGGGCCTTGAGCTGCGGCGGAGTGCCGCGGCCGGCCCTCATGCGATCGATGTCGTCGGGATTGCGGATGTCGTTGGCGAGGCAGAGCTGAACAGCCTTGGCGCCGTCGGTGATCGAGCCGCCGCCGATGGTCACGATCAGATCGGCCCCGGCGGCGCGGGCCTGCTCGGCCGCAGCAATCACCGCCGCGCGCGGCGTATGCGGCGGCATCGCGTCAAAGGTGCCGGCGCAGCGCGGCCCCAGCTCGCGGCGAATCTTCTCGATCTCGTCGGTCTCGCGGTTAAGCGTGCCGCTGACCATCAGGAACGCGCGTTTCGCGCCGAGCCGGTCCAATTGTTCAACGATCGCCCCGGATGCCGGCCGGCCGAACACGACCTCATCCATCGCGCCGAATACGACACGCCCTTTATGCACGCTTGTCCTCCCCGGACATTTCGCCAGCCCTTATGCGGACCTTGGGCGAAGGTTAGCCGAGGATTTTCCCGCAGTCATGCTCGAAGATGGGGCTGCTCCGTCAGCGGAGCGAAGCTGGTCTTCACCCGCCCCCTCGTGGGGCGGGTGTAGAGACAGCCTCGCTCGCAATGGCGGTTGAGGATCGCACGTCTCTTTTCGGTCTCCGCTCTGCGCTCGCGCTCGTCCGCCATGTCACGTTTTCGTCACTGGATGACGTTTAGCTGCTGTGCCGTGTGACGGCTCCGGCCTTGCGGGGGCGCAGCTGCAGGGCGTTGCCTGCGAGAATGCATAACGATTGTGCTTGATCCCTGCGGCTTCTTGACCAGACTGGGAACTGATCACATCTGTGGCCTCCGCCAAAGTTCCACGGCGGCTTTCATCCATCAGGGATGTCGAGACGGGAGATGGGGTTTGACCGCAACTGAGCAATTGAAGCGTCCGGCGTTGCCGGCGGGGGCCGACATGCGATCACCTCACAGCCTCAAACATCCTGGCCTCAAATGGCTGACCCCGCTGCTTGCGCTGGCGCTGTCAGCGTGCGGCGACAAGCCGCCACAACAGCCGGCCGCGGCGGCGCCGCCCGTCACCGTTGCGCAGCCGGTGAAGCGTACCGTGACCGACTGGGATGAATTCACCGGGCGGTTCGACGCGGTCCAGGAGGTCCAGGTTCGCGCCCGCGTCGGCGGCTTTGTCACATCGGTCGAATTCCGCGACGGCTCCATCGTCAAGACCGGCGATTTGCTTTACGTGATCGACGCCCGCCCGTTCGAAGCGGTCGCCGAACAGGCTAACGGCCAGTTGTCGGACGCCCGCGCAAAGGCGGAGCTTGCCAAGCGCGAACTCGATCGCGCTTTGACCCTGAACCAGACCCAGGCCGTCTCCGATTCCATCGTCGACCAGCGCCGCCAGACCCTGCAGGCGGCCCACGCCGCCGAGATGCAGGCGGAAGGCATGCTCAAGGCCGCCCAGCTCAACATCGAATTTGCCCATGTGATCGCGCCGATCACCGGCCGGGTCAGCCGCCATCTGGTTACCCCCGGCAACCTCGTGCAGGGCAGCGAGGGCGGCTCGACGCTGCTGACCTCGATTGTCTCGCTCGATCCGATCTACATCTATTTTGACGTCGACGAGGCGACCTACCAGCGCAACAGCCGGCTTTGGTCCGAAGGCAGGCGGCCGAGTTCGCGCGATACGGCGAACCCGGTGCAGGTGACGCTGACCGGCGAAACCAAGCCCTCGCTGGAGGGCAAGGTGGATTTCCTCGACAACCGCCTCGACGCCTCGACCGGGACGCTGCGCACCCGCGCGGTTATCCCGAACAAAAATCTTTCGATCCTGCCCGGCCAGTTCGGCCGGGTCCGGATCATCGGCAGTTCGCCCTATGAGGCATTGCTGCTGCCGGACACGGCGATCGCGACCGACCAGTCGCGCAAGATCGTTTTCGTGGTCAAGGACGACAATACGGTCGAAGCCAAGCCAGTGACGCTCGGGCCGCTCGACGAAGGCCTGCGCGTGATCCGCGAGGGGCTGCAGCCTGAAGACCGCGTCATCGTCGATGGCCTGCAACGCGCGCGCGTGGGGGCGAAAGTCACCCCGCATACCGCTGAAGCCAAGCCAGCCGGTGGCAAGACATGAATCTGGGCCGGCTCTCCATCAACCAGCCCATCCTGGCGATGGTGCTGTCGATCTTGCTGCTGATTGTCGGCGCGATCGCCTACACGACGTTGCCGATCTCCGAATATCCGCAGGTGGTGCCGCCGACGGTGGTGGTCACCACGCAATATCCCGGCGCCTCGGCGCAAACCGTCTCGGATACGGTCGCAGCCCCCATCGAGCAGGAGATCAACGGCGTCGAGGACATGCTGTATCTCTACAGCCAGGCGACCTCGAACGGCCAGTTGACCATTACGGTCACGTTCAAGCTCGGCACCGATCTCGACAAGGCCCAGGTGCTGGTGCAGAACCGCGTCGCCATCGCGCAGCCGCGGCTGCCCGAAGAGGTGCAGCGCAACGGCGTCGTCACCCGCAAGAACAGCCCCGACATCCTGATGGTCGCGTTCATGCTGTCGCCGGACGACACGTTCGACCAGCTCTACATCTCCAACTACGCGCTGCTGCAGGTTCGCGACCAGTTGCTCCGGCTCGACGGCGTCGGCGACATCCAGATGTTCGGCGCGCGCGACTATTCGATGCGGCTGTGGCTCGATCCCGACAAGATAGCCACGCTGGGCCTGACCGCGGCCGAGGTGGTGGCGGCGATCCGCGCCCAGAACGTCCAGATTGCCGGCGGCCAGATCGCCGAACCGCCGATAACCGACCGCGCGTTCTCGCCGAACCTCACCTTCACCGGTCGCCTCAAGGACGCGAAACAGTTCGAGGAGATCGTGGTCAAGGCCGGCTCCGACGGACGCACCGTCAAGCTGCGCGACGTTGCACGGATCGAACTCGGCGCGCTGGCCTATACGACCAACAGCTTCCTGCTGCGAAAATCCGCCGTCGCCCTGCTGGTGACGCAGCGGCCCGGTTCGAATGCGCTCGCGACCGCGAAGGGCATCATTAACACCATGGAGCACCTGAAGACGAGTTTTCCGAAGGGGCTCGACTATAACATCGGCTACAACCCGACCGAATTCATCGCGCAGTCCGTCAGCGAACTGATCAAGACGATCTACGAGGCGATGGCGCTGGTCGTGATCGTGGTGCTGGTATTCCTGCAGGGCTGGCGGCCCGCCATCATTCCGATCATCGCCATACCCGTGTCGCTGGTCGGCACTTTCGCGGTCATGGCGGCGCTGGGATTCTCGATCAACAATCTCACTTTGTTCGGCCTCGTGCTGGCGGTCGGCATCGTGGTCGACGACGCGATCGTGGTGGTCGAGAATGTCGAGCGCCATCTCGGACACGGCATGAGCCGGCGCGATGCTGCGTTGCGCACCATGGAAGAGGTCGGCGGCGCGCTGGTGTCGATCGCGCTGGTGCTGTGCGCGGTGTTCGTGCCGACCGCGTTCCTCGGCGGCATCTCCGGGCAGTTCTTCCAGCAGTTTGCCGTTACCATTGCAGTCGCCACTGCGATTTCCTGCTTCTGTTCGCTGACGCTGTCGCCGGCGCTGGCCTCGCTGATCCTGCAACCGCATTCGGACAAGCGGCCGGCGGCAAGCTGGAATTTCATCGCGCGGGGTTGGGAATGGTTCACCGGGCTTTTCAACCGCGGTTTCGACCGGCTGGCGCATGGCTACGGCCGCGCCGCCGATTTCGTGATCCGGCATTCGGTTCTGATGCTGGTGCTCTATGCGGCGCTGATCGGCAGCGCGGGGTGGATGCTGGTGACGACGCCGCAAGGCTTTATTCCGGCGCAGGACCGCGGCTACGCCATCGTCTCGGTGCAGTTGCCGGGTGCGGCGTCGCTGGTGCGCACCACCGAGGTCGTGCGTGAGATCGAGCGCATCGCGCTGGAGACACCGGGCATCATCCGCGTAGCGGCGTTCGCAGGATTTTCAGGTGCGACCCGGACGCAGGCGAGCAACGCCGCGGCCTTGTTCCCGGTGTTCGCGGATGCCGAAGAGCGCCACAAGAAGGGGTTGTCCGCGCTGGCGGTGATGAACAATCTGCGGATGCGGCTGTCGAGCATCCAGGGCGCCTTCATCATCGTCATCCCGCCGCCAGCGGTGCCCGGCATCGGCACTGGCGGCGGCTTCACCATGCGGATCCAGGATCGACAGGGCCGCGGCTCCGAACTGCTTGCATCGGCGACCGACGAACTGGTCGGCGCGGCGCGCAAGGCGCCGGGGCTGACCCAGGTGTTCTCGCCGTTCTCCGCCAACACGCCGCAACTGTTCGTCGACATCGATCGGGTCAGGGCGCAGAAGCTCGGTGTGCCGATCGCCGGGATCACCGATACGATCCAGACCTATTTCGGCTCGTCCTATGTCAACGACTTCAATCTGTTCGGTCGCACCTACCACGTCACGGCGCAGGCCGACCTGCCGTTCCGGAAAGAAACTTCCGATCTGGCGCGCCTGCGCACCCGCAACGCCGCCGGCGACATGGTGATGCTCGGCAGCGTCGTGAGTTTCCGCGACATCTCCGGGCCCGACCGCGTCGCGCGCTACAATCTCTATCCCGCCTCCGAGCTGCAGGGCGACACGCTGCCGGGCACCAGTTCGACGACCGCGATCAACACCATGAAGAAGCTGGCCGAGGATACGCTGCCGAGCGGCTTCTCGTTCGAATGGACGGACCTGTCGTATCAGCAGGTCACCGGCGGCAACACCGGCCTCTATGTGTTTCCGATCTGCGTGCTGTTCGTCTTTCTGGTGCTGGCGGCACAATACGGCTCGTGGAGCCTGCCATTCGCGGTCATCCTGATCGTGCCGATGTGCCTGCTCGCCGCCACCATCGGCGTGCGCATCATGGGGCAGGACATCAACATCCTGACCCAGATCGGTTTCGTGGTGCTGGTGGGGTTAGCGGCCAAGAACGCCATTCTGATCGTCGAGTTTGCGCGCGACATCGAGCTGGAGGGCAAGCCGCGGCTGGAGGCCGTGGTCGAAGCCTGCCGGCTGCGGTTGCGGCCGATCCTGATGACGTCGTTCGCCTTCATTCTCGGCGTGCTGCCGCTGGTGATCTCGACGGGCTCAGGCTCGGAGATGCGGCAGGCGGTGGGAGTAGCCGTGTTCTTCGGCATGCTCGGGGTGACGCTGTTCGGCCTGATCTTTACGCCGATCTTCTATGTGATCGTGCGGAACCTGGCCGACGGGAAGGGCGCCGGTAAGAAGCCGGCTGCGGCTTGATTCTCCGTCGTCATTCCGGGGCGTGCACAGCACGAACCCGGAATCCAACTCACAGCACGTGATGCGGCCCAATGGATTCCGGGTTCGCGCGTTGCGCGCCCTCAGGTGCGCAATTGCGCACCGGGGAATGACGGATAGAGTTTGGCGCGGGCCTCCCCATACTTTTGGCTGATCCGAAATGGATGGGCATGTACGGGGTTATTGACTAATGTCGTCGAGTTCCTCTGACAAAAAATTCCGGGAGAAAAAGATGAAGTCGGCATTATTGGCCGCCGTTGCGGTGGGTGGTCTTCTGCTCGCCGCGCCGGCATCGGCGCAGGGCGTCAAGATCGGTATTCTGAACGACCAGTCCGGGGTCTACGCCGATTACGGCGGCAAATGGTCGTTCGAGGCCGCCAAGATGGCGGTCGAGGATTTCGGCGGCGAGGTGCTGGGCCAGAAGATCGAGATCATCTCCGCCGATCACCAGAACAAGCCGGACCTCGGCAGCGCCATCGCGCGGCGCTGGTACGATGTCGAAAACGTCGACATGATCACCGAACTGACGACCTCCTCGGTCGCGCTCGCCGTTCATGAGCTTTCGAAGGAAAAGAAGAAGATCGACATCGTCGTGGGTGCTGCGACGTCGCGCCTGACCGGCGATGCCTGCCAGCCCTACGGTTTTCACTGGGCCTACGATACGCACGCGCTGGCGTTCGGCACCGGCGGCTCCCTGGTGGAAGCCGGCGGCGACAGCTGGTTCTTCATGACCGCCGACTACGCCTTCGGTTATGCACTCGAGAAGGACACCAGCGATTTCGTAAAAGCCAAGGGCGGTAAGGTGCTCGGTTCGGTCCGCATTCCCCTGAACTCGTCGGACTTCTCGTCGTTCCTGTTGCAGGCGCAAAGCTCGAAAGCCAAGGTCATCGGCCTTGCCAATGCCGGTCTCGACACCACCAACTCGATCAAGCAGGCGGCGGAATTCGGCATCGTCAAGAGCGGCCAAAAACTCGCCGGCCTCTTGCTTACGCTGGCTGAAGTGCACGGCCTCGGGCTCGACGCCGCGCAAGGCCTGGTGCTGACCGAAGGCTATTATTGGGACCGCGACGCCAAGAGCCGCAATCTCGCCGAACGCTTCTTCAAGCGTACCGGCCGCATGCCGAACATGATCCAGGCCGGCACCTACTCGGCGACCCTGCAATATCTCAAGGCGGTCAAGGCGGCAGGCAGCAAGGATAGCGATGCTGTCGCCAAGAAGCTGAAGGAGCTTCCGGTGGACGACGATTTCGCGCAAGGCGGCAAGGTGCTCGAAAACGGCCGCATGGTGCACGACCTCTATCTGTTCGAGGTCAAGAAGCCGTCCGAATCGAAGAAGCCGTGGGATTACTATAAGCAGCTCGCTACGGTGCCGGGCGACAAGGCGTTTCCGACCGCGAAGGAGTTGGGCTGCCCGCTGACGAAGTAAGTCTTGCCGTCGTCGCTGCGTTCGCAGCGACGACGCTTTGCCAAGTTCTCGCCTCTCTCAACACAGTCGTCCCTGCGAACGCAGGGACCCATACCGCGTGATCTATCGATGACGCGCGATGGCGGATGCGGCGCGTTGGTCAATTGCTGGGTCGAGTTGTTGAACCGAAGCCATCCTCCTCCGTGCCCATTACAGCGGCCGCGGCGTATGGGTCCCTGCGTTCGCAGGGACGACGGGAGATGGAGTCCGCGTCTTTCCGCTCACGCCTGCACCAGCCGCCATACGATGGCGCCGAACGCTCCCGCCCACAATGCGATCGCCGCCAGCGCCTGGATCGCAAAACCCGGGCCGCGATCCTTGACCGCCCTGGCATAGCCGAACACGTAGAGAACCCGGCCGATCACCCAGACCAACCCGATCGCGGCCGCGATGCCGTCGCCGATATAGATTGCGAACAGCCATAGCGCCGGCAGGAAGATCGGCAGCCATTCAAGCGTATTCATCTGCGCGCGAAACACGCGCTCGAAATCCGGATTGCCAGAAATGGCCGGCAGCTTGACGCCGAATTTGCCGCGCGCCTGCGACACCAGAATGGACGAGTAGAAATAGACCAGGATCGCCAGCAAGGTGACGAGCGCGGTGAAGTGGTACATCACAGAATTCCCCAATGTCGTGCGACGGCTTAATAGCCCGTCATTTCCAGATAGCCTAATCCGGCATGGCTGCCGGCAAAGCTGATCGGGCCCTCCCAATAGGGAAAGCTCGTGCCCATCCAGCTTTTCGGATTGAGCGGCCTGCATTCGACAGCGAACGCCATCTTCGCAATCGCGATGCGCCACGTCGTTGGGACCTTTCGTCCCTCGATCTCCGTAACGGTCAGCGGCGTCATCGTGATATCTTCAGTGCTGAGCATTTCGGCCTTGCCGTCGGGCGCGATCCATTTGCCCGAGCCGTAATGCTTCCCGTCGGTCTGGCGCATCCGGTACAGCATCAATTTGTCGCCGGCGTCAAAATGCAGCGAGAGCCAGTCCCATCCGCTTTGATCTGATGCCAGCGGCTGGCTGCTCCATTCGCGATCGAGCCAGGCTTTCCCGGTCACCTCAACCGGCTTGTCGTCAATGACAAGGACGCCCTTCGTCGTGTAATGCGGCTGGCTGTAATAATAGGAGGCCTGTTCGCGCAGCGATTTGCGGCTGTAGCCGCCGTCGCCCTGCAGCACGAGCGGGCGCTGTGCGTCGAGGCGCAGCGTGTAGCTGAAATCGGCGCCCGACGCTTTCAGCTCGCACGGCGAGATGTTGTCGTCATTGACGGGATCGAGCCCGCGCATCTCCCAGGCATCGATCCAGGCGCGAAACGATTTTGCGTCGACGCCAGCCTGGCCGATTCCACCGCGCGCGAACGCCTGGGTAAAGCGATGGGTATCGGCGCGGGTGACGGCGGCATGGCCCATCCAGATCTGCTGGTTGGCCCAACCCTCCTGCGGGCCGCCGGCCGCAATCGCCTGGCGAAACAGCGTCCATTGCGCGCCGTAAGCCGCGCCGCTGGCATCGGCGAGATTGGCGGTCACGTACCACCACTCGATGCGGAATTCCGGATGCGGGCCATGGTCGGCGGGAAAGGCGAACGTCCTGCCGGGCCTAACGGCCGCAAATCCATCCGCACTCTCGCCGAGCCCCGCAAACCCCTGCGCGAGCGCTTTGCCGCCCAGCCCTGAGAGGAGCGTGCCGCCGATGAAGCCGCGGCGGGTGATCGTGCCGCTACCTTTCATTGGCGAAAATCCTGATCAGACTGGCCGGCTGCATGCGCGCCAGCCTGATGACGGGGAGCGCGGACGCGGCGACCGCGGCCGCCATCGCCACGCCTGTCAGCCACAGCAATTGTATCGGGAAGACGTGAAACGGCAGCCGCCAGCCGAACGCCTTGACGTTGACCACCGCGAGCAGGCACCACGCCACCAGCAGGCCGAGCGGCAGCGCGAAGATGGTGGTGATCAGCGCCACCGACATCGTCTTGAGAAGCTCGATCGCCGCCAGCCGCCGCCGCGTGATGCCGATCGCCCATAGCGGCGCCAGTTGCGGCAGCCGGGAATTGGCCAGCGTCAGCAGGCTCGTCAGCAGCGCGACGCCGGCGACGCCGAGCGTGAAGGCATTGAGAGCCGCGGTGACAGAAAAGGTGCGGTTGAAGATGCGCTTCGATTCCGCCTTCATCGTCGCCTGATCGGCGACATTGCGGTCGTCGAGCGCAAATTTTTCCTGCAGCGCGGAGATCAGCGCCGGTATCATTGGCGGTGCGACCCGCAATCCCATGCGCGTCAGCGGGATCTCCGGAAAGCGCCGCGTCAGCGCGGCAAAATTCACCGCGATCTGGCCCTTGGGGTTGCCGTAATCCGCATAGATGCCGGCCACGTCGAGCGGCCAGTTTCCGCCCGGCGCCGGCACCTCGATGCGGTCGCCGACCGAGAGATTCAGCCGCCGCGCCAGTTGCTCGCTGACGAGCGCCGCATTGCCGGGACGAAGCTTGATCCAGGCATCTTTGGTCGACTGCAGCAGCGGCCAGTTGTCGCGATAGGTGGCGTGATCGGGCAGGCCCAGCACCTCGATCGGCGCGCCCGCCAGTTGCGTGTCGGCACGGCCGCCGGGCAGCACCGCATCGACCTCGGGGCGCTCGCGCAGCCATGCCTTGATCTCGTGCGCCTGATCGTCATTGGCGGCGCTGATGTAAACGTCCGCCGCCAGCCGCCCGTCGAGCCACACCAGGAATGTGCGGCTGAAACTCTCGACCATGGTGGAGACGCCGACATTGACTGATAGCGCCAGCAGCAGCGCCATCAAGGCGAGCGACAGCCCGGATAGCTGCTGGCGGCTGTCCGCCCAGAACCAGACGGCGACCGGCGTCCGCGCAGTACGCTGCCCGAGCGACAGCATCAATTCCAGAAACATCGGCAGGATCAGCGCCGCGCCGAGCATCAGCGCGGCGAGCACCGCAAAGCCCGAAATCAGGGAATCGCCGAACCAGAGCAGCCCTGCAGCCGCAGCGAATGCCGCGAGCGCCAGCGCGCTTTGATAAGTCAGCCAGCGCCGCTGCGCCTGCTGCCATGCGTAGGGCTGGGCAGTGGCGAGCAGCGGCAGCCGCAGCGCCTTGGTCAGGCTGGCGGCGGCGGCAGCGAGCGCGCCGGTGATGCTGATGGCGATGCCCGCAATCCACCATTGCGGCTTCAGCGTCAGGTGTCCCGGAATCTGCGCGCCATAGAGCCCGCGCAGGGAGGCCGCGACGTCGGGCAGCAAGGCGCCGGCGATGAAGTAGCCGCACACGAGCCCGATCAGCCCCGCGAAAAACGCCAGCGAGACCAGTTCGAACACCAGCACGGCGTTGAGCATCCGCGCCGAAACACCGCAGGCGCGTAGCGTGCGCAGCACCGGCAGCCGCTGTTCGAACGCCAGCCCGATCGCGGAATTGACGATGAACAGCCCGACAAAGAACGACAGCAGTCCGAACGCGGTCAGGTTCAGGTGAAAACTGTCGGTGAGCCGTTCGAGGTCGGTTTCCGCATCCGGTTCGATCAGGCGAAGCTGGTCACCGGCGATGCTTTCCAGCGGCGCGCGTTTGCCCGTCGTCTTGCCGATCAGAAGCCGCGAGATCTGGTCCGGCATCTTCAGCAGGTCCTGCGCGATACCGATGTCGACGACCAGCACGCCGGGCACCAGATTCGGCTGCACGCGCAGCGGTGGCAGCAACGCACTGCCATTGGCCTGGGCGCGTGCGCCTTCGGCGAGTTTGAGATCGGAAAGCGTTTCCGGCGCCACCAGCATCGTGCCCGGCGGCGTCATGAAGGCTTGCAAATCCGCCCTGCCGACCGCGGGCGCGTTACCGACTTCGGCGGGCAGCGTGACCGGTTCGATGCCCAGCAGCCGGAACGAGCGTCCCTCGATCTGGATGCGGCCTTCGAGTACCGGCGAGACCGGCCAGCCGGCGCGGCGCAGATCGACGAACAGTTTTTGCGGAAAGCTGGCGCCATTGCGCGCGGCCAGCATCGCTGTGCGCGTCCCGCCGAAGGTGGCGGCGGCGCGGTCGTAGGAGGTGCGCGCCTGCTGATTGAGCGCCTGCACACCGCTCCACAGCGCGGTCGCCGAGATCAGTCCGATCAAGAGGGTCGCAAGCTGCATCGGATGCCGCCGCCAGTGGCTCAGCAATACGGCCAGCGTCCACAGCGCGCGCTTCACGCGATCACCCCGGCATGGAGATTGACCTGCCGGTCGAGGGTGGCAGCGAGCCTTGCGCTGTGCGTCACCATCAGAAACCCGCAGCCGCTGCGCGTCACCAGATCGCGCGCCAGCGCCAGCACCTCGTCGGCGGTATCCTCGTCGAGATTGCCGGTCGGCTCGTCCGCCAGCAGCAGCAACGGCCTTACCGCCAGCGCGCGGCCGATCGCGACGCGCTGCTGCTGGCCGCCGGACAATTGCTCGGGATACCGTTTCAGGAAATGGCCGAGCCCGAGCCGCTCCACCAGTTCGCCGTGCCACGCCGCGTCGTGACGTCCGGCAATGCGCGACTGGAAGACGAGGTTGTCTTCCACCGTGAGGCTGGGGATCAAATTGAACTGCTGAAACACCAGGCCGAGCCGGTCGCGGCGCAATTCCGCGCGCCCGGCATCGCCGAGTTCGGAAACTTGCGCATCCGCCAGCCTGATCTCGCCGCCATCGGCAGCATCGAGGCCTGCGATCAAATGCAACAGCGTGCTCTTGCCGCTGCCGGACTCCCCGGTCAGCGCGACGCTCTCGCCCGCGGCGACCGCAAGATTCACCCCGCGCAGCACCGCGACATCCTCGCCGGCCGTGCGGTAGCTCTTGGTCAAGCCGGTCACCTGAAGCACCTGACCGGTCACGCTGGAAGTACCGTTGGTCATGCGCGACGATGGACCGATCCGACCATGAAAATCCCCTGACGTGATGGCGTGCAACATATCAGGGCGCGTGCCCGGGATCACGGCCTCAATCGCGCCGCGACGTGATTCGTGATCAGGTCGTGCCGCGCGCCTGCCGCAGCGACAGACAGTTGCGAAAATCCGGGTTGCCTTCCGCGAGCCCCCTTGTACCATCGGAACCGGCCAGTCTTACAGAGCCAGCAAAGAATACGGGGAAACCAGCGATGACCGCGCAATCGACGCCCCAAGGGACTGTACAAGGGACTGCACAAGGCACGCCGAAAGGCGCCTGGAAAATCACCTTCCTGCTGTTTCTGTTCATGCTGGTGAATTTTGCCGACAAGATCGTGGTCGGTCTGGCCGGCGCGCCGATCATGGACGAACTGAAACTCACGCCGGAGCAGTTCGGCTTGCTCGGCTCCTCGTTCTTCTTCCTGTTTTCGATCTCGGCCATCGTCGTCGGCTTCATCGTCAACCGCATCGATACCCGCTGGGTGCTGCTGGCGATGGCCATCATCTGGTCGGTGGCGCAGTTTCCGATGGTCGGCACCGTCAGTTTCACCACGCTGCTGATCTGCCGCGTCATCCTCGGTGCCGGCGAGGGGCCGGCGTTCGCCGTCGCGGCGCACGCGATCTACAAATGGTTTCCCGACGAGAAGCGAACGCTGCCGACTGCCATTCTATCCCAGGGCTCGGCGTTCGGCGTGATCCTCGCGGTGCCGGCGCTGAACTGGATCATCGTCAATCATAGCTGGCACTACGCGTTCGGCGCGCTCGGCGTCGTCGGCCTGATGTGGGTTGCGGCATGGCTGGTGATGGGCAAGGAGGGACCGCTGGTGCAGACGGCCGAGACGGCCGCCGCCGACCCGCGCATCCCCTATTTCCAGTTGCTGACCTCGCGGACCTTCATCGGCTGCTGCGCCGCGACCTTCGGCGCCTATTGGGCACTTTCGCTCGGGCTGACCTGGTTCACGCCCTTCATCGTCAAGGGGCTCGGCTTCTCGCAAAAGGATGCGGGTTGGATTTCGGTGCTGCCCTGGGTGTTCGGCGCCACCATCGTGCTGCTGACGGGATGGATCTCGCAGGTGATGCTGACGCGCGGCTACACGACGCGGGGCGCGCGCGGCGTGCTCGGCTCGGTGCCGCTGATCATAGGCGGCCTCATCCTCGCGGTGCTGCCGCATGTCAACGGCACGGGGCTGCAGATCGCATTCCTCGTCGTCGGCTCCGGGCTGTGCGGCTCGATCTATGTGGTTTGCCCGCCGATGCTCGGCGAGTTCACACCGGTGCGGCAGCGCGGTGCGGTGATCGCGATCTACGGCGCGATCTACACACTGGCGGGGATGATTGCCCCGTTCGTGATGGGCACCGTGATCCAGAACGCGGCGGTGCCGCTCGACGGCTACATGACCGGCTTCACCATCAACGCGGCGGTGATGGTCGCGTCGGGCCTGCTCGGCGTGTTGCTGCTGTGGCCCAACACCGAGCGCAAGCGGTTGATGGCGCAGGCGGCCGGCGAGCCGAAGTTCGCGTGAGGCTCGCACAGAGCGAAGCGCTCTTTCACCCGCCCCTTGAGGGCGCGGGTCGGCCACATAGAGCGTAGTGCTATCGATGAAGTGCGGCGGCTGACAGCTCTGCGTCAACTCGCACATCTTGCTCGTGACCGTTGAGAGGCCGCGCCCTACTCGGTCCCGGCTCATGGCCGGGACGACACCTGCTGTCTGAGGCAGGCCGAAGTTCAACTCGCCGCCGCATCCAACTGCGGCTTCGATCCCTGCGCGCCGCGCACCAGTCTGCCCGGGCGCACCCCCGTCGCCGTGCCGCGGCGCTGCGTCACCACGCCGGAGACGATGGTGGCGTCGTAGCCGTCGACCTGCTGCATCAGGCGGCGGCCGCCGACCGGCAAATCGTAATGCACTTTTGGCGGATGCAGGTGCAGCCTGTCGTAGTCGATCACGTTGACGTCGGCCTTGAAGCCCGGCGCGATCACGCCGCGATCGTAGAGGCCGACCGAGAGCGCGGTCTTGCGCGACTGCGCCGCCACCACGAACGGGATCGAGAGCTTTTCGCCACGGCTTCGGTCGCGGGTCCAGTGCGTCAAGAGATAGGTCGGGAAGCTGGCGTCGCAGATGATGCCGCAATGCGCGCCGCCGTCGGAGAGGCCCGGCACGGCGCTTGGTTCGCGCAGCATCTCATGCACGGCGTCGAGATTGCCGTCGGCATAATTGAGGAACGGCACATACAGCATGCCGCGGCCCTCGTCGGTCAGCATCGCCTCATAGGCGAGTTCTTCCGGCTGCCGGCCCTGACGGCGGGCCTGCGGGCCGAGCGCATTTTCCATCGGCTGTTCGTAATCAGGGGGATTACCGAGCAGATACATTTTGTCGTAGTTCGGCCGGAAGAACAGCGGATCGTCGGTCGCCGTCGCGGTCTCGCCCAGGATGGCCGCGCGCACTTCCGGCCGGCGCAAATGCGTCAGCCGTTCGGCCAGCGGCAGTTTGGCGATCGCGCGATAGCTCGGATGGGTCTGGAACGGGTTGCGCGACAGCTCGAGCCCGAGCAGCAGTCCGACCGGGCGCGCGGCGATCTGGGTCGTGATCGACAGGCCGCGGGCAGCGGCTTCATTGATGGTGTCCATGGTCTGGCGCCAGCGCCGCGGCGCCTTGTCGGCCTGCGCCACCGAAAACGAGATCGGGCATTTGGTATTTTCAGCGACCCGCAGCATCATCGGCAGATCTTCATCCACGGTGCTCTGGTCGAGCACGAATTGCAGCACGCTGCGGCCGACGCCGTGCATGGCCGCTGCAATCGCGGTCAATTCATCTTCGCCCGCTTTCAATGTCGGCGTGTAGTCGCCGGTCGAGGTGCGATGGTTGAGGGTGCGTGAGGTCGAGAAACCCAGCGCGCCCGATCGCACGGCGTCGCCCGCGAGCGCCGCCATCGCCCTGTTGTCCTCGGGCGTTGCGGGATCGCGTCGTGCGCCGCGCTCACCCATCACGTAAACGCGCAAGGCCGCGTGCGGCAGTTGCGCGCCGATATCCATGTCGAAACTGCGCTTCGACAGCCATTCCATGTAGTCGGGAAAGCTTTCCCAGGCCCAGGGAATGCCGGCGCTCAGCACCGGCTCGGGGATGTCCTCGACGCCTTCCATCAACTGGATCAACCGGAAATGGTCGACCGGACGGCACGGCGCGAAGCCGACCCCGCAATTGCCCATGATCGCCGTGGTGACGCCGTTCTGCGACGAGGGCGTGATGTCCTGGCTCCAGGTAACCTGGCCGTCATAATGGGTGTGGACGTCGACAAAGCCGGGCGCGACCAGTTTGCCCTTGGCGTCGATCTCTTCCTTGCCCTTTGCGGCAACCTTGCCGACTTCGGTGATGCGGCCACTGGTGATCGCCACGTCGGCTTCGAAGAGATCGCCACCCTTGCCATCGGCAACGGTGCCGCCACGGATTACGAGGTCGGGGGTCGAGGTCATGGCTTCCATCCCGGTTGTGGTTTTGTTGGCGCATCATCCGATGCCCATGAAACCTGTCAACCGCCGGGTATGGGGTTCAGGAATGCATCAGGCCTTCGCGGGTTCCGCCGATTTGCGGTCCGTCACCAGCGCCAGCAGCACCGTCATGACCATGAAGGCGACGGACGCGCCGAACACCCAATGCGGCATGTTCTGGTCCATGATCCAGCCGAACAATAGCGGGCTGAGAATGCCGCTGAAATTGAAGCCGGTGGAGACGATGCCGAATGCCCTGCCGGCGGCACCCGCCGGTGCCGCGTTGCGCACCAGCATGTCGCGCGAGGGCGCGATGACACCGCCGAGGAATCCGGCGATCCCCATCGCCAAGGTCAGCACGACGGACGGCAGCGTCGTTGTCGCAATCACCAGCATGATGACCGCGTTGATGCCGAAGCAGGCCGCGGCGACCTGTCCGTGGCGCGTGGTGCGGTCGGCCAGATAGCCGCCGGCCAGCACGCCGACGGCACTAGCGCCGAGAAAAGCGGTCAGCGCGATATTGGCAGCCGAGAAGCTCACGCCATAGCCGCTCATCAGCGCAACCACGCCGAAATTGCTGATGCCGGCATTGGAGAGGCCGAGCAGCATGAAGAAGAACGTCAGCATGATGATCGCGGGCGTGATCACGCTTTGCTTCGGCGCAGCCGTGCCGTCTTCCTTGCGATCGGCCGAACTGGCATCGGGAATGCCTGCGGCCATCAATCCCAGCGCCACCACGGGGCCGACCGCGCCGGCCACGATCAGCGCGCCGGGGCCGCCGACCGAAGCGACGAGCGCTGCCATGATCGCAGGCGCCACCGCGCCGCCGAGAAAGCCCGCAAAGGTGTGGATCGAGAACGCCCGGCCCATCCGCGCTTCATCCATATGCGTGGACAGGATCGCGTAATCGCAGGGGTGATAGACACTGTTGGCGAGCCCGAGCAGAGCGGCGCAGACGATCAGCGAGGTGTAGCTCAGATGCAGGCCCAGCATGATCAGCGCCACGCCGCCGACCGTGAGCCCGATCAGGAGAACTTTCCGGGCGCCGATATGGTCGGCGAGATAGCCGATCGGCGCCTGCGTCAGGCCGGACACCATGCCGAAAACCGTCAGCGCCAAGCCGAGTTCGATGTAGCCGACGCCGAGCTGCGCCTTCAGGAACGGGAACAGCATCGGCAGCACGAACAGATGGAAATGGCTGACCCAATGCGCGACCGAAATCGCCGCGAGCGTGCGCAGCGCGGAGTCCGTCTTAACGTGTTGCGGTGCAGCCAGTATATCGACCATGTCGGCTCGGAATCCCGTAATGCCTCAATGCCCGGCAGGGCCAGATCAAAATAGAGGCAAGAAAATAGCGGCAAGCGGTTATTTGTCCATGAATACCGGCGCATAGCTGCCCCGGCGGAGGGCAGGGCGGCGGCAGGTCGCGTGCTGCCGGATTTTGCGAATCATCGCATGGCGTGCGGCAAGCCAGGCTTTAGTGGGCCGCCTCATGCGCCCCGCGCTTCCCGCCCCACGCAGTCGCCGTGTGGTCATGCCGCAATCGCGTTGACGCTTTTGAACGTTTGCGCCAAGCTTGTTCAAAATCAAAACAACAATCGGAGGTCGCTCATGCTCCGCGCAGAAGACAACAAATTCCTCACCGAATCGGGAGCGGGCACCGGCATGGGCGAATTGCTCCGCCGCTTCTGGGTCCCCGTGTTGCTGTCCGAAGAACTGCCCGAGGCCGACGGTACCCCGAAAAAGATCATGGTGATGGGCGAGGAACTGCTCGCCTTCCGCGATACAAACGGCGTCGTCGGCGTCATCGATCAGTACTGCCCGCACCGCGGCGCCAATCTCTGGCTCGGTCGCAACGAGGAATGCGGCATCCGCTGCGTCTATCACGGCTGGAAGTTCGACACCGACGGCCGCTGCGTCGACATGCCGACCTCCTACCCCGATCTCAACGCCAAGGACCTGATCCGCATCAAGTCCTATCCGGCGCGCGAATGGGGCGACATGATCTGGGCCTATATGGGCCCGGCCGATCAGGTGCCCGATCTGCCCGATCTGGAAATGGCGCTGCTGCCGCCGTCACATCGCTACGTCACCAAGAAATGGCAGGACTGCAACTGGGTACAGGCGCTGGAAGGCTCGATCGACACCGCGCACTTTACCTTTGCGCATCTCTCCTTCGACAAGGAAGAGAACGAAATCCTCGACATCAAGAAGCACTTTGTGAATCCGCTCGTACGGGTCGCGACCGACCACATGCGATGGATCGCGGAAGACCCGCGCCCGGTGATCAAGATCAATCCGCACGAGGCCGGGCTGACGGTCGCCGGCGGGCGGTTGACCGGCTCCGACAATATCTACTGGCGCATTGCCCAGTTCCTGATGCCGGTGCATGCCTATGCGCCGAGTTCGATGCCGGGCGAGAATATTTTCGGCCAGACGTTCGTTCCGGTGACGGATACCAATTGCTGGATCTACACCTATGCGTGGAATCCGGATCGCCCGCTGACTGCAGGCCGAGCGTGACGGCTATGCCAACGGCAACGGTGTGATGGCCGTGGTCGACGAGAATTATGTGCCGCTGCGCAACAGGTCGAACGACTATCTGATCGATCGCAAGCTGCAGAAGACGAGCAGCTACACCGGCATCAAGGGCGTGTCCGAACAGGACGCCGCCGTGCAGGACAGCCAGGGCCTGATCGCCGACCGTACCCGCGAACATCTCGGCCCCACCGATCTCGGCATCATGCATTTCCGCAAGCTGGTGATGGACGCCGCCCGCGCGCTGCAGAAGGGCGAGGCGCCGCCGCATTTGCAACATCAGCATCGCTATGCCGTGCGCTCCGGCGCCTGCGTCACCAGCAAGGCGAAAGATCTCACCGCCGTCATGATCGAACGGTTCGGCGACGCGGCGGGTTATGTCGGCAGGCCGGGGCGCAACGCGGCGGCGGAGTAGGGCACCCTCTCTCGTCGTCGTCCCGGCTCTCTCAACGTCGTCCCGGGCTTGACCCGGGACCCATAACCGCGGCGGTGGTTGTTTTAGCGATGGCGGACGGCTATCGCGTCAAACAAGCGATGCCTGCGGCGTATGGGTCCCGGGTCAAGGCCGGGACGACGATAGAAGGGTGGAACCAGCCTACAACGGCATCTTCCGATACTCTCGATTACTCAAACTCGCTTCCTCCAGATCCAGATCCCGCTCGATCCGCCGCCTGCAACTCGTCCGTAATCTTCCCATCCCGCAGCAGCACGTGGATGAATTTCCTTTCCTCCGCGATCAACTCCCGCGTTAGCGCAGTGCCGGCCGCCGAGACGTCGTGGCTCGCGGGATCGAGCGAGGCGGGCAGTTGATTGCTCCGGTTTTCGTGCCGCGCCCGCAGCAGTTTGACGACCTCGTCGGACAGTTCGCGATCGTCCGTGATGGCGTCGAGCGACTTCAGCGCCACCTCTAACGCCTCGCGCCTTGCGGCGATCTCGGCTTCATGCTCGGCCTGATGCTCGTTGCGGCCGTCCTTGGTGATGTCGAGCCAGCGCGCCACCAGCGGCAATCCCGAACCCATGCCGACCAGCGTGATGAAGATGACGCCGAAGGCGACGAACAGGATCAGGTCGCGATAAGGAAACGCCTCGCCACCCGGCAGCGCGAGCGGCAGGGCCAGCGCCGCGGCCAGCGACACCGCGCCGCGCACGCCGGTGAAGGAGATCACGAAAATGGTCCGCCAGCTCGGCGCGGGATCTCGCTTGCGCAGGCTCTTGCTGAGCATGCGCGGCAGATAGGTCGCCGGATAAAACCACACGAAACGCGCGAGGACGATGATGACCGCGACCAGCGCGGTGGCGAGCACGATTTCGCCGAGCGGAAACGCCTTCGATTTCTCGAACAGCAACCGCATCTGGAAACCCGTGAGCAGGAACAGCAGGCCCTCGATCAGGAAGATGACGAGGTCCCAGAAAAAGATGCCCTGCAGGCGCGTCGCCGACGAGATCAGCAGCGGGCCGTTCCAGCTGATGTAGAGGCCGCAGGCCACGGTCGCGAGGATGCCGGAGCCGCCAAAATGTTCGGGAATCCAGTAGGCGAGGTAGGGGGTGATCAGCGACAACGTGATCTCGACCTGCGGATCCCGCGCGCGGTGCCGGGCGCGCAGCGATAGCCAGCCGACGGCGAGGCCGAACAGGATTTCGCAGACGACGATCGCCCCGAAGGTGCCCATTGCCTTGGGCAGCGAGAACATCCCGGTCGTAATCGCGGCCACCGTGAACCGGTAGAGGATGAGCGCGGTGGCATCGTTGGCGAGCCCCTCGCCCTCGAGCACGACGAGAATCCGGCGCGGCATGCCGAGCCGCCGTGCGATTGCGAGCGGCGCCACCACGTCCGGCGGCGCGACAATGGCGCCGAGCAGGAATCCGACCGTCCAGGGCAGCCCGATCAGATAATGAGTAGCGGCGGCGACCGTGAAGGCGGTGAAGATCACGCAGCCGACCGACAGCAGGATGATCGGACGGAGATTGAATTTGAACTCGCGCCAGCTCATGGCGACGCTGGCGGAATAGATCAGCGGCGGCAGCACCACCAGCAGCACGACTTCGGGCGGCAGTTCCACCATGGGCATGCCCGGCACAAAGGCGAGCACGATACCGGCGAGCAGCAGAAGTATGGCGGGCGCGACGTTGATCCGGCGCGCCAGCAGGGCGGTTCCTGCCAGCACGGCCAGCAGGATCATAAAGATCTGAAACTTGGCTTCCATGATCGCCCCCCTTCGCAGGGAAAAACCATGGGGTCAATGCGCGAGCCCGCGTACTCACGGGTGAGGGGCGAGGCGGTTTCGGGCCATTCATGAAAAACTTATGGCCTGCGTCAGAACCCGCCCGATTGGTTTCCCGTAACAGCAGCGGATCAGCGAATAGTCGATCAACGGTACCTTCTCGATAGCCGATGTTCAGGCACTTATCCGACGTGTCGCGCCAAGCTGATGATGTCCGTTGATTGGGGCAAATGGGACGTTGCGCCTGGGCGCGTCAAGGTCTTGGTTGTGACCCACAACGGACTTCGCGCGTGGCGCGATCAGCGGATCGGCGGAACGATAATGCTGTTGCGATCCGCAATTGGGATACGCCGTTTGGGGCCAGTTACTTCTTAGGTGATGCCAGCCTATTCGTGCGCGCCCGCGAACGCCGTGTGCATCTCGTGGAGTTTGGTCTCGTCCTCCGGGCTTAGGTCACGTGGTCCCAATTCGATGTCGACACGCTCTATCTTACCCGTGAACGGAAACGGAGGTTTGTAGGTATTGGTGACCGGCGACCCGGTGTCAGACCCGATGCCGAACGTGTCGATGCCGAACCGCCCGGCGACGGTGTTCTGGATGCGCGCGCGGCCAACTTCGTTTCCGTTGACGCAATTATCGCCTCGCCGCCCTTGCCGAGGCCGCCGCCGTCGTAGACGAACTCGATCACCACGGTGGATTTACCGGCAGGCAACGGGGTGCTCGAAGCGAGTTTCGTTCGTTCGCGGTCGAACCAGTTGTAGTGTAGACGGCTTGCCGTCGTGCACGTACAGGACGTATCCCGCTGATGCGCCGCCGCAGGCGACGATGACGCCGTCGCCACCGATTTCGGCGATTTCGATCGCGCGCTGATGCGGTGCGAGCGGTTCTTGGTGTTCGGCGCCGCGGTCTCGGCCAGCCGGATGGCTCCGGGATAGTACGTGAACTGGCGGCGGCCCGGGTCGGCGCCGCCGGGCGGCGGCTTGGGTGCGGCGAGGCGGGCCACGCCCCGGTCGTCGAACGGGTAGACGCCGTACTTCGCTCGGCTTCCTCGTCGAAGATCCTCTTCAGCTCGGCCAGCTTGTCCGGGTGCTGCTGCGGCGAGGTCCTGGTTCTCGCTGAAGTCCTCGTCGAGGTTGTACAGCTCCCACGTCGTCCTCCCAGTGGGCGGGCGCGAGGTCCGGGCGCCACGGCAGGCTGTGCTGGGCGCAGGCCATCCAGCCCTGGTCGTAGATCGCCCGGTTGGTGAACACCTCGAAGTACTGGCGCTCACGCACCGGCCGGGCCTCGGCGTCGTTGAACGTCGAGCGATGGACACGCCGTCCATTGGTTTCTGCGTCGATGCCGTCCACCGTGTCCGGCGCCGGGATGCCCGACAGCGTCGAGGATCGTCGGCACGAGGTCGATCAGATGGGTGAACTGGCGAGCGGATCGCCACCGCGGTCTTTGATCCGCGCCGGCCATGACACGACCAGCGGGTTGCGGGTGCCGCCGAGGTGGCTGGCCACCTGCTTGACCCACCGGAACGGGGCGTTGCCGGCCCATGCCCAGCCCAGCGGATAGTGCGGCTCGGTGTGCGGGTCGCCGATCTCGTCGATGCGCGGTCAGGTTGTCTTCGATGTCGACGGCACCCCGTTCAGGTTCATGATCTCGTTGATCGTGCCGGTCAAGCCGCCTTCCGAGCTGGCGCCGTTGTCACCGACGATGTAGATCACCAACGTGTTGTCGGCGTCGGGAAACTCCGCGACCGCGTCGAGCACCCGGCCGATCTCGTGGTCGGCGAGCGCAAGATACCCGGCGTAGTTCTCCATGAACCGGGCATACAGCTCGTTGCTCGTCGGCGCGACAGCGAGTCCCACGCCGGGCACCAGTCGGGCCGCGGCGTGTTCTCGGTGCCTTCGGGATGACCCCCATCTGCAGCTGCCGCTTGTAGGTCTCCTCGCGCACCGCGTCCCAGCCCGGTCGAACTGGCCCCGGAACCGTTCCCGCCACTCCTGTCGGGCGTGGTGCGGCGCGTGCGCGGCGCCGGGCGCGAAGTAGGTCAACAACGGCTTGTCCGGGTTCACCGACTTGCGTAGCGCAACCAACCGATCGCCCGGTCGGCGAGATCGGTCTATCAAGTGGTAGCCGTCCTCCGGGCGAGCGATCGGGCTCCACCGGCACGGTGTTCTCGAACAGCACCGGGTAGTACTGGTGGGTCTCGCCGCCGATGAACCCGTAGAAATAGTCGAACCCCAGCCCCGTCGGCCAGCGATCGAACGGCCCGACCACACTCGATCTCCCAATCCGGGCGTGTTGTGGTTCTTGCCGAACCACGCCGTGTTGTAGCCGTTGTCCTTTGAGGATCCGACCGACCGTCGCCGTAGCTCTTGCGGGATCATCGACGTGTAGCTCGGGAACCCTGTCGCCCATTCGGCGAGAAACCCGGACCCGCAGTTGTGATGGTTGCGCCCCGTCAACAGCGCGGCGCGTGACGGCCCGCAGATCGCCGTCGTGTGGAACCGGTTGTAACGTCACCCCGGCGCCGCCAACCGGTCCAGCGCCGGCGTCGGCACCGGGCCGCCGAACGTGCCGACCTGACCGAAACCGACATCGTCGAGCACGATGATGACGACGTTGGGGGCCCCTTTGGGCGGCGTCGGCAGCTTGGGCCAATCCGGCTTGGAATTTGTATAGTACTCGTTGATTTTACCTTCAAATTTGGATGCCGGGAGCGGGAGCTTCGTCCTATCGATTGCGGTCTTGGAGCCACCGGCGGTCTTGCGGCTGGGCGCTCTGCTCGCTGGCTTCTTCGACATCTGCTGTCCCCGATCTTCTAATAAATTGCGTCCAGACAGCATGGTGGAGGAACCGTGCAAGTCGAGTTGGACTTAGGTCCATTCCGTTCGCACGGACTAAATAGACGTGCGGCGGAATGTCCGGATGTGGCACCTTTGAGACATGTCTGCCGATCCTGCGAATGTCCGTTCACCGGGGTAAACCGGAAGTCGCCGTTGTCCGGTCAGATCGACGCGATTGACCCAGAACGGACATCGCCTCTAGCCCGCAAGCAGTTAGCTGTGCTTGACTCTTGAGGGTCGAAACCAGAGGCGACTACCATAAGACGTTGAAAAACGGGGGTGTGTCTAAATGGCCAAAAGCAACAAGCCGAACATCATCATGATCATGGCCGACGACGTAGGCATCTGGAACATCAGTGCCTACCACCGCGGCATGATGGGTGGCAGCACGCCGAACATCGACCGGCTCGCACGCGAGGGCGCGCTGTTCACTGACTACTACGGACAACAATCCTGCACTGCGGGACGCGCGGCGTTCATCACCGGGCAGACGCCGTTCCGCACGGGGCTGCTGAAAGTCGGCCTGCCCGCGGCGAAACAGGGCTTGCAGGATTCCGATCCAACGATCGCGGAATTCCTCAAGCCGCTCGGCTACGCGACGGCGCAGATCGGCAAGAACCATCTGGGGGATCGCAACGAATACCTGCCCACAGTCCATGGTTTCGACGAGTTCCACGGGATCCTCTACCACCTCAACGCGATGGAAGAGCCCTACGACCCGGAGTATCCGAAGGACGAGAAATTCCGCGCAAGGTTCGGCCCGCGCAACATCATCAGCAGCGTTGCCACCGACGTCGATGATCCGACGGAGGATCCGCGCTGGGGCCGCGTCGGCAAGCAGAAGATCACCGACGCCGGCCCGCTGCCGCCGCATCCGGGCATGGATCCCGCCGCCAAGGTGAGCATGGAAGACATCGATGCGGATCTGGTGAAGCGCTCGTGCGACTTCATCGACCGCTCGGTGAAAGCGGAAAAGCCGTTTTTCCTCTGGCACAACTCCACGCGGTGCCACTCCTTTACGCATCTATCCAAGCAGTGGGACGGCAAGACCGGCTTCGGCTTGTTTGCCGATGCGATGGCCGAGCTGGACTGGGTCGTGGGCGAGCTGCTCGCCAAGCTGGACGAACTCGGCATCGCCGACAACACGATCGTGATGTTCACCAGCGACAACGGCGCGGAAATCTTCAGCTGGCCCGATGGCGGCAATCATCCGTTCCGCGGCGAGAAAGGCACGGTATACGAAGGCGGCTTCCGGGTGCCGATGCTCGCCAAGTGGCCTGGCGTCATCAAGCCGGGCACCATCATCAACAACGTCATGTCGGCCGAAGACTGGATGCCGACCCTCGTCGCGGCTGCCGGCGGCGATCCGGATCTGAAAGAGAAGCTGCTCACCGGCTACAAGGCGGGCGAGAAGACCTTCAAGAACCATCTCGACGGCTACAACTTCAAGCCGTTCTTCGAAGGCAAGGTCGCCGAAAGTCCGCGCCGGGAGTTCTTCTATTTCAGCGACAACGCCGACCTCATGGCGCTGCGTTACGACCAGTGGAAGATCACCTTCAAGACCATTGTCGGAAACCTGTTCTCCGGCAAGGAGGATTCGACCAACGTCCCGATCGTGACCAACCTGCGCGTCGACCCCTGGGAGCGATACCAGACCGAGTCGACGTCCTACGGCGAATGGTGGGGCAAGAAACTGTGGGTCATGATGCCCGCCACGATCATCATGGGTCAGTTCCTCTCCACCTTCAAGGACTACCCGCCCAGCCAGGTCTCCGGTTCGCTCAGCGTTGAGAAGGCGTTGCAGGCATTGCAGGAGGGAGGCAGGAAGAACTGACTTGCGCGCTCGTCTTTAACCGCTTCACGATAGAATTGGGTATGCAACGATCTCGCGTCGATCAACCTCCGGAGCGAACCAATACGCAGACTGATGCTTGCTGCTGTCGTATGCGTTGTATCTTTTGCCGCGGCGGCAGAGGAAGAATTCAAAAATAGCCATCAAGAAATGGCGGGCCTGTGCCGACGCCACAGCAACGCGATATGCAAAGAGCGCTGAAAGCGCTCAAGTGGTCTCACGCTTGGCAATATTGTCTTGCCGTGCCGAGAAGCAAGCAGCTTGGTAAGCGTTGTCACAGGAAAGCGGGCCACATTTTGCGGACGATTGGGTTGAAACGGTCGAACGTCGTTACACCGATTTGCTTGCAATCGATGTCATAGAAATGCGCTTAAAAAAATGAGTTGAGCAAGCGAATGGGAGCGCGTCTGTTATTGTGAAAAGCGGACTTCAAATCGCAACAATGCATGGGCCATATAGCATTGGTCGTAGCAGCAGCGGGTCACGTCCCCGATTGTTCGGAATTCATAGGAAATAAGTAAAATGCCCGCCGTTGCCCCGAGGTGCGGCGGCACGGAGGCCACGCCCGCAGGTGCAGAAGCCTGAGCGGCTACTACTCGCGCAGATCGTAGCGGTAGGATTTCGAGACTATCTTCCAGCCGTCCGTCAGTTTCATCGCCACCAGATAGTCGGTGAAATAGCGCGGCGGCAGCTGGCAGCGCACCTTGATGAAGGCTGTCTGGTCATCGGAACGATCGATTGTGACGATGAAATCCTCGCGCGGCTTGCCCTCGGCATTGCCGGAGGGGCGCTTGCGCACGCGATCGAGCCAATCCGGCACGGTCAAAACCTGCAACTCGCCCTTTTCCAGCCAGCGCAAATCGGCGCTGCTGTCGAAGATCGCGCCGAGTTTGTCGGCATCGCCCTCATAAAGGCCATCGAAATAGGTCTTCACCACGGCTTCGACGGTCGATCGGTCAGCGCTCACAGTTTCTCTCCCGGCAAACGAAAAATGGTTCGAGGTTAATTAAGTCATGAACCGGCTGGTTGCGCCATTGAGAAAGAGCGAACGCTCGCATCGCTGCGGAAGAATGAGCGTCCCGCGGGGTTGCCATAAAGCGCTGCCTTCCTGCCCGGGAACCCGGCAGAAACAGCGGCGACGGTAGCCGAACCTTGCGGCCTGTTCGCCTGACTAAAGATATGGCAAGGGCACGATTTCACGTCCGCGTGGATCGTGACGTAGCTCACAAAGCCGGGCTGTGGCTTCTGGTAGGCAGGCTGGTGTGGTAAAAAAGTACAAGGCTCCGGAGGAGTCACGATCATGTCTGGAAATTTAAAATTGTGCCGATGGGCATTTGCAGCCGCCAGCTTCCTGCTGGTAAGTGGGCCCGCGTTTGCCGAAAAGCGCGTGGCGCTGGTGCTGGGCAATTCTGCTTATCGCAACGTCGCGCCACTGGCCAATCCCGTTAACGATAGCACCAGGATTGCAGCGACGCTGAAAGACGCCGGCTTCGACGTTGTCGATTCCCGCCGCGACCTGCCGGCCGCCGAGACGCGTCGCGCGCTGCGCGACTTCGCCGATAAGGCGCGCGATGCCGATATCGCTGTTGTCTATTACGCCGGCCATGGCATCGAGGTGGATGGCGGCAATTACCTGATTCCCGTCGACGCGCGGCTCGAGCGCGATACCGATATCTACGACGAGGGCCTCTCGCTCGACCGCATCCTGATCGCGATCGAACCGGCCAAGAAGCTGCGGCTCGTGATCCTCGACGCCTGCCGCGACAATCCGTTTTCCCGGAACATGAAGCGCACGGTTGCTTCGCGCGCGATCGGGCAGGGCCTCGCCAAGGTCGAGCCGACCAGCCCGAACGTCCTGATCGCCTATTCGGCCAAGGCCGGTTCCACCGCGGCCGACGGCGACGGCCAGAACAGCCCGTTCACCGCGGCGCTATCGCATCATTTGACCAAGCCCGGCCTCGACGTGCGCCGCGCGTTCGGCTTCGTCCGCGACGAGGTGCTCAAGAGCACGGGCAACAAGCAGGAACCCTTCGTGTACGGCTCGCTCGGCGGCGAGGACGTGCCGCTGGTGGCGGCGAAGCCCGCGCCGCTGGCGGCTCCTGCAGCCCCAGCCCCCAGCCCGCAGGCCGAAGCCCGCCGCGATTACGAACTCGCGCTGCAGGTCGGCAACAAGAGCGCGATCAAGGCCTTCCTCGCGCAATATCCTGATGGGTTCTACGCAAACCTCGCCAAGCTTCAGCTCGAGAAGATTTCCACCGAGGAAACGCGCGTCACCGCGACCGAAAAGGCCCGAATTGCCGAGCAAGAGCGCGCGCGGCTCGCCGCCGAGGGCGCCCAGAGGGCGCAGCAGGCCAAGGCCGATGCGGATGCCAGAACTGCCGAGCTGGCTCGTATCGCGGCCGAGAAGGCCAAGCAGGTGGCGCAGGATCAGGCCGCCGCGGCCGAACAGAAGCGGGCCGCCACTGAGGCCGCCGCCGCCGACAAGGCGTCTGCTGCGGCGCCCCGGCCCCGGCTCCCGCTCCCGCTCCCGCCGACAAGGCGGTGAACGTGGCCTCGCTCGCCGCCGGACCGCCGCAGCCTGAGGTGACCAAGTCGGTGCAGTCAGAGCTACGCCGCGTCGGCTGCCTGAGCGGCAACGCCGATGGCACCTGGAACAATGCCTCGCAGCGCTCGCTGACGCAGTTCAACCGCTATGCCGGCACCAGGCTCGATACCAAGGTCGCCAGCGTCGATACGCTCGATACGATCAAGCTGAAATCGTCCCGCGTGTGCCCGCTGGTCTGCGAACACGGCTTCCAGGCTGCCGGCGACCGCTGCAGCAAAATCGTCTGCGCCGAGGGCTCGTTCCTCAACGACGACAATGAATGCGAGAAGCGCCGCGGCAAGAGGTCTGTGGCGCGCGAGCGGCCGGAACCCCGGCGCTACTCCACCGAACCACGGCGCGTCCCGGAACCACCAAGCGTGTCTACATCACGGGCTCCCGCGCCCCGGGTGGTGCAGGGATCGGAGCTAGCGGCCGCCCCCTGACCGGCCAGGACCGTGCGACCGGCTGCAACTCCTACGGCGCCATCATGTCGGGTGTTTGCCCGTAGGGTCGAAGCACACGAAACTCGTCGTCACTCGCCTGTCGCAAGGCGGGTGAGCGCCAGTATTCCAGAGACCTCAAAGATAGGACCGAACAGCCGCGGCGTACTGGATTCCCTGCCTTCGCGGGGAATGACGGGAGCTGGGACGGCGGCAGCCAGCTATTCGTGAATCTTAAGCGATTCAACAAGCTTAGCTGCTGTGCATGGGGTTGTTTTCGATATTTTGATTCCGGGACGCCGAGGCGGGATCCTATGAGGCCTGGTGCAAGCCAGGCCCGGCGCGGCCGATCAGATCGCGCTTCCCGCGATATTGACCATCAGCGCAATCAGCGCGGTGTTGAACACGAACGAGATGATGCCGTGCACGGTCGCGGTGCGGCGGATGATCTTGTCGGTGATGCCGACATCGGAGACCTGCGCGGTCATGCCGATCACGAACGAGAAGTAGACGAAATCCCAATAATCCGCCTCGGCATGGCCGTCGCCGCTGGGGAACTGCAGGCCGCCGGGCTTCTTGTTGCGATAGAATTCGTGCGCATAGTGCAGCGAGAAGGCGGTGTGAACGATCGCCCATGAGAGCGCAATCGTCGCGATGGCGAGCGTCAGCCCGGCCGGATTGCCCTTGGAAGCGCCGAGTTCGAACACGATGGCGGCCAGACTCGCGAAGGCGCCGAGCGCGGTCAGCAGCAGCAGCAGGAAGCGCCCGTCGTCCTGCATGACAGCGCTGCGCCGGATATGGCTGGTGTCGCAACGCATCATCATGATGTAGGCGAGAACGAGATACAGCGCAGCGAACACATCCCAGGCGATGACCAGACGTGTCGCCAGCCGTTGCGCATCCGGCAGCAGGAAGAAGGCGACGACGCCGACCGCCAGCGCGATGAAGGTGCGCGGCCGGCCATAGACCACGCGAACCGGCAGCGGCAGGTTGCGGAAGCGAACAAGGTCTTCTTCGAATTCCTTGCTCATCCGCCGCGTTTTCCGTTCGCTAGTTCTTTCTCTCCGCGACGAAGCGCGCGGCTGCCCGCAATACGTCGCCCTTTGTCCCGAAGATCGCAAGGGCTGAATCGGCGCGCGCCAGCAGATCGCGGACGCGCTGCTTGGCGCCGTCGAGGCCGAGCTGGGTGACGAAGGTGGTCTTGCCGAGCGCGGCGTCGGCGCCGGCCGGCTTGCCGAGCGCTTCCGCGTCGCCTTCGACGTCGAGCAAATCGTCGGCGATCTGGAAGGCTTCGCCGAGCGCGCGGCCGTAATCGTCGAGCGCCTGATATTGCTTCTCCGTGGACTGGCCGAGGATCGCGCCCGCGATGCAGCCATAGCGCAACAGCGCGCCGGTCTTCATCTGCTGCAACCGCGCCACGTCGACCGGCTCGCGGTCGCCGAACCGGCCTTCGCCGGCGAGATCCAGGATCTGGCCGCCGACCATGCCGCCGATGCCGGAGGCGCGCGCCAGCGCCCGCGTCAGCAGCAAGCGCACATTGGCATCCTTGTGGATCTCGTCGCGGGTGACGATGTCGAAAGCCAGCGTCAGCAGCCCGTCGCCGGCCAGGATCGCGGTGGCGTCGTCGGTCTGCTTGTGCAGGGTGGGGCGGCCGCGGCGCAGGTCGCTGTTGTCCATCGCCGGCAGGTCGTCATGGATCAGCGAATAGCAGTGGATGCATTCCAGCGCCGCGCCGACCAGAAGGGCAGCATCCCGGGGAACGCCGAACACGGCCGAGCTTTCGACCACCAGAAAAGGGCGCAGCCGCTTTCCGCCGCCGAGGCTGGAATAGCGCATCGCGTCCATCAGCCGCTTCGGCCGGGTGATCTCGTCGGGCAGCAGCGAATCGGACAGCAGCTTCGCCAGCATGGCTTCGGTGTCGTCCGCGGTCTGGTCCAGGCGCTTGGCAAAATCGGCGGTGGCGGTCGTCATTAAGAATAGCTCCAGATCAATTCGGCCGGACAATCGTTGATGCCAAGGGCTTCGTCAATTCCATGACCGATGTCACAAAAGGGCTGGAAAACGCCCTAGATATCATGGAGATGTCACGCGGGTGGGGCCTGTTGAACGCCCCGGGGGCCGCTCGGGCCGAACCGGAAGCATCCAATTTGCGCATTGTCCGAAATCTGG
The DNA here is from genome assembly GCA_963742935.1 of uncultured Alphaproteobacteria bacterium. Taxonomy (GTDB): domain Bacteria; phylum Pseudomonadota; class Alphaproteobacteria; order Rhizobiales; family Xanthobacteraceae; genus Bradyrhizobium. The sequence goes on along the minus strand of CAVUOI010000053.1, from coordinate 3,699 downwards.
TGCTGGTCCTGCTCGCGGTGCTGTTGCTGCCTTATGTGGTGACGCCGCTCTACCGGATCGGCCATCCGGTGTCGGCGCTGATGGCCTGGCGCTGGCTGACGGGTGCCCCGGTGTCGCGGCAATGGATCGATTTCAACGCGATGTCGCCTTATCTGCCGCGCTCGGTGGTGGGTTCCGAGGACGCCAAATTCTGCAGCCATCGGGGCGTCGACTGGGGCGCGTTGCAGGATGCGATCGACGATGCGGAGGATGGCGAGCCTGCCCGCGGCGGCTCGACCATCACCCAGCAGGTGGCCAAGAACCTGTTCCTGTGGCCGGGCCGCAGCGTGGTCCGCAAGGCGCTGGAACTGCCGCTGGCGATGTGGATCGATTTCGTGCTGCCCAAGCAGCGGATCCTGGAAATCTACCTGAACATCGCCGAACTCGGCCCGTCCGGCCAGTTCGGAGCCGAGGCCGGGTCGATCTATGCGTTCGGCCGTTCGGCTTCGACGCTGTCGCCGCGCGAAGCAGCCTTGCTGGCGGCGATCCTGCCCAACCCCGTCAGGCGAAGCGCCCGCAACCCCGGTCCGGGGATACGGCGGCTGGCCGGCACCTATACGGCGCGGGCGGGGGCGGTTCAGCGCTGCTGGAGCGAGAATCGTGGTTTTTGAGCCAATTTTCGGCGGCTTTAACCGCAAGCTGGCCTAGCTTTACGCCATGCCATCCTCTATAAGCGCGGCCTTATCGGCATCGCAGCCCGCGCGAGCAGCGCTGGGCTGTCCGGGTTCGGACGATGCCCAAAGAGACACTCTGATCCGACAACACCCCTAGAGGACCGTTATGGCCGTTCCCAGAAGAAAAACATCGCCCTCGCGGCGTGGCATGCGCCGATCGGCGGACGCGTTGAAGAAGCCGACCTATGCCGAGGACAAGGATTCCGGCGAACTGCGCCGTCCGCACCACCTCGACCTCAAGACCGGCATGTACAAGGGCCGGCAGGTGCTGAAAAAGAAGGAATCCTGATCGGATTCGGGGATAAGGCACCGCTTCAACTCGTGTCTGCCCGAATTTGGCCAACGAGTGGGCCAACGGTTCCGCGGGGCGAAGCGCTGCTTCGCCCTGGGGACAATCCGGTTATCCTGTGAAGGCGCGATACCCATGGTCGGTTTTCCGCTGCTTCTGATTCCGCTCGCGATCTACAACATCATCGTCTTCCTGATGCCGGACGTGTCGTTCACCGACCCGCTGGTGAAACTGACGCTGGTGTCGGGGGCGGAATGGTCGGTGACGCTAAGCGACGTGCTGCTGACGCTCGGCGTCTTGCTGTTGCTCGCTGAAGTCATCAAGGGTGCGCGGCCCGGCGCAAAATACCTCACCGACCATTTGCTCTCTCTGATCGTCTTCGGCGCGGCAGCGGCCGAATTCGTGATGTGGAAGAAGTTTGGCACCTCGACATTTTTCTTGCTCACGGCCCTGTCGCTGGTGGATTTCGTCTCCGGCCTTGCGTTGCGGACGCGGCGCCGTGCTGTCGCGGTAACGCGCGCCTGCTCCCGCGCGTCCGGCAAAAGTCGAAGCCGAAAAGGTCGAAGCCAAAAAAGTCGAGCCGCTGGAGCCCGAGCCCCAGCCGGTCCCAGCGCCGGCCAAGCCAACGATACCGCCGGCAGCCTCGGTCGCCGAATCCGTGCTGCAGGAAAGGCCCGAACCGAAGCCGGTGCCGCCTGTCACAGCGCCCGAGCCGACCCCGGTCGTTCCCGAGGCGGTTACGCCGAAAGAGCCTGCACCGGAAGTTCATTCACCGGAAATCCCCTCGCCGGGACTGCAGCCGGGCCCAAGCTTTCCGCCGCCGCCGGACAAGCCGGATACGCCCCAGCGCTAATCTAGATGGTTTGCCGGGTCTGTGAAGCCGGCGCAGTGGCGCCGGATCTGGCTGGCGCCATAGGCCGTCTGTGCATCCGCCAGCGAAGCCCGCCGCAGGCTACGGGTCTGCGGCGCCCGGTCGGCGGTCGCGATCAGTTGTGCGACGAAGGTCGGATCGGGCCGCGGCGCCGACCGCGGCGACCAGTGCACGGATTGCGTTACCGGCACCTGCTCGACGCAGGCCGGTTCGTCGAGATTGACGAACTCGCCGTCGAGGATTTCATCCGATCGATCGCTATCCAGCATCGCACACCGTAACCGACTAAAACTGTCACGTTTTGGGACTTTACGCCCCCACTGCGATCTGCCTCGCAAGGCCTATGCCGCTTCCTAACAATTCGTTCCCGCCGTCCCGGAAAGTCTGAAAAACCCTGGTTTCCAGATTATTTATCAACATGGCCTAGCCTTGCGCGCGAAACCGCCACTATCCTCCACACCGCCGGTGTCCCAAATCGAGACGTCCTGATGCTACCTGTTCCACAAGCTTCCAGCATCCTCGCCTCGCTAAGTCAGGCGGCTTTCGTCTGGGACCTGACAGCGGATACCATCGCCTGGGGCAAGAATGCCGGCGCGGTCTTCACCGATATTCCAGTGGAAACATTGGCCTCCGGCTCGGCCTTCGCCAGGCTGATCGAGCCTTCCCGTTCGATCCGTGACGAGGCGCTGGCCCGGTCGGCGCCGTCAGGAGCGACGAAGGCGTCATCTACCGCATCGAATACGGCGTGCGGGCCGCAGCCTCCGCGCCGGTGATCTGGATCGAGGAAACCGGCTGCTGGTTCGCCGGGCCCGACGGTAAGCCCGTGCGCGCGCAAGGCATCGTCCGCATCAACAACGAGCGCCACGCCCGCGACGAGCAACTGATGCGGCTGTCGCGGCACGATCCGCTGACCGGCGAACTCAACCGCACCCATCTGGTCGCCGCGCTGGCGGAGACGATCAAGGAAACCATGCGTTTCCGGTCGGCGAGCGCGTTCATGCTGATCGGCATCGATCATCTGTCGCGCGTCAACGACGCCTTTGGCTTCGACGTCGCCGACGCCGTGATCGCCGAGGTCGGAAAACGCATCCGCCTCAAGCTGCGTGGCGGCGACGTGCTCGGCCGGTTCTCCGGCAACAAGTTCGGGCTGATCTTGCGGAACTGCACCGTCGACGACACCAACACCGCGGCCGAGCGTTTTCTTGCCGGAATTCGCGACGCGGTGATCCCGACCAAATCCGGCCCGGTCTCGGTGACGGCCTCGATCGGCGCGGTCACCATCACGCGCCATGCCCGCAATGCCGACGAGGCTGTCAACCGCGCCCAGGAAACGCTCGATGGCGCCAAGCGCCGCCGTGCCGGATCGTTCGCACTGTGGAAGCCGAACGTCGAGCGCGACGCGCAACGCCGCGTCAACATCCGCGTCACCGACGAGATCGTCACGGCACTCAACGAGCGCCGTATCGTCGCCGCGTTCGAGCCGGTGGTCGAGGCACGTTCGCGGCAGCCGGCGTTCTACGAGTGCCTGGTGCGGATGGAGCAGGCGGACGGGCAGGCGCTGCTGGCGCCCGATATCGTCCCCGTAGCTGAGCGACTGGGACTGATCCGGCTGGTCGACCACCGCGTGCTCGAACTCGCGGTCGCCGAACTTGCGGCGTCACCGACCGTGCGGCTCAGCCTTAACGTCTCGCCCGACACCACGACGGACCCGGACTGGTGGGCTTCGATCAAATCGCTGATGCAGGCCTATCCCGGCGCCGGCGAGCGGCTGATCGTCGAGATCACCGAAACGGTCGCGATCCAGGATATCGACGATATCAGCGGCT
>CAVUOI010000052.1:0-20159 GCA_963742935.1 uncultured Alphaproteobacteria bacterium | reverse complement strand
CAGCGCGATGATCCAGGCCAGCAGCGCCGTCTCGATCGTCAGCACCAGACCCGACAGCAGCATATCGAGATAGTTGCCGGTGCCGTTCGGCGACGGCTGCCAGAAGATGCCCCAATTCCAGTTATAGTTCACGTTCGCCCCCGCGCGGCGCCGCCGATATCACGCGCCAACGCCCCGAGATTATCGTTTATCGGAACAAGGTCCATGCAAATTTCCGGCCATTTCCCAAAGGAAATGGCCGGGCGTTCGGCGTCTCTCCGCCGAAGGTCTGCATTTACTTGTAGGAATCCGGATCCGGCGAATCCGAAGGCTTGGCGAACTCGTTCTTCAGCTCGGCGCCGATCGGGACATTGAGGTTCAATCCCTTCGGCGGGATCTTCTGCATGAACCACTTGTCGTAGATCTTCTGGCCCTCGCCGCTGGTATAGAGCGCGGCCGTGGCATTATCGGCCACCTTCTTGAACGCCGGATCGTCCTTGCGCAGCATGATGCCGTAAGGCTCCGGCTTCGAGAACGCGTCGCTGGAAATCACATAAGCGTCCGGATCCTTCGATCCCGCGACGAAGCTGGCGAGCAGGATGTCGTCCAGCACCGCCGCGACCGCACGGTCGGTTTCGACCAGCAGGAACGACTCGGCATGCTCCTTGGCGGGAATGATGTTGATGCCGAGGTTGCGCGCCGCATTGGTCTCGGTGAGCTGCTTGATGTTTGTCGTGCCCGAGGTGGAGGCCACCGGCTTGCCCTTGAGATCGTCGATCGAACCGAGCTTGCTCGACTTCTTGGAAACGAACCGGGTGGCGGTGAGGAAATGCGTGTTGGTGAACGCCACCTGCTTCAGCCGGTCGGTGTTGTTGGTGGTCGATCCGCATTCCAGATCGATGGTCCCGTTGGCCATCAGCGGAATCCGCGCCGACGAACTTACCGGGTTGAGCTTGACCTCGAGTTTGTCGAGCTTCAGCTCCTTCTTCACGGCCTCGACGATCTTGTAGCAGATGTCCATGGCGTAGCCGACCGGCTTCTGGCTGTCGTCGAGATAGGAAAACGGGATCGACGATTCGCGGTAGCCGAGTGTGATGGCGCCGGTCTCCTTGATGTTCTTCAGTGTCCCGGTCAACTCCTGCGCGCCGGCCTGTCCGGCGCAGCCGGCGATGGCCAGCGTGTACGCAATCATCCGCCATTGACTCATACGAATTTTCTCCTCGCTGGATGGTTTCGGACCATTCGACGACAGCCCACGCAGCCCTCCATGATCGAACCCGACAAAAACGTCAAATGCCCATGCAATGACCGGGCCATTGCATGGGCAGCAAGACGTCGACCGATTTACCTTACTTGTACGAATCCGGATCCGGCGAGTCGGACGGCTTGGCGAATTCGTTCTTGAGCTCAGCGCTGATCGGGGTGTTGAGATTGAGCCCCTTCGGCGCAATCTTCTGCGTGAACCACTTGTCGTAGATCTTCTGGCCCTCGCCGCCGGTATAGAGCGCTGACGTCGCGGCATCGACCACCTTCTTGAACGCCGGATCGTCCTTGCGCAGCATGATGCCGTAAGGCTCGGGCTTGGAGAACGCGTCCTTGGAGATGACGTAGTCATCCGGCGCCTTCGAACCGGCCACCAGGCTCGACAGCAGGATGTCGTCCATCACGAAAGCGACCGCGCGGTCGGTCTCGACCATCAAAAACGCCTCGGCGTGATCCTTGGCCGGGATGATGTTGATGTTGAGATTGCGCGCCGCGTTGGCCTCGGTGAGCTGCTTGATGTTGGTGGTGCCGGCGGTGGAAACCACCGACTTGCCCTTCAAGTCGTCGATCGCGTTGATCTTGCCGGACTTCTTGGTGACGTAGCGGCTCGCCGTCAGGAAGTGGGTGTTGGTGTAGGCGATCTGCTTCTGGCGCTCGGTGTTGTTGGTGGTCGATCCGCATTCGAGATCGATGGTGCCGTTGGCGAGCAGCGGGATGCGCGTCGACGACGTCACCGGATTGAGCTTGACCTCGAGCTTGTCGAGCTTGAGCTCCTTCTTCACGGCATCGACGATCTTGTAGCAGATGTCCATGGCGTAGCCGATCGGCTTCTGGTTGTCGTCGAGATAGGAGAAGGGAATCGAGGAATCGCGGAAGCCGAGCGTGATGGCGCCGGTGTCCTTGATGTTCTTCAACGTCCCGGTGAGCTCCTGCGCCGCCGCCGGTCCGGCACAGAGCGCGGTGGCGAGCAGACAACCGATCATATGACGATGTTTCACGTATCTTCTCCTCTTGAGGCTTACAGATGATTGCTCATCGACCAAAACTGGCGACTTGCCAGCTAGCTTACGAACCAGCCTGCCGGACGGTTTCGCCGGCAACCCAGAACTTGTCTTTTCGCGACCGCCCGCCGTACCCGGCGGCGTACTTGCACAATTCGGACCAAAATCCTGTGGCCGTTGCCTAGCGACGGCCGGCCCGCCCCGCTTCGAGGGCCACGATCTGATCGAGGACCGGCGAAATGTAGCGGCGAAACTGTTCGGGATTCTCACTCATCGGAAAATGGCCGAGCTGCTCCATGATGGTGACGCTGGCGCCGGCGATGGCGGCAGCGGTGCGTTTCGTGTCTTCCGGCGTGCACGAGAAATCATACTCGCCCGTGAGCAGAAACAGCGGGCATACTTTAGTATCGATCCTCTCGACCTTGCCGCGCAGATCGCCGTCGACCCGATAGAAATACAGGTCTCCCTTGAACACGCCCGGCCCGCCTTGCTTGTAGGCCCATAGCGTCTCCGCCCGGGAAGTAGCCGGGCTTTGTGGCGCGATCAGGCCGGAGACCAAAGCGGCGCAGACTTCGCCGCCGTGGACGTCCGGACGGTTCAACCATGACGTGTCATACCACGGCGCCTGGAAGTCCGCGCCCTCCAATCCGATGAGGGCGCGGAATTCGGCGGCATGGTCGATCGCCAGATTGAGCACGATGCGGCCGCCGATCGAGCAGCCCATTACCACCGGCCTTTCCAGTTGCAACGCCTTGCAGAAGGCGCGAACGGTCTGCGTGTAGCGCGCGGTGGTGAGTTGATATTCTGAGCCGTCCCAGCTTGCAGGCGGGTTCGATTTGCCATGCCAGGGCATGTCGAAGGCGATGATCCGGAAGTTCCTGGCGAACTCCTTGTCTGCGAGCAAATGCCGCCACTGCCTGCCATCGGAGCCGGCGGTGTGCAGGCAGACCAGCGGAATGCCCGCGCCATTCTCCTCGAAATAGATGCGGTAGGTCTCACCGTCGATATCGACATGCACGTAGCGGCCGACGATCGGTTCTATCACGCCGTTCATGACACGGCCGTTGCGAAACGATGGCGGGGCAGCGCCAGCACATCCTTGAAGTACTGCAGATTGGTCATGAACGGATGCAGGTCGCCTTCTAGTGTGGCCTCACCGCGTTTGGTCAAGGCCAGCAGATCGTGAAATCCCGGGCGCGGCGCGGGCTGCCAGTACTCCGCGAAGGCTGCGGCCGAAGCGCGGTACGCAAACCGCCAGGACCGCATCAAGCACCGGCGACGGGATCAGGTCGACAATCCGCCCCTGCCGGATCGAGACATGAAAGGCATGATTCACGAGACCGAGCAGGCATTCGCAATCGAGAAACCGGCCCCGCGCGATCAGCGCCGGCGTCTGGTCGAGCAGTGCTGGAATGCCGGCGAACGCCTCGGTGACGGCGGCGTCGGTGGCGTTCGAAACTGAAATCATGGGCTCCAGGCTGGGCGGCTTCAGGCGGGGCTTCCTGCCATGCCGCCATCGGCAAGGGAGGGAAACCGGACCTTCCGGCAGCATATGATGGCCCGAACGACCCCTGCCTCGCAAGGTATCCGGACCTTGAGCTTTCCTTGATTATTGCTTGGTCCGGTCGCCCGCCATGGCTCCGAGACCGGCCAAATTCCGTGGCTCGGGATGACCGCTGCAGACCAATTGTCGCATGGGTGTTTTTCAGCCGGGCGCGCTCCCCGATACCGCTGCCTGTCGGGTCAATACGCTTTTCTTCTCAGGCGATTTCAGGGAAGATTGGAGCTAGGGACGAAATCACGCGCCTCCCATCAACGAGGCTGCACGGGGAGGATCTGACATGTCTGGACGTCACCATTTTGGCATCGCCATCGCCGCGCTCGGCGTGCTGGTCTCCGTCACCGCCGGCGCGCAGGAGTATCCGACAAAGCCGATCACGCTGATCGTGCCGTGGCCGGCCGGCGGCTCGACCGATATCTCGATGCGGGCGATCGCCGAAAGCGCCTCCAAGATTCTGGGACAGCCGATCGCCATCGACAACAAGGCCGGTGGCGGCGGCACTGTCGGTCCGGCCACCATGGCGGCGGCGTCCAAACCGGACGGCTACACCATCGCGCAGATTCCGATCACGGTGTTTCGACTGCCGCTGATGCAGGATGTCTCCTGGGATCCGGCCAAGGATTTTACCTACATCGTTCACCTCACCGGCTACACTTTCGGCGTCACCACCAGCGCCGAGTTCGCCGTTCAAGAGCTGGCAGGACGTCGTTGATTTCGCCAAGAAGAACCCCGGCAAGGTGACCTATGCGACGCCGGGCACCGGCACGTCGCTGCACATCGGCATGGAGCAGATCGCAGGGCTTGCCGGCATCAAGCTCACGCAAGTCCCGTTCAAGGGCGGCGCCGAAACCAACGCCGCGGCGCTCGGCCAGCACACCATGCTGCAGGCGGAACTCCACCGGGTGGCGCCCGCTGGTCGACGCCGGCAAGCTGCGGCTGTTGATGGTGTGGACGTCGGTGCGCTCGCCGAACTTCCCCGACGTGCCGACGCTGAAGGAGCTCGGCTATCCCATGGTCTATGATTCACCGTTCGGCATCGCCGGGCCGAAGGGCATGGACCCGAAGATCGTCGCCAAGCTGCACGACGCGTTCAAGAAGGCGCTGGACGATCCGGCTGTCGTCGCGACGCTCGCCAAGTTCGACATGGTGCCGAACTACAAGAACACCGAGGACTACAGGAAGTTCGTGGTCGAGCTCACCGATTCCGAACGCAAGGTGATCGATACGCTGGGGCTGGCGAAGAAGACGAACTAGTCACCGGTCGTGTCCCGGGCGCGACCTGAGAGAATTCAATGAACGATCCATCCCACGTCAAATTCCGCCTCAACAATTCCGAATTGTGGGGCGGACTGATCGGCCTCGCGCTCGGCGGATTTGTCGTGTGGTCCGGGCTCAAGCTCAAGCTCGGCACCATCAACGATCCCGGCCCCGGCTTCGTGCTGTTCTATACCGGCATCCTGATGTGCCTGTTCGCCGTCTCGATCATCTACGCAGCGTTGACCGAGGGCGGGCCGACACTCGGATCGCGCTGGGAGGACGCACACTGGAGCAAGCCGCTGCTGGTAATCGTCTGCCTGATCGCCTTTTCCTTCGCGCTCGACCCGCTCGGCTTCCTGCTGTCCGTGATACCGTTGATGTTGCTGCTGTTGCGCGTGGTCGATCCGGTGCGCTGGACGCTCGCCATTCCGATCGCAGTGCTGGTCCCGCTGGGGATGTGGTGGGTCCTCAAGCGCCTGCTTTTGATCCAGTTGCCTTCGGGCATGTTCGAGATCGGCTGACCGCACCATGGAAACACTCGTCAATGTCGCCCATGGTTTTGGCGTAGCACTACAGCCGGTCAATTTGATCTACTGCTTCATCGGCGTCTTCATCGGCACGTTGGTCGGCGTACTGCCCGGCATCGGTCCGATTTCGGCGATGTCGCTGCTGCTGCCGATCACGCTGTCGGGCACGCCGGAATCCGGCATCATCATGATGGCCGGCATCTATTACGGCTCGATGTATGGCGGCTCGACCACGTCGATCCTCGTCAACATTCCCGGCGAAGCCGCCTCCGTCGTCACTTGCATCGACGGTCACCAGATGGCCAAGCAGGGCCGCGCGGGACCTGCGCTCGGAATCTCCGCCTTCGGCTCCTTCATCGCCGGCACCTTCTCGCTGGTGGCGCTGATGCTGGTGGCGCCGAAGCTCGCCAGCGTCGCGATCGCGTTCGGACCGGCTGAATATTTCAGCCTGATGGTGCTCGGCCTCGTGGTTCTCACCTTCCTGACGCAGGGCTCGATGGCGAAGGCGCTGCTGATGGCCTGCATCGGTATCGTACTTGGCGTGGTCGGGCTCGACAGCATCACCGCGCAACCGCGCCTGACCTTCGGCCGCCTTGAACTGATCGACGGCATCGGCCTCGTCCCCGTGGTGATGGGCCTGTTCGGTATCGCGGAAGTGCTGCTCAACACCGAGCAGGCGATCAGGCGCGACATCATCAATGCGAAGATCACCAATTTGCTGCCGAGCAAGGAGGACTGGAAAGCCAGCGCCGGCCCGATGGCGCGCGGGACGATCATGGGGTTCTTCCTCGGCATCCTGCCGGGCGGCGGCGCTGTCGTGGCCTCGTTCGGGTCCTATGCGCTGGAGAAGCGGCTGTCGAAGACGCCGGAGCGTTTCGGCAAAGGCGCGATCGAGGGCGTGGCGGGGCCCGAGGCCGCCAACAATGCGGCGGCCGGCGGCGCCTTCATTCCGCTGATGACGCTGGGCATCCCGCCGAACGTGGTGATGGCGCTGCTGCTCGGCGCTTTCGTCATTCACGGGCTGCAGCCCGGCCCGTTGATGATCACGCAAAACCCCGGCCTGTTCTGGGGCATCGTCGCCAGCATGTATATCGGCAACCTGATGCTGCTGGTGCTGAACCTGCCGATGATCGGGATGTGGGTGCAGCTGCTCAAGTTGCCCTACAACATCCTGTTTCCCCTGATCATCCTGTTCACTATCATCGGCGTCTATTGCTCGAGCAATAACGTGTTCGACGTCTATGTGATGATCGCGTTCGGCATCATCGGCTATTTCATGCGCAAGCTCGGCTACGAACCGGCGCCACTGGTGCTGGCCTTCGTGCTGGGGCCGATGCTGGAGAACAATTTGCGCAAGTCGCTGATCCTGTCGCAGGGCGATCTCATGACCTTCATCGAGCGGCCGATCTCGGCGGTGTGCCTGGCGTTCGCGGTCGTGCTGCTGATCGGCCCGCTGCTGCCGGCGCTGCGCCGGAAGCGCGAGATGGTCGCGCTGGATGAAGGGGCGTGAGCGCTCTCCTGTAGCCCGCATGAGCGCAGCGATATGCGGGAAGACTGTTCCCGGGGTCGCTTCGCTCGCCCGGGCTACTAAAGCGCCCGCTTCATCTCGCCGAGGTCCCAGAAAATCCCCGCCATGATCGCGAGCGCTTCTTCCGTCACCGGCAACAGAATGTGCTCATCCGGCGCGTGCTGCGAGCAACCGGGATAGGAATGCGGCACCCAGATCGTCGGTAGCCCCAGTCCTTCGGCGAACACGTCGTTGGGCAGCGAGCCGCCGAAATTCGGCAGGATCGCCGGCGCCTTGCCGGTGGTCTTGCGGATCGAGTTCGCGGTCCAGTTCACCCAGGGACTGTCGACATCGGTGCGCGAGGCGCCAAAGCGCTGCGCGCCGCTGACTTCCACCATCGGAAAGCCGTTGCCGTGCAGATAGGCGCGCACGGCGTCGATCACCTCTTCGTATCTCGTGCCGACGACGAACCGAAGCTGCAGCACGGCATTGGCGCGGCCGGGAATGGCGTTGGCGGGCTTTTCGATGTTGCCCGACGACATCGCCAGCACTTCCAGCGTATTCCAGGCGAACAGCCGCTCGGCCGGCGTCAGTCCCTCCTCGCCCCAGTCTTCCGCCAGCTGCGGTTCGTCGGCGGTCGGCTCGATCTTGACGTCCGCCAGCGCGGCGCGGACCGCGTTCGAAATCCGCGGCGGCTTGAGCGCGTCGAGCTTCATCCGCCCCTTGCCGTCGACGAGGCTCGCAATGGCGTTGCACAGGATCGTCGCGGGATTGGCGAGCACGCCGCCCCAATTGCCCGAATGGTTGCCGCCCTCGCGCAAATTGACATCGAGATGAATCCGGTTGCCGCCGCGGCAGCCGAGAAAAATAGTCGGCCGGTTGGCCGAGAGCCGCGGTCCGTCGGAAGCAATGAACAGATCCGCCTTCAACGCATCGCGGTGCGCCTCGCACACCTGCCGCAATTCGGGCGAACCGATCTCCTCGCCGGTCTCGATGAGGAACTTCACGTTGAACCCGAGCTTGCCGCCGCGGGTCTCGCGCACGGCACGCAAGGCCGCGAGATTGATGCTGTGCTGGCCCTTGTTGTCGGCGGTGCCGCGGCCATAGGCGCGCTCGCCTTTGGTCGTGATTTTCCAGGGATCGAGGTTGTCGCGCCACTCGCCTTCCATGCCGTCGACGACGTCGCCATGGCCGTAGGTCAGCACGGTCGGCAGCGACGCATCCTCGCGGTAGTCGGCGAGCAGGTATGGGCCCGCACCGGTCGGCGATTCGATCAGGCGGGTGGAGAAATCGAGCGCGGCAAAGGCGGGCTGCAAATCTTCGACGAGATAGGCGCGCAACGCCGCGCCGCTGCCGGGATTCTGGCTTTCGGTCCGGTAACCGACCCTGCGGCCGAGCTCGGCGAGAAACGCGCCGGAATTGAAATGCTCGCGTACCCGCGCAATTGCGTCGGCTCGATCAGCCATATTTTCTTCCTTGTTTACCACTGTGTGGCGCGCAACCTATCGGGATAAGCCGTTCGCTGGAAGTGGCATTGCCCGCCGGATAAACCTTGCTAAAAGCAGCGGGGATGCAACAAATTCAGGCAACAGCCCGGCGTTTAACCGGGCGCAGGCGCGAGGGGACTCCGCGCATATTCGAGGATCGTTCCATGACCAAGCAAATCCGGCTCAACGCCTTCGCCATGAACTGCGTGGCGCATCAATCGCCGGGACTCTGGACCCATCCGCGCGACCGCACGCTCGGCTACAACCGCCTGCCCTACTGGCTCGATCTGGCGAAGACGCTGGAGCGCGGCCGGTTCGACGGGCTGTTTCTGGCAGATGTGCTCGGCGTCTACGATGTCTACGGCAATAGCCCGGACGCCGCGCTTGCGCAATGCCGCGCAGACGCCGGCCAACGAGCCGTTGATGCTGATCCCGGCGATGGCGGCGGTGACGCAAAATCTCGGTTTCGGCGTCACCAGCAATCTATCCTTCGAGCCGCCCTACCCGTTCGCCCGGCGGATGTCGACGCTGGATCATCTGACCGAGGGCCGCATCGGCTGGAACGTGGTGACGGGCTATCTCGACAGCGCGGCGCGCGGCGCCGGCAAGGACAAGCAGACCGGCCATGACGACCGCTACGAGATCGCGGACGAATATATGGAGCTGGTCTACAAGCTCTGGGAAGGCAGCTGGGAAGACGACGCCGTGCTGCGTGATCGCGCCCGCGGCATCTTTGCCGATCCTTCCAAGGTGCATCGCATCGAGCACGAGGGAAGCAACTACAGGCTCAACGCCATTCATCTCAGCGAGCCGTCGCCGCAGCGGACGCCGGTGCTGTACCAGGCCGGCACCTCGCCGCGCGGGCGGCAGTTCGCCGCCCAGAACGCCGAATGCGTGTTCATGTCGGGCCCGTCGGCCAAGATCATCGGCCCGCGCGTCGCCGCGATCCGCGCGGCTGCGAAGGAAATCGGGCGCAATCCGGCCGAGATCCTGATGTTCTCCATGATGACGATCATTCTCGGCCGCACCGAAGCCGAGGCCAAAGAAAAGTACGCCGACTATCGCCGCCACATCGCGCCCGAGGGCGCACTGGCGCTGATGTCGGGCTGGATGGGTATCGATTTCTCGGGCTACGACCTCGACCAGGAAGTGCGCCACGTCCAGAACGATGCCGGCCGTACCGCGCTCGACAACGTCACGCGCGCGGATCCGAGCCGGGTCTGGACCGTGCGCGAGGTCGTCGAGCATGTCGGCATCGGCGGTGCCGGCCCCGTCGTGGTCGGCACGCCCGAAAAGGTTGCCGACGATATCGAAGCCTGGTTCGAGCAGACCGATGTCGACGGGCTCAATGTTGCGTTTGCCACCTCGCCCGGCGATTTCGAGGATATCGCGGATATGCTGGTGCCGGAGCTAACCAGGCGCGGGCGGTACAAGAGCGAATATGCGAAGGGCACGCTGCGGGAGAAGCTGTTTGGCGCGGGGCGCGCGCGGCTGGCGGAGGGGCATCCGGCGGCAAGTTATCGCGTGAAGGCAACGGCAAGAGCGGCCGAATAACGGTGCCAGACCTCATCCTGAGGAGCGCGAAGCGCGTCTCGAAGGATGAATGGCACCAGCGGGGCCCCATGGTTCGAGACGGCGCTCACGCGCCTCCTCACCATGAGGGTTTGGCAGTTGCGACGAACGCCCCTATCGCACTGTAAACCGCGCCAGCGCATCCCGATCGACCTCGATACCGAGGCCGGGGCCATCGGGCACGCGAACGATGCCGCCGGTGTGCTCGATCGGCTGAACCAGCAGCGACTGGCGAATGGGATGTTCGGTCCGGTCGAATTCCAGCATCGGCTGGAGCGGCGCGAGCGAAACCGGCGTGTGGCCCGGCAGAACGGCCAATAGCTGCAGCGACGCTGCGATTGCGATGCCGGTGCCCCAGACATGCGGATTGCAGCGGATGCCGAACGCCTCGGCCATGTCGGCGATCTTCTTGCATTCGGACAGGCCGCCCGCCGCGCAGGTATCGGGCTGGATGATGTCGATTGCCTGCGAGGTCAGCACATCGCGAAAGCCGAACCGCGTGAACTCGCATTCTCCGCCCGCGACCGGGATCGATAGCGCCGCCTTCACCGCGCGATAGCCGGCCAGGTCCTCCGGCGGTACCGGCTCCTCGAACCATCCGATGTCATATGGCTCGATCATCCGGCCGAGCCGGATTGCGGCGACCGCATCGTAAGCGTGATTGGCGTCGACCATCAAAGCAACGTCCGGTCCGATCGCCTCGCGCACGGCGTGCGTTACTGCGGCATCCTCTTCCACACCGAAGCCGACCTTCAGCTTCACGGCCTTGAATCCCTCCGCGACATAGCCGGCCGCTTCCTCGGCGAGATAGCGAAGTGGATCGCCCGACTTGCGCCGGTAAAGGCCGGTCGCGTAAGCCTGCACCTTGGTGCGCAGCGGACCGCCCATCAGCCGGTGCGCCGGGACGCCAAAATGCTTGCCCTTGATGTCCCACAGCGCGATGTCGATGCCGCTCAGGCCCTCGATCACGAGGCCCATCTGTCCGTGATCGCGCAGCCGCGCATAGATCATCTGCCACAGATAAGTCGGTCCGCAGCGGATCCTCGCCGATCAGCCACGGCGTCGATGCCCTGAGACCACGGCCGCGGTCATCCGCGCCGGCCCGTAGCACTCGCCCCAGCCGATCAGGCCCGTGTCGGTCTCGACCTCGACGATCATGGCGGTGCGGGTGTCGTACCAGGCACGGGAATAGGCGAAGGGCTGCGAGAGTTTTGCTTCGAGGATGTGCGTGCGGACGGCGGTGATGATCATGCGTTGGTGCTCGCTTCACGCGGCAAATTTGTAGGCAAAGCGAAGCGTGCCCACCCTACGGTCTGCGCTCGTAATCAATTCACCGAATTGCTCACCACCACTTCGATCAGCTTCGCGCCGGGGCGGCTGAACGCCGACGACAATACCGACTTCAGCTGCGAGGGATCGGTCACCTTCGTCGCTTCAAGCCCGAGCGATTTCGCCAAAGCCGTGAAATCCACCGGCGGATCGATGAAATCCATGCCGACGTAATTGTCATCGCCGTGGAAGGCGAGCAGCCGCTGCTTGATGATGCGGTAGCCGCCATTGTTGACGATCACAAACGTCAGCGGCAGCTTGTGGTTGGCCGCGGTCCATAGCGACTGGATCGAATACATCGAACTGCCGTCGCCGGAGTAACACACCACCGGGCGCTCGGGATTGGCGAGGCTGACGCCGACGGACGCCGGCAATCCCCAGCCGATCCCGCCTGAGGCCAGCGCGTGATAGCCGTAGCGATCGCGATGCGGGCGCAGCGCGATCATCTGCCGCGACGAGGTCAGTCCTTCATCGACCAGGATCGCGTTCTCGGGCATCGCTTCGACCACCTGCAGCGCCAGCCAGTCCGGATCGATCGGCGACGTCTTGGCGTGTTTCGAAATCTGCTCGACCAGCGGCTTGCGTCGGGCGGCCCAGTTCTTTGACGCCAGCGCGTCCAGGCCCCGTTTCGCGCGCGTCTCGAGCGCGCTGCCGCCCGCTTCCTTCAGCGCCGGCACCAGCGCGCGCAGGGTTTCCCGCACGTCGGCCTTGAGCGCGATGTCGGCGCCGTAATTGCGGGCGAGATCGTGATCGACCAGCCCGACCTGCACGATCGACAGCCCGTCCGGCAACGGATCGGTCTCGCTGTAGACCGACATCCGCAAGGGATCGCCGCCGAGCGCGATGAGAAGATCGTAAGGCGCGAGCGTCTCGCGCGCGATCTTCTGGATGCGCGCCAGCGGACCCACGAAGCACGGGCTTTCGGACAGGAATTGCGCGCCATAGGGCGTCGAGGACTGATACGCCGGACAGCCCAGCGCTTCCGCCAGTTGGGCGGCCTCCTGCAAGGCGTCGCTCTTGACGATCTCGTCGCCGACGATGATCACGGGCCGCTCGGCCTTGAGGATGCGCGCGGCCAACGCCTGCAGCGATTCATCCGACGGCTTGACGCGGGTATCGACCCGGGTCGAACGGCCGAGTTCGATGCCGGCTTCGGCATTGAGGATATCGCCCGGCAGCGAGATGAACACCGGCCCGGTCGGCGGCGTGGTCGCGATCTTGGCGGCGCGGCGCACGATGCGCGGCAGGTCCTCCAGCCGCGTCACCTCGACGGCCCATTTCACCAGCGGCGCCGCCATCTGCACCAGCGGACCGTAAAGCACCGGCTCGGTCAGGCCGTGGCCCTGCTCCTGCTGGCCCGCCGTCAGGATCATCGGCGTCCCGGTAAAGCTCGCGTTGAAAAGCGAGCCCATCGCGTTGCCGAGGCCGGGCGCGACATGGACGTTGCAGGCAACGAGCTTGCCCGAGGCGCGGCTGTAAGCCGTCGGCCATGGCGACGACCAGGCTTTCCTGCATCGCCATCACATAGGTGAGATCGGGATGGTCCTTCAGCGCGTGCATGATCGGCAGTTCGGTGGTGCCGGGATTGCCGAACAGATGGGTGACGCCCTCGTCCTTCAGCAGTGCAAGGAATGCGGAGCGGCCGGTGATCTTGTTTTTCATAGTTCCTCCAGCCCGCGGCTCGTTTGCCCGCGGGATGGAGGCACATGACCAAACTTGAACGGCGCGTGCAATGGAGCGGGGGTTATGGCTGCCATTCGCGTCCCGGACGCGGCGCAGCGCGTGGCGGTGCGCCGCAGAGCCCGGATCCATGATGTCGTCAACCATTGAAAGCGGGGCCCCGGCTCAGCAGCGCGGCACTTCATGCCGCACGGCGATCCGGGGCACGGTACCGTGCAGGCTAGAACATCCCCTCACTGCCGGCGCGCTTCTTCTTTTTCGAGCGTTGCCAGACCACGCCCGGAAAACCCTTCAGCGGCACCAGCGGTTCGCCGGTGTAGGCCCACTCCTGCAATTCCTCGATCGCGATGTGATAGAGCGGTTGCCGCCCGGTGCGGCCCGAAAACAACGCGCGGGGGATGTTGACCATGTGCGGCGAGCGCGGGCGTTCATAGATGATCGGGGTGCCGCAGTTCGTGCAGAAAGTTCGCGCGGTCTTGGTCGCCTTGTCCTCGTAGCGGGTGAGACTGGTCTTGCCCTTGGTGATACGAAAGCGTTTGCGCCAGCTTCCGACATAGGTGGCATAGGCGGCGCCATGCGCGCGGCGGCTCGATGGCGAGTGATCGTGCCAGGCCCAGCGCGCGGGCACGTCGATCTCGAAGGCGACCTTGCCGCACAGGCATTGGCCGGCGGCAGGCTTGCCGAGGGCTACGGCTTTTGTCTTTTTCTTTTCCGATTCTTCTTCCGGAAACATGGCGAACTCTCGTAGCCCGGATGAGCGCAGCGACATCCGGGAACGCTGCTGATACCGCCCCCGGATGTCGCTGCGCTCATCCGGGCTACGATCTGTTTACGCCTGCTCCAGTTCGTTATGCTCGGGATAGTCGGTATATCCCGCCACGTCGCCGCCGTAGAACGTCGCGCGGTTGTAGGGCGTCAGCGGGAAGCCGCGCTGCAGGCGGCGCGGCAGGTCCGGATTGGAGATGAAGATGCGGCCGAACGCGATCGCGTCGGCATGGCCATCGCGGATCGCCGCATCGGCGGTCTCGCCCGTAAATCCACCGGCGGTGATCAGCACGCCCTTCCAGATTGGACGGAACAGTACCATGGCCGACGGCACGTTCTGATGGTTGACCTCGGCGCGGCCGGCGCCGGAGGAGCGCGGTTCGATGAAATGCAGATAGGCGAGGCCAAGCGGATTGAGCTGTTCGACCGCGTAGGTGTAGAGCGGCATCGGGTCCGGCTCGCCGCTGCCATTGGCGACGCCATGGGGCGACAGCCGCACGCCAACACGGTCAGCGCCCCAGACGTCCACCACGGCCTGGGTCACTTCCATCAGGAAGCGGACGCGGTTCGGGATCGAGCCGCCATATTGGTCGGTGCGCAGGTTGGTATGCGACTGCAGAAACTGCTCGATCAGGTAGCCGTTGGCGCCGTGAATCTCGACGCCGTCGAAGCCGGCAGCGAGCGCATTCTTCGCCGCCTGCCGGTAGGCGTCGACCACACCAGGAATCTCGGAAGTCTCGAGCGCCCGCGGCGTCTCGTATGAAACCGCCTTGCCGTCGGCCGTACCTGTCTTCAGATCGGCGATCGGGACCGCCGAGGGCGCGACCGGCAGAACGCCGCCCGGCTGGAACGAGGAATGCGAGACGCGGCCGACGTGCCAGAGCTGCAGGAAGATGATCCCGCCCTTGTCGTGGACGGCATCGACCACCTCGCGCCAGCCCTCGATCTGCTGTTCGGTATAGATGCCGGGCACGCCGGGACTGCCGAAGCCGGTTTCCATGACCGGCGACGCCTCCGCGATCAGCAACCCGCCGGGGGTCGCGCGCTGGGCGTAATATTCCGCGTTCAGCGGCCGCGGCGCCAGCGAGGGCTTGGCCGCGCGCATCCGCGTCAACGGCGCCAGCGCCAGCCGGTGCTTGAGCTGATAGGGGCCAAGCTCGAGCGGCGAAAACAACGATGGATAATTCATGTCTATTCCCAAACCCCGTGTTGATACGGATATGTAACCGGTTCAGCTTGTTCGTAAAAGACTGGCACCGCGACCACGGTAAGCGAGTATATCTTCCATGCAAAGAACGAACGCCAGATCGCTTCCTTCGCTCAGCATCCGCATCGACCTCGATGCGGGAAGACGCATCGGCCCCGGCAAGATCGCGCTGCTGGAGAGCATCGATAGCAGCGGTTCGATTTCAGCCGCCGGCCGCGCCATGGAGATGTCCTACAAGCGGGCCTGGGACCTCGTCGACGAGATCAACACCATGTGCCGGCAGGCGGCCGTCGAACGGCAGACCGGCGGCAAGAACGGCGGCGGCGCGGTACTGACACCGTTCGGCCATGCGCTGGTCGCGCGCTACCGCAAGATCGAGAAAGAAGCCGCCAGCGCGGCGCGCAAGGAGTTGCAGGCATTGCGATCCGATATTGGCCGGGCGAAGAAACGCGCGGGCTGATAACAAGCGCAAAGTATGCGATAACTGGACGCGCTGAGGTCCCCCAAGCCGTCCAGGAAACTTTACATGCCCCATCCCGCCATGTCGCCGAACAACGTTGCCGTCATCACCGGCGGCGCATCCGGCATTGGCCTCGCCGCCGCCACACGCTTTGCCGGCCTCGGCATGAAAGTATGCGTCGCCGATATCGGCGAAGACCGGCTCGCGGAAGCCGCGGCAACGCTGGCATCCGTTGCGAAGGGCGGTGCTGCCGACGTCATGACGGCCACCGTCGACGTCAGCCGGTTCGACGACCTCGCGGGCCTGGAAGCCGCGGTGCGAAAGCGCTTCGGCGGCACCGATATCCTGATGAACAATGCCGGCATCGGGCCCGACAGCACCAGTTTTGGGCCGCTGGAGAACTGGCAGCGCATTCTCGGCGTCAATCTGTGGGGCGTCATTCACGGCACGCAGGCTTTTGCACCCCACATGGTCGAGCGCGGGCGGCCCGGGCTGATCATCAACACCGGCTCCAAGCAGGGCATCACGACACCGCCCGGCAATCCCGCCTACAACGTTTCGAAGGCCGGCATCAAGGCGCAGACGGAAGCGCTGCAGCACGAGTTGCGAAACATGCCAGGCTGCAAGATCAGCGCGCATCTGATGATCCCCGGTCACGTCTTCACCGCGCTGACCGCGCGCGGCCGCACCGAGAAGCCGCCGGGCGCATGGACCGCCGAGCAGACCGTCGACTTCATGATCGCGCGGATCGACGCCGGCGATTTCTACATCCTGTGCCCGGACAATGACGTGCCGCGGCAGCTCGACGAACGGCGCATGCTGTGGGCTGCCGGCGATATCGTGGCGAACCGTCCCGCATTGTCGCGCTGGCATCCGGATTATGCGGAGGCGTTTGCGAAGTTCGTGAAGGGGGAATGATCGGACCCTCTCCCCTTGTGGGAGAGGGTGGATCGACGCCGCGGAAGCGGCGGCGAGACGGGTGAGGGGTTGTTTCCGCACGCACATAACTACCGTGTGGATAGAACCCCTCATCCGGCGCTTCGCGCCACCTTCTCCCACAAGGGGAGAAGGGAAGAAGAAGCCTACAGCGTCACCTGCTTGTCGCCGCATTGCTTGCAGACGTATTTCACACGCGTGGCGCCTTTTTCGGCCTGGACGCGGTTCGGCGCGCCGCATTTGCCGCAGACCGCCTCGATCCGTGTATTGCCCTGTTTGACGATGAGGGCCTTCTTTTCCATCGTCTCGCGGATCAGCCGCTCGGCCTCCTCGCGCATCGCTTGCTTCGACATCGGCCTGCCCCGTCATGAACCGCTACGGCGGCGGTCTTATCACAGTCACGATGCCTTTCGTAAGCCGGACGGGAAAATTTGCGTGGCGGAATATCAGACCGTCTCCGGCGTCAGCGCCAGCAGGCGGCGCACCAGGGCCAGTGCGGTCTCCGTGGCGGGATCAGCCGAAATCACGGGAACCGCCAGCGCGATGATGTCGATCGGATCGTGCGACAGCACGATGAGATGGGTCGCGCTGTTGGCGGCCAAGAGCGACATCACGCGCTCGACGGCGGGATCGGATAATGTCCGGCCCCAGGGCGCGTCGGGGCGGCGCAGCACGCGCACGTCAGACAGAAAATGGCGCAGCAGCGGCGGATCGTACGCCAACAGTTCGTTCTCGCGATAGCGCCGCGCGCTCTCGAAGATCGGGTGACGCGCGAGTTCCGCGATCAGCGCGTCGCGTGTTCTGGCCGGCGACGCCGCGACGGAATTGAGAACGCCCGGCACCTGCGATTCGAAATAAGCGCGCAGCGCATCCGCCATCAGCCCGATGGTGAGCACGCCGGCGATCGCGATCGCGCAAAACCGCATGGCCTGCGCCGCATCGACATCCGGCGCGACGAACGCCGCGGCAAGTCCGAGTAGCGCCGAACCCGACAGCCGCAGCGCGGTCATCAGCAACGCCTGGCGCTGCGTCTCCGCGCCGCGCTCCGCAATCAGGACCGCGGTGACGACGAGCAGCGCCCCGAGTGCGCCGAGCCTGACCGGGATGTCCGGCATCAGCACCCGGAAATCGGTGACGATAAAGGGGATCACGAGGATGGCTCCGACAGCAAGGCGACCGATGCTGCCATTCTCGGACGCCATCAGCGTGGTCCGGTCGCGCGCCGCCAGCAGCCAGGCACAGATGGCAAAGCCGGCAAGCTGGTACAAAACCAGCAGCACGGCAAAGGGCGCAGCAAATCGCTCCGATCCGACAGCGCCGGCGAGACCGAGCACGATGCCGCCGACCAGAATGAAGATCTTGGCCGGCCGCGGCGCATGACGCCGCAAAATCCCTTCGGTGACCAGCAAGGCGCCGAGCGGAATCAGCGCGGCCGGAATCATCGACAAATTGTCGAGCACGCCGCTGCCGCTCCACCACGCCGTGCCGCGTATCAGGAACAGCAACGCGATGATGCCAAGAGCGATCAGAAGGCGGCGCGTCAGCGGGCTCCTGGGATCGCGGCGGTAGAGCGTCAGCATGGCGACGGCAAGGCCGATCGCGCCGCAGAGATTGACGATGGAATCGGCGATCATGCCCGGCGTCATGGGCCGGCTCCATTTGCCGGCGTCCGCGCCCGCAAGATGCCGAAGGGCCGCGTATCGTCCAACCAGTGAACGGCCGGGAGCACCAGACGCTGCAGGGCCAGCGCGGCGCCGGTCGCAAGCAACGCCGGCAGCGAACCGGAGGGCACTTCGCTCAGCAGATAACGGCGCGCACCGGCAAGATCGATGCGGCCGATCTGCAGGACGTCGTCGCCTCTGTCGTAATCCAGCTCACGCGCGCAAAATGCATTGTATTGCTCGTCGCGATGCTTTGGCGCGGCTTCGAAGGTTTTCTTCAGCGCGTCCGACCCGCCGGTATAGGCATTGGTGATGACGAACCTGTTTTCATCGAAGCTGGCTTCCGTACCCACGCCGAACACCGCACGGTGACGCGACATGATGCCGCGCGCCAGTTGCAGATGCGCAAAGCTCTGGCGGGAGTCCGGATGCGGCGACGGAAAGACATCAGAAAAGGTCTGGCTGACCATGCCGACAACGGATGGCACCTGGGTGACGTTGGAAATCCATTTCTGGCGCAGCCCGTCCCGGGCGAACAGAACCAACGCGGTCAGCCCATAGAGAACCCAGGACAACCCCCGCCCCCGCTCGTCGGGATCGACCATGACGAGGCCGAGATGGGTGACTTCCACGGGCTCGCCGTCGAGTTCGACCTCCATCACCGACAGCGCGTTGAAGGCGATCGGCCGGCCGGTTGCTTCCTCGCAGATCAGCGTGACGATGGCGCGCGCCAGCCGTTCACGGTCGCCGGAAAAGATGCCGTAGGTGAGGCTTTCCTCCGGCAATGTCTTGGCGGCAACGACGCGCAGTTGCGAGGCCAGTTCGCCGAGTTCGTCCTCTGAAAGCGAAAGGCCGGGGGTTTCGACGATGCGCGTGATCAGGCCGGCATGGGTGCGCAAGGTGAGATCGATGGTCGGCTGGCGCAACGCCTTCAGCCAGAACACGCCGTAGCCGCCCAGACGTCCGGATGCGGCGCGGATCTTCCCCAAGGTCCGCCCAAAGGCACGACGGATCGTCGAATTGCCGCTCGATAAAGACGCCATGCCACTTGCCCGCACTCGGTCCGGATGTGTGCGCCAGGCCCGTTAACAAGACTGTTAAGGAGTCATGAGTGCGGCACGCTGCGGTGACACGAAGGTAAACGATATGTTGGTGGCGTCAAATATGCGTGGACAGAAAACGGCAGATGCCGAAGCACCCGCCGTTCCCTCGCCAACCCGCGTCACAGGTTACGCGGTCTCGGAAATTAGCGTCTCGAAGATCAGGCGTTTTGGAAACCAAATCGCCCCGGAAAAACGGTTCTGGAAAACCGTCCCGGAAACTTCAGTAGCCGCTAACCCTTCATCCTTGAAGCAACTTCGACCAGTCCCGTATCCGTATTTATACGTCCAAGCTCATTGAAAAGCCACCGCGTAATCACCTCAGGTTGTGTCAGAGTAAACGGTATATTGAGCGCCGGGTTCGAATGATTCATGACAGTGAAAAGCGGATGCCGGCAGGGCCAAATCGGTGGGTTTTCCTCGTTCTATCCGGCTTCATGGCGGTTCCTGGCCGACCGCTATAGTCATGCGACATCAGCGCACAGGCGCCCATCACCGCCGCGCCGCCAATGGCCAGCGCCGTCACGATCGACGGCGGCAGGAGACTGCTGAACACCGCGGCCTCGCCCGTGGCAATGGTCGCTCCGACGATCGCGGCCAGATATACGCGCGAAGAAATCGGACAGGAGCGGGCCAGGAATCCGTCGACGGCCGCTGCGGCCGCCGATATCGACAGGGTGAGAATGGATAGCGCGATCGCGCCGAAATAGGCGAAGTCGAGGGATTTCGTGCCCGCGACGGCGAGACATATCAGCAAGACCGTGAGGAATATGGAGACCGGAGCCAGCACCAGGAATACGAACGCTCTTTTCATCGAAATCATCCCCTTGCTCTCTGTCGGCACAAAGTCGCCGTCGCGTTATCGAG
>CAVUOI010000051.1:0-179259 GCA_963742935.1 uncultured Alphaproteobacteria bacterium | reverse complement strand
TGTCGACATGGATGCCGGGTTGCCGCAACTCCTGCTCGATCGCATCCAGATTTAGCAGGTGTTCATCAATCTGATCCGCAACGGCGTCGATGCCATGGATCGGACCAAGGGCGACCGCACGATCCGAATTCGTGCCAGCCGCACCGACGAGACCGTGAGAGTCGAGATACACGACCACGGATCGGGTCTCGAATTTCCCGACAAGGTGTTTCAGGCGTTTTTCACCACCAAGGAAACCGGGATGGGAATGGGGCTCGCGATCTGTCGCTCGATCATCGAGTCCCATGGCGGCCGGCTGTGGGCGGAAAAGTTCGAACCTGTCGGAGCAACGTTCGTGTTCACGCTGCCCGTGCCGGAGAAAGTGGCAGCATGACGGCCTATGACCAGATCGTTTTCATCGTCGATGACGATCCGCGCATCCGGGAGGCGCTCAGCGAGCTGTTGGCTTCGTATGGCATAGAAGCCCATTCGTTTCGTTCCGCCGGTGAATACATCGCGGCGGAGAAACCGGATGCTCCGGCCTGCCTGATCCTGGACGTCGAACTCCCGGACATCAACGGGCTGGACCTGCAGAGCGAAATCGCGCAGAGCGATCATCCGCCGATCGTGTTCATCACAGGGCACGGTGACATCCCCTCGTCGGTTCGGGCCATCAAGCATGGTGCACTGGATTTTCTGACCAAGCCTTTCAGCGACGACGCTGTCATGTCAGCGATCAGAGCGGCTATTGTCCAGGATCGAGCCAGGCGGGCCGATCGCGCCGATCTGGCGTTGTTGAGAGACCGCTATCTCAGTCTCACTCCGCGGGAGCGGGACGTGCTCCCGCTCGTGGTGAGCGGTCTCTTGAACAAGCAAGCGGCCGCCGAACTCGGAATCAGCGAGGTGACGCTTCAGATTTACCGAAGGAACGTGATGCAAAAAATGGCCGCGGCTTCGCTTGCCGATCTTGTTCGTGTTTCGGAGCGGCTCGGCATTCCGATAACCCGCTCCCGGCGAACGGGAGGTGACCGATCGTGAGAGAACAACGTCCTGTTGTCGCCGTCGTGGATGACGATCCGCGACTGATCGAATTGCTGGAGAATTCTGTCGAGTCGGCCGGCTACCAGTCGCGCTGCTTCCCGTCGGCCATTCCGCTCCTCGTTGAAGGTTTTTCCAGCATCGACATTCTCATTACCGATATCGGCCTTCCCGGAATTGACGGATTTGAGCTTCGGGACCGCGCCCTTCGCGCCCGCCCGGAATTGCCGGTGTTTCTGATCACCGGCCGTCATGAGTTGACGCATCAGTGCCGGGCCCGAGGCATTGCAGATTGTTTTCGCAAGCCGTTCGATGGCCAGGCTCTTCTCTCCGCGATCAGCGCTGCCTTGCGGAACAGGGACGATGGGGGAAAGCATGAGAGCTGATCAGTCGATTGCCCGAGTTAGAGCGTCATCGTCACACGAGCGGGATGATACGGAGACACCGGTCGTGATCGTCATCGATGACGATCGCTCATTTGGGGAAGCCGTGTCCGAGCTGCTTCTGTCGGCAGGTCTGCAGCCGGTCAGTTTTGCATCGCCCCGGGAACTGATCGAAGCCGGCGATGTTCTGGACCGACCAGGCTGCATCATTCTGGATGTGCGGATGCCCGGGACGAGCGGTCTGGATTTGCAAACCCGTCTTGTTCAGAGAGGTAACGGCAAGCCGATCATCTTCCTGACGGGTCACGGCGATATTCCGATGACGGTTCAGGCCATGAAAGCCGGTGCCGTCGATTTTCTCACCAAACCGGTACGGGATCAGACGCTGATCGATGCCGTGATTGCAGCCTTGGATTTGGATGCGACGAGGCGCAGAACAGCAATGCTCATAAAAGGAAGCATCGAGCGCTTCAGCCGCCTAACGCCGCGAGAAAGGGAAGTTCTTGATCAGATCGCCGCCGGGCGCGTAAACAAGCAAATTGCCTTCGACCTCAACATAAGCGAGGTCACAGTGAAACTTCATCGTTCAAACGTTATGAGGAAGATGCAGTGCGCTTCTATCGGGGAGCTGATCCGCGCATGGGAAATGGTTCCAATATCTTTCAGAGGCGCGAAGGTTCGATAGCTGGGGTTTTAAATGCTGATGTCCGGTTTTGACCCAAAAGCGACATTGTCGCCTCATTTCCCAATGATGGGTTGAGCAGCTACAATAGATGGAATTGAGAGCCCCCGAGGCGACATGAAGCGGCGCGACTTCATCAAACTTCTTGGCGGAGCGTGCGCGATCCCGACATTTTCGGTTGCTCGGTCGCAGGAAGCCGGACGCGCCCGTCGCATCGGGATTTTGGCTGATGACCGCATTTTGGCCGATCTAAATGGCGAGCCAAATTGGCGCGCCTTTTTGGGGAACTTGCTGCCGGCGGCTTTGTAGAGGGCACCATCTTCAGGTCGATCGCCGTGGCTTCGGCCCGACGGATTTGAATGTCGTGGCTAACGAGTTGATCCACGCGCGACCCGAAGTAGTCTTCGCATTAGCGACACCGGCCGCGCACGCCGCAAAGCGCGCAACCCGCAGCATTCCTATCGTCGCGATGGCCGACGATCTCGTTAGCAGCGGGCTCGTTGGCTCGATGGCCCATCCCGAAGGAAACGTGACGGGTGTGACGATCCTTGCTTTCGAGCTCGACCTCAAGCGCTTGGAATTGCTGCACGAGGCGGTGCCAAATGCAAAGCGTATCGGCATCCTTGCCGATCCCGACCAAATCCGGCGTCCAGACGCACTCGATCGCGCCGCCCGCGATCTCGGCATTCAGATTGTGTTGTTCACGGCAAGGTCCAACGAAGAAATCATCGATGCGATCGACGCCATGAAGGCAAAATCGATTGATGCCGTCAATGTGCTGGCGTCGGCAAGACTTTCGAGCATTAAATCGCTAATCCTCGACAGCCTCACTTCCCAAGGGCTACCTTCAATCTTTCAGTGGCCGCAGGGAGCAGAGGACGGTTGGCTGATTGCCTATGGCCCTCGTCTGGATGGGATCAACCGGCAGTGTGGTCGACAGGTTACGAAGCTCCTGCGAGGTGCCAAAGTGGCGGACGTACCTGTTGAACAGCCGACTGAACTCGTTCTCAGCATCAACCTTAAGACGGCCAAAGCACTTGGTGTGACAATTCCACCAACGCTGGTTAGCCGTGCGGACCAAGTGATCGACTGAGGTCCGTTCCTGGCAAGTTTGAGACATGCCGACCGTCCGTGACGATGTCCGTTTCTGATAGAAGACCGGAAGTCACGGTCAGAACGTCAAAATGGTGCGGCGAAGACCGGAAGTGTGGGCCGAACCTCAAACCTACGCGATTGACCCGGAACGGTCGTACTCCGGGGATCTGCCTGTCTGTTTGTATTTTTCGCTCAAGCGCGGTCAGAACAGGGCTCAGCATTAGGATGCCAGCAGTTTCTCGATCGTTTCCGGCAGGAAAGCCTCGGCCGGAAGGCGCTCCGGACCGATCAACTTGCCGGCAGCGGTCCAAGCTGGCCCGCCACCACGCGCTTTCCGACGCGCGCGCGGCGATCGCGCGCTTCGGGACCGAACTCAACGCGAAGCGTGGTCGCAACCTGAGCGGTGATGCGAAGCCGCCGCATTCGTTCGGCGCGCTCCTCGACATAGGGCCTGAAGTCGGGCTCGCGCCCCGCCGTCTTGGCGTCGCGCAAAATCTCGGTGACCAGGCGCACGTCGCGCAGCGCAATCGAGAGGCCCTGACCGATAATTGGATCATTGTGGCCGGCAGCATCTCCGATCAAAACTACGCCGGGGCACGAGGGATCGTCGATCCAGTGATCCTCGTTGGAAAACGAGTTGAAAGGACCGATCGGAGTTGATGCGGCGATCGCCTCGGCATAGGGCAGGCAGGTGAGACCGCCAAACGCGTCTATCAACTTCGTGCGACGATCCGGACCATCGAAGCGAGATTTGTCAGCGAACTGATAACTACCATAGAGACGAAGAAGATCATCGCCCTGCGGAAATATCAGGAAGTGGAAGCGGTCCTCGACGCCGATCACTTGCATGTCGCGTGGCCAGGACGGCACGCCTTTGACTAGCATACCTCCTAGCAGAGCGCGGGGCTGATCCTTGTTGACCTTGAAGCTGAGATCCTTGCGCACACTTGAGTTGCGTCCATCAGCGCCAATCACAAGCCGTGGGCGGAACTCGACGCTCGCGCCGTCGTGCACGCAGCCGACGACAGGCCGTATTCCCGACGTTACCGATATTTCGCCGGCGCCGCGCAAGAGGGTGGCGCCTGCGGCCGTCGCCAGTTGCGCGAGAATATCGCAGGTCGCCGGATGGCCGAGGCAGAGGCCACCAAGCCCTTCTGCATGCATCTTCGTCAGATCGAGAGCGCGAGCCTCGGCCTCTGCCGGAGCGAAGTTCTCGTCATACGGAATATTGCGCTTGGTAAACAGCGCGCCAGCCTCCCGCAACGGCTGCAGGAGTTCGAGTTTCGTAAGCTCGGTCACACCCCAAGGCGCTAAGAACTCGCCGCGCACTCGATCGGGATAACTAATTTCGCGCTCAAGCAGCGCCACCTCGAAGCCGGCGCCCGCCAGCAGGGCGCCTAGTGCGCCGCCAGCAATTCCTGCACCAACGATGACAACGTCCGGTTCTACGTGACGCATCCGTGCCCCCTCCGTGAAGGTGAGCAAGCATTGCTGATCAGGCGCGTGCGATCAAGTTCACAGGGAACTACAGAAGGCTGTTCATTAAGGCGGGATGTGAGCGCCACGGGAGCGCAGCCCCACTAATCCAGGGGTGCCAAGAACGCGTTGATCGCGTCAGCACCTTGTTTTGGCTGTTGGCACATCCACCAATGACCCACCCCTGCCAAAACGGCTACCTTGGCCCCGGCGCGTTCGCCGGAACGGCGCGCGAGCCTCTCACCGCCGCAGTAGGAATCTTCCGTCGCGATGAGCGCCAGGCCGGGTTTGGCGCCCGCCCGTGTCAAGCCAGTTCCGAGATCGCGCATCACTGGCTGAGCGGCCGATCTGTAAAGTGCCAGGATTGCCCGGCCCATCTCCGAGTTCGCGCCCGCCGCCACCTTCTGGGCAATGGCCGAGGTCATGCCCAAACTCTCGTACCGCTGGGCTCGGGCCTCGGCCGGCACGCTTACCATCTGCGCAACCGCCTGCTCGCCGACGTCCGCCGTCTGCCAGGCCTGCGCCATGTCGTGCCAGACGTAATCCGGGTCGAAGCACCCCAAAATGTCGCTAGTCCAAGATCGTATCAGATCTGGACGCTCCATTGCGATCCGTGTGACGTGCCCACCACCCCAGTCATGCCCCACGAGATCGATCGGTTGTGTCAACTTCCCGAGTTCGCCGGCAAGCCATTCGCGATAGGCGTCAGTGGAACAGTCAAAGCCGGAGGGATTGCGGAGCCAAATCCGGGCGGAGACAGACGAACAACGTCATCGCTGCGCAAATGCGGGATTAGATCGTCCCAGATCGCCTCTGTTTCAGGATTCCCGTGAACAAGAACAATCGTCATCTAAGCTACTCCTCAACAACATTTGTCGCACCGCCTGGACGCCGAATTCAAGATTATTGAAACTGTCGCTTCACCCATAGCGCAAAAAGCCGCTTGAAGGCAGTTTTCCTTTTGGTAGGGATCACGACATTCGGCGGCTTGGCATGTCTGCTCTTGGGCACGTTTCGGATATGGCTAGTCTGGCGGGCGATGCCCGCTTCTGAGTGAAAGGCAGACATCCGTTGTGTTCGATCCACGACTGGCCGCTTCTGGCGCAAAGCGGACATTCGAGCATTCACAGCTATCCCAAGACGCCGCGTTGAAAGCGTTCGACGCTTGAAGCGTTTTCGCGTATCCGGTTCAGCATGCGCCTGGCATTGCCGGCGTCAGCGTCGACGCCGTTCGGCGCAATGTTTTGGCACACGTTCTCCAGCAAGGTGATGGCGGCCCGACGTCGTCCGGCGGTCGTCCAGCAGTCGGCGAGGTCGCAGGCGGCGCGAACCTGAAAGGACAGCGCGCCGGCCCGACCGGCGGTCGTCATCGCACGGCGCAGCGTGTTCTCTGCGCCGCTCCGTTTTCCAAGGCTCCGCTCGACCAGGCCATGAACCCGCAGCAGTTCGGCCTGACACCAGGTTTCATCCTGTCGCTCGGCGTATGCGATCGCGGTGGCAATGCTCTCACGGGCCAGTTGGACCTGGTCGCGCTCGAGCGCCGCCTCGGCGAGCATGGCGAGATAGATCGGCGCGCGCAACAGGAAGCCGCCGGACATGATTCGGTCAGTAGCGATCTGCATCGCTTCAACAGCTCCGGACTCGCCGCGCCGGTGTCGAATAGTGGCCTGAAAGAAATCGCTGAGCGGCCCCCAACTGGTGAGGCCCTTCTGGTTGAGGGTCTCGACCAGACGGGCGACGTGCCGCTCGGCGGCGTCGAGCTGGCCGGTCCACAGCGAGATGGGGATAACGGCGAGGGCGAGTGCGTTGGACTCCGAGACAAGTGGTTGGCTGCGCTGGCGCTGTCGAGCGCCAGCGTCGCCATTCGGACCGCTTCGGTCGGTGTCGCCGCGGACCCAGCTCACGAAAGCGAGTGACGTCCTGGTGATCACATAAGGATCGATCTGGAAGCGTGAGAATTCGGGCTACGGTCAGGTGTGTGGTGGCGCCGGGCGAGCTGTCGCAAGGCATCGTGCGCCGGCACGATCTCGCCGCGATAGAATTGCGTCATGTAACGAAACCGGGCGCTGGCCGGCTGCGCCCGGTGATCCCCCGCGCGCGTCGGCGACCGCGTCCAGTTCATCGAGACTGGCGGCGGCGTCCCGGTGGCGACCGGCAAACGACTGCAGCACCGCCAGGCCCCAGATCGAGCGCAGTTGATAGTCAGCGTCGCCGTTGGTTTGCGCCAGCCGTATGCTCTCCCGACAGGCGGCTTCCGCGTCTGGATCAAGGCGCTCGGCAAATGCCAGGTTCCGTGCATGGGCAGTCGCAAGTTTCATCTGCAGGATCGGATCGCAGTCGGGAAGTCCCTTGCGGCCTGCAGCGCCGTCGAACGCGCTGGCTGCTCTCCCCGACCGAGGACAGCTCATCCCATAGCGGTATGGCGGCGACGGTCAGCCGGATGCCGATCTCGGGATCGCCGTCCGCGCAGAACGCCCAGTCGATCGCCTTGCGCAGATCATGGGCACGCTGGCCATAGGCTGGCCAGCCAATTTTCCCGCGGTAACCTCGTCCAGTCGGCCTCTGCCCGCTCAAACAGCCGCTGCAGATAACGGGCGTGTGCTTCGCATGTGCGCCGGTGCTCGCCTTCGGCCCGAAGCCGTTCGCGGGCATAGCTCCGGGTCGCGTCGAGCAGCCGATATTGCTGTCGCCCGCCGCCGGCCAGATTTTGCGCGACCAGCGACTTCGAGACCAGGTTTTCGAGGCATGCGGCGCTGTCGCCGGGCGGCGTCTTAAGCTCGCTGGCGACCGCGAGCACATCATCGCGGCTGAAAGCGCCGGCGAAGACGGAGAGCATGCGGAGCAGTCGAGCCTCGGCGTCGGACAGAAGCCTGTAGCTCCAGTCCAGCGTCGTCTGTAGGGCTTGATGGCGCAGCGGCGCGTTCCTTGGCCCGTGATTGAGGAGGCCGAAACTGCGGTTGAGGTGTTGCAGCAGGGTCGCCGCGTCATAGGTCTGCAGTCGCGGCGCCGCCAGTTCGATGGCGAGCGGTATGCCGTCCAGCCGGCGGCAGATATCGGCGACGGCCGGCGCGTCGTCATCGCTCAGACGATAGCCGTTCGCTTCCTGCGCGCGCGTCACGAAAAGCGCGACCGCCGGGAACGCCATGGCCTGCGTGCCGTCGACCAGCATATCGGGGGCGGGACATGGCAGCGGCGGCAGCCGATAGACGGTTTCCAACCGGACGCGGAGAGGTTCGCGGCTGGTCGCGATGATGCCGACGTGCGGCACGGAATCCCGGATATGCGCGGCCACGCTGGCGGCGGTCGCGAGAACGTGTTCGCAATTGTCCAGGATCAGCAGCCGGTTGGTGTTGCGCAAGGCGGCGACGATACCAACGAGCAGATCAGCCAGCCCGGTGCTCGAGGCCGAGCGCGGAAGCGATCGCTGCGCAGACCAGCTGCGGGTCATTGATCGTGGCGAGATCGACGAAGCAGGCGCCGTGCGGCAGACGCTCGGCCAGTTGCCGGGCGGCGGCGACAGCGACCGTCGTCTTGCCCACGCCGGCTGGCCCCACGATGGTCACCAAGCCTCCATTGCCTGCCGCGGCGGCAAGGGCGGCGATGTCGTCGTCGCGCCCCAGCGGGCTGGGCAGCGCCGGCAGGCTGGCGGTGGATTGTGCCGCCGGACGGAACAGTCAATGTCGAGCCCGGCGTCGTCTCCAGACGCGCGGGCGCGGTAAAGCGATAGCCGCGGCCGGAAACGGTAACGATATAGGGGAGTTCGTTTCGATCCTGCTGCAGCGCGCGGCGCAGCGCGGCGATATTGACCTTCAGATTGCTCTCATGGACGAAGATGTCGGGCCACGCAAAACGGATCAGGTCTGACTTGCTGACCAATTCGCCCTGGCGCTCGATCAGCAGCTGAAGAAGGTCGAGGGCTCTTGCGCCGACGCGCACCGGCGCCTCGCCGCAGATCAGCAACTGCCGGCGGGGCAGGAACCGATACTTTCCGAAGGCGTACACAACGTCTACGTCGGCACTCAGTCTGGCCTCCATCATGCCTTTCGGCGTGCAATATATGGGCCAAGTAAATCACCGCCATGATTTCATCATGAAGGGTCGCGCGAGTCTAGGAACGCCCGGTTGCATCTCTGGAGGTGTGATGGGGATACGGGGCATGAGCCCGGCAACTGGATGCGCTTGCCGGCACGCAGATCCGGGCCGAATGATAGAGGGGCAACTGCCCGACGCGCGGCTTCAGCCGACCGCCACGGCTTCCAGCGTCAACGCGGTTCGGTCGGCCAGCGCCGGGATCCTGGCCAGATAGTCTTGATAATGCGGCGTGCTGTGATGTGCCTCGACGGCGGCGTCGTCGACATAGAGTTCGTCGAGCACGAAGCGCGCGCCCGGTATCGGCTCGCGCCAGATGTCCCAGCGCAGATTGCCGGGCTCCGCCCTGCAGTGTGGCGCCATGGCCGTCAGCAGGCCTTCCAGTTCGGCGTCCTTGCCGGGGTGAGCCGTCAGGATGGCCATGATCTTGGCCGGCGATGGCGCCATGCGCGGGCTCCTGTCTGGACGGCGGTCAAGGCAGCCTTCAGCGCGCAGAATGCAGCGCCGGCGCGCGATTGAGTGCCGCTATCAGCTTTGCTGCGATCGGATGATCCGATCGCGGATTCTGGCCAGTGATCAATTCACGGTCCTCGATCACGTGGGGGGCGAAGTCGGGGCCCGTTGCGACGATGCCGCCGGCCAGACCGAGCGCATCCGGCATGTTGAAATACAGCTTGCCGTGGAGAATCTGCTCCTCGATCGGTATCTCTTCGCTGGCCGAGTACACCGTCATCCTGTAGCCGGCATAGGGCCAGCCCTTTGCCAGGTCGGACGCCTTGGCGCGGTCCTGCGCGATCAGCGCAGCGCGATAGGCTTTCGCCTGCGGCAGCGCCGACAGCGTCGGCGATCGGCCCGTGGCAGAGCAGGGCCGTCGGCTTGCCGCGTTCGTGGAAGTGACGGAGTATCTCGCCGAGATCGGGATCCTGCATCAGGTCGACGATCGGCGCCTGGCCGCCGGGCACGAAGACGCCTGCATAATTGTCGAGGCCTTCGTCGACGATCGACCGCAAGGTGCGGACGTTGACCATCGCAGGGTGGGTGTCGAAGAAGGCGCGCCCGCGCTTGTAGGCGGCCTGATCGCCGCCGAAATGCTGCGCGACGTCCGAGACGGGATCGATATGCGGCTTGCTGCCGTCGGGCGTCGCCAGCACCACGTCATAGCCTTCCTCGACGAGCGCCATGGCCGGCACCACGGTTTCGTTGAGATATTGACCGGTCGGTCCCGTGCCGCCGCCCTGGATTTCGATCCGCGTGGCGTTCGAGCCGGCGACAACGACTTTACCCTTGCTCATGGGAAATCTCCTTGGTTCATCGGGTCTGGCTGATGGGTTCGGTTGACGTTCGAGAGGTCGCAGGAATCTCACTGGCGTGAGGTTCGGCGACGGCCGCAGCCGCGGCCTCTGCCACGGCAATGTCCTGTTCGACGGTGCCCGCGCTCGCGCCGACGGCGCCGACGATCATAGCGCCGATCATGATGGGCAGGCCGCCACCGAAGATCACGACCTTGCCATCGTTGGTTTGCTGGATGCCGTAGAGCGGCGCCCCCGGCTGCGCCATGGTGGCGAGGTCGGCGGTGCGCTTGTCGAAGATGCGCGCCGTCACCGCCTTGCCGATGGCAAGCTCGATGCTGCCGATCAGGGCGCCGTCCTGTCTGGAAAACGCCAGCAGCGCGCCGCCGGCATCGACCACAGCAATATTGTAGGCAACCCCGAAACTCGCGGCCTTGGCTTCGCCGGCCTCCAGCATTCGTTTGGCGTCGGCCAGAGACAGGGTGACGGAAGCGCGCGGCATTGGCGAAGACCGGTGCTGCAGGGTTTTCAGCGCTGTCGTGATCCGGCGACCGTGCCGGCCGCGGCCGGCGTCAGTCGGCGGTGTCGGCACTCTTGATGAACGCTGCCACCTCGCGCGGATGCGACAGCATTACCGCATGGCTGCTTTTCAACTCGGTCACCTTCGCGCCTGACCGTTGGGCCATGGTGCGCTGGGCCGATGGCGGGATCATATGGTCCTCACTCGTCACCATGAAATAAGTGGGCTTCGTTTTCCAGGCGACGCGATCTACCTTGGTCTGGACCGCCTGCAGCCCCCACGGCAGTTGCGCGGCGGCCATGAAGCGCGTGATGGCGGGGTCAACATCCGCCGCGAACGACTGCGGGAATTTCTCGGCGTCGACCAGCAGATAGTTGCCCTCGGTGACGAGGGGAGCCTTGTGCTCGCCCGCCGGCGCGGGGGCCTCGGCGAGCGTGCTGACCGACTCGCCGGCATCGGGCGCGAACGCCGCGAGATAGACGAGGCTGCGAACCTTGGGATTGTCGCCCGCTTCGGTGATCACCATCCCGCCGTAGGAATGGCCGACCAGGATCACGGGGTTTCGCGCCTTGGCGATCACGCGTTCGGTCTCCGCCACATCGTCGCGCAGCGCAATTGTCGGCTGCTGCACCACCAGCACCTCGTAGCCCGCGTCGGAAAGGATGTCGTAGGTGGCCTTCCAGCCTGAGGCATCGACGAACGCGCCATGGACCAGGACGATCGAAACGTTCTTTTCTGCCGCAGTCGCGGTCGTGACCTGGGTCGCCGCGATCGAGAGGGTGGCAAGCGCGGCGATGATCGGTTTCATGGCAACCTCCATTCGGTGAGGCGATAGGGCTCGTCGATGCAACGAGCTTAGGTGGCGCGCGCGTTCCGGTATTTCCGATTCCTGCGCAATGATCGGCGGATCCTGCTGATCTCGTTTCGATCGCCGCTGCTTGCGGCTGCGGACAAGTCATTGCGCTGCTTGCCTTTTACCGTTTTTAACCGGGCGGTCTCTGGACTTCGGCGCAAGGTCACCCAACAATTTCACGCGGCGAGGCTAACGTTCTGTCGTCACGGTGTGTCCGGACCGGACTCACACAGCGATGCGGACCACTGCACTTGAAGGGTTGGCGAGGATGCCGCTCGGCACGTATGGCGATGAGAAATATCGGACCAGCGAGAAACTGGCGGAGACCGCGGACTGGTCGACGCTCAGCGTCGAACACCGGCAAGTTCGAGGCGGGGCTGCAGGCCACGCCTGTTCCTACATCTACCGAAGTCATTCTGTTGCTGTCAGGCGGCGGCATGGTCCGCCGGACCGGAAACGGCCAGATCCAGCAGAGTCGTGCACGTCCTGGCATGAGCTATCTGGTTCCGGCGGGGACGCAGGAGAGCCATCTCGAACTCTCGGACCGCATGGAATGTCTTCATCTGTATCTGCCGCCGCCACTGCTGGATCAAAGTGTGCTCGCCGACTTTGATATCGATCCGGCGAAGGTCGAGATCGCCTATGCCGATGGTCTGGCGGACCGAGTACTGTTCCATATCTGCTCGCCATTGCGGGACCTGCTGCATCGTCCGCGCCAACCGACCGATGCGCTGTTCGCGAAGGGGATCCAGGTCGCGCTCGCCGCGCATCTGCTCGGCCATTATACGATCGACCGTTGGCTCCCACCGCAAAAATCGCCGTCGCTCCATCCGCGGCGGCTGCAACGCGTGTTGGACTATATCGAGGCGTTCTTCCACCTTGATCTCCGGTTCGAGGACCTTGCGGCCGAGGCCTGCCTGAGCCCCTATCATTTCTCGCGGCTTTTCCGGGAAACGACGGGCCTGTCGCCGCACCGTTACGTCATCGATCGCCGCGTCGAGGCCGCGCGACAGGAGCTTGCACGCGGCCACCTGTCCCTGGCCGAGATCGCTTTGGCATTTGGTTTCGGCTCGCAGGCGAATTTTACGCGGGTGTTTCGTAAGGCC
Source organism: uncultured Alphaproteobacteria bacterium (assembly GCA_963742935.1). Classification (GTDB taxonomy): domain Bacteria; phylum Pseudomonadota; class Alphaproteobacteria; order Rhizobiales; family Xanthobacteraceae; genus Bradyrhizobium. The sequence goes on along the minus strand of CAVUOI010000051.1, from coordinate 166,749 downwards.
ACGGGCCTCGCGCCGGGACAGTACCGCGAGTTGTGTGCGCTCCGGTCGATCGCAAAGCGAAGCCGCGCCGGTCGGGCATTCCGCAGGGATTGCCAACGATCCCGCAAGATCTGGAAATACGACCCGATGCCAACCATGCAGTGTTGTCACCGCCAACTGCCGAATAGCCGCCGAGAGGATACATCGACATGATCGAGCTCATCGTCAACGGCGTCAAGAACAAGGTCGATGTGGATCCGGCGATGCCTCTGCTGTGGGCGTTGCGCGACGAACTCGGGATCACCAGTCCGAAATTCGGATGCGGGGTGGCGCAATGCGGCGCCTGCACCGTTCATATCGATGGAAAGGCGGTCCGTTCCTGCCAGGCGCATGTCGGCGAGGTCGCCGGAAAGTCGGTCGTGACGATGGAGGGACTGCGAACAGAGACGCGCATCCGGTTCTGCAGGCCTGGATCGAACATCAGGTCCCGCAATGCGGCTACTGCCAGACCGGGCAGATCATGCAGGCCATTTCGCTTCTCGAACTCATCCCGAAGCCGACCGACGAGCAGATCAACGAGGTGATGTCCGGCAATCTGTGCCGGTGCGGCACCTATCCGCGCATTCGCGCCGCGATCCACGCGGCGGCGGCCAAGATGGCGGAGAAGTGAGATGGGCGCCATGCAGAGCATTTCACGACGCGCGTTCATTGTTGGTGCGCCGGCCGTCGCCGGCGGCGTCGCATTCGGCACCTATGGCGACGCCGCGCAAGCATCTCCGGCCGCCGATGCCAATCCGCTGAAAGCCGGTCTCGGGCCCAACTCCGTCTCCTTCAATCCCTGGGTCGAGATCAGCCCGGAAAAGATCACGCTGATCGCCCAGCACGCCGATCTCGGCCAGGGCGTCGGCTCCGTGCAGCCAATCATGATTGCCGAGGAGATGGACCTTGATCCCGGTCAGTTCGAAATCCGGTTTGCAGGACCGAGCCCCGCTTATTTCAACCACGGCTTTGCGGACGAACTGGCGCCGTTCGTGGCCGCGGATCAAAGCCCGGCTGCCGAACAGGCGCGCGCGGTCGCGCTGGAATCGCTTCGAAAGTCCGGTTTACAGATGACGGGCGGCTCAAGCACGATCCCGGACACCTATGAAAAGCTGCGTGTCGCCGGGGCGGTCGCGCGCGAGACGCTGAAAGCCGCGGCGGCCAAACGTTCAGGCGTGCCTGTGGCTGACCTTCGCACCCGGTCCGGCCACGTCATCCTGCCGGACGGAACGCAAGATCCCCTACGTCGAACTGTCGGCGGAGGCCGCGAAAATTCCGCCCGTGCTCGATGCCAAGCCTCGCGACCCGTCGCAATGGCGGATTCTGGGCAAGCCGATGACGCGCCTCGACGTCCGATCGAAGGTCATGGGCGAATTGCAATTCGGCATCGACCTGAAAATGGACGGCATGTTGTACGCCTCGGTCAAGCTGAACCCCAACAAGGGCCAGCCGATGAAATCGTACGACGCGCGCAAGGCGCGGTCGATGCCAGGGGTTAAAAAGATCCTGAAGGTCAAGAATGGCGTTGCGGTGATCGCGACCAACAGCTGGTACGCGATGCAGGCGGTGGCGGCCATCGATTGCAAATGGGCGCCCTCGGTGTATCCCGCAGAGCAGGCCGGCCATTGGAAGATTCTGGAGGCGTCCTTCAAGCCGGAATTCCTCGGCAAGCAATGGCGCAACATCGGCGATGTCGAAGCCGCGTCAAAGAGCGGCACGATCGTCGAGGCGGAATATCGCGCGCCCTATGTGGCCATCAGCCGCTGGAGCCGCTCAATGGGGTTGCGATTGTCTCCGACGGCAAGATGGAAATCTGGGTCGGTCATCAGAGCCCGCAGGCTGTGCAGGCCATCGCGGCGGAGGCGATCGGCTTCAAGCCGGAGCAGGTGACGTTTCACAATCAGTGGATGGGCGGAAGTTTCGGCCACCGCCTCGAATTCGAGAACATCGGGGTTCTGGCCGAAATTGCCAACCAGATGCGTGGAACGCCGATCAAGCTGGTGTTTTCGCGCGAAGAGGATTTTCGCCAGGACATCCCGCGCCAGATTTCGCTCGCCCGCCATAGAGGCAGCGTCTCGAAAGGGAAGATCGTCGCGGCCGACCTGCAATCGGCATCGACCGCCGCCGTTCAAGGAACTGCTCGGGCGTATGGGCGCGCCTTCGAAAGACCCCGATGGCCAGTTGGCCGCCTGTTTGTGGAACGTCTATTACGACATCCCGAATTTTCGGGCCACCAGCTACGAAGCGCAGGGACTGTCGCCTTGTACCACATGGCGTTCCGTCGGCGCCTCGACGGCCGGCTTCTTCACCGAAAGCTTCATCGATGAGATGATCCATGCGGCGGGTCTCGATCCGATGCAGGCGCGCATCGAGATGTGTTCGGTCCCGACCTATCGCAAGGTGCTCGAGACGGTCGCGGAAATGTCGAACTGGAAGGGGCCGCTCGGCAACGGCCGAGGGCGTGGCGTCGCATTCGTCGAGTCGTTCGGGACGCCGGTCGCCGAAGTCGTCGAGGTGACCGTGACGGACAGCGGCGTCCGGATCGATAAGGTCTGGGTCGCAGTCGATGTCGGCAAGGTCATCGATCCCGTCAACTTCGAAAACCAGGTGCAGGGAGGCGTTGTCTGGGGCCTCGGCCACGCCATCAACTGCGAACTGACTTACGCAGGGGGCGCGGTGCAGCAGACCAACTACAACCACCACGAAGCCATGCGGATGTACCAATGTCCGGTGATCGAGGTTCGCGGGCTCGAGAATGACCCCAAGGTGAGAGGCGTCGGCGAGCCGCCTGTTCCGCCCGCCGCGCCGGCACTCGCCAATGCGATCTTCGCGGCGACCGGACGACGTCTCCGCGAGATGCCCTTCAACAAGTTCATTGATTTCGTGTGAGGTGAGCCATGAGGAGAACTGCTCTCGCGCTCGCTGTCGCCGCTTTGTCCATCGCGACGATTACGGGGATCGTTGCGGCCAAGGACAAGTCGAAGGATGCCTTGCCACCGGGCAGCGTCGGCCGCACTGCGGGGCTGGAAGCCTGGAAGAGGATCGAGGCCGTGGTGACGCATCCCCGTTGCGCCAATTGTCACGTCGATTCCAGGGCCATTCCGATCTGGACGCCGGCAGGCGAAGGCAAAAATCGCGTTCACGGCATGAATATCCACGGCGGAGAGAGCCGGATCGGTGCTGAGGCGGCTTCGCTGCTCGACCTGTCACATGACCTCGACCCAGCCGAACGATCCCGCGCCGGCGCCGCCGCGCGCCGGCATCGATTGGCAGTTGGCGCCGGTGGAATTCATCTGGTTCGGCAAGAGCGGCGCCGAGATCTGTGCGCAGCTTAAGGATCCCCAACGCAACGGCGGCCGCGACGCCATCGCGCTGCTCGCGCACTTGCGACATGATGAATCGCTGAACGGCTTCATTCCCCGGGCCTGGCACCCCGGTGAAGGGCGCGCGACGCCGCCGGGCACGTTCGAAGGTCATGTCAAGGACATGGCGATGTGGGCAGCGGCCGGGCAACCCTGTCCGAAATGACAGACCAGTGCAAACCCAATGCAGCGTGCGCGGCCGATCAGGCAACATTGAACGACCGCTTCTGGCGCAAAGCGGCCACTTTCGAAATGACGACTACGGAATGTCCCGTGGTGGTATAAGCCGGCGGTGACGTTATCGACGAGGTGATGGACCAGGCCCGGCCCGGGGTCGTCATGCTTTCTCCCGGCGACCTTGCACAGTTAAAGACGCAATTGCTGAAGCCCGACGACGGCCCGAACGAGCGTAAGCCCAAGCTCAGATTCGTTCGGACGTGCTGTTCGAGGCTAGGTGCCGGCGTCCCGGCAAGACTATGCTGGTCAGGCCTGTCTCCCAAATCTCTCGGTCACCGCAGCCGCGACGAACTTTTTGCGTCCGGCGCTGCCCGGACTTGTGCTATGGGCGGCGCACCAGTTCGGGAATGTGGAGGGGTCGATGTAAACACGCAGCACGACGTGTCCATAGGCCTCGAGTCCCTGCTCCATTTCCTCGGCCACACTCAGCCATTCTTTCCAGCTCGGTGGCATCTTGTCGCCATCGTCGAAAAGTTGAAGCAACGCTGGATAGTCTTCCTCTTTGATCCAATAGGCGCCGACTGGGGGAGGCGGTTTATCCTCGGAATTCGTCATAGGCGTTCTTCCTGCAGATGCTGCCTGTCACTTTCGAGGCGGTCGCGGCGCCTCGAACCGCACTGTTCTGCTTTGTATCCGATCTTTCGAATTCGACAGCTAAACAAATGGTAGCGCGACAAAGGCTGTTGCAGCTAGTTTCGCGGAGGTACCCAAGTCACCGCGCAAACCGTAGCTTCTGGACGTGGGATCGGAGGACGCATTTTTAGCGGACAATGGCCGGCGAAGCTCAGGCGCTCGACGTTGAACGTGACGCTAACCTCCGGCATCTCCACCAAAAACGCAGTTCGTTGTTGGTGTTTTTGCGACCTCGGTTAGGATGGCCGACAAGATCCGTTCAGGCAGTTGCTTCAAAAATTTGAGATGGTTGCATGTCCCCGATTTGAATCTATCAAATCGATGGCGTTGTGCGCGGATCCCTTCGACCGCCGATCTCATCATGGTGCGCAACGCGCGTCGGCGGTGAAGGCAACCGCGGTGGATGCTGAAAGACTCTTCGGCTCCGTCGATGCTTATCGCTTTACGAAGTTGCCGATACGGATGTCGTCGTAATGGATCAGCTAGCTGTCTCTTGATCGGAGTCGGGATCGCGGTGGCAACGCGTGAGTGTAGGCCATGGCGGAGCGATTTTCGTCAAACTGCCAAAGCGAGGTGCCCCTATTGTGCCCCAGCTTTTCCGGGGCACGCATCTGGGGAAATAATTCTCTAAATCATTGATTTTAAAGGTCGGATGGTGGACGCACAAGGGATCGAACCTTGGACCTCTCCCGTGTGAAAGATCGAACTTGTCGAGATATCGAAGCTCAATGGCGACTTCGAAAGAAACTACGGAAGGTTGTTGGGCGCGTATCTGTACTTGCGCTCCATCAGCGCGACCCGCGGACGTTCCTTCCTTTGGGGCGGCTGCTCTTGGCGATCTGCTCGGCAGGCGTGGCTTGGCTGAAGCACCGCGGCTTGCCCTAGCAGCGCGATCAAGAGGCTCATCTTGTGAACGATATTTTTCGCGTAGTGCGCGCAGGACTGAATTGAAGTCCTGCTAGCGGCGAAAGCTGCCGAATACGCGATCTGAGATACGAAGTTTCTTTGATCCTTGCTGAGAGGGAGGTTGGGCGTTGGAAGTAAGAAATAGTCCTGAATTTTGATGTTCGACTTGTCCATTCTGATGACGAAGGTGAGATCCGAGCGGCGATATTTGATCTTTCGCACTTCCCAGCGCCGCGATCGGCGGCCTGCTATCGTGCCATCGGCAACAGACCAATCTTCTGCTGAAGCTCGCCGCTTCGACGCGGCTTACGCTCTTCAACAATACGGAAGCCAAACTCCCGTCGTTTTCAAAATCTTCTTCGCAGTAATGTATGGCGATACCCGCACGCCGGCAAATGAACTCGTAATGGGCGCTTTCGTCGGCATCTTGAAATCTCCCCCAGCGGCTGACGTCATAGGCGAGTATGCAGTCGAAGTCGGCCTGTTCCCGCTGAATGTCGCGGATCAAATCATTCAAGCCATTTCTTTTCGAATGGTAGGCCGCTACGACCCTCGTCCGCATAGCGGCGTACGATGTCGATGCCACGTTGCGCGGCATATGCGGCGATTGCCGTTCGCTGGTTCTCGGGTGAGTATTTCTGGTGATCGGTAGACATGCGGATGTATTCAGCCGCGCGAAGCGCCTTTTGGGCTTTTGCCAGTTTAGTGTTGCAGCGTATGACGAACGCATTGACCATGATTTAAGGCTCTAGCGCTGGCCTTCTGATCCCGGATTGTTGAATTTGATGCAATTAGTGGTTGATTTTGCTCAATAGCTGCGATGTGTGTCTCTCGGTCGCAGGGGGGGGTCATGCGTGTTGTTACAGTCATTGTGTTGTCCGCGGTCCTGTCGGGGTGCATGGAGACGACTAATCAGTCACTCCCTGGTCCTTCAGGTGAGATCGCGAAATGCAATGCGTCATCCTCAGCGTGTCTTCACAAGGCAGCCCAAACTTGCGCGGACCCTATTTGGTTCTGGATAGCGAAAGCCATGCAGGCGGCATGTTGGGCGATACGACCCCTGGGCCTTTTACCTGGTACTCGATGACTTATCAGTGCGGTCGGTCGGATGGAAAGATGCCGACATTTACTTTCAGAGGACCTCAGTACGTAGAACCGGCTCGGATGAACGTTAACGTTCAAGTACAACGATAAAGCAGCGGCTAGATTTATGCCTGCCCCCCGGAGGGGCTGCCGGAGGCTTCAATGTCACGAACGACGGTTGCGATGCCGCGCGTGCAAATTTCTACAAGCTCCGGCTCAGCTTGGCCGATGCTCTGTGCAATTGAGTTTCGCGCACACTGCAGCGCAGCCCCTCGCTGTTCTTTCGGAAGTTCGGCAATCTCCATTGCCATCCGGTGGATGAAGCCTGTGATTGGCTTTGTAGGCGGCTTTTTGATCTGGCGTCATGAAGCTCGCCCTATGGCATTAGCAGTATTCAATCGCAACCAGAGGGCGATAGCAACCCCGCCCTACGAGCCAAGTGAGTTGTGGGATTTTGCGCGATGGCGCTTCCTTAGTAGAATTGAACCGTTCTGCTAGGACCTAAGGAGAACGCCGCAATGAAATCGCAATGAAATGGGCAGAATTGGGGTGAACAAAACGTGGCGGGGCACCTGTCGCCCCATCAATGACTTAGTCAATATGCACTGCGTTCGGGACGTAGGGGGCGCAGGTTAGTCTGTCCCGTCGAGGCTAGCTCCCCTTAATCGGCACCATCGGCGGAGCCCATCCTTTAGCCGGACGATCGAAGGGAATATCGCAGGTTTGCGTCGTGTGGGGAAAGGCGGTAGCGGACTTCGCTACCATCAGTCCCCCGGCAGAACGGGGTGAACTCCGGCACCAACAGCAATTCCTGCAAGCGACCGCGGATTTCGATTTCCGGCCCGCGCGCTGGCTCGGGCGTGCACCACCACTTGCCGACACCAGGCACCGAGCTGTGTCGGTCAATTCGTCGACTTCGCCATCATCTCATAGCCTTCGTTCGGATCATTATCGGGAATCGGATCGCTCATGATCTGTTTCCAAAAGTTTGGCTTTTTCCCGCCGGTGGGCCGCATCATTCGGCTCGCCTGGGCTGCCAGCGGTTTGCGGCTGGCAAGAAGTGTACAGTGCATCGGCGGCGCTCGCGCAAATCCGTGTGCTGGGCGGGGGTCGGGAATTTAGGGCGGTCGCTACAGCCAGCGCGGCGAGGATACCGAGCGCGATCACGCCAGCCCTGGTCGGGGTCATCATTTGCGGTTCTAGTCTCGCTTTCAGCCTGGCAAAGGTCAGGCCGGTGGTGGGGCTTCCCGCTCAACGCTTAAATGCGATTGACGACAATTAAAAGTATTAAATTTGTGACGATGCAATCCAAAAGTGTATTTACGCCGATGCAATTTACAGGCGAGCCGGGGCGTCATGGTGCGCCGCCGCTTTTGCCTCGATTAGATCGTTCCTGATGGAAAACGCCAGTTCTGGGCCGGGTGGTGTTGAGCGGTAGCGACCTCTCGCTACCAGCACGCTCTCGCTACCCTCACATCAAAATAATTGCCGATTGGTTGGTGTCCTCCACCAACATCACCGACGTTAATGGTTCGCGACAGGAAGCAATAGCTTCCGCGCGAGTACGCCCATGTTGGCAGCTTCGTGGCTCTATCGCATCAAAGCTGCGCATTTGCGCAGCTCGCTGCCGCGCTTGACGCACATCGTGATGGCGCAATAAGCGCAACAGCCGAGCGCCCGTTGATCGCCTTGTTGACAATCCGGTTCCTGACATTCAACCTGACGTCCGCGTTGGAAGTCAATACACTTGCGCGGCTGTTTTCGGAAGACTTCAAATACTTTGATTATTGAACGCGCGGTACGCGGAGATATCGCCGTGACCAATCTGCTTTGCAATCCAGCAGATAGCGCTGCCTGCCTGCAGAACTGAGCACATTGCAATTTCGCCACAAGGGCGGCGAGCCGGAGAGCAAAGGGTCTCGTTATTCGCGCGCGGCAAATGCTTGCCGCGATTCCGTTGTATGAAAACAATTGCTGAGAGCCAGGGGGTCCGATGTCAGTCATCGTCTGCCGACCAAAGATTTTCAGCCCGAAATGCTCGCAAACGCGGAGCGGAGAGCGCTGGCGATCAACCCAGCCAACGAGGACGAGCGGCACACGATCGAACGCACGCCTGTCGGGCGTCGAGGGGGGCAGCGGCGCATTGCCGTGGTGATCGGGCGCAAATGGCCCATCAAAGGCGTGCAATTGAGCGTCTCTTTCATGGACGGCGCGAGGAGTGATTTGCGAAAGCGCATCCTTCTGCACATGAACGCCTGGGGCGGGAAGGCCAATGTGAAATTTGCCGAGACCTCCGGCGTCGGGCAGGTCCGTATTGCGCGGCTCGACTCCCCCGAAGACCAGGCTGGCTACTGGTCGTATGTCGGCACCGAAATTCTGGAGATCCCCGAGGATCAGCCGACCATGAACCTCGAAGGCTTCACGATGCGAACGTCGGATGCCGAATTCAGGCGCGTCGTCCGCCATGAGGCCGGGCATACCCTGGGCTTCGACCACGAGCACATGCGCAGCGAAATCGTCAACCTCATCGATCGCAAAAAGGCGATCAGCTTCTTCGACGAGGACCAGGGCTGGACCCCCGAAGAAGTGGAAGAGCAGGTTCTGACGCCGCTGGCGAAAAAATCGATCATGGGCACCAGCGAGGCCGATCCAGTCTCGATCATGTGCTACCAGTTGCCCGCCGAGATCATGAAGAACGGCAAACCGATCAAGGGCGGCAAGGACATCAATCCGAGGGACCATGCGTTCGCGGCGCAGCTCTACCCGAAAAAGAGCAGGACCGCCACGCCGCCGCCACTCGACCCCGAGATCATCTCGCAGCCACCGCCGGAAGCGCCGGAGCCCGGATCCCGGGAGCAGCCGGACGCCGCGACACAGCCGGAGCCCGCAATCGGAGTTTCGTCCCCCGCACCGCATGGCGGTCTGGGGAACGTATTCGAACTCGTGGTCATGGACGAGTTTCGGTCGAAACCTGATGCGCCGCGCGGTGGTGAAACGCCGGAATTTGCACAGGTGTTCGCGAGCTACGGCGGCGCCCGCGTCACCTCGGTGATGCGGCTGCGCGCTGGCGACGACGGCCAGAAGACCCAGTTTGGAAAAATTATCGGAACGCACGAGCGCATCAAGAAATACACCAACGGGCAAGAGGGGTCGCTCCCCGATGACAAGGGCATGATTGCCTTCGGCGAACAGCTGTTCGATACGCTGTTTCAGGACGACGTCCGCCGCCTGTACGACGAAGCGCGCACGCGGCAAGGTCGCAAGCTCGATTTCATCTTCACCTCGATGATTCCCTGGATCGCGGAGAAGCCCTGGGAGTTCGCCTACGACCCGGGCCGCAACTGCTTCCTTTCGACCGAAGAGATGCGCTTCTCGCGCAATGTCCTGACCAACATTCCCGCCGACCAGATCAATCCGGGCCCCGGCCCGCTGCGAATTCTGGTCGCGTCCGCTCAGCCCGTTGGATACGGCAGTCTGTCGATCGAGCAGGAAGAGGCCGTGATCCGGAGCGGCTTCGAGCCGCTCATCGCGGCCGGGCTCGTGACCGTGACGACGCTGGCGCGGGCAACGCCCACCAAGCTACACGGCTATCTATCGAACGGAAAATTCGACGTCGTCCATTTCATCGGCCACGGGACATACGATGCGGCGCGCGGCGAGGGGTTCCTCGTCTTCGTGAATGAGCAAGGACAAGAATACAAGCTCGGCGAACGCTCAGTGCGCGAGATCTTCTGTAACCGAAACCTGAGCCTGGTATTTCTCAATGCCTGCGAAAGCGGCGCTGGAGGGCGCGCCGACTTCAACAAGGGCGTTGCGCAGTCATTGATGGCGCACGGGCTGCCGGCGGTGGTCGCAAACCAGTACAGTGTCCTGGACTCGTCCGCCACTTCATTCGCGCAGCACTTCTATTGGTCGCTCGCACAAGGCAATTCGCTAGGCGAATTGGCGCGAGAGGCGCGTATCGCGGTCAACTATTCACTGCACGGCGAACCGATCGACTGGGCCATTCCAGTGTTGTACGCGCGGGATTCGAGCCTGGTGCTGTGCCAGCCGCCCGCAACGCGCAGCTTGGTCCCCGAAACCCGTGTCCGTTCCGACGAGCGGCGCGCGATGAAAAAATACAACGTCCGTGTTGCCGTTTGGGACATGGACAATGTCTTTCCTGAATTGGACGGCACGCTGCGGCAGATGAATGCCGCGCAAAAGGAATTTGGTTTCGAAATCGTCCGGCAGTCGGTTCCGCTCGGTGTCTGGGACCTGCGGCAAGGCGAAGAGAAGCTTTTGTGGGCGGAGCGCCTTGCAAATCGATTGCGCGGGATGCCGGTCGAGTTGGAAGTCGACGTCCTGGCCTGCATCACGCGTCATCCGATGCGGGACGATGAGTGGGTGAACATCTACGGTTGGTGGCCGAACGATCGTGACCCGCCGATCCTGATCCAGTCCGTCGCCGGCTTCGACCAACTCGCCTCGGCAGGACCCGAAACCGATCGCGTCATCGCCAACGAGATGGTTGGGAATCTCGCCGGATTCTACGGCAATCTGAACGGCCATCAGGCGGGAAGCAAGAAGTGCCCCCTTTTCTTCAACGAGGAGCGCGAGTTCGAACATCTCGTCGCCCGGAAGCAGTTCGACAAGAAATGCCGCGATAAACTGGAGAGTCTCGGCGTGAGGCTTGATGCGCTCGAGACACTGCTGAATGTCTTTCCATGAAGGGAGATGAGTGATGGCGAAGAAGGTACGCAGGTCGAAAAAGTCGGCGCGGGTTGATTCCGGCGTCAGCGCCGCAATCAAGAGCGGCAAGGCGATGGCGGACGAAGTCATCGCGTTCCGGGCCGCACGGACCCGCAAGCGGTCCGCGGCGGTGAAGCGGATGGCGCAAGCACCCAAACGACGCCGCGCGCCGGTCGCACCGGAGATTCCCTCCCGCACGCGCGCCTTGCTCGGAAGTCCGACAACCACGGGCGTGCTGATTGCCGAAGGCGATTCCTGGTTTGATTATCCCTTCCACGACGTCCTGCGGATGCTCGAGGACGATTATCTTTACGACGTGGAATTGGTTGCCCACAAGGGCGATACGGTTGAAGACATGGCGCACTCGGGCGGCCAGTTCGAGGAGTTTGCGCGCCGGCTGGAGAAACTGTTGCGCGCCAACAAGGTCCCGAAGGCGATCCTGCTGTCCGGCGGCGGCAATGACATTGCCGGAGACGAATTCGCAATCCTGCTCAACCACGCGGCATCGCCCCTCCCGGCCATCAATGACGACATCGTTCGCGGGGTAATCGATGTGCGACTGCGAGCGGCCTATGCACGGATCATCGGCGGCCTGACCAGTATCGCGCAAAACTATCTTGGCCGGCCGATTCCGATCGTGACGCATGGCTACGACTATGCGCTTCCCGATGGCCGCGGCTTCTGGGGCGGATGGGGCCCACTGCCTGGCCCCTGGCTGGAGCCCGGGTTCCAGAAGAAAGGCCACCTCGACTTCGGCAAGAACTCCGCTGTGGTCGTCAAGCTGATGGACCGGTTCAACACGATGCTGAAGGACGTCAGCGCCACCCCCGGCTTCGAACACGTCCACTATCTGAACCTTCGCAACACGCTCAAGCACGGTTCGAACTACGAGGATGATTGGGCAAACGAGCTGCATCCGACGGAAGACGGCTTTGCGCTGGTCAGCAAGAAGTTTGCCGACCTGGTTGCGAAACTCTAGGCCGTTGTACGGTCGAGCCATCGCGACGGCGGCGTCGATCGAAGCCGCGGGAGTTATCCCCGGCTCGCGACGCGCGCGCCGTCGAGTTGTTACCTGAAGCCCGCATCGGACGATCAATAATCACCGCCGCCCCAGTAGCAGCCGCCGATGCCGCCAACACACCGCCTTCCCGCTCGGGAGTTGCGGCGGATCTCCGGTGGCACCCATTCCTCGAGCGGGCGCCTTTGCGCCGCTTGCCGACGATCTTTCGTTGCCGGCCTTGAAGGAGGAGCAGCCGTCGAAGGAGGAGCAGTCGTCGTTGCGCCAGGGGCTGATGTGACGGCGGGACCGGTCGACGGAACTGCGGACGGCGGCGGGTTCGCGGGCGAGGGAGATGGGGCGGGGACGGCAGAGGCCGGCGGCGCCGCGGCTTCCTTGGAAGGCGGCGTGAGCCGCTTCTCGAACAAAGAACTGACCGACGACATCGCCGAATCCCAGCGCCCGCGCGCGGCGGTGATGTCGCCGGCATATCCCGAAATCCGCCGGCCGACCCCGACGAAATCGCGCAAGCCGTTGAGTAGCAGCAACGCGAGCAGGGCGACGGTGAGGAAACGGATGGGATGTCGTAAGGGATAGCCGACCGTGCGCATGGCAAACGCCAGGGCCCGCGGCCAAAGCCTAACCGGCACATGGTTATTCCGCGCCGTGTCCTCGTATCGGGGGGCGGTCCCGCCGCTCAGTTCGAGGGCTTCGGCGATCTGACGAAAGCTCTGGCCTTCTCTCCGCAACGACGCGCTGACGTCGCGGAACACCGCGTCGCTGAGCATCTCGGGCTGATCCATTTTCTTGATGTTGGTCACGATCCTGGGCCGCAGCAGCAATCGGCGCTGTTCGATCAACTCGGCCAGTTTCGAGAAGTTCATGTTGGAGTTGGAAAGGATCTTCGCGGCGCGGTCCTTGGCGGCATCGGCAACCGCGGCATCCTCCGCGTCCATCTGCTCCATGGCCGTTTTCAGGGATGCCATGTCGTTGATCATCGCAAAACCTCTTCCGGCGACAGTCGCGTCGACTGTCAGCCCTCTCTATTGCGACACGACTTGTTGTAACATGACTTTGTGCAGCATGACTTGGTGCAACATGACTTGGGCACGCTGCTCTCTAAGTAAGCAGCAATGATAGGATGAAACCACAATCATGACCAGCCGCGCGGCCGGCCACGCGGCCGGCCGACGTGATCGTTGATGCGCCGGCCGTCGCGAATGGCGACGGGCGCTCATTTCATCGCGAGAAGAAGCAGGGCCTCCCTCGACGAAGCCCGGCCTGTCATCACCACCAATGGACCCCGGACTCAATGTCGACAACATCGAAAACTATGATTTTCTGCATTGATTAAGTCTGCATAGTGAGTCTGCGTAATCCCGCAGCCTTTGATCGACGGGCTGGATGATGAAGTCCCTTCGCGTACTTTCGATCGCTTCAGAGATATTTCCCTTGATCAAGGTCGGCGAGCTTGCCGACGTTACCGGCGCTCTTCCCATCACTCTGAAGTCGGAGGGCGTCGAGGTCCGCACCATCGTGCCGGGATACCCTGGCGTGATGAACTCGCTCGGGCAGGTCGATGGCGTGGTTCACCTGCCGAATTTTTTTGGCGCAGAGGCACGGCTGCTCCGGGCGACATCTTTTGAACTCAGCCTTTTTGTTCTCGACGCGCCGCATCTGTTCGCGCGTCCTGGCAACCCCTATGTCAGGGCTGACGGGATCGATTGGCCGGATAACGCGCTGCGCTTTGCCGCGTTGGCGCGAATAGCCGCCGATATCGGCCTTGGATTCGTCCCGTCCTTTGTGCCTGACGTCGTCCACGCCCACGACTGGCACGGCGCTCTTGCCTTGGCGTACATGCATTATAGCGATCGGCGGCGTCCGGCCACGGTGATGACGGTTCACAACCTCGCCTATCAAGGGGTTTTCCCGCGGGAGATGCTTGCCGCGATCGATTTGCCGCCTCAGTCATTCGCCATGCACGGCGTCGAATATTATGGAAGGATCGGCTTCTTGAAGGCCGGTCTGTATTTCGCCGATCGCATCACGACGGTTTCCCCGACCTATGCCAGCGAGATCCTGAGCGACGAGGGCGGCATGGGGCTTGCCGGTCTGCTGCGCGAGCGATCATGCGACCTCAGCGGAATTCTCAACGGCATCGATATTTCGGTGTGGGATCCTTCGACAGACCCTCACATCCCCGGCTGCTTCTATCCGGATGTGTCGAGTGGTTTCGAATCGGAGGTCCTGCACAATCGCGCGATCAACAAGGCGGCCTTGCAGCGGCGGCTCGGCCTGGAGGTTGCGCCCGATGCGTTCATGCTCGGCGTCATCGGACGCCTGTCCAGCAAGAAGGGGCTCGATCTTCTGCTCGAAAATCTCCCGACGATCGTCCGCGAAGGGATGCAGTTGGTCGTGCTGGGGAGCGGAGGAAATCGCAACCTGCAATATTGCTATCGTGCGGCCGCACAGGGCAATCCGGGACAAGTCAGCGTCATGATCGGGCATGACGAAGGCTTGGCCCACCTGATTCAGGCCGGCGCGGATGCGCTTGTCGTGCCGTCGCGGTTCGAGCCGTGCGGCCTGACGCAGCTTTGTGCGTTGAGGTACGGCACGGTTCCCATCGTCTCGCGTATCGGTGGGCTGGACGATACGGTCATCGACGTTGACGATCTGGCCACGACCGGCGGCGGACAAACCGGATTCAAATTCGGACCGGTCACCGCCGAAAACCTCGGTGGTGCCATCCATCGGGCCTGGGCCACATTTCACGACGTTGCCGCCTGGCGACGAATTCAGCGCAACGGCATGTCGACCGACGTGTCGTGGCGCAATCCCGCGAGCCGCTACGCCGATCTCTACAGCGGGTTGGTCGAGCTGCCTCAGGAGAAGGTTGCCTGAAGCAGGGCGGAAATTTCCTCAAGCTAGAGCGTTTTCCAGCGAAGTGGACCCGGTTCGCGTCAAGAAAACGCGTCAAAATAAGGAATTTAGTACCGGCTGTCGTAGATATGTGAGTTGCTTGCTGCCCATGCTTCGAGACGCTCGCGTCGCTCGCTCCTCAGCATGAGGTTGTTGTGTTTCAACAAGTTAGACCTCATCCTGAGGAGGTCGCGAAGCGGCCGTCTCGAAGGATGGCCGCAATACCGATCTGTGATTCCGGGTACTAGAGCCCCGTTTGATTTAATCGAAACGGAAAAGGCTCTAGGTTCCGTTCGAGTCCATGCCGTGCATGCGTCGGCTGTCGGGAAAATTGTGCAGAACAGGGTTAACGCCGATTGCGGTCGCGCGTGCTGACTGCGCCGGTGTGTCGGCGGTTGTGCGGAAAGCTTCGTGATTGCTTTCACTTAGATCAACGATCACGGTGCGCGTCGCAACATGACGGCGTTGGCTTCTTCAGCGGCAGGAAGCGAAAGCGCCCTTGTGTTCCGGCTTGCGCGTGCAACCGGTCGCACTTTGGTCGAATTTTTTTCGTCACAACGATGGCTCGATCAGGCGCATGTTGGAGTTTGTGATGAACAGTACAGTTACCGCCGGCCCGCCTGTCCGCAGGCGATTGGCACTGATCGTCGCGGGTATCCTTGCATTGTTCGGTTCGGCTTTGGTCACAGCACCTGCGCAAGCCGGCGGTTACTATGGCTCTTCCTATCCCTGTTCCTACCGTTGCGGCTACCCAGCCTATCGCCCGGTCTATCGCCAGCGCTGTCATTCGTGCGGGGGGCCGCGGCTCATTTACGAGCGCCGCTTCATCGAACGCCAGTTTGTCGAGCGGCGCTATGGTTATGGCGGCTACCGCCGGCACTACGGCTATTCTCCGTACGGCTATCGCCGCAACTACGGTTATCCTTCCTATGGAAACTATCGATCCTCGAGGCCCTATGGCTACGGCTACGGTTACGGCGGTGTCGGGCGTCGCTGGTCATTGCCGTATGTCGAGGGATACGGCCGGTCCGGATATGAGGGATATGGCGGGTCTGGATATGAGGGATATGGCCAGTCCGGATATGGCGATGGGCCGCGACCGCCGGCGCCGATCTCGAACGAAGGCGACTACTACTAAGCCCGTTCTCGCAACCAGGCCGTTCCTGGCGAGCGAAAGAGAAAGTCCGGCCATCGGCCGGACTTTTTGCTATCCCCGCGTGCCCGCGAGCATGATGTAGGCGCCGACCGCAAACCAGAACGCATAGTTGCTCACGACGGGTATCTCGATGAACACGCTGAGGACCGCGGCGATGATGACAATGAGCGAAGCAACAAAGCCGAAGTTCACTGCGCGTATCTCCTCGGGCTACGACAAAACGCTCAAGATCTTGCCAAATGATCACACGGCAAAGTGCAAGATCCTGTCGCGCGCTCAAGGCCACTATTCGGCCTGACACGCGCAACGCGAGTGCTCTTTCATCGTGGCGATGGAGTGAACTCGAATCACTTCCCTCAGCCCAGACGCCCGCTGCAAACCTTCAAACGTTCCGATAAGCCCGCTTCGCGAATTTTTCAGGGCATTAATTGGAGTTTTTCAAGGCCACACTGCGGTTTCGTGAGACGTGTGGGTCTGGTGGATGTGACAAGGCTGTTTTTCGAAAGTCTGCTTCAGAGAAATCGCTGTCGTGGCAGCGAGGCGGCACTGCTCCCTTCACCTTGTCGGAGCAATGATGCGATTTTGCCGCGGGCTCGTCGCATGTTGGGCATTGTTGTGGCGGGCATCGCGTCGATGAGACCGTTGCGACGAGCGTTTCGCAACAAGGTAAACGAATTCGCACCTGTCGCAAACTACTGGCAGCACACGCAGTTTGCGATCGCTCCGGCAGCGGCCATCGCGCGCGCAGATTTCACGCTCACTTTAGCCAAGAAAACACCCCGATTGATCGGCTCTATCCACAGGGCACGATTCGGTGGAGTTCGTTATGCGTAGCCAAGCCGTTATCCTAGCAGCGACGCTGGCTTGGTTCATCAGCATCGAAAGCGCCGACGCGAAGCTCGACATTCTCGTCGATAAAGCGACGCAGCGGATGTTCGTCATTCAGGACGGATTCATTCGCTTCATGTGGCCCGTATCCACCGGCCGCGAAGCCACGCAAACCCCGAACGGGGTCTTCAGGCCGCAGCGGCTGGAGCGCAACTGGTTCTCCACCGCCTATTACGACTCGCCGATGCCGTTCTCGATCTTCTTCCACCAAGGCTACGCGATTTACGGCAGCTACGCGATCGATCGGCTGGGGGGCCCGCATCGCATGGATGCGTGCGGTTACATCCCCATCACGCCGCCATACTGTTCGACCTCGTGCAGCTCGAAGGTCCGAACCGGACGACCATCGAAGTAACGGATCAGGGACGCCCCATGGAGCCGCCATTGCCGAGGCGCGAGATCGCCGCGGGACCAGGCATGAACCAGCCGCCACCCATGGACATGAACCAGCCGCCGGCCTTGAATATGAGCCAGCCGCCGCCGATGAACGCGCCTCCGCCGAGGAGAGTACGTTATCCGCTCACCGCCGAGATGCCCGATCTGGCTCCTGCACCGCGCAATCGGCTGATCGCCGAGAACAATGCCTTGCCGCCCAGGTCTCCTGCGCCGCCGCCGGCTGATCGTCGAATCTATCGCTGATGTCAGGCCGCCCGCAAACCCTTCAGGCGCACCCAGAGCGGCGCGCGAGCCCGAAATCACAATCGGCGCTTCGCGGTCGACGAACGAACTTACCCGCCTCGTCCCAGACCTAAACTCGTGGAAGGACCGAAGGTCGCCGAAGGATCGAATCCAGAACCGGCGGCGAACTCCGGCATCAAGGTGCTGCCTGCATCCTGCTGGACGGGCGGCGCCTCCCGATGGAAGTGGTGGGCATCGGGTCAGGGAAATCAATGCAGGTAATCGATGCAAGTAAATCAACGCACGTGATTTCCCGAAGAGAGTGCAGCGTTGAGGACGTGTTTGCTCCAGTCGTCATCCCCGCGAAAGCGGGGATCCAGTACGCCGCGGCCTCTCGATTAAATCTCTGACGTCTCTGGAATACTGGATCACCCGCATGCGCGGGTGATGACATCAGATCAGCTGCGGCCATCGCTGCGTAAGTCAGTCGGCTCCTGGAAGCCGCGCATCACCAGATGGTCGGCGCGCACTTCAAAACCGTCGAGCCGATCGAGAAAACTCATGCCGAGCAGATTGGTCTTCATCTGACCGCGCGGCACCACCAGCGCCTGTACGGAGCGTTCGACCACTTTGCCGACCGCCATCCGGTCGAGCCATAGCCGCGCCGCCTTGGTCTGCCCGCTCGCGGTTTGGACGTCCACATTGTATTCGAGCAGTTCCAGCGGAACGCCCACGGCCTTTGCGGTTTCGTAGGTCAGGACGACGGAGGTCGCCCCGGTATCGACCACCATCGGCGCGGCAATCCCGTTGATTTTGGCCTGCACGGCGAACCCGCCGTTCGAGTTGCGCGGGATCCGCACGGTGTGGACAGGCTCGGGCTGGCGCGAAAAAGTCGAAGTCACGCCACCGGCGAGCGCGAGCCGATACGGCGTTTTGGGAGCAACAACGGCGACGATGGCCAGCAGGCAGAACAAGATCAGCAGGCGCTTCATGGTTCGACGTCTCCTCGACGTCCGACGATGCCACGACAGGATCAATAATTGATCAACGTGCGGCGACCGTCGCGTTTAATTGCTCGAAGATTTTTCTCAAAAAGCAGCGCTCGAATTCGTGTGCGGGGGATTCACCCAGCGTCGCGTATGCGCGTTGGCGCAGCAGCTTGACGAACGCCTCCGCGGTCGGTCAGAGCGCCAGCCCGCGTCGCTGATAGATATGTAGCGGCGGTGGATTTCCGGATCGCGCAGCTTGATGAAACGCACGGCGAAATTCGGCGCGAAAATGCGTCCGTCATGGAAAGGCCTGTTTGCGTCGGTCGGCACGCCGCCTGAAGTGGTCGAAAAGCTGGGCGCGGAAGTGAACAATGCGATGCGGTCTCCCGACATCAAGGACTTCTTTGCGGCGCACCGTTTTAGCGTCTTTCCTTCGGCAAATCCGGAGTTCCGCAACCATCCGTGATTTCGCAGCGACCCATGCACACGAGCTCTTCTCTGGTCCGATATTTCGACCACCTAACCCAGAGGCTAATCGACGAGCGTGGAAACATGTGGCTAGTCGGCCGAGCAGTGTGGCTGTGCACCTCGGGTGGGCTCAGCCATGAGCTGGCCAGCTTGACCGAGTGTCAGCGAGTCCTACAATCCGTGGTTTAGGGCGGGGAGCCATTTCTGGTGGGAACATCGATAAGAGACCGGCTTTGGCGGACCGGCGAGCTCTGCTCGACCTGGGTACGCGCAACAGATTGATAAACATTCCCCTGCGGACGAAGAACATCCGCGCGATTGAGATTGTGGACTGCAAGTCGGCAGCCGTTTTCGACCTGCTTGGTCAAACGAGGCGCTGCACCTTTATCCCGACAGGGGAGGATGAACGGGCCTCAGCGCCTGACAGGTCGAAGAAGGGCTCGGCACCCGCGCTCAAGGAGGGCAGTGACGGGCCCACGATCTCGGCAAGCGGAAACAAAACTCCAGACCAGATTGTCCTTGGAGGTATTGCAGAAGCAACTCCTCGACATTTGGTACGATGCGAAGACCCTGGAGGAAGAGCAAGGCGTCAATATCCTCTATCTCGCCTTCGGTCTGTTGAAATGGTTCGAGGACGACAAGTCCGAAACCGAGCGCTTTGCGCCGCTCGTCTTGTTGCCCGTGCGTCTTGAGCGAAGCAGCGCCGCCGATCGCTTCCATCTTGTTTCACGATCGGAACCTCCTTCACCCAATCTCTCCTTGCAGGCGAAGATGGAGGGGGAGTTCGGCCTGAAGATCGAAGATTTTGGAGACGAAGACGACGTCGACATCACCGCCTATATGTCGGGCATCGCCGAAACTGTGTCGCAAAAGTCTCGTTGGGAAGTCAGGCCGGACGCGATGGTCCTCGGCTTCTTCTCGTTTTCGAAGTTCTTGATGTATCGGGATCTCGATCCGGAGAACTGGCCGGCGGATGGGAGCCTCGACCTGCATGCTCTGATCAGGAGGTCTGCTGCAGGACGGTTTTGAAGCACCGGAACCGATCGTTTCAGACGACGGCAATATCGACGCGGTCATTCAGCCGGTGGCGATGAACCATGTCGTCGACGCCGACTTCATCGCAATCCGTCGCGATCGAAGAAGTTGCGCGAGGACGACACCTTGTCATCAAGGGGCCACCAGGTACCGGCAAGTCGCAAACCATCACGAATATCATCGCATCGGCGGCCGCTCAGGGCCAAACGGTGCTTTTCGTCGCCGAGAAGATGGCTGCGCTTGACGTCGTTCACCGGCGTCTCCGAGATGTCGGATTGGGCTCGCTTGCTCTGGAGCTTCATTCGAGCAAGGCCAACAAGCGAGTTCTTCTCGAGGAACTAAAGCGCACGCGGTCGATGTCGGCACCGCAGCCTCGCGGAGAAGCGACCTTTTACAAAGGCTGACTGACAGTCGTGATCGTCTCAACGGGCACGCAGGAATGATGCATGCGCTCCACGATCCGAGTGAACTCACTCCCTTTCGCTTGATTGGCAACCTGATCCGATCGATGGGGCTCGGAGGGGCAGTCCGGTAACACACTGGAGGCGCCTGAAATCGTGGTCCCCACTCGAACTCGGTCGACGGCGAGAACTCGTCCAGGAGATAGCCGAGCGCGTCGCTTCGGACGGCCCACCTCATCTTCATCCTTGGCGCGGCGTTGGCCGGGACGCGCTCGATCCCGGCGAAATGGAAACCCTGAGAAGTTCCCGCTAGTCCGTCTGGCCGAAGAAATGAACCAAGTCGTCGCGGGAGCTGACTACGCGTGCGCTCTTTTCGATTTCTTCCGGCCCAGCACGTTCGAACAAGCCGCAGATGTCCTCCGGTTCGTGGAAGCCGCGGCGGCCATGCCCGAGTTCGATCGGGCGGCTTTTCGGTACCCCATCTGGGAACCAGCGGATGAGGTCGGCGAGATCGTTGAGAAAGGGGCGCGCTTTTCAAAACTTCTTAGCCTGTTCGATGGACGTTCTTGATTCGCGTGGATGCATCCGTTTCGCATTCAGGGATGTCTTTGCGAACAATGGACATCCTGGTCGAGATTTTTCAGTCGGCGCTATCGAGCGGCAGACAGCAAACCTCGCATCGTACCTGAAAGTGCCGATGCCGAAGACGGTCGATCAAGATTGCCCCTGCTCGACGGACTTGATGGCCGCGCAAACGGCGCGTCGAGTCGTTCGAAGAACGTCCAAACGACAGGTCGTTCGGCTTTTGGGGCTCCTGGCGCAAGGAGCGATCGGATTGGGAAAGCCTCGAATTCCTTACGTCGTGGTGGGATAGCTTTCCAAAGGAGGTAGGAGGCGAAGGTACGCGAGATCGCCTTGCGCGCGTGATCCTGTCCGCTGACGATAGGACGTCGCTTGGCGGCCTTCCGGAAAGAGTTCGACGCCGCGAAGGCTGGCGTGGACCAGCTATCTGAATTTCCTGCGACTTGATCCTGAACGCGTCCCGCTTCGAATGGGGACCGAAATGACTTTCGCCGAGATGTCAGCGACGGTCTCGGAATGGCGTCGTTCACGCGAGCGTATCACGCGATGGGTGGCGTTCATGGACCGCATCCGTATGGCAGAGAGCTATGGAATCGGCACGCTGGTCGGCCGGTTGCTCGATGGCTCGTTGCCGGGCGAGGCGCTTCTGCAAACGTTCGACCGGGCTTACTTCGAGGCCATGAGGAGCGTCATCTTCGCTGCAAATCCCGAATTGAAAAAGTTCGACGGGGAATTTCATGGACGCCAGGTGGAGAGCTTCCGAAACTTGATCAGGAGCGGATGAAGCTCGCGGGTGATCAAATTGCTCACGAACATGCCTCGCGTCTGCCGAGAAACGCGGGTGGAATCGGTCCTCTCGGGGTGCTGAATGGAGAGATTGCGAAGGAGACGAAATCATCTGCCTATCCTGCAGCTGTTGGAGCGGGCCGGACCCGTCATTCAGCAGATCAAGCCGATCTTCCTCGATGAGCCCTCTCTCGGTGGCCCAATTTCTCAAGCCAGGGGCAGTCTCGTTCGACTTGCTGGTGGTCGACGAGGCCTCCCAAATTGAGCCGGTAGACGCGCTCGGGGCGGTGGCGCGATGTCGTCAGATGGTCGTTGTCGGCGACGAACGGCAATTGCCGCCCACGCGCTTCTTCGCGAAGCTGACGGGTAACGACGATGATCGCGACGAAAATAACGAGGTAATTTTCAGGCAAAGGATGCCGAAAGCTTTTCGATCTTTGTCTACGAAGTGGCTCCGCAACGATGCTCAACTGGCACTATCGCAGCAAGCATCAATCTCTAATCGCGGTGTCGAACAAGCAGTTCTATGATAATCGGCTGTTTATCGTACCCAGTCCCTACGACGCCGTCGCAGGCATGGGTCTGAAGTTTCACCATCTGCCTGACGCGCACTACGATCGTGGGAATACGCGGACAAATCCCAAGGAAGCCCGGATCGTCGCGGAAGCGGTGATACAGCATGCGCGCGAGGCGTCGGACAGGACGCTGGGGGTAGCGACTTTTTCTGTCGCCCAACGCCAGGCGATACAGAATGAGCTCGAACTCCTCAGAAAGCAGAACCCCGAAACGGAGGAGTTCTTCAGCCGCGGATCCACCGAACCCTTTTTCGTGAAGAATCTGGAGAATATCCAGGGCGATGAAAGGGACGTCATCTTCATATCCTTGGGATACGGCCGGACCAAGGAGGGATATGTAGCGATGAGCTTCGGGCCGCTCAATTCGGATGGCGGCGAGCGCCGGCTCAACGTGCTGATCTCGCGAGCAAAGCTTCGTTGCGAAGTATTCTCCTCCATCACCGGAGACGACATCGATCTGTCGCGTTCCAAGGGCAGGGGCGTTGCGGCACTCAAGATGTTTCTCTCATTTGCGCAAACCGGAAGGCTTGGCATTGCAGAAGAGACTGGCCGAGACCCGGATTCGGTCTTCGAAGAACAGGTCGCGGCACGACTGACGGCGCTCGGTCACGACGTAAAGACGCAGATTGGGACTGCCGGCTTCTTCATCGATCTGGCGGTAGCCGATCCGGATAAGCCCGGTCGTTTCGTCCTTGGTATCGAATGCGATGGAGCCCAGTATCATTCATCCAGGTCAGCTCGAGATAGGAATCGGCTCCGGCAAAACGTCCTCGAAGCTCACGGCTGGGGTCTTCACCGGATCTGGTCGACCGACTGGTTTCTTCGGCCGGAAGAGGAGACGATCAAGGTCGTGAAGGCCATCGAGGCGGCGAAGGCGCAGTGGCGGGACATGGACGAAAGTGCCGATGACTCCGTTTCGGCCTTCCCGATCCGCTTTGCGTCGCTTAAGAGCCGGATGCCGAGATCATGGCCGCCGAACATGACGGAGAAGGAAGCGACTAGCTTGTTACGAGGATGCAGAAATTTCGTTACGTCGGCACGTAGAGCCTCACGAGACGCCGCTACCGGAGATGATGAAGCACGTCGTGCAGGTCGTCACGGTGGAAGGTCCCATACATGAATTGGAAATCGTCGTCCGCATCCGGTCGGCTTGTGGGTTAGCTCGCGCCGGCAACCGCATCAGGGATGCCGTCCAGGCGGCCATCAAGGCTGCAAAGCGGAAAGGCGAAATCTCAGGAGGACCGTTCTACCTTGTACCGGGTCAACAGGTGATCGTACGAAGTCGTGGAGAAGTTGACTCCAACACGTTGAGACGTCCGGAGATACTTCCACCGGAGGAAATCAAGGCTGCGATCACACAAGTCGTGGCGGATAATTTTGGAGCCGAGCACGACCAGATGGCGCAGGCCGTTGCCCGATCGTTCGGATTTGGATCGACGAGTGCTCAGTTGCGAGAAGTGGTGGAAAGCACTCTCGCGGACCTGCTTGAATCGGGCCAGCTTCGCCTGGATGGTCGGCTCATCACACAAGCGCAGGAAGCGCCCGTCGACCCGGCTGGACCATGATAAGGGGCGATGTCGATCATCTTTCAATCGGGGCATGTGGTGTACAAGTCAGGAAATCCCCACCGCCTTCTTCTCGATCATCGACGCGATTTCCTCGTCGCTGAAGCCGGCTTCTCGCAGAACGGCCCTTGAATGCTCCCCGAGCCGCGGAGGCATGCGGCGGATGTCCGCCGGACTTTCCGAAAATCGCGCGGACGGGCGGGCCTGCCGGATCTTGCCTTCGCTTGGATGATCGAGCGTGGCGATCATTCCGACGGCCTTGAGATGAGGCTGTTCGGCAATCTCGGTGATTTTCGCAAACGCGGCGTGAGGAACGTCGATGCGCAGCAGCAACTCCTCCCATTCGGCCGTGGTGCGCGTGATCGCGATCTCGGCCATCTTGTTGTAGATCCGATCGATGTTGCGTGCGCGCGTGACCGCGTCCCTGACCGCGAACTGTTCGATGCATTCGGGATGGCCGACGGCTTCGAAAAACACGCACCAGTTCTCGCCGGAATAGGGCAGCATCGTCAGCCAGCCATCCTTGGTGCGCACCGGCCGCCGCTCCTTCATGCGCTTGTAGCCGGCCGGTCCGATCGGGGGATCGAAGGCGTGGCCACCGAGCATCTCGATGCTGTTGAAGGCGGTGATGGTCTCTAACATCGGCACTTCGACCATCTGTCCTTTGCCGGTGCGCTCGCGATGCACCAGCGCCGCCGAAACCGCGCCCGCGAGCGTCAAGCCGCAGATCTTGTCGGCGACCAGGCTCGGAACGAAAGCCGGTTCGTCGTCGCTGCCCATCGCGGAAGCAAAGCCGGAACTGGCTTGTATCACCTCGTCGAACGCCGGGCGGGCGGCCCATGGGCCATCCTGGCCGAAACCCGTGGCGGCGGCATAGATCAGCCGGGGATTGATCTGGTGGCAGGCCTCATAGCCGAAGCCCAGTCTTGCCAACGCCGCCGGCCGAATATTGGTGAGCAGCACATCCGCCGTGACGATCAGGCGCTGCAACGCGGACTTTCCGTCCGCGTGCTTGAGGTCCAGCGCCAGGCTGCGCTTGTTGCGATTCACCGCCATGAATTGACCGGTCATGCCGCGATTGCGGAACTGGCCGCTGTAACGCCACGTGTCTCCCGTCAGCGGCTCGATCTTGACGACGTCCGCGCCCCAGTCACCCAGGGTCTGGCTGGCGTACGGACCAAAGAGAACGCTGGTCAATTCCAGAAGCTTGATGCCGGCGAGCGGACCTGTTGGCTGACTTATCGAAGAAGAACCTCGTCAAGATGGAGTTTGTCGGTGCCGGCTACTCCGCGTCTCCAAGGCCGAAACCTAGAAGGTATCATGATGCCGATACTTTGCATGGGGTTGTTTTGCGAGTTTTTGTCCGGAGGTTGCCGCCGTCACGAAATCGCAACGATCTCAAGCTCCTGCGGCGGCGTGCCGACGACGTCGCCGACAGCCTTGCCCATCAGCGATCTTGCCACCGGGGAGACGTAGGAAATCGAGCCGGCCTTCGGGTCCGCCTCGTCCTCACCCACGATATGATATTTTTGGACTCGCCCGTCGTCGCGACGGAAGGTCACCGTGCTGCCGAAGGCAACGGTGTCGGTCGATGATGGAGCGGGCATGACCTGCGCGGTCCGAACTCTGGCCGCAAAGTAGCGCGCATCACGCAAGGGCGTTGCTGCCTGCCGCCGGCGTTCATTGACGTCGTCGATCTGCTGCGCGGTCTCGTAGGCCTCGCGCGCCTGCTGCAGCTGCGATTCCAGCGCCTTCAGTCCGGCCTCGGTGACGAGGTTCGGATGCGGCGAAACCGGGCGATCGGGAAGCAAGGTTTCCGACGCGGTTTCGGCACTGTCTTCCTTGGTGAAGGCAACGCTCAAGCCCGATACTCCATTCACGCCGGACGTCGGCGAGCGTGGACTATAGCGCAACGGCTGCTGGATGCGCGGTCGTTTTAAGGTGGGCTGCACGGCTGTTCGGCAGGAGCTTCCTCGGCGTTGGGATCGCCTGGCGCGGTGGCCCAGGCCAGTTCGACCAGCGTCACGATCCGCCGGCCGGTGCCGTCGAGCTGGCACACGATCAGGCCCTGTTCCTCGATATAGCTCAACAGCCGCCGCGCCCGGCGCAGCGAATGCGAGCCATAGGCGCGCGCGATCGCGGCATCGCCCGGGCAGGGCCAGCCTTCCTTGGCGGCGCGGGCGATCATCATGAAGACGCCCTGCATGTCCTCCGGCAGCAGCGAGGCGCGGAGCGAGACATCCTGCCAGCCGTCATCCTCGGTCATGTCGGAGCCGAGGCCGGCGCGGGCGCGCGTCAGCATGCGGCGGAAGTCGCCGAGATCGGGCACCGCCGATCCAAGCCCCTCGATCCGGCAGCGGACCACGAACTCCTGATAGAGCACGCCGTGGGCGCGGAAGCCGGCGTCGGGCTCCGCCATCACGGCGCGCAGGATCCGATCGACGCGCTCGCGCCGCTCCGTCAGTTCCTCGGCGCTGAGTGTTTGCTCCACTGGTTCGGGACGGATCTCCAACGCCGCTGATTTCGCCGCCATCAGCTGGTCGAGAAGATCAGGCGGCGTGCGGCGCTGCGGCCGGTTGGTCTCGGGCGGCGGCGCGGCCAGGATGATGGCGCGTGCGTCCGGCGTCGCTTCCGGCATCGGCATCAGGCGCGGGGTCGCGTTGCGCGGCGTGGTGTCGGTCGGACCGATGCGCAGCCCCAGCGGACGGCGGGACAGCGCCGGCCCCAGCGCCATGAATTGCCCGCGCTCCAGATCGCGAAACGCTTCCGCCTGCCGCCGCTCCATGCCGAGCAGATCGGCGGCGCGCGCCATGTCGATGTCGAGAAAGGTTCGTCCCATCAGGAAATTCGACGCCTCCGCCGCAACGTTCTTGGCGAGCTTCGCCAGTCGCTGCGTGGCGATGATCCCCGCGAGGCCGCGCTTGCGGCCGCGGCACATCAGGTTCGTCATCGCGCCGAGCGAAAGCTTGCGCGCCTCATCCGAAACCTCGCCGGCAACGGCGGGCGCGAACAGCTGCGCCTCGTCCACCACGACCAGCATCGGGTACCAGTGATCGCGGGCGCTCTCGAACAGCCCATTGAGGAAGGCGGCGGCGCGCCGCATCTGGTTCTCGGCATCCAGTCCTTCGAGATTGAGCACGGTCGAGACGCGATGGATGCGCGCGCGCTCGCCGGCGACCTGCAAACCGCGCTCGGTATGATCCTCGGCATTGATCAGTAGATGACCGAAACGCTCCGCCAGCGCCACGAAGTCGCCTTCGGGGTCGATGATGGTCTGCTGCACCCAAGGCGCACTTTGTTCAAGCAGCCGGCGCAACAGATGGGACTTTCCGGAGCCTGAATTGCCCTGCACCAGCAGCCGCGTCGCCAGCAGTTCCTCGAGGTCCAGTGTGGCCGGCGCGCCTGCCGTCGTGTGCCCCATCTCGATTGCAACGGTCATAGCCCGACTCAAACTCTCCTCAGCGGAGGCGGGCTTAACAACCTGACCGCCGCCCGTCGAGCGCCGATGACCGGCAGTCGCGCGTTCTCCACGGCTCGCCGCATGCGATCGATGAAACCCGCTCAGCTTCGTTTGGATTCGGGAACGAAAAACGGCGTGCTTTCAAGTTCCGGCTCGTTGAACTCCTCGACCCTGCGGCGCATGTGCTCGATATCCTCGGAGAATAGCGAGGTCACGATTGCATTAGCTACCCGTTCGGCCGCGATATTGACGCCCGGGATATCGCTGGCGATCGCGGTATGGCTGGCATGCGCGCCGAAATTGACCAGATGAATTTGGCCAAGCGTCGGATCGCTGCCCGGCGTCTTTTCGATCAGTTCGAAACCGGGGCCGAGATAAGGGAATCGTTCCAGATCGCGGCGGCGCAGATCGGGCGCGGGCCGATAGCGATCGCCCCAGGTGGCGATGTGGGGAGCGTAGTGCGCGAGTTCCGGGATTCGCGCCGGATCGACGTTGAAGCCGGTGCCGACGATCAGGAAATCATGCAGCTTCGGTTCATCCTGCTCCGCAATCTTCACCGCAACTTTTTCGCCCGCGCGCGAGGCTGTTTCGATTCGCCGCGCGAAAATGGATGTGGAAGCCGGCGAGGCGCGTGGTGCGGTTGACGGTTTCGTGCGGCACCGGGGACTGGATGTCGTTCAGATAGACCATCGTGGCCCAGCGTTCGGCATCGGGCAGCGAAGCCCAGCCGTGCAGGAAGCCGGGGAATGCCGAGCCGCGCCCCTTGTTGACCTGCGGCAGATAGGGGCGGCGCACATACATGTCGACACGCGCCGCACCGCGTTCGAGCGCCGTTGCTGCATTGTCCCACGCAGAAGCGCCGCCGCCGAGTACGGCGATGGATTTTCCGCGAAGCGCGTCGAAATCGATGTCGTCGTTGGTATGCGCGGCAAGATCGGACGCCAGTGCGCGATCGACAAAGTCCGGCCATAGATCGCCGCCGGCGCCGGCGCGGCCGGTCGCCAGAACGACGCGCCGCGTCAGTATCTTTCGACGAGCTCCGCCTTCGTTGAGTACGGCTTGCACGAAGCGGCCCGCGGGTTCGAGGGCTTCCAGCGCAACGCCATGGCTGACAGGCAACGCCAGCACCTTCTGCAGCCAGGACAGATATTCGACCCAGGTCTCGTTATAAATCTTGTAAAGCGCTTCCCAGGCAGCGAGGCCGTATTTCGCTTCATACCAGGCGCGAAAGGTGAGCGCGGGGACGCCGAGCGCGGGGCCTGTCAAATTCTTGGGCGAGCGCAGTGTGTCCATGCGCGCATAGGTGAGCCAGGGCCCTTCCTCGCCCGGTCGCGAGCGCTCGACCACGGCGATATTGCGCACGCCCTTGAATAGCAGACTGCCGGCGGCGGCGATGCCGTTCATGCCGGCGCCGACGATCAGGACGTCCAGAACCGGTTGCCCGCTCGCGTCCGCGATGCTCGCCGGCCAGTTCGTCGCCGGTACGCCCAGCATCTCCAGGTCGCGCGCCACGGCACGTTCGTGCCGTGCGAGCCCCGCCAGATCGGCACGGTCAATCCTGTCCAAGTGTATGCCCCATCGTCTACGATCCGAACGAGTTCTTTCTATCCGCAAATGTCAAGCCACGCGTTTTCTTTCGAGGGAAAAGAAACGCCGCGATGTGCCTGCGAACGCCGCACGTGCTGAATCATGCAGCGCGTCGCATCGCATAGGTCGTCGGCAAAATCGCCGGGTATGCCCGCGCCAGCATATTCGGTGGCATGGAATTTGCTGAATATCCAGCTACAGTTCGTCGTTCAACCGCGGAGATTTGGAATGCTTGAGGGAGCCGAGGTGCGACTTGCTGTCGATATCGGAGGTACGTTCACCGATATCGTCCTGGATGTGGGCCAGGATCGCAAAACCCGTAAGGTGCTGACGACGCCGACGCGGCCCGAGCAGGCGGTGCTGGACGGGATGCGTCTCATTCTGGCCGATGCGCGTGCTCATATATGCGATATCGACGTCTTCATTCACGGCACGACGCTGGCCACCAACGCCATCATCGAACGTCGCGGCGCGAAGACGGCGCTCGTCGCAACGCAAGGTTTTCGCGACGTGCTCGATATCGGCACCGAGAGCCGTTATGATCAATATGATCTCGCGATCGATAAGCCAAAACCGCTGGCGCCGCGCAGTCTGCGTTTCACGGTCCCCGAGCGCATCGATGCGCAAGGCGCCGTGCGGTTGCCGCTCGATGAAGCTGCGGTGCGGGCGCTCGCGCCTGAATTGCGTGCGCAGAATGTGGAAAGCGTCGCTTTCGCCTTTCTGCACTCCTATGCCAATCCCGAGCATGAACGGCGCGCTGCCGCGATCCTGAAGGAGGAAATGCCTGGCGTCTGGTTTACGCTGTCGTCGGCGGTGTGTCCGGAAATCCGCGAATATGAGCGGACCTCGACTGCGGTGGCCAATGCCTATGTACAGCCACTGATCGACGGCTATCTCGCGCGCATGGCCGAGGGGCTGCAGGCCGAACAGTTTCGCGGCGCCATCTATCTCGTGACCTCCGGCGGCGGCGTCACCTCGATCGAGACGGCGCGCCGCTTTCCGGTGCGGCTGGTCGAATCGGGGCCGGCAGGCGGCGCGATTTTTGCGGCGCAGATCGCGGCGCGCCTCGGCGAGAGCAAGGTACTGTCGTTCGACATGGGCGGCACCACCGCGAAGATCTGCCTGATCGAAAAGTACCAACCCGAAACCTCGCGCGTGTTCGAGGTCGATCGCTCCGCGCGATTCCTGAAAGGCTCGGGCCTGCCGGTGCGCATTCCCGTCATCGAGATGGTCGAGATCGGCGCCGGTGGCGGCTCGATTGCACGGGTCGATGCGCTGAAGCGCGTTACGGTTGGTCCCGAGAGCGCGTCATCCGAGCCGGGGCCAGCTTGTTACGGCCGCGGTGGCCAGCGTCCCGCGGTGACGGATGCGGATGTCGCGCTCGGCAAGATCGATCCCGATGCCTTTGCAGGCGGGACGATCAAGCTCAACGCCGAACTATCCAGACAGGCCTTGTTGCGCGACATTGGCGAGCCGCTGGGACTGTCGGCGGAAACCTCGGCTTACGCCGTGCACGAAGTCGTGTGCGAGAACATGGCGAGCGCCGCCCGCGTGCATGCGGTCGAGCGCGGCGCCGTCGTCGGCCAGCACACGTTGATCGCCTTCGGCGGTGCGGCGCCGCTGCATGCGGCCCGCGTTGCCGAGAAGATCGGCGTCTCGCGCGTGATCGTGCCGTCCAATGCCGGCGTCGGCTCGGCCGTCGGCTTTCTTGCCGCGCCGATCGCCTATGAGCTGGTGCGCAGCCGTCATGCCAGGCTCGACGCGTTCGATGTCGCCGCCGTGTCCGACCTGCTGGATGAAATGGCGACCGAAGCGCGTGCGCTGGTCGAGCCCGGCGCCGCCGGTGCGCCAGTGCGCGAACGGCGCGCGGCCTTCATGCGCTATCTCGGGCAGGGGCACGAAATCACGGTCGAACTGCCGAACCGGCGTTTGACGGACGCAGATCTCACAGGCCTGCGCAAGACTTTTGAGAAGGACTATGCGGCGCTGTTCGAGAGATCGATCCCGGGTGCGGCGATCGAGGTGCTGAGTTGGTCGGTGCTCGCGACCACCGAGCCGCGCAATCCGCCACGGGTAGCCGAGGTGACGCGCATGCCGGCCGGAAAGGCCGCGGGCAGCCGCCAATTTTTCGACGGCCGCGCGGGGAAGGTCATCGAAATTCCGCTGTACCACCGCGACCAGATGGCGCCTGGGGCGACCATCGCGGGGCCCGCCGTGATCGCGGAAGACGAGACATCGACATTCGTCTCGACGAGTTTTGACGCCCATATCGACGGTGCCGGCAGTATCGTCATGGAACGAAAGGCGGCATGACCATGAACAAGTCTGATGGCGCGAGCTTGATCGATCTGCAGATCATGTGGCACCGGCTGATCGCCGTGGTCGAGGAACAGGCGCAGGTGCTGCTGCGCACGGCGTTCAGCCCGATCGTGCGCGAATGCGGCGACCTCTCGGCCGGCGTGTTCGACATCAAGGGGCGCATGTTGGCGCAGGCGGTGACGGGGACGCCGGGCCACGTCAACTCGATGGCCGAGTCGGTCAAGCATTTCATCGCGCATTTCCCGATCGAGACGATGAAGCCGGGCGACGCCTATATCACCAACGATCCCTGGATGGGGACCGGTCATCTCAACGACTTCGTCGTCACCACGCCCTGCTTCAAGGACGGCAAGGCGGTCGCGCTGTTTTCTTGCACCAGCCATCTGATGGACATCGGCGGTATCGGCTTCGGGCCCGATGCCACCGACGTCTTCATGGAGGGGTTGTACATCCCGATGCTGAAGCTGATCGATCAGGGCGTCGTCAATGAAACGCTGATGGCGATGATCCGCAGCAACACGCGGCTGCCGATCGATACCGAGGGCGACACCTATTCGCTGGCGGGCTGCAACGATGTCGGCTGCCAGCGCCTTGTCGAGATGATGCGCGAATTCGAGATCGATTCTCTCGATACGCTCGGCGATTTCATCTGTGACCGTTCGCGGGAGGCGGTGCTGGCCGAGATCGGCAAGCTGCCGAAGGGCGTCTGGCGCAACAGCATGATCGTCGACGGCTACGATGCGCCGGTTACGCTCGCGGCGACGCTGACGATCTCGGACGAAGGGATTCACGTCGACTTCGACGGCACCTCCGGCGCCTCGAAGTTCGGCATCAATGTGCCGATGTCCTACACCACCGCCTATACCGTTTTCGGCCTTGGCTGCGTGGTCGCCTCGCAGATCCCGAACAATGCTGGGTCGCTCTCGCCGCTGACGGTTGCGGCGACCGCGGGCTCGATCCTCCATGCGCCGAAGCCGGCGCCGGTGGCGTCGCGCCATATCATCGGCCAGATGCTGCCCGACGTGGTGTTCGGCTGCCTGCGTCAGATCATCCCCGAGCGGGTACCGGCGGAAGGCACTTCCTGCCTGTGGAATCTCAATGTGCGCGGACAAACGCGCAGCGGCGCAGGCGGCAATTACGGGTTCTCGATGGCGGTGACGAGCAACGGCGGCACCGGCGCGCGTTTTGCCAAGGATGGTCTGTCGGCCACGGCCTATCCCAGCGGTGTGCGCGGCACGCCGGTCGAGATCGCGGAGACGCAGACGCCGTTGATCTTCTGGCGCAAGGAGCTTCGTCCGGATTCGGGCGGCGCCGGTCGTACGCGCGGCGGTCTCGGCCAGATCATCGAAGTCGGCAGCGGCGTCGATGCGCCGTTCGACATTCTGGCCGCCTTCGACCGCATCGATCATCCGCCCCGTGGCCGCGACGGCGGCCATAACGGCGAGGCTGGCTATGTCGGTTTGAAATCGGGGCAGAAGCTGCGCGGCAAGGGCTTTCAGACCGTCCCGCCGGATGATCGGCTGGTGGTGTTGACGCCCGGCGGCGCCGGGATCGGTGATCCAAAGGAACGTGCGGCGGCAAGCGTGCACGACGACGTCGAAAGCGGCCTGGTGTCGAGCGCAAACGCCACAGCGGTTTACGGGTTGGTGGGCTGACGCGCCCCGTGCGGCGGCGCTGTACTTCAATTTCAACGAGACGGAGAGAGCTGATGATTACGAGGCGAACTTTCACAGCGGGAGCGGCGACGATGCTCGCCGCAGGCCATCTCTCGACGCGCGCCATGGCGGCGACGACGAGCTGGGACATGTCGACGGTGTGGCCCGACGGAAATTTCCACACCAGTAACGCCATGGCTTTCGCCGACGCGGTCAAGAAGCAGACCGACGGCGCCGTCAACATCACGGTGAAGGCCGGCGGCCAGCTCGGCTTCAAGGGGCCTGAACATCTGCGCGCCGTGCGCGATGGTCTGGTCCCGCTCGCCGACGTGCTCAATATCCAGCAGGTTGGCGACGAGCCTTTCATGGGCGTCGAAAGCATTCCGTTCCTCGCCGTGTCGATGGACGAGCTGAAGGTCCTGCACAAATATGTTCGGCCCGAATACGACAAGATCGCCGAGCGCAACAATCAGAAGATCCTCTACATCGTGCCGTGGCCGACGCAGTATCTTCACCTCAAGGTGAAGGTGGCGGGTGTCGACGGGCTGAAGAACATCAAGATCCGGGTGCCCGACAAGAACGCGGTCGACATGCTGAATGCGGTCGGCATGGCGCCGGTCATGATCCCCTGGGGCGAGACCATACCGGCGCTGGCGTCGGGTGCGGTCGCCGGCGTTTCGACTTCGGCGGTATCTGGTGTCGACGGCAAGTTCTGGGAGTTCATGAAGTACGTCTATCCGACCAACCATGTCTGGTCGTCGCAGATGCTGACCGTCAATCTCGATTCCTGGAAGGCGCTGAGCGCGGATCAGCAGAAGATGGTCGCCGGCATCGCCGCGAAGATGGAGCCGGATTTCTGGGCGAATTCGCTCAAGGCCGACGTCGACAGCCTCGCCCGCCTCAAGGAGGGCGGCATGGAAGTGGTGCCGGTGCCGGATGCGATGATGACGGATATCCGCGCCAAGACCGCGCCGCTGCTCGAGGCTTTCCTCAAGCGCGTGCCGGCGGCGGACAAGCCGGTGCGGGCCTATCTCGCCGAAATCAAGCGCTAGGAGCGCGACCGTGGTGAGTGCGCTGCCGGCTTCGCCCGAAAGCCTCAACGCGGCGGCGCCGGCGCCGCTGCGTATCCTGCTCGACGCGATTGATCGCCTCGGACGGCTCGACGGCTGGATCGGCGGCGGCTGCCTGCTGACGCTGACGGCGTTGATGCTGGCCGAGGTCGCGACGCGCTTGCTGTCGAACTTCCTGCCGTTCTTTCCGCCAACCATCTCGATCGCCTGGGAATACTCCTCCTATCTGATGGCCGCTTCCTTCACCTTCGGCGCGGCCATGACGCTGCGAGTCGGTGGCCACATCCGTGTCGTGCTGCTGCTGAAGAACGTGCCCGCTCCGATCCGGCGCGCGCTCGAAATCCTCTCGGCGTTCGCCGGTTTCCTGTTCATGGCGTTCCTGACTCAGGCGATGGTCAAGTTCGCCTGGGGCTCTTTCATGCGCGGGCAATTGTCGACGTCGAGCGACACGCCACTGTGGTTTCCGCAAGCCATCGTCACCTTCGGGATGCTGCTGCTGACGCTGCAATTCCTGGCGCGCGCCATTCAGGCCGCGCTCGGCCTGCCGCTGGAAGACCATCGGATGAAGGCGTCGCCCGTCGAATGATTACGCGCGCAATACGGGCCGGCGTCATTGCGGCCGCTGCTGGAAGACAAAATTTCATGACCATCGAAGTCATCAGCCTGTTCGGTATCCTGTTCGCGTTGCTGGCCGGAGGCCTGTGGATCGGGCTGACGCTTGCGCTCACTGCGACCCTGCTGCTGGCGATGTTCCGCTCGATCCCGCTCGACAAGCTGCTTCCGCAATACGCCTGGAATATCCTCACTACGCAGGAATTGCTGGCGCTGCCGCTGTTCATCCTGATGGGCGAACTCTTGTTCCGCACAAAGCTGTCACGATCGCTGTTTCAGGGGCTGGCGCCATGGGCCGGATTGCTGCCGGGACGTTTGCTGCATGTCAATGTGATCGGCTGCACGATCTTCGCGGCGATCTCCGGTTCGTCGGCGGCGACGACGCAGGTGATTGGCCGCATGTCGCTCAACGAACTGCTGCGCCGGGGTTATTCGAAGGATATCGCGATCGGCTCGCTCGCAGGCGCCGGCACACTCGGCTTTCTGATACCGCCGTCGAACATCATGATCATCTATGGCGTGCTCGGCGACGTCTCGATCCTGAAGCTGTTCACCGCTGGCGTGCTGCCGGGCCTGCTGCTGGCGGGGACGTTCATGGCCTGGGTGATGATCCACACCACCCTGAACCGGACGCTAGTCCCTGAGTCGGAAGCAAAACTCGCGGAGGTCCCGTGGGGCGAACGCTTCGCCGCGCTGAAGGACCTCGCGCCGGCTCTGTTTCTGATCGCGTGCGTACTCGGCTCGATGTATGGCGGCCTGGCGACGCCGTCGGAGGCCGCGGCGGTCGGCGTGCTCGGCGCTGCACTGGTCGCATGGGCGCAGGGATCGCTGTCGCAGCAGGTGATGCGCGACGTGATCATCGGGTCGGTGGTGACGTGTTCGATGATCGCGTTGATCGTGCTCGGCGCGTCGATTCTCGGCAACGCCGCGGCCTTCCTCGGTATTCCCCAAGCCGTGGCCGCTTTCGTGAAAGGCCTCGGCCTGTCGCCCTTCATGCTGATCGTGGTGCTGATCGCCTTCTATCTCGTGCTCGGTTGTTTCCTCGATGGCTTTTCGATGATCGTGATGACGCTGCCGATCGTATTGCCGATCGTGAAGGCCGCGGGCTTCGACGACATCTGGTTCGGCATCTTCCTCGTGCTCGCCGTCGAGATGGCGCAGATCACGCCGCCGGTCGGCTTCAACCTGTTCGTCATTCAGGGCCTGACCGATGACGGGCTCGGCTACATCGCGCGGGTGACGATGCCCTATCTGATCATCATGGTCGGCTTCGTGCTGCTGCTGACGCTTTTTCCGGGCATCGTCACGATCCTGCCCAGAATTCTCTACGGATAGACCGCGCTCACGCTGTGAGTTTCAGCAGAGCAAGAACGCGGTGAAGAACGCAACAATGGAAACTGTCGCCCAAGTCGCCGAAAAAGCGCTTCGTGGCGCAGGGACGTCATCGTGCTTTCACGGGCATGCAATTGTCGTTTGCGGGAGCCTGCCCTGCCTTAAGAAACACGTCGGTGATCTTTGGCGACTTGCACATCGGCACGAGAAATCACTCCGGTACGCATGTAACGGCAACAATTCCATCACGACCCCAGGTCGTCCATGATGCAGATCAATCAGTAAACAGTACGGATCGAATTTCACAACAACAGGCTCGTCAATTGGTCTCTGGTCAATGGAAACCGAATTTACGCATACTCCCGCTCCGCCATAGCCCTCGGAAAGTCAGCAGGCCTGACCCATTTCGACGACTTGGCCAAAGCTTCTTGGCCCGGCACGAAAGAGCGATTACCGTTCACGACGGTGCCTTTCAACGGAAGGCGGCGCGGAAATGCAAAACTCTGCTGGCGGGGCTCGTGGGAAGCCGGATTTGGCTGGGTAGAATGTTGCGCGGATCTGACCGTCGGCGGCGCGTTGATCATGGTGACCGAATTGCCAATGCGCCTGCCGCACGTTCATGCCTGTTCTCACTGATCTCGCTTTGTGGCTCGCTTGGGATAATCGCGTTGGTGGTCGGGCCCGCAGATGTCAACGCTCAGGAGGCCGAGCCGCGCTCCTACTCGAATACGCCGATCGGATTGAATTTCCTGATCGCCGGCTACGTCTATGCGCAAGGCAAGCTGGCGTTTGATCCTAATCTTTCGATCGCCGATGCCAAATTCCATTCCAACACCGGGCTGCTGGCTTACGTTCGATCGTTCGATTTCGCCGGGCAGTCGGCCAAGTTCGATGTCATCGTGCCGGGGGCGTCATTCGACGCCCAGGGCTTGGTGAATGGCCAGCCACGAGAGCGCGAGATGGCCGGCCTGGGCGACCCCCGGTTTCGGTTCTCGTTCAATTTGTTTGGAGCCCCCGCGCTGTCCGCAAAGGACTTCGCGAGCTATCATCAGGATCTTATCGTTGGCGTGAGTTTTCAGGTTTCCGCGCCCCTTGGGCAATACGACAACAGCAAGCTGCTCAACCTCGGCAACAATCGCTGGTCGTTCAAGCCTGAACTGGGCTTCTCCAAGGCTTGGGGTCCGTGGACGTTCGAGATCGCCCCCAGCGTGACATTCTTCAGCGACAACACCGATTTCTTCGGGGGCAACAGATTTGCGCAGGCGCCGATCTATGCGGTTCAGGCGCATCTCCTTTATACGTTCCAGTCGGGTGTCTGGATGGCCCTGGACGGGATCTATTTTGCCGGTGGCCACACCACCCTGAATGGCGTCAAGAGCGACAACGAGCAACGGAATACGCGGGCCGGATTCACGCTCGCCTTGCCGGTCGACCGGCAAAATTCGCTGAAGCTTTCTGCCAGCACCGGCCTCTCAACCCGCACCGGCAGCGAATTTACCGCAGTCGGGATCGCGTGGCAGTATCGTTGGGGCGAAGGATATTGAAAGTGATTTCGAAGCTCCCCGGCATTGAGACTTCAATGATCTGGATCAATGGTTTCCCGACAGCGTCCGATAGGGCAATCGACATGGTTGAGTGGGAGTTCGCTGGCGTGCTCTTCGATGCGGCAAAAAAAATCGCGCGTACATTGCTGTTCGGAGCGATAGCCACGCTCTGCGTGTCGTGCCGAACTGACAATCAGCTTGGTTCAAGCCAGGCCACCCCCATCATGGACTCAAGCGAAATGAGCGCTCGCGAAGATTGCCTGTATCGAGAGGTCGCCAGACTTTTGGAACCGAAGGGAAGCCCTCCCTCAAGCCTTCATAATACTGCCGCGACCGCCACTCGCTTTTGTAGCGAAGCCATAGGATCAAGATTCCATAGGGCTTCAGTTTCCGCTCACGATGCACAGGCCCTCGCGAAAGATGATCAAGCGAGGACCGAACAGCGTGCCTTCGCGATTGGGCTGGAGCTACGCGAGAGACGGAATATCGGAGTGGCAGGCAACTAATGCTCTTGGGTAACTGAAGCAGCGCGTCTGCCCGCGACATCATTGCTCCTGGGTGTTGCCATTTTGGCACGGGGGCTGAAGGGCCGCCTCATCTAGATTCGATGCGCGAATTTGATGCGGTCTGATCGCGTAATCCTCGACGGCGACAGCTCATCGGCAAATATTCGGGAGCGCTTGTAAGCGCAATGTCGAAGTCATGGGTGCTGGGTTGATTTGCCGATTGGCGCGAGCGTTTTGTCTGAAGTCGAGGGAAAGTATCGGCTTTGGGAAACGCTCATGGCATTCTGCAGTCGCTGCAGGAGTTCTTGCAGTTATAGCAGGGGGGATGGTTCCCGCGTCAGGGGAATCCAGCAATACAAAATCCCCCGATCCTGCAGTAGCTAGCTACGATCCATACTATTTCTTCGCCAATCCGTTTGCATTGGCATCCCAGCCCCGCCTCAAGCAGTCGGTGTTTGGATTTGCAGGTCGCACAAATTCCGGAAATCTCGGCAGCACGTTCGCCTTCGGCAGCGGCGCTCCGGAAGCGATCTTTTTCGATAACTACATAATAGGCGGGGCGTATCAGCGGGACTTTATTCAGTTCAACAGCGGGGTGCTCATTGGTGCCGAAGTTGGCCTCGCGGATCGGTTCGGCAATTATCCGTTTTGTTGTGACACGGTGGTCCATTCAAATCGCGTCGCGCATTCAGCGGAATTATGGGGCGGGATTTCCTTTCGGCACGAAGGTCTCGCCTTGTTCGATGCGATTCGAATTTCACCTGGTTTTGTGTTCGGGTTGAGTGCGGTATCAAATCCAATAGGTCAGGAAGCGTTGCACCAGTTCGATCATCAAGGCAGCGCGAAGGTGCTTTTCTATCTGGGCTTTGATCTTGCATTCGCCTTGGCAAATTATCCAAACACTGAACTCGTACTACGCATTCACCACCGTTCGGGTGGCTATGGCACGCTGGGTGGCCTGAAGGAGGGCAATAACGCCAACGTTGTCGGAATACGTCACCGCTTTTGACGAGCGCCGCCAACGGCGCTGGCTCAGTGTCGAGTTTGTTCAGACAGATTGCCACCGGGTGCACAAGGCGTCGTGCGGACCGGACTTTTGCGATTGCCGTCGGGAGGTCCCGCAAAGTCTCGGTGGCTTTCACCCCGCCCAGCACTGCCCGCCGCCGTCGACGCGCAGCACCTGGCCTGAGACGAACGCGCCCAGCGGTCCTGCAAACACTTCGACGACGCGCGCGACTTCGTCGACGGTGGCGATGCGGTCCAGCGTGCCGGTCTCGACCATGCGGTTTTGATCGACCGCGCGCGTGCCCATGAAGCGGCCGGTGCGGGTGTCACCCGGTGCGATGCAGTTGACGGTGATGTCGTAGGAACGGAGCTGGTCGGCGAGGCAGCGCGTATAATGCGTCATGCCGGCCTTGGCGACGGCGTAGATCGAGCCGTTGGTGCGGCCCTTGAAGGCGGCGACCGAGCCGATGGTGACGATGCGGCCGTGGCGGCGCGGCATCATTTCCTTTGCGACCGCCTGGCAGGTCAGGATGGTCGAAAGCAAATTGCGGTCGAGCACCGCCCGCACGTCTTCCTCGCTGATGCCGATGGCGTCGTTCGGATCGGGCTTGCCGCCCTTGGCGGCGATGTCGCCGCCGGCATTGTGGACGAGAATGTCGATCGGCCCGAGTTCTTTCGTCGTGGTCTCGACCACGCGCGCGATGTCGTTGCCTTGGGTCAGATCGCCAAGCACGCGGATCGTGCGTACGCCATGCGCCGCTGCCACCGCTTCCGCGACCGCGGTCAGCGTCGATCCCTCGCCATACTCAGCCGGGCCATTTTCGCGCATGCCGTGAATGGCGATATCGGCGCCGAGGCTTGCCAGCCGCCCTGCGAACGCCCGGCCAAGCCCGCGGCCCGCGCCGGTTATCAGCGCAACCCTGCCCTGCAGCGTGCGGGCGGTGTCGTTTGTCGGCATGATGTCTTCTCCTGAAACGGCTTTGCAATCCGGCCGGGCTTCGATCATAAAGGCGCCTGATCTTCAAGCCGGCCGATTTCGCCCATCGGGCGACAATAAAACAGGGAGCGAGTCTCGTGGCATATTCCGATACGCAATTGTTCATCAATGGCAAATGGCGGCCGAGCCAATCGGGCCGGACCATCGCCGTGCTCAATCCGGCAACCGAAGAGGAAATCGGTACCGTCGCGCATGCCGACCGCGCCGATCTCGACGAGGCGCTGGAAGCCGCCGCCAAGGGCTTCAAGGTCTGGCGCGCAGTGGCGCCGTTCGAGCGTTGCAGGATCATGCGCAAGGCGGCCCAGATCATGCGCGAGCGCAATGACGAGATCGCGCCGCTGATGACCATGGAGCAGGGTAAGACGCTAGCGGAAGCCAAGATGGAAGCCATGGCCGCCGCTGACGTCATCGAATGGTTCGCCGAAGAAGCCAAGCGCGCCTATGGAAGGGTAATCCCGGCGCGCGGCCCCGGCATCTACCAGATCGCCATCAAGGAGCCGGTCGGCCCGGTCGCGGCCTTCACGCCGTGGAATTTCCCGATCAACCAGGTGGTGAGAAAGCTATCCGCGGGCCTCGCGGCGGGTTGCTCGATCATCGTCAAGGCGCCCGAGGAAACGCCGGCGTCGCCCGCGCAACTGATCCGGGCGTTCGCCGATGCAGGCGTACCTGACGGCGTCATCAACCTCGTCTACGGCGTACCGTCGGAGATTTCGGAATATCTCATTCCGCATCCGGTGATCCGAAAAATCTCGTTCACCGGATCGACCAACGTCGGCAAGCAACTGTCGGCGCTGGCGGGCTTGCACATGAAGCGCGCCACGATGGAGCTCGGCGGCCACGCGCCGGCCATCGTGTTTGGGGATGCCGACGTGTCGTCGGCGGCGAAGATTTTGGCGGCGGCGAAGTACCGCAACGCCGGCCAGGTTTGCATCTCGCCGACCCGCATGCTGGTGCAGGCCGATGTATTCAAGGAGTTCGTCGAAAAGTTTGTCGAGGGCGCGAAGTCGATGAAGGTCGGTAACGGCCTCGATCCGGATTCGAAGATGGGCTCGCTCGCCAACCCGCGCCGCGTCACCGCCATCGAAGGCATGGTGCAGGACGCCGTGAGCAAGGGCGCAAAACTCGAGACCGGCGGCCATCGCATCGGCAACAAGGGCTACTTCTACGAACCCACCGTGGTCAGCGATGTGCCGAAGGATGCGCGCGCCATGAACGAGGAGCCGTTCGGGCCGCTGGCGTTGATCTCGCGCTTTTCGACCTTCGACGAGGTGGCCGAGGAAGCCAACCGCCTGCCGTTCGGCCTGGCGTCCTACGCCTTCACCAGCTCGACCAAGACCGCGACCGCGATCGGCGCCGCTATCGAAGCCGGCATGGTCTCGATCAACAGCTTTGGCCTCGCGCTGCCCGAAGTGCCGTTCGGCGGCGTCAAGGACTCCGGCTACGGCTCGGAAGGCGGCACCGAGGCGATGGACGGGTATTTCAACACCAAGTTCATCACCCAGACCGGGGTGTGAGGCGATCGCCCCGCCGACCTGGTTGGCGCTGCTGATGTGACATGGCCCGACGCTCCTACCGGAGCGTCGGGCTAATTTCGTTCGCGCCTCGCCAAATGCTGGCATTCGCTGGTGCACAATGGATAGCCCGGGCGGGTGATTTTTTGGGCATCGATGCATGCGCCGACACGGCCAATCGGCCGGAAATGCCGGGAAAATCGCGGATTCGGCGTTGGCACGTCTCTTGAATGCAAGGGTGTCAGATCGTCATAGAAGACGTTCGTCTGCCCGCCGATGGGCGCTCCCCAATCAACATTTTCTGTATTCGACGACGCAAGCGCTGCGTCGCCGAACGGGACCATCGGAACGTGGAAGGCAGAGCATGCTCGACAAGGTGAACAAGCAAAAGCTGGTGGTGATCGGCAACGGCATGGCCGGCATCCGCACGGTCGAGGTGCTGCTGGACCGCGCGCCCGATCTCTACGACATCACCGTCTTCGGGTCCGAGCCCTACGGCAATTACAACCGGATTCTGCTGTCGCCCGTGCTGGCCGGAGAGAAGACCGTCAACGACATCATGCTCAACACCGAGCAGTGGTACGAGGACAACGACATCACGCTGCGCAAGGGCGAAATGATCGAGATGATCGACCGCCGTACCTGCGAAGTCGTTACCGCTGACGGCGCGCGGGTGCCTTACGATCGTCTGCTGATCGCGACCGGTTCGAACCCGATCATGCTGCCGTTGCCGGGCAAGGACCTCCCGGGCGTCATTGGCTTTCGCGACATCCAGGATGTCGAGCGCATGGTTCAGGCCTCGACCAGCTACAAGAACGCGGTCGTGATCGGCGGCGGCCTGCTCGGCCTCGAAGCCGCCAACGGCCTGATGAAGCGCGGCATGAACGTCACGGTCGTGCATCTGCTCGACACGCTGATGGAGCGCCAGCTCGATCAGGTCGCGGGGGGATTGCTGCGCAAGTCGCTCGAAGAGCGCGGCATGGTCTTCAAGATGCCCGCGCAGACGCAGGCGATCCTCGGCGAAGACCGCGTCACCGGCGTGCGCTTTGCCGATGGCGAGGAGATCGCCGCCGATCTCGTCGTGATGGCGGTGGGCATTCGCCCGAATTTCGAGCTGGCGCGCAAGGCGGGTCTTCACTGCGAACGCGGCATCGTCGTTTCCGACACCATGCAGACCTATGACGGGCGGATCTATGCCGTCGGCGAGTGCGTGCAGCATCGCCGCCAGACCTACGGCCTCGTGGCTCCGCTGTTCGACCAGGCCAAGGTTTGCGCCAACCACCTCGCCATGAAGGGTTTTGCGACCTATGACGGTTCGGTGGTCTCGACCAAGCTGAAGGTGACGGGCATCGACCTGTTCTCCGCCGGCGATTTCGCGCCGGGCGCGGACAAGGAAGAGATCGTGATGCAGGACGCCGCGCGCGGCGTCTACAAGCGGATCATCCTGCGTGACAAGAAGATCATCGGCGCCGTGCTCTATGGCGATACCATCGACGGGCCCTGGTATTTTCAGCATCTGCGCGACGGCACGGATGTTTCGCACATGCGCGAGCGTCTGGTGTTCGGCGCGGCCAATCTCGGCGATGGCGGCCACAGCGGCAACAATTCGGTCGCCGCCATGAGCGACGAGACGGAGATTTGCGGCTGCAACGGCGTCTGCAAGGGCACGATTGTCAAGGCGATCAGCGAAAAGAAGCTGTTCACGATCGACGACGTGCGCGCCCACACCAAGGCGTCGTCGTCCTGCGGCTCTTGTACCGGCCTGGTCGAGCAGGTGCTGGCTTTCACGCTCGGCGGCGACTATTCGGTAGCCCCGAAGGTCAAGCCGATGTGCGCGTGCACCGATCACAGCCACGACGACGCGCGCCGCGTCATCGTGGAGCAGGGATTGAAGACCATTCCTGATGTCATGAAGTTCATGGACTGGAAGACGGCCAATGGCTGCCACTCCTGCCGGCCGGCGCTGAACTATTATCTGCTCTCCACCTGGCCCGGCGAATACCGCGACGATCAGCAGTCGCGCTATATCAACGAGCGGGTCCATGCCAACATCCAGAAGGACGGCACCTATTCGGTGGTGCCGCGCATGTGGGGCGGGGTCACCACGCCGAATGAACTGCGCGCCATCGCCGACGTTGCCGACAAGTTCAAGATTCCGACCGTCAAGGTGACCGGCGGCCAGCGCATCGATCTTCTCGGCGTCAAGAAGGAGGATTTGCCCGCGGTGTGGGCCGACCTCAACGATGCCGGCATGGTGTC
This sequence comes from uncultured Alphaproteobacteria bacterium, assembly GCA_963742935.1. Lineage (GTDB taxonomy): Bacteria > Pseudomonadota > Alphaproteobacteria > Rhizobiales > Xanthobacteraceae > Bradyrhizobium. Next base: position 122,943 of record CAVUOI010000051.1, on the reverse strand, counting down.
CGGCCATGCCTATGCCAAGGGATTGCGGACGGTGAAGACCTGCGTCGGCTCGGAATGGTGCCGGTTCGGCACCCAGGATTCGACCGGCCTCGGCATCAGAATCGAAAAATTCATGTGGGGCTCGTGGACGCCGGCAAAGGTGAAGCTCGGCGTGTCCGGCTGCCCGCGCAATTGCGCGGAAGCGACCTGCAAGGACGTCGGCGTGATCTGCGTCGATTCCGGCTACGAGATCCATTTCGCGGGTGCTGCCGGTCTTCACATCAAGGGAACCGAGTTCCTCACCAAGGTCGCGACCGAGGAGGAGACGATCGAAGTCATCGCCGCGCTGACGCAGCTCTATCGCGAGCAGGGCTGGTACCTGGAGCGGATGTACAAATGGTGCGACCGGGTTAGCCTTGACGCCATCCGCAAGCTGGTGGTCGACGATGTCGCCAATCGCAAGTCGCTATACGACCGCTTCGCCTACTCGCAGCAATTCTCGCAAAGCGATCCCTGGGAAGCGCGCGCCCGGCGCGGCGTCGATCACAACGAATTCAAGCCGCTGGCAGAACTGGAACTGGCATGACGAAGTGGATCGAGATCGGAGCGCTGAGCGATATTCCCGTGCTGGGTTCGCGCGTGGTGCGAACGGCTGATGGCGACATTGCGGTGTTCCGGACCAGCGACGACGAGGTGTTCGCGCTCGACGACAAGTGTCCGCACAAGGGCGGGCCGCTGTCGCAAGGCATCGTCCACAACAAGCGCGTCACTTGTCCGCTGCACAATTTCGTCATCGAACTCAAAAGCGGCACGGCGGTCGCGCCCGACGAGGGGTGTACGCGCGCGCATCCGATCAAGGTGGAGAACGATGCCGTCTGGCTGTGCATCCAGGCAGCTACGGCCGTGGCCGCCGAGTAGCGAACCGGCGGCTAATTCTTAATCGCGTAAAGCGGCGTTCGCAGCGTTAGCTGGTAGGATGGTTTCGGTGTCCACGCGATCTGCGCGGTGATGCCGAACAGTCGATTGTCGTCGTCGTCCATGCGGTCGAGATCGAGGCGGAGGATCGGCTGCGTGAAGGCGGGAAACGGCGTCAGGTTCAGAAGCTGGGCGCCGCCGAAGTGTTGCACGCCGACGCGGCCAGTGAACTTCCAGTTGTTGTCCCACTGATAATAGCCGCCGACATAGCCCATGACAGCCGGGCTGACGCGGGCGAACGGGGTGTCGACCAGCATCCTTGTGTACTGCATGCCCGCGAGCAGGCTGCGCGTCTCATCCGCGTCCAGCGCGTAGCCCGCCTCGAGGATGGTATTGTAGGCGGTCGTGGCCAGCGGCGCATCCGAAGTCGATCGCGTCGCGTTGGACTGGATGGTGATGGTCGGAAACATCCCGCCATTCTGCTGATAGAGGTCGGCCTGAAATCCGACGGTAAAAGCGTAGACCGAGAACGACGACCAGGGATCGGTGCCTGCCTGCGAAGTAGCGCCGCTGACGCCGCCATAGACCGAGAGCCGATCGTTGACATCGACGGTCAAAGGCAGGTCGACCGAGAGGCTTTGGCTGGACGGCGAGGTGAGGGTTCGGAGCGAGGAAAGGTTCGTCAGTGTGGACAACAATGGAGGGGTGCTGAATCCGATCGAGAGCGCGCCGGCGGGCACCGTCGAGTAGATCGTTCGCATATCGAGGTAGATGTTCGGCAGCACAGGCTTTGCCTTGGCTGCATCTTCCTCGTCGTCATCGTCCTTTCCAAGGGCCGCGCCGGAAAGGCACAACGACAGCAGTATACCGAGCGCGATGCTTCGCGCTGGTCCGAAATGCGGACGGCGTGGTGCGGTGGATCTGGCTAGATTCGTGCTCAATCGACAGCGCCTTGATGTCAGCCAAGATGATCATTTGCCGGCGACCAATACAAGCAGTGGCTGCCACGTGGGCGCGATCTCATGGCGGGTGTGGCCCGTTTGCGCGGCGGCTTTGTCACCGTCTTGCCGGACGCCTCCCTATCGTGAAGGCTCGGCCCCATTCGACCGGTTGACGGCCGCAAATACCAGTGCGGCGATAATGCCAGACAGCAGCGAAGCCGCGAGGACGCCGAGCCGGACCTGTTTCAGCACCACCTCGTCGTCGAAGGCCAGTGTGCCGATGAAGAGGCTCATGGTGAAACCGATGCCGGTCAGGATGGCGATCGCATAAAGCTTTGCCGTCGTTGCCCCTTCCGGCATCGCAGCCAGACCCAGCCTGATCGCAAGCATCGAAGCGGCAAACACCCCGACCTGTTTCCCGATGAAAAGTCCGGCGATGATGCCAAGCGGTATCGGCGCCACGAGGTTCGAAAACGTCAGTCCATAAAGCGATACGCCGGCATTTGCGAAGGCGAAAATCGGCACGATGACGAAAATCACCCACGGCCTGAGCGCGTGTTCGGTATCTTCAAGCAGGCTGTGCCCGTCGCGTCTGGTCAGCGGCATCGCGAGACCGACGGCGACACCGGCCAGCGTCGCATGCACGCCGGATTTGAGCACGCAGACCCAGGTGAACAGGCCGGCGATGAGATAGAACGATGGTCTGCGCACATCGAGCAGATTGAGGACCGCGAGCGCAGCGACGCCGAGCCCGCCGAGCGCCAGCGCGGTTACCGAGAGGTCCGCGGTATAGAAGATCGCAATGACGATGATGGCCATCAGATCGTCGATAATAGCGAGCGCCATTAGAAAGATTTTCAACGAAGCCGGTACCTTGCGTCCCAGCATGGCGCAGACACCCAATGCAAAAGCGATGTCGGTCGCCGCCGGGATGGCCCAGCCGCGTAATGCGTTGGCGTCGCCCCAGTTCACCGCGGCAAAGATCGCCGCTGGCGTGACAAAGCCGCCGAACGCGGCGATCACGGGCAATGCCGCCTGCTTTGCGGTCGACAGCGGGCCCTCGATCGCTTCGCGCTTGATCTCGAGCCCGACCAGCAGAAAGAACACCGCCATCAAGCCATCGTTGATCCAGTGATCGACGGTCTTGCTCAATCCGATCGACCCGATCCTGACCTCACCGGTCATCCGCAGCAGCGACTCATAGTGCGGCCCCAGCGGCGAGTTTGCGACGATGAGAGCCGCGATGGCGGAGAGGCCGAGAACGATGCCGCCGTAGAGACCCGTGTTGTCGGGGCCACCGGATTCCGGAACCTTGCCCGTCATTGCTCGCTTTTGCCCGCCGCTCCGATCGCCACTGACAGTGCGAGCTTGGTTTCCGCCACGATGTCCTCGACCAGCTCTTCCCGGGTGACATGGGCGGCCTGGCCGGTGAGCAATCCCTGTTCGGCGAGCATGACCACGCCGTGCAGCGAGGCCCAGATCTTCAAGGCGCTACGCTCGCGCAGCAGCCCCACGGCGGGGGCCTCAAGGGCTTCCACCAGGAGTTCGAAGGTTTCCATCGCCGCGCTGTTCAACTCGCTGCCTTTTGGCGCGCATGCCATGGTTCGCGACGCGAACATCAGGCGATAGATGCCGTTGCGGTGCAGGCCGAAATCCAGCGTGAGCTGGGCGAAGCGCGACAGCTTCGACTGCTTCGATGGTTTTTCGATCGCGGTACGCATCATGGCCGAGAACTGGCGGAACGCTTCGGCCGTGACGGCCATCAGCAGCGTTTCGCGATCGGCAAAATGCTTGTACGGCGCCGGCTGCGAGACGCCGAGTATCTTGGCCAACGCGCTGATGCTGATCGCTTCGGGACCGCCGAGTTCGGCTTCGTGCAACGCGGCCTGAACCAGGGCATCGCGGAGATCCCCATGGTGATAGGCGTTCAGTGCTTTACGTGCGGGGCGAGGCAGCATTCAATTCATGCTCTATAACTTTTGACTTGACAGTACAACGGCGGCGCGAATGTAATAAGATATAACTTCGCGGTGCGCCGGCGAGCCTGTGCCGTCGTGCCGCAGGAGACAAGCGCCATACAAAAGGGAAAACGCTGCGATGGCTGGAAAGCTGAAAATCCGCGTCGACCAGGACAAATGTCAGGGCCACGCGCGCTGCAAGTCACTGGCGCCCGAACTGTTCGATCTCGACGAGTTCGGCAATGCCCACGAAGTAGGCGACGGTTCCGTGCCGGCGGGCCTGGAGGACAAGGCATACCTTGCCCAGAGCAACTGTCCGGAAATTGCCATTGAAGTGACCGAAGAATAGTTCGGTCGCCGGTCTTGCATCCAATCACGATCTGAACGAACCCAGCGAAGGATTTGCTCCGATGTCCGATTCCGCCAGCATCATGCCTGAACATCCGCCGGTCACCGACTGGGTCAACGATTTCGACCACACCGATCCGACCTGGACGGAAAATCCGTTTCCGATCTGGGAAAAATTGCGCGCGGCCTCGCCCGTCGTCCACACCGAGCGGTTTCTCGGCTGCTACATGCCGACCACCTACCAGGCGGTAAAGGAAATCTCCTACGATACCGACCACTTTTCCTCTCGCCGCGTCATCGTGCGCGACGTGCGCCCGGAGATCACGGCGCGGGCGCCGCCGATCACCTCCGATCCGCCTGATCACAAACCGGCCAAGCAATTGCTGCTGCCGCCGTTCACGCCGGACGCTATGAAGAAGCTCGAGCCGCGGGTGCGCGCGATCTGCAACGAGCTGATCGACGAGTTCATTGCCGACGGCCAATGCGACGCCGCCGCGCGCTATACCAAGCATGTTCCGGTCCGCGCCATCGCGCACATGCTGGGTATCCCCGAGAAGGACGGCGACCTCTTCATCAGGTGGATTCACGAGATCCTCGAACTCGGCATCAAGGATGACAACGCGCTGATGGGGGCGGTGAGGGAGATGACCGGTTATTTCGCCGGCCATATCGAGCATCGCAAAAAGAATCCGTCCGACGACCTGATCTCGACGCTGATGAACGCGCGGGACAAGGAGGGAAATCCGCTGGCGGATGAGCACGTGCTGGGTTCGCTGCGGCTGCTGCTGATCGCCGGCATCGATACCACCTGGAGCGCCATCGGTTCCTCGCTATGGCATCTCGCCAAGGTGCCGACGGACCGCGAGCGCCTTGTCGCGGAGCCCGAGCTGATGCCACTTGCGGTCGAGGAACTGCTGCGCGCCTATTCGCCGGTAACGATGGCGCGCGAAGTGATGAAGGAGACCACCATCAGCGGCTGTCCGGTCAAGCCGGGCAACATGGTGCTGCTGTCGTTCCCGGCCGCCAATCGCGATCCGGCGATGTTTCCCGATGCCGACAAGGTCGTGATCGACCGCAAGGAAAACCGCCACGCCGCGTTCGGCCTCGGCATTCATCGCTGCGTCGGCTCCAACCTGGCGCGCATGGAAATGACGGTCGCGATCGAGGAATGGCTGAAGCGGATTCCGGATTTCAGGCTCGATCCCGTAGGCAAGGTCACGTGGTCGGAAGGCACCGTGCGCGGCCCGCGCCAATTGCCCGTGCTGTTCGGCAAGGCGACGTAAGGGGACATCGTGTACCGGACTCGGCGCGGCGCACCGGACGATGCTTAGCATCGCCGGGAGAACGCCGCACCGCGTCGGGGACAATTCTCGCTACTTGACTTCGATCTTCGCGTCGCTCGCGACCTTCTTCCAGGCCTCGATATCGCGCGTGTTAATGTCGCGCTGCTGATCGCCGGCGACAAAATCCGCTGATATGCCCAGCGTCAGCAGTTTTTCGACGATGTCGGGTTCGGCCAGCGAGGCCTTCAGTGCGCTGGAGACCTTTTCCGTAATGGCAGCCGGAACGCCCGCCGGCGCATACATCACCCAGGACAGGCTGCGTTCGAAGTCGACGCCTTGTTCCTTGTAGCTCGCGACGTCGGGCAGGCTCGGCGAACGTCCGCCGCACACCGCGAGCGCCTTCAGCTTGCCGTCCTTCACCAGCGGCGTTCCGGTCGCCATGTCGACCAGCCCGACCGAGATGTGTCCGCCCATCAGGTCGTTGGCGAGTTTCGCCGCGCCGCTGAACGGCACGTGCTGCAGGCGGACGCCGGCCTTTTGCGAGAGGATTTCGCCGCAAAAGTGCCCGGTCGAGCCGACGCCCCAACTGCCATACTGGATCGGTTCGCCCTCCTTTGACAGCTCGGTGAGCTCCCGCAGATTGTTGGCGGCGAAATCTTTCGTCGCGATCAGGAGGATGGACGACGTACCGATCCGTCCGATGGTGGTAAAATCCTTGATCGGATCATAGGGCAGGTTCGGATAGACGGCTGGCGCGAGCACATGAGTGGTCATGCCGCCAATCGTGATGGTGTAACCGTCGGGCGGGGAGGTCGCTGCCTGCTGCGCGCCGATGGTGCCCGCGGCGCCTGTGCGGTTTTCGACGTAGATGGTCTGCCCGAGACGGTTGCCCATCCGGTCTGCCAGCAGCCGGCCGAGCACGTCGCCGCCGCCTCCAGCCGAGAAAGGCAGTAGCATCTTGATCTTCTTGGAGGGATAGCTGGCCGCGTCTTCGGCGCGGGCGGAACCCGTCGCTGACGCCAGCGTCAGCAGCGAAAGCATGATTGCGCGTAACTTCATTTACTCTACTCCCTGGGGTTTCCCGTTCGCTTTTGTTCTTGGTCGTTGGTCGCCGGCGTTGTTCGCCGGTCACGATGGTTGGTGATGCGGTCGCGCGATCAGGGCGCGCGAGGCCTGGCGCCGGAGTGCCGAAGGATGAAGCGCGTCGGCAAATAGACCGGCCGGATCTTGCGCGCGTCGTCACCGCCGCCGATACGGTCGAGCAGGATGTTGGCGGCGACCCGGCCCATCTTGTCGAGATCCCAGGTCAACGCCGAGATGCCGGGAGTCGCATGCCGGGCGAGATCGGTGTCGCCGATGCACACCAGCGACATGTCGTCGGGATATCGCAGGCCGTGGCTGGCAAGCGCGTCGATCACGCCGGCCAGCATGTGGGTGCCGAGCGTAATGATCGCCGTCGGGCGGTCGGCGCCCTGCAGCAACTGGCAGACGTCGCTGAACGCGATGCTGGAACCCTGCGTCTGCGGGCGGATCAGGTCGAGATCGACCTCGAGCTTGGCCTCGGCATGGGCCTGCCGGTAGCCGGCGAGGCGCTCCGAACTCGGCAGCAGCGCGGCGCGTCCGGTGAGCAGCGCGATGCGGCGATGGCCGAGCCCGATCAAATAGCGGGTGATTTCGAGGCCGCCGCCGCGATGGTCGGCACGCACCGAGGGGACGCCGGGCACCTCGCGATCGATCGCCACGCAGGGCATGTCGAGGTTTGCCAGCGCACCGGTGAAGTCGGTATGGGCGTTGTCGCCAGCGAACAGCAGAAGGCCGTCCATTCGCCGCCGCCGCACCGCGGATATGAAGGCTGTTTCGCGGTCCTGCGCGTGCCGGGTCGCGGCCAGCATCAGCACGTAGCCGGCGCGCTGAAACTCCTCCTCGGCGCCGTTGATCATCTCGCTGTAGAGCGGGTTGGAGAGGTCGGAGACCATGCAGCCGATCGTCTTGCTCGCGCGCGAGCGCAAGGCCTGCGCCGCCGAATGCGGCTCGAAGCGCAGACGGTTCACCGCACGCATGATGCGGGCGTGCAATTCTGGACTGGTATGCGGCTCGCCGTTCATGACGCGGCTGACGCTGCTGACCGACACGCCGGCCTGGGCCGCGACGTCGCGAATGGTGGCACGTGCGGGCTGTGCCTGGCGCGGCGGCATTAAGGGGCTTCCTCGGTGATCGCCGCGGTGGCGAAGTTTGGCGAAATCCTAGCGCAATCTGGAAACGATATACAAGATGATAGGCTATAAATGTCAGACTTGAACTACACCGTCAGACAAAGTATGGAAACGTTTCCAAGAAACGCCGGCGCGACAGTGCTGACGCTACCCGCGACAATGAACGGCCGAATGGCCGCAGGCAGGAAACGAGACCGAGGCATGACGCGCCGTGTCGAAGGAAAAGTCGCTTTGGTGACCGGCGCCGCCAACGGCATCGGACGAAGCGCGGCCATCGTGCTGGCGCGTGAAGGCGGGAAGATCGTCGCGACCGATCTGCAGGACGAGAAGGGCGCCGGCCTGTTGCGCGAATTGCGCGCCATGGGATCCGAGTGCGAATATTACCACCACGATGTGACGCGCGAGGAGGACTGGCAGTCGATCGTGGCCCAGATCCGCGGCCGCTTCGGCAGGCTCGACGTTCTCGTCAACAATGCCGGGATCGGGCTGTCGGGCCCCGTGGTCGACATGGCGTTCGCCGACTGGAAGCGGCAGGTGGCCGTCAATCTCGACGGCGTCTTCCTCGGCGTGAAGCATTCGCTCCCCCTGATGCGCGAAGGCGGAGGCGGAAGCATCATCAACGTGTCTTCGATCGCCGGAATCAAGGCGTCGCCGAATGTCTCGGGCTATTGCGCGACCAAGGGCGGCGTGCGGCTGTTCACGAAATCGGTCGCGCTGGAATGCGCCGCGGCCAAAGACGGCGTGCGCGTCAACTCGCTGCATCCCGGCATCACCGAAACCGCGATCTGGGACACGCTGATCGGTACCGTCGAGGACGGTTCCAACGGCGGCCGCGAGCGCGGACCGACGCTGGACAAGCTCACCGAACGCGCGGTCCCGCTCGGCTACAAGGCCGCACCTGAAGATATCGCCAACGGCATCCTGTGGCTCGCCAGCGACGAGAGTCGCTATGTCACCGGCACCGAACTCGTCATCGACGGCGGCCGGTCGATCGGCTGAACGCCGAAACGAAAAAGAGTGAGAGGCGGGAAGGATATCCCGCCGGGAAGCAGACGGGAGGTCCTCATGAGTCGTATTTTTGGGGCAGTCTGCCAGAACGGATATATCGTGCGGGATATCCGCGCCGCCATGGACCATTGGGTCAATGTGATGGGCGTCGGGCCCTGGTACTATATCGATCGGGTCAAGACCGACTACTTCCGCCACCGCGGGCAGGATTCGGCCGTGGAGATGAGCATTGCGCTGGCCAATTCCGGCGATCTCCAGATCGAACTGATCCAGCAGCGCAACGACGCGCCCTCGATGTACAAGGAATTCCTCGACTCCGGCCGCGAAGGCCTGCAGCACATGTCGTACTGGACCAAGGATTATCAGGGCCTCTACGACCGCGCGCTCGGGCTCGGCTACAAGGTGGGGCACGAAGGCCAGATCGGCGGCGAAAAGGGCCGCTTCGCCTATTTCGACACGCAGGCGCATCCCGGCACCGTTGTCGAAATATCCGATATCAGCGGCAGCAAGGGCAGTTTCTTCGAGCATATCCGCAAGGTGGCGGCCGGTTGGGACGGCGCCGAACCGATCCGGGATGTCAAGCGCTGACGCGCCCGGCATTTGTGACGTAACCTGAAGCAATAACGCGGAAGTCTCCGCATCAACGAGAAACAGAAAACAAGGAGAGGCGGATGGCAAGACTTCCCCTGATCGACCCGGCGGCAACCAGCGGCGACATCCGCGCGTCCTTTGACAGGATGCCGGTCGTGTTGAACATTTTCCGGATGATGGCGCATGCCGAGGCCAATTTCATTCCGGCAATGCGGTTCGCCAATTCGATCCTGCACAAGCAGAAGCTCAGCCACGTCAATCGCGAATTGCTGATCCTTCTGGTCGCGCAGCGGCAGCACGGCGTCTATGAATGGCGGCAGCATGTTCCGATCGCGCTCGGCGTCGGTGTCACGCAGAAGCAGATCGACGGCATCGAGCAGGGCAACTCCGAGGACGCCGCGTTCAACGCCGCCGAACAGGCGTTGCTGGCGTTCGGCCGGGAAGTCATCGACAATGTCCGCGTCCCCGAGCCGGTATTTTCCGCCATGCGAAAACATTTCAGCGAACAGGAGATCGTCGAATCCATTCTCGCCATCGGCTTCTACATGATGATGGCGCGCCTGACGGAGGCGACCGATGTTGACCTCGATCCCGCCGCCGGTATGACTGTCTTCGACGGCGGCAAGAAGCGGCCGGGCTGAAGCAACATTGAGGTTCGAGAGGAGGATTATTCATGGGGGTGCCGTTTCAGAGAAGCCACGACATCATGATCGATGCGCCCCCCGCAGCGGTCCATGATTACGTCTGCAACCCGAATTCCTGGCCCGAGTGGCTTGCAGCCTCCCATCACATCGACGGCGAAGACCGGCCCTTGCTGCGGGGTGAAACCTTTCGCGAGCAATGGCATATCAAGCGCGGCGAGGTGCGTCTCGCATGGACGGTCACCGAGAGCGATCCGCCCAAGGCCTGGACCGTCGAGGCCGATACCGATTTCATCGGCAAGATTGTCGTTCGCTACACGTTCGAACCTCAGGGATCAGGCACCAAATATACGCGGACATTGCGTAATCCCGACCGCCCGTCGGAGCCCAGCCCCGAGCAGGTCGCGCGAATGGACGAGGAAGCGTTGATCGGCCTCAAGAACATCAAGCGCAACGTCGAGAAGCGCTTCGCCGCCGCCGGTGGCACCTGACGCTGAATTAGCCGCAGGCTTCCGGGCTGATTGACCACTCTGGCTGTTGCAGGGATGATTGCCACCGGCTCAGGGGCAACGACGGCAGGGAGAGCGGGCACCATGACAGGTAAACCGGAGGCGGGCGGTCCGCGCCCCCTGAGCGAGATCGCGAGCTATCACGCCCATATCTATTACGACCCGGCGACGACGCGGGCCGAGGCCGAGCAATTGCGCACCTGGATCGGGGAGCGCTTCCCGGTCACGCTCGGACGCTGGCACGACGTCAAGGTCGGCCCGCACGACCAGGCCATGTACCAGGTGGCCTTTGCCCGCGAGATATTCCCCGACCTGGTGCCCTGGCTGATGCTCAACAGGGGCCAATTGAGCATTTTGGTCCATCCTAACACGACCAACCCGCGCCGGGACCATGCGGCCGACCCGATCTGGATCGGGCCAGCGCTCGCTGTGCATGCCGAGAAGCTGCCGGAGCATGCTGAGATCGAAGAGGCCCCCGCGCCGAATACCACTCCGGTCCTGCGGCCCTGAGCGACCGCACAACGGAATCCGGGCCCAGCCTACCATCGCATGGCTTGAATCCGTCGATTGGGACAGTCATGATATCGAGCGCTTGTCTCGATTATGCCTTAGTTTGGATTTCATTATGGTGGGACTTATTCGGTGAATCCATTAGGAATCAGACGTGATTCCGAAGCGCCGAGCCGGGGATAGATGGATAAACGTAAGACCAGCAAAGCCGGGCTTGCTTCGAGCCGTGGTACCCGATTGCTCCGCGAGGCCGCATTCGGCACCGCGGCAGTCGCTATGGCGTTTGGGCTGGCCGTTTGGGCAACCGATTTCGACCTCTCCGGCTGGATCAATCCCGCATCTGCCAATGTGAGCAGCACGACCTCTTTCGACGAGCGTTTCGGGCCGAACTCGCTCCGTCGTTCGCTGGCCGCGCACATTCCCTGGCGTCCGGCGCCACGCAGGAATTTCGAGGCCGAGTTCGGGCACATCGAGGCGTCATTTGGTGGACCGTCGCGTGAGGAGGAGCAGAGCGTTCAGTCCGCGCCGTCCACCGCGACAGCCGAGACCATGATCCCACTGCCGAGGGCCCGACCGGTCCTGGCAAATCTTCAGTCGGCGAAGACCGATGCGGTGGCGGCTTCGTCGGACAACCGCACCATGTTCGAGAAGATCGCCGATCTGGTGCCGATGAAGTTTTCGCTGGCGTCGCTGACGCCCGGGGACGGGCTGCTCAGCGAGCGAAAGGATCTGGCGGCGCTGGGCTATGACGGTCAGACCGCAGTCTACGACATTTCCGCCCGCATGGTCTATTTGCCTGGTGGCACCAAGCTGGAAGCGCATTCCGGTCTCGGCGGCCTGATGGACAATCCGGCGCACGTCGACCAGCGCATGGTCGGCGCAACGCCGCCGAACGTCTACGACCTCAGGCCGCGTGAAAAGCTGTTTCACGGCGTCGCCGCGCTGCGCATGACGCCGGTGGGCGAAAATGAAATGCATGGCCGCAACGGCCTGCTGGTGCACAGCTATCTGCTCGGTCCCAACGGGGATTCCAACGGCTGCGTCTCGATCAAGGACTATGACAGGTTCCTCGCGGCGTACACGAGCGGCGAGGTCAAGCGCCTCGTGGTGGTGCCGAGCCTCAAGGAAGGCCTCACTGCGTCACGGCGTTCACCATCGCCGTCATGACCACCGTTGCCGGCGACGCTGCGGTTTCCGACACGCCGCTACGCGCGACTTTCAAGATCAGCCTCAATGGCCAGACGGTGTCGATCGGCACCGTCGGCCAGGCCTATCGCTTCATCACCAGTCTCAGCTCGATCGAGTGGATCGAATTCCGCGCGCTGCATGTCGACGCCGTCAATGCCCTGCAGGGCGCCGCCGGGAATGCGATGCTGGCGGTGCAGGCGACCAACGCGCTGCGGGTTCTGTTCGCCCGCGCCAAACTGTTGTGAGTCCCCATGCCGAAAAGCGCCAGCGAGTTTGAAGACGACCGCCTGATCCGGGAATTGCTGCAGAACTGGGCGATCTGGCGCGATGCCGGCGACTGGGAGCGTTTTCGCACGGTCTGGCATCCGGACGGCCGCATGATGGCGACCTGGACGCAGGGCACCGGCGACGAGTTCATCGAGATCAGCAAGCAGGCCTGGGCCAAGGGCGTCAGCATCCTGCATTTCCTCGGCGGCATCGCGGTCGACCTTGCGGGTCAACGCGCCATCTCGCAGACCAAGATGACGATCTCGCAGCGCGCCGAGGTCGAGGGCGTAGAGTGCGACGTGCTCTGCACCGGACGGTTCTACGATTTTCTCGAAAAGCGCGACGGGCGCTGGGGCATCGTGCTGCGCCAGCCGATCTATGAGAAGGACCGCATGGACCCGGTGACGCCGGGCGCAGCGCCCGTTCTCGACAAGGCGCTGCTCGAACAGTTTCCGCCGGGCTACCGGCATCTCGCCTATCTGCAGACCCGCATCGGCTACACGGTGAAGCGCGACATGCCCGGCCTGAAGGGGCCCGAAGTCGAGGCGTTGTATGCCCGCGGCGCGGCGTGGCTGCAGGGCAAGCCGATTTAGAGCGTCCTGGCCTGTCGCTTCCGTCGCTTGATCTGGGTCAAAGTATTTCCCGCCCGGGTCATCGAAAATGGGTGATCGCCCCCAAGCAGGGGAAAAGCATGGCAACCCAACTCGAATTGAGTTCGCGAGCAGCTCTTTGCAGGCGGCTCGCGCAACGCGAACCGAAGAGCAGGGTCTATTGGCTGGCGGAGGCCGCGAACTGGTCTCGTCTTTCTCGCGAAACGATCCATCTGGAACGAACGGGCCGTAACGACGATCCGTTCGAGCAGTTTCTGGCGCTGATAGCCAAGCAGCCCCGACCCTAGTTTAGCTGATCTCCTTGCGCACGGTCGCGGCCGCGTCGCACATCGCCTTCAGCTTTCCGAATGCGACATGGCGCGGCATGTATTTCATGCCGCAGTCGGGGGCGACGACGAGGCGATCCGCGGCGACGTGCTTCAAGCCGTTGCGGATTCGCTCCGCCACCACATCGGCGGATTCGATCTCGGGATTACCGAGGTCGAGCACGCCGAGCATGATTTTCTTCGAGGACAAATCACTGAGCACGCCGAGATCGAGCTTCGGCTGCGCAGCCTCGATCGAGATCTGTTCGGCGTTGGTGTCGGCGAGTTCGGCGAGAAAGGAATAGCCGGTCGGCTTGGTCGAGCCCGGGACGACCGCGGCATAGCCGAAGCACAGGTGCACCACCGTCGGCACGGTGATGCCTTCGAGCGCGCGGTTGATTGCCTTCACCGCGTAGCGGCGGGCGACGTCGGGATTGTTACGCACCCAGGGTTCGTCGAGCTGGATCACGTCGGCGCCGGCCTTTTGCAGGTCGAGCGCTTCCGCGTTGACGGCGGCGGCAAACGCCATCGCCAGCTCCTCGTCATCCTTGTAGAACTCGTTCTTGGCCTGCTGGCTCATCGTGAACGGACCGGGCAGCGTGATCTTGGCCGCGCGGTCGGTGTTCTGGCGCAGGAATTCCATGTCGTGCAGCTCGACCGGGCCGCGGCGCTTGACCGCGCCGACCACGCGCGGCACCGGCGTCGCGTGGCCGCTGCGCGAGGTGATCATCGCCGGGTTCTCGTCATCGATGCCTTCGAGCGCGGTGGCAAAGCGGTTGGAATAGCTCTCGCGGCGGATTTCGCCGTCGGTCACGATGTCGATGCCGGCGCGCTCCATGTCCCTGATCGCAACGACGGTGGCGTCGTCCTGCGCCTCCTCGAGATGTTCGGCCGGCAGCCGCCACATCGCATGCAGGCGCGTGCGCGGAACGACTTTCGACAGCATCGCGCGATCGACCAGCCATTCCGGCTGCGGATAACTGCCGACGACGGTGGTCGGCAGCAAGTGCTTTGGCAGGTTCATGGAGAGCTCCTTGCTCTTGTTATCATAGCGTTTTCAAGCGAAGTGGTTCCGGTTCGCGTGAAGAAAACGCGTCAAAAAGTGAAATGGTTTCTCAGGCGGCGCGCGTCGCCTTGGCTGCGGCCTCGTCCTTTACGGGATTGCGCAGCACGCCGATCCCGGACACCTCGACCTCGACGACGTCGCCTTCCTTCATCCAGAGCGGCGGCGTGCGGTAGGCGCCGACGCCACCGGTGGTGCCGGTGACAATGACGTCGCCGGGAACCAGCTCGGTGAACGTCGAGCAATAGGCGATCAGGGCAGGGACGTCGAACACGAGGTCCGAGATCGGCGCCGCCTGCACCTCTACGCCGTTGAGGCGGGTCGCAATCGTCTGCTTGCTGATATCGGGAAGTTCGTCCGTCGTGACCATCCACGGCCCGAACGCGCCGGTGCCGGTGAAATTCTTGCCGGGGGCGAATTGCGAGGTGTGACGCTGCCAGTCGCGGATGCTGCCGTCATTGTAGCAGGCATAGCCCGCGACATGCGCCAGCGCCGTCTCGCGCGAAATGCGGCGGCCGGCCTTGCCGATGATGACGGCCATTTCGCCCTCATAGTCGAAGCGCTCCGACTCTAGGGGCCGGATCATCGGCTGGCCGCTGCCGACCTGGCTGTTGGCAAAGCGGGTGAAGATCATCGGATGCGGCGGCGTCGGATGGCCGCTCTCGGCGAGATGGGTGGCGTAGTTGACGCCGATGCAGAAGATCTTGTCGGGATCGGTAACGGTCGGCAGCAGCTCGATTTCGGCGAACGCGTAGTCCGGCCGTTCGCCCTGCAGCGCTTTCAGCGGGTCGAGCGAGCCGTTCGCGAGCAAAGCCTTCAGGGTCGGCGAATCCTTCAGCCGCCTGCCGGCGTCGATGACGCCGGCATTCGTCACCAGGCCGTAGGTGGCTGTCGGACCTGCCTTGAAACTCGCGATCTTCATAATTCGGCGCTTTCTTCGATAGAGGACACATAGGGATCGATGGATCGTACGATTTTGCCCGAACCGATCGGAACGCAGTCGGGCGGAAAGTCCTGGCGGAAACGCGCGCCGGCTGCTGCGGCGCGGTCGATAAACCCTTCGAGATGGTTCATCGCGCCGGTCGGCAGATCGTGCAAGACCATCAGGCTCCAAGGTTGCGCGAGGCACTGCGCCATGGCGCGGTCGGTCCAGCCCTCGGGATCGTCCCAGTCGCGCGGGATCGCGTTCCAGAGCACACAACTATAATTGTTGTGCGTGAGATACTCGACCACGGAAGGCTTCAACAGCCGTTCGTCGAGATTGCCGCCGCCGCCGAACGGCCGAAACCAGCGGTAGGGATGCGCGAGGTCGTCGATCGCAGCCTGCGTCCGGCCGATCTCCTTTTGTGCCGTCTCGGCGTCGGGTTGCTGCCCGAGCGGTACCGAATGCGTAAAAGTGTGATTGCCGATCCAGTGGCCTTCGTCATGGGCCCGCGCCGCAAGCCGGCGGCGCTCGGGGTCGCCAAGCTTCTCGCCGATCACGAAGAAGGTCGTCCTGATGCCGCGTTCGCGCAGGATGTCGAGGACATGCGGCGTCACGCCGGGCTCCGGGCCGTTGTCGAATGTCAGCGTCAGGTCGAACACGGGTACTCCGTCAGGTAGCAGGCTGGATGGCGCCGGCGGTGATTTCGTCGGCGGCGCGCTGCCCGGCGCGTGATCCGGTCTGCCAGATCGCGGCCTTGCGCTCGATCCATTTGATCGCGGCGTTGAAGGCAATCGCCATCGCAAGCACCAGCAGCACGCCGGCGAAGACATGCGGGCTGTCGAGGATGGTGCGGTAGCGCGAGATCAGGTAGCCGATGCCGGCGGACGAGATCAGCATTTCCGACACCACCACGCCGACGATCACCAGCGCGCCGCCGACGCGCAGTCCCGACAGCACGGTCGGGATTGCCGCGGGGATGATGACGCGAACCAGCCGCTGGCTCAGCGTCGCGCCCATGCTGCGCGCGGCGAGCAGCAATTGCGGGTCGATGGTCTGGATGCCGGCGGCGGTCGCCAGCATCGTCGGCAGGAAGCCGTAGATCGAAGCGAACGCGATCTTGGATTCCGTGCCGATGCCGAGCCACACCGTGAAGACCGGATAGAGGATGACGAGCGGCACCGCATAGAGGCTCGAGACCATCGGCATGATCAGGACACGCGGCCGCGGCAGGCTGCCGACGATGGCGCCCAGCAAAATACCGCCGCCGCAGGCGAACATCATCGAGATCGCGACCTCGTATAGCGTCACCGCCAGCGCATGGCCGTATTCGCCTGCGTCGTTCCAGCCGGCAATGAGCGTCGAGGACAGCGAGGGCAGGAACAGCGTCGGGATCACGCCGGCGCGCGGCAGGATTTCCCACAAGGCGATCAGGGCGATGACGATCAATCTGCGAAGCGTTGCCGCGCTCATGTCAACCTCACGCCGATTTGCGGATATGGCGCCAGATGCGGTCGCGCAGCACGCCGAACGTATCACCGCTCAGCATCTCATAGGTGCGCGGGCGGGGCAGCGTGACCTGCAGATGATCGACAATGCGGCCAGGGCGCGGCGACATCACGATCACCTCGTCGGCGAGATAGACCGCTTCGGTCAGGCTGTGGGTGACGAACACAACGGTCTTGCCGGTCGCGGCCCAGATCCGCAGCAATTCGTCGCCCATGGTCATGCGGGTCTGTTCGTCCAGCGCGGCGAACGGTTCGTCCATCAACAGCACCGGCGGATCCTGCACCAGGCCGCGCGCGATCGAGACGCGCTGCTTCATGCCGCCGGACAATTCATGCGGATGACGTTTGCCGAAGCCGTCGAGGCCGACGAGTTTCAAGGCGTCCTGGGCCTTGGCGCGGCGTTCGTTCTTGCCGACGTGGCGCAGCGCCAGCGGAAATTCGACGTTCTCTTCCGCCGTCAGCCATGGAAACAGGCTGGCTTCCTGAAACACCACGCCGACCCTGTTCGGATCGGGCTTGGGGATCGGCGCGCCGCTGATCGTGATGCTGCCCGAGGTCTGCTCGCGCAGGCCCGCCATCATCATCAAAAGCGTCGACTTGCCGCAGCCGCTCGGGCCGACCAGCACGACGAAACGCCCGGGCTTGATGTCAAGCGAGACGTCTTCAAGAGCAATGACTTCCTGCGTCGTGGTCTTGAAGACCTGTCCGACATTGCGGACCTCGATCGCGCCGGCCGGCTTCAG
This sequence comes from uncultured Alphaproteobacteria bacterium, assembly GCA_963742935.1. Taxonomy (GTDB): domain Bacteria; phylum Pseudomonadota; class Alphaproteobacteria; order Rhizobiales; family Xanthobacteraceae; genus Bradyrhizobium. The sequence goes on along the minus strand of CAVUOI010000051.1, from coordinate 105,440 downwards.
CGGTGTTACGTTCGCCAATGGCTGCATCGTGTTTCCACCCATCTGACCAGTTCGTTGAAAGCGATTGCGATCACGGCGATCATCAGCACGCCGGCCAGCAACTGCTTCATCTGGAAGTTTTCGCCCCAGGTCGCGATCTGATGGCCGATGCCGTCGCGCGAGGCATACATTTCGGCGAGAATGACGCCGGTGAGATTGAAGATCATCGAGATGCGGAGCGCTTCCAGCAGGACCGGAAGCATGCTCGGCAGATAGACGCGAAAGGCGGTCTGAAAAGTCGTGGCGCCATAGGAGCGGGCGACGGTCAGATGCTCGACCTTGACCGAACTCGACCGCCGTCGTGGTCGACATGATCACGATGAAGATGGTCGAGAAAAAGCCGAAGCCGACCTTTTGCGCGAAGCCGACGCCGAACATCAGGATGAACATCGGCAGGAAGATCGACTTCGGAATGCTGAAGGCGAAGAACAACAGCGGCTTTGCCACATCGGAAAAATACTTGTTCTCCGCGATCAGAAAGCCGATCAGCGCACCGACGGGAACGGCGAGCGCGAACGCGGTCACCACCTCGGTAGCGGTGACCGCGAGATCTTTTTGTATGCCGGCCCGCTGCAGGAGATCGCCCAGCGTGACGAGCGTGTCGGATGCGGAAGGGAGCAGGCGCGGGTTGACGATGCCGGTCCGCGACAGCATTTCCCAGATGGCAAACAACGCCACCACGATGCCGACCCGTGTAGCCTTTACGGCCAACCCGCTTTGCATTGCGCCGGCCTCAGAACTTGGTCGGCACGGGCTTGAACTGGGTCGAGATAATCTCCGCCGCCGGCCCAAGATCCTTCATGCCGCCGGCCTTGGCCATGTCGAGCGCGAGCTGGAGCTGTTCCGGAATCTTCGGCCCGTCCATGCTGCCGTCGAATTCCAGCTTCAGAATGGTGTTCTCATATTCCAGGGCCGCGATGTCGGCCGGGATTTCATAGAGTTCGGAAATCAGCTTTACCGACGCATCCTTGTTGGCACGCATGTAGGCGAGGGCGCCATAGAGCGCGTTCAGCGTCTTCTGCACCATCTGCGGCTTGTCCTGCGCGTATTTGTCGAGCGCGATCCAGCCGGCGGCGAGGTTCGGCGGCACTTCCTTGGCGTAATCGAGGATGGTGCGCGCTTCGCCGGACTTGGAAATCTGGAAGCTCAGCGGCGAATAGACCACGGCCGCCTCGACATTGCCGGCGAGCAGGTTCGGCACCAGGCCGCCGCCGCCGACCGGCACGCGGGTAAACTCGATCTTCTTGTCCTGCTGGGTCCACAGCGCCAGCAAATCGGAGCCGGAGCCGGCGGAGGTGATCGCGACCTTCTTGCCCTTGAGGTCGCCGGCGCCGAGCGTCGATTTCGAAAGCGTCATCAACTGCCAGCCGAAATAGCCCATGGCGGCATTGGCGACCACTTTGGAGTTCACGCCCTTGGTGCGTCCGGCCGAAACCAGCGAGGTGGCGTCGAGGATGACGTCGGCTGCACCGGCCGCCATCGCTTCGAACGTTTCGGCGCCGCCGCGATAGATCGTCAGCTCGGCGGTGATACCTTCCTTCTCGAACAATTTCTGGCGCACGGCCGTTTCGGCGATCGTGGTCGGCCAGTAGGTCTTGGTGGGAAGCCCGATGCGGACGGTGTCGGCGGCCTGCGCCATGGCCGATGCGCCGAGAACGGAGGCAGCGGCGACCGTTGCGAGGATGTGGCGTCGCGTGATGCTCATAGTGATGGTCCCCATTTTGCTATTCTTGTTTGGTTGGTTAGGCGAGTGAAGGATCAGACGGTGCCGCTGTTTCCTGACGTGTCGGAATTGGCGAGCTCGACGAGACGCATGGTCGTCGCAAAGTGCTTCGAGAGTGCGGCGACCGCACCATCGGCGTCGCGTTTGAGCGTGGCGCGCACGATCGCGCCGTGCTCGGCCTCGACATTGCGGGTTTTCTTGTTGTTACGCCGGATCGCGAGCCGCCGATAGCGCTCGCTCTGCTCATGCAGTACATCGCGGAAGCCGAGCAGCCATGTCGAACCGCAGGCGCTCACCAATGTGCGGTGGAAAACGCGGTGCCGCACCACCCATTCCTCGTAATGGTGCGTCGGATCGTCGGGATAAGTGTGGGGAACGGCGCAAAGCACGGTGAACGACTTCTCCACTGCGGCGAGCCATGCCGCGTCGCCGCGCTCGATCGAGCGGCGCAGCGCCAGCCCTTCGATATCGGTGCGGGTTTGCGTCACGTCCCTGAGGTCGGCAGCAGATACCGGGCTGACACGAAAGCCGCGCTGGTCGGACGCCTGCACGAGTCCGTCCGCGACCAGCCGCGACAGCGCTTCGCGCACCGCAGCGAGACTGACGGAGAATTGCTTGGCGAGGCCGGCGATATGCAGCTTCTGGCCGGGGGGCAGCCGGGTCGAGAGAATATCCGCACGGAGCCGACCCTGAACGGCAGACGTCAGGCTTCGTGGCCGTTCGTCGGCAAGACTCTCGTCAAAACTCAACCCGATACTGCTCATGGCGGGCGGAGAGTGGCGAGGTAAGCGGTTGCCGTCAATCGAAAATCGATTTTTTCCCTAGCGTGTTGGCAATGCTGCGATTTTTCAATTTTGATGCGGCGCCGAGTGCCGATGCCCGGCACCGGTTCAGAAAATGATGGCGACAATCGTCGGGCGCTGATAGATATTTCGCATGCGAAATAAATGCGCGAGCTCGATTCTGGAATGACCGCCCGCCGCGAGCATCGATTGGTTTTCCTGCTCAACGTCGCGCAGCGTCGGCTGCAGCGATGGATCGCGGCACAGACCCCGCAAAGCGGAGCCACGGCCGCGCAGTCCGGCCTGCTGTTCGTGCTGGGGCAGCGTGACGGCGTATTGATGGGCGAGGCGGGCGCTGCACTTGATCTCGGCCCGCCCGGCATCAGCGGCCTGGTGGACCGGATGACATCGGCGAACCTGATCAGGCGGCGGGCCGATCCGGACGACGGTCGGGCGTGGCGGCTCTGGCTGACGCCGGCCGGCCGCGCGGCGCTGGCGCAGTCGAAAGCGGGCCTCGCCGAAATCAACGCGCGTCTTGCGGACGGATTTAGCGAGGCCGAGATCGATACCGTCGCGCGCTGGCTCACGACCATGCAATCCAGATTTCCCAGAGGAGAAGACGAATGACCGAGCATATCAAGATCGAGAAGAGCGACGGTATTTTGAGCCTGACGATGGCTCGTCCGGACAAGAAGAACGCGCTGACGAATGCGATGTACGGCGCGCTGGCCGACGCGATCGAGGGCGCGGAGACCGATGCATCCGTCCGCGTGCTGCTGATCCGCGGCGAGGGCGACATGTTCACCGCCGGCAACGATGTCGGTGAGTTCGCCGCCATCGCGGCAGGCGCCATCCAGGGCGAGCGGCATGTCAGCCGCTTCCTGCAGGCGCTTGCCCAATCGAGCCGTCCGCTGGTTGCGGCCGTCCAGGGACGCGCCGTCGGCGTCGGCACCACGATGCTGCTGCATTGCGATCTGGTCGTGCTGGCGGAGAACGCGCTGCTCACGACGCCGTTCGTCAGCCTGGCGCTTGTTCCGGAGGCGTCTTCCAGCCTGCTGATGCCGCTGCGCATCGGCTACGCCCGCGCCTTCGAGATGTTTGCGCTCGGCGAAGCCGTCGATGCCGGCTCCGCGCTGGCCTGGGGGCTCGCCAACCGCGTGGTGCCGCTCGACAAGCTCGACGCCGAGGCGAGGGCGCTGGCATTCCGGCTGGCAAAGCAGCCGGCGGGCGCGGTCAGCACCACGAAGCGGCTGATGCGCAATCCGGAAGTTCTCATGGCGCAGATCAAGGCGGAAAGCGCGCAGTTCGCAGCGCGCCTGCAAACCGCCGAGGCGCGCGAGGCCTTCACCGCGTTCGCCGAACGCCGGCCGCCTGACTTTTTGAAGCTGGCAAAACAGCCGGCGTAACGCTTTCGTTTCCCCGCCCGCGACCAAGAGGCAATTGACCGTCCATGACGGTCCCGCTACCTGTCTCGGGTTGCGTGCGGGGAAACAAATGAACAAGAACAATGACGCTTCCGAATTCGACTATGTGATCGTCGGCGCCGGCTCGGCCGGATGTGTGCTCGCCAATCGCCTGAGCGCCGACGGCAAATATTCCGTTTTGCTGCTGGAAGCCGGACCGAAGGACAGCAATCTCTGGATCCACGTGCCGCTTGGCTACGGAAAGCTGTTCAAGGAAAAATCCGTCAACTGGATGTACCAGACTGAGCCGGAGCCGGGTTTGAACGGCCGGCAGGTATTCCAGCCGCGCGGAAAAGTGCTTGGCGGCTCGAGTTCGATCAACGGCTTGCTATATGTGCGCGGCCAGCACGAGGATTACGATCGCTGGCGCCAGCGCGGCAATGCCGGCTGGGGCTATGACGACGTGCTGCCCTATTTCAAGAAAGCCGAGAACCAGCAGCGCGGCGAGGATACATACCACGGCAGCGGCGGACCGCTGCCGGTGTCGGACTGGCGGCACCACGATCCGTTGTCGGAAGCTTTCGTCGTCGCCGCGGCCGAAACCGGCATTCCGACCAATCCCGATTTCAACGGCGCGACCCAGGAAGGCGCGGGATTTTTCCAGACCACGACAAGTCGCGGCCGCCGCGCCAGCACGGCATACTCTTATCTGCGTCCGGCAAAGACGCGCGGCAATCTTCATGTCGAAACCTCCGCGCTGGCGCAGCGCATCCTGTTCGAAGGGCGCCGCGCCAAAGCGGTCGAGTACAAGCAGGAAGGCCGCGTCCGCATGGCGCGCGCACGGAAGGAGATCCTGGTCTCCAGCGGCGCGTACAACTCGCCGCAATTGCTGCAGCTCTCCGGCGTGGGGCCTGCGGACCTCCTGAGGCAGCACGGCATCGAGATCGTGCTCGATGCGCCCGGTGTCGGCAATGATCTGCAGGATCACATGCAGGTCCGGCTGGTTACGCGCTGCGCGCAGAAGGTCACGCTCAACGACGTCGTCAACCATCCGATCCGCAAAATGATGGCGGGCCTTCAGTATGCAGCCTTCCGAAAGGGACCGTTGACGATTGCCGCCGGCACCTCCGGCGCTTTCTTCAAGACCAGCCCGAGACTGGCGTCGCCCGATATCCAGATTCATTTCCTGCCGTTCTCGACCGACAAGATGGGCGAGAAGCTTCATGCACTCTCGGGCTTCTCATCCTCGGTTTGCCAGCTGCGCCCGGAGAGCCGCGGCTCGCTGCGGATCAAGAGCGCAGACCCTTCGGTGCCGCCGGAAATCCGCATCAACTATCTCGCGACCGAAACCGATCGCCGCGCTTTCATCGATGGCATCCGCATCCTGCGCAAAATCCTCGCCGCGCCGGCGCTGAAGGCTTACGCAGTCGCGGAGGTCGATCCCGGTCCGAAAGTGCAGAGCGACGACGAGTTGCTGGATTACTGCCGCCGCACCGGCAGCACGGTCTATCACCCGACCTCGACCTGCCGCATGGGCAGCGACGCGCTCGCCGTCGTCGACCAGCGCCTGCGCGTGCGCGGCATCGAGGGCCTGCGCGTGGTCGATGCATCTGTTATGCCGGATTTGATGTCGGGCAATACCAATGCGCCGACGATCATGATCGCGGAGAAGGCGTCGGATATGATTCTGGAAGATGCGCGGTAGGCACGGTGACTGTAGGCGTATCCCGTCATCATCCGCGAAGCGATGATGCAGTACCCCTACACCAGCGCCGCCGATCGGAGAGACCGGCCCCGGATTTCGCTTCGCTCTTCCGGGCTGACAGGCCGGAGGCTACCCCTTGTACGCCCGCACCCGCTGCAACATCTGCTCGACATGCGCGATCGGGGTTTCCGGCTGGATGCCGTGGCCGAGGTTGAAGATCAGCCGCCCTTGCGCATAGTTCGCCAGCACGTCGTCGACGGAACGATCCAGCGCCGCACCGCCTGCGATCAGCGCCAGTGGATCGAGATTGCCCTGAACCGCGACACGGTTTTGCACGCGCTCGCGGATCAGTGACGGCTCGGCCGCCCAGTCGATGCTCACGGCATTGACGCCGGTCGCTTCCACATAGGCCGGCAGCAGTGCGCCGGCGCCGCGAGGAAAGCCGATGATCTTCGCGTCGGGCGCTTGCGCGCGCACGCCGGCGACGATGCGTTTCGTAGGCTCGATCGACCAGCGCTCGAATTCGCGCGGCGGCAGCACGCCGGCCCAGGTATCGAAAATCTGCAATACGTCGGCGCCGGCCTTGAGCTGGCCGAGCAAATACTGGATCGAGTTCTCGACCAGCACGTCGATAATTTTCGCGAATGCGTCGGGGTGCCGATAGGCCATCATCCGCGCCGGGGCCTGGTCGGGCGTACCCTGGCCGGCCACCATGTAGGTCGCGACCGTCCACGGCGCGCCGCAAAAGCCGATCAGCGCGATCTCGGGCGCGAGCTCGCGGCGCACACGGCGCAATGCTTCATAGACTGGCTCGAGCTTGCTGAAATCGGCGGCGCGCGCCAGCGTCGTCACTTGCTCCGGCGTATCCAGCGGATCGAGCCGCGGACCTTCGCCGGCCTCGAAGCGCACGGAGCGGCCGAGCGCGTAGGGGATCACGAGAATGTCGGAGAAGATGATCGCGGCATCGAAGTTGAAGCGGCGGATCGGCTGCAGCGTCACCTCGGCGGCATATTCCGGCGTGAAGCAGAGATCGAGAAAGCCGCCAGCCTTGGCGCGTAGCTCGCGATATTCCGGCAGATAGCGGCCGGCCTGTCGCATCATCCATACCGGCGGCACCTTCTGCCTGCGGCCGGACAGCACTTCGATAAAAGGTTTCACGGCGGATTTCTGGGTCAATCGAAAAGTTCCTGCGGGGCGTATGCCGGTTTGGCGTCCCTGATACACGCAGCCCTCGGCTTGGCCAAGGCGGGAAGTGGAACCCGCCTGAATTTGGCGCGTTATCCGGGCCACGGAGGTGACCCATGGCTCAGAAATTAGCCGAGAAATTCGATCCTGCACCGCATGACAAGCATGCCGACGATCCCCGCGCGGCGATGAAGGCCGACCGCGAAATGCACGAAAAGCTCGAGAAGGGCCTTGTCGGCTCCTTTCCGGCGTCCGATCCCGTAAGCGCGACGCAACCGGCGCCGTCGAAGGCGGACAGCGATCGCGGTGAATCGTTGTGGGACAAGATCCGCGGCGTGTTTCGCTAATATTAAACGGCGGGCTAGGCGATGAAGAGCGAGTTCAATCACGCCACCAACGACTCGCCGCGCAGCGGTAGCGACAAGAAGGTTGCGCCGGTCGTGTGGGCCGCAATTGTTATCGTCGCTGTCGCCATTGCGGCTTGGTTCGGCCTGCATTGATATTTCGGACGCGTGTCGCCCGATACGAGAAACTCTGAACGCGGTCTCTTTCGGGAGGCCGCTTTCTTTTTTGCTCGTTCAATAGTGCGGGGGAGGCTCGTTCACAGGGCCCGGCGCGTTGGTTTCGGCTTCCTGGAGGCGCTCTTTCAGTTCGGTGATCCGGCGCGTCAGCCTGTCGATCTCGACCCATTGCGCGGTAATCGTCTGGTTCAGCGTCTCGATGGTCATGTCCTGATAGGTCAGCCGCACTTCCATTGCGTCAATGCGATCGCTCAGTGCGTCCAGATCACTCATGGTCGCCATCGTTCGGTGGTCGCTGCCGCAGGCCGTGGCCAAGTGCCACACGCTCGTCGAAAACAAAACACTCGCCGCGCCAGCGGCTCTCCCGCTCCGGCACGCCTTCGAGATAGCGCAGGATGCCGCCCTTGAGATGGTAGACCTCGTCAAATCCACGGGCCAGCAGATAGGCGCTGGCCTTTTCGCAACGAATCCCGCCGGTGCAGAACATGGCGATCTTGCGGTGTTTTGCGGGGTCGAGTTTCTCCGCCGCGAATTCCTTGAACTGCCCGAAGCTCTTGATGCCGGGGTCGATCGCGCCCTCGAAGGTGCCCATCGCGACCTCGAAGGCGTTGCGCGTATCGATCACCAGCGTGTCGGGCGCCGCTATCAGTTCGTTCCAGTCGGACGGCTCGACATAGGCGCCGGCCCGCTGCGTCGGATCGATGGCGGTATCTCCGAGCGTGACGATTTCCTTCTTGAGGCGGACTTTCAGCCGCTGGAAAGGCATCTCGGAAGCGCTCGAAAACTTGAGTTCGAGATTGTCGAGCCGGCTACCGAACAGGGGGCCGTGCTGCAACTCCCGGACGAAGGCGTCGATATCCTCTTCGCCGCCCGCAACCGTGCCGTTGATGCCCTCATGGGCCAGCAGCAGGCTGCCTTTGATCCCAAGGTCCGCCGCAAGCGCGCGCAACGGCTCGCGCAACTCCCGGAAGTCCGGCAGCGCGGCGAATTGGTAGAGTGCGGCGACCTTGAGCGGCATGGCGACCATTTATCAGGCAGGCCGGGCAGGGGAAACCCCGTAAAGCCCTGCGTATTCCGCGCATTGCCCTTGGCATGCCAGCCATTGCCCCGCGGGGGATGAATATGCCAAGAAACGTCTGCAATCCCGCCCGATGCTCAAGAACCGCTTTTCAAGAAAGCTCTCGCGATGAGGAATTTCCATTTCGCCGGCCGCTCCACGGTCCACGCCCAGAACGCGATGGTAGCTACCTCGCACCCAGATGCCGCGCTGGTCGCCATCGACGTGATGCGTGCCGGCGGCACGGCGGCGGACGCTGCAGTTGCGGCCTGCGCGCTGCTCGGTGTGATCGAGCCGCAATCGACCGGCATCGGCGGCGACTGCTTCGCGCTGATCCAGCCGAAGGGCGAGGGCAAGATCGTCGCCTATAACGGCTCCGGCCGCGCGCCGATGGCCGCCACCGCTGAGTGGTACCTGGAGCGCAAGATCCATTCGGTGCCGCTGACTTCGGCCCATGCGGTGAGCATTCCCGGCTCGATCGACGCCTGGGACACCATCCTGCGCGACCACGGCAAGATGGGGCTCGACACACTGCTGCAGCCCGCGATCAAGGCTGCCGAGGAAGGCTACATCGTAGCCCCCCGTATCGCCTTCGACTGGAAGAACCAGTTCGAGAAGCTGAAGAACGGCACCAACACCGAGCGCTATCTGTTGCCGCACGGCAAGCCGGCGGTGGCCGGCGACGTGATCCATCAGCCCGAACTGGGCAAGACGCTGCGTGCGATCGCCAAGAACGGCCGCGATGCGTTCTATGCGGGCGAGATCGCGGCCGACATGGTCGAAACCCTGCGCGGCATTGGCGGCCTGCACACGCTGGAAGATTTTGCCGCGCATTCGACCGAAACCACCTCGCCGATCGGCACGATGTACAAGGGGCACGACGTCTGGCAGTGCCCGCCGAATGGCCCCGGTATCACCATGCTTGTCATGCTGAACATCCTCTCCCGCTTCGACCTGACCAAGTTCGCGCCGCTCAGCATCGAGCGCTTCCATCTGGAAGCGGAAGCCGCGCGCATCGCCTACCTGATGCGCGAGCAGTACATCGGCGATCCCGCCCAGGTGCATGTCGATGTTGCCGGCATTCTCGCCAAGGAATTCGCCGAGGAGCACATCAAGAACATCAAGATGGACCGGCTGCTCGAACTGCCGAACGTGGCGCCGCCGATGAATCCGTCCACCGTCTACATCACCGTCGTCGACAAGGACCGCAACGTCTGCTCGTTCATCAACTCGATCGCGCATTCCTTTGGTTCGGCGATCGTCTCCAACAAGACCGGCATCCTGCTGCAGAACCGCGCCGGCGGTTTCCGGATCCAGCCCGGCCACCCGAACTGCATCGCGCCGGGCAAGCGGCCGCTGCATACGATCATTCCTTCGCTCGCAACCAAAAACGGCCGCGCCGTGATGCCGTTCGGCGTGATGGGCGGACAGTATCAGCCGGTCGGGCAGAGCCACGTGCTGACCAACATCCTCGACTATGGCTGCGATGTGCAGGAAGCCATCGATATGCCGCGCGGCCTGCATTACGAGGGCTTCTACCAGCTCGAGGACAGCGTGCCGGCGGAGATCGTCGAAGGCCTGAAGAAGATCGGCCACAAGACCACCAGCGTGGTCGGTCCGCTCGGCGGCGGCCAGGCGATCTGGATCGATTGGGACAAGGGCACGCTCACCGGCGGCTCCGACCCGCGCAAGGACGGCTGCGCGCTGGGCTATTGAGCCCGTTTGGTCTCTGCACCTTTGGAACCATGGCCCGTCGCTTTCGTTAGAGCGTCGGGCCGAAGCTGATCCGCATTACTGCCGACAGCCGCCTGTTGTCAGAGGTCAATCATCACCATTCTCGATTCAGACGATACCGAACAAGCCGATCTGCGCGGCGGCCGTTCGCCGTGGTTTGCGACGTCGTCGCATCCGCCGCGCCGCGAGTTGACCGAGAACCTCAGCTGCGATGCGCTGATCGTCGGCGCAGGCATTACCGGATCGCTGGTCGCCGAACGCCTGACGCGGCAGGGCCTCGACGTCATCATCGTTGATCGCGAGTTGCCCGGACTTGGCAGCACAGCGGCCTCGACATCCATGCTGTTGTGGGAAATCGATCGGCCGTTGCGCGAGCTGAGCGAGATCTATGGCTTCGATTGCGCTTCACGCGCCTATCGCGCCAGCCGCGATGCCGTCGCCGGCCTCCAATCGCTGATCTGGCGGCTCGGCATCGCCTGCGACCTGCGCGACAAGCATTCGCTGTATCTTGCGGCCGGCGAAGCCAGCGATCTGGTGGAAGAGCATCGCTGGAGGGCCCGCGCTGGGTTGCCCGGCGATTTCATCGACCATGCCATGCTGCTGGAGCGCTTTGGTATCGCGCGTGCCGGTGCGATCATTTCACCCGGCGCGGCCGATGCCGATCCCATGAAACTGGCGCATGGCCTGCTCAGGATGGCGCTTTCACGCGGTGCGCGGCTGTTCGAGGCCGACGCGGTGGCATTCGATGCCGCGGGCCGCTCGGTCAGTGTCGGTTTGGCCAATGATCGCGAGATCGAGGCACGATCCGTCGTGCTCGCCACCGGCTATGTGATGCCGGACATCGTTACGGTCTACCGTGCATGAGGTGTCGTCGAGCTGGGCGATTGCCACGGTACCGCAGCCGCAAAACGTCTGGAACGACGGCACGCTGATCTGGGAGGATGCGAAAGATTACCTCTATGCGCGGACCACTGCCGCTGGGCGCATCATCATCGGCGGCGAAGACAGCACGGAGATTATCGAACCGGAGGCGCGCGATAGCGCGATCCCCGAGAAATCGCGCGTGCTGGCGCGAAGGCTCGCAGCGCTCTGGCCCGCCGCCAAACCCGATATCTGAATTTCGCTGGGCGGGGACGTTCGATACGACAAAGGACGGCTTGCCGCTGATCGGTCCGGTCCCGGGCGCCAAGGGCGTCTATGCGGCCTATGGCTATGGCGGCAACGGCATCACGTTCAGCTTTCTTGCCGCCCGCCTGATCGGCGACCTGATCGCCGGCAAAACCTCGCCGTTATTCGGCGATTTTGCTATCGATCGTGACGGCGGCATGGCGGGCTGAAACATGGCCGCCGCTGAAAAATGGCTATGGAAACGGCCCGCCTTGGGCTAGAGACGTCCGTCTCTCGAACGAGGTATAAGAGATGCGATCTTCCCGACGCACGATACTCCGGACCGCTCTGGCCGCCATGGCGGCCGCGGTTGCCACGCCGATCGTCACCGAACTGGCATCGGCCCAGACCGCAGGAAAAAAGCCCATGACGACAGCTTCAGGTTTGCAGATCATCGACAGCAAGGAAGGCACCGGCGCCACGCCGAAGACCGGCCAGACCTGCGTGATGCATTATACCGGATGGCTCTACGAGAACGGCCAGAAGGGCAAGAAATTCGACTCGTCGGTCGACCGCAACGAGCCGTTCGAATTCAAGATCGGCGTAAAGCAGGTGATCGGCGGCTGGGACGAGGGCGTCGGTTCGATGAAGGTCGGCGGCAAGCGCACGCTGATCATTCCGCCTGAACTCGGCTATGGCGCGCGCGGCGCCGGCGGCGTCATCCCGCCGAACGCGACGCTGATGTTCGACGTTGAATTGCTTGCCGTGAAGTAACTGCGCAAGCGGGGAGGCGCATCGTGAAGGTCTCGATCCTCGACGATTATTTCGACACGGTGCGCACCCTCGATTGTTTCAAAAAGCTCGCCGGACACGACGTCACCATCTGGAACGATCACGTCAGGATGTCGATGTGCTGGCGGAGCGCCTGCAGGATACCGAGGCGCTGGTGCTGATCCGCGAGCGCACGCAGATCCGCACGCCGCTGCTAGAGCGGCTGCCGAAACTGAAGCTGATCAGCCAGCGCAGCGTCTTTCCGCATATCGATATCGATAGCTGCACCCGGCTCGGCATTGTCGTGTCGTCGGGACAGCATGCCGATACGCCGTCCTATGCGACCGCCGAATTCACCTGGGGCCTTGTTCCTGGCGGCGATGCGCGCCATTCCCCAGCAGATGGCGGCGCTCAAGGCCGGCAAATGGCAGATCGGCGTCGGCTACTCGCTTCGCGGCAAGACGCTCGGCATCTACGGCTATGGGCGGATCGGTGCCGTCGTCGCCGGCTACGGCAAGGCGTTCGGCATGAACGTGCTGGTGTGGGCGCGCGAGCCGGCGATGGCGAAGGCCCGTGCCGACGGATACGACACCGCCGCCAGCAAGGCTGAGTTTTTCGAACGATGCGACGTGCTCTCGCTGCACATGCGGCTGGTCGATGCCACGCGCGGCATCGTCAAGTCGGAAGACCTCGCGCGCATGAAACCCTCGGCGCTGCATCGTCAACACCAGTCGCGCGCCGCTGATCGAGCCGAACGCGTTGGTCGATGCGCTGCGCGCCGGCAGGCCCGGCATGGCCGCGGTGGACGTGTACGAGAAAGAACCGCTTCGCGACGTCAACGATCCCCTGCTGACGATGGACAACGTGGTCTGCACGCCGCATCTCGGCTATGTCTCGCACGACGAATACGAAATCCAGTTCACGGATATCTTCGAGCAGATCGTGGCCTATGCCGCCGGCGCGCCGATCAATGTGGTCAATCCGGATGTGATGGAGAAGCGGCGCTGACGCAACGATGGCACGAAAAAAGCCGGCCCCGAGGGACCGGCCTTTCCGTTCTCACCAATCGCGTCGATTCGATCAGAGATTTTTGTTCGCCGCGTCGGCTGCCTTGTTGACGGCATCCTTGGTGGCTTCCTTGGCGTCACCCATGGCCTTCTGGCCCTTGCCTTTGACTTCCTGGATCACGCCTTCGCCCTGAAGACGGTCGGAACCGGTGGCTTCACCGATGCCCTGCTTGGCCTTGCCGATCGCCTCGTTGGCCGTGCCCTTGATCTTGTCTGCGGTCGCACCCATCGAAATACTCCTTCCAGGTTGATCGAACTTCGCGACAACAACCCGCAAACGGCCAGGAAGGTTCCTCGATTTGGCTGGTTTGCGATCACGGTTTTATGTACCGTCTGCGAGGAAACCATTCGGAAAGCAACAAGATGAGCGGCACTCACGATCACACCCATCCTCACAATCACGATCATTCGCACGGCGATGCGGAACGCTGGAAGCACGACGGTATTCGCGTCATCCCCGGCGATCAGCTCGATTCCAATGTGCCGTCGACCGCAGGCATGGACCGCAAGGCCGCGATCAATTTCGCCCGCGTCGGCGCGCAGAAATTATGGGCCGGCACGGTGACGATCCGGCCCGACGCCAAGACCGGCGCGCATCATCACGGCCATCTCGAAAGCATCATCTTTGTGGTGAAAGGCAAGGCTCGGATGCGCTGGGGCGAGCAGCTGCAGTTCACCGCGGAAGCCGGTCCCGGCGATTTCATCTTCGTGCCGCCTTACGTGCCGCACCAGGAGATCAATGCCAGCCGCGACGAAGTGCTGGAATGCGTGCTGGTGCGCAGCGATGGCGAGGCGGTGGCGATCAACCTCGACATCGAACCGGTCGAAAAGCCGGAGACCGTGCTGTGGGTCGATCCGGTGCACCGCGATCCCGCCGAGAAACAATAAAAACAAAAAACGCCGCTATCGCGGGGAGGAATTCGATGAAGCTCGTTCGTTACGAGAGCGCGGACCACGTCGCCACCATCACCATGGACCGGACCTCGTCGCACAACGCGCTCAATAACGCGCTGTGTGACGAACTGCGCGAGGCGTGGTTCCGCTTTCACGAAAGCGACGACCGCGTGGCGGTGCTCGCTTCGTCCGAAGAAAAGTATTTTTCGGTAGGCGCCGACGTCAGGGATCTTCCCGTCAACATGTGGCACGCCGTGCCGGGGTTGGGCGTCGAACTCGACAAGCCCGTCATTGCCGCGACATCCGGATGGGTCGTCGGCGGTGCGTTCGTGCTGGTACAGATGGCTGACATGTGCGTGGCGTCGGAGACGACGCGCTTCATCTATCCCGAAGGCAAGATCGGCACCACCGCCGGCGGCATCTCCTCGGTGATGGCGCGGATGCCGCACAAGATCGCCATGGAGTTTTTGCTGGTCGGCGAGGAAATGTCGGCGGAGCGCGCCTACCAGATCGGCTTCGTCAACAAGGTCGTGCCGCCGGGACGGCATGTCGCGCTTGCCCAGGAGATGGCGGCAAAGATCGCCGCCAACGCGCCGCTGGTGGTTCGCGCGCTGAAGAAGCTGGCGCGCGACGCCATGCCGAAGGGACCGCTGGAAGGGGTCGCCGAGGTGCGGCGGCTGCTCGATGTCATCAGGGACAGCGACGATCTCAAGGAAGGCGTCAAGGCGTTTGCCGAAAAGCGTAAACCGCAATTCAACGGCAAGTAGCAGGTCGACTTTCGCGTACGGCCGGTAGATCGCGCGATCCTGACGCGCGTGGCCGGCGCCTTCCGGCCATTTCGGTCAGATCTTTCGAATGAAAAAAATTGGACGGCGTGTCGGTTCGCCGCCTGTGCGTTCGTCCTCTGAGGGAACCCGTCAAGAGGAGTGCACCATGGCCAAGATGATCTTCGTCAATCTGCCGGTCGGCGATCTCGCCCGCTCGACCGCCTTCTATCAGGCGATCGGCGCCGAAAAGAACCTGCAATTTTCCGACGACACCGGGTCCTGCATGGTGTTTTCCGAATCGATCTACGTGATGCTGCTGACCCACGACAAGTATCGTCAGTTCACGTCGAAGAAGATCGCCGACGCCAAGACGACCAGCCAGGTCCTGATCTGCCTGTCATCCGACAGCCGCCAGGCGGTGGATGACATGGTCGCCAAGGCGCAAGGCGCGGGCGGCGGCGCCGATCCGGGACCGAAGCAGGATCACGGCTTCATGTATGGCCGCAGTTTCGAGGATCCCGATGGCCACCATTGGGAAGTGATGTGGATGGACGTCGCCGCCGCGCAATCCGCCACGACGGATGCCTGATCGTTCCGTTTTCGTAGGGTGCGAAAAGCGAAGCGTGCCCGCCCTACATTACATTTTAACTCAATAACTGACGCGCAATCCCAACCCGCCGTGAAGCGTGTTGCCGACCGGCTGCGGGCCGGCGGTGCCGTTGAGGAAGAGGTCGGTGACCCAGCCCTTGCTGATGCGGAAGCCGAGCCGGCCGCCATATTCGAACCAGCCCTGGCTGCCGATCGTGGGCACGATCGTGCCGTCGCCGGTCACGCTGGCGACGATGCCGGATCGCGTTCCGAACGATTGCACCCATCCGCCGTTGATGTTGGCCTCGACGCTCGAGCCGAACAGATGCGTCCATTGTCCACCGACCTTGACGAGGGTGGTGCGGTCGGTGCCATCCTTGATCGCAGCGTCGAACGGATTGAAGGCAACCGTCGGGTCCATATAGCCCTTCACCCGCTGCCATAGCTGCCAGACCTCGACGGACGCCGCCACTTCGTCGCGCGGCGAGAACCGGCTCATCCAGCCGGCTCGGCCATAGACAGCGTAGTTCTCGCTTGAGGTCGAACTTTCGAGCGATACCGCGCCGAGGCTTGTCGTGTAGCTGCGCGCGTAGCGCACCTTCTGAAACGGCGACAGGATGGTGCCGATATCGAAGAACGGCCGCGACGAACCCCAGTCGACGAAATCGTAGCGCAGCGCGAATGCGCCGATCGGCGAAGAGGTGACGTGATATCCGCCTTCATTGTACTGCGCATAGGCGATGCCGGCGAGCAGCGACAGATTGGGCGTCAGGTTCTTGCGGCCGTGAATGCCGGCGGAGAACGAACCTGCCGAACCGAATGCGCTGATGCAATCGTTGCAATTGATCTGCTCGTTGACTCCCAGCAGCACGTTGCCGAGCACGCGGTTGGTGATCATCTGGTTGAAGCGTTGGTCAGCCAGTCCGCTGATCGAGCCTACGCTGGAGCCGGCTCCAGTCACGGCGTTTGCCGGCGGCGCGTTTGTCGGCGGCTCGATTCGCGGGTAGCACTCGACGCATTGTTCCTGCGCAGTAGGGGTGGGAGTGGGCGAAGGCGAAGTGGATCTCGATTGTGCTGCGCACAGGAGATGACTGGATCGCGAGCACCGCGCCAAGGAACGCTGCGGACAACACCGCGCTGCGGATGTAATTTGCCATGGTCAGCGCCCGCACAGCATGCCGGTGGGATCGCTGCCGTCATCGACGATGACGGGCGTGGCGTCCGCATATTGCGTCTTGCCGCAAAGCCCCGAGGCGGCGCTGCAGGTCGCGGCGAACGTCCAGGTCGGCGTATTGCTCTTCTTGATCGTCGACCTGCCGCCGGCGCCGCCCGCAGTGATGATGGCGGTGTCGCCGGGCCGCGTGAGCTGGATGCATTCGAACGAGGTCGTGCAGACCGAAGCCGCGCCCTCCTGCAGATTGACGATGGTCTGGCCGCGTTGTGACAGGATATCGAGCGTGGTGCCGCGCACGCCGATGGTCGCCAGCGGCGTCGTGATCTTGTAGGCGGCCTTGTCCGAATGGCCGGTGACGAAACGAAACGCGCCCGACGTCATGCGTATCGCGACTTCGCGATAATGGCGCTCATCGTCGAACACGGTGCGGTCGAGTTTAAGCGACGCGTTGGGTCCAAGCGAAAGATTGGTGCTGTCGGCCATCACCAGTCGCGTTGCGCTGTCGATACCGGTCCGCACGGTCTCGTCGCGTAGCACTCCATCGCCGACATTGATCTGGGTGGTCGAAGGTCCGGCAACGCGGAGCACTTCATTCTTCACGACCGCCGCTTCGCCGACGCGCGTTTGCGCGTACGCGGGAGCATCTAACGCAGTTACCAGGCCAGTTGCAGACAAGCCAATTGCGAATAGAAAATGAACGCAGTTACTGAAAATCATTTTTACGCCGATCGATTTACCCAAACATCGTACCGGATCGCGAGCATGTGCGATGTAGCAGAATTATCACTCGCGCAGCTTACTCGCCCGTCGGTTAGTGATCGCGGAATCGAAATGCGTTCGACGCGATGGATAGAAAAAGTTGGAGACGTCACACTCAGTTTTGCCGCAATGTCATCCTGCCGCTGATTTTGCGCCGGATTTTTCGTGAAGCCATCCACCTCATCACATTCCGTTTCGTCTTCTGTGATGCTGCGCACAAGCGTCGCCGCTAGCATTCTTTTTTCGTCGCGCATTTCGAAATGCTGATCGGCGTCACCACGTCTGAGAAAATTCGATTTCGGCGAGGGCATTACGTGCCGGTGGCGCTTGTGATGCGCGAGCCGATGCTCAATCCGATGCATCCGCCGCTCGCCAAGAAGCTTATCACACTGTCGATCCATTCGTTCGGCGATGGCCGCTTGGTCGGCGCTATCCGGGCATGCTGTTCGGATAGCTCGCCATTGGTGCGGTGTATCTGTGCGGGCTGGCGCTGTTCGCGTCGCAAGGACCGGCGATTGCTGCAAGCCTGCTGGTATCTTCAACCAGATGCTGTTCGTGGCGAGCCGTCATGTTGCGTCGCGGCGGCGACAAAATCAAAATCCGCCTGCCGCAAGCGGCAGGCGGACTAGCCACCAAGACCTTACTTCGACGCGGTCTTGGTATCCATGTTGACGACTTGAACGCGGCGGTTGGCCGGGTCCATCGGAGCATTCGTATCCTTCGGCCTGGTCTTGCCGTAGCCGACGGTCACGAGGTCGGAACCGGTGACGCCGTATTTTTCGGTCAGGTACTTTTTGATCGTGTCGGCGCGCCGCTCGGAAAGATCCTGATTATACGCCTCGCCGCCGACCGCGTCGGTATGACCGGCAACCACGAAGGTCGAGCCCTTCAGGGTCGAATCGGAGAGTGCCTTACCGAGTTCCTGCACGGCGGTCACCGAATTCTTGCTGATGTCGGCCGAGTTGTAGTCGAACTGGATTTCGAGATCGATCTTCGGCTTGGTTGCGGCAAGTTCCGCAATCTCCTGGCGCTCGCCGATCGACAGCGACCGCGTCTTGCGGTTGCGCAGCGTGTTGACGAAGCCGGTTTCCTTGGCTTGTCCGGCGACATCCACCGGCTGCTGCGGACCGCTTGAAAGGCCGCGGCTCACACTTGCCTTCGGCTTCAGCGCATCCAGGATCTTCTCGGCCGAAACGGTGTCGCCGGCGCCGGCCAGCCCCGCCGTCATCGACAGGGCGGCACCGGCGGTCATGATAGAAAGAAAGCGGGTCATTGTCTTAATCCTCATTGTTAAACGCCCTGCAGATTGGCGTGCATGACGTTTTGATGCTGCGAGCATAAGACAGGTTCAAACGCGGCTATGTGATATAAGTCACATAGATTGCGGCCGGCTTTCCGCCAAGCGGCCCTGAGATGGCATTTTGCGGGTGTTTGAGAGCGATACGGCGTCATTTTGTGGGTCGAGCCGTCTTGGGTGGGTGGACCCCCCGAAATTGCCTGCGTGATAAACCACACGTTCGACCGGCGATGGGATCGTTCGCGTCCCCTTGCGGTGACGCCGCGCGGCGATCCGAAGCCCGTCGATCGCCAAGTCGCGCGGCGCAATGCACGGTAGCGGGCCAACGTGAGCACATGACACCCGGCACCTCCGCACAAATACGGATCGGTCCGTCGCTTTAACTCGTTTCAGAAAAGAAAAAAGCAGTGCACATCGCGCCAGCGTCGATCTGTCGACAACAAATTGGCCAGATGCGCGCCTAGCAAATCGACTCACAAAAAAATCTGAAGAAGAATTGGTTCGGGGCAACCAGACGGGCGCGCGGGTGTTACAGTCAGTCAAGCGACAGCGTGAGTATCAGGGGTATCGTACCAGCGCATCGGAGCCTGCCGGTTCCAGCAATTCAATGCCAACACTGATCGGTGCGGCGATGATCGCCGCTGCAATTCTGCTGTCGACGCTGATCAACGCGCTCGGCAGCCGCTACGTCGGGTTCGAAAGCCCGACGGAAGAGAGCGCATGGCTGGTCGATCGCCTCACCGGCAAGGTTTATAAATGTCAGGCGCCCCAGCCCGGCCGCGCCTCCTGCGAGGCCGATATCGCCACCGGCAGCGTCGGAGACCGGCAGAAGCGAAGAGGTGACCCTGCTCCGTAGCGGTTGAACTCCTGGAACCCGGGCTCGCCAAGCTGGCGAATCCGGGTACATTGCCGGGCGATGCCCCGCGCGACCGCACCCCGCCTCCTGACAAAAATCGAAGGCTGCCGAATCTGGCTGCATGCCCAGCGGCTCGATACCCGCGAGCCGTTCGGCGACGGACCGCAGGCGGTGGCGGCGGCGGTGGATCATCTCGGCTATGTGCAGATCGACACCATCCATGTCATCGAGCGCTGCCATCATCACATTCTCTTTAGCCGTATCCCGGCCTACGCCCGCGCCGACCTGCGTCAGGCACAAAGCGTCGACAAGAGCGTGTTCGAATACTGGACGCATGCGCTGTCCTATGTGCCGGCGAAGGATTTTCGCTTCTTTGTTCCGGCGATGCGGGAGCATCGGCGCGAGGGCCACCGGTGGTTCGCTTCCGTCAAGCCCGAGGACACCCGCAAGGTGATGCGGTTGCTGCGGCGCGACGGCGCGCTGACCATTCGCGACATCGAGGACGACGTTCTGGCCGAAAAGGAGCATCTTTGGCAGAGCCGCAAGCCTTCGAAGCGGGCGCTGCAGCTTGCTTTCTATACTGGCGAGGTGACGATCGCCGAACGCACAGGCATGCTGAAAACCTATGAGCTGATGGCGCGGCATTTCGGCTGGGACAAGCCGCCGAAGCCGGCGCCCTCGGCGGATATTATCGCCTACCTGCTCGATCGGGCGTTGCGTTCGCAAGGCGTCGTCAGCCTCGATTCGATCTGCCATCTCGACGCGCCGAGCAAGGCCGCGGTGCGGCGCCTGATCGAGGCGCGGGTGCGGCGCAAGGAATTGGCGCCGGTCGCGCTTGAAGGCGCCGGCAAGCAGGAGCATTGGGCGCGGCCGGAAGTGCTCGAGACGAACGGAGCCGCGCCGGGCGGTGAGGGCGAGGACGGCCCGGTCCACATCCTCTCGCCGTTCGATCCGCTCATTATCCAGCGCAAGCGCACTGAGTTGTTCTTCGATTACGGCCACCGCTTCGAAGCCTATGTGCCGAAGGAAAAACGGGTTTTGGGTTACTTCGCACTGCCGGTGCTCGTTGGCGAGGACATCGTCGCCGCGATCGACCTGAAGACCGATCGCCATAACAAGAAGCTCCTCATGCAGAAGTGGAGCTGGGTTGGAAAAGGCGCAATGCGCAGCCTTCGCAAGGACTTCAAGCGCCGCATTGAGGAAGAGCTACACCGATTCGAGCGGTTTCAACTGGCGGATTAGCAAGCCGTCGCCCACGAGCTTTCCGCCATCAGCCCTTCGCTGACGGAATGCCCGCGTTGCGTCAGTGCGAGCATCTTGCGTTGCAAGCGGACACAACGCCCGCTAATCGTCGCTGAACAAGAAACCCTTCAAGCGGAAACCTCCATGAGCCAGCCCACCGCGCCAGCAAAAAGCGACATCGAAACCTCCACCATCCGTGCGATCTCCTGGCGGCTGATACCTTTTCTGGTGCTGGCCTACTTCTTTTCCTACCTCGACCGCGTCAATCTCGGTTTTGCCGCGCTGACGATGAATGCGGATCTGAAGTTCACACCGCTGATCTTCGCCTGGGGCGCCGGCATCTTCTTCATCGGCTATTTCATCTTCGAGGTGCCGAGCAATCTCGCGCTCGAAAAATTCGGCGCCAGCCGCTGGATCGCCCGCATCATGGTGACCTGGGGCATCATCTCGGCACTGATGGCGACGGTGAGCGGCGAGATGAGCTTTTACGTGCTGCGTTTCCTGCTCGGCGTGGCGGAGGCCGGCTTCTTCCCCGGCATCATTCTTTATCTCACCTACTGGTACCCGGCCGAATATCGTGGACGGTTCCTCGCTGCCTTTGCCATCGCTGTTCCCGTATCCACCGTGATCGGCGCGCCGATCTCGGGACTATTGCTGGGGCTCGACGGCATGATGGGCCTGAGGGGTTGGCAATGGTTGTTCATCATCGAGGGCATCCCCTCGGTGCTGCTCGGCATCGTCACCTGGTTTTATCTGACCGACCGGCCTGAAAAGGCCGATTGGCTCACCGCGGAGCAAAAGGCGTGGCTCTCGGCCAAGCTGCAGGCGGAGATCGCGACCAAGCAGGCGGCAAAACACCTCACGCTCGGCGAAGCGCTGTCGTCGCCGAAAGTGATCACGCTAAGCCTGGTCTATTTCGGTTTCGTCGGTGCGCTCTATGGCATGCAGTTCTGGCTGCCGCAGATCGTCAAGGCGTTCGGGCTCACCAACGCGCAGACCGGCTTCGTCACGGCGATTCCCTATCTCTTCGGCACCATCGCGATGATCCTGTGGGCGCGGCACTCCGACGCCACGCGCGAACGCGTCGCCCATGTCGGCGGACCGCTGCTGCTCACCGCGCTGGCGCTTGCCGTCTCCAGCTACATCACCGATCCCACCATCACCATGGTGGTGCTGACGGTCGCCGCGATCGGCGTGTTCTGCACCTTTGCGGTGTTCTGGACGCTGCCGACGGCATGGCTGTCCGGCACCGCCGCGGCCGGCGGCATCGCGCTGATCAATTCGATCGGCAATCTCGCCGGCTTCGGCGGGCCGTATTTGATCGGCTGGGTGAAGCAAGCGACCGGCAACACGTCGACGGGATTGCTGGTGCTGTCGTTGCTGCCGCTCGCGGCGGGGTTGCTCGTCTTCCTCGGCGGTCACGAGACCAAGACCGAATTCGCGGACGCGAATTGATCTGGAGATTTGTTGGATGGGTTGAGCCCTACGCGAAACCCATCATCTCTCCGCGTAATGAATCGATGGGTTTCGCGAAGAGCTCAACCCATCCTGATCCGCGCCCGGCATCACTGCCCGGAACAAGAATTCAGGACAAGCAATTACCTCTTAACTAAACATTCCTTCACGAATTCCTGATCACTGACGAATATTGACATTCATCAGTCGCCAATCAATACTCTTCATTAGATTTCCGATGGAGAGTGCAGATGTTCACCCGATCCATTTTCTCAAGCTATTACAGGCTGTTGACTGGCGCGTCGCTGGCTTTTGCGGTGTTTGCGCTGGCCGGCTGCAATGAAAAGGCGGCCGAAGCGCCTGCTCCCGGACGTCCGGTTCTGGTCGCCACGGTGCGTTATGCGGCCGAAACGCCCGAGCGCAGCTTTGTCGGGACCATCCGGCCCCGGATCGAAACCGATATGGGCTTTCGGGTCCCCGGCAAGGTCGCCAAGCGCCTCGTGGAAGTCGGCCAGACCGTCGATGTCGGCCAGCCGCTGGCCACCCTCGACGAGGTCGATCTGAAGCTGCAGGCCGAGCAGGCCGAGGCTGAATTCAGCGCCGCCACCGGCGTGTTGGCGCAGGCGGGCGCTGCCGAGCAGCGCGCCAAGGATTTGCGCGCCAAGGGCTGGACCACCGATGCGCAACTGGATCAGAGCCGCGCCGCCGCCGATGAGGCGCGGGCGCGCCTCAATCGCGCCGAGCGCTCGGTCGAACTCACCAAGAACTCTCTCTCTTATGCGACGCTGCTGGCCGACAGCCGCGGCGTCGTCACCGCGACACTGATCGATCCCGGCCAGGTCGTGGCCTCCGGCCAGACCGCGATCCGGGTCGCGCGCTTTGCCGAAAAGGAAGCCGTGGTCGCGATCCCCGAGACGCTGGTCGGACGCGCCAAGTCCGGCATCGCCAGCGTGACGCTGTGGTCGGATGCGGAAAAGAAATACACCGCGACGCTGCGCGAGATCGCCCCCTCGGCCGATCCGGCGACGCGGACGTATCTGGCAAAATTCTCGCTGCCGGGAGCCGACGACAAGGTCTCGCTCGGCATGACCGCGACGCTGACGCTGGCTGATGCCGCTACCGAGCGCGTGGCAAAACTGCCGCTGTCGGCGTTGTTCAGCCAGGGCAGCAATCCCTCGCTCTACACCGTCGACGATGCCGGCGCCGTGAAGCTGCAGCCGGTGATCGTGAAATCCTACGAGAGCAACGCCGTCGTGATCTCGGGCGGCGTCAATGACGGCGCCAAGGTGGTGGCGCTAGGCGTGCAGAAGATCGATCCGGCCCAGAAGGTCCGGGTGGTCTCGGCGCTGTCGTTCTAAAGCATGAGAGTGCGTGGTCGATAACAACGGTATCGTTGGAGAGTGACATGAAGCGCTTCAATCTCTCGGGCTGGGCGGTGAGCCATCCGACCCTGATCCTGTTTCTGATGATCGTGCTGGGCGCCGCCGGTTTCTTCTCCTATGAGCGGCTCGGCCGCGCAGAAGACCCGTTCTTCACGGTCAAGGTGGTCAACGTTTCCGCGATCTGGCCGGGCGCCACCGCGCAGGAAATGCAGACCCAGGTCGCCGACCCCATCGAGAAGAAGCTGCAGGAATTGCCGTACTTCGAGAAGGTGCAGACTTATTCAAAGCCGTCGTTCACGGCAATGCAGGTCACGTTCAAGGATTCGACCCCGCCGAAGGATGTGCCGTATCTGTTCTATATGCTGCGCAAGAAGCTCGCCGACGTGCAGGGCCAGTTGCCCGCGGGCCTGCTCGGGCCGACCGTCAACGACGAATTCTCCGACGTCGATTCCATTCTCTATATGATGACCGGCGACGGCGCCGACTACGCGCAGCTCAAGAAGGCCGCCGAAGGCATCCGCCAGCGGCTGCTGAAGGTGACCGGCGTTACCAAGGTCAATCTCTACGGCGCCCAGGACGAGCGCATCTTCGTTGAGTTCTCGCACGCCAAGCTGGCGACGCTCGGCATCACGCCGCAGGCGCTGTTCGACTCGCTGGCCAAGCAGAACAACGTCACGCCGGCCGGCACGGTGGAAACCTCCTCGCAGCGCGTGCCGCTGCGTGTCACCGGCGCGCTCGACGGCGCCAAGGCGGTTGCGGAGAGCCCTGTTGAGAGCAACGGCCGCGTGTTCCGGCTCGGCGATATCGCGACCGTCACCCACGGCTTCGTCGATCCGCCGACCTTCATCGCTCGCCAGGAAGGCAAGCCTGCGCTCGGCATCGGCGTCGTCACTGCCAAGGGCGCCAACATCCTCGAGCTCGGCAAGGAGGTCGAGAAGGCCACCAACGATTTCATGAAGGCCGTGCCGCAGGGCATCGAGGTCGAGCAGATCGCCGACCAGCCGAAGGTGGTCGAGCGCGCTGTCGGCGAGTTCGTGCATTCCTTCATCGAGGCGCTTGCGATCGTGCTGTTCGTCTCATTCGTGGCGCTCGGCTGGCGCACCGGCATCGTGGTCGCGATGTCGGTGCCCTTGGTGCTCGCCATCGTCTTCATCGTCATGAACGCGATGTCGATCGACCTGCATCGTATTACGCTCGGCGCGCTGATCATCGCGCTCGGCCTGCTGGTCGACGACGCCATCATCGCCGTGGAAATGATGGTGGTAAAAATGGAACAAGGCTGGGACCGCGTCCGCGCGGCGTCCTTTGCCTGGGAATCAACTGCGTTTCCGATGCTCACGGGAACGCTGGTCACAGCCGCTGGCTTCCTCCCCATCGGCTTTGCCAATTCGGCGGTCGGCGAATATGCCGGCGGCATCTTCTGGATCGTGGCGATCGCGCTGGTGGCCTCCTGGTTCGTGGCGGTGATTTTCACGCCCTATATCGGCGTCAAGCTGCTGCCTAACATCACGGTCCACCACAACCACGATCCGCACGCGGTCTACGAGACGCGAATGTATCGCGGCTTGCGCTCGATGGTGCAGTGGTGCGTCGATCACCGGGTCAAGGTGGTGCTGGCGACGGTGGGCGTGTTCGCGCTCTCGATCGTGGGCTTCGGCCACGTGCAGCAGCAGTTCTTCCCGTTGTCGGAGCGGCCCGAACTGTTCCTGCAGTTGCGCCTGCCGGAAGGCACCGCCTTCAACGTCACGGAGAAGTCCGTGAAGAAGGCCGAGGCGCTGCTCCAGGACGACAAGGATATCGCGACGTTTACCTCCTATGTCGGCCAGGGTTCGCCGCGCTTCTGGCTCGGCCTCAATCCACAACTGCCGAACGAGGCCTTTGCCGAGATCGTGATCGTCTCAAAGGATGTCGAGGCCCGCGAGCGGATCAAGGCGCGGCTGGAGAAGGCGGTTTCCGAGGGGGATCTTTCCGAAGCGCGCGTGCGCGTCGACCGGTTCAATTTCGGCCCGCCCGTCGGCTTCCCGGTCCAGTTCCGCGTCATCGGCCCCGACGCCAACACCGTGCGCGACATCTCCTACAAGGTGCGCGACGTCATGCGGCAGAATCCCAACGTGGTGGAACCGCAGCTCGACTGGAACGAGCAGTCGCCTTACCTCAAGCTCGTCGTCGATCAAGACCGCGCCCGTGCGCTCGGTCTGACCCCGCAGGACGTCTCGCAGGCGCTCGCCATGCTGATTTCAGGCGCGCAGGTTACGACCATTCGCGACGGTATCGAGAAGGTCGGCGTGGTCGCGCGCGCCGTCTCCTCCGAGCGACTCGATCTCAAGAGCGTCGGTGACCTCACTGTGACGTCACGCAATGGTGTTGCCGTGCCGCTGCAACAGATTGCCAAGATCGAGTATTCCCATGAAGAGCCGATCATGTGGCGGCGTAACCGCGACATGGCGATCACGGTGCGTACCGACGTCGTCGACGGCGTGCAGGCGCCCGATGTCACCAACCAGATATGGCCCAAGTTGAAGGAAATCCGCGACCATCTCGAACCGGCCTACCGGATCGAACCGGGCGGCGCGTTCGAGGAATCCGCCAAGGGCAATGCCTCGATCTTCGTGCTGTTTCCGCTGATGGTCATGGTGATGCTGACGTTGCTGATGATCCAGCTCCAGAGCTTCTCGCGGCTGTTGCTGGTGTTCCTGACCGCGCCGCTCGGCATCGTCGGCGCCTCGCTCGGCCTCAACATCGCCAACCAGCCGTTCGGCTTCGTGGCGCTGCTCGGCCTGATCGCGCTGGCGGGTATGATCATGCGCAATGCCGTGATCCTGGTCGATCAGATAGAGAGTGATGTCTCTCAGGGTCTGACGCGCAAGGAAGCCATCGTCGAGGCCACCGTCCGCCGTGCGCGCCCGGTGGTGCTGACGGCGCTGGCGGCCATCCTGGCCATGATCCCGCTGTCGCGCTCGGCCTTCTGGGGTCCGATGGCGATCACCATCATGGGCGGTTTGTTTGTTGCAACCTTCCTGACGTTGCTATACCTGCCGGGTCTTTACGCTCTGTGGTTCAGGAAGAGCCTGGACGAAAGCGGCCAGGCCGATCAGCCTGATCTTGCACCGCAACATCAGGCCAAGGAACAGGTCAGGGGTCCGCATGCAATTCCGCTTGCCGACGCCGCCGAATAATTGAACATTGAGAACTGACATGGCGCTGACTTCGGAACACGTCGAAACGGACACTCGGGAAAAGATTCTCGTGGTGGCGGAGCGTCTGTTCAGGCAGATCGGCTACCAGAAGACCACGGTCGCCGACATCGCCAAAGAACTGCGGATGAGCCCCGCGAACGTCTATCGCTTCTTCGATTCGAAGAAGTCGATCCACGAGAGCGTGGCGCGAACCTTGATGGGCGAGGTCGAAGTCGAGGCGCGACGGGTCGCGGCCCGGCCCGGCCCGGCAAAACCTCGCCTGCGCGAACTGCTCAAGACCATCAATCGGATGAACACGGAGCGCTATGTCGGCGATTCCAAGTTGCACGAGATGGTTGAGATCGCGATGCAGGAGGATTGGGACGTCTGCGTCACCCATATCGAGTGCTGCACCGGCATCATCGGCGAAGTGATCGCCCAGGGCGTGGCGTCCGGCGAGTTCGAGGCGCCCGACCTGCCGTTGGCGGCGCTCTGCACCTGCACCGGCATGATCCGCTTCTTCCACCCGCAGATGATCGCGCAGGCCGTCAATAAGCCCAGCGCAACGATCGACCAGATGGTCGATTTCCTCTTCAAGGCCCTCGAGCCGCGCAAGGCGAATTGAGCTGTTCGCCACTTGACCGGTTATTCCGAACTGCGTAGCCCGGATGGAGCGAAAGCGTAATCCGGGATGGCTCCGGTTGCTTGCGCCATTCCCCGGATTGCGCTTCGCTCCATCCGGGCTACGAACAACAAGGGATGACCCGGCGTGACAATCAAAGACCTACACTATTACGAGCCGAAGAACGGCCACGGCCTCAAGCACGATCCCTTCAACGCCATCATCGCGCCGCGCCCGATCGGGTGGATTTCCTCGCGCGACGGCAGCGGCAACGTCAATCTGGCGCCCTACAGCTTCTTCAACGCCTTCTGCTACGTGCCGCCGATCATCGGCTTCTCCTCCACCAACTGGAAGGACAGCGCGGGCAATATCCAGGATACCGGCGAGTTCGTCTGGAATCTCGCCACCATGGATCTGGCGAAGCAGATGAATGCGACCGCCGCCC
The DNA here is from genome assembly GCA_963742935.1 of uncultured Alphaproteobacteria bacterium. Lineage (GTDB taxonomy): Bacteria > Pseudomonadota > Alphaproteobacteria > Rhizobiales > Xanthobacteraceae > Bradyrhizobium. The sequence continues at coordinate 77,689 of CAVUOI010000051.1, read as the reverse complement.
ACGTTGCCCGCGATGTCGACGAGTTTGAGATCGCCGGGCTCACGCAGGCCCCTTGCAAGCTCGTCAACGTACCCCGCGTCGCTGAAAGCCCGGTCGCCTTCGAATGCAAGCTGACGCAGATCATCCAGCTGCAAGGCGCTGACGGCAAGAAGGCTCCGGCATGGGTCACCTTCGGCGAAGTCGTCGCCGTCCACATCGAGAAGACCTTCATACAGGATGGCGTCTACCAGACCGGGCTCGCCCACCCGATCGTCCGTGCCGGCCGGAAGGGCGACTATTTTGAGATCAAGCCGGAAAACATGTTCGAGATGATCCGGCCGGATTAATCCGGCGGACTACGACCTCGGGAACTCCGACCCTTCCAAATCCTTATCAGATGTCGTTTCGGAGATTGCCGATGATCCGCTTGCTCGCCGGGTTGATGATGCTCGTCTGTCTCGCTGCACCGGCCTTCGCGGGCCCCGATGCGGCCGCGGTCAACAACGCGGAATTCAAGGGCAAGCAGCCGGCCGATGACCGGATTGATCCGGCGGTCGTCAAGGCGCAGGTGCTGCTCGATCGCGCCAATTTCTCGCCCGGGGAGATCGACGGCAAGCTCGGCGAGAACGCCGAAAAGGCGCTGAAGGCGTTTTCCGAATCCAAGGGCCTTGCCGCAGGCAAGCTGCCCCTGACTTCCGAGGTTTGGGGCGCCTTATTGGCCACCAGTTCGGAGCCTGTTGTCGTCGACTACAAGATCACTGAGAAGGATGTCAAAGGACCGTTCCTCAAAAAGCTTCCCGCGAAGATGGAAGACATGAAGGAATTGAAGTCGCTTGATTACGCGAGCCCGCTCGAGGCTTTCGCCGAAAGGTTTCATATGAGCGAAGGGCTGCTCGAAGCGCTCAACCCCGGTAAAAAATTCGACGAGGCCGGTCAGACCATCACAGTGGCAAATGTCCTGCCAAGGGAGGCGAATGCCAAGCCAAGGCAGACCAAGCGACCTCTTACGCGCGTCGAGGTCGACAAGACCGCCCAGACGGTAAAAGTCCTCGGAAAAACCGGCGAACTGCTCGCCTTCTTTCCGGCGAGCGTGGGAAGCGACGAGAAGCCGACGCCAAGCGGCGTGCTCAAGGTGACCTCGATCGATGCGCGCCCGACCTATCGCTACAATCCGGACTACAAGTTCAAGGGCGTCAAATCCAAGGAAGCCTTCATCATCCAGCCCGGGCCCAACAACCCTGCGGGCTCACACTGGATCGGGCTCTCGTCGGAGAGCTATGGCTTCCACGGCACGCCAAACCCCTCGAAGGTCAGCAAGTCGGAATCGCACGGCTGCGTGCGCCTCACCAACTGGGATGTCGACAGGTTGGCTAAGCTCCTGAAGAAGGGCACGGAGGTCGCCTTTATCGAGCGCGAGGCGGCGAGCAAGAAGTGAAGGCCCGCCTGCGACAGCTTTCCGCAGCAGGAGCTTTCGTCGTCGCCAGCCATCAATTGCAATGAAGCGTGCAAGCGGCGAAGATAGCGCCATGTCGCTTGCCACATTCCGAAAGTCAGTCAGACGGCTCTACGAAGGCACAACGCCGGAAGGCGTCCGATTTCGCTATGGGCTGCTGGCATTCGATATCGTCACCGTCCTGTTCATCATCGCGACGTCGTTCCTGCCGTCGAACGACATCACGGAAGCGCTCGACATCGTGTTCGGTGTCGTGATCCTCGCGGACTTTGCCGCGCGGCTCCTCGTCAGCCGACATCGGCTGCGCGATTTTACCCACTTCTCGACCTGGACCGACGTTGTTGCGATTATTTCATTCCTGGCGCCGCTCGCCGGGGAAGCCGGCGGATTTCTGCGGATCCTGCGAACGTTGCGGCTGTTGCGCGACTACCAGATGCTGGCCCGGCTGCGCGAAGACAGCACGTTCTTCCGGCGCAATGAGGAGGTGATCTTTGCCGTCACCAACCTTGCGGTATTCATCTTCGTGATGACCGCGATCGTTTATGAAACGCAGAAGTTTGGTAATCCTCAGATCGCGAACTATGCGGACGCGCTGTACTTCACGGTGACGGCGCTGACGACAACGGGCTTTGGCGACATCACCCTGTCGGGAACGACCGGCCGCCTGATCACGGTGGTCATCATGATTTTTGGCGTGACCCTGTTCTTCAATCTCGCCCGCGCGCTGTTGACACCACACAAGGTGCGGTTTGCCTGCCCGACCTGCGGACTGCAGCGTCATGACAGCGATGCCGTGCACTGCAAGGCGTGCGGCAACGTGTTGAATATTCCGGACGAAGGTTTGACGTAGGGAAGGACGCGGCCTCATTTCCGCCCAATAATATTGCGCGTCCTATGCGAGTTTTGATTTAAGCCATTTTTTGCCAATTCATTTGCCCGGGTTCGTACCATAATGACGTTGATCGATGGTGTGGGTTACCTTGCGTCGGCGCTTGTCCTCCTCACATTTTGTATGAGCACGATGTTGAGCCTGCGTGCGGCCGCGATAAGCAGCAATGTCGCTTTTATCGGCTATGGGTTGGGTGAGGGGATATATCCCGTTCTCATCCTGCACATGATCCTGCTTCCGCTGAATGTGTTGCTGCTGCTTCAGATGACGACTTTGCTGCGCAAGGCCAAGCTCGCCGCGGCCACAGACCTTTCTCCCGACTGGCTGCAGCCATTCATGCGCGCGAAGCGGGTCAAGGCAGGCGAAGCCATTTTCAGGAAGGGTGAGCACGCTGACTTGCTCTATATGGTCGTATCGGGAGAGGTTTCGCTTCCGGAAATTGATCACCGGCTGTCGGCCGGCGACTTGTTCGGAGAGGTCGGGTTGTTTTCCATTGCACGGCGCCGTACGCAAACGGCGCTGGCGGTAACTGATGTGGACCTGTTGTGGATCAGCGACGGAGCACTGAAGAAGCTCTGCGAGCGCAATCCGGGACTATCACTCTACTTCTTGCGACTGACGGCCACCCGAATGACCGAAAATGCCGCCCGTGTGGCTCATGAGGCCAACTAGCATTCGGAATGTCCAGGGTGCGCCGGCAGGACCGAGGATCATTTGTCCGTGGCGAACGCGTCGTAGACCAGTTTCTTGAACGCAGGCGTGATGCGTCCGCGTTCGTTCTGGGTCTGCTCGAGCAGGATGTAAATCATGTCTAGTTTCGGGTCGACGCCGAAATAAGTGCCGCTCCCGCTATCCCATTTGAGTTCGCCGATCGAGCCTGGCGGCGGCGGTATGGCATTTCCCGGATCGGTGCGCACGGCAAAGCCGTAACCATAGCCAAAGCCGTCGCCGGGAAAGTAGTAATAGTCACGCGCGACGCCGGACCCGGGGCCGATATGGTCTGATGTCATCGACTTGAACGCAGCCGGGCTGAGGTAGCGTTTGCCGTCGAGTTGCCCGCCATCCAGAATCATCTGGACAAAACGGGCATAGTCGTTCAGGGACGAAACAAGCCCGCCGCCGCCGGACTGCCATTCCGGGTGGGCGCGTCGTTGCGCCTCCGCAAGTTTCAGGATGGTATCGCTCGGCAACGGCTCCGCCATCCGCGCGCGTTCGCCGGCGCTTTCCAGCGTGAATTTCGTGCTGCTCATGCCGAGTGGGTCGAAGATGTGCTGCTTCTCGAATTGATAGAGCGTCTGCCCGGAGACGATCTCGATGACGCGTCCCAGGACGTCGGTCGAATGTCCGTAACGCCAGAGCGTACCAGGCTGGCGCGCCAAAGGCAGTTTTGCGATGCGATCGGCAAACACCTCGTTGGTGTACCGCCCGTCGAACAGGCCCGATTCCGAATAGGCCTTCATGATCAGTCTGCCGCCGATATAGTCGTAGGTGATGCCCGACGTATGGCGCAGCAGGTCCATGATGGTGACCGGCCGGTTTGCCGGTACGAGCTTCAGATTGTCGTGGCCATCAGAGGTTTCAGAACCGACGAGCACTTTCTCGTCGGAGAATCCGGGAATGAATTTCGACACGGGATCGGCGGGCGAAAGCTTCCCGGCATCGATCAGCACCATCGCCGCAACGCTGGTGATCGGCTTCGTCATCGAATGAAGCGCAAAGATCGTGTCCGGTGACATCGGAGTCTTGGTTGCGACATCCTGAACGCCAAAACATTTCAGATAGACCGGCTTGCCATGCTGCTGGATCAGCACCACCGCGCCCGGCAGCTTCCCGGTCGCAACTTCATTGTCGAAGAATTCGGTGATGCGCGCGAGCTTGTCGGGCGAAGGAGCGGGGATCTTGGCCGCTGGGTTGGCCACGGCCGTGCCGGTCCAGATCGCCAGTGACAGGGCTGCAACAAGTAGTCGTCCGGCGTGCGATCCCGCAGTGCAACGCAGCATCTGTCGAGTGGACGTTTTCATGTTGTTTTGTCCAGCGAACAGAGCGGTTTGTTGAAGAGCGTAAAGAGTTGGGGAAGGACTAGCACGTCGTCCACCTTGTAGCCATGCGGGCAGTCGCCCACCAAAATTACGATGGGACGGAGCGTTGGACGATGTACTGCCATTATCGATTGCGAGATTGAACTGGGAGCTTAATTGAACGCAGCTCTCGCAACCCTGAACGGACCGGACTAACTTCTACTTGCCAGGTCGGATCAACGGCCGGCGCAAAGATCGGGAGGATGCGATGCAACAGCCGGAACAGCACGATCCAGAAACCACGTTGTCACGACGAACGCTTGTCCACGGTCTGGCAGTATTTGCCGGCGCCACCGTCGCGGGGGCAAGCGCCGCATTGGCCCAGGGAGGACCCCAAGCCAGCCCCCAACCCGGCCCGGTGGCGCCGCCGTCCACGATCACCAGTCCGCCGCGCGACTTCAGTCCGCGCGGCGCCCCAACCACCTATTTCTGGGATCCTGATATCATCGCGGTCGATCCATCCTTTAACGATCTGGCTCAGCCCAACACCGCGATCAAGCGCCTCTACACCGGTTTGTTGTGGGCCGAAGGTCCGGCCTGGAGCGCGCAGGGCCGCTACCTGTTGTGGAGCGACATTCCCAACAACCGGCAGATGAGATGGTCCGAGGATGACGGCCATGTCAGCGTTTTCCGCACGCCGTCCAACAACTCGAACGGCAACTCGTTCGACTTCCAGGGCCGCCAGCTCTCCTGCGAACATCTCACCCGCCGCGTGGTGCGCTACGAGCACGACGGCACCGCAACCGTGCTGGCCGACAATTTCGGCGGCAAGAAGCTCAATTCGCCCAACGATGTCGTCGCCCATCCAGACGGCAGCTACTGGTTCACCGATCCACCCTATGGCGGCCAACTCTATGAGGGCGAGCCCGATGCTGCGGGAGGTCCGAGTAATCCCGGCGGCAAGCTCAATCCGATGATCGGGCAGCCGGCGGGCTTCGTGCCGGGTAAGCGCGAACTGCCGACCAACTGCTACCGCATCGATCCCTCCGGTCGCATCGACCTGGTCGTAACCGAGGAGCAGGTGCCCGATCCCAACGGCCTCTGCTTTTCGCCCGACAACAAGAAGCTGTATGTCGCCTCCACCGGCAAGGGGCCGGGCGATACCGGTCCGGGTGGCAAGGGCGAGATCTTTGTGTTCGATGTCGGCGCCGACAACAAGCTCGGCAATCTGAAGCGGTTCAGCGATTGCGTGGTCGACGGCGTGAAGTGCGGACCCGACGGCCTGCGCTGCGACGTCAACGGCAATGTCTGGGCCTCCAGCAATGCCGGCCGCGCCGTCGGCTACAGCGGCGTGACGGTATGGTCGCCGGAAGGCAAGCTGCTCGGCCGCATTCGCCTGCCGGAGGTGTGCGGCAACGTCACCTTCGGCGGCCCTAAGCGCAACCGCCTGTTCATGGCGGCGAGCCAGTCGCTTTACGCCGTGTATACCGCGACGCAGGGGGCAGGGCCGGGCTGAGCGGCCCGCCTCTCTCAACGTCATTCCGGGATGCGCCCCTTGGGCGCAGGCCCGGAATCCAACGGGCCGCAGCTTCTGTTGCACAATGGATTCCGGGTTCTCGCTTCGCGAGCCCCGGAATAACGAGAGGGAAATTCATTAAAATTCGTCACAAATTGGCAACTTGCAGCCAACCGTTCGGGCAAAAGCTGGGCACGCCTAAACCCGACTTTTAGGGCGCGTGGCGCACCTTCCTCTTCAAGAAAGAAGAGGCTTGCGCACCAAATGCCCATTTCCAAATATTTTACCTACGCCGGATCGGCGCTGCTCGTATTGCTGTTTGTTTCGAACGCTTATCTCACTGACGGCGAAGCCGATTTGCGGTTCGACGGGTCGCTGTACGACAACGCGCTTTACGCGCCGCGCGTGGAGGAAATCCGCACCACCGCGGAGCGTCGTTTTACCCGGGACGTCACACCTGCCGTTCGCGTCAGGGAAGTCTTTGCCGTGTTCGTCCCCAACGAGCGGCGGCGCAGCAGGCGCGTTTCATGAAGCCGGAGTTAGCCGCATGTCATTCCGTGATGCGCCTTTGGCGCAGGCCCGGAATCCATCGACCGGCAAAAACCGCATCGCGATGGATTCCGGGCTAGCGACTTTGTCGCGCCCCGGAATGACGAAAGAGATTGTTTTAACCACCGGATAATGCAGACGTTTCGGAACGTTTCGGCGCTCTCGCCGTTGTATCCCGGTTCATCAATTTCGCTTCAGTCCCGATACGGGCCGCCCCCGAAACCCCGGCGTTTCAGCTAGAATGAGCCAACGTCCGGCCCGGGTTGGTTTGGCTCAGGTGCGGCGGGACGCCGCGCCGCAGACAGGAGAGTTCGCCATGAGCTTCCGCCGCGATTTCATCAGCAAACCGATTTTCTCCTGGGCGCGCGGTGTGTTGCCGGCGATGTCCGACACCGAGCGTGAAGCGCTCGAGGCAGGCGACGTCTGGTGGGACGCCGACCTCTTCACCGGCAATCCCGACTGGTCGAAATTGCTGGCCGTCGCGCCGGCGGTGCTGACGGAGGAAGAGAGAGCGTTTCTGAACGGCCCCGTCGACGAACTCTGCGCCATGCTCGACGACTGGAAGATCAATTGGGAGTGGCGCGACCTGCCGCCGGAAGCGTGGGCCTTCATCAAGCGCCACAAATTCTTCGGCATGATCATCCCGAAGGAGTTCGGCGGGCTTGGCTTCTCGCCCTATGCGCATTCCGAAGTGGTGCGAAAACTTTCCTCGCGCTCGCTAACCGCCGCCGTCACCGTGATGGTTCCGAACTCGCTCGGGCCGGGCGAACTGCTGATGCGCTTCGGCACCAAGGAGCAACAAAACAGATGGCTGCCGCGGCTCGCCGAAGGCACCGACATTCCCTGCTTCGGCCTGACCAGCCCGGAAGCTGGCTCCGATGCCGCCTCGATGGTCGACACCGGCATCATCTGCAAGGGCAATTTCGAAGGCCGCGAAGTGCTGGGCCTGCGGTTGAACTGGCACAAGCGCTACATCACGCTGGGGCCGGTCGCGACGCTGCTCGGCCTCGCCTTCAAGGCCTATGATCCCGATCATCTGGTCGGAGAGCAGGACGAACTCGGCATTACCGTCGCCCTGATCCCGACCGATCTGCCCGGCGTCGAGATCGGCCGCCGGCATCTGCCGGCGATGCAGGTTTTCCAGAACGGTCCAAACTGGGGTCGCGACGTCTTCATCCCCATGGACTACATCATCGGCGGGCAGCAGCGGCTCGGGCAGGGCTGGAAGATGCTGATGACGGCGCTCGCCGCCGGCCGCGGCATCTCGCTGCCATCGCTGTCGGCCGCAGGGGCGGCCTATGCCGCGCGCACCACCGGTGCTTATGCCCGCATCCGCGAGCAGTTCGGCATCGCGATCGGCAAGTTCGAAGGCATCGAGGAGCCGCTGGCACGTATTGCCGGCACCGCCTATCTGCTCGACGCGGCGCGGCGGCTGACCTGCGCGGCGCTCAACCAGGGGCATCATCCCGCAGTCATTTCCGGCATCATGAAGCTGCATGCCACCGAGCGGATGCGGATCGCGATCGACGACGCCATGGACATCCATGGCGGCAAGGCCGTGATCGACGGTCCGCAAAACTATCTCGGCAATCTCTATCGCTCGGTGCCGGTCGGCATCACCGTGGAGGGCGCCAATATCCTGACGCGCAATCTCATCGTGTTTGGCCAAGGCGCGATCCGCGCTCATCCTTTCCTGCTCAATGAGATGAATGCACTGGGCGAAGCCGACCGCGCCAAAGGACTCGACGCCTTCGACAAGGCGTTCTGGAATCACGTCGGCCATAGCTTCAAGACCATGTTCCGTGCCTGGGGCCGAAGCTGGAGCGGCGGCCTGTTTGCCCCGGCGCCCGATGCCGGCGACGCCACGCGGTTTTACCGTCAGCTCTCGCGCTACTCATCGGCCTTCGCGCTCTGCGCTGACATGGCGCTGCTGACGCTCGGCGGTGCGCTCAAGCGCAAGGAAATGCTGTCGGCGCGGTTCGGCGATATCCTGTCCGAACTCTATCTGCTGTCGGCCGCGCTGAAGCGTTGGGAAGACGAGGGGCGGCAACGGGAGGATTTCGCGGCGCTTGAATGGTGCATGGCAAGTGGTTTTCGCACCATCGAAAACCGCTTTGCCGAGATCCTCGCCAACCTGCCGAACCGGTTCGTGGCGGTGATCCTGAAATTCCTGATCCAGCCGTTCGGCGCGAAGGTGATCGGCCCCTCCGACCGGGTCGTTCATCAATGCGCGCAGCTCGTGCTGGAGCCCTCGGCGGCGCGCGACCGGCTGACGGCAGATCTGTCGCATGTCGACGACGATGGCGGCGTCGCGCGGCTGGAAAAGGCGTTCCTCCTGGTCACGGCGGCGGAAGATATTTCTAGGCAGATGCGGGCCGCGCGCCTGCATGACTGGAAGGAAGCGGTCAAGAAGGGCGTCATTACGCAGGCCGACGGTGAGAAGCTGCAGGCTGCGCATGAAGCGGTCGCCAGGGTGATTGAGGTCGACGATTTCGCACCTGAGGCATTGTCGCCGATTTACAAGAAACCTGCCGATGTGCATCAGTTCTTCCAGGAACTGGGTGAACAGAGGGCGGCAAGCTGATGGCCAAACCGGTCTTTATCGTCGACGGCAGCCGGACGCCGTTCCTGAAAGCGCGTTCCGGTCCTGGGCCGTTCACGCCGGTCGATCTCGCCGTACAATGCGGCCGGCCGTTGCTGGCGCGGCAGCCTTTTGCGCCCAACGCTTTCGATCAGGTCATCCTCGGCTGCGTCAACGTCATCGCTGACGAAATGAACCCGGCCCGTGTCGCCGCGCTGCGGCTCGGCATGGGCGAAAAGATGGTCGCCTTCACGGTGCAGATCAATTGCGGCTCCGGCATGCAATCGATCGACACGGCTTATCGTTACATCCGCGAGGGTGTCTCCGACCTCATTCTGGCAGGCGGTGCCGAGGCGTTGAGCCACGCTCCGCTGGTCTGGCCGCAACAGGGGGTACGCTGGTTCGCGGGACTCGCCGGCGCCAAGGGCATCGGCGCAAAGATCATGGCGGCGCTGAAGGTGAAGCCGAGCTATCTCAAGCCGATCATCGGGCTGGAGCGTGGACTGACCGATCCCATCACCGATCTCAACATGGGCCAGACCGCCGAAGTGGTCGGACATCTCTTCGGCGTCACCCGCGCACAGTCGGACGCCTATGCCGCCGAAAGCCACAAGCGGCTGGCGAGAGCGCAATCGGAAGGCTGGCTCAAGGGCGAGGTCGAAACCTCGTTCTCGCATCGACGGCAAGTTCTACGATCATGATGACGGCGTGCGGCCGGACTCGACGCCGGAGAGCCTGGCAAAACTGAAGCCAGTGTTCGAACGACCGTGGGGCAAGGTCACCGCCGGCAATTCCTCGCAGATCACCGACGGCGCGTCCTGGGTGATCCTCGCCTCCGAAGACGCTGTGGCCAAGCATGGCCTGACGCCGAAGGCGGCCATTCTGGACAGCCAGTGGTCGGCGCTCGATCCCGGCATTATGGGCCTTGGCCCGGTGCTGTCGGCCACCGAGCTTTTGAAGCGGAACGAGCTGACGCTTGGCGATATCGAGACCTGGGAATTGAACGAGGCGTTCGCGACGCAGGTGCTGGGCTGTCTCGCCGCGTGGAACGATGAAAAATTCTGCAAGGAAATTCTTGGTCTCGAAGGTGCTGCCGGTGAACTCGACCAGAGCAAGCTGAACGTCGATGGCGGCGCGATCAGCCTCGGTCATCCCGTCGGCTGCAGCGGCAATCGTATCGTGCTGCACCTCGTCAACGCCATGAAGCGGTTGGGCACGCGGCGCGGCATCGCCACCGAATGTATCGGCGGCGGGCAGGGCGGTGCGATGCTGATAGAGATGGTGTGAGCATGGATAGCCAGATCATGAACGTTCTCGGCGATCGCGTGCTCGAACTCGGGCCGAAGCCCGATACCGCCGGCTCGTACAGGAATTTCAAGCTGACCCGCGATGCCGACGGCGTTGCGTGGCTGTTGTTCGACCGCGAAGGCACCAGCGCAAATACGCTGTCGGCTGACCTGATCGAGGAACTCGACAAGGTGCTGGCGGAGCTGGAGAGCCAGCGGCCCACCGGGCTCGTCATCCGTTCCGCCAAAAAGTCCGGCTTCATTGCCGGCGCCGACGTCAATGCGTTTCGTGGCGCGACCGATGTGGGCGCCGTCGAGGCCGAGATCGGTCGTGCGCATACGGTGATTGACCGGCTCGAGGCCCTGCGGGTGCCGAGCGTGGCCGTGATCCACGGCTTCTGCCTCGGCGGCGGTCTCGAAGTGGCGCTGGCCTGCCAGATGCGGATTGCGATCGAGGACGCGCGGTTCGGTTTCCCCGAAGTTATGCTTGGCCTGCATCCGGGTCTCGGCGGCACCGTGCGGTTCACGCAGCTCGTTAATCCGATGCAGGCGATGCCGCTGATGCTCACCGGCAAGACCATCGATGCGAGAAAGGCAAAATCGCTCGGGCTGGTCGATGCCGTGACGCAGGAGCGGCATGTTTTGAATGCGGTGAAAGACGCCGTGTCGGGCCGCCTGAAGCGCGCGCAGCCCGGGCTGCTCAATAACATTCTTAGCCTCGGTCCTGTCAGAAGCCTTCTCGCCGGGCGGATGCGCAGCGAGGCCGCCAAGGCCGCGCCGGAAGTGCATTATCCGGCGCCCTACGCGCTGATCGATCTCTGGGAAAAGCACGGCGGCGACAAGCGGGCGATGCTCACTGCCGAGAAGGCATCCTTCGCCAGGCTGATGGTGACGCCGACCGCGCAGAACCTGATCCGCGTCTTCTTCCTGCGCGAGCAGATGAAGAAGCTCGCCGGCGGCGGCAACAAGATCGAGCACGTTCACGTCATCGGCGCCGGCGCCATGGGCGGCGACATCGCCGCCTGGTGCGCCGGCCAGGATATGCGGGTCACGCTCGCCGACATGAAGCCGGAGCCGATCGCAGGCGCGATCAAGCGCGCCGCCGAGCTCTACGGCAAGATTCTGCGCAAGCGAACTTCGGTGCGCGATGCACTGGACCGGCTGATGCCGGACATGCAGGCCGAAGGCGTCCGCAATGCCGATCTCATCATTGAAGCGGTGCCGGAGAAGCTGGAGCTGAAGCAGAAGGTCTACGCCGGGCTCGAGCCCAAGATGAAGCCGGGCGCGATCCTCGCTACCAACACGTCGAGCATTCCGCTACAAGATCTGCGCACCACGCTGCAGAACCCCGAGCGGCTGCTTGGCCTGCACTTCTTCAACCCGGTATCGCGACTGCAACTCGTCGAGGTCGTCAGCCATGACGGCACCGACGCGCAATTGCTGAAAGAGGCGTTGGCTTTTGTCGGCGCCATCGACCGCCTGCCGCTGCCGGTCAAATCCTCGCCCGGTTTCCTCGTCAACCGTGCGCTGACGCCGTACATGCTGGAAGCGATGGTGATGCTGGACGAGAAGATCGACAAGACGGTCATCGACGCCGCCGCCAAGAAGTTCGGCATGCCGATGGGGCCGATTGAACTGGCCGACCAGGTCGGCCTCGATATCTGCCTCGACGTCGGCGACATGCTGCGCTCCAAGTTCGGCGACATGCTGCCGCCGACGCCGGCCTGGCTGCGTGAAAAGGTCGCTAGGGGCGAACTCGGCCGCAAGACCGGCAAGGGTTTTTACACCTGGAAGGACGGCAAGGCCGATACCGGTGGCATGACCGCAACCACGGAGCCGACGGCTGAAATGATCGACCGGCTGATGCTGCCGATGTCGAATGTCTGCGTCGCCTGCTTGCGCGAGGGCATCGTTGACAATGCCGACGTCGTCGATGGCGCCGTCATTTTCGGCACCGGCTACGCGCCGTTCCGCGGCGGTCCGTTGAACTACGCGCGGACGCGCGGCGTGGAGAACGTGGTCTCGACGCTGGAGGCATTGACCGACAAGTTCGGCAGAAGGTTTACGCCGGACGCCGGATGGGAGAGCTTCAAGTGACGGAGACGCATGGCCACGCGCCGCTCGCTACCGAAACCGAGCCGCGCGGCGATCTCTGCATCCGCACGCTGGCGATGCCGGCCGACACCAATGCCAACGGCGATATTTTCGGCGGCTGGCTGCTCGGCCAGATGGATCTTGGTGGCGGCGTGTTCGCTTCCAAGATCGCCAAGTCGCGCACGGTGACGGTCGCGATCGAGGCGATGAACTTTCGCAAAGCGGTCTATGTCGGCGACCTCGTTTCGGTCTACGCCAAACTGGTGCGGGTCGGGCGCACCTCGATCACCGTTCACCTCGAAGCCTGGGTCGTGCGGCGCAAGGAGTTGCAGTCGATCCTGGTGACCGATGGCAACTTCACCTACGTCTCGATCGACGACCAGGGCCATCCGCAGCCGGTCCGTTCGGATGGCGTGGTCGCCACCTGAAGCGGGCCGGGACGCTCGCAGCCGTCACCGCCAATGAACGTGCTCCAGCGCACATCATCGCTCGCTAATCTGTGACCAGCTGTGACGTGGGCTGGCGTCACGTCGCAGCGCGGAAGCGGAACTATTCGCTATGCAACCGGTTGTCGGCCCGGAAGAAATCAGAGGCTGGGTCATGTCGGATACTTTTATTATTGAAGTCGGATCGCAGCAGGCGGGCATCGTCGTGCGCGACCCCGGCGGCTACCGATTTTTTGCTGCTTCGCACCGCTTCAATCGGCTGGAAGGGCAGCTATTCCGCAATGCACGCGAGGCGGAGCGCGCTGCCCGGCGCCTGCTCGGCAACGGGATGTCGCTGGCGGCCTGACCGCCAGCGACATGAATTCGAGACTGCGCGTCAGAGTTTGGTCGCGGCGCGCGACAGCAGCTTCCAGTCCGAACCCTGCTTCTGCCAGTTCATCAGGATGTGCAGGTTCTGCGGCGTCTTCTTGCCGTCGTTGAACTCCTGCTCGCCGAGGAAGGTGAAGCGCACGATGGCGGCCGGGCCGACGACGCGGATCGTGGGATCCTTGTATTCAAGCGCCGTCCATTTGTAGTTGGCCTTGGCAACGCCGTCGAGCAGCGATGCCTTGGTGTCGACCTTGGCATTCGAGTGGCTGTAGCTCAGGTCATCGGCGCAGAGCGAGGCCAGCCCCTCGGCGTTGCCGGCCGCCTGCGCCACACGGAAGGCTTCCACGCTTTTCGCAACCGCATCCTCGTCCGCACCGGCGAAGGCCGGAACCACGGCTAACAGTCCGAGCGCGAGGGCGGGCAGGGCCAGTTGACGTCGATCGATGTCCATCGTTTCCTCCGTTTTTGTTGTGGGGGCAGTCTTGCAGCCACACATTGTTTTGTCGAGCGCGGTGGACGGTTCGGGTCGCACGGCTTGCGGCGCGGTCGCCTTAACCAGAATAGCTGTTTCGGCCGGCCGATAACCCCCGCGGCCGATCGGCCTCGTTGACTGCGGCCCCAATCAGCCGCACCATAACGGCAACTTTGTGCCCCAGGGCTGTCTCAAGTCCATATCTCAAGGGTGCCGCGTGGCCGGACTGTCCCACCGCCAGACCGAAATTCTCAACATCGCCCGGGCCTTTGGCCGGGTGATGGTGGAGGACCTCGCCAAGCGTTTCGAGGTATCGGCGCAGACCATCCGCAAGGACCTCAACGATCTCTGCGACCAGCGCTCGCTGACCCGCATCCACGGCGGCGCGATCATCGCCTCCGGCGTCGAGAACCTCGCCTATGAGGCACGGCGCTTCGTGGCGGCGGAAGAGAAGCGAGCGATCGGGATTGCCGCGGCGTCGCGGATTCCGAACGGCTGTTCGCTGTTCATCAACATCGGCACCACCACGGAAGAAGTCGCGAGCGCGCTGACCTCGCACGAGGATCTGCTCGTCATCACCAACAACCTCAACGTCGCGATGCTCTTGTACCGCCATCCGCGCATCGAGGTGATCGTGGCGGGAGGTGCGGTACGCCGTGCCGACGGCGCCGTGATCGGGTCAACCGCGATCAGTCTCATTGGCCAGTTCAAGGTCGATTACGCCATCATCGGCGCGTCCGCGATCGACGAGGAGGGCGCGCTGCTCGACTTCGACTATCGCGAGGTGCAGGCGGCGCAGGCGATCATCGCCAACGCGCGCAGCGTCATGCTGGTCGCGGATTCCACAAAACTCCGCCGCAGCGCGCCGGTACGCATCGCCCATCTCAGCCAGATCCAGACCTTTGTCACCGACGCGCCGCTGCCGGCGAGCCTCGCCAACATCTGCAGCCATCGCGGCATCGACGTGGTCGAGGCGATGGACAAGCCGGCGGCGGATATCGACGAAGGTGGTGGCGAGCCGGCGTCGACCGTGGTGCGGTTGAAGTAGCGCGGCCGGCTCGAGCCAGATGGTTCGAGACGCCGCTGCGCGGCTCCTCACCATGAGGGTGCGGAGCTTTCTCTGGCGAAGAAAACGGTGAGTGACCTCATCCTGAGGAGGTGCGAAGCGCCGTCTCGAAGGATGAAAGCCCCGCTCTCGCTCCACATAAAGGCCCACAGATCTCACGGTCGTGCCGATATTGCAGAGTCCTTTGCTTTCATCTTGCTTTCGTTTTTCTTTGTGATTAACTCCAATTCGAAAGTAGAATCGCCGAAGTGAACAGGCGATCGCCGGGGAAGCGTTTCATTTGGACAGGGTTTTCGATCTCGCCATCATCGGAGGCGGCATCAACGGCTGCGGCATCGCGCGCGATGCGGTGGGCCGGGGTAATTCTGTTTTCCTGTGTGAAATGAATGACTTGGCGAGCGGGACGTCGTCCTGGTCGACCAAGCTGGTGCATGGCGGCCTGCGTTATCTCGAATATTACGAGTTTAGGCTGGTCCGCGAGGCGCTGATCGAGCGCGAAATCCTCTGGCAGATCGCGCCCCACATCATCCGGCCGTTGCGTTTCGTTTTGCCGCACCACGCTGGCTTGCGCCCGGCCTGGCTGCTCAGGCTGGGGTTGTTCCTGTACGACCATATCGGCGGCCGTCATCTGCTGCCGCCGACCCGTTCGGTCGATCTCGTCCATGACGAGGTGGGCAAGCCCCTGATCGCCAACCGCTACACCAAGGGTTTTGAGTATTCCGACTGCTTCGTCGATGACGCGCGCCTCGTCGTGCTGACCGCACGCGACGCCGCCGATCGCGGCGCTGAAATCCGCACCCGCTCGCGCGCGGTCGAGATCCGTCAGGTCGACGGCGTCTGGCAGGTCACCGTCGAGAGCACGATCAGCGGAGAGCGTACGACCATCCAGGCCCGCGCTCTGGTCAATGCCGGTGGGCCATGGGTCGAGCAGGTGCTGTCCGCAGGCTCGGGCGTCAACGCGCGCGCAAAAGTGCGGCTGGTGCAGGGCTCGCATATCGTGGTGCGCAAGCTCTATGAGCACGACCGCGCCTATATCTTTCAGAATGCCGATGGCCGCATCATCTTCGTGATTCCCTACCAGAACGATTTCACGCTGATCGGTACTACCGACCGCGATTACGATGGCGATCCGGCGAAGGTGAAAGCTTCGCCGCGAGGAGATCCAGTATCTCTGCGCCTCCGCCAGCGAGTACCTGAAAAACCCGGTGCTGCCGGCCGATGTGGTCTGGACCTATTCCGGCGTGCGCCCGCTCTATGACGACGGCGCCAGCGAGGCCAAGGCCGCGACCCGCGATTACGTGTTCGAACTGGATACGCCCGGCGGCGCGCCGCTGCTGTCGATCTATGGCGGCAAGATCACGACCTATCGGCGCCTTGCGGAAGAGGCGCTGGAGCGGCTTGCGCCATACCTGCGCAGCGCCAAAGCCAAAGAAGGCTGGACCGGCAAGGCGGCGCTGCCGGGCGGCGACATGGACGTTTCGGCCGTGGCGGCGCTGACCGCCGAACTGACGCGGAATTATCCGTTCCTCAGCACGGCGCATGCCGGCCGGCTGGCACATGCCTATGGCACGCGTGCGACAAAATTGCTTGGCAGCGCGAAATCTTTTGCCGACCTCGGCCAGTCGTTCGGCGCTACCTTGACGGAAAGCGAAGTCAGGTACCTGATCGCGAACGAATGGGCGTATAGCGCGGAAGACATTGTGTGGCGAAGGTCCAAGCTCGGCCTGCGGCTGACGGCAGACGAAGTTGCCGCGCTCGACCAATGGATCAAAGCCCACCGCGCCTCCGGTGAACGTCCCTTGCGCGAAGTGGGAGGGCGGCCATGAGCGTCACGCTCGAACACGTCACGCGAACCGTGGATGGCATCCCGACCATCCGCGACGTCTCGCTGACGCTCGAGCGCGGCACGCTGAGCGTACTGCTCGGACCGACGCTGTCGGGCAAGACCTCGATCATGCGGCTGCTGGCCGGTCTCGACAAGCCTACCACCGGTCGCGTGCTGGTCGACGGCAAGGACGTCACGGGTTTTGACGTGCGGCAGCGCTCGGTCGCGATGGTCTATCAGCAGTTCATCAATTACCCCTCGCTGACGGTGTATGAGAATATCGCGTCGCCGTTGCGCGTGCAGGGCCGGCCGCGCGAGGAGATCGAACGGCGCGTCCAGGAAGCTGCAAAGCTGCTGCGGCTCGAGCCTTTTCTGAAACGCACGCCGCTGCAATTGTCCGGCGGCCAGCAGCAGCGCACCGCGATTGCACGCGCGCTGGTCAAGGGCGCCGATCTGGTTCTGCTGGACGAGCCGCTGGCCAATCTCGATTACAAGCTCCGCGAGGAGTTGCGCGCCGAGCTGCCGCGCATCTTCGAGGCGTCGGGCGCGATCTTCGTCTATGCGACGACCGAGCCTTCGGAGGCGCTGCTGCTCGGCGGCGACACCGTGTGCATGTGGGAAGGCGAGGTGCTTCAGGCCGGCAACACGCTCAAAAGTCTATCGTCAGCCCGGACACGTTGCGGGTGGCGCAGGTGTTCTCCGATCCACCGCTCAACATCGTCGGTATCGAAAAGAAAAACGGACAGGTGGCCTATGCCGGGGGCATTCAGGCGCCGGCCACCGGGCTCTATGCGTCGCTGGCCGACGGCCCCTATCGCGTCGGTTTTCGCGCCCATCAGCTCGAAGTGGCGAACGGCATCGCCGGCCGTCATGCGTTCCATGCCACCGTCACAGTCACCGAGATTACGGGTTCCGAGAGCTTCGTGCATCTCAATCGTGACGCTTCCAACTGGGTCGCGGTGCTGCAGGGCGTACATGAATACGAGCCCGGTCATGTGCTCGATGCCGTGCTCGATCCCGACAATGTCTTCGTGTTCGACGCCGCCGACCGCCTGGTCGCCGCGCCGAACGTAGCGTTTTCAAGCGAAGTGCGTAGCGGTTCGCGTGAAGAAAACGCGTCAACAAATAAAAGTATCTGAGGGAGATGCGACATGGCACGCATTGACCTCGTCGATCTCGCGCATTCCTACGGCGGCAATGACGCGCCGGTTGAATCCTTTGCGCTGAAGCCGGTGACGATGACCTGGCGGCAGGGCGGCGCCTATGCGCTGCTGGGTCCTTCCGGCTGCGGCAAGACCACGCTGCTAAATCTGATTTCCGGCATCGTCGCGCCGTCGCGCGGGAAAATCCTGTTCGACGGCGCCGATATCACACCGCTGTCAACCCAGAAGCGCAACATCGCGCAGGTGTTCCAGTTTCCGGTGATCTACGACACGATGACGGTGGGTGAGAACCTCGCATTTCCTCTGAAGAACCGCGGCGTGCCGAAGGCCGAGATCGACGCGCGGGTCAAGCAGATCGCCGATCTGCTGGACCTTACGCCTAATCTTGGCCGCAAGGCGACGCGCTTGACTGCGGATGCCAAGCAGAAGATTTCGCTCGGTCGCGGCCTCGTCCGTTCCGACGTCGCCGCGGTGCTGTTCGACGAACCGCTGACGGTGATCGATCCCGAGCTGAAGTGGCAGTTGCGCTCCAAACTCAAGGCGCTGCATCGCGAGCTCGACCTCACGATGATCTACGTCACCCACGACCAGACCGAGGCGCTGACCTTTGCCGATACCGTCGTCGTCATGCATGACGGCCGCGTGGTGCAGAGCGGCACGCCGGCGGAACTGTTCGACAAGCCCGAGCATACCTTTGTCGGATATTTCATCGGTTCACCCGGCATGAACATTGTGCCGGCAATGGTGAGCGGACACGAGGCGCGCATCGATGGTCATGTCATCGGCCTGCATCGCAATTACGGCGTGCTGCCGGCCGGCGCGAACATCGAGATCGGCGTGCGGCCTGAATTCGTCAACGTCGCAGCTCCGGCGTCTGGCCTGTTGTCGGCCACGATCGAGCGTATCGATGATCTCGGCCGCGTCCGCTTCGCCCGCGTCCGCATTGGCGATGCCAAATTCGCCGCCCGCGTGCCTCCTGGATTTTCTGTCCCCGACAACTGACGTTGGGCTGGTGTTTGATCCCGCACATGTTCACGTCTATGCCGACAGCCGCTCTGGTCGAGGGGGTTGCCTGATGGACAAGACCGTCAACCAGAAAGCCTGGTTCCTGGTGCTGCCGGTGTTCCTGGTGGTCGCGTTCTCCGCGATCCTGCCGTTGATGACGGTCGTGAACTATTCGATGCAGGACACGTTCGGCAATAACCAGTTCTTCTGGAATGGCGTCGGCTGGTTCAAGGAATTGCTCGATCCCTCGACCGATCTTGGCGGACGTTTCCTGGCGTCGCTTGGCCGCAATCTGCTGTTCTCCGCCATCATCCTCGCGATCGAGGTGCCGCTCGGCATCGTGGTGGCGCTGTCGATGCCGCGCCAGGGTTGGACCGTCGCGGCCTGTCTGGTGATCCTGGCACTGCCGCTGCTGATCCCGTGGAACGTGGTCGGAACCATCTGGCAGATATTTGGTCGGCCCGACATCGGGCTGCTCGGCTACACGCTGAACAGCATGGGAATCGACTATAATTACGTCTCCAACGAGTTCGATGCCTGGGCCACCGTCATTGTGATGGACGTCTGGCACTGGACCAGCCTCGTCGCGCTGCTGTGCTACGCCGGGCTGAAGTCGATCCCGGACGCTTATTACCAGGCGGCGCAGATCGACGGCGCTTCGCGCTGGGCGGTGTTCAAGGCAATTCAGTTACCGAAGATGAACCGCGTGCTGCTGATTGCGGTGCTGCTGCGGTTCATGGACAGTTTCATGATCTACACCGAGCCGTTCGTGGTGACCGGCGGCGGCCCCGGCAACTCGACCACCTTCGTTTCGATCGAACTCGTCAAGATCGCGCTCGGCCAGTTCGATCTCGGCAAGGCCGCGGCGCTTTCGCTGGTCTACAATCTGATTATCCTGATCGTGTGCTGGATCTTCTACACCGTGATGACCAATGCCGGGGCCGACCGTCCCGAGAAATCGGGAGCCGCGTCATGAACACGATTCCCTGCCGCCGTACCATCATGGTGGCGTTCCTGATCTTCCTGCTGTTGCCGATCTACTGGCTCGTCAACATGAGCTTCAAAACCAATACCGAGATCGTCACCACGATGACGCTGTGGCCGCACCACCCGACGCTGGAGAACTACAAGCGCATCTTCACCGATGAGAGCTGGTATTCCGGTTACATCAACTCGCTGACCTACGTGCTGATCAACACCGCGATCTCGATTTCGGTCGCGTTGCCGGCGGCCTACGCCTTCTCGCGCTATCGGTTTCTCGGCGACAAGCATCTGTTCTTCTGGCTGCTGTCGAACCGCATGGCGCCGGCGGCGGTGTTTGCGCTGCCGTTCTTCAATCTCTATTCGGCGATCAACCTGTTCGATACGCCCTGGGCGGTCGCGCTCGCTCACTGCATCTTCAATGTGCCGCTCGCGGTCTGGATTCTCGAAGGCTTCGTTTCCGGCGTGCCGCGCGAGATCGACGAGACCGCGTTCCTTGACGGCTATTCGTTCCCGCGCTTCTTCATCAAGATCCTGGTCCCGCTGATCGCGAGCGGCATCGGCGTCGCCGCGTTCTTCTGCTTCATGTTCTCCTGGGTCGAATTGCTGCTGGCGCGCACATTGACGGCGGTCAACGCCAAGCCGATCTCGGCTATCATGACCCGAACCGTCTCGGCCTCCGGGATGGATTGGGGGTTGCTGGCGGCGGCCGGCGTGCTCACCATCATCCCCGGCGCTCTGGTGATCTGGTTCGTCCGCAACTATATCGCGCGCGGCTTTGCGCTCGGTCGGGTGTAGGGGACGTCGATGGAACATATTGCATGGATGGCTTGGACGCTGCCGACCGCGATCTTCTTCGTGATGCTGGCGCTGACATTGGGAACGATGACCTGGCTAGCGGTCGCCTATCCCGAGGCCGAACGCGTCGGCGTGCTGCGCATCCCAACCACGCGCGGCGACCGGCTGTTCATCTCGCTGGTGCTTGCTGCCGTCATTCATTTGCTGTGGATTGCCTTCGTCGGCACCGACCCGCTTCTGACGCTTCCGATCGGGGAGGGCGTCGAAATATCGAGCCTGTGGCTCGCAACCCTGATTTCGCTCGCTTCAGCCGTTGTGATTTTTCGCACCGTCTGACGAGGGAAAAAGAGCAGATCCGGGATCAACCCGGGCCTGAATAAGTAGTTCTATCGCTGCAACCGGAGGAACCAACATGCGACGCTTGAGAGGAAGTCCGCTCAACAAGGAGAGCCTTCTGACGATGACCAGCGCGGCCGCGCTGATCGCCGCTTCCGTGACCATCGCCGCGCCCGCGCGTGCCGACGACGCCGTCAATCAACGATGGATCGACAGCGAATTCCAGCCCTCGACGTTGTCGAAGGCCGACCAGTTGAAGGAGCTGCAGTGGTTCGAGAAGGCTGCCGCACCCTTCAAGGGCATGGATATCAACGTCGTGTCGGAAACGATCGCGACGCACGAGTATGAATCGCGGACGCTGGCAAAGGCCTTCACCGAGATCACCGGCATCAAGATCAAGCATGATTTGATCCAGGAAGGCGACGTCGTCGAGAAGCTGCAGACCCAGATGCAGTCGGGCAAGAACGTTTATGACGGCTGGATCAACGACTCCGACCTGATCGGAACGCACTTCCGTTACGGCCAGACGGTGGTTCTGTCTGATTACATGACCGGCGAAGGCAAGGACGTCACCAACCCCGGGCTCGATATCAACGACTTCATCGGCAGGTCGTTTACGACGGGACCGGACAAGAAGCTCTACCAGCTTCCGGACCAGCAGTTCGCGAACCTCTATTGGTTCCGCTACGACTGGTTCTCCAATCCGGACTACAAGGCCAAGTTCAAGGCCAAGTATGGCTATGAACTCGGCGTTCCCGTGAACTGGTCGGCCTATGAAGACATCGCCGAGTTCTTCACCAACGACGTCAAGGAGATCAACGGCGTCAAGGTCTATGGCCACATGGACTACGGCAAGAAGGATCCCTCGCTGGGCTGGCGTTTCACCGACGCCTGGCTGTCGATGGCCGGCAACGGCGACAAGGGTATCCCGAACGGTCTTCCGGTCGACGAGTGGGGCGTCCGCATGGAAGGCTGTCGTCCGGTCGGTTCGTCCGTCGAGCGCGGCGGCGACACCAACGGCCCGGCGGCGGTTTATTCGATCGTCAAATATCTCGACTGGATGAAGAAGTATGCCCCGCCGCAGGCGCAAGGCATGACCTTCTCCGAATCGGGGCCGGTCCCGGCGCAGGGCAATATCGCCCAGCAGATGTTCTGGTACACCGCCTTCACCGCCGACATGGTGAAGCCGGGTATTGCGGTCATGAATGCGGACGGCACGCCGAAATGGCGTATGGCGCCGTCGCCGCACGGCTCGTACTGGAAAGAGGGCATGAAGCTCGGCTATCAGGATGTGGGCTCGGGCACCTTGCTCAAGTCGACGCCGCCGGATCGCCGCAAGGCCGCGTGGCTCTATCTGCAGTTCATCACCTCGAAGTCGGTATCCTTGAAGAAGAGCCATGTCGGTCTCACCTTCATTCGCGAGTCCGACATCTGGGACAAGTCGTTCACCGAGCGCGCGCCGAAGCTTGGTGGTCTGATCGAGTTCTACCGTTCGCCCGCGCGCGTGCAGTGGTCCCCGACCGGCAATAATATCCCGGACTATCCGAAGCTCGCGCAATTGTGGTGGCAGAACATCGGCGATGCGTCGTCCGGTGCGAAGACGCCGCAGGCGGCGATGGATGCGCTGGCCGCGGCGCAGGAACTCGGTGCTCGAACGTCTCGAGAAGTCCGGCGTGCAGAAGGA
Source organism: uncultured Alphaproteobacteria bacterium (assembly GCA_963742935.1). Lineage (GTDB taxonomy): Bacteria > Pseudomonadota > Alphaproteobacteria > Rhizobiales > Xanthobacteraceae > Bradyrhizobium. The sequence goes on along the minus strand of CAVUOI010000051.1, from coordinate 55,179 downwards.
GTGCGGGCCGAAGCTGAACAAGAAGGAAACGGCCGAGTTCTGGTTCAAGAAATCCGAAAAGGATGGCAACATCGCGCCCCAGCGCAAGCTGGCGAACGAGAAGCCGAAGGGCGAAACCGTCGACTACGACACGCTGGTGAAGTCGTGGCCGGCGACCCCGCCGAAGCGGGCAGAAGCGAAGTAAATTCGCACATCAAGAGTGATGCACAAACTGAAGGCCGGGAGCGATCCCGGCCTTTTTTCTTCTCGTCATTCCGGGGCTCGCGAAGCGAGAACCCGGAATCCATCGTGCGACGGGTTATGCGGTTAGTTGGATTCCGGGTCTGGTCCTTCGGACCATCCCGGAATGACGGCGGAGGCTTACTCCGCTGCTTGCGCCGCGCCCAGCGCCGGGTAATCCGTATATCCCTTCGCCCCGCCGCCGTAGAACGTGTTCTTGTCCCACTCGTTCAGGGCTGCGCCCTTCTTCAGGCGTTCGACAAGATCGGGGTTGGAGATGAACGGTTTTCCGAATGCGATCAGGTCGGCCGCGCCTGCGTCCAGCACCTTGTTTGCGAGATCGGCATCATAACCGTTGTTGGCCATGTAGGCCTGCTTGAACCGCTTGCGCAGCGAACGCATAATCGAACGGCGCGATGTCGCGCGGGCCGCCGGTGGCGCCTTCGATGACGTGGATGTAGGTCAGCTTCAGCGCGTTGAGGCCGTCGACGATGTGATCGAACAGCGGCTGCGGATTCGAGTCGGAGATATCGTTCGCCGGCGTCACCGGGGAGATGCGGATGCCGGTGCGCTCGGGGCCCGCCACCGCGGCCACGACCTTGGATATTTCCAGCATCAGTTTGGCGCGGTTCTCGATCGATCCACCGTAAGCATCGGTGCGCTTGTTGGTGCCGTCCTTGGCAAACTGATCCAGCAGATAGCCGTTGGCGCCGTGGATTTCGACGCCGTCGAAACCGGCGGCGAGCGCATTCTCAGTGCCGCGCTTGAAATCGTCGATGATGCCGGGAATTTCGGAAAGCTCCAGCGCACGGGGCTCGGAGATTTCGGTGAAGGTGCCGTTGACGAACGTCTTGCCCTTGGCGCGGATCGCCGACGGTGCCACCGGCTTGCCGCCACCAGGCTGCAGCGAGTCATGCGAGACGCGGCCGACATGCCAGATCTGGATGAAGATGCGCCCGCCGTTTTCGTGCACGCGGTCGGTGACCTTGCGCCAGCCTGCGACCTGCTCCTTGGAATAGATCCCGGGCGTATCCTGATAGCCCTGGCCCTGCTGCGAGACCTGGCTGGCCTCGGTGATCAGCAGCCCCGCGGAGGCGCGCTGGCCGTAATAGTCGATCGCCAGCGGGCTCGGCACCATGCCGGGAGGCACCGCGCGGTTGCGGGTCAACGGCGCCATCACGAGGCGGTTGGGCAGGGTGATCGGGCCGAGCTTGAAGGGCTCGAACAGTTTGGTCTGGCTCATGTCTGAAAATATCCGGATGAATGACTGATGAGGGAGAGTTGTGCATCGCGGCGATTTTCGCAATGGCGAAAGCCATTCGGCTTGCGCAGACGTGCTGCGCACGCGTTCCCTTCGCGGACGCGGCTACCGCGCAGGATGATCGTTTCGGAATCGGCGGCGGTGCAGCATGGGCGCCCTGTCCGGCGACAATCCGGTAGCCGAGACATTCCGGGTGCACCGGATGGCAGAGTAGCCGATCGATCGGCCGGCGGACGTGGCGCAATCACAGTGCTGCGATCACGCCTCTTCCGCCCACGCTCACGGGCCCCTGCGGCGCGGCGGCGGCCCGCCTCGCGTCCAGCTCGATGGCGGGTCCGGCGATATCCACCTGCATCAGCTCGAAGGTCAGGCATTCGCAGCCGATCGAACGGAACACCTGGCTGGCCGCCTTCTGTACGCTGTTGCCGAAGGCGTGGTGGTCGGCCTGGATTTCCAGCCGCGTCTTGCGGCTGCATATCGCCTTCACCACCGATTGCAGGCGCATGCAGATTTCGTCGCGATAGTTCTGCGTGCTTTCGAAGGTGGTGCGGGGATCGACGATCTGGGTGCGCACCACATAGGTGAGGTTGAGGGCGAAACGATCGGTCGAAACGGTGCCCTGGCTGAGCCGGAAAATTTCGGGGCGGCGGTCGATCCGCGCGATCTGCCGGCTGCCCGAGCGGATGCGATGCCGACCGGGGGGAAGCGCCCTGTCAAAACGGCCGTTGCGGTAGAGCAGCAGGGTCTCGAACTGCTGGACGTAGACCCGGTCGAACCCGACCAGCGCCATCACGCCTTTTCGCAACAGCGTGGAGATCCAGGCCCACGTGCCGGCAATCACGGCGATGACGATCAAAGTGAGGGCAATCGAGCCCAGCAATTCACCCACGTTTCTTCTTCCCCGCCACGGACGTTATCTTTGGTCGACTCTCCCAAGTCGAGCCGGAGTGGATGTTCTCTGTGCGTCGAAAATAAGTCATCCGCACTGCAATACCGGGCCGGCCGCCGAAAAATAATCGGAATGCGGCTTGGTTATTTCGATTCCAAATAGCCGCATGGCGATAACGGATTGATCCGGAATTGAGGTGCGGCTTTTGGTTGTGTGGCTGCGGATTTTTCCCATCGACTTTGTCCGTATGAGCGGTGATAGCGGCGTAACATTCAGTCGTCATCCCCGCGCAGGCGGGGATCCAGTACGCCGCGGCTTCTCGGTTCAATCATTGCGGTCTCTGGAATACTGGATCCCCGCCTGCGCGGGGATGACAACTGAATGTGTGTTCGCGATCTCGCGACATTGTTGCCCGAGGCTTTGCATCATCTGTTGCCCTCCCGAAAATCGGAGGGCGCAGGGAAGACCGGGTGCTTCCCGCACCCGCGGTCCCGCGTGCCGTTTGCGCAATGGCAAGAGCTGCACACGAGCATACAGGTACAGGCGGAGCATCCCGGCCTTCCCTGCGCAATGGCTTTACGGCTTGCTTCGTGCTCTCCCCGGAGAACGGCTCTTTTGCCTCCGTCGCCCGCAAGATGCTTTCGCCTCTCGCGGACTTGATGCCAGCACCGCGACACCAGGACCACACGACTTCACCGTACGCATCCGGCGCGCACGTCGCTCGCGCCAGCAGCGTCCACCGCATCCCACCGCGCGTTCGTGACGTTCGCGAGCGCCCTCTCATCGGGTGAGACGGGCGGAGTTATGCCGGTGATTTGGGTGGAAACGAAAGCGGAATATTTTTGCGGGGAGGGGTTGACGATATTTCGGAAAATCAGAAGTGATTTGGTCGTGTGCCTGAAATCCCGCGGATGCAAAAAAAGCGCCGTAACGAAGCCGCTTGTAGCCCGCATGAGCGAAGCGATATGCGGGACGGTGTGAGCCCCGGATGTCGCTGCGCTCATCCGGGCTACGCTTGCGTACACGCGGGGATGCCATCAATTTGCCAATGCCAGACTAGTTTAGTGATGGATCAGTCTTTGGTTTCCTTACCTCCCGAAACACGTACCGCTCTGGCTATTTCTTTCTCATAAATCCCGTCGGTACAGTGTCCCGTCAAAAGGTCGAGTTTGAAGGGCACCCATTCATTGGTGCTCGGCGTGTATGCCGTACCCAGCAATTCGGTTCCACGGATTTCGGTGATGCGTAGGCCGTCCCACGAAATACGCGGACTATGCCATTCGGAACCGTCCGCCTTGATGGCCATGAAGCTGACCATCCCACGAAACACGACAACGGACGGAAGCGGAATTACCTCTTCGATATCTACCGCTATGATTTCGCGAATGGTGCGGTTCTCCAGGTCTACGATGCTGCCTTCACCTTTCGCGACCACGATGACGTCGGCTTCGTTAGGATGATCGAGGACGAGGTCGCAGGAAGTCTCACCTCCTAGAAAGTTACCTACCCACGATTTCGATTCCCTCGGATAGAAACGAACAACTAGTCCTTCGCGGTGCTCGCGAGCGCCAAGGTGGGTGAACGACAGGGCCATTGGTCCGTAGGGCGGCAGGCCTGGTAAGATTTCGAACCGCATGAGCCGTTGCTCGCGTTGAACCGAGGGTAGAGACCATCGTGTGTAACAAGCCAAAAGCCTGCAGCTTCTGGTTACTCAATGACTATTTAGCATTACAACATCTAGAAGGATGGCGCTCACGGACGCGAAGGCTCAAGGCAGTGAAAAGCCGGGCCTTCGCCCGGCTTTAACTATCGGATGGATGTCCGGGTTCGCCCGGGCATGACGAGTTAAAGGGTTCACAACACCCGATTACTCTCCTTCACCTTCTCCGCATCCAGATACACGCTGCTCCCCATCTCCTTGAACTTGGCGCTCATCGACGCCATGCCATCCTCGATGGTCCCGCTCACCGACATCCCCACGCCCGCCGGATCGTTCAGCGTCGCCGCATAATCCCGCACGTCCTGCGTGATCTTCATCGAGCAGAACTTCGGCCCGCACATCGAGCAGAAGTGGGCGACCTTGTGGGCTTCCTTCGGCAGCGTTTCGTCGTGGAAGCTTTTTGCGGTTTCCGGGTCGAGGCCGAGGTTGAACTGGTCGGTCCAGCGGAAGTCGAACCGCGCGCGGGAGAGGGCGTCGTCGCGCAGTTGCGCGGCGGGGTGGCCCTTGGCGAGATCGCTGGCGTGGGCGGCGATCTTGTAGGTGATGACGCCGACCTTGACGTCGTTACGGTCGGGGAGGCCCAGATGCTCCTTCGGCGTGACGTAGCAGAGCATGGCGCAGCCGAACCAGCCGATCATGGCCGCACCGATGCCTGAGGTGATGTGGTCGTAGCCCGGCGCGATGTCGGTGGTCAGCGGTCCAAGCGTATAGAACGGGGCTTCGCCGCATTCCTTGAGCTGCTTGTCCATGTTGATCTTGATCTTGTGCATCGGCACATGGCCGGGGCCTTCGATCATCACCTGGCAGCCTTTTGCCCACGCGATCTTGGTCAGCTCGCCGAGCGTCTCCAGTTCGGCGAACTGCGCGCGGTCGTTGGCGTCGGCGATCGAGCCGGGGCGCAGGCCGTCGCCGAGCGAGAACGAGACGTCATACTTGCGCATGAGGTCGCAGATCTCGTCGAAATGCGTATAGAGGAAGCTCTCCTTGTGATGTGCCAGGCACCACTTCGCCATGATCGAGCCGCCGCGCGACACGATGCCGGTGACGCGGTTGGCGGTGAGGTGGATGTAGGGCAGGCGCACGCCGGCGTGGATGGTAAAATAGTCGACGCCCTGTTCGCACTGCTCGATCAGCGTGTCCTTGTAGAGCTCCCAGGTCAGCTTGACGGGATCGCCTTCGCACTTCTCCAGCGCCTGATAGATCGGCACGGTGCCGATCGGGATCGGCGCATTGCGAAGAATCCATTCGCGCGTGGTGTGGATGTTGCGGCCGGTGGAGAGATCCATCACGGTGTCGGCGCCCCAGCGGATCGCCCACACCATCTTGTCGACTTCCTCTTCGACCGACGACGTGACCGCGGAGTTGCCGATATTGGCGTTGATCTTGGTGAGGAAGTTGCGGCCGATGATCATCGGCTCCAACTCAGCATGGTTGATGTTGCAGGGGATGATGGCTCGACCGCGCGCGATCTCGCTGCGCACGAACTCCGGGGTGATGAAGGCGGGGACTTCGGCGCCGAAGCTCTCGCCATCGGCCAGCGCGGCCTCGGCGCGGTCAAGCTGCTGCTTGCGGCCGAGGCTTTCGCGCTCGGCGACGTAGATCATCTCTTTCGTGATGACGCCGGCGCGGGCGAATTCGAGCTGCGTGATCATGTGGTCACCCGTGCCGCGCAGCGGCCTGTGGTGCGCGGTAAAAGCCTTTGCGGCGTGCGAGGCGCCGACATTGCCGTTGTCCTCGGGCTTGATGTCACGGCCCTCATACTCCTCGACGCCGCCGCGCTCCTTGACCCAGGCGAGACGGTTGCGGGAGAGACCGGCGTTGACGTCGATCGTGACGGTCGGATCGGAGTAGGGGCCGGAGGTGTCGTAGACCGGCAGGTTCGGCTCGCCGGCGCCTTCGCTGAGGATGATCTCGCGCAGTGGCACGCGCAGGTCGGGCGCGGCGTCGGGCATGGCGAAGATCTTTCGCGACGAGGGCAGGGGTCCGGTGGTGACGGCGGGAAGGGTGGTGTCGGGATTGGAGCGGATGTTCATGGGTTATCCTCCTTGTTCTAATTCGTTGGCATCGCTGAGCGAGAAACGGTCACCACATCGTCGTCCCTGCGAACGCAGGGACCCATACCGCGTGATCTATCGCGGGCGCACGGTGGCGGAGACCTCTTTTCATCATCAAGACCGGTGGCTATGGGTCCCTGCGTTCGCAGGGACGACGGGGTGAGAGTGATCGGGTTCACGTCATTCTCCTGCCGCGGCCTACTGGAGAGCATTCCATCACGCCGCCTTCGCTTCTTGCCCCAGCCACTGCCGCACCCGTGCATCCGGGTCGGCATTCTGCGTGACATCGCTGACGACGGCGATGGAGTTGGCGCCCGCCGCAAAGATCTCGGCTGATTGTTCGAACTTGATGCCGCCGATCGCGACCAGCGGGATGTTGCCGATGCGTTTCTTCCACTCGCTGATCTTCGGAATGCCCTGCGGCGCGAAGCGCATCGATTTCAGCGTGGTCGGGAAGATCGGACCGAGCGCGATGTAATCGGGCTTCGCGGCCAGCGCGGTCGCCAGTTCTTCATCGTCATGGGTGGAGATGCCGAGCGTCAATCCCGCTTTGCGGATTTCGCCGAGGTCGGCGTCGGCGAGGTCTTCCTGGCCGAGATGCAAATGTTTTGCGCCGGCGACGATCGCCGCGCGCCAGTAGTCGTTGACTACGAGCTTGGCGTCGGTGCCTTTGATGGCCTCCAGCGCGTCGGCTACGATCTGCAGCGCTTCGGACTCGTTGAGGTCCTTGGCGCGCAACTGGATGGTGCCGGCGCCGAGCAGCGCCAGCCGCGTCACCCAGGCGACGCTGTGAACGACGGGATAGAATTTGTCAGGATACGGCATGCCAGAACGGGGTCCCGATCACAGGGGTTGAGGGCGAGGCGAAATCGCGGGCTTCCATCAGCCCGGCCTCGTAGGCGGTGCGGCCGGCTTCCACGCCGAGGCGGAACGCGTTCGCCATCGCGACGGGGTCTGCGGCCTTGGCCACGGCGGTGTTGAGCAGCACGGCGTCGTAGCCGAGTTCGAGGGCGTGCGCGGCATGCGACGGCGCGCCGAGGCCCGCGTCGACCACCAGCGTGATATCGGGCAGGCGTTCGCGCATCAGCCTCAAGGCGTCGCGATTGGTGACTCCCTTTGCGCTGCCGATCGGCGCGGCCCAGGGCATCACGACCTTGCAGCCGGCATCCACCAGCCGCATCGCCACCGAAAGGTCTTCGGTGCAGTAGGGAAATACTTCAAAGCCATCTTTGATCAGGATGCCGGCGGCTTCCACCAGGCCGACGACATCGGGCTGCAGCGTGTCGTTGTCGGCGATCACCTCCAGCTTGATCCAGGGCGTGGCGAATAGCTCGCGCGCCAGTTTTGCCGTCGTCACCGCCTCGCGCACGCTGCGGCAGCCGGCGGTGTTCGGCAGCACGGTGACGCCAAGCTCGCGGATCAGCGACCAGAACGCATCGCCGGTCTTGCCGCCGGCGGCCTCGCGGCGCAGCGACACGGTGACGATGTTCGATCCCGACGCGCGGATCGCGTCCTGCATGATCGCGGGCGAGGGGTACAACGCCGTGCCGATCAGGAGGCGGGAGGAGAAGGTTTTGCCGTAGAAGTTCAGCATGGTGTCGCAACTTTCACTTCGTCGTCCCTGCGAACGCAGGGACCCATACCGCGTGATCTATCGTTTTGGCGCAGTGGCAGACGCCGTCCTTCACCACGGGGGCCGGTGGCTATGGGTCCCTGCGTTCGCAGGGACGACGGAGGAAAGGATCGTGCGTTCATCACATCACCCTCCCTGCCGCGGCGTGATGATCTCGATCTCGTCGCCGGCTTTCAGCGCGGTCTCGGCCCAGCGGCTTTTCGGCAGCACGTCGAAATTCACGGCGATCGCAAAATGCGTGCCTTCGTATTCGAGTTCGGCGAGCAGCGCGTCGACGCGCGCGGAGGCGATCTCGCGCGGCTCGCCATTCACTGTCACACGCATCGCATCACCTCATTGTCGATGGCGCCGCGCTGCACGTAGGCGAGCGTCAGCTCGGCCAGCGCCGGCGCCAGCAGAAAGCCGTGGCGATAGAGTCCGTTGACGGCGATCTTGTTCTTGCCGGCCGTGATCCGCGGCAGGTTGTCCGGAAAGGCCGGGCGCAGCCCCGAGCCGAATTCGACGATGCGCGCTTCGGCAAACGCCGGGTGCACGGCATAGGCGGCACCGAGCAGCTCCAGCGCCGAGCGGACGCTGACGCCGGTGTCCTCGGCCTCGATCGAGGTCGCGCCCAGCATGAATTTGTTGTCGCCGCGCGGGATCACGTATAGCGGCCAGCGCGGATGGATCAGCCGCACCGGGCGCGCCAGCTCGACCTCTGACGTCTCGACGATGATCATCTCGCCCTTGACGCCGCGCAGCTCCGGCTGTTCGTCGCGCGCGGAAAGCCCGCGGCAGTCGATCACGATGCCGTCGAGATCCTGCGCGTTCACATCGCAGTCGAACCTGACGGTGCCGCCGGCGGCTTCGATGCGCGCATGCAGTTCGGGGAGCACCTTTCGCGGCTCGACATGCGCCTCATCGGGGTAAAACAACCCGTCGCGGAAGCGGCCTTCCAGCGACGGTTCGAGATCGCGCAGCCCCTGCGCGTCGAGCCTGGTATGGCCGGTGGTGAGCCGCGCAAAGCGTTCGAAATCGGCGCGGTCGCGGGCATGCGCCACGACCAGCGAGCCGTTGAACGGGGTGTCGGGAAAATGCTCGCGCCACAGATCGAGCGAGCGGACGCCGAGCCGGCCGATCACGGGTTCGGAGGTTTCGGCCTCGCACCAGGGCGCCAGCATGCCGCCGGCCCAGTGGCTGGTGGAGAGCGTCATCGCGGCGTCACTGCGTTCGTACAAAGTGACGGCGTGGCCGGCCTGCGCGAACAGCAGCGCCTGCCATGCGCCGGCAATGCCCGCGCCGATGATGGAAACGGGGGAATCTCCCCGCAAAACTGACTTCTGGTACATCCCTGTCCCTTCGCCGGCATGACCCGGATCAGGTTCAAAGGGTCACCGCGGTCTCAGGCTACTACCTTGGATAAAGTAGAACTGCCCAAGCTTGCGGTATCTCAGCTCCTCATCGGAGCACCCCTCGGAACGGCTCTAATGTAGGCGCTTGGGCTGACGTGTCAACGCGGCTGTGTGAGGTGCTGCACCGCATTCGCGGGATGCTGAGCCGCGCAGGATGGGACGCGGGTGCCGATTATACGGCATCCCGGACGGTATTTCGCTGGAGCGCGTCAGCGCCGTAGGCAGCAGGGTAGTTACTTGGCGCTCTGCAGTGCGTTGGCGTCGACCGGCTTTTTCGACGGCGCGGCGACAATCTTCGGCGCGGAGCTGCTGGCGAGCACTGGCGCGATCTCGAGCGGCTTGTCCTGCCGCTGGCGCTTGGCGGCATAGTAATAGCCGCTCGCATAGTAACTCACGGCACGGCTGTGATCGCCATTGGCGGCGCGGTAGGCGCCGGCGAGGTATTTGACGCCCCAGTTGAGGTTGGTGTCGGGGTCGCGCAGGCCCGCGGCATCGCCGGTGTAGCCAAGGCCCCGCGCGGTCGGCAGCTTGATCTGCATCAGCCCGATGGTGCCGCCACGTCCGACGAGACTCGGGTGATATTTGCTTTCTCGCACGATCACGCGATGCACCAGCGCTTCCGGCACATTGTTGGCGCGCGCGTGGCTCGCGACCATGCTCTCATACTGCGCGCGGCTTTGCGCCATCGCTTCGGGTGAAGCCGCCAGCGCGGCGATGGTGACGAACGCGAACTTCGGGAAAATTTTCATAAAACAATCTCTGCGAATGGCGTGCTAACGATTGGCGGCTTCGGTAGTTCCACTACCGGGCACAGATGTGGCGAAAAGCCGGCGATATCGCGGCGGATGATTGTCCGCCCCGGGGGCGATCGTTAACGCACGCCGGGGTGTAACGCAGAATCTTTCGCTGGCAGAACACGAGTGCGACGACGAATCTGCGTCATGCCGACGCGCATGTTTACGGTGCAAATCGTGCACGTTTGTCGTGCAAATGAAGCACTGAGAGTGTACAAGCGTGGCCGCCAGAAAGTTCGGTTTTGACAGTAGTTCTGTCCCATTTCACCGCGTAACCCGTCACCAGTGAACAAGACGTCGTCGAACAGACGTCAAAGGGAGATTCGCCATGGCTCGACTCGACTCCAGCTATTTGCCCCACGGCAATCCCTGTGCCCAATGCGGCAAGCCGATCCCGAGACCCGACTGGGTCGAGAGCAGCCCGGGCCGCACGTCCTTCCTGTGGTTCTGCCGCGCCTGCGATTATCGCTTCGAGGCGGTCGCGATCTATGAGCAAGCCGATCCCGACGCGCTGGCGGCGTGAGGCGATGATCTAGCCAGCTGGCCGCTGGCTCGGCTGGGCGACCGACACCCGCATCGGACCATCGAGCCATGCGGCGCGCGGTCGCGCAGCCGACGACGGAACCTATGACGCACTGCAACGTTGGTTCTCCACAAGGACGTGTGGAGGGTGCAATGGCAAGCGACGTCATGACCGCGCCGCATCAGTTGATTGCGAGCGACCGCGTCGAAGGCACCGCGGTGCGTCGGCCGAATGGCGACATGATCGGCCACATCGAACGGCTGATGATCGACAAAGTGTCCGGCAGAGTATCCTACGCCATCCTGAGTTTCGGCGGCTTTCTCGGCATCGGCGCCAACCTGCTTCCGTTGCCGTGGGGACGGCTGCGCTACAATACGAAATTCGAAGCCTATGAACTCGATATCGACGACGAGGAGCTGAAGCGCGCGCCGTCGTTCCGCGCCGACAAGGATTTCGATTGGGGCGATCGTGCCAAGGAAGCCGAGCTGCATCGCTACTATGGCATGCCGCCTTACTGGGGCGGCTTTTGACCGCACCGGTTGCATCTGTTCCATGCGAAATAGCGGGAACACTTGCTGAAGTGACGGGTTTTCCCAGTGCGTTTCTGAACTGAGGAGAACCGAAATGTTGATGAAATATTGCCGTTGCCGGTGTCGCGGCTTCCGCGTTGCTGGCGAATGTTGCGTTCGCGCAAAGTACGTCCGCAACGACGGACAGCGCCACCACCGCCGCGCCTGCGGCCACCGCCGATGCGTCGTCGCTTAGGGGTAATTGGCGTACGTCGAAGCTGATCGGGCTGAATGTGTACAACACCAGCAATGAAAGCCTCGGATCGATCAACGATCTCTTGACCGACAAGAACGGCGACATCAAAGCCGTGGTGATCGGCGTGGGCGGCTTCCTTGGCGTCGGCGAGCATCTGGTTGCGGTGCCGCTCGACAAGGTGAAGTTCGTTGATGATCCGATCGCCTACACTGGCGCTGCGGGTGCGCCGCCGACCGCAAGGCCTTCGAGCACGACGACGACGGGTGCGGCCAACACCGCGCCGGCTGCTGCGCCGAAGAAGAATCCGTGGTATCCGGATCACGCCGTGTTCTCGGCCACCAAGGATCAGCTGAAGGCGATGCCGGAGTTCAAGTACGCCACTGAATAAGGCGTGGCTTGATATCCAGGCTTCCTCAAATGGCCGGACGGCATGATGCCGCCCGGCCATTTGCTTTTGTCGGCACCCGTTGGCGTATTGGTGCAGCGCATCCTGTTCATGACACGCGTCCCGATGTTAGGTTGTCTCGCGGCAGGAGCATCCCTGCGTCCTGCCCAGTGCAGCCCCTGCACCAATGGGAGGACGACATGGCTGAGAGTGTCTACAAGGTCATCGAACTGATCGGCACCAGCAAGGAATCCTGGGAGAAGGCCGCGGCGGCGGCGGTCAGCCGCGCTGGAAAAACTTGCGCGACCTCCGCGTCGCCGAGATCGTCAAGCTGGATCTGCAACTGGACGACAAGGGCGACGTCGAGGCGTACCGCGCCAAGCTGAGCGTCTCGTTCAAGTTCGAGGACTGATCGTTTTCGGGTGCAAGTGCGTAGGGTGGGCAAAGGCGCGCAAGCGCCGTGCCCACCATTTCCTTGAATAGGTTATGGTGGGCACGCTTCGCTTTGCCCACCCTACGGATCTCGAATTTGTCACAACGCCGGCAGCGCGGTCACATAGACGTTGATGGCGCCTTCGGCCTCCGCAATCACCCGCAGCGTTTTGGAATCGAAGGCGATGTCGGCCAATCGTAACTTGCTGATCCCGGCGGTGACACGCAGGCCTTCTTCATTCTTCTGAAAGTCGGCGATGACCGCCGCGATCTTCTTCTGGGCGTTGGCGGCGAACGGCTTGAGGTCGATGGTCGCCTTTTCAGCGAGCGTCTTCTGCAAATGCGGGATCGCGGCGCGCGCCGCGGCGCCGAGCAGCCCAAAGGCGGCTTCCGATTCGACGGCGAGCTCGATGTCGGTCAGGCGCAGCGTCTGCGCGGCCTGATCGAGCGCTGGCCTTCCCCAGATATGCACATTGGCCTCGCCGCCGAGGCTCAGAAAACTCTTCTTCTCTCTCGCGCTCACCGACAGCGAAATCAGCAGGCGATCACCCGACGCGGCGACGGTCGCGCGCTTGACGGTGACGTCGACCGATCCAGAGCCGTCTTCCGGAAACGTCTTGCCGGCGAATTGCGCTTCGACGAGCTTGTTGAGTTCGGTGAAGGGCATGTCGATCGGAACGCCGATCGCGACCCGCCCTGGCGTCGGCGGCACGATGGCGATCGTGGCGGGGAACGGGCAGGACGGTTTGGTTTCGGCCGGGGTGATGCGGGTCTCGGCCTCGATGCCGAGCGTCAGCGTCAGATTCGCAGCGTCGACGCGCGGCTGCGCGGCGATCGCTCGTATCGGACGCAACTCCAGCCACAGCGCCGGCATCGTCGAGCCGGATGTCGTGCCCTGCAGCGGGATCGAGCGGCAGGCTTTTGCCCATTGTGCCCGTGCGTTCTGTTCAAAGGCCGGGTCGTTGCGCATCCGCGCCTGAACCAGCGCGATCTGCTCGGCGACATTCTTGTCGATCAACGGCTTTACCTGCGCGGGCACGCTGACGCGGGCGCCGGCCACGCTGAGGCTGGAGTTGTTGAGATTGACCTGGGCTGTGAGGTTCGGCTCGATGCGCCAGTTCGCGGCAATCTTCGGCCGCGCCGTGATCACGACATTGCCCTTGATCTCGGCGCTGGCGTTGAGGTTCTTGATGTTCACGCTGCCGATTTGTTTCGCGACGTTGCCGCCGAGCAGGCCGCCGAGCGCGTCGCCGACTGCCCCCGTCGCCTTCGCCGACAGCGATCCCGTGACGTTGAGCGTGCCGGTCAGCGGTGTCGCCAGTGTCAGGGCGTCCTGCGCGCCGGTCGCCGATATCGGCCCGCGCGAGGCGGTCCAGCCGATATCGCCATTCTGCAGGATCTGCGAGATCGGATTGTCGGCCTTGCCGGTGAAGTTGCGCGGTGCGGAGCGATCGGCGGCGTCGCGGATCGCCGACAGTGCTACGGCGATCGGCGCCATCACGGTGGAGGCGCGCGGTGCTGCCGGCAGCGGCGGCAATTCGGCGAGCGCGGGCGCCCGGTTCGTGGCGCGTGGCGCAACGAGGTCCATCACCTTCAGGCTGGCCACAAACGAAACGATGAGGACCGCGAGCGCGATCGAAACCGTCTTCAGATGCATCGGCAGACGCATCGTGCCCCCGGACCCCAATTGAATCGCCCCACCACGTTCTACAGCGGCGGCGAGGGGCGCGCCACTGCGCAATAAGGCTGCATCAGGGTGTACTCATTCGAATGTCAGCTTTTACTCAGTGTCGTTTCATGAAACGCATCTTCATCCCAAATCGTCGAAGTCTTCCGGCGCGAGCTTGAGGGCGGCCGCGAGCACATTATCCTCCAGGTGATCAAGGGATCGAGTGCCGGGGATTGGCAGCATAACAGGTGATCTAGCGAGCAGCCACGCAAGGGATAAGGCTGCGTGCGTGAGACCGCGACGCGAGGCGACTTGCTTTATCTTGTGTGCCTTCAGGCCGCGTTTGCCGCCCAGGGGATACCACGGCAGAAAAGCAATTCCAAGATGCTCGCACGCGACGAGTACGTCTTCGCTGGTTCGGTTTCGCAAGTTGTACATGTTCTGAACCGACACGATTGGCGTGATGGAGCGCGCCACTTCGAGCTGCGCAACCGTGACGTTCGAAATGCCAATATGGCGAATTTTGCCCGAGCGCTGTAAATCAGCCAGTGCTCCAATCGACTCTATGAATGGCACATTGGGATCGGGCTCGTGGAATTGATACAAATCGATGCGCTCCAGCCGCAAGCGCTGTAAGCTACCTTCAACCGCGCGTCGCAAATGGTCTGGGCGACCGTCTGGGACCCAAGATCGGCGATTTGGTCGCACCAAGCCACCTTTCGTGGCAATGACCACACCCGGAGGGTAAGGATACAGCGCCTGCGAGATTAATGACTCGTTCGTCTCGGGGCCGTAACTATCCGCCGTGTCAATAAAATTCACGCCAAGCTCGACCGCGCGATGCAGAACTCGATTGACATGCCCTCGATCCCTTGGTCTTCCCCAAGCTGAATCTCCGCACAGGCGCATTGCGCCGAAGCCCAATCGGTTGACCGTTAAGTCCCCAAGGCCAATTGTTCCGGCAACAGCTGCGCCTTTGTTCGGAGACTGTTCCACCCGCAACTCCATCGTGCCTGCTCTGCATTATTCTCCGAAACGGTCTACCTTTGGCACTTTTCGGAAGTGTCAGTCTCGGTGCGTAAACTCTTGCGAGTGACGTTGATCGTCAAGCGAGCGACAAGCATAACCGGTGAGCTTTGGGCGGCCTTTACGGCCGCAGTGGCCGCATCTACATTGGCTGAAATTGCAATTTCTCGCGTGCGCAGCGCAATGCAAAACGGCCCCGGCGAAAGTCGGGGCCGCTATTCGTATCAAGAAACGCTGGTGACTTAACGGATGGTGCGGCCGATATCGGCGCGGCGATCCGTCATCGGCAGCACGATCACCTTGGTGCCGACGCTGACCCGTGAATAAAGATCGCTGACGTCAGCGTTGGTGAGGCGGAGGCAGCCCGAGGACACGCGGGTTCCGATCGTCTCCGGCGCGTTGGTGCCGTGGATGCGATAGATGGTGCCGCCGAGATACATCGCGCGGGCGCCGAGCGGGTTGCCGGGGCCGCCGGCCATGTGGCGCGGCAGATAGGGCTGGCGGGCGATCATTTCCGGGGGCGGGGTCCAGGCCGGCCATTCGGCCTTGCGGGTGATGGTCTGCGTGCCGGACCAGGTGAAGCCGTCGCGGCCGATGCCGATGCCGTAGCGCATCGCCTGGCCGTTGCCGAGCACGAGGTAGAGATAAGTATTCGGGGTATCGATGATGATCGTGCCGGGCGCCTCTCGGGTCGGGTAGCTCACCACCTGACGGCGAAGCCGCGCCGGCAGTTCGACCGAACGGTCTTCTTCATACTGAGGCTCGGCCTGCACCGGCGGCGGGGCCGTTTCGATCTGCGGCAGGAAAAACGGAAATATCGGCAGCGGCGCCGCGGTGGCGGATGCGGAAAATGCGGTCGCGCCAATCGTCAGCGCACCAAAAGCGGCAGCAATAAATCGGGTGTTCACCTTCAATGAATGAAACATTGGTCGTCCCCTGTTCTAACGCCCAGGCGCACCGTTTTCGGCGCGTCGTTGGCAGAACATGTACAGGGGAACCATTTCAGGACATTTGCACAATATCGCCAAAATGGTTTCGTCGCGTTAGGGAATTGTTTCATTAAGGTTTCGTTGCCGGGCCAGTTTTCCTTCTCCCACTAGAAGGGGAGAAGGAAGAAACCAAGCCTAACCCGCCCGCATCCGCGCCTTGCCGGCCTCGCCCGAGCCGAGCACGATGCGGCGGTCGGCGACGGCGTGATGGAATTGCTCCAGCGCCAATCCGATCACCGAGAGGTCGCCGTCCTCGATGGTGCCGTCATCGTAGCAATTGAGCGCTTCCCGCAGCATGCCGTCGGCGGCGCCCTGCATTTCCGCCAGTTCGCCTGGCGTTTCGGCGATGCGCACCCTGGAAATCAGTTCGAGCAATTGATCGCGATGGGCGATGTACTGATCGCGCTCGTTCTTGTTCCAATAGTGCCTCAGCCAGGCGCCGGCCGATCCGAGGCCGGAGACGATCAGGACCGCGAACCAGATGTAGTCGGTGTATTTCTCGAGGAACGTTCGCTCGTTTCCGTCGATATAAGCCGCCGCGCCCGCATGCGCCGGCAATGCGGCGTCCTTGTCGGTATCGGGCTTTTCGATCTGCGAGGCGGTCGGCATTTCGCGCGCGAGCTGCTGGCGGTTGGTGAAGAGCTGGCGGGCGAAGGCTGCGACCGCGGTGTCCGACAATGATTTTGGCGCGATGATCAGGTGATTGATGGCGACGGTGTCGACCTTGTCTTCCGGCCGCTGCGGCGACGAGCCGAAGATGCTGGCGGGAATTTCCTCCAACTCGTAGACCGGATTCTTCTTCGCGATCGCGTCCGCAACGTCGATGGGGAGGAATTTCGGCTCGCCGCGCGCGGCCGCCGTCGCTGCGATCGCGTCGACCGTGATCTTGCTCTTGAGCGGGCCGACCGCCATGAAGGCGTCGACCGACGCATCGCGCGCCATCTCGCTAATCTGGCTGGTGGCGAACTGGCTGACCGTGACCTTGTCGGGATCGATGCCGGACTCTTTCAGGATTACGCGCAGCAGCGTGACATTGGCCTGCGTACGCCCGATCACGCCGACGCGGCGGCCGGCAAGTTCGTCGAGACTCTTGATCTTGGGGGTCGGCTGTTTCTTCGAGCCTTTGGCGGGAAGGCCGGACGGTGCCCACAGCACAACGACATTCTTGCGCAGGATGGCGACCGACTCTGCGTTCTCGGGCAAGTTCAGATCGCCGCGCGCAACCGCGAGATCGGCCTTGCCGGCGGTGAACAGCGCGATGCTTTCCGCTGCTCCTTCCGTCATGATCAGCGACAGCCGCACCGCGCTGTTGTCACGCGCAAAGGTCTGCGCCATGAGCTGGATCAGTTTCTGGTCTTCGCTGTTTGCAGGCCCGACCGCGATCCGAAGCGTGGTTGGCCGCAGCACGTAATACAGCGTGCCGGCAGCGGCGGCGAATGCGAGCAAACCGGCGGCCAGGATCAGAAGCGCATAGCTCCGCTGCTGCCGCCGTCGGCGGGATCGCGCAGTGCTGTCGTTCAGGTCTGACATCTTGCTGTCACGTTTACACGAAAATGCGTGGAGAGGGGCTTAAAAAACAACCTTACAGAACGATGACGTCATACGCCTGAAATATCCATGTCCCAACGTCGGATTTGAGAATCATTAATCTCAGGCTTCGGACATGAAGATACTGATTGCGACCGATGCGTGGCATCCGCAGGTGAACGGCGTGGTCCGCACGCTGACGTCGCTGGCGAAGAGCGCGTCCACGCTTGGCGCCGATATCACCTTTGTCACGCCGGACGGGTTTCCCTCGATGCCCCTGCCGACCTATCCCGGCCTGCGCATCGCGCTGCCGAACCGCCGCGAGATTGTGCGGCGGATCGAGCAGGCCGCGCCCGACGCCATCCACATCGCGACCGAGGGACCGATCGGCTGGGCGGCGCGCGCCTATTGTCGCCGTCGTAAGCTCGCGTTTACCACGTCCTACACGACGCGCTTTCCCGAATATGTTGCGGTTCGCACCGGGCTGCCGCTCGGCGTCGGCTATGCGGTGATGCGGAACTTCCATGCCGCGTCCTCCACCGTCATGGTCGCCACCGAACTCGTTGCGGCAGGAACTCGGCGCGCGCGGCTTTCGCAAGCTCGGCTTCTGGACCCGCGGCGTCGACACCGAACTGTTCAACCCGCATGCGCGTGCCTCGCTCGACCTGCCGCGGCCGATCTTCATGACCATGGGCCGCGTCGCGGTCGAAAAAAATCTCGAAGCATTTCTGTCGCTCGACCTGCCGGGATCGAAAGTCGTCGTCGGCGACGGACCGCAGAGGACGCAACTTGCAAGGCAATTTCCCGGCGCGATCTTCCTCGGCGAGAAGAAGGGTGCGGACCTGACCGCGCATCTCGCCGCCGCCGACGTCTTCGTGTTTCCGAGCCTGACCGACACCTTCGGCGTCGTACAGCTCGAAGCGCTGGCCTGCGGGACGCCGGTCGCGGCGTTTCCGGTCACCGGCCCGAAGGACGTCATCGCCGATCATCCGATCGGTGCGATCGACACCGACTTGCGTCGCGCATGCCTGCACGCGCTGACGATGTCGCGCGAGGCCTGCCGGAATTTTGCGCTTGCGCGTTCCTGGGAAAACAGCGCGCGACAGTTCATCGGCAATCTGACGGCGCTGCAGCCGAGCCGCGCGCTTCGTCCGGTGCGTCGGGCGCCCGCGACAAGCGCCGTGCAGGGTTGAGTGCGAACAACATCCAACACGTCATATGCGTGAGACAAGAAGGCAGAACGAACCATGGCAGACATCATCAAGCTTGACGGCAGCAGGCAGCTCGATTTCGACCGTGAAACGGTCGAGCAGGCCTATGATCGCTGGGCGCCGGTTTACGACCTCGTGTTCGGGGGCGTGTTCTCCAAAGGCCGCAAGGCCGCGATCCAGGCGACCAACAAGATCGGTGGCCGTGTGCTCGAGGTCGGCGTCGGTACCGGCATTTCGCTGCCGCTCTACGCGCCGCATCTGCGGATTTTCGGCACCGACATTTCGGAGCTGATGCTGGAGAAGGCCAAGAAGCGCGTCGACGAACTCGGCCTGAAGAACGTCGAGGGGCTGGCGGTGATGGACGCCGAAAACCTCGAATTCCCTGACGATTCGTTCGATGTCGTGATGGCGCAATATGTCGTCACCGCGGTGCCGAACCCTGAAAAGGCGCTCGACGAATTCGCTCGCGTGCTGCGGCCGGGCGGCGAACTCATCATCCTGACTCGCGTCAGCGCGGATGCCGGCATGCGCCGCTTCATCGAGCAGCGTCTGCAGCCGGTGGTGCGCCCGCTGGGCTTCCGCACCGCCGAGTTCGCCTGGTCGCGCTACGCGCAATGGCTGGCCGGCGCGCGCGGCATCGAGCTGGCGGAGCGCCGCCTGGTGCCGCCGCTCGGCCACTTCTCGCTGGTGCGCTTTCGTAAAGTGGACGTCGCCGCAGCCGCGTAATGCGCTGCGATGACGCCCGCGTCGTCGCGCCGCTGCAAGCCGTCACATGTCAACATCGTGATGTCACATGCCGGACATCGAATCTCAGTATCACAAGCCCGAAAGAATTTGGGGGTAGCAAATGATCAAGAATTTCCTGCAGGAACTGCGGACCCAGCGCTGGGACGACCATCGCTACTATCACCACAGCCGCATCAACCAGTCGCTGCACTTCGTCAGCGCCGCGAGCTTCTTGTTCGCTTATGTGATGCTGTTCATCGATCCGATGGTATCGGCGCTGGTGGGCTGGTTGGTCTCCATGACCTCGCGGCAGGCTGGTCACTTCTTCTTCGAACCGAGAGGATATGACCACGTCAACCACGCCACCCATGAGCACAAGGAAGAGATCAAGGTCGGCTACAATTTGCAGCGCAAGGTCGTGCTGATGGCGATCTGGGCGCTGTCGCCGCTGGTTCTGTATTTCGACCCGACCCTGTTCGGCCTGTTCACGCCCTGGACGTCGGCGGCGGACTTCATGCGCCAGGTGGCCAAGATCTGGCTCGTGGTCGGCGCCGGCGGTCTGTTGTTCCGCACCATCCACCTGTTCTTCATCCGCGACGTCGAGACCGGCCTGGTCTGGATGACAAAAATCCTCACCGACCCCTTCAGCGATCTCAAGCTGTACTACAAGGCGCCGCTGGCGCTGATGAAGGGCGAACTGATCGATCCGGGTCTCGAGAAGCACGTCAAGCATGCGTGAGCTTGTTGCGTAATCGAAGAATTCCGTCATGCCCGGCCTTGTGCCGGGCATCGACGTCTTGAACGTCAGACGAGCCATTAACAAGACAGCAGTTGTGAGGCCGTCATTGCGAGCGAAGCGAAGCAATCCATTTCACTCCGCGAGGGTAGATGGATTGCTTCGTCGCTTCGCTCCTCGCAATGACGAAAGGGTCAGCCGGGCTATGACGGTAATTGGAAAAACGCCCTCAGCGCCTGAACTTCTTGGCAAGCATCTCTCTCAAGATCTGCCGCTTGATGTCCTTGTTGGACATCGAAGCACCATGCCACCACCAGCCGTCGCGCTTCATCTTTTCGCTGGCCGCGACAAAGCGGTCGGCGACTTCAGCGAAATCGGCATCGGTATAGTTCAGGCTGAAGATCAGCCGGCCGGTGCCGACCCAGCTCAGCGCCAGGCCTTCGGCGCGGAGATAATATTGCAGCATCCAGTTGTAGCGGGACGGCTCGGTATATTGCACCATCCAGATCGAGGAGAGGTTGCTGACGCGGACCGGCAAATCGCTTGCAGTCAGCCGCTCGTTCAACGCTTCGGCGCGGGCGTTCCAGGTTTCGTCCAGGCCTTGATAGATCGCATTGAAATTCGGACTGGCGAGGCGGCTGAGGAATTCGTCCATCGCCGTCATCACGTAAGGGTGCGAATTGAAGGTGCCGCGGGCGAAGCAGACGTCGACAGGACGATCGTCGCGGAAGCGGCGCATCAAGTCCTTGCGGCCGCACACCACGCCGACGGGAAGTCCGCCGGCGAGGCTCTTGCCGTAAGTCACCATGTCGGCGCGGACGCCGAAATATTCCTGTGCGCCGCCGGCGGCCAGCCGAAAGCCGACGAAGACCTCATCGAAGATCAAGACGATGCCGCTGATGGTGCAGACCTCGCGCAGCTTGTTCAGCCATTCGGTGTAGGCCGCGCGATCGAATGCACCCTTGCGCGAGGAGTCCACCAGCGCGGAATCGCCGGGCGCGTTGGCGTTGGG
Organism: uncultured Alphaproteobacteria bacterium; assembly: GCA_963742935.1. Lineage (GTDB taxonomy): Bacteria > Pseudomonadota > Alphaproteobacteria > Rhizobiales > Xanthobacteraceae > Bradyrhizobium. The sequence goes on along the minus strand of CAVUOI010000051.1, from coordinate 34,217 downwards.
ATGCAGCGCCTGCAGCGGATTGACCAGCACGCAGGCGATGTCCTTGCGGGTGCGCAGTACGTGCAGCGTCCGCTCCGACATGTCGGCCAGCGTATAGGTCTCGTGCGGCGACACCGGATTGCCGACGCCCGGCTGCACGTCGCCCCACCAGCCGTGATAGGCGCCGGCAAAGCGAACCAGGTGCGAACGTTTCGTGTGGTAGCGCGCCAGCCGCACCGCCTGCATGACGGCCTCGGTGCCGGACATGTGGAACGAGACTTCGTCGAGCCCGGAAATTTCGCACAACCTCTGCACATTCTCGGTGATGACGGGATGATAGGGGCCGAGCACGGGGCCGAGTGCATTCGCGCGCTTTCCGGCTGCCGTGATGCACTCCTTGTAGAAGTCGTTGCCAAAAATGTTGACGCCGTAGGAGCCGGTCAGATCGTACGATACATTGCCGTCGACGTCGGTGACGGTGACGCCGGCGGAAGACTGCATGAAGGCGCTGGTGCCCAGATTCTCCCGCACCAGCCGGCTGTACTGGAACGGCACCCGGTAGCTTTCGGTGAATTGCAGGTCCGAGATGCGCGCTGCCGCCTCCGCCGTCATCTGCCGGCCCTTGGCGTATCGCTCCTTATAGAGGGAGGCGAGGCGGAAGAAGGCGTCCTGGCGTTGCATGGCGATATCGGCGGGCGCGCCGTCGGAACGGAAGAAATCGTCGATGTCGAATTCGTAGTGCGGCACCAGCCGCGCGACCATCTTGGACATTTTGGAATGTCCGGTCAGCGAGCGGTGCTTGGCGCGCGACAGCGCCAGCCGCGCCTTCAATTTGGGGAATAGGGCCGCGGCGCTCACGGCCGCAGCGGCGGACAGCGAAAGAATCGGAAGGGACGAATCCATGCCTGAAGCGCTAGCCAATCCTGCTGACAGATTGATGACAATCCGGGGGCTGATCGCCCGCTTTACGCAACAGGAAGACCTGAATTTCCTGCTGACCAACCGCATCCCGCGGGCGGCGCTGACGCGCTTCATGGGCTGGTTCAGCAAGATCGAGAACCCGTTGGTGCGCGATGCCTCGATCGCCTGCTGGCGGCTGTTTTCGGATCTCGATCTGTCGGAGGCGAAGAAGACCGAATTCAAAAGCCTGCATGACTGCTTTACGCGCGAACTGCGTCCCGGCCTGCGGCCGGTGGATTCCGATCCGTCCGTCGTGGCCAGCCCCTCCGATGGCATCATCGGTGCTTTTGGCAAGATTGCCGACACCGAGCTGTTCCAGATCAAGGGCGCACCTTACGCGCTGCTGGATCTGCTCGGCGATCCCGCGCTGGTAGAGAAACATCGCAATGGCCGTTTCCTCACGCTGCGGCTGACGTCGAGCATGTATCACCGCTTTCATGCGCCCTATGACGGCAAGATCGAGAAGGTGACATTCATTCACGGCGACGTCTGGAACGTCAATCCGATCGCGCTGAAGCGGGTCGAGCGGCTGTTCTGCAAGAACGAGCGGGCGGTGCTCGAGATGCGCCTGCCGTCGGGTGAAGCACTGACGCTGGTGCCGGTCGCCGCCATTTTGGTCGCCAGCATCCGGCTGCATTTCCTCGATCGTACGCTCAATGCGCAGAGCAGGGGGCCGACCGTGTTTCCCTGCGATGCGGAAGCCAGCAAGGGCGACGAACTCGGCTGGTTCGAACACGGCTCGACCATCATCGTGCTGGCGCCGGAACATTTCGAGTTCGCGGATAATGTCGCCGATGGCACGCGCATCCGCGCCGGCGAGGCGCTGTTGCGAAAGCCGTGATCGCCGGCTCGATTTCGCTGCCGCTTCTCTCTATGGTCGCGGTATCGGAAATCGGGAAGCGAGATGGCGCGAACACCTGTGCTGGCGGCGGGAGGCATCGTGCTGCGGCAGGCGGAGCCGCCGCTGGTCGCGGTGGTGCGCCTGCGCAAGCGTAACGAATGGACGCTGCCCAAGGGTAAGCTCGATCGTGGCGAGACCCCGCGCGACGCCGCCGAACGCGAGGTGATGGAAGAAACCGGGCACGACGTCGCCGTGCACGAATTTCTGGGCACGCTGGTCTACGAGGCCGGCGGCGGCTCCAAGGTCGTGCACTACTGGCGCATGGAAGCGGGACATACGCCGACGCACAAGCTGATGCGCGACGTGAAGGCCGTCGACTGGCTGCCGCTGGAGCAAGCTGTCGAACGGCTATCGCGCGGCCATGAGCGCGCGTTTCTGGAGCAGGTCGGCCCGATTGCGCTGGCCGCGGCGAACGGTGCCGTGGGAGTGGGGTTGCCGGAAGCGGCGCAGCCTGTTTGGCGAGAGCAGAAGCCGCAACGCGTGGGCTTTTTTCAGAACTTGCTTCGGTTCTTTCGCTAACTCGCCGTGTCCGGAGCACGTGCTGCGGCGTGACTAACGCTTATCCTTTGGCGGCTTGCCCCGTTGCGGCGTGGGTGCGGGGCGGCGCGGTCCGGCTGGCAGTCCCGGACGCTGCACGGCCGGTGCTCCCTGAGCGCCGGGCGGGCGTTGCAGTCCGGGGGTGCCGAACCTGTTTGGCAGTGTCGGCCGCGTCGCCGGTACGGCGGGTTGCGCCGGCACGTTGGGCTGTTGTGGTGGGCCAGCGCGTGGCGGGAGGCCGGGCTGTTGCGGCAGATCGCTTCGCGGCGGTTGTCCGGCACGCGGCGGCAGGCCGGGTTGATTGGGCGAGCCGGGCTGTTGCTGTCCCGCGCGCGGCGGCAGTCCCGGTCGCGCTGGCGATCCTGGCTGCTGTTGCTGACCTTGGCGGTTCGGCGCGCCCGGCTGTTGCTGCTGACCGGGCCGGTTCAACTGACCGGGCGGTTGCTGTCCGGGGCGATTGAGCTGGTTGGGCTGCTGTCCGGGACGGTTCGGCAGCGGCGGCTGACCGGGTTGTCCCGGCAGACCATTCTGGCGCCGCTGGCCGGGCAAACCATTTGGCCTGATCTGGCCGGGCTGGAATTGCCGGATCGGCCGGTTCGGATTGACGAAATTCGGATTGGCGCGGCGGAATTCGCGCTGCTGGAACACGAGCTGCCGGCCGACATTCTGCGTCGAGTGAAGCTGACGCACAAAGCCCTGGTCGCGCACCATCGCCGCTTGTGGAATGACAAGCGGCACCGCGGCGAAGCGCGCGCCGCCCGCACCCGGGCGGATGGTGAAGCCGCTCGCGCCTTGCGTCAGAAACCCGAGCCGCGCGCCGGCGCGGTCGTTGACCTCGATGCGGCCGACGCGGCCGTCGGCGTCCGGGTAAAGCTTGACCGCGACGTTGTTCGGATTGCTGGCGGCGGCGCCCTCCGGCACCTCGACGAGCCCGGTGGTGCCGCGAATACCGAGCGTTGCGGTGGGGGTCGTGATCTTCATATCCCCGGTTTTCGCAACGGAGGCGGCGACGAACGCCGCGGTGCCCTTGGCGACGTCGAAGATCGCGGCGTTGCTCTTGCCGCCGTCCTCATAAACGTAATTGTCGATGGTGATCTTCGTGCCGGCCTTGAGATTGAAGGTGGTGGCGTCGATGAAGGTGATGCCGAGCGTGGAATTTGCTGCCGTCTGCACCACGTCGTTGAGATAGATGTCGTCCTTCACCTTGAGCGGCGTGGTCTTGTCGTTGCGGATCACGCTGGCGCTGCCGGTCACGGTCGCAACGTTGCCGATCGGCTCCTCCGGCGCTTGCGCATCCGCAGCGGGCGCGGCTCGCGTCCGGCGCCGGTGTCGCCGGTGCGGAGGGCTGGGCGGGATCGGCCTGCACCTGCGCCAGTTGCGTCGACTCGGAAGTGCCTGCAAACACGCCCGTCGCGCCGGTCATCGTGCCGCAGGCCAGCAGCGCTAGCGCGATGGACAATTGGCGCAACATCCGGGGGATTTCCGTTCACGGGGAGGCAGAAGGCGGGGTTTGATTTCAGCGCGCTCGGGCTGAATGCGGGATGAACGCCGCACTTGTTGTCAGGATGAGGGCAAACGATCAAGCGCCACGCCCGGCGGACCGGGCATGGCGCTTTTTCACCGCGCTGGAAAATGGTTTCAACCGCGCCTGTGCTGGGCCAAGTTGAGTGGCCTCGGAGGCTTTGCCGAGGAGCTTAATTGACTGACGTGTACGGGGCGTCCGTTTCGGGAATTTGTCGTCGTTACGGAAAAAGTGTTTCGTCGCCGGGCGATTTGTTTCGTCGCTGGGGCAGCAGGAATCGGCTATCATCTGATTCTGGCGCGGCCCGTGCCTCCCCCCTCCACCGGGAAAGCATCTTTCATGCGGGGGCCCTCTCACCCATCGAACCAACTGTTCGAGCGCACGGCATAAGGAGGGATTGCGATCATTGCTCGCAAACAGGAGGTACTTTCGATGAAGCTGTCCGCGCCCCTCTATCACTTGAAGCGCAAGGCTAAACTTCTGTCCCGAGCCGAAAACATTCCGCTGCACGACGCGCTCGACCGCATTGCCCGGCAAGAAGGTTTTGCCGGCTGGAGCCTGCTCGCGGCCAAGGTGACGGCAGACGCGCCCGCTGAAAAACTGTTCGCACGGCTGGCGCCGGGCGACCTGGTGCTGGTGGGCGCACGCCCCGGCCATGGCAAAACCCTGATGAGCCTCGAACTCGCCGTGCAGGCCATGAAGTCCGGCAGCCGCGCCGTGTTCTTCACACTGGAATACACGGTAAAGGACATGCTGGATCGTTTCCGTGCCATCGGCGCGGCGCCGGAGGCGTTTGCCGGTCTGTTCGAGTTCGACAGCTCCGACGAAATAAGTTCGGATTATATCGTCAGGCGGCTGGCAGGTGTACCCCGCGGCACTTTTGTCGTCGTGGACTATCTGCAACTGCTCGATCAGAAGCGCGATAATCCCGAATTGATGGTTCAGGTCCGCGCGCTGCAGTCGTTCGCCCGCGATCGCGGGCTGATCTTCGTCTTCATCTCGCAGATCAATCGCGCCTACGATCCGCTGAAGAAATCATGTCCCGATCTGGAGGATGTCAGATTGCCCAATCCGCTGGATCTGGGCCTGTTCAGCAAGACGTGCTTCCTGAACAATGGTGAGGTTCGGTTCCGGGCCGCAGGCTAAAGCGTTTTCAAGCGGTGAATAAATAAAGAAGGCCCTGTGGCGAGCCACAGGGCCTCAAGTCTCAGGGAGAAATGATCAGCTCGTGCGCTTCCAGGTCTGGCCGCCGCAGAACATGCCGCCGAACGCGCAGCCCTGGACCTTGAGCGTATCGGCGCTCTTCAGCGCAATCGTCGAGTTGTAGTTGCGGCCGCTCTGGGGATCGTTGATCCGGCCGGTCCACTTGGAGCCCTGCGGCTTCATGTTGATCAGGATCCGCGCGCCGGTGTCGACGGAATAGCCGCACAGATTGGCGCCGCATTCCTCGATGCGCACGTTGCCCTTGTTCTCTTCGGTCATCCAGACGCCGACCGGGGAATTCTGGTCGGAGGCAGCGGCCACCGGTTGCGGCGCAGGAGCAGCGGCGACCGGCGCGGGCGGCGCAGGCGGAGCGGGCGGTGCAACTTCGGTCCGGTACGGTGTTGCGGTCGCGACGGTGGTTGGAGCAGGGGCGGGTGTCGCTGCCGCCGGAGCGGGAGCGGGGGGCTGCGGCGCGGCGGCCTGGGCCGTCGCGGGTATCGGCGGCGCAGCGGGCGCTGAAGTCACGACGTCGTCATCGTCGGTCGTTTTCTTGCCCATGCCCTTGAGATCGACATTGCCAAGCGTACCGGTATAGCCGGGCGAGATCACCTTGACGCAGGAAATGGCGCCGCAGTTGCGCGGCGCTTCAATACGGACGCGTTCGCCGTTGATCTGGAAGGAAATTCCGCCGGCCTGGGCCGAGGTGGTGGCCAGCAACAATGCGGCGGCGATGTAGAGCTTCTTCATGACGGGCTCCCCTGAGCGGCTTGTGAGCGTGTGGCGGTGAATGTGGGCGGACCCTACGCGGGGCGAGGGATACGTTCTGTGATGCGCGTCACAAGACGCCTGGAGCGATGGAGCCGGAAACACCCCCGCCGAGAACGGTGATTTAAATCACATCCAACGGAACTTCCCTGCGGCTAGCTTTCCGCCTCACCCGCGAGGAGGCTCCCATGAAAAAACTTTGTTTTCTCGCCGTGCTGCTGACGCTCAGTTCTTCGGCCCACGCCGGCCGTTCGATTTCATTCAGCCTCGGCAAACATCGGGTGCACGTCGAATCCGCCAGGCATTGCAGGTCGTTATCGTGCACCTCGGTGTCGATCTCCAAACGCCTCAACTGGCGTCACAGGCGTGACCGCTATGAGGAAGAGCGGGACGCGACGGTGCCGGCAAAGCCGGTACCATCGGTCCCGCAGACGGTTTCGCCGCCAGCTCCGCCGCCACCCGCGCCACCGCCCAAGACCATCGTTTCCGCGCCGCCGGCTCCCGTCTACACGGCGGCCGCATCGCGAACCTATACTGTCGACCCGCCTCCACTCGCTCCTCCGGTTCAGGACGTTTCAATTCCAGTGCCGCCGACGCCATCGGTCGCAAAGCCGGTCGAGACCGCGCCGCCTGCGCCGCAGGTCGAGCGCGTCCTGCATCAGGCTGAGGAAGAAACGCCGTCGGAGTCTCCGATCGGGGACTGGCAGACCGACGGCAAGGGAACGGTGCGGATCGGGAAGTGCGGCGATGCGCTGTGCGGCTTCGCGATCGGTTCAGCGAATGAAAGAGGTGAAGCGATCCTGATCAACATGAAGCCGAAAAAAGCACAGCAATGGACCGGCGGCATCTACAGCCAGAACAGCGGCGATACGTATTACGGCACGATTTCGATGAAGGGCATCAACACGCTTCGCGTCGAGGCCTGCGCGGTCGGCCGCTTCTACTGTTCGGGCAACAACTGGAGCCGCATCACGCGCCGCGCCGACGGCGTGGTGACGTCGCGGCAGGTGTCCGCCGCCCAACGCTCGTAGCGGGGTCATGAAAACGAAAGGGTCATGAAAACGCCCGGTGGCGTGGCCACCGGGCGGTTCAGGTCCATTGCTGGACGGAGGTCTAGAACACGCCGAGCACAATCGCACCGACGAAAGCGAATGCAACATACGCGGTCACAACGCTAAGTCTGCTGGCGAGAGGACTTACGAAATCCATGTGGGAATGCTCCCTTGGGTTACGTCGTGCTCACGAATAACGATCGACGCTAGCAAAGCGTTCCCGGCCTAAAAAGTCAGGGTTGCTGTCCATCCCTGGTTTCCCACCGGCCACCGACCCGCGCAAACATGGTAAAAAATTTGTAAAAACAATGCGTTGAAGTGTCCTTAAATAATTTCGTTGAACGTGCGTCGCATGACGCGCGGAGTTCGTTTTTATCTCGTCGGCTCCTTCGTCCTTGTCTCGCTAGCGGGTTGTGGCCGCGGATTTTTTCAGTCCGCCGAGCGCGAACCGTGGCGTGCCGAGGCCGAAGTCGCTTGCCTGAAGTCCGGCGCGGTCAAGGAGAGCGCGGAACTGGTCCGAATCGACCCGATCTCCGGCCCCGGCGTGTGCGGCGCGGAATTTCCGCTGAAGGTCGCGGCCCTCGGCGAAAACATTTCCAGCTTCGGATTTGCCGACGAAAGCCTGCGGCCTCCCGGAACTATCGGCAATCAGCCGCGCTGGCCGATCAACCGCGCGCCGGCGGCGCCGTCACGAAATCCTTATCAAGGAAGCTATTCGGGAACCTATCCGAATCCGGCGTCGCGCCAGCCGAATTACGCCGCGCCGTCGAATGGCCCCATCTCCCTGGCCGCGCCGGGCGTCGCCCCGCAGCAGGATGACGCCGATCCGCCGCAGGAACGCACGCCGGCTTCGCGTGACGGCGGCAATGTGGGCGCGCCGTCCTATTCGCCGCCGCCGGCCGCGCCGCGGCTCGGGCCGGCGCAAGGCAACGCGGTCAGTGCTTTTGGCCAGGTCTCGATGAAGCCGGCAGCGACACTGGCGTGTCCGATCGTCTCGGCGCTCGACCGCTGGCTGTCCGATTCCGTGCAGCCGGCCGCGATGCGCTGGTTCGGCGTGCGCGTCGTCGAGATCAAGCAGATCTCGGCCTATTCCTGCCGCGGCATGAACGGCAATCCGCACGCGCATATTTCCGAGCATGCGTTCGGCAACGCGCTCGACATCGCGGCCTTCACGCTCGCCGACGGCCGCCGCATCACCGTCAAGGGCGGCTGGCGCGGCATGCCGGAAGAGCAGGGCTTTCTGCGCGACGTGCAGGCAGCGGCCTGCCAGCAGTTCAACACCGTGCTGGCGCCGGGCTCCAACTCCCACCACGAGGATCACATCCACGTCGACCTGATGCGCCGCTCCTCCCGCCGTACCATCTGCCAGCCCGCCGCCGTCTCAGGCGACCAGGTCGCCGCGCGCGCTGGCCAACGTAACTCTGCAGCGCGCGATCCGTATTCGACTGGATCGGCTTCCCAGAGGTCGGTGTCGCGCTGGTTCGCCGGCAAAAGCAGCAAGGTCAACGAGGAAGACGAGTTCGAGGATCATTAGGCATCGTAGGGCGGATTAGCGGAGCGTAATCCGCCGCTCGCGAGTCAAATGTGCCCGACTATGCTATCCTGCGCCTCATGCCAAACTATCGTCGCGCTTTCATTCCGGGCGGCTCCTGGTTCTTCACAGTCAACCTGTTGGACCGTCGTCAAACCTTGCTTGTTGATCATATCGAGACCCTGCGCGAAGCCGTTGCCGCGACGCGCCGAAGCTATGCATTCACGATCGACGCGTTTGTCGTGCTTCCCGATCACTTGCATGCAATCTGGAGCCTGCCGCCAGGCGATTCAGATTTCTCGACACGCTGGCGGCTGATCAAGAACCGCTTTGCAAGAGCGTTGCCGAAAAAGGAACGGCTTAGCGCAGTTCGCCGTGCTCGTAACGAACGCGGCGTATGGCAGCGCCGGTTTTGGGAGCACATGATCCGCGACGAGACGGATTATTCTCGCCACGTCGAATATTGTTACATCAATCCGCTCAAGCACGGCCTCGTCGCGCGTGTGAGCGATTGGCCCTATTCGTCATTTCACCGTGACGTACGCGCAGGAATGTTTCCCTTGGATTGGGCCGGCGACAGCGAAACGAGCGGTGAATTCGGCGAGCGACGGTGATTGCGTAAATCTTGGCTGGGAACGGCGGATTACGCTTCGCTAATCCGCCCTACTGCTACGCCACATCGCCATTACCCCACCAGCCGCTCCAGCACATCCCGCACCACGCCCTTCAGCAGATCGAGCTTGTAGCCCGTCATCGGCAGCGGCGTGGCGCCGGATGCCGCACGCTCTGCGGCTACGGCAATTGTCGCGAGTTTGGCCGGCTTGCCTTGCAGCGCTGCTTCCGCGGCGGTGAGCCGCAGCGGCACCGGGGCGATGCCGCCGGCGGCGAGGCGGACGAACTGGAACGCACCATCCCTGATCACGGCGCGGGCGCAGATCTCGACCAGCGGCCACTCGGCATGGGTGCGGCTGATCGCGCGCTTGTATAGCGCGCGCTCGCCCTGCGTCGGAACGGACAACTCGATGTTCCTGATCATCTCGCCGTGCTGCAGCGCGTTGTCGGCGCTGCCATTGGCGCCGTCGCCGAGCAGGTCGCCGATCGTCAACGAACTCCTGCGGTCGGTGGTTGCTTTCGCGTCATAGGCGAGCAGCGCCGCCGCCATCGTCGAAGGATGCGGCGCCACGCAGGGGCCGAGGTCGAAGGCCACATGATAGAGGTGATTGCCCGATCGCGCCGGACAATCCGTTCCGCCCTTCTTCAGGCAGGCAATATGCGGGTTCCGAAAATACCAGCAGCGCGAACGCTGCGCGAGATTGCCGCCGAGCGTCGCGAGGTGGCGGATCTGCGGCGTCGCCAGGCCTTGCGCGGATGCCGCGATGCCGGGATACGCGGCGGCGAGGCGCGCGTCGTTCGCGATGGCCGCAATGGTGGTGAAGGCGCCGATGCGCAAACTGCCGTCGTCTCCCCAGTGCATCCCGATCGTGTCGGGCCCGGCCGATATGTCGATCAGCGGTCCCGTCGAGACGCCGCTGCGCCGCCGCTCGCTGAGATCGGTGCCGGCGGCGCGGAATTCACCCGCTGTAGCGGTCATGGCTGACGGTGTCATGCGGCGGCCCTCCCTTTGAGTGCGGCGACGAGGCGGTCGGGGCGGATGGGAATTTCGGTCAGCCGCACGCCGGTGGCGTTGGTGATCGCGTTGGCGATCGCGGGCGAAGTCGGCACGGTCGCGACCTCGCCGATGCCGACGCTGCCGCCGAGCACGTGCTCGAAACCGCCTTGGTCGAAATGTATGTCGATGACGGGCGTGTCGGCGATGCCGGGAATGCGATAATCCTCCATCCCGCCGCTGAGCACATCGCCGGTGCGGGAATCGACTTCGCGGGCTTCATAGAGCGCATAGCCGACGCCCTGGATGACGGCGCCCGCCGCCTGGCTGCGCGCCAGCGCGGGCGCTGCGACCGTGCCGATCGCAATGCCGGTGTGAACGTTGACGACGCGCACATGGCCGAGCCAGGTATCGACTTCGACCTCGATGACCTGCACCGAACTCGGCACGCCGGCGCCGATCGCGAGGTTGGACATCCACCGCATCATCCAGCCGAAGATCATGCCCATGAAGCCGACCTGCTTCAGTGGCGACTGCACGCCCGGCGCGGTCGGTTTCGAATCTTCCGGGCGCACGCGGGAAGCGCTGAGATCGGGCGAAGCCGCGAGCAGTTCGCGCCACGGCGCGTTGGAGCCGGGGACCGGCTGCCGTTTTGCGTGTTGCTGGATCGACGCCTTGAGTTGCTCGATCGCCAGCAGCATCGGCGGGATGATCGAAGCCGTGACCCGGCTGCCGCCCGAGCCCGGTCCTTCCGGCAATTGTAAATCGCCGATCCTGACCTCGATCTCATGCGGCTCCAGCCCAAACTCTCGCGCCACCGTATTGGCGATCACGGAGCGCGTGCCGGTGCCGATATCCTGCGTCGCGGTGCTCGCGATCAGGCGGCCGCCCTTGACCGCTACTTCAACCTTCGAGCCGGGCTGCCATATATAGAGCCAGTAGCCGGTGGCGACGCCGACGCCGCGGCGATAACGGCCGCTCTGCGCGGCGATCGGTTTGCGATTGCGCCAGACCTCGAGGCTCGATGCCCAATCGTACAGCCGCTGCCGGTTCGGATCGGGGTCCCAGCGCTTGCGTAGCGCAATCGGATCGACGTTCATGCGCAGCGCCGCTTCGTCGATCGCCTGTTCCAGCGCAAAGGCCATCGGCGGCCCGCCGGGTCCGCGGAACGGCGCGCCGGCCGGCAGATTGCTGATGACGTCGAAATCGGCGAGTTCCTTTGCTTCCGCCGGATAGATCAGCCGCGCCAGCGCGGCGATGGTCGAATTGGTGGCGGCGCCTGTATCGGCATGGGCGATCAGCGAAAGCGCTTTCAGTTCGCCTTGCTCGGACGGCAACAGCGCGATTTTCACTTCCGTCGCCGGCCGATAACCGGTCACCGAAAGCTCCTCGTGCCGGTCGTACGCCACCCTGACCGGGGCCTTGGCCTCGCGTGCCAGTTCGATCGCCGTGGTTGTTTCAACGCCAAGCGTTCCCTTCGAACCAAAACCGCCGCCGACGTGATCGGCAATCACGCGCACCTTGTCGTGGCCGAGCTTGTAGCGCTTGGCGATCAGCTCCATCACGTGAAACACCGACTGCGTCGATACATGCACGGTGAGCCGATCACCATCAAAACGCGCGACGGCGGCATGCGGTTCGAGGCAGGCGTGCTGTTGCGTGCCGGTGCGGAAAGTGCCCTCGACCAGCAGCGGATTGTTCGCCGCGCGCGCGCCCTCGACCCAGCTCCGCACTTTTTTCGGCTTTTTGGAGAACGCCGCCGATGGTCCGCGGACATTGCCTTTCCAGGAGGCCGGCGAACTGCCGCCTTCGGAGACGTTGCCGGCTTTCTTTCGCGCGGATTTTTCAAACACGACGGGCGCATCTGCCTTGCGCGCTTCGTCGAGGCCGATCGCCGATGGCAGGCGTTCGCTGGCGAGCTTGATGGCGGCGATGGCAGCCAGTGCCGACTTGCGGTCCCTTGCCGCGACGGCCGCGATCGGTTCGCCGACATAGCGCACGGTGCGGTCGTCGCCGAGCAGCGAGATCGCTGCAGCCACGCCCGGCGTCGCGCGCGCGGCCGCCAGATCGAGTTCGCCAATGCGGGCGTGCGCGAACGGCGAGCGCAGGATTACGCCTTCGAGCTGGCCGTCATGATGGATGTCGACGGTGTATTTCGCCGATCCCGTCACCTTGTCGCGGGCTTCCATGCGCGGCGGCAAGATATCGCCACCGTCGAAGCGGCCGGCGCAGGCATCCGCCACGGCGCGGAAGATGCCGTCATAGGCGCCGCAACGACAGAGATGTCCCGACAGCGCCGCGCCGATTTCCTCGCGCGACGGCACTGCGGTCCCCTTTGTCTCGCGCCAGCGGTCGTGAAATGCAACTGCCTCGACGATGAAACCCGGCGTGCAGAAGCCGCATTGCAGGGCGTCGTGCGCCATGAAGGCGTTCTGCATCGGATGCAATTTTCTCGCACCGATGCCTTCGACCGTTGTCACGTTGGTGTTCGCGGCCGATCGGGCCGGCATCAGGCAGCTCACCGCGGGCTCGCCGTCGACCAGCACGGTGCAGGCGCCGCAGACGCCGGCACCGCAGACGAGTTTGGTACCGGTGAGACCAAGCGTGTCCCGCACGACATCGGCCAATAGCGCATCGGGATCGTCAGGGAGGGGAGCGAGCTTGCCGTTGATCGTCATGGTGCTCATCTGCGAACTCCAGGTTTACGGACGGTGGATCGGGGGACCGATTTCTTGGCGGCTCTCTGCGTAGCGGCGCGCGTTTTCGCGGCCGGACGCACGGCGCCCGCGATCAGCGTGCGCAGCATGATTTCCAGGTCCTTCAGGAAAGCGCCGGCCGGCTGCATCGCGGGATAGGCGGACTTCGTACCGTTGACGGCCATCTCGACGCAGCGCGCCAGATCGCGCGGCGTCATGCCGGCGTTGAGGACGAGACCTTGCTTGCGGCAGACCCGCGTGATGGTGGTGGCGACCAGGTCCGCATAGGCGGTGGTGTATTTCTGATAGAGGTCGCGCGCCTGCACGAGATGTTCGGAGAACAACTCTTCGACATGGGGCGAGCCGTCGAGCGAAGCGGCCAGTTGCCCGAGTTTTGCGGTGACCGACGCCACGAGAATATCGGCAAGGCTGCCGCCGGCCTTTTCGGCGGCGCCAGCGGCGGCGATCTCGGCGGCGAGCGCGTCCTCATGGAGCCGTTCGATGACGGCGCGGAACAGTTCTTCCTTGGATTTGAAATGATGGTAGAGCGCCTGCCGGGTCAGCCCCGCGGCGTCCGCCGCCTGTTCGATCGACGAGCGCCGAAAACCCTGCCGGCGGAACACCAGCATCGCGGCATCGAGAATGCGGGTGCGCGGTCCCATTTGACGATTTTGACAAATTGGAAAGAAATGTCAAGTCACGGCCGCTCGTGCTTCGCGCGAGCGGCTATCGCGAAGATGTGTGTTTCTATCCGAGCGGCGGGCAGGTGTAGAGCCGGCTTCCGTCGCCGCCTTCGATGTTGATCTTGAAAAACTGTCCCATCGAGGGCGCGTTCAGGAACGCATCGACCGTGTGCTTCGGCAACTCGCAATATTGCCGGTAGACCGCGTGGCGCTGCACCAGCATGCGGCGGCTTTCGGCGTCGTAGCAGACCCGGCTGACGACGCTGCTACGGGTGATGTCCTGGCAATTGAACGGCTTGAGATCGACCGCGCCGCGATCCTTCACGTTAACGATCTCCGCTTCTTCCCAGGACGAGGTGAAGAGCAAGGCAAGGATGAAGGCAATGCGGGTCATAAGGTTCGCGCCGGCAATGGGCCACGAATCTGCACCTTCGGCGGGAAGCCGGCAAGCGCGTGCGAAGGCGGTTAGCCTGGATGAAAGAACAGCGAACAGAAGGATGACCGGCCCATCGTCGATCGGACGGTGGAAGCGCAACAGCATCTGCAATCGCGCGAGAGGTTGCGCACGATCACGTCTGTCGCGACGTGCAGCTGGAGCAATATGCTTCCTGGGTCTCGGCCGCACCGTGCTCGGAAGCGCGACGTACAGGTTCTGACGCAAACAGGAAAAGAGGAGGCCGGTTTACGCCGGCTTCGACTTGTACGTCCGCAGAAACAACAGCGTCGCGCTGTCGACTACCCGCGCGATGCGCTCCGCCGACGGCGCCGGCTCGGCCTGGAACACGAACGGCAGAAACAGCGTCGCCTGGCACATCTGCATGAACTGCGCGGCGGCGAGTTGGCAGTCGTCGATCGCCAGATCGCCCGGCCTGACATGCGCCTCTAAATATTCGGCAAGGTTGTTGATCGATTTCGCCAGCACATTTTCATAGAAGCGGCGTCCGACGTCCGGCATCCGTTCGGCGATGGCCATGACCGTACGGATCGACGAGCCGCCGCCCGGCCGGCACATCCCACCGATATAGTTCCGCCCGAACTCGCCGCAGCGTGGCTTCGACATCGCGCGCGGGATCGAGATTGAATGCGATTCTGCTCTTTTCGAGCGCTTCCTCCTCCACCATGGCCTCGAACAGCCGGCTCTTGTCGGTGAAGTAGACGTAGAGCGTACCCTTGGAGACGCCGGCGGCGCGGGCGATCTCGTTCATGCTGGCGCCATCAAAGCCCAGATCCATGAACACCTTTCGCGCGCCGTCCAAAATCTGCCGGCGCTTCGAACTATCCTCCTCGCCTAAGGGATGGATCGTCTGAGATGTCGATGCAACCATTGGTTTATCTTCTCGCGCAACAATTCAACCCGCGATATGACGGGAAGCATTTCTCGCGTTATGGTCTGGTACGGCATCAATATAGCTTGACCGAACCGTTCGGTCAATGATAGTTTTTGTATCGAGCATGCCAGTGCCGCCGGTTTTCTCCCGGCCTTCGTGCATCGTGTTATTTTGGGGAGGCCTTGATGGCCGCAGCGAGAGATCAGGCCGCACGCATCATCCGCGGCGGATCAGAAACGGCGCAGGACGAAGCCGCCAACGAGGTCAGCGCGCAACTCGCTGATCAGTTGCGGACTCACGTTGCGGAAGAAACCAGGCGCCGTCCGGCCGAGTCGCACGGCGCCGAACGGCCGACCGCGTCGCCCGCGGTCGATGCTACGGCGGCAAAGCCTGGCAAACGCAAATTCATCATGATCGGCGTGTTCGGGCTGCTCGCGCTGGCCGCGATCGGTTACGGCGCCTACTTCGTCCTGGTCGGGCGCTTCTATATCTCGACCGACGACGCTTATGTTCGCGCCAACAACACCACGCTTGGCGCCCGGGTAGCCGGCCATGTCGCGGCCATCCTGCCCCGCGACAATGCGCTCGTTCGCGCCGGCGACGTGATTTTCAGGATCGATGACGGCGACTATCGGATCGCCGTGGAAGCCGCGCGCAGCAGGATCGCGACCCAGCAGGCCACGATCGATCGCATCGGCCGCCAGGTCACGGCGCTGGAAAGCGCTGCCGAGCAGGCCAAGGCGCAACTCGCCTCCGCGGACGCGGCGCTGAAGCGCGCCGGCCTCGACTTCGAACGGCAGCAAACGCTCAGCACCAAGGGTTTCGCCTCGCGCGCCGCTTTCGAGGTTTCCGAAGCCGGCCGCGACCAGAGCGCTGCCGCCGTGAAGTCGGCGCAGGCGGCTTATGACGCCGCGCGCGACAATGTCGAGGTGACGAAAGCGCAGCAGGCCGAGGCGCGCGCGCAGTTGACCGAATTGCAGAGCCAGCTCGCCAAGGCGGAGCGCGACCTCGACTTTACTTCGGTTCGCGCGCCGGTCGACGGCACCTTCTCCAACCGCCTCGTGAATGCCGGCGATTTCATCCAGGCCGGGCAGCGGCTCGCCAATGTGGTGCCGCTCAATGACGTCTTCATCGACGCCAACTACAAGGAAACCCAGCTCAAGCGCATCCGCCCCGGCCAGCCCGTCACCATTTCGGTCGATGCCTACGGCCATCGCAAGTTCGCCGGCGTCGTCGACAGCATCTCTCCGGCGGCAGGCTCGGTATTCACGCTGCTGCCGCCGGACAACGCGACCGGCAATTTCACCAAGATCGTGCAGCGGCTGCCGGTTCGCATTCGTGTGCCGAAGGAAGTCGCCAAGCAGAACCTGCTGCGCGCCGGCATGTCGGTCTATACCACCGTCGACACCCGCGAGGGCGCGGCCGACGCCGACAGCGAGGCCGACCTCGATGCGCCCGGCACGGTTCAACCGAAATAGTTGGTCTTGAAGCGCCGGGCAAAAGTTCGGCGCACGTTCCGGGTTCACCATGGCTGACGCCGTTACCCCTTCGACGACGAACACCGCGGCGGACCACATCCCGCCGCGCCGGCTGTTCTGCTTCCTCATCATGGTGTTCGGGATGTTCATGTCGATCCTGGACATCCAGGTCGTCTCGGCGTCGCTGCAGCAGATCCAGGCCGGGCTTTCGGCCAGTTCCAGCGAAGTGTCGTGGGTGCAGACGTCCTATCTGATCGCCGAAGTGATCGCGATTCCGTTGTCCGGATTCCTGTCGCGCGCGTTCGGCACGCGTCTGCTGTTTGCGATTTCCGCCTCCGGTTTCACGGTCGCGAGCCTGTTCTGCGGCTTCGCCTCGACGATCGAGCAAATGATTTTTTGGCGCGCGCTGCAGGGGTTTCTGGGCGCCGGCATGATCCCCACGGTGTTCGCATCCGCCTACACGGTGTTCCCGCGCTCGAAATTCCATATCGTCGGTCCCATCATCGGGCTGGTCGCGACGCTGGCGCCGACCATCGGGCCGACGGTCGGCGGCTACATCACCGACTTGATGTCGTGGCACTGGCTGTTTTTCATCAACATCGTTCCCGGTATCGGCATCACCATCGGGGTGTGGATGCTGTGCGATTTCGACAAGCCGAACTTCGCGCTGCTCGAGCATTTCGACTGGTGGGGCCTGGCGTTCATGGCCGGCTTCCTCGGCACGCTCGAATACGTGCTGGAAGAGGGCCCGCAGTCGCAATGGCTGGAAGACACCTCGGTCGCGGTCTGCGCGGCGATCTGCGTGGTCTCGGCGATCGCCTTTTTCTGGCGCGTGCTCAGCGCGCGGGAGCCGATCGTCGATCTCAGGACCTTCAACGATCGCAATTTCGCTGTTGGCTGCCTGATCTCGTTTTGTGTCGGCATCGGGCTCTACGGCCTCACCTACATGTATCCGCGTTACCTCGCCGAGGTGCGCGGCTACAGCCCGCTGATGATCGGCGAGACCATGTTCGTGTCAGGCGTCGCCATGTTCGTCACCGCGCCGATCGTGGGCCGACTGATGACGAAATACGACATGCGTTACCTGATCGCGGCAGGGCTGGTGCTGTTTGCGCTCGGCTCCTATCAGATGACGTGGATCACCAAGGAGTATGACTTCTGGGAATTGCTGATGCCGCAGATTTTGCGCGGCGCCGGCATGATGCTGGCGATGGTGCCGACCAATACGATCGCGCTCGGCACGCTGGCGCCGGATCGGGTCAAAAACGCCTCCGGCCTTTTCAACCTGACGCGCAATCTTGGCGGCGCGGTGGGTCTGGCCGTCATCAACCAGGTGCTGAACGAACGCACCGATCTGCACATCTCGCGCCTGCACGACCGCGTCACCTGGGGCAACGCCACCGCGGTCGAGACGCTCAACATGTTCACGCAGAAAATGCAGGGCATGGGCGATGCCGCGCTGATGGCGATGAAGCAATTGTCGCAGATCGTGCACCGCCAGGCCGTGGTGATGGGCTATGGCGACGCCTTCTTCATGCTGACCGTGTTCTATTTTTCCCTCAGCCTGCTCGTCGTGCTTTTGAAAAAGCCTTCCGCTATGGCGGCCGGGGGCGACGCGCATTGAGCGAAGATGCGACTGTCGTAGCCCGCATGAGTGCAGCGACATGCGGGTAGGTATTGCGGATTACACCTCACGCTGATGTCATATTGCAAATTACCCGCGATGCATTTATAAGCCGCGCATTGTCGCTCGAACCGGGGAGATTTGCATGATTTCGATGTATTCGCAGATCGTACCCTCGCGTCCGATGCTTGTGCGGATTTTTCGGTCGCGTCACTGAGCGCGATCTCCGCCGGCCCTGATCGGGCCTAACACCCGATCTCCAAGCTTCCCAACGACTTAACACTGTTTTTCAACGACGCTTGCGTCCGGCCCTTGGGCTACCCGCGCGTCAATTCAGATGGAGCCGGCGTGTGCTTGAGCGCAGCCGGGTGATGCCATGACCGCTTTGAAGGACAAAAAGCCCGCGGCGATACGCGTGGTGATCCCGTTCATATTCCGCCACTGGCTGCAGCAGCCCGGCCGCGCCGCCGTCGTCGCCGGCGGCCTGCTCGGCGCGACTGCGGCCGACCTGTTCATGCCGATCTTCTCCGGCCGCCTGGTCGATGCGCTGACCCTGGGCACATCGGACGCGGTAGCGCGGCATGCTGCATTCACGGCCTTTGGCGGCATCGTGGCGCTCGGCCTGATATCGATGATCCTGCGGCTGATCGGCCTGCAGGCGATCGTGCCGTTCACGCTGAAGACGATGTCCGACGTGTCGCGCGACGCCTTTGCGCGGGTGCAGCGCTTCTCGACCGACTGGCACGCCAATTCATTTGCCGGATCGACCGTGCGCAAGGTTACGCGCGGCATGTGGGCGCTCGACCTGCTCAACGACACCCTCCTGATGGCGCTGGCGCCGTCGCTTTTGGTGCTGCTGGGCTCGATGATCCTGCTCGGGCTGCACTGGCCGGTGCTGGGCGCGGTGATCGCGGTCGGCACGGTGATCTATGTCTCGATGACGCTGGCGTTCTCGATGAACTACATCGCGCCGGCTGCGCGCGTCTCCAATGCCTGGGACACCAAGGTCGGCGGCACGCTGGCGGATGCGCTGACCTGCAACGCGGTGGTGAAGTCGTTCGGTGCGGAAGCGCGCGAGGATGCGCGGCTGGCCGGCGTCATCGGGCGGTGGCGCACGCGCGTGCGGCGGACGTGGTACCGCTACAACTACACCTCGACGGCGCAGCTCGCGGTGCTGCTGTGCTTCCGCGGCTCGGTGATCGGCGGTGCGATCCTGCTATGGATCGCCGGCCGCGCTACACCGGGCGACGTCACCTATGTGCTGACCAGCTACTACATCATCCACGCCTATTTGCGCGATGTCGGCATGCACATCAACAACCTGCAACGCTCGGTCAACGACATGGAGGAGCTGGTCGCCATTCACGCCGAGCCGATCGGCATTGCGGACGCGCCCGATGCGAAACCGATCGATATCCAGGGCGGCCGTATCGTGTTCGACGACGTGACGTTCCATTACGGCGGCCATCGCGAGCCGCTATATGACGGCCTGTCGGTGGAGATCCGCGCCGGCGAACGGGTCGGCCTGGTCGGTCGCTCCGGTTCCGGCAAGACCACCTTCGTCAAGCTGGTGCAGCGGCTGTACGACGTCAGTGGCGGAAAAATCCAGATCGACGATCAGGATATCGCAAAGGCCACGCAGCATTCGCTGCGCAGCCAGATCGCGATCGTGCAGCAGGACCCGATCCTGTTTCACCGCACGCTGGCCGAGAACATCGCCTACGGGCGGCCGGGTGCCAGCATGGCGGCAGTCGAGCAGGCGGCGCGGCTTGCCAACGCGCACGACTTCATTCTGCGGCTGCCGAAGGGCTACGGCACGCTGGTCGGCGAGCGTGGCGTCAAGCTGTCGGGCGGCGAGCGGCAGCGCGTTGCGCTGGCGCGGGCGTTCCTGGCGGACGCGCCGGTGCTGATCCTGGACGAGGCGACCTCGAGCCTCGATTCGGAATCGGAAGGCCTGATCCAGCAGGCGATGGAGCGGCTGATGAAAGGGCGCACATCGATCGTGATCGCGCACCGGCTGTCGACGGTGCGCAGCCTCGACCGCATCCTGGTGTTCGACCGCGGCGAGATCGTCGAGCAGGGAACCCACGCAGCCCTGACGGCGCGTCCGGGTGGCGTCTATCGCGGGCTGTTCGAGCTGCAGGCAACCGAGTTCAGCCGCATCTCGGCGGCGGAGTGAGGCGCGATCTTGCGGTCCTGCTCGGTGTGGGAATATGCTTCCCATGCCGAGAGGACTTGCGCGATGGGCTGGTTTGACAAGGAAAAACAGCCTGACGTTTGGGAAGTCGCCGACGATCAACCGTTGGGCGATATCGATGCGGCGCACAAAATCCGCGATATCTGCGCGTCGGCTGCGACGATCGCGGAAAGGTTGGTGGCGGCCGGCACGCGCGATGCCGAGAAGAATCTGGCAGCCGATGCCGCGCGATACCAGGCCGCCATCAAGCGTGCGTTGGAAATAGCGATGCTAATCTCCGATGATTCGATGCGCGACGTTTCGGTGAGCCAGATCATCAGGCTGTGTGTGAAAGTCGATCACATGAAAACCGCGAGGGTTCTGCTTCGCGCCATACAGTCTGAAAAATCGAGGACGGAACTGGTGGCCGCTCACCCGGTTCTGATCGATCAGGAAGCAGCCAGCTGAGGCGGCTCGCGATCGCGCAGCGGCGCGGATTTGGGAGGCGCGGCCTTGGCGCGCGTGCGCGTCGAGATCGCGACCGTCACCACCACGGCGGCGGCGAACAGCAGGATCTGCAGCGTGATGGTCTCGTCGTTAAAGATGGCCGCCAGCGCAAAGGTGACGAAAGGCTGCAGCAGTTGCACCTGCGACACCCGCGCGATACCGCCCATCGCCATGCCGGCATTCCAGGCGAAGAAGCCGATCCATTGCGAGAACAGCGCGACATAGAGCAGCCCGAGCCACGGCTTGAGGCCGATCTGGCCTACGTCGTGCGGCAAGGTCAGAACAGCCGCGGGAATCGACAGCGGCAGGCCGATCACGAGGATCCAGCTGATGACCTCCCAGCCGGGCATGTGCGAGGTGAGCCGGCCGGAGAACGTGTAGCCGATCGCCGATACCGCCACCGCGGCGAACAGCAGGAGGTCGCCGGTCGAGAACGTGCCGCCGCCCTGGCGCAGGGAGAACGCGATCACCAGCGCGGCGCCGGCCACGGACGCGATCCAGAACAATGGTCGCGGCCGCTCATGCGCGACGGCAACGGCGGCGAGCGCGGTCGCGATCGGCAATACGCCGAGCACCACGCCGCCGTGGGAGGCATCGACCCGCTGCATCCCCATCGACATCAATAGCGGAAACACCACCGCGACGCAGAGCATCGCGATGACCAGTTGCGGCCACAGCGCGCGAGGCGGCAGCGGGCGGCGCAGCATCAGGAGCAGCGCCAGCGAGCACGCCCCGGCGATCGCGGTGCGCAGGGCTGTCAGCGCGACGGGATCGATCTGCGAGACCGCAAGCCGTGTCGCCGGCAGGGTGCCGCCGAAGATCAGCATGCCTATGAAGCCGAGCAGCAGACCGAGACGTTCGCGTGAAGCAGGGGAAGACATGACGCGACTGGTTAGCCGCTTTGCAGACCAGCGTACAGCAATCTGCTCGGAGCACATGGCGGCCATGCGCCGTTATCTCGGAGCAATGCTGCTCCACACCAATCCGAGCCCTGACAGAAACAACAGCGCCAGCACGACGTCGTAGAAATTCCGGTCGTTCAGGGCGCGGTAAGTGCGCATGCCGAGGCGAGTGCCGATCAGCGTGCCGGGCATCGCCAGCAGCGCCAGGAGCAGGACGTTCAGCTTCACGAAGCCGGTGGCGCTCTGCAGGATCAGCGCGGCGCCGAGCACGGTGCCGTTGAATATCTGGAAAACGCCGCGGCGCTGATCCTTGGTCCAGCCGCGGATGCTGGCCCACAGGGTCGGTAGCGGGCCGGACAGCCCGGCAAGGCCGCCAAGGATGCCGCCGGCAAACCCGACGCAGGCATCGGCGATGCGGCCGCCAAAACGAAACGCCATCGGCTTGCGGATGAAAAACAGCGCGGTCGGAAACACCAGCAGCATCACGCCGACGCTGAGCTTGAAGGTTTGCGGGTCGGCGCGCGCGACCAGCAGCGCCCCGATCGGCATGCCGAGCAGTCCGCCGGCCACGAACGGCAGCGCGAGCTTGAAGTCGAGCAGCTTCCACATCGAGGGCAGTGTCGAGATCTGCGAACTGACCGAGCAGATCAGCACCAGCGGCACCGCCACCGCCGGCGGCAAAATGTACAACCAGATCCCTAGCGCCATCAGCGCCGTGCCGAAACCGGCAAGTCCGGAAACGAAGCCGCCGGCGAGGGCGCCGGCAAGCAGGATCGCGTAGGTAGCCAAGTCCATCTTCAGTCTCTTTCATTCGGGATTGATCGTTGCGCGCGACGTTTACATGACGGCATGGACAGGTACTATCGCATTCGAAGCCTTCAACAATAGCCCGATGGAAACGTCCCGATGAGCGCTCCTTCAAAAACCTTCCTCGTTTGTCACGGCGCATGGTCCGCGGGCTGGGCGTGGAAGAAGATGCACCCGCTGATGCAGGCGGCCGGGCATCGGCTGGTCACCCCGAGCTACACCGGCGTTGGCGAGCGGGTGCATTTGGCCCATCCCGGCATCGATCTCAATTCGCATATCGAGGACATGCTCAACGTCATCAAATATGAGGATCTGCGCGACATCGTGCTGATCGGCCACAGCTATGGCGGCATGGTCGCGACCGGCGTCGCCGACCGAGCCCGGGACAAGATCAGGCAGTTGATCTATGTCGATGCCTTTGTGCCCGACGATGGACAGTCGCTGCTCGATCTGTACGAAGTGGCCCGACCGCGGGTGCAGGAGCTTGCGAAGAGCGGCGACGGTTGGCGCGTGCCGCCGAACCCGACGCCAGCAGATACGCTCGGCCTGCGGACCTCGAATGGCTCAGTGCCCGTCGCGTCGACATGCCGATCAAATGTTTTGACACCCCGATCAAACTGCAGGGCGGCCCACTGACCTTGCCGCGCAGCTACATCTACGCCACGCGGATCACGCCAGCCGATACGTTTGGGCGTTTTGCCAAGATGGCAAAAGGCAACCCAGCCTGGAGCTATTACGAGATCGACGCCAGCCATTCGCCGAACGTCACCGCGCCGGAAGCGCTGATGGGGTCGTTGGAAAGGATCGCGGCGTGACCTGGTAGCCCGCATGAGCGCTTGCGACATGCGGGGCCACTCTCTCGGATCGGCAGCAGGTGCGACAGTCCCGCATATCGCAAGCGCTCATGCGGGCTACGGTCACTACAAATGGCGAAGGGTCCGGCGAGTTACGCCGAACCCCTCATTCATAAGCATCAGCCGGCCTGTAAGCCGGGTTCTGGAGGGCACCACTCACTTGCGCAAGTGGTACGTGACGGCCATTCCTCTGGGACCATGTTTGCACATGGCCTCGAGCAACCTACCCGGACGGCGAGCCTGACATCGCCCTGCGGTGTTATCGCTTTCGCGAACTTACCGCGTTGCCGTCCCTATTCGGTTTTGCTCCCGGTGTGGTTTGCCATGCCGTTTCCGTTGCCGGATACGCGGTGCGCTCTTACCGCACCTTTTCACCCTTACCGCCCCATCCCCGGGGCGGAGGAGGGCGGTTCGTTCTCTGTGGCACTTTCCCTGGGGTCGCCCCCGCCGGACGTTATCCGGCACCGTATGTCGATGGAGCCCGGACTTTCCTCCCCCGCAGCCTTTCGACCATAGCGGGAGCGGCCGTCCGGCCGACTGACGGCCTTGTGATGGGGACTTGAGGCCGTCGCGTCAAGGCGAAATGGACGCCGCCGGCCCTCAAATTAAATTATCCTGAAGATGTCGTTGTGCGTTGATCCCGCTCGACTGGATGTCGGCGATCCAGCCGATCAGAAGGAGTTTCGACATGCAGTATCTATTGATGATCTATCGGAGCGAGGCCGAATTCGGGAAAATGGACGCAGCGGCGCGGAGGGAAATGTCGGCGGAATACGGTGTATTCACCCAGTCCATCATCCAGAGCGGCCATTTCAAGGCCGGCGACGGCCTGCAGCCGACTACGACGGCGACCACGGTGCGGGTCCGCGACGGCAAGACGCTGACGACGGACGGTCCGTTTGCGGAGACGCGCGAGCAGCTTGCCGGCTATTACCTGGTCGAGGCCAAGGATCTCGATACCGCGCTGGCGATCGCTGCGCGCATTCCTGAGGCGAGGAACGGTTCGATCGAGGTGCGGCCGGTGATGGTTTATGATTGAGGGCGGCGTGTCCGCATGACCCCGGTGGAGGTCGAAAAAATATTCCGCGACGAGGCGGGCAGGGCGCTGGCGACCCTGATCCGCCTCGTCGGCGATTTCGATCTGGCCGAGGATGCCTTGCAGGATGCCTTCGCAGTGGCGCTGGCGCGCTGGCCCGGCGACGGCCTGCCGTCCAACCCGCGAGCATGGCTGGTCAATGTCGGGCGCAACAAGGCGATCGATCGCGTCAGACGCAACATCACGTTTCGCAGCAAGCAGCAGGAACTGACGCACGAAATTCTGCTCGCCGCGCCTGCGGCAGGCGAAGACGCGGACAACGCGCTCGACGACGACATGCTGCGGCTGATCTTCACTTGCTGTCATCCGTCCTTTGCCGCCGAGGTTCAGGTCGCGTTGACACTGCGCACGGTGTGTGGGCTGACGACGGCACAGGTCGCGCGCGCGTTTCTCGCCAGCGAGGATGCGATGGCGCAGCGCCTGCTGCGCGCCAAGCAGAAGATTCGCCTCGCCGGCATTCCCTATGAGGTGCCGGAGCGCGATGCGCTGGAGCCACGGCTGCGCGGCGTACTCGCCGTGATCTATCTCGTGTTCACCGAAGGCTATGCGGCGACATCGGGCGATGACCTGATGCGGCCCGATCTGGCGCGCGAAGCGATTCGGCTGGCGCGGCTGCTCGACGCGCTGATACCCGGACGCGGCGAGATCAAGGGGCTGCTGGCCCTGATGCTGCTGCACGATTCACGCCGTGCCGGCCGCGAGACCGCAGGCGGTGACATCGTGCTGCTGGAAGAGCAGGATCGGACGCTGTGGGATCGCGGGCAGATATCGGAGGGTCTGTTGCTCGTCGAACAGGCGCTGCGGATGCCGGGCCGGCCGCAATCCTATGCGGTGCAGGCCGCCGTCGCCGCGCTGCATGCCCGTGCGACCAACTATGAGGAAACGGACTGGCGGCAGATCGCCGGCCTCTATGAAGTGCTGCTACGAATCAGCCCCTCGCCGGTGATCGAGCTGAATCATGCCGCGGCGGTGTCGATGGTCGACGGTCCGGCGCGGGCGCTCGACCTGATCGATGCCATCGAGGCGCGCGGCGGACTGAAAGGATATGAGCTGCTTCCGGCGGTGCGCGCCGACCTGCTGCGGCGTCTCGGCCGGCGCGATGCGGCGCGCGAGGCGTATCTGCAGGCGACGGCGGCGACGCAACTGGAGCCGTTGCGGCGGTTTTATGCGCGGCGCATGGCCGAGCTCGATTGAGCGGCGTAGGGGCTGCGGGCCGGGGTAATCCTACTTTGCATGGGGTTGTTTTCGAGATTTTGTGTCTGGGCGCTCCGGAACGGGCACTTGCGCGGTTTCCGGGTCACGAGGCGGTCCCTCCGGCTAGTGCGCGGCGACGGCCTCGTAGATGTCTTCCTCCTGCGCGGTGTGCAGGCGGACCAGGGTCTCGACCGCCTCGATCAGGCGCTGCGCGTCGCGAATGAGGTAGCGGTCGACATTTTCCGACGGCAGCTCTTGCGCCACGCGGTCGAGCAGCCGGGCCAGATGCAGTATTTCGCGATGTGCCCGGCTCATCGCCGAAAGGCCGTGGGCTTCCATCAGCACCTCGGCGAGCTGGGGATAGACATGGCCTTCGTCGTCGCGCTCATGCGCCACCACCTTGTCCTGAACCAGCTGGTTCGCTTCGGTGATCAGCGCGGCGGCGCGCTCGGGAACGGCATCGTCGAGAGCATCGACGATCGACCGCAGCCGGTCGAGATCGCCGAGCAGCGCGAGATGATTGTGATGCAACTCGCGGCCCGCCTCGGCGGTCATGGTTCGGCCGCTGCGCAGGCCTCCCGGTTTGAGTGCGCGTAACGCATTGAGGATCACCGCAACGTCGATCAGCTCCTGAAGGATGGCGGCCGGCACCGGCAGCAGCCAGCCGAGAGCCGCCGCCAGCATGGCCAGCATCGAAAGTCCCATTCCGACGACGATGCTCTGGATGGCGATGTGCCGGGCCCGCCGCGCGATCACGATCGCCTCGCCGACACGGTCGAGCCGGTCGGCGAGAATGACCACGTCGGCGGCTTCCGAGGAGGCGCTGGCACCGCGCGCGCCGAGTGCGATTCCGACATCGGCCGAGGCCAGCGCCGGCGCATCGTTGATGCCGTCGCCGACCATGATGGTGGGGTGCAGCCGCTGTTCGGATCGGACCGCGTCGACCTTGTCGGAGGGAACGCGTTCGGCGAGCACGCCATCGAGATCGAGCGCGGCGCCGATCGCTTGCGCGGCGGCGGCGCGGTCGCCGGTGACCATCAGGATGCGGGCGATGCCGGCCTCGCGCAACAGGCGGATCGCCCGCGGCGTGTCGGAGCGGAGTTCGTCGGCCAGCAGCAATGCGCCGGCCGGCCGGCCATCGATGGCGACGAATACGATCAGGGCCGATCGCCATGAAGCGCGCCGGATGGCCCGAATTGCCCAATCCGAGACGCGCTCGCCGGTAAAGACCATTTCGCGCGCGCCGGCGGTCACGCGCCGTCCGCCGATCACGCCTTCCAGCCCGGAGCCCATCGATTCCCTGACCCGTTCGGGCAGTTCGAGCTTCAGGCCGCGCTCGACCGCAGCCTGAACGATGGCGTTGGCGATCACGTGATGCGACGCCTGCTCGAGCGAGGCGCCGAGCATCAAGATCTCGTCGGCATTCTCGCCCGGCGCCGCTTCGACGGAGAGCAGCCGCGCCCCGCCGACCGTCAGCGTGCCCGTCTTGTCGAACAGTACGGTATGCGCCCGCGCCAGCGCCTCCAGCGGCCCGCCGCCCTTGACCAGGATGCCGCGCCGGGCGGCTTGCGCCACGCCGGCGATGAAGGCGACCGGCGCCGCCAGAATCAGCGGGCACGGTGTCGCCGCCACCAATACGGCGAGGCTGCGAAGCAGATCGCCCGAGATCAGCCAGGCGACGAACGCGAGCGCCAACGTGACGGGCAGGAAGATCAGCGCATAGCGGTCGGCCAGCCGCACGAACGGCGCCTTGGCGGTCTGCGCCGCGGTTACCAGCCGCACGATGCCGGCATAGGTGCTTTCGCCCGCAAGCGCCGACATCGACATCTCAAAGGTCTCGCCGGCGTTCAACGAGCCGGAAAAAATGGCGGCGCCGCGCGCCTTGGCGACCGGAATAGGTTCGCCCGTGAGCGCCGATTTGTCGATCGTTGCGGCGTTCGAGTTGACGACGCCGTCGACGGGGAGGACTTCGCCCGCGTGGACCAGCAGCCGGTCGCCGATGGCGACGGCGGAGATCGGCACGTCCTCGACGCGGCCTTCGGCAAGGCGATGCGCCTCCCGCGGCGCGCGGTCGACCAGCGAGCGCAGATCGCGCTCGGCGCGGGCAACCGCGATCTCCTCGAGCACGTTGCCGCCGGAATACATCAGCGCCACCACGGCCCCGGCCAGCGGCTGGCCGAGCGCGATCGCCGAACTCATCGACACCAGCGCGATGGCATCGACGCCGAGCCGCCCGCCGAGCAGGTCGCGCGCAATCGAAACCGCCAGTCCCGCGATCACGGGCAGGGTTGCAAGCGTCCAGCAGAGATCGGCGAGCGCCGGCCGGCCCGCGAGCGCGGCGATGATCCCGGCAGAAAGTCCCGCGATTGCGATCGTGACCAGCGCCCATCGCATGACGCGCTCAAATGACATCGATCCCATTTCCGTGCTCGAGCCGTTGGTGGCTTGTCGCCGAAAAAGCATCATCTGCCATTGAGGGAAATCAACAGGCGTTCCGGCTGGACCGACCGACATCTATCCGGAAGGACTACTTCGCCGCGACCACCGTATTCATCGCATCCGCCGGCAAACTCGCCAGCAGCGCGTGCAGGGTGCTCATCGTCGAGTGATCGGCAATGCCGTCGATGCGTGCGGGGCGGAAGTGGCGCTGGAACGCGGTGACCACTTCCATGGTCGGCCCGTCGAACTTGCCGTGGGTCGGGATGGTGTAGCCGTATTTGGCAAGCGCCATCTGCAGGCCCGCGACGTCCTCGCTGATGCTGCCGAGCTTGAGCGGTTCGCCGCGCACGATCGGCGCCGGCTGAACCCAGTGGCCGACGCCGGAATTGGCCAGCGAATGCCACGGAAACTTTTCGCCGGGATCTTTCTTGCGCGCGGGCGCGACGTCGGAATGCGCGAGCACGCGATGCGAGGGCACCTTGCGGCGGAGCATGATGCCGCGGCACAGCGCGATCACGGCGGCGATCTGGCGCAGCGGAAAGTCCGGATAGCCCCAGTCATGGCCGCGATTGATGATCTCGATCCCGATCGAGCAGGAATTGATGTCATCCTCGCCGGCCCAGGAGGAGACGCCGGCGTGCCAGGCGCGCTTGGCTTCCGGCACGCATTGCACGATGCGGCCGTCTTCCAGCACGATATAATGTGCGGATACGTCGGTGCCGGGGGTGCACAGCCGGGCAATCGCGCCCTCCACATCCGGCATGCCGGTGTAGTGCAGCAGGATCATGTCCGCGACGCGGCCGTTGTTGCGGTCGCCGTGGTTAGGCGACGGAATGACGTCGGATGCGATCGAGGAGTCCGGGGTAAAGGTCTTCATGTCGGCGTTGGCCCTGGCCAGAAGAAGGGCGCGTTGACGCTTCGAATCAATACCAGCAGATGCGAACGAACCAGAAGTCATTTTTCAAACTTAAACCGGGCGGGAGGGCGGCAATATCGTGCTCGAGTGATAATACCGTTTACTATTCGTTTACCTTGCGCCCGCGCAATGCGGCGGCCGGGTTCCCGCCCGCATTTTGATCGGGTGTGGGCGGCGCGCATCACCGGATTTCTGCGTGTGGCAAGCCCTGGTAAACCCGCAGCCGACCATCAACGCTTTCTTAACGCTAAGTGCCGTTACTGAGTGGTGAAGAGCCGAACCGGGTTGGGAACGGCCGAAGCCCTCTTTCGCGCTCGAAATGCCATGTCAGCCCAGCAAATTCCGTCTGGAAATGAGGGGGCTCGAGGCCGGGTCAGAGACGGCGATCGCGCCAGTTCGTGGCTTTCGGGCCGAAAAAGCCCGGCGAAGCGGAGAGATTTGAGGCGCAATGGGCCCGTTCGCGTCCATCTTTCATTTTGCAGGCTGGAATACGCCAGGAGACGGCGCATGAGCCCGGCTGCGCCGCGCCATATCCCCGTGCTCGGCCATGAAGCGGTCGAGCTGCTCGCGCCCAAGGCCGGCGGCATCTATGTCGACGCAACCTTCGGCGCCGGCGGTTACAGCCGCGCGATCCTCAACGTTGCGGGAACTCAGGTCGTCGGCATCGACCGCGACCGGTCCGCGGTGACCGGCGGATTTGATCTGGTCGAGCAATCCGATGGCCGGCTGACCCTGGTCGAGGACCGGTTCTCCAACCTCGCCGACATCTGCGCGGCGCAGGGCTCGTCCGAGGTGGACGGCGTCGTGATGGACGTCGGCGTTTCCTCGATGCAGCTCGATCAGGCCGAGCGAGGGTTCTCGTTCCGGCTCGGCGGTCCGCTCGACATGCGGATGGGCCATGATGGCCCGACCGCGGCGGATGTGGTGGCGAAGGCCTCCGAGGCCGATCTCGCGAACATCATCTATATCTTCGGTGAAGAGCGCCATTCCCGCGCCGTGGCCCGCGCCATCGTGGCGGCGCGCAAGGAAGCGCCGATCACGACGACGCAGGCGCTGGCCGATATCGTCGGCCGGGTGGTGCGTTCGAAGCCGAACGAGATTCATCCGGCCACGCGCACGTTTCAGGGCCTGCGAATTTTCGTCAACGCAGAACTCGACGAGCTGCATCTGGCGCTGGTGGCGGCCGAGCGCGTGCTAAAGCCCGGCGGAAGGCTGGTGGTGGTCTCGTTCCATTCGCTGGAAGACCGCATCGTCAAGGATTTCCTCAACGCGCGCGGCAAGACCGGCGGCGGATCGCGGCACTTGCCCGAAATGGCGCAGACCGCGCCGAGTTTTCAGATTCTGACCAAGCGTCCGGTGACCCCGGGCGAAGCCGAAGTGGCTGCCAATCCGCGCGCGCGTTCAGCGAAGCTGCGCGCCGCCGAGCGCACCGCGGCGCCGGCGCACGCCCCGGACAATCTGCCGGCCTGGCCCGTTCTCTCCGACGTGATGAGGGGAGGCTGACGATGCGGTTCGTCCACCTCTTCGTCATCGGCGTGCTGGTGTTCGCGGCGGCCTATGTCTATCGGATCAAGATGGAATTGACCTCGCGGGTCGAGCGCGTATTGCGGCTGAACGCCGAAATCCGCGAGCAGCGCGACGCCATCGCGGCGCTGCGCGCGGAATGGGCCAGGCTCGATGCGCCGCTGCGGCTGCAAGGGCTCGCCGAGCGCCATCTCAAACTGCAACCGCTCGCCGCCACGCAATATGATCAGTTGAAGAACCTTCCAGAGCGGCCACCGGCTTTCGCAAGGCCCGGCGCCCCCGATCCGATCGGTGCGATGATCAACACCATCGAGGCCGCCGCCGACGCACCGCCCACCACCGGGTCCGTGCCTGCGCCGGGAGCTCAGCAATGACCGGCCGGACGCTCACCAACACCAAGCGGCCCGCGGAGCCGTGGCGGCAGCGGCTGATCCGCAGCCTGCTCTACGGGCGCAACGTCGATCGCGCCGAAAAAGCCCGGGTCCGGGTCGGATTGGCTATCCTGCTGTTCGCCGCTGTATATGCGGTGCTGGCCGGACGTCTTGTCATGTTCGCGGTCGGCGCCGACAGTCATGGCGCACGTCGGGCCGGCTCGCAGGACGCGATCGCCACTGCGCGGCCCGATATCGTCGACCGCAACGGCGAGGTGCTCGCCACCGACGTCAAGGCGCCGAGCCTGTTCGGCGAGCCCCGGCGCATCATCGACAAGGACGAGGCGATCGAATTGTTGACCGCAGCACTTCCGGACCTCGACGAGGCGGAAGCACGCACGCGGCTGTCGGGGCGCAAGGGCTTTGTCTGGCTGAAACGCGAGATCACGCCGAAGCAGCAGCGCGACATCCACAAGCTCGGCATTCCCGGCATCGGCTTCCTGCGCGAGAACAAGCGGGTCTATCCGACCGGCGCCGCCGTCGCGCATCTCATCGGCCTCGTCAACATCGACAACCAGGGCATCGCCGGGATGGAGAAGTGGCTGGACAATAACGGTCTGGCCGATCTGCACCGCGCCGGCTTTGCCACCGACCGCTTGCAAAAGCCGGTGGAATTGTCGATCGATCTGCGCGTCGAACACGCGCTGCGCGACGAGCTGTTGAAGGCGAAAGAGAAATACAAGGCCAAGGCCGCATCCGGCCTCGTCTCCAACGTCCGCACCGGCGAAATCGTGGCGCTGGTGTCGCTGCCGGATTTCGATCCGAACAATCCGAAGGAGGCGCACGACCCGGACCGCATCAACCGCCTGACCACGGGCGTGTACGAGATGGGCTCGACCTTCAAGGCGCTGACGCTGGCGATGGCGCTTGACTCCGGCAAGGCCACCCTCAACACGCTCTATGACGGCCGCGGGGCGCTGAAGTTCGGCAAGTTCACCATCCACGACACCCACCCCGTAGGCCGCAACATCACGCTGGCGGAAGTGTTCACCTTCTCCTCGAACGTCGGCGCGGCCAAAATCGCGCTGGCGCAGGGCGTCGAGGCGCACAAGGCGTTCCTGAAGAAGCTCGGCCAGATGGACCGGCTGCGCACCGAACTGCCGGAAAGCGCCTCGCCGATCGTGCCGAAGCGCTGGACCGAACTGAACACCATCACTGCCTCCTTCGGTCACGGCATCGCGGTGGCGCCGTTGCAGGCGGTGATGGGCATCAACGCCTGCATCAATGGCGGTCTGCTGATTCCGCCGACTTTTCTCAAGCGCTCGGAAGAGGAGGCGAGAGCTATCGGCAAGCGGGTGCTCCGAACCGAAACCTCCGACAAGATGCGCTATCTGATGCGGCTGAATGCCGAGATCGGCACCGCCAAGAAGGCCGACGTGAAGGGCTATTACATCGGCGGCAAGACCGGCACCTCGGAAAAGGTCGTCAACGGGCGCTATTCCAAGAAGCAGGTGCTCAACTCCTTCACCGCGATCATTCCGGCCGACAATCCGCAGTATCAGTTGCTGGTCATGCTGGACGAGCCGAAGGCGCTACCGGAAACCCACGGCTTCATCACCTCGGGCTGGAACACGGTGCCGGCCGGCGGCAAAATCATCGCCCGCATCGGGCCGCTGCTCGGCATCGAACCGCGCTTCGATCTGCCGCCGTCCGACCGCCTTATTCTTGCGGCATCGAGGACAACCCAGTAAGGCGTAATATCACGCGCGCCAAGCTGCGCCGGGCCGGACTGGAACACGATGAAACTTCGCGACCTCTTCAGCGACGATGCTGCGATCGATCCGCACGCGGACGCCGTCGATGTGAAAGGCCTTAGTGTCGACAGCCGCGCGGTGAAGCCGGGCGACCTGTTCTTTGCCGTTGCAGGCAGCAAGACTGACGGTTCGCGCTTCGTCGATTTCGGCGATCCAGGCGGGTGCGGTCGCGGTAGCCGGTGACCATGCGCCAACCGGCCTGCGCGTACCCTTTGTTGTCACGCCAAACCCGCGACGCGCGCTGGCGCTGGCGGCAGCTCCATTTTATCCGCGGCAACCCGCGACCGCTGCTGCCGTGACCGGCACCAGCGGCAAGACGTCGGTCGCCGCGTTCACGCGCCAGATCTGGGAGCGGCTCGGCCATGCGTCGGCGAGCATCGGCACCATCGGACTGGTTTCGCCGAAGCGCACCGTCTACGGCTCGCTGACGACGCCGGACCCGATCGCGCTTCACAGGCAGCTCGACGAAATCACCGGCGATGGAGTGACGCATCTCGCCTTCGAGGCGTCCTCGCACGGGCTCGACCAGTTCCGCCTCGACGGCGTGCGCATCGCCGCCGGCGGTTTTACCAATCTGACGCGCGACCATATGGATTACCATCCGGACGAGGCGCATTACCTTGCCGCCAAGCTGCGGCTGTTCCGCGATCTCGTCGCGCCCGGTGGCGCGGCGGTGATCTCGGCCGATCATGATTGCTCGCCGCAGGTAATCGAGGCAGCACGCAAGCGGGGCTTGCGGATCATTGCCGTCGGCCGCAACGGTGATGGCGCAGGCGAGGGCATCCGTCTCGCCGAAGCCGCGGTCGACGGTTTTGCGCAAAAACTCACGCTCGAACATCGCGGCCGCAACTACGCGATCAAGCTGCCGCTGGTCGGCGAATTCCAGATCGAGAACGCGCTGGTCGCCGCGGGTCTCGCGATCGGCACCGGCAGCGAGCCGGCAGCAGTGCTTGCCACGCTCGAACATCTCGAAGGCGCCAAGGGGCGGCTGGAACGGGTCGGCGAACACAATGGCGCGCCGATCTTTGTCGACTACGCGCACAAACCGGACGCGCTGGCGAAGGCGCTGCAGGCGTTGCGGCCTTACGCCAAGCGCAAACTCGTCGTCATCTTCGGCGCTGGTGGCGACCGCGACGCCGGCAAGCGTCCGATCATGGGCGCGATTGCGGCCGAGAACGCCGATCAGGTCATCGTCACCGACGATAACCCGCGCAGCGAAAATCCGGAAACAATCCGCGCCGCCATTCTGGCCGAAGCGAAAGGCGCCAGCGATATCGGCGATCGCGCCGAGGCGATCAGGGCAGGGATATCGGCGCTGCAGCCCGGCGATGCGTTACTGATAGCCGGCAAGGGGCACGAGACCGGCCAGATCGTCGGCGACAAGGTGTTGCCGTTCAGCGATCACGAGGCGGTGGCCGCCGCGCTCGCAGCGAGGGTGGCATGAGCACGACGCCGTTATGGACCATTGCCGAAGTCGCGCGCGCGCTCGGACTGTCAGGCGAATTTCAGGACACGCCGATCGATTTCGTCACGCAGGACAGCCGGCTGGTGAAACCGGGATGCCTGTTCGTGGCGCTGAGCGGCACGCCGAGCGGCGGCTTCATCTCCAGCTTCGCCAGCGCGCGCGATGGCTGGGAATTTGCCGACAAGGCGGAAGCGGCCGGCGCGGTCGCGATGATCGTTCCGCATCGGATCGATGGCGTCGGCGTTCCGCAACTGGTCGTGAAGGACACGCTGATCGACGGCCTCTGG
>CAVUOI010000050.1:0-163931 GCA_963742935.1 uncultured Alphaproteobacteria bacterium | reverse complement strand
GCTTCTGCGCGTCGGCGAGAGGACCACCACCGGTGAATACGGCTTCTGCCGTTTCCGCAGCGAGCTGCCTGCCGTCCTCGCACGTGCCCGCCTGCACGATCAGCGGCCAGCCCTGCACGGGGCGGGCGATATTGAGCGGCCCGCGCACGGAGAGATATTTGCCCTTGTGATTGAGCACGTGCATCTTAGCGGGATCGAAATAGAGCCCTTGCTCGACATCGCGCACGAACGCGTCGTCGGCGAAGGATTCGACAGGCCCGTGACCACGTCATAGAACTCGCGCGCCCGCTTGTAGCGCTCGGCGTGCTCCATATGGTCGTCGAGCCCGAAATTCAGCGCGGCATCCGGATTTGACGTGGTGACGATATTCCAGCCTGCGCGGCCGCCCGAGATGTGGTCGAGCGAAGCCAAGCGCCGGGCGACGTGATAGTGCTCGTCGAACGTGGTCGATCCCGTCGCGATCAGGCCGATATGTTCGGTAGCGCCGGCCAGCGCCGACAACAGCGTGAATGGTTCGAACGACGTCACCGTATGGCTGCGCTTGAGCGCATTGACCGGCATGTTCAGCACGGCCAGATGATCTGCCATGAAGAAGGCGTCGAACTTGCCGGCCTCCAGTTTCTGGATCAGCTGCTTGATGCGCGGGAAATTGAAGTTGGCATCCGGCCAGGCACCGGGATAGCGCCACGCGCCGGTGTGGATGGATACCGGCCGCATGAACGCGCCGAGCTTGAGTTGCCGCTGTGCCATCGCCCCATTCCGTAACTGTTATTGTTGGGGAACAGATAGGGAGGTGATCGGGGCAGCGCCAATGGGCGGCGCCGAGAAGAATTTTGCAATTTAGGGGACTGCTGGATTTTTCGATATTTGCGATGATGCCGGATATCGTCATTGCGAGCCAACGGGTCGGCGCGAAGCCGCCGCCCCGATGGCTCGCAATGACGGGGAGGGAGCGGAGGCCTCAGCCCCCAGCACGTCCTTCTGCATCTTGCCGCCGTAGAAGTGGAAAAACGGCACCGGCGCATCGTGGGGCAGCGGCCCGGTTGCGAGGCGGCGGTCGAGTTCGGCGAGCACGTTCTTGGTCATGGCATGCGCGTCGGCGAGCGGCTCCGAGCCGATTTCGACCCAGACCAGTTCGACCAGTTCGGCATCGGCATGGACCACGCCTTCGACGCGGTGGGCGATGGCCGGAGCATCGGCCGTGAAGAAACGCGTATCGAAGCGACGGACGCGGCCGGGCGGCGTGATCGCGCGGGCGATCAGGAACAGGCCCGAGGATCGGGCAGCAGGCCGGCTTCCGCGAACGGTCTCCAGGTGCCTTCGAGCTTTTCCGGCTTGTCGACCTTGCAGCCGAGGCAGAGCCCGGTTTCCTCGCAGGCCTCGCGGATCGCGGCCATCGCCAGCGCGCGCGCACGGGATGCGTGATCTTGGGGCTGCCCTTGAGCAGGTTGGCTTCGAGCTCGGGGGAAATCGGCGCGGCGACAGGGACGCGGTTATCCGACTTGTCGACGCGGCCGCCGGGAAAAACATATTTCCCCGGCATGAACACCACCTTGTCGTGGCGCTTGCCGACCAGCACTTCGGCTTGGCGCCGGAGCGATCGATCAGGATCAGCGTGGCTGCGTCCTTGGGCCGGAAATAAGGATGGTGATCGTCCTCCTTTCCTTCTTTTACGGCAGTCGCAGCGTCGGTCATTCCATCCCCATTTGTTCTTGTTTAGTTCGTTGCTGCCGGTTTAGCTACACCGGCGGATTCGCTAGGGCGCATTTTCGTCAAAGCCATGCATGCGCAACGCCCATTGCAGGCCGACCACGGCGCCCTTGACCGGCTGCAGCAGGGCCAGCGACAGGAAAGTCAGCGGCAGGTACACCGCCAGTTGCAGCCACACGCGGGCGAATAGTTGGTCTCGATCCACAGCGCCACCGGTACCACGATATGGCCGACGATGACGATCACTAGATAGGCCGGCAAGTCATCGGCGCGGTGCGGGGTGAAATCCAGCCCGCACACCGAGCAATTGTCGGCGGTTTGAGGAAGGCGCGAAACATCTTGCCTTCGCCGCAGCGCGGGCAGCGGCAGCGAAAGCCGCGCTTCATCGCGCTCCAGAGGTCGCGCTTCTCGCCGCTGCACGGTATCCCGGGTCCAACTGTCGTCGCGGTGCTCACCGTTTCCATGACTTGCCTCTCTTCGTTTTGCCGGGCTTCGGCTTGCCCGGCTTGCCGTTCGCTTTGCGCTTCTCGCGCGGGCTGCGGCCGGGACGCGACTTTCGATGGCTTTGCTCGTGCCTTCGTGCCCTCGCGTTTTCTGCCGCGCGGAACGCCTGGCCTTCCGACAGCAGTTCGAACCGCAACGCGCCGGCCACTGGTGCAGCTTCTACCAGACGCACGTCGACCACGTCACCCAATCGGTGCATGGCACCGCTGCGCGAGCCGACGAGCGCGTGACGCGTCTCGTCATAGTTGTAGTATTCTGTGCCGAGCGTGCGGACCGGGATCAGCCCGTCGGCGCCGGTATCGTACAGCTTCACGAACAGCCCGGCGCGGGTGACGCCGGAAATCCGGCCCTGAAACGTCGCGCCGATGCGGTCGGCGAGATAATGCGCGATCAGCCGGTCGGCCGTCTCGCGCTCCGCCTTCATGGCGCGGCGTTCGGTCACCGAGATCTTCGCCGCGACTTCGCTCAGCTCTCCAGCGTCTCGGTCTTCCGGCAACGCGCCGTCGCCGAGGCCGAGCGCGCGGATCAGCGCGCGATGCACGATCAGGTCCGCGTATCGCCTGATCGGCGAAGTGAAATGCGCGTAGCGGCGCAGGTTGAGGCCGAAATGGCCGTAGTTCTCCGCCGAATATTCCGCCTGCGCCTGCGAGCGCAGCACGACCTCGTTCACCAGCGGCTCGTAATCCTCGCCGCGGACCTGCGCCGAGCACGCGATTGAACAGGGAAGGGCGCAAGGCACCACTCTTCGCAAACGGCAGATCGAGTGTTTTCAGGAATTCCTGAAGGTTGTGAACCTTCTCCTGGATCGGCTCGTCGTGCACCCGATAGATAAGCGGCAACGCCTTCTTTTCAAGCATTTCGGCCGCGGCGACGTTGGCGAGGATCATGAACTCCTCGATCAGCGATGCGCGTCGAGCCGTCGGGCATGATGACGCGATCGACTGTGCCATCGGCTTTGAGCAGGATTTTTCGTTCGGGCAGATCGAGGTCGAGCGGATCGCGCTCGTCGCGCGCGAGTTTCACCAGCGCATAGGCCGCGTAGAGCGGCTTGAGGATCGGCTCGAGCAGCGGGCCGGTGGTGTCGTCGGGACGTCCGTCGATCGCGGCCTGCGCCTGCGCATAATTCAGCTTGGCGGCCGAGCGCATCAGCACGCGATGGAAACTGTGCGAACGCTTGCGGCCGTCGGGGCCGATCACCATCCGCACCGCCAGCGCGCCGCGCGGCTCGCCCGGCACCAGCGAGCAGAGATCGTTGGAGATCCGCTCCGGCAGCATCGGCACGACGCGGTCGGGGAAATAGACCGAGTTGCCGCGCGTCAGCGCATCGCGGTCGAGCGCCGAGCCCGGCCGCACATAGAAGGCAACGTCGGCGATGGCGACGTGGACGATATAGCCGCCCCTGTTGTTCGGATCGGCATCGGGCTCGGCATGCACCGCGTCGTCATGATCCTTGGCGTCCGGCGGATCGATGGTGACGAGCGGCAGGTCGCGCCAGTCCTCGCGGCCCTTCAGCGTCGCAGGCTTGCGCTTCCTCGGCCTCGCGCACCGCGCTCGGCGAAAACGCCTGCGGGATGCCGTGGGCGTGGATCGCGATCAGGCTGATCGCTTTTTCGCTCGACAGCGAGCCCAGCCGCTCCTTCACCTTGCCGGTGGCGAGGCCATAGCCGCGCGAGCGCAGGAGATCGACGCTGACGAGGTCGCCGTCCTCGGCGCCGCCGGTGTCTGGCGGCGCGATGTTCAATTCGCGGCCGGCCTGCTTCTTGTCGACGGGCACTAGCCGTCCACCGCCGCCAGGGAGCTTTCCGGAAGATGCCGAGCACGCGGGTGCGGGCGTGATCGATCACCTTGATGACGCGGCCGCGATAAAGCGCGCCGTCGCCGTCATCCAGCTTCTCGATGCGCAGCAGGGCGCGGTCGCCGATGCCGGCGGCCGTGCCCGGCTGCGGGCGGCGCGGTACGTGAATGCGGATTTTGGGCGCGGCGCCGCCTTCCTCGGTATCCCATTCGGTCGGGACGGCGAGCAGTTCGCCGTCGGTGTCGCGGCCGGTGATGTCGGCGACCACGGTCGGGGGCAGAGCGGCGGGCTCGTGGATCTTCCGGCCGCGCTTGGCGATCGCGCCTTCGTCGGCGAGTTCGCGCAGCATGCGTTTCAGCTCGACGCGGTCGGCATTCTTCAGGCCGAACTCGCGGGCGATCTCGCGCGTGCCGACCTTGCCCGGATTTGCACGGATGAAGGCAACGATGGCGTCCCGGCCCGGAAAACCATTGTCGTGTTTTCTCTTCACTTATCCCCGGGCCTTGCCCGCGCTCTTCTTCGCAGGCGTCTTGGGTGCGGTGGGCGGCTTCGCCGGACGTCTTGGCGGCGGAGGCGACCGGCGCCCGCGCCTTGCTCACCGCTTCCGATTTCGGCTTTGCCACGGCTTTCTTCGCTGCCGCCTTCTTGGCAGGCTTTGGCGCGTCGGATCGGTCGCCTTGTCGGCAGCCTTCTTGGCTGCGGCCTTCTTCGGCGCGGCCTTCTTGGCGCCGCGCTTCGGCTTGCCGCCGCCCTTGGCCGCGCGCTCGTCGATCAGCGCGATGGCCTCGGCGAGCGTGATCGTCTCGGGCGTCTTGTCGCTCGGGATCGTGGCGTTGACGCCGCCGGCCGTGACATAGGCGCCGTAGCGGCCGTTCTTCACCGCGACGCCGCCAAGGCTCGGATGCTCGCCGAGCGGCTTGCCGGGATCGGCGCCGAAGCGGCGGCCGCTCGGGCCCTTTGCGATCTTTTCCGCGATCAGCGTCACCGCGCGGTTGAGGCCGATGTCGAACACCTCATCGCCGGCTTCGAGACTTGCATAGGTCTTTTCGTGGCGCACGAACGGGCCGAAGCGGCCGATGCCGGCGGTGATCGGCTCGCCGGTCTCCGGATGTTTTCCGATTTCGCGCGGCAACGACAGCAGTTTCAATGCCAGCTCGAGCTCCATGTCGCCGGGCGACATGTTCTTCGGGATGCCGGCGCGCCGCGGCTTTTCGCCCTCGGCATAATCCTTCTGCTCGCCGAGCTGGATGTAGGGGCCGAAGCGGCCGGCCTTCACCGTGACGTCGAGATCGGTGTCCGGGTCCTTGCCGAGCACGCGGTCGGCGCTGGCCTCGCCGTCGGCGGCCAGCGGACGGGTGTGGCGGCATTCCGGATAATTCGAGCAGCCGACAAAGGCGCCGAACTTTCCGGCCTTCAGATTGAGCTTGCCGGTGCCGCAGGTCGGGCACTGCCGGACGTCGCCGCCATCCGCGCGGGCGGATAGATATGCGGGCCCAGCATTTCGTCGAGCGCATCAAGCACTTCGGAGACGCGAAGATCCTTGATGTCGTTGACCGCGCCGATGAAGCCGACCCAGAATTCCTTCAGCACCTGCTGCCAGGAAATCTCGTTGTTGGAAACGCGGTCGAGCTGCTCTTCCAGATCGGCGGTGAAGTCATACTCCACATAGCGCGCGAAGAAGTTCTCCAGGAACGCGACCACGACGCGGCCCTTGTCCTCGCCATGCAGCCGCTTCTTTTCGAGCTTGACGTAGCCGCGGTCTTTCAGCACCTGCAGGATCGAGGCGTAGGTCGAGGGACGGCCGATGCCGAGTTCTTCCATGCGCTTGACCAGCGACGCTTCCGAAAAGCGCGGCGGCGGTTCGGTGAAGTGCTGCGTGACGGCGAGATCCTGCCGCTTCAGCGCTTCGCCCGCGCTCATCGCGGGCAGGCGGCGTGAATCCTCGTCGTCGCCGTCGTCGTCCTTGCCTTCCTGATAGAGCGCGAGGAAGCCGTCGAACTTGATGACCTGGCCCGAGGCGCGCAGATCCAGCACGCGGGAGCCGGCTTTCGCGGCGATGTCGACGGTGGTGCGTTCGAGTTCGGCCGATTCCATCTGGCTGGCGATGGTGCGGATCCAGATCAGCTCGTAGAGCTTGGCCTGATCGACATCGAGACGCTGGCGCATCTCGGCCGGCCGGCGCGACAGATCGGTCGGGCGGATCGCTTCATGCGCTTCCTGCGCGTTCTTGGCCTTGGTCTGGTACTGGCGCGGCGCCTCCGGCACGTAGGCGTTGCCGTAATCCTCGCCGATCACCTTGCGGGCCTGGGTGATCGCGGAGCCGTCGATCTGCACGCCGTCGGTTCGCATATAGGTGATGAGGCCGGTGGTCTCGCCGCCGATATCGATACCTTCATAAAGCCGCTGCGCGATCCGCATGGTGTGCGCCGGCGCAAAGCCGAGCTTGCGGCTGGCTTCCTGCTGCAGCGTCGAGGTGGTGAAGGGCGCCTGCGGATTGCGGCGCGCCGGCTTGGCTTCCACGGTCGAGACCGTGAAGTTCGCCGCTTCGATCGCCTTCTTGAGCTCTTCGGCTTCCGCGCCGGAGCCGATGTCGAGCCGCTGGATCTTCTTGCCGTCGGCGCCGACGAGGCGCGCTTCAAAACTGTCGCCGCGCGGCGTGGTCAGCGTCGCGACCAGCGACCAGTATTCGCGGGCGACGAATTTTTCGATTTCGAGTTCGCGGTCGCAGACCAGCCGCAGCGCCACCGACTGCACGCGGCCCGCCGAGCGCGCGCCCGGCAATTTGCGCCACAGCACCGGCGAGAGCGTGAAGCCGACCAGATAGTCCAGCGCGCGGCGCGCCATGTAGGCATCGACCAGCGCGCCGTCGATCTGGCGCGGCGACTTCATGGCGTCGGTCACGGCCTGCTTGGTGATGGCGTTGAACACCACGCGCTCGATCTTCTGATCCTTCAGCGCGCGCTTCTCCTTCATCACCTCCAGCACGTGCCAGGAGATCGCTTCGCCCTCGCG
Organism: uncultured Alphaproteobacteria bacterium; assembly: GCA_963742935.1. Classification (GTDB taxonomy): domain Bacteria; phylum Pseudomonadota; class Alphaproteobacteria; order Rhizobiales; family Xanthobacteraceae; genus Bradyrhizobium. Next base: position 156,910 of record CAVUOI010000050.1, on the reverse strand, counting down.
ATCGGGGTCGGTTGCGAGAATCAGCCGGTCGGCACCCTTGAGCGCCTTGGCGATATCGTTGAGCCGGCCGGCCGCCTTGGGATCGACCTCCCAGATCATCTGGAAATTCGCCTCCGGATCGACGGAACCATTCTTGGCGGGAAGGTCGCGGACATGGCCGAACGAGGCCAGAACCTCGTAGGAGGCGCCCAAATACTTGTTGATAGTCTTGGCTTTCGCCGGCGACTCCACGATGACGATATTCATGTCATTCCAATGGCTTACGGGAAAAGGTAAAGGCGGGTTCCGCGAGACTCGCGGCCCACCGTTTCGATCCGAACATGGGTGGTGAGGCGGCCCCTGTCAAATCAGCAGATGCCCACCACGTAACTTTACGGATCGACTTTATGTCTAGGCGGCCACGAAATGCGCCCTAGAGTTGCGTCCATAAAGGGGGTATTTCTGGGGAATATTGTATTCAATTGGATGTAAGTTTTTTGAGCAAAGCCGGAGGCGGCCGGAAGCGAACAGCTTCAGGCAAACATCGGAACTCGCCATCCCAGGAACGTACCGTTGAACGAGGCGAGGAGGGCGGCCCCGACGAGGCTGCGGCCTTCATTGCGGAGACCGTCGCCGAACTGGTCAAGCTGGCGGAGCGCCACCGGCTGGAGGTGCTCGGTCACTTGCTTGGCATGGCGCAGCTCGAGGCGGAAGAACGGCTGCGCACAAGGAGCAAGCACAAGCTGTCGTGAGAAGCGCGGTTGCGTTACGCCGTCACGCGCTTGCCTGCCTTCGCTGTCACTCGCGGCTTCAGCGCGATATCATCAGCGCTCAACAGCCGCCCGTCCTGCGCGTGAAGTTCGAGCTTGCGCACCGGCTTGCCCTTTTCCCTGTCGACGAGAATGGTGGCGATTTCTTCCGGGCGCTGGTCGAATTCCTCGCTCCATTGCCGCAAGGCGACCAGGATCGGGAATACGCCGCGGCCCTTCGGCGTCAGCAGATATTCCTGATACGCGCTGCCGTCGGAGGCGGGCGCGGTCTTGAGAATGCCCTGATCGACCAGTGCGCGCAGCCGCACGGTGAGAATGTTCTTGGCCAGCCCCAGCCGCTTCTGGAATTCGCCGAAGCGGGTGACCCCGAACAGCGCCTCGCGAACGATCAGCATCGACCACCAGTCGCCGATCGCATCCAGCGAGCGCGCGATCGGGCAATTGTCGCGTTCAAAGCTCGTCCGTTTCACCATTTATGTCTCCGACCGGGTCTGTGACCGATCACGGCCTTGTGTAGTTGCAATATTAAACCAGATACCTTAGGTAGGCAATGTAGTTTAATAATGCAACCACTAGAGGGCGACGATGCGGCTCATGAACAAGACGGCGTTGATCACAGGCGGCAACAGCGGCATCGGTCTGGCGACCGCAAAACTGTTCGTGGCGGAGGGGGCCAAGGTCGTCATCACCGGGCGCAACCAGGCGACGCTCGAAGCTGCGGCGAAGGAATTAGGCCCGAACGCGCTCGCCATCGTCGCCGATGCGACCGACATCGCCGCAACCGAAGCGGCGATCAGGGACGGGGCCGCAAAATTCGGAAAATACGACATCCTGTTCGCCAATGCGGGCATCCCCGGAGGCACGCCGCTCGGCGGCGCCACCGCTCGAAATGTTCGAAAACGTCATCCGCACCAATCTCACCGGCGTGTTCTTCACCGTCCAGTCGGCGCTGCCTTACCTCAACGACAACGCCTCGATCATCCTCAACGGTTCGGTCATCTCCGTGCTCGGCAATCCCGGCTATTCGGCGTATGGCGCGGCGAAGGCCGGCGTGCGCGCGATGGCGCGGATCATGGCGTCGGAATTGTCGCCGCGCGGGATCCGCGTCAACGTGGTCTCGCCCGGCGCGATCCGCACCCCGATCTGGGGCGCTGCGATCGCAACGCCTGAAGCCGAAAAAGCGTTCGAGAAGCGCATCGGCGCAGCGACGCCGCTCGGCCGCATCGGCGAACCCGACCATATTTCGAAGACGGTCTTGTTCCTCGCCTCTGATGATGCCGCCCATCTGCAGGGCCAGGAATTGTTCGTCGACGGTGGCGCCACGGCCTCTCCGGCCGGTGCGCCGATCTATCGAGGGTGAGGCGGGTTACAGCAATTCCGAAGCCGGCCAGGAGTCCAATGGCATCTACCATTGGTTGCTGGCCGGCTTCGGCACCTGCGGCGGATTGGCGCTGAGCCAGAATGCGCATTGAACCCGGAGCGCCGCTGCCGGACATTTCGAGCACAGGAGTTGTCGCCAACCGAGAACCGGAGCGCCGTCATGCCGAAAACCGCTGGCATCTCTTCGTCGACGTCGCAACATTCGGATAGCGCCCAGCTCGTTTCGATCGCGCAGTTCTCCGGTGTCGGTCTCCTGGTCTCCCTGGTTATCGTGCTGCTGCGCATGAACGGCGTTTTTTGATCAAAACGGCCGCCGTCAGGTGCGGTAACGGTAGTCGCTTGCGTCCAAAGCTCAGGCGGCGCTCAGATCGCTGGCCGCCTTCAACGCGCCGGCCACGGCTTTTTCGCGATGCTCCGGACCGACCTGGATGCCGTCGGCGGAAATGAATTCCGGATTTTTGATGCCGATGAAACCGAATACCCAGCGCAGGTAGGTTTCCAGATGTTCGCCGACAGCCGCTGGCGTGCCCGGGCCGTAAAAGCCGCCGCGTGAGATCGCGACGATGACGCGCTTGTCGCCGGCCAGACCTTCGACGCCTTGCGCCGAATATTTGAACGTCTTGCCCGCGACCAGGATGCGGTCAATCCAGGCCTTGAGCTGGCTCGGAATCGTAAAATTGTACATCGGCGCGCCGATCACGATGATGTCTGACGCCAGAAACTCCTCCAGCGCGGTCTGGCCCGCGACGATATCGGTCTGAAGGGTGGGCTCTGGCGCTGCACCCTGGCCGGCGGCGAGGTGCGAGCTGGTGAGATGCGCCAGCGGCGTCAGCGTCAGATCGCGATAGCTCACTTCAAGGCCGGGCGTGGATTGGCGCAGCCGTTCGACGACGGCGGCGGAAACCTGGCGGCTGACGGAGTGGGGGCCGAGAACGCTGGAGTCGAGGTGGAGAAGTTTCATGGAGGTGTCACCCTTTGGTATAGGTTTGTAACTGGCGCTATATGAGTGACCGTGGCAAAACCCCGCAAGAACGCACATTTTCGATACAAGAGCACATCGATGAGACCCGAGCACAAGAAAGTGCCTGCCATGCCACCGGGCCCGCATGCCGATGGCAGTTGCCGCGCGGTGGCTTCCGTGCTGGCCCGCGTCGGCGACAAATGGAGCGTGCTTGTGATCATGATGCTGATCGACGGGCCGGTGCGCTTCAACGAACTCAAGCGCAAGATCGGCGGCATCTCGCAGCGGATGCTGACGCTCACCTTGCGCGGCCTGGAGCGCGACGGGCTGGTGACGCGCACGATCTTTCCGACCATCCCGCCGCGGGTCGACTACGAACTGACCGATCTCGGCCGCGGGCTGGCGCAGCCGGTGCAGGCGCTCGGCCAATGGGCGTTCGATCACCTGCCGGCGATCGAGGGCGCGCGCACGAGTTTCAGACTCGCGCAATGAGAAAGAACGCTCAGATCAGCGACACCAGCCCGCCGCCGTGGCGCTCCAGCCTTCCGGCCAGTTCGAGTTCGAGCAGCACCGTGCGAACGAGGGTGGGCGAGAGGCCCGACATCCGGATCAGATCGTCGAGGCTTATCGGGCTAGGTCCGAGCAGCGTGACGATGCTGCCGCGTACGCTCGCCTCGATCTCGAAATCGAGCGGCTCGTCATCATCTTCGCGCGCCTCGAGCAGGATCGGCCGCTCCAAAATGGGCTGAATGGCGTTGATGACGTCGCTGGCTTCGGTAACCAGCGCGGCGCCCTGCTTGATCAGATGGTTGGTGCCGGCGGCGCGCGGATCGAGCGGCGAGCCCGGCACCGCAAACACCTCGCGGCCCTGTTCGGCCGCCATCCGCGCGGTGATCAGCGATCCAGAGCGATGCGCGGCCTCGATCACGACGACGCCGAGCGACGCGCCGGAGATCAGGCGATTGCGGCGTGGAAAATCGTGGGCGCGCGGCACGTGGCCGAGCGGCATTTCGGAAATCGCACCGCCACTATCGAGCAGGGCGGCGAGCAAATCGCCATGCTCCGGCGGATAGATCCGGTCGTGGCCACCGGCCAGCACCGCGACCGTGCCGCTTCCGATCGCCGCGCGATGCGCGGCCTGATCGATGCCGCGCGCCAGCCCCGAGATGACGATGAAGCCGGCCTCGCCGAGATCGCGCGCCAGTTGGCCGGCGAATTTCAGCCCGGCGCCGGAAGCGTTGCGGGAGCCGACGATCGCGATCATCGGCCGCGTCATGCACGTCAGGAGCCCCGCGCACGCCGAGCAAAGGCGGCGCATCCTCGAGCGTCGCCAGCCGCGGCGGATAGGCGGCTTCGCCCGGCGCGACCAGCGCGACGCCGATCTTTTGGCTCGCGGCGATTTCCGCCCGTGCCTGCTCCTCGCTACAGATACGCCCCGACCGCGAAGCGCCGCCGCGCCGCGCCAGTTCGGGCAGATGTTCCAGCGCCGCGCGCGCATCGCCGAAATGGGTGATGAGCGAGTTGAAGGTACGCGGCCCGACATTGTCGCTGCGGATCAGCCGCAGCCGGTCGATCCGGTCGGTGTCGGTGATATCGGTTGTGAATTGTGTCCGGTCGTGCATGCGGCCGCAGCATTGCCCAACCTGAGATTGTGATCAACCTGTTTGATTGTGATGGGCACTTACGCTTGCTCGATGCGAAAGCGCTCCGTAACCTGCGCCCTCAATCACAGGAATGTCTTCATGATCTCGCTTGCCGACCTCCAGCGCCGCATCGATGCCGGCGACCTTTCCGCAGACGCCGCCATCGCACAGTCGCTCGAAGCGACCCGCGCGCACGAAAAATCGATCGGCGCCTTCGTCTGCCACGATCCGAACGCCCGCGCGCAAGGCACCGGGCCATTGCGCGGCATTGCGGTCGGCATCAAGGACATCATGGATACGGTGGATTTTCCGACCGAGATGGGCTCGCCGATCTACCGCGGATTTCGATCGCGCGGCGACGCGGCGGTGGTGATGCTGCTGAAGGCGGCAGGTGCAACCATCGTGGGCAAGACCACGACCACGGCATTTGCTTCCTCGGATCCGACGCCGACGCTCAATCCGCATAATCATGGCCATACGCCCGGCGGATCGTCGTCGGGTTCGGCGGCAGCGGTGGGCGCCGGCATGATCCCGCTGGCGCTGGGCACGCAGACCGGCGGCTCGGTGATCCGGCCGGCCTCGTTCTGCGGCACGGCCGCGATCAAGCCGTCCTATCGCTTGCTGCCGACGGTCGGCGTCAAATGCTATTCCTGGACGCTCGATACCGTCGGCCTGTTTGCCGCCGGCGTCGACGATGTGGCGCGCGGGCTTGCCGCGATGACCGGCCGGCCCGAATTGCTGCTGCCGTCAAACCATTCCGACGCCGCGCATCGGCATCGTGACGCAGGATTTTGCCGACGCGCCGGAAGCGTCAGGCGCGGAGGCGCTGCAGATGGCGACCAAGGCTGCGGAGCGCGCCGGCGCCTCGGTGCGCACGCTGACTGTGCCCGAGATCATCGCGGAGGCGTGGCGCATCCATCCGGTGATCCAGGAATTCGAGGCGCATCAGGCGCTCGCCTGGGAGTACCGCGAAAATTACGACGCGCTGGCGCCGAACCTTCGCGGACGCCTCGACGAAAGCAAGGGCGGGACGCCGGCCGAGTATGACGCGGCCATGGATGTTACGAGCCGCGCGCGGCATGCGCTCGCCAAGACATTCGACGACGTCGATGTGATCCTGACTCTGTCGGCACCCGGTGCCGCGCCGAAGGGACTGGGGTCGACCGGCGACGCCCGCTACAACCGGCTCTGGACGCTGATGGGCGTGCCCTGCGTCAATGTCCCGACGCTTGTCGCGGACGGCAATCTGCCGGTCGGCGTCACCGTGATCGCGCGATATGGCGCCGATGCGCAGGCGCTGGCGGCGGCGCGGTTTGTGGAGAAAGCGCTGGCAGGGCGATGAACCCGTAGCCCGGATGAGCGGAGCGACATCCGGGGAAACGTCCAGCACCGTCCCGGATGTCGCTGCGCTCATCCGGGCTACGAGAGCGGAGTGCTCTACTACGCCCCGATCCGCCCCTCGGTACCGGACTGCAGCCGCTTGATGTTCTCGGTGTGCTTCCAGAACAGCAGCAGCGTCAGCACCACGAACAGCGAGGCTAGCGCCGGGTGGCCGAACCACCACAGGAACAGCGGCGTCACAAACGCGGCAACCAGCGCCGAGAGCGACGAGTAGCGCGTGGTGACGGCGGTCGCCAGCCAGAGCAGGCAGAACATCAAGGCCGCCGGCCAGAATAGCCCGATCAGCACGCCGATATAGGTCGCGACACCTTTGCCGCCGTTGAATTTGAGCCAGACCGGAAACAGATGGCCGAGGAAGGCGCCGAGCGCGGCCAGCATCGCCGCATTGGCGCCGCCATAATAGCCGGCGATCATGACCGCGATCGTGCCCTTGAGCATGTCGCCGATCAGCGTCGCCGCGGCGAGGCCCTTGCGGCCGGTGCGCAGCACGTTGGTGGCGCCGATATTGCCGCTTCCGACCGAACGCAGATCCTGCGTGCCGGCAAGCTTGGTCAGCACCACGCCAAACGGGATCGAGCCGAAGAGATATCCGAGCAGGAAAGCAATGATGAGGAAGGCGTCAGACATTGCGGTAGCTCCCACCGCCTGGGTCGGGCGACTCAGACGTGTTCATAGACGGTTCGCCCGCCCACGATAGTACGCACGACGCGTCCCGAGAAGCGGGCTTCGTCGAACGGCGTGTTCTTGCATTGCGATTTGAGATCGGCGGGATCGAGCACCCACGGTGTATCGGGATCGATCACGACCAAATCAGCCGGGGAACCCGCGCGCAGCGTGCCGCCGGGCAGGCCGAGCAGTTCCGCAGGCCGGGTCGACATCGCCCGGATCAGCGTCTTGAAGTCCATCTCGCCACTATGAATCAGCCGCAGCGCGGCCGGCAGCATGGTCTGCAGCCCGACCGCACCGGACGCTGCTTCCGCGAACGGCAGCCGCTTCACCTCGACGTCCTGCGGATTGTGATCGGACATCACGATGTCGATCAGGCCCGAGGCAACGGCGGCGACCAGCGCCTGTCGATCCTCCTCGGTCCGCAGCGGCGGCGTCAGCTTTAGGAAAGTCCGATAGGGACCGATATCGTTTTCGTTCAGCGTGACATGGTTGATCGACACCGAGGCACTGACATCTAGCCCGGCGTCGCGCGCGCGCTTGAGGATTTCGAGCGATTCGATCGAGGACAGCGAAGCCGCATGGTAGCGCCCGCCGGTCAGCGCGACGAGGCGCATGTCGCGCTCCAGCATCACAGCTTCGGCAGCGTTGGGAATGCCGACGAGCCCAAGCCGCGCGGCGAACTCGCCTTCGTTCATCACGCCTTCGCCGACCAGATCGGGGTCTTCAGTGTGATGCACGATCAGCGCGTCGAAATCGCGCGCGTAAGTCAGCGCCCGGCGCATCACCTGGGCGTTGGTGACGCTCCTGTCGCCATCGGTGAAGGCGACCGCGCCGGCAGCCTTCAACAACCCGATCTCGGTCATCTCCTCGCCACGCATGCCCTTGGTCAGCGCGGCCATCGGATGAATGTTGACGATCGCGGTGTCGCGGGCGCGGCGCAGCACGAAATCCACCGTCGCCGAATTATCGATGACGGGCGAGGTATCCGGCTGGCAGATGATGGTGGTGATGCCGCCGGCGGCGGCCGCCTGGCTGGCGGAGGCAAAGGTCTCGCGGTGGCTGGCGCCGGGCTCGCCGACAAAGGCGCGCATGTCGATCAGTCCGGGCGCGACGATCTTGCCGGCGCAATTGATGATGTCGGTGCCTTCGGGCACGCCGGCGGCGCCGATGCCGCGCCTGGCGTCGCGGATGGTGCCGTCGGCGATCAGCACGTCGCCGGGACCGTCGAAATCCCGGGAGGGATCGACGACGCGGGCATTGGCGAGCAGGATCGGGCGGCGGTCGGTCAGCATGATCTCACGCGTTCGGCAGGTTGCGGGCGAGCGCTTCGAGCACCGCCATCCGCACCGCCACTCCCATTTCCACCTGTTCACGGATCAGCGATTGCGCGCCATCCGCCACGATCGAATCGATCTCCACGCCGCGGTTCATCGGCCCCGGGTGCATCACCAGCGCGTCCGGCTTGGCGTAAGCGAGCTTCTTCTGGTCGAGCCCGAAATAGTGAAAATACTCCTGGGTCGATGGCACGAAGGAGCCGTTCATCCGCTCGCGCTGCAGCCGCAGCATCATCACGATGTCGGCGCCATTGAGGCCCTCGCGCATGTCGCGCGCGACCTCGACGCCCATCCGCTCGATGCCGCGCGGCAAGAGCGTGGAGGGCGCCACCACGCGGACGCGTGCGCCCATGGTGTTGAGCAGCAGGATATTGGAGCGCGCCACCCGCGAATGCATCACGTCGCCGCAGATCGCGATCACGAGGCCTTCCAGCCGGCCTTTGTTGCGGCGGATGGTCAGCGCGTCCAGCAGCGCCTGGGTCGGATGCTCGTGGGCGCCGTCGCCGGCATTGATCACGGAACCGTCAACCTTGCGCGCCAGAAGTTCCACCGCGCCGGAGGCGTGGTGCCGCACCACCAGGATATCCGGGTGCATGGCGTTGAGCGTGACGGCCGTGTCCATCAGCGTCTCGCCCTTGCGGATCGAGGACGAGGACACCGACATGTTCATGACGTCGGCGCCGAGCCGTTTTCCCGCCAGTTCGAACGAGGATTGGGTCCGCGTCGAGGCCTCGAAAAACAGGTTTACCTGGGTGCGACCGCGCAAGACTGGTGCGCTTTTTGTCCACCTGGCGGTTGAGCTCGACATATTCCTCGGAAAGGTCGAGCAGGCCGGTAATATCGGCAGCGGAAAGTCCCTCGATTCCCAGCAGATGCCGGTGACCGAGGACGAAGGTCGATTTAGATGCAGGGGTCATTAAAGCCAGAGCTATAGGCACAGATGCCGGGCAGGGCAAGCGTCAAATCCGGCTCGCGGACTTATCCACTAGCGCTTCGGCGGCAGGGTAAATGGCCCGGCGGTAGGCCCTGGCGGGCGACTCAGCCAAAGCGTTTTCCAGCGAAGTGGGTACCGGTTCGCGTCAAGAAAACGCGTCAAAACAAGAATCTGGAGCCCCGTTCCGATTCAATCGGAACGGAAAAGGCTCTAGGATGGCGCACGGTGCATCAGGCTGGGCAAAACGTGCGGCATTTCATTCAATCCCTCCGGATTGCGTCATGGGCGTTGCTGGCGGCCATTGCATGCCTTGCCGCTACGCCGGCCATCGCCGAGAAGCGCATCGCGCTTGCGATCGGCAACGACCTCTATCCCAATCTGCCCGCCGACCGGCAGCTCAAGAAGGCCGCCAACGACGCCACCACGGTCGCGGGAACATTGAGGTCGCTCGGCTTCGAGGTCATCGTCGGCACCAATCTCGGCCGTCAGGCGATGGTCGACAAGCTCGCCGAGTTCACCGCGCGGCTGCAGCCGGGCGACACCGCGGCGCTGTTCTTTGCCGGACACGGCGTGGCGATTGCCGGCGTCAATTACCTGATCCCGAGCGATGTCCCGACGGTGACCGAAGGCGCCGAGGCGCGGGTGCGCGGCGCCTCGCTGGCCGAGCCCGATCTGATCGCTGAAATGCAGGCGCGCTCGGTTCGAGTCGCGCTGCTGGTGATCGATGCCTGCCGCGACAATCCGTTCCCGCGCGCCGCCGGCCGCTCGATCGGCAACACGCGGGGGCTGGCCGACGCCAAGCCGGCGCGCGGCATCTTCACGCTGTATTCCGCCGGCATCGGCCAGACCGCGCTGGATCGACTCGGCGGCAACGACACCGCCCACAACTCGGTGTTCACGCGTATTTTCGCCGAGCAACTGAAGCGGCCAGATCTGCACCTCGGTGACCTCGCCGTCGAAGTGCGCGAACGCGTCGCCGAACTCGCGCTGAAAGCGACCGATGAACGCGGCCAGCCCGCCCCGCACGAGCAGACGCCCGCCTATTACGATCAAACCCTCGGCGGCCGCATCTATCTGGCGGGATCATCGGCGGCCAGCCGGCCGCCCGAACTGGCCGCGATGTCGACGCCGCCGCCGTCCGTTCCAGCGGTAGCCGAACGGGCCGCGGTGAGACCGCAGCGTCCGTCCGCTACCGGTGAAAGCTGCGCGCGCAACGGCGGCGAGACCTATTGCGTCAGCTCGGTGCTGAAGCCGCAGTTCGGCAACTCCTATGGCCCGGAGAATCTTTTCAGCGGGCCGGCCAGCAGCGCGTGGGTGGAAGGCCGGCAAGGCAATGGCGTCGGGGAGTGGATCACGGTCGAATTCGAGGGGATGCGCACCGTGCGCTCGATCGTCGTGCGCAACGGCTACCAGAAGAGCAACGAGATCTTTGGCAAGAACAACCGCGTGCGGCATCTGCGGGCGGTGTTTTCGCAAGGCGAGAGCCAGACGCTAACGTTGCAGGATCGAAGTGGCTCGGAAACCCTGGTGCTCCCGCAGCCGGTCAAGGCCTACTGGGTCAAGTTCATCATCGATGATGTCTGGGCCGGCAATAAATACACAGACACCGCGATGACGAAGCTGGTGGTCAATTCGGAGCCGGCGCAGTGATCCGCAAAAGTTTTGCCGCTCGTATCGCGAGATGGATCGGGCTCACTGCGGTCTGCGCGGCGTGCTGCCTGCCTGCCGCCGCGCAGGCGCAAAAGCTGCCGGCCGGATTCGTCTATCTGCGCGACGTCGATCCGACCATCATTCAGGACATGCGCTATGCCGGTTCGAACAATTTTGTCGGCCGCCCGCTGAGGGGATATGAGGCCGCCGAATGCGTGGTGAAGCGCGAGGTCGGCGCGCTGCTGAAGAGCGTTCAGGAAGAACTCGCGCTGCAGAACCTGTCGCTGAAGATGTTCGATTGCTACCGGCCGACGCGCGCGGTGGCCGACATGGTGGCGTGGTCGCGCGACGGCAAGGAGACGGTGGCCGGAAAGCGCTTCAATCCGGCATTCAGCAAGGCCGACCTGTTTCGCCTGGGTTACATCGCGACCCATTCGGGCCATTCCACCGGCGCGGCGCTCGACCTCTCCTTGGTCGATTTGAAGGCCGACAATTCGGCCACCTTCGATCCCGCCAGGGACTATCGCGACTGCACCGCCGATGTAAGCCTTCGCGCGCCCGATGGCAGCGTCGACATGGGCACCGGTTACGACTGTACCGACGTCAAATCGCACACGGGGGCGAAATCCATCACCGCGGCCCAGCGCCGCTGGCGGGAGAAGCTGGTTCTGGTGATGGCGCGTCGAGGATTTGTAAACTATTCGAAAGAGTGGTGGCACTTTTCGCTGCCGGGAGGCAGGCGGGCAGGCCTATGATTTCCCGATCACGCCGCGGAAGTGATTCACGGTTCCAGAACCGCCATGGACCGGGCAGCATTTTCGACCCACGATCCCGCCAGTGAAAGCGACCTGATGGATTCCGTTACCGCCGCAAGCGCCGTTGCCGTTCCGCCCGCGCTTCCCGACCAGCAGCCGCGGGTCTGGAAATTCTGGGGCACGACGCTCTGGGGGCTGTTCATCTTCGTCGCGATGTTCCTCGGCCAGCTCGCGATCATCATCTACTTCGTATTCCGGAATGGCTGGTCGTTCGACGTCGCCGAAGCGATCCGGGTCGTCGGCGGAGGGCTCACGATCTCGCTCTCGGTCATCCTGGGATTGCCGGCCGTGCTGCTGGCGACATGGGTCGCGATCCGGCCGACGCGGATCTCGTTTACCGATTATCTGGCGCTGCGCTGGACGTCATGGCGCAACTTCTTCATCGGGCCTGGCGGCGCTCGTCATCCTCGTCGGCGGCTGGGACCTGCTGTCGCGCGCGCTCGGGCGCGAGGTGACGCCGGGCTTCATGGGCGAGGTGTTGAAATCCGCGCAGGCCGACGGCGCGCTGTGGCTGCTGGTGATCGCGTTCTGCGTCGCCGCGCCGATGTGGGAAGAGATATTTTCGCGCGGGTTTCTTTATCGCGGCTGGTCGGAATCGAAGCTCGGCGTCGCCGGCGCGATCTTCCTGTCGTCGCTGGCCTGGACCTCGCTGCATCTGCAGTACGACTGGTTCTTCTTCTGCGAGGTTTTTACCATCGGCCTGCTGCTGGGCTATCTGCGTTACCGCACCAACTCGACCTGGCTGACGATAGCCCTGCACGGCGCCAACAATCTGGCCGCGACGATTCAGACGTTCTGGCTGGCGGGATGGGGACGTCCTAGGTCGTGTGAACTCCTGGAATTCTCAAGTCAGCAAGCGGGAGCGGCGGAAGAGCAAACAGTCGCCGTGCAACCAATCCATCGTCGTCCGCCTTGAGCCGGGACCCATACGCCGCGGCTCCGCGGTTTGGCGCAGGCGTTCGATACCTCTTTAGCCAACAACCGCCGCGGCGTATGGATCCCGGCGTTCGCCGGGACGACGTCCTGGAGCATCCCCGGCGCTCATAGAGCGGCCGTGGTACTCAGAGGGCGGCCTAGCTCACGACTTGGGACTGGGAGCAACCCGACTAACTCATTCCGCTCTGGTTTAAGCCACCAGCGCAATCGCGATCGGCATCGTCATCGCCGCCAGGATCGTCTGCAGCGTGATGATCTGCGCCAATAGCGGCGCGTCGCCGCCCATCTGCCGCGCCAGCACATAGGCGCTCGATGCCGTGGGCACCGCCGAACAAATCGTTACGACGGCAAGGTTGGCGCCGGTAACGCCGAACTGCAGCGCCAGCGCGACGGCGATCGCCGGCATCACTACCAGCTTGAGGAACACCCCGACGCTGGCCGCGAGGCTGGGCCTGAACAAGCCTTCGAGATGCAGGCCGGCGCCGGTCACCAGGAGGCCGATGGCGAGCGAGGAACGGCCGAGCGCATCCGCCACCTCGTGCCAGAGTTTGGGCAGCGGAATGTGCGTGACGTTGATCGCGAGTCCGATCGCACAGGCCCAGATCAGCGGATTGCCCGCCACCGTCAGGACAATTGATCCGGCGGAGCGCTTTTCCGGTGAGGCGTAATGGGCCAGCACCGACACGCTGAGCACGTTGACAACAGGGACGATGGCAATCATCGCGACCGATGCGATCGCCAGCCCGAGATTGCCGAACAGGCTGCCGGAGACAGAGAGCGCGACATAGGTCTGCCAGCGGGTCGCGCCCTGGAAGATCGAGGTAAAGGCGGGGCCGTCCACCGCGGCGCGGGAGAGCAGGGGGCGCAGCGCAACACACAGCAGCGAAACCGCCAGCGCCGACAACAGCAGCGCGCCTCCGACGCCGCCAACGGGCACCGTGCTCAAATCGGCCTTGACCAGCGTCTGGATCAGAAAGAGCGGCAGCAGCACGTAATAGGTCAGCCGCTCCAACCCATGCCACTGCGTCTCGGGCCGTATCAGCGTCCGCTTCAGGATGAAGCCGAGGGCGATCAGCAGAAACACCGGCAGAAGCGCCGCGATGACGACCGCCATAGCTCAGCGATCCCCGCGCAGCTTCGTCAGCCGGTCCAGTGCGCCCTGCAGGATGAAGATGGCGGCATGCTCGTCGATCACCTCGGCGCGACGGGCGCGGGAGACGTCCATGCCGATCAGCTCGCGCTCGACGGCCGCCGTCGACAGCCGCTCGTCCCACAGCGCGATGGCAAGGCCGGTGAGGCCGGAGAAATTGCGGGCGAAGGCGCGGGTCGATTGCGCGCGTGGCCCCTCGCTGCCGTCCATGTTGATGGGAAGTCCCAGCACGAAGCCGACCACATTGCGTTCGACCGATAGCGCCAATAGCCGCGCCGCATCGGCCTTGAACGCCTTGCGGTGGAGCGTTTCGACGCCGGTCGCCAGCCGGCGGTCGGGATCGGAGACGGCAACGCCGATGGTCTTGGTGCCGAGGTCGAGGCCAACAAGAGCGCCACGTTCGGGCCAGTGGATCACAGCTTCGATCAAGGGCAGGATGGGGGCAGGCATGGCCCCGCATAACACCGGCGCGGCGCCGGCGCAAAGCCGATCGTGGCGTGGCGTCCATGCGAGGACGCCACGCCATCCGTCGTTACGGTCTTAGCGGATCGCGACCGGGTTGATCATGCTCTGCACGCCGCCCTTGAAGCGCGGCTGGCCGAGCACGAACATGAATTCATAGGCCTTGTCCTTGGCGAGTTCGGCCGTATTCATGTTTTCGAGAATATAGGTGCCGTTCATCGGCAGCAGGATCTGGTGCACCTCGAAGATGTTCTTGGTCTCGAACGGCACCGCTTCGACGCCCCAGGTATCGGCGCCAACGGCGACCACGCCTTTGCTCGGTGAGATACTTGGCGCCTTCGACGCCGACGCCGGGTTCGCCGGCCCCGAAGCGCTTGTCATCCTTGCCGATCAGGCTGAGCCAGCCGGTATGGAACAGCACGACGTCGCCCTGGCGAATTTCGACGCCCTGCTTCTTGGCGACTTCCTCGATCTCCTTGACGTTGAAGGCGGTGCCTTCCTTGACGACGTCGGTGCCGTAATGCGCGGCCATGTCGAGCAGCACGCCGCGCGTCACCATGGGCGGGATCTTTTCGACGCCGAGCTTCTTCAGCCCGGTGGGATCGGCGAATTCGAGCAGCTTGTTGCCGTTGTAGTAGACGTGCTCGACGCCGATATGGCCGAGGCCGTCAAGCTGGCTGCCGACGCCGACCCAGCCCTCGATGATGTCGTCGTTGTAGGTGGTTTTGCTCGGTCCGAGGCCCGGAATGCCGGCCTGGCCGGGCTGCACGATCGTGATCTTGAAAGCCCGTGGCGGATAGGCGGGGGTCGTGGTGTCGACGGGAATGCCGAGCGCGTAAGTTTTGCCGGTCTTGATCAGCCCTGCGGCCTTCAGGACCAGTTCGGGTGTCATGTAATTGGCGGCGCCGATCTCATCGTTCGGTCCCCATTTCGATTTTGTCCAGTCTTGAGCGCTTGCCGTTCCGACCGTACCCAACAAGGCAACAGAACAGCTCAATACGAACGCAAGGCGCATCGCAGTCCCTCCCAGATTTGACGTTATGGTTGTTGTTAGCTAGCGCCTCATACTAACGTAGTAGTGCGCGGCGTCCGAAAAATTATGGGGTCAAGGCGCGCGGTGCGATGGAAAGCCGCAGCGTGCTAACGCTGCAGCGCAAATTGGTTGTTACAAAATTATGGCAGAGAGAATTTCGCGCAACGGAAGGCACAAAGCAGTTCGATGGATGCCTTGAGTCTGTTCGGCCTGTTTGCGGTGACCGCGATGCTGGCCGCCTACGCGCTGGAGGATCGCAGCCACTGGTTCATCCTCGCCTTCGCAGGCGCGTGCGCGCTCGGGTCGGCTTACGGATTTCTGCAGGGCGCGTGGCCGTTCGGGCTGGTCGAGGCGATCTGGGCCGGTGTCGCGTTGCGGCGCTGGTATGTCAGGCGGCGATGACCTCGCCATTGCTGCTCAGGCAGGACGCAAAACCCTGCAGGGCGCTGTATTGATGCGCGGCGCGGCGGGTGATGAAAAGTGTCTCGACCCGGGACTGCGCGGGCGTGAGCGTGTGGATGTTCACGCTGTCGTTTCGTCCGACCACGGCGCGCGGCAGCAGCGTCACGCCCATGTCGGCCGCGACGCAACCGATCATGCCGTCGAGCGTGCCGAGTTCGAACCGCGCCGAAGACGGCCAGCCGAACTCCGTGAAGATCTGCTCGAGACGCTGGCGGTAGGTGCAGCCGGTGCGGAACACCAGCGCGGTCGGCCCGGACTCCGGCGTGCCCGCACGCAGGGCGGCGAGGCTCGTCCATCGCCGCGCGGTCACCAGCACCAGCTCTTCCCGGAATGCGACCGTGGCATCGAGTTCGGCATGCTCGATCGGACCCGCGACGAATGCGCCGTCGAACGAACCGTTGAGCACGCCCGCCACCAGTTCGGCCGTCGTCGACGTCCGCAAGCTCAATCGCACCTGCGGGAAGCGGCGATGGAAATTGGCGAGCAGCGCGGGAAGGCGGACCGCAGCGGTCGTTTCCATCGATCCGATCGCGAGCGGTCCCTTCGGTTCGCCGTCGTCGCGCGCGGCCAGCAGCGCCTCGCGCGACAGCGCGGCCATCCGCTCGGCATAGGGCAGCAGGCGGCGGCCGGCGCCGGTCAGCGTCATGCCGCGGCTATGCCGCTCGAACAGCGCGGTGCCGATCTCGGCTTCCAGCGCCTTGACGCGCTGCGTGACGTTGGACTGCACGGTGTTGAGCTCTTCGGCGGCGCGGGTGATGCCGCCCAGCCGGGCAACCGTCGAAAAGGTCAGGAGGTCGCTCAACTCCATGGGGCGCTCCGTTTCATTTTAGAGATGTCAGAATTCTCTAGTATTCATTTTTACAGAATGGTAGTCCGGTCGTAATGTCGCTGTCCAGAGTACAGGGAATGGACATGCCGATATCAACGCCGTTGACCGCCCGCCTGGGCATCCAGCATCCGATCCTGTCGGCGCCAATGGACGTCATTGCAGGGGCGCGTCTCACCGCGGCCGTCAGCGCGGCCGGCGGCTTCGGCATTCTCGGCGGCGGCTACGGCGACGAGGCGTGGCTGAGGCAGGAGACCGCCAAGCTTGCCGACGTACCCGATCCCTTCGGCATCGGCTTCATCACCTGGAGCCTCGCCAAGCAGCCGGCGCTGCTGGAGATCGCGCTCGAAGCGCGCCCGCGCGCGATCATGCTGTCGTTCGGCGATCCAAAGCCGTTCGCGCCGCGTATCAAATCATCCGGCGCGCTGCTGATCTGCCAGGTGCAGACCGAGGACATGGCGCGGCAGGCGCTCGATGCTGGGGCCGACATTCTGATCGCGCAGGGAACGGAAGCGGGCGGTCATGGCGCCTCGCGCACCACCCTCGATATCGTGCCGGCGGTCGTGGATCTCGCGGCCGGCCGGGTGCCGGTCGCGGCCGCCGGCGGCATCGGCGATGGTCGCGGGCTGGCGGCGATGCTGATGCTGGGCGCTTCCGGCGTGCTGCTCGGCACGCGGTTCTATGCCAGTCAGGAATGCGATGGGCCTGAGGAAGCGAAACGTCGCATCTGCGCCGCGACCAGCGGCAACAGCGTTCGCGGCATCATCTTCGATCTGTCGCGCAACAACGTCTGGCCGGCGCCGTTTACCGGCCGCTGCCTGGTCAACGATCATGCCCGGCGCTGGATCGGGCGCGAGGTCGAACTCTTGCAAAACGTCCAGTCGGTCGCGGCCGAATATGCGGCGGCGCGGGCGGCGGGCAATTTCGATATCGCCGCCGTCATCGCCGGCGAAGCCGTCGGGCTGATCCATGATATCCCGCCGGCGGCCGAAATCGTTGACCGGATCGTCACTGAGGCCGGCCAGATACTGAGTGGACGACGCAATTCCTTCGCTGGCGTTTCCTTCCCTTCTCCCCTTGTGGGAGAAGGTGGCGCGGACAAAGTCCGCGCCGGATGAGGGGTCTGTCTCCGCGGATACAAACCCCTCACCCGTCTCGAATGAGCTGATGCTCATTCGATCCACCCTCTCCCACAAGGGGAGAGGGGCAGCAACGAGCCAACGCAAGCGAGCAAAACCATGTGGCCAGACCGCCGGATCATCGACCTCTTCAAGACCGAATTTCCGATCGTGCTGGCGCCGATGGCCGGCATCATGGACGCGGATCTGGTGATCGCCGCCGCACAAGGCGGGGCGCTGGGCTCGCTGCCATGCGCGATGATCACGGCCGAGAAGGCGCGCGAACAGGTCAACATCATCCGCCAGCGCGTCTCGGCGCCGGTCAACATGAACTTCTTCTGCCACACGCCGGTTGATGCCGATCCCGCGCGCGAGGCGGGCTGGAAGGCGAGACTCGGCGCTTACTACAAGGAGCTCGGCCTCGATCCCACCGCGCCCGTCAACGCCGCCAACCGCGCGCCGTTCGATGAGGCGATGTGCGCGGTGGTGGAGGAGTTGAAGCCGGAAGTGGTCAGCTTCCATTTCGGCCTGCCGGATGCGGCGCTGGTGAGGCGCGTCAAGGCGGCTGGCTGCATCGTGATGTCGTCGGCGACCATCGTGAAGGAAGCGATCTGGCTGGAGCAGAACGGCGCCGAAATCATCATCGCGCAGGGCGCGGAGGCGGGCGGTCATCGCGGCATGTTCCTGACCGACAATATCGCCCAGCAGCCCGGCACCTTTGCGCTGGTGCCGCAGGTGGTGGATGCGGTGAAGGTGCCGGTCATCGCGGCCGGCGGTATCGCCGACGGGCGCGGCATCGCGGCGGCGTTCGCACTCGGCGCCTCCGGCGTGCAGATCGGCAGCGCCTATCTGCGTTGCCCGGAATCCAAGGTGAGCGCAGCGGCGCGCATCGCGCTGGCGCAGGCGAACGACGACGCCACCGTGATCACCAATGTCATGACCGGACGCCCGGCGCGCGGCGTCCCCAACCGCGTCATGCGCGAGGTCGGCCCGATCTCGCCGGATGCGCCTGACTTCCCGCATGCCGCCACCGCGCTCGGCCCGCTGAAGGCGGCCGCAGAAAAGCTCGGCAAGGTCGATTTCACCAACCTCTGGGCCGGACAGGCGCTGCGGATGGGCGGCGAGATGCCGGCCGCGGAGCTGACGCGTTCGCTCGCAGGCGCCGCGCTGGCGCGGTTTGCCGCATTGGGCGGATAGGGCGCGCAAGCGCAATCCCGTGCCGCAGCGCAGGGGCATATGAGGTTGGCTCTGCGGTTGATCGCCGCGCACTAACATGCATGGCTAGAGGTCCCGAGTTGCGCCAAAAGCGGATATTGCCGCGCGCTCGGATCGGCTACATGTTCGGCGTGACGATCGGTGCGAGGCTGGGGAACCGTCTGCCATGGACGACAGTTGCCCCCGCGACGAAGCGGGTTGGGGCCGCCGGATGTCGATAGCTCGGGGGCGGCGCGATGTATCCTTATCTTTCAGACCGCATCGTCAGCAGGCGTGAGGGCACAGGAAGGGTCATGCGCGCCTTGATCCTGACATTGTCCATCCTGGCGATCATCGACAGCGCGCAATTTGCCAAGGCTGGTCCGAGCAGCACGCCCCGCGAAACGTCGGAGCCCGCCGATACGGCGATCGCCACCACCGAAGCAACCCAGCAGACCGAGGAGCAGATCGGCCTCACCAAGGCCAAGCGTCGTAACGTGCAACGTCGGCTGACCAGGCTCGGGTTCGAGACGAAGGTCAATGGGACGTTCGACGAATCGACGCGCGCGGCCGTTGCGCGCTGGCAGGACGAGAATGGCTACTCTTCGACCGGCTTCCTCAACGCCGGCCAGCACAAGGCGCTGACGGACGCCGCGAAGCAGGCTGCCAAATCTGACCGTAAGGACCGTCGGCGCGCTGGAAACCGTACCCGCTATTCGCGTGGTGGCGACGGTCCAATTGGCGCGATCGGCGGCGCGGTGCGCGGCGTGGGGGGCGCGGTGCGTGGCGTCGGGAGGGGCGTGGGGAGCGCGGTGGGCGGAATATTCAGGTGACGCAGCCCTATAACGCGTGAGCCCAAGCCTCCGGATATAGCGCATAGGCGTCGCCGCGCCGGGCCAGCCGAGAGAAGGCCGGGAAGTGCAGGTGCATGCCGGCAATCAAGACGCCATCGGCGGAGACGCGGTCGAACATGCGTTTTCGCGACGCGGCGGCTGCGGCGAGATCGGTGTCGAAGGCCATGCCGGCTTCGGGAAACGCGGTCTGTACTTCCGGCACATGCACCGTGTCGCCCCAGATCATCAGCTGATCCTGGCCTGAGGCGATCAGATATGCGGTGTGGCCGGGCGTATGGCCGTGGCTCGGCACCGCGGTGACGCCGGGAAACACCTCGCCGCTTTTGAACAGCCGCGTCTGCTTCTTGTAAGGCGCGACCTGCTCGCGGCCGGCCTGGAAAAACAGTTTTGCCGATCGCTCGTCGGCTTTGGCCATCGCGCCGTCGTCAAACCAATGCGGCAGTTCGTTCTCGTGCATCACCAGTTCCGCGTTCGGAAACAGCAATTGCCCGTTCGACATGTCGGTCAGGCCGGCAGAGTGGTCCGGGTGCATATGGGTCAGCAAGACCGTATCGATCGACTTCGGATCGAATCCGGCCGCAACGAGGTTGCGCTGAACGAAGCCGGCCGTGGGCGCCATGTAATTGCCCGATCCGGTGTCGACGAGGGCGGTGCGCCCCTTCGAATGGATCAGGAAGGTATTGACGCTGGTTCGCCGCGCCGGCCGGAACGCGTCGGTCAGGATCTGCCGCGCCTTGTCGAGATCGACGTTGCGCATCACATCGAGGGTGCCGTCGAGATAGCCGTCGCTGATGGTGGTGACGACGATATCGCCGATCTTGCGGTGATAGACGCCGGGGATCTGCTGCGAGGGTTGTGCGTTCATACGGATTAGGCCTTGAGGCTCGAGGGGACGGGTCGGTCAGGCGCCGACTGACTTCAAAAATTCTTCGATGGTGTCGGAGAGCAGGTCGGGGGTCTGCACCGACATGTAATGCCCGGTGCGGATTTCGACGTAGCGGGCGCCGGGAATGGCGTTGGCCACGCTTTCCGCCAGCGCCGGCGGCCGCACGCGATCGAGGCTGCCGCCGATCACGAGCACCGGGCAAGTGAGTTTGGCGAGTTCATCCTGCATCTCGGCTGCCGCCAGCATGCGCCAGATCGCGGCATAGCTGGAAGGATCGTTGCCGAGCCATCGATTCCGGAAGCGCTCGAACCGCTTGGTGTCGCCGCGAAGCTCGGGGGCGTAACCGTTCAGCATCGAATCCTCGACCGCGAACGCCATGCCGGCGGCTTCGATCCGGACGAGGCGCTCCAGCGCCGGCGCGCGACGCGCGGCGGCGATGCCGGTGGCCGGGCTGCCGACCGCAACCGCGCTGGTACGCGCGGGATGGCGGGCCGCAAAGTGCAGGGCGATGGCGCCGCCGACGGCTACCCCCGCCAGCGCCACCTTGCCGGCAACGCCAAAATGATCGAGCAGGGCCGCGATGTCGTCGGCCATCGTGTCGAGGGTAAGCTCGCCACGCGCCTTCTGCGACAATCCGGCGCCGCGGGTGTCATAGCGCAGCACCCTCCGCGATTTTGCGAACCGGGGCGCGACGTCGTCCCAGCTTTCGAGCGAGCCGCCCATTTCGTGGATCAGCACCAGCGTGCGGTCGCCGGCGCCGCTCAGTTCGCAGCGCAGGCCCGCGCCGTTGGCTTCAATGAAATCCATCCCGAGCGCTCCCGTTTTCTTATGGTCTTCTTGTTTGTCACGGAGAGCGACGTGCCGGTCAGCCCCGAGATCATGGGACCACGATACCGGAGACGGTACAAATCTCAAATTCGGAAGGTGAGGGCTGCGCCCTCTAGAGCCTTTTCCGTTTCGATTGAATTGAAACGGGGCTCTAAATTCCTTGTTTGACGCGTTTTCTTGACGCGAACCGGGTCCACTTCGCTGGAAAACGCTCTAATGCGCCGGCTCGTCGCGGTGGACCTCGATGTGCTCGGCCGCCAGCGCGCGGTAATGTGCCGCCATTTCCTTGTAATGCTGTCGTGAGATCGGATCGGCCGCGGTTTCCGCGCGACGCTCGAACATCTCGGCCTTTTCCTGCAGGATTTTGGCCTGGGGCATGGCTCTCGCTCCGGTTTGTCAGGTTAGACAGGCGAGGTAAACGATCGCGGCGCCGAGTACGGTCCCGATTGACCAGAGGGCGGGATCCCAGCTTTCCGAACGGGCGCTGCCGTTTTCGATGGTCGACATGAGGCGGCCTCTCAATTGCTTGGCCGCGACTTAATTCCCTGTCTGTTTCAGGACGATTACGTGGGGGATAAAAATGGTTTCGTCGGGACGCTTTTGCGCAGGAAATGGGCGCTTTGCGCACGATCTCGTGCGTTGGCCGTCTCCCGGTCCCTCTACGGGGGCCGACCGGCGTTCCACCGGCCCCAAGGGCCTGTTCCCGGGCGGTTGCGGCGCAAAACCGGCCTCTGCTATACGGCGGGTGCGAATTCTCCATTCGAGGCTTATATTTATGTCTGTTGATGCCGCCACCGTCCGCCGCATCGCGCAGCTCGCGCGGATTGCGGTCACCGAGGCCGAAGTTCCCCATCTGCAGGGCGAACTGAACGCCATGTTGGCGTTCGTGGAGCAGCTTTCGGAAGTGAATGTCGACGGCGTCGAACCGATGACCTCGGTGACCCCGATGGAAATGAAGAAGCGTGCCGACGTGGTCAATGACGGCGAGATTCCCGACGAGATCGTCGGGAATGCGCCGGAAACGCAAAACCACTTCTTCCTGGTGCCGAAGGTTATTGAATAACGCACTTGCAAAGCGTTTTCGAGCGAAGTGGGTACCGGTTCGCGTGAAGAAAACGCGTCAGATATAAATGTTTGAAGATCGGAAAATCCGATGTGTCTGCTCTGCGACGATGAAAAGGCCTACCAGGCCTACATGAACTACCTCGACGCGATGGAGCGGCAGGGCAAGGCCGCCGATCCCGACAAGGCGATGGACGCCGTGCTCGACCAGCTCGAAGCCAATGAGCGCACGCGGCCGAAGCCGAACGACCCCGCCAACGACAAGACCCTTTCTCCCTTCTTCTGCAGCCCGATCAATAAATGACCGATTTAACGTCGATGACGATCGCCGAGGCCAAAGCCGGCCTCGCAGCTAAGTCTTTCACCGCGCTTGAGCTGACGGATGCGCATCTCGCCGCCATCGAGGCGGCGCGTTCGCTCAACGCCTTCGTGCTGGAAACCCCGGATCAGGCGCGCGCCATGGCGCGCGCGGTCGACGCGAAGATTGCCAAAGGCGAGGGCGGCCCGCTGGCCGGCATTCCGCTCGGGATCAAGGACCTGTTCGCGACCAAGGACGTGCGCACCACCGCGTGCTCGAAAATCCTCGGCAATTTCGTGCCGCCTTATGAGTCCACCATCACCTCGCAGCTCTGGCGCGACGGTGCGGTCATGCTCGGCAAGCTCAACAACGACGAATTCGCGATGGGGTCGGCGAATGAGACCTCGTGCTTCGGCCCCGTCGTCAACCCGTGGCGGCGCGAGGGCTCCAACACCGCGCTGGTGCCGGGCGGCTCATCGGGCGGATCGGCCTCGGCGGTGGCTGCGCTGCTCTGCATGGGCGCGACCGCAACCGACACCGGCGGCTCGATCCGCCAGCCCGCGGCCTTCACCGCGACCGTCGGCGTCAAGCCCACCTACGGCCGCTGCTCGCGATGGGGCATCGTGGCGTTTGCCTCGTCGCTCGACCAGGCCGGCCCGATTGCGCGCACCAACCGCGACGCCGCGATCCTGATGCGCTCGATGGCGGGTCACGATCCCAAGAACTCCACTTCGGCCGATATCGCCGTGCCCGACTACGAGGCGTCCATTGGAAAATCCGTCAAGGGCATGAAGATTGGCATCCCGAAGGAGTATCGCCTCGACGGCATGCCCGCGGAGATCGAAAAGCTTTGGGCCGAGGGCGCGGCCTGGCTGAAGGCCGCCGGCGCTGAACTGGTCGACGTGTCGCTGCCGCACACCAAATACGCGCTGCCGGCCTATTACATCGTGGCACCCGCGGAGGCCTCGTCCAACCTCGCGCGTTACGACGGCGTGCGTTACGGCCTGCGCGTGCCGGGCCGCAGCATCGGCGAATTGTACGAGAACACCCGCGCCGACGGCTTTGGCGACGAGGTCCGCCGCCGCGTCATGATCGGCACCTACGTGCTCTCGGCCGGCTACTACGACGCTTATTATTTGCGCGCGCAAAAAGTCCGCACCCTGATCAAGAAGGACTTTGAGGATTGTTTCGCCAAGGGCATCAGCGCGATCCTGACGCCGGCGACGCCCTCGGCGGCCTTCGGCGTCGGCGAGAAGGGCGGCGCCGATCCGGTCGAGATGTATCTCAACGACGTTTTTACGGTGACGGTGAACATGGCGGGACTGCCCGGCATTGCCGTGCCGGCCGGCAAGGACGCGCAAGGCCTGCCGCTCGGCCTGCAACTGATCGGCCGTCCGTTCGACGAGGAGACGCTATTCTCGCTCGGCGAAGTGGTCGAGCAGGCGGCCGGACATTTCACGCCGCCGCGGTGGTGGTAGCGATGGCCGATTTCTATGCCAGCCTGTCGGACGATTTGCCGGCGCCCGGCCTGGAACCGGCGCTGGTGGCGCTGTGGTGGGCGGCGAAGGGAAACTGGGAGGGCGCGCACAATATCGTGCAGGTCGAGAGCGACGCCAGCTCGGCCTGGGTGCATGCCTATCTGCATCGCGTCGAAGGCGATCTCGGCAACGCCGGTTATTGGTATCGCCAGGCCGGCCAGCCCGTGGCGAAGGATTCGCTGGATACCGAATGGGAGCGGATCGTGTCCGCGCTGCTGAAATAATTATAACGGCGCCAGTTGACTCAAAAAACAGTGTGTGTATATTTAAACACACACAATTTTTCGAGGCCTTGAATGTCCAAGTATGAACCTTTGGAGCGGTACTTGCGGGCTCAGCATGCCCAGGAGGTCCCGATGACGTTTAGGGAAATCGAGCGAGTACTTGGAGCAAAGCTTCCGAACTCCAAACTGCACCGTGCGTGGTGGAGCAATAATCCCAACAACAACGTCATGACTCTCGCCTGGCTAAACGCAGGCTATTTGACCGAAAAAGTCGATATAAAGAATGATCGTGTTGTATTCCGTCGGGTCGGGGCAGAGCGAGTGGGTCCATTGAGCGAAGACGGTCACAGGCATGCTGCTCGCGATAAGCGGCAGTACGGTGAAGATGGCGTCGAGGAAACGCGCCATCCGCTGTTCGGGTGGATGAAAGGATCCGTCAGCATTCCAGGTGGTGGTGATCTGACTGAACCTGCCGACCCCGAATGGGCGGATAGTCTCGACAAATGAAGGCGCCGCTGCTGCTGGATACTTGCGCGGTGATCTGGATTGCCAATGGCGAGCCGATAACGTCCGAGGCCGAGGAAATAATTCAGGAAGCACTCCACGCTGGCGCGCTCGCGTATGTTTCGCCGATTACCGCGTGGGAAATCGGCTTGTTGGCATCGCGTGGTCGCGTGCGACTGAATATCTCGCCGCAGCTGTGGTTCGAGCGGATGATGGCGGCGCCGGGTATCGCTCTTGCCAATATGTCGCCCGCGGTATTGGTCGCATCATCTTTCCTGCCGGGAAATCCTCCGCGCGACCCTGCTGACCGTATCATTGCTGCGACGGCGCGCGAATTGGGATACCGGCTGGTGACGCGCGATCAACTCCTGCTTGCTTATGGCGAAGAGGGTCACCTGCAGGTCATTTCCTGCTAACGATGAAATTGGGACGAGATGAATATACCAGTTCAACAGGGAAAACTGATCAAGGGCCAGACCGGCGACTGGGAAGTCGTGATCGGGATGGAGGTGCACGCCCAGGTCACCTCGAAATCAAAACTGTTTTCCGGCGCCTCGACCGAGTTCGGCGGCGAGCCGAACAGCCATGTTTCGCTGGTCGATGCCGCGATGCCGGGCATGCTGCCTGTCATCAACGAGGAATGCGTCAGGCAGGCCGTCACGACCGGTCTGGGCCTCAATGCCAGGATCAACCTGCGCTCGGTGTTCGATCGCAAGAATTATTTCTATCCGGATTCGCCGCAGGGCTATCAGATCAGCCAGTACAAGTCGCCGGTGGTGGGCGAGGGCGTGGTCGAGGTCGAACTGGATGGTGGCAAGACGGCCACCATCGGCATCGAACGGCTGCATCTGGAACAGGATGCCGGCAAATTGCTGCACGACCAGTCGCCGACCATGTCCTATGTCGATCTCAACCGTTGCGGCGTGGCGCTGATGGAGATCGTCTCAAAACCTGATATCCGCGACGCCGAGCAGGCCAAGGCCTACGTAACCAAGGTGCGTTCGATCCTGCGCTATCTCGGCACCTGCGACGGCGACATGGAGAAGGGCTCGCTGCGCGCCGATGTGAACGTTTCCGTGCGCAAGCCCGGCGGACCGCTCGGCACCCGCTGCGAAATCAAGAACATGAACTCGATTACCTTCATCGGCCAGGCGATCGAGTACGAGGCACGGCGCCAGATCGAGATCATCGAGGATGGCGGCGCGATCGACCAGGAGACGCGGCAGTTCGACCCGAACAAGGGCGAAACGCGCTCGTTGCGCTCCAAGGAAGAAGCGCACGACTATCGCTATTTCCCCGATCCGGACCTGCTGCCGCTCGAGTTCACGCAAGGTTTTGTCGATCAGCTGAGGTCGGAGCTGCCGGAACTGCCCGACCAGAAGAAGGCGCGCTTCGTCGAAAGCCTCGGCCTGTCGGCCTACGATGCCGGCGTGCTGGTGGCCGAGCGCGAGAGCGCGGTGTTCTACGAGACCGTACTCGATGGCCTTGCCGACAAGGCGCGCGACGGCAAGCTTGCCGCCAACTGGGTGATCAACGAGCTGTTCGGCCGCCTCAACAAGGAAGGCCGCGACATCGCGGACTCGCCGGTATCGGCGGCGCAACTGGCAGCGATCGTCGGCCTGATCGGCGAGGGCACGATCTCGGGCAAGATCGCAAAGGATCTGTTCGAGATCGTCTGGACCGAAGGCGGCGACCCGCGCGAACTGGTCGAAACGCGCGGCATGAAGCAGGTCACTGACCTCGGCGCGATCGAAAAGGTCGTCGACGACATCATCGCGGCCAATCCGGACAAGGTCGCGCAGGCGAAAGCCAAGCCGCAACTCGCCGGCTGGTTCGTCGGTCAGGTGATGAAGCAATCCGGCGGCAAGGCGAACCCGCAAGCCGTCAACGATCTCCTGAAGGCGAAGCTCGGCATCTGAAATCGTCCCGTAACGGGACACGCTGCGACATTCTTGCTCTCGCGATCGAGGCGTGCGTGGATGCATCGATCGCCCGTCGCGACCGGAAACTCAATCGTCGCGACGGCAAGCGCGCATCCGAATCGTTGGTCGCGATTCGTCCGATAAGTTCGTTTTGGTGCGCGTCGGCGAGACTTCAGTGCCGTGACCACGAAAATTTTTTTGTTGCCAAACCTTGCGACTCAGAGTCCGCGCGTTCGGCCTTTTGACCCCATTGCTGAGTCGATGCGACTTCAATCGTTCATCGATCGTCGTCGTCGCGAATTCAAAAATGCGCAACTGTACAGGAGATTTCTGCAATACCGACCAGTGACGATGCGTATCGCTTCGGCACTTTTTGCATCGACGCGCGAGCATGTTGCGAAGTCGCCGGCGTCGTCGCTTCGCGTGTTCGCACATTCCGCTGTCAACACTTCCTTAAGCGGGAAGCTGTTTTTTTGAGTGCGTTGGTGTATTCGGAATGTAGTGCATTTCAATTCCCGAGTGCACGCAGCGACTAAAGCCATCTCACTTAACATTAGGAGGGCAACATGGCCAAGAAAGCTAAGAAGGCGAAGAAGGCGAAGAGCGCAGTGAAGAAGACTGCGAAGAAGACCCGCAAGGTCGCGAAGAAGAAGAAGTAACTTCGCTTCTCCGAGAATTGCCGGCGGCTTGATGCCGGCACGTCACACGAGCCCCCGATGAAAGTCTAAGGCTCTGGTCGACGAAAGAGGGTGTCGGCGAGACATCAGGTCAACGGTCGGATCGTATTTCGGAAGTTCGCTCTTTCAAAAGAAGTCGCACTTTCAAAACCGGTCCGGCAGAAGAAACGAGTTGTTCTTCGTTCGTGCGGGTATCCTTAACTACCCGCAATTTCTACCGGCGCCAAAAGCTCCGGAATGAAATCTGGTCCTGACGTGTTCGCCGACGCCCTCGTTCCCTTGAGGGCGTATTCGCCCCCGGAACGCCCGCTTTTGCTGGAGCGCTCCGAAGCCGACGCCACCCGCGTCCGGCGCTGAAATCTCCTCCCACACATACGGATCGTTCGCAGGCCTCGGCGGTTTCGCTTCCGCTCATTGCCGGGATGCGCGTCACCGCTCGCGAGTTCGCGTTCCGGCGCGTTGTGAGGCGCCCGAATGGTCGCGGAACCGCTCGATGCCCGATCGTCTGCTGGAACCCGCCACGGCGGAGGATTGCGCGGGCCGACGACGAATAATGATGACGCCGGCATTGCGGCAATGGTTATCGTTCCGCGAAATCGCAAGGTAAACCGAATTTCACGATTGATACCTTCTCCCTGTGCCGCAGGCATTTCTGCGATTTCGCGTTCGGTGGCGCCATGCGCGCATTTACATCCCGTTCATCGCGAACCTTAAACTGCCCTTCAAATTTGATCGGCAATGATCATCCCAACAACAGACCGGGAAAAAACGGCGTTGGGGATACAGGGATAGACAGTGGACAGGGGCCGCGCTCGGGGGAGGGCGGCAACGATAAAAAGGGGACCTACCGATGTTTCAGGGACAGTTTGATCTCGACGCAGCCATTCCGGTGCAGGCAACCGCAATCCCGGACGTGCTGTTCGAGCGCGGGCTTTACTGGGCGAGCGGCCGTTCCGGCGTGGTCAATCTCGTCGCGGCCCACAAATGGTTCAATCTCGCCGCGCTGAAGGGGCGCGTGGATGCCATCTCGATGCGCCGCGAGGTCGCCGCGATGATGTCGGAGGCGGAAATCGCCACCGCGCAACGCGAAGCCCGTGCGTGGATGACCGCGCACTGAGATTCAAGGCAGCCGGCGTCACGCCGGCGGCCCACCGCCGGCGAGGCAGCACTTCTTGAACTTCTTGCCACTGCCGCAGGGACAGGGATCGCTGCGCCGAGCAGCGCTTCACGGATGAATCCGTCGATCGATCTGTCCGTGATCAGGGCGAACAGCGCGTCGACATCGCCATCGAACACGCCCGTGACGATTTTGGCGAGAGTCTCGGTGATGGCATCGCCCAGCAGGTTGTCGACCTCATCTAAGGGCCGGCGCAGCAGGCGCAGGAGCGGCTGGCACGTTTCACAGTCGCGGACCGCGCCCAGGATGCGAAGTCCGCGAAACAGCAGCAAGCTGTCGTCGTCGGACAATGCCTTGCCTTCCGCGGCCTGCGCGAGAACCGTGCGCAATTTCGGCGCGGACTCCTCGATTCTCAGCACGCACATTCCGACGGCGAAGTTCGGCAGCTTTCGTTCGGTCGCGACAGCATGAAGGTAGGTTTCAATCGGACCGCTATCCGGTGTGTTCTCGCCATCGCTGAAGATGGTTTCGAGTTCTTCCTTTTTCATGCCTATCGTCCATGGCAAGTACGGAACGACGCTAGTGCCTCGCGACGAGTGCCGCTACCTGGAAGTCGGGAGGAAGCGCTTCTTGGCAAATGCCTTTCCGGATCCCGATTTGAAATACCGTTCAAGACTACGGGCCGTTACTTCATCGCCGACAGCCACATATGAACGAAGAATCAACGGCAAATATTTGCTGGCTGAAATGAAGTGTCCTTGCTGATGGGATGCCCCTCTCCGACGAAAATCGTCCGTGGAGCCGGCATAGATGTCGCCGTTGTTCAGTTCGAGGAAGTAAACGTACGACTGCTGTTGCGGTATCCCTGCGCTCCTGCGGAGCTTCGGGAGATACCCTGCGCCCTATGGGCTCCAGGTGGCCTGCCACCCGAAGCCCAAAGGGCGTAGGGTGGCGGAGCCGGAGGGATTCGAACCCTCGATAGGGCTTTACAACCCTATAACGGTTTAGCAAACCGCCGCCTTCAGCCACTCGGCCACAGCTCCATCAGCGCGGATATGCCTGACGCGGGGGCGAGCCGCAAGCGCCAGATTGAGTTAGGCGAAGGCCATTTACAGGCGCGGGACGCGTCGCCTGCATTCCGCGTGAGCCAGCGCTACCCCGCCTTCCGTGTTCGGGCCTGTCTCTGGAGCACCGCCGCGTATTCGCGGCACGCGCCAGGCCAAAATTGCATGGAATTGATTCCATGCCGCCGGAAGGCCGACTTGATTCTGCGCGCATGGCGGTTTCCGGCTGCCGCGCGAGCGCCGCGAGGTGGCCGCGGCTGATGGATGCGTTCCGGTTTGCGGAAATGCCCCGATATTCGTCGTCGATCGCGGCATTTTTGCCTTGCTTGGGCATTGGTCGCCAGTGAGACGGCTTGGCCGCCAGGTTCCACGTCCGGCGAGTCGCGCTCATTGACTTTATTATACGCGCGTAATCGCCCGTTGCGGATTCGGCATTCTGCTTTCGATTCGATCCGCGAGTGGAGAATTTACGGGCATGATCCGCTTGTTGCGGTGCCCGCTACGGCCATTGTGAGGTCGGTTGGGGCTAGTTGAAAATACAAAATAGAAACAATGACTTGCAGGGAAACTTCAATCACGGGAACGTGTTATTTGTGCAACACCTTTTGGAAAAGGGGCATAGGGAAGCCGCTCGAAGCGGTTCCTTAGTTGCGTGTGCAGAACTCCTCGGTAATTGTGATCACGCGACGGAGGGGGGCATCCCGAGGTCGTCCCGTTAGGTGGTTCGCTTAAGTCCCTCGCGTTCATGCGGGAGTGTCCGAAGGCGCGAAGCGACGAAGCGGGTTTCAGGGGATTAAGGGAACCAACCTTAGGGTGTCGAACACCCGGCGGATCCGGAACCTTCCCTACAGAGCAACTTGGAGGTTTAACATGAAGATGGTTAAGAGCCTTATTCTCGGCTCAGCGGCGGGTCTCATCGCCATGAGTGGAGCTCAGGCAGCCGATCTTCCCGTCAAGGCCAAAGCGGTCGAGTACGTGAGGATTTGCTCCCTGTATGGCGCGGGTTTCTTCTACATCCCGGGCACCGACACCTGCATCAAGCTGGGTGGCTACGTTCGCGTCGACACGACGTTCAATGGTGGCACCTACGGCCAACCGGCCTATTCGAGCGATCTCGGACAGCAGAATCGCTACCGCGACTACTTCCAGTCCCGTTCGCGTATGGCGCTGACGGTTGATACCCGCACGGCCACCGAATACGGCGTTGTCCGTACCTTTGGCCAGGGTGACTTCCAGTTCAACAACTTCGGCAGTTCGAACCCGAACTCTCTCACGGCGTTCCCGGCTGGTGCTTCCAACGCGCTGAACACCCCCGGCGGCGGTTACGTCGCGGTGGAAATGGTGTTCATCCAGTTCGCTGGTTTCACCTTCGGTAAGTCGGCTTCGGCCTATGCGACGCCTTGGAACGGTTATCCGGGCAACAACAACTCGTTCTTGATGGGCGGCGCCGACTACGTTACCGGCGTCAACAACATCCAGTACACCGCTCAGTTCGGCAACGGCGTGTCGGCCACCATCGGTCTCGATGATCCGACCGTGTTCAACCGCACTTCCATACTTAATCTGGGCGTAGGTGCCACAGCGGCCGGCTTTGCGCTCAACGTGTCACCCACGGCCGCAGGTGCAAACGCCTACGGCGGAACGCATGTGCCCGACATCGTCGGTAACATCCGCGTCGACCAGGCTTGGGGTCTGTTCCAGATTTCAGGTATGGCGCATCAGCTAACCGCTTCCTACAACATCCTCAGCGCCGGTGGCGTTCCGAACGCTCTGTCGGAAATCTCCGGTCACCCTGAAGACAAGTGGGGCGGCGCGGTGATGGCTGCGTTGCAGATCAAGAACCTGCCGACCGGTGCAGGCGACGACATCAAGTTCGACGTCACCTACGCCAAGGGCGCCACCAAGGCCGTGATCTCGACGAGCGGTGCCTCGCCGAGCTTTGCGATGTTCGGTGGATCCAACCTTCCGGGGGCGTATCAGAGCATCGGCTTTGGCCAAACGTCTGACGCGGTTTACCTGCCCGGCTTCCTTACCGGCGGTGCTACCGGCGACTTGAAGTTGACGGATTCATGGGGTCTCCGTGGTGCATTCAACCACAACTGGGATCCCTACTGGTCGACCAGCCTCTGGGGCAGCTATGCCCAGGTGAAGTACAACGGTAGCTCCCTTGACATCCTTTCTGCCAAGGGTCAGTTCTGCGCCAGCTTCAACTTTGGCAAGACGGCGCTGGCGGGTTCGGGCTATAGCTGCAACCCGGACTTCAACATTGCTCAGGTTGGTGTCGTGACTCGCTGGACTCCCGTCAAGAACCTGACGTTCTCGGCTGAAGTCGGTGCGTTCTTCCTCGACCAGAAGTTCACGGGCGCAATCACCAATCTGGCACCCGCGGCTCCCAAGCCGACCACCGTCTACGAGTTCAAGGACCAGAGCACTGTCTACCTGAACGTTCGCGCTCAGCGTAACTTCTGATCCCGAAAGACTTGAAACACTAGGAGAACCCCCGGCAGGAAACTGCCGGGGGTTTTTCATTGTGTGGTATCCCCTGAGCATTTGCCGGCAAGTGCTTCAACAACCAAGTATTTCACGCCTTAGCCGGCCGCGGTCGTTCTACTTTGCATGGGGTTGTTTTCGGGATTTTGTGTTGGCTCCCACCGAAGAGCGCAGATCGTCAGCGCTTCGCGTCAACGGCGAAGCGATCCCGCTCGACCCTTTCGGGGAGGCAGCGGTGACGCAGGGATCAGGCTATTGGATGCTGGCGCCGCGATGCAGGTCGGCTTCGATCTGGAGCTTGGTGCCGCCACCGAACCGCGCGCGGTAGACTTGCAGGTTCTCCATGATCCGCTGCACGTAGTTGCGCGTCTCGGAGAACGGGATCTGCTCGACCCAGTCCACCGCATCGACCTTGGGATCGCGCGGATCGCCGTAGCGCTCGATCCATTTCTTGACGCTGCCGCGACCGGCATTGTAGCCGGCAAAGGTCAGGATGTAGGAGCCGCGATAGTCCTCGAGCAGGCCGCCGAGTTCGGCGGCGCCGAGCGTGGCGTTGTAGACCGAATCGGTCTTCATCCGGTTGAGGTCGAAGCTGACGCCGGCGCGCTTGCAGACATAGCGGCCGGCATCCGGGGTCACCTGCATCAGCCCGTAGGCCTGGGCCGGTGAGACCACGGACGGATTGAAGGCGCTTTCCTGCCGCGCGATCGAATAGACCACGCTGGGCTCGACCTCGGGGCCGATCTGTTTGAACGACGGGATGCCGTTGACGGGATAGGCGTAATGGTCGAACGGCAGGCCGCGGTTGAGCGCGGCCTTGCCGAGCAACAGCATGCCGCGGGCGTCGGCGTGGCGCGCGGTGAGTTCGCCGAGGCCGGCCAGCGCATCGGAATCGCCATTCTCGCCCATGTCGGCGAAAATCGGGATCGCCATCTCGCGCTCGTCGAGCTCGTAAAGCAGTTGCACGGCACGGACGATCTCCAGCCGCTCGACCCCGCGGCCGCGGCCGCTCGGGACCGCGTTCAGTTCGAGCTGCGGCAGGCCGAGCTTGGCGCGCGCGAGCTGGCCGTAATAGCTGGTCGATTGCTCGGCGGCGCGGGCATAGGCAGCACGGGCGTCCTGCTGGCGCCCCGCCGCTTCCGCCGCGCGGCCCTGCCAATAGCCGGCGCGCGCCAGCGCGGTCGGATTCGCGCTGCCGACGCCGATGCGGGCGAAATGCTGCGCGGCGACCGCCGGGTCTTTCAAAAACCGCAGCGCGATCCAGCCCGCGGTGAACTCCTGCTCGGTCTTGTAGATGTCGCGCGAGGGAAGGGCGGCGTCGCGCGCAATCAGATAGGCGGTGCGATGTTCGCCGACGTCGAGCATCTTGCGCGCCAGCAGGCGCCGCTCGATCCACCATTCGTTGAGATTGTGCAGGCGGTTCGGATCTTTCGGCACCGCCAGCATCAACTGCGCGGCCTCCGGGAATTTCTCTTCGCGGCGCAGCCACTGGATCCGGGCGAACATGTAGCCGGGGTCATTGTGCAGCTCACGCGGCACCTCGTCGAGCAACGCTTTCAGATTCGAGGATTTCTTGTTGGCGGCTATGCGCGCCTTGGCCAGCGCGACATGGCCCGAGCCGAGGCGCTTGGCGGCGCGCATGCCACCGGCTTCCTGCTCGGTGCCATAGAGCAGCGTGTCCATCCGCGCCTTGTGGTCGCCCGCCGTCAGCAGCGCGCCGAACATATCGAGCACTGCGCTCTCGGTGTCTTCCGACATGCCGTCACTGCGCCAGGCCTCGCGGACCAGCCGTTCGGCGTTGGTGCGGTCGCCGCGCGCGAGCATCGCCTTTGCCAGCACGAACTTGCCCTTCGCCGAAACCGGTGAGTCGTTCTGGAACCACGACCACACTGCGCTGTCGTCGCGGCGGTCGTCCCACAGCGCGGCCTCGATGCGCCGGCGCAGGAAGGTTTGCGATGGCCAGCTCGGATTGGTCGAAACAAACGCACGGTAGCGCTCGACCGACGCGCCATTGTTGTCGCTGCGCAGGATCAGCCATTCGGCGAGCTTGCGCGCGACCGGATCTGAGATCGCGGCCTGCGCCTGCGTGGCGTCTGCAGACTTCTGCTTGCGCACCAGCTCGATGACGTTTTCCAGGGCGTCCTTGTCGGCCTGCGACGTCGAACTGGTGGCGGCCACCGCGGCCGGCGTCACTGGCTTGCGCGGCGGCGGCAAGGCAGCATGCTGGCGCGTCGCCGGCGCGAGAACCGGCGGTGCGGGAGCAGGGGCGGTTGGCGCTGCGGTCGTCGTATGGGCCCCGGCAGGCGCGGCAGCCTGCGCCGCAGGTTTTGGAACGACGTTGCGCGCGATCGGCCGCGGTTTCGGCAGGGGAACTTTTGGCGCGGCCCAGGCGCCCGATGGAAACGCCAGTCCAACGGCCAGCGCCAGGCTTGTCGCCAGTGCGGTCGATCGCAAGGCTGTGGCGCGGGAAGGGATCACGGTGTTCCTCTGCGGCGGCGAATCATTCAGTCGGTCCAGCCATAGGTCTATTTGACCGAATATGTGGACAAAATGCTAAAACGTCGCGGCCGGAGCTGTTTGCGCCATCACCGCGGCAAAATCGCGGCTATGCCTTTCCCATGAGGCGGACCGGCCGGGCCCAAGAAAAGGCGTCGAAACAAAGCGCTAGCGCCCTACGGCACAGCCCTTTCGCCTGACCGTCAGACCCGATATGAATTGAGATCAATTTTTCGCTGGTGCCGTTTCTGAAGCGTTTGGAGGAAGTCCATGGCAGCCAAGACAAAGTTCCAGGGATCGCTCACCGCCTTGGTCACGCCATTCAAGAACGGCGCGTTGGATGAGGCGGCCTTTCGGGGTCTCATCGGCTGGCAGATCGAGCAGGGCTCGCACGGTCTCGTTCCCGTGGGCACCACCGGCGAAAGTCCGACGCTGAGCCATGCCGAGCATCACCGGGTCGTCGAGTTGTGCATCGCTGAGGCGAAAGGACGCGTGCCCGTGATTGCCGGCGCTGGCTCGAACTCGACGCGCGAAGCCATCGACCTGGCCGTTCACGCCGAGAAGGCCGGCGCCGATGCCGTGCTGGTCGTGACGCCGTACTACAACAAGCCGACCCAGGAAGGGATGTATCAGCACTTCAAGGCGGTGAATGACGCGATCGGAATCCCGATCATCATCTACAACATCCCGCCGCGCTCGGTCGTCGATATGTCGGTCGAGACCATGACCCGGCTGTTCGAGTTGAAGAACATCGCCGGCGTCAAGGACGCCACCGCCAATCTTGCCCGGGTGTCGCAGCAGCGCCATGCGATGGGGCCGGATTTCATCCAGCTGTCCGGCGAGGACATGACCGCGCTGGCCTATATGGCGGCGGGCGGACATGGCTGCATTTCGGTGGTCGCCAACGTGGCGCCGAAACTATGCGCCGACCTGATGTCGGCCGTCATGCAGGGTGACTACACCACCGGACTGAAGCTGCAGGACCGCCTGACGCCGCTGCATGACGCCATCTTCAAGGAGCCCGGCCTGGCGGGCGCCAAGCATGGCCTCAAGCTGCTCGGCCGGATCGAAGAAGAAGTGCGCCTGCCGTTGATGAACGTGACGCCGCCGACCGGCAAGGTGATCCGCGACGCCATGGTGCATGCCGGACTGATCAACTAAGCGTGGCGATCCGCTCCGCCCGATTTTCAAAAAAGGGAATTTAGAATGTTGAAGGAGTTCCGCGAATTCGCGATGAAGGGCAACGTCGTCGATCTTGCCGTCGGCGTCATCATCGGTGCAGCCTTCGGCGCGATCGTGACCTCGCTGGTCGCCGATATCATCATGCCGATCATCGGCGCGGTTATCGGCGGTCTTGATTTTTCCAATTATTATACTGGTTTGTCGAAGGCAGTGACGGCCACTAACCTGGCCGACGCCAAAAAGCAGGGCGCTGTACTGGCCTGGGGCAGTTTCCTGACGCTGACGTTTAACTTCTTGATCGTCGCCTTCGTGCTGTTCATGGTCATTCGCGCCATGAACAAGCTGAAGCGCAAGGACGAGGCGGCACCCGCGGCGCCGCCGAAGCCGACGGCCGAGGTCGAGTTGCTGACCGAGATCCGCGATCTCCTCAAGAAGGGCTAACGTGGCCGAGAAGAACGAGCGCCCGATCAAGGTCGTCGCCGAAAATCGCAAGGCCCGGTTCAACTACGCGATCGAGGACACGATCGAAACCGGCATTGCGCTGACCGGCACCGAGGTGAAGTCGATCCGCAACGGCAAGACGACCATTGCGGAGTCCTATGCGGATACCAAGGACGGCGAGATCTGGCTGATCAACGCCAATATTCCGGAGTATCTGCAGGCCAACCGCTTCAACCATGAGCCGAAACGGCCGCGCAAGCTGCTGCTGCACCGAAAGCAGATCAACAAGCTGATGGGCGCGGTCGATCGCGAAGGCATGACGCTGATCCCGCTCAAGCTCTATTTCAACGAACGCGGCCGGGCCAAGCTGCTGCTGGCGATCGCCAAGGGCAAGAAGCTGCACGACAAGCGCGAGACCGAAAAGAAACGCGATTGGGGCCGTGAAAAAGGCCGCCTGATGCGGGCGAGGGGATAGGCTTCCCCAATTATTATCCGTCATTGCGACGGCGGATGGAGAATGGTGTCATGAACCAGAAGAACCTGCTCGAAGTCGACTGGAGCAAGATCCCGGCGCCGACCGATGACGGCGCGGCGGCGCATCTCGTCGGCATGACGATCCCGCCCGTCACGCTGCTCGCCACCGACGACAGCTCCGTGACGCTGTCGGCGCTTGCCGGCCGTACTGTGATCTTTGCCTATCCGCGCACCGGCGAGCCCGGCAAGATCAGTCTCGTCGACGACTGGGACATGATTCCGGGCGCCCGCGGCTGCACGCCGCAAACCTGCTCGTTCCGCGATCTGTATGCGGAGCTGAAAGCCGCCGGCGCCAACCACGTATTCGGCCTCTCGACGCAGGACAATATCTACCAGACTGAAATGGCGTCGCGGCTGCATCTGCCGTTTGCGGTGCTGTCGGACGAGAAGCTCGTGCTGACCCACGCCCTGAAGCTGCCGACCATGGAGGCGGCGGGCCTGACGCTGATCAAGCGGCTTGCGTTGATCGTCGATGGCGGCCGCATCACGCACGTGTTCTATCCGGTGTTTCCGCCGGATCGCAACGCCGCCGACGTGCTGGCGTGGCTGGAGGAAAATCCGGCGTAAGCGTGTCTTAGTGTTGTAGGGCGGGCAAACTAATCCGCTTTACCCCAGGCCTCTCAACGGGCCCGTTTGACCAACGGGCATTCACTATCAGCCAACGCGGAGTAAATCTCGCCACTCGGAACTCGTTCGAGGACGTTGTAGTATTCCCAGGGGGCCTTGACGTCGGATGGATCCTTCACCTGGACAAGGTAGAAGTCGTGCACCAGCTTTCCGTCCTCGCGGATCTTCGCGCCCCTTGCGTAGAAGTCGTCAACGGGCATCGAACGCATTTTTTCCAGCACCGGATCCGTTGCATCCGTACCAACCTCTGCAACGGCTTTCAGATAGTGACCGACACCCGAATAAACAGCCGCTTGCGGTGCCGTGGGCATTGCGCCGCGAAGCTTGTAGAAGCGCTGCGCGAAAGCCCTGGTCTCGTCGTTCAACGCCCAATACCACGCCGTGAGGGTCGTCAGGCCCTTGGCAATTTTCGGGCCCATGGCGTGAACATCGGTGATGAACATCAACTCGGCGACAGGCTTTTGACTTCCCGTATTCATGCCGAACTCGTTCCATTGTTTCATCAAGGTCACCAGCTGCTCGCCAGCATTGGCGAAGGCGATGGCCTTGGCGCCGGACGCCTGGGCCTGCAGAATGAACGAACTATAATCCGCAGTGCCGATCGGGTGATACACGGCGCCGAGCGACTTGCCTCCTGTCGCCGCGAGCGCCCGCTGCGACTCCAGCACCATGTTCTTCCCGAACGCGTAATCGGCCGCAATGAAGAACCACGTATCGTAGCCTTGCGCAGACCAGCGTACGGATCGGTCCCGACACCAGATTGTAGGAATCGTGGAGCCAGGCCAGGCCGTTTCGGGAACATTGCTTGCCGTTAAGTTCGGTGGTCGCGACGGCCGAATAGACGGCAATCTTGTTCTTGTCGCGCGCCAGTGACTGGATGGCGAGGCCGACGGCCGAGTTGGACACGTCGGCGACCATGTCGACGCCATCGACGTCGAACCATTTCCGGACAATTCCGACGCCGATATCCGGTTTGTTCTGATGGTCCGCGGCGACGATCTCGACCTTGATCGACGGCACCGATTTCTGAAAATCTTCGGCCGCCATCCTGGCGGCAACGATCGACCCTGGTCCGCTCAAATCGGACAATGGCCCGGTCTGGTCATTGATGATGCCGATCCGGACGACGCCACCGGAGAGTTCGGCAGCGCGGGCGGCCGGGAAGTGATCCGATTGGTGCCCCAAAGATCAAAAGAGCAGCAACCTCGAGTATCGCTCTTCCCGGGTTCGCGCGGCCATTCCAAATCATGCGGGTATCTTTCCAGGCGTGGCGCCGTTTCCGGCCCTCTAACCAACGGGTCAAGCAACCGTCATCGCACTTGATTTGAGCTTTAGCGCAGCCTTCTGCACCGCCGCGGCGCGCTTGCGAAGCCAGGGTTCGGCCTCGAGGCGCATTTGGGAAAGCAGTTCGGGCGGCGCATTCTGCACCGTGATATCGAACGGCGGCTGCGGTTGGTATTCCAGCATGAGCTGGAGTTTCTTCGCGACGTCTTCGCCGCAAAGTTCGGATGCGACCTGAAAGCCAAAATCAATTCCGGCGGTAACGCCACCGCCGGAAATGCGGTTGCGGTCGATCACGACGCGTTCGTTGACCGCGATGGCGCCAAAGGCGGCAAGCTGCTCACTCATCATCCAATGGCAGGCCGACTTGTATCCGTCGAGCAGGCCGGCAGCGCCGAGGATCAGGCAGCCCGCACAAACCGAGGTGACGTAGCGAGCCGATCCGCCCTTGTCGCGAACGAACGCAATCACCTCGTCATCGCCCAGGAAGTCGACCAGCCCCGGGCCGCCACCGATGCAGAACACGTCCAGATCGGGGCAGTCGGCGAAAATGGCGGTCGGTAGCAGCGGCAGGCCGACGTCACTGATGACAGGTTCGATGCGTTTCCAAAGCAAATGCACGCGAACGTTCGGAAGGCGGGCAAAGACTTCGAAAGGCCCGGTGACATCCAGTTGGGTCATCCCGGGAAAGAACAGAATTCCGATCTCGATCGGCTTGCCGGACATGGTGCACCTCCGTTTTGAACGAAGGCAGGTTGACAGGCCGGTGGGTTTGCCGAAATGTCATAATACACGCATTTCCTGCCAAGATTTGCTGACAAGGCCCGCTCATGGCTCGTTCCCAAGCCCGCCGCCTGGTCTTCGTTCTCTTCGAGGATTGCCTGCTGCTCGACTTCGTCGGGCCGCTGCAGGCATTCGAGCTTGCCTGCGAAAACGCCGAGGCCGGCCGTGCGCCCTATGTCTGGCAGATCTGCTCGTTGAAGGGCGGGCCGGTTCGAACCTCTTCCGGCCTGGAGGTGATGACAACCTCTCTCTTCGACTGTGACCGCACCAATATCGACACGCTCGTCGTCGGTGGCGGGCCCGGTGTTCATCGCGCTTCTGCGGAGGCCTCGCTTGTCGACTGGTTTCGCTTGGCTGCCCCGAACGCAAGACGTGTCTGCTCCGTCTGTACCGGTACGTTTGTTTTGGCGGCAGCCGGCCTGCTGCATGGGCGACGTGCTGTCACCCATTGGGGCTCCTGCGAGCTGCTCAGCGCCCAATACCCCGACGTTTCGGTGTTGGTCGACCCGGTCTTCGTTCACGACCGCGGAGTTTGGACATCTGCGGGGGTGACGGCAGGCATCGACCTTGCGCTCACCTTGCTGGAAGATGATCTCGGGCACCGCGAAGCCATGCGTATCGCGCGCCGTTTGGTGGTGTTTTTGAAGCGACCCGGGGGGCAGGCCCAATTCAGCGTGCCGCTGTCACTGCAGTCGTCCGAAGACAGGGCGTTCGAAAATATCTCGACCTGGATGCAGGATAATCTCGGCCGTGATTTGCGTGTGGAGAGTCTGGCCGAAAGAGCAGGAATGAGCCCCCGCACATTCGCGCGCGTATTTCGGCAAAAGACCGGCCGGACGCCCGGCAAGGCGGTGGAAGAGCTTCGTGTCGAGGCCGCCCGCAGGGCGCTGGAAGAATCCGTTGCCAGCATCAAGGAAATCGCGGCGCGCGCGGGATTTCAAAGTGAAGAGCACTTGCGGCGCGCTTTCCGCCGCCGCCTACACGTGTTGCCGCAGGATTATCGGGTTCGATTTTATCAGGGGCAAAGGCAATAGCCGGTAAGGCGGATTGCAAGGCGAAGCGTGCCCACCACCTCGCCGAAATCGTTGGCGTCAATGGTGGGCACGCGGAGCCTGTCATCGGGTACGCGTTCGCGCGATCCGGAGGCTTTGCCCGCTCTACGAATCCAGATCCTTCCGGACCTGCGCGAACACGTTGCGAAACATCTCCGGCGTCAGCACCCGCGTGTTCGTGTTGTAGCGCGAGCAGTGATAGCTGTCGTAGAGCCTGATGGCGCCTGCGTCATGCATCGCGCCGTGTCCAAAGGGGGCGGCGGCGTTGCGCAGGCCGAGCGCCTTCAACGTCGAGTCATGAGCGATGCGCCCAAGCGCCACGATCGCGCGAAGTTTTGGCATGGACGCTATGGTCTTCACCAAAAATTGCCGGCAGGTGTTGATCTCGGCGGGCAACGGCTTGTTCTGCGGCGGCAGGCAGCGCACCGCATTGCTGATCCGGCATTCGACCAGCTTCAGTCCGTCGTCGGGACGGGCCTGGTAGACGCCCTTGGCAAACCCGTATTCGAGCAGGGTCGCATACAGCAGGTCGCCGGCGTAGTCGCCGGTGAACGGCCGTCCGGTGCGGTTGGCGCCCTGCATCCCGGGCGCGAGCCCGACAATCAGCAGTCGCGCGTTGCGATCGCCGAATGAACAGACCGGACCATTGTGCCAGTCCGGATGTTTCACCCGCGCCTCAGCGCGAAATTCCGCGAGCCTGGGGCAGAGCGGGCAATCGCGGCCGGGTTCAAAAGGGTCACGGGCGGGGAGACTAGTCATGTTTCCAAAGCGTTTTCGAGCAAAACCCGGCCACGGACCTGGTGCGGGATCGAGGCCGGGTCGCGTCGTCTACGCGCGTCTTCGCGTCGTTCACGCGCGCCAAACAAAAAGCCCCGGTTCTGTTTCAATCAGAACCGAGGCTCTAGCAGCGTACTAGCGCATTCTCAATCGTCGAAATCGTCCTCGCCGGCCCGCTGCGCCACGGTGGTCGCGCGCTGCAGGAATTGCGGGGAGTGATGGCGCGGTTCGCGCGGAGCGGGACGCTCGGAGGGGTCGCGGCCCAGTTTCGATTGCAACTCGACGAGGTCGGTGAAGACGTCGGCCTGGCGGCGCAGCTCGTCGGCGATCATCGGCGGCTGGCTCGAAATGGTCGAAA
The DNA here is from genome assembly GCA_963742935.1 of uncultured Alphaproteobacteria bacterium. Taxonomy (GTDB): domain Bacteria; phylum Pseudomonadota; class Alphaproteobacteria; order Rhizobiales; family Xanthobacteraceae; genus Bradyrhizobium. The sequence goes on along the minus strand of CAVUOI010000050.1, from coordinate 115,198 downwards.
CCACCGTGACGCGAACGCCGCGACGCTGTACCGCCTCGACCAGCGAGCGGAAATCGCCGTCGCCCGAGAACAGCACGATCTGGTCGACATGCTCGGCCAGCTCCATGGCATCGACGGCGAGCTCGATGTCCATATTGCCCTTCACCTTGCGCCGGCCGGACGCGTCGATGAATTCCTTGGTCGCCTTGGTGACGACGGTGTAGCCGTTGTAGTCGAGCCAATCGATCAGCGGGCGGATCGAGGAGTACTCCTGATCCTCGATGATCGCGGTGTAGTAGAACGCCCGCACCAACGTCCCTCGGCTCTGAAATTCCTTGAGAAGGCGTTTGTAATCGATGTCGAAGCCGAGCGTCTTGGCCGTTGCGTAGAGGTTGGCGCCGTCGATGAATAGCGCGATCTTGTTGGAAGCGGGTGACATCAAATGGTTCTCACGTTGTTGTTAGCTTTTCTAGCGCAGCAGCCATCGACCGCGCGCACTTTCTACTTCGGTTGCCTAAAGTTCGGTGAATCGTGCCCTCCGACAGTCACCACTGCAATTATGGTGGGGCGAGGGCGAAAAACCTATACTTTTGACAGTGCAATGAAGAGATTTACTTGTCCTGTGCGGCAACCCTGCCGCGTCTGGACGCTCCGGCCTAATCTGGCCCCGACGCTGGGGTATCAGAGCCTATCAGGAAGGCAAATCACAAATTTAGTCTTGCGGAACGCCCTCTGCCCCTATAACTAGCCCCCAATACCGACATATTTGGCCCCAAATAACGGAGCGACAGTCTATGGCGCGCGTCACCGTGGAAGATTGCATTGATAAGGTCGACAATCGGTTCGACCTGGTACTGCTGGCAGCGCATCGCGCCCGTATGATTTCGTCCGGTTCGCAACTCACGGTTGATCGAGACAACGACAAGAATCCGGTCGTTTCGCTCCGGGAAATCGCCAATTCCACTATTTCCCCGGAAGACCTCCGCGAAGAGCTGGTTCACTCCCTGCAGAAATTCGTCGAGGTCGACGAGCCAGAGCCCGATACCGTGCCCTTGATCGGCTCGGCCGGCGCCAGCGTCGATGCCGACGACACCGAGGTCGCGGTCGAGCGCATGACCGAGGAAGAGCTCCTCAAGGGCCTGGAAGGCCTGGCGCCGCCGGAAGAGCAGCCCGAAGAGGACGAGTAACCGCCGCGTTCCGGGTCATTCCAGTATTTCCCGATCTGTCAAAGGCCCGGACATTTGTCCGGGCCTTTGCTTTTGTTGACATTTTTGCGGTTACAGGGCGTCCTTGGGTGGCGCGGCTAACTCGCTCGGCCGCGGGGTCACCGGGTGGACGCCGACTAGCCGCTGGCCCAAGCGAAATTGAACCATTTCGCGGCCCGGGCGGCGTGCATCGCCGTTCGAAAACGCATTAGATTGGTTAAGGGCGGCCCGGTCGGGCCCGGTGGAAAAAGGCAGTGTGATGTAATGGCGTATTGGCGCCGCAGCTCCCGGCAAATGCAGGCCGCAACCAACCAGGCTGCGGTCGCGCCGAATTCGCCTGTGGTCGAAAAGCCCAAATCGCCGCGGTCACGCATGATGCGGCAATACGATCTGGTCGAGCGCGTCCGGTCGTATAATCCGGATACGAACGAGGACCTGCTCAACCGCGCCTATGTCTACGCCATGAAGGCGCACGGCACCCAGACCCGCGCCTCCGGCGATCCCTATTTTTCCCATCCGCTCGAAGTTGCGGCGATCCTGACCAACCTCAAGCTCGACGACGCCACCATCGTGGCGGCCCTGCTGCACGACACCATCGAGGACACCGAGGCGACGCGGGCCGAGATCGACCATATCTTCGGCCACGAGATCGGCGCGCTGGTCGAAGGGCTCACCAAGCTGAAGCGGCTGGAGCTGGTTTCGCGCGAGGCCAAGCAAGCCGAGAACCTGCGCAAGCTGTTGCTGGCGATCGCCGCCGACGTTCGCGTGCTGCTGATCAAGCTCGCCGACCGCCTGCACAACATGCGCACGCTGGAATTCGTGCCGCACGCCTCGCGCCGGCGCATCGCCGAGGAGACGCTGGACATCTACGCCCCGCTCTCCGGCCGCATGGGCATGCAGGAGATGCGCGAGGAGCTCGAGGACCTCTCGTTCCACACGCTCGATCCGGAAGCCTATGCGGTGGTGATGCAGCGGCTGGATGCATTGGCCGAGCGCAACCGCAACCTGATCGGCGAGATCGAAAGCCAGCTCTCCAAGAACCTGCAGATGAATGGCATCACCGCGCGGGTCTATGGCCGCCGCAAGCAGCCGTTTTCGATCTGGACCAAGATGGAGCGCAAATCGATCGGCTTCGAGCAGCTTTCCGACATCTATGCCTTCCGCGTCGTGATGCAGGACGTCGAAGCCTGCTACCGAGCGCTCGGCGTCGTGCATACCACCTGGCCGGTGGTGCCCGGCCGCTTCAAGGACTACATCTCGACGCCGAAGCAGAATGACTATCGCTCACTGCATACCACGGTGATCGGACCCGGCAACCAGCGCGTCGAGCTGCAGATCCGCACCGAGGACATGAACCAGATCGCCGAATTCGGCATCGCAGCCCATGCCTTCTACAAGGAAGGCATGGGCTCGCCGACCGAGCGGCTCAAGCATGAATCCAATGCGTTTGCCTGGCTGCGCCACACCGTCGGCATCCTCTCCGAAAGCGCAAATCCGGAAGAATTTCTCGAGCATACCAAGCTCGAACTGTTCCACGACCAGGTGTTCTGCTTCACGCCGAAGGGCAAGCTGATCGCGCTGCCGCGCCGCGCCAATGTGATCGACTTTGCCTATGCCGTGCATACCGACGTCGGCAATTCGGCGGTCGGCTGCAAGGTCAACGGCAAGTTCGCGCCGCTGTCTTCCGAACTGCAGAACGGCGACCAGGTCGAGGTGCTGACCTCGAAGGCGCAATCGGCGCCGCCCTCGGCCTGGGAATCGCTGGCGGTGACCGGCAAGGCCCGCGCCGCCATCCGTCGCGCTACCCGCACGGCGGTGCGCGATCAATATGCCGGGCTCGGCCGACGCATCATCGATCGCCTGTTTGCCCGCGCCAAGATCGAATACGCCGACGACAAGCTGACCGGCGCGCTGCCTCGGCTGGCGCGCACCTCGATCGAGGACGTGATGGCCTCCGTCGGGCGTGGCGAACTCAAGGCCTCCGACGTCGCCCGCGCCATGTATCCGGACTATAAGGAAGAGCGGATGGTGCGCTACGGGGCCAAGAGAAGCCTCGCGGTGAAACTGAAGCTGAAGTCGGAGCCACCGCATCCGGCGCGCAGCGCCTCCGTCATCCCGGTGGGCGGTATCAATTCCGATCTGCCGGTGAAGTTCGCGCCGAACGGCGGCGCGGTGCCGGGCGACCGCATCGTCGGCATCGTCACGCCGGGCGAGGGGATCACGATCTATCCGATCCAGTCGCCGGCGCTGAAGGACTTTGAGGAAGAGCCGGAGCGCTGGCTCGACGTGCGCTGGGATATCGACGAGACCATGCCGCAGCGTTTCCCGGCGCGGATTTTGGTCCATAACGTTAACGAGCCCGGCAGCCTGGCGCAGGTCGCCACCGTGATCGCCGAGCATGACGGCAATATCGACAACATCAGCATGTCGCGCCGCTCGCCCGATTTCACCGAACTGACGATCGATCTCGAGGTCTATGACCTCAAGCATCTCAGTGCAATTATCGCACAATTGCGCGCCAAGGCCGTCGTCGCCAAGGTCGAGCGCGTCAATGGGTAGCCTTGATCCTCATGGTGAGGAGGCGCGAAGCGCGTCTCGAACCATGTCGCCCGCGCTGGTGGCTCTCATCCTTCGAGACGCGCGTTCCGCGCTCCTCAGGATGAGGAACTGGCATATAGTTTGCAACAGTTCATGTCCGCGAGTCCGAACATGCCCGTCCCCCCGCTGCGCCTCGGCGTCAACGTCGACCACGTCGCCACCCTGCGCAATGCACGGGGCGGCGAGCGGCCGGATCCGGTGCGCGCCGCGCTGGCCGCGATCGAGGCGGGTGCCGACGGCATCACCGCGCATCTGCGGGAAGACCGCCGCCACATCCGCGACGCCGACATGGCCCGCCTGAAGGCTGAAATCTCAAAACCGCTGAATTTCGAAATGGCGGCGACCGAGGACATGCTGCGGATTTCGCTGGCCACAAAGCCCCACGCCGTATGCCTGGTGCCGGAGCGGCGCGAGGAGCTGACCACCGAGGGCGGGCTGGACGTGGTCGGACAGCACAATGCACTGGCTCCGTTCATCGCGCGACTCAGCGACGCCGGCATCCGGGTGTCGCTGTTCATCTCGGCCGATCCTGCCCAGATCGAGATGGCGGCGCGGCTCCGCGCGCCTGTCATCGAGATCCATACCGGCGGCTGGTGCGACGCCGTGGTCGACGGCCATACGCGCGAAGGCCGGGGCCGAATGGCAGCGAATCGTCGAGGGGGTGGCGCTGGCCCGCGCGGCCGGGCTGGAAGTCCATGCCGGCCACGGCCTCGACTACCAGACGGGGGAAACGATCTCCGCGCTGCCCGAGATCGCCGAGCTCAACATCGGCTACTTCATGATGGGCGAGGCGCTGTTCGTCGGCCTTGGCGAGACCGTGCGGCAGATGCGCGCCGCGATGGACCGCGGCCGCGGGAAGATCGCGGGCAGGCCATGATCATCGGCATCGGCTCCGACCTGATCGACATCACCCGCGTCGCCAAGGTGATCGAGCGCCACGGCGACCGCTTCCTCGACCGTATCTTCACCGATGCTGAGCGGGCCAGGGCGGCGCGCCGCGCCAACAGCGAAAAGATGGTGGTCGCGACCTACGCCAAGCGATTCGCCGCCAAGGAGGCCTGTTCCAAGGCGCTCGGCACCGGGATCCGGCGCGGCGTCTGGTGGAGGGACATGGGGGTGGTTAATTTACCGGGGGGACGGCCGACCATGAAACTCACCGGCGGCGCGCTGGCCCGGCTGGAGGCGCTGACGCCGGAGGGCTGCGAGGCCCGGATCGACCTGTCGATCACCGACGACTGGCCGCTGGCGCAGGCCTTCGTCATAATTTCGGCGGTCGTTGCCGCCAGACCCTGAGTGGCACGGCGTTTGCGCCGGGGGTTCAATACAAAACTAAAAATCATTGACTTATCAATGGATTATAAAGTTTTTACGAGGCGCTTGATTGCGCGCCAACGAACAACCGTCTAAAACGCCGAGCTACATGTTCGAGCCAGGGCCGATTCCGGTTAGCATCGGAATTGGCTCTCAATATCAGTAACAAAGACCATTTTCCTGGCGCGGCCGTATCAAGCGATTCGCGCGCGGAAAACGTTCTGCCACCATGCGGGCAACGGACCGCGGGGAATGGGAAAGCGATGAGCGTGACCTCCAGCACAAAATCTGAAAGCGGCTTGGGCGAAACCATCCGCGTCGTCATCCATGCTCTTCTCATCGCCCTCGTGATCCGCACCTTCCTGTTTCAGCCGTTCAACATCCCCTCGGGATCGATGAAGGCGACGCTGTTGGTGGGCGATTATCTGTTCGTCTCGAAATATTCCTACGGCTATAGCCACTATTCGATACCGCTCTCGCCGCCGCTGTTCTCGGGCCGCATCTTCGGCTCGGAGCCGAGCCGCGGCGATATCGTGGTGTTCCGCCTGCCGAAGGACGACTCCACCGATTACATCAAGCGCGTGATCGGCCTGCCGGGCGACCGCATCCAGATGCGGGAGGGCCTGCTCCACATCAACGACAAGCCGATCAAGCGCGAGCGGCTGTCGGATTTCATCGGCGAGGATCCTTGCGGCTCCGACGCCACCGCGCGCGTCAAGCGCTGGAAGGAGACGCTGCCAAACGGCGTCAGCTACGAATCGCTCGATTGCGTCGATAACGGATTCTACGACAACACCAACGTCTACACCGTGCCGCCCGGCCACTTCTTCATGATGGGTGACAACCGCGACAATTCCACAGACAGCCGCGTGCTGTCGGCGGTCGGTTATGTGCCGTTCGAGAACATCGTCGGCCGCGCGCAGATGATCTTCTTCTCCGTCGCCGAGGGTGAACATGCCTGGATGTTCTGGCGCTGGCCGACTGCGGTGCGCTGGAATCGCCTTTTCACAATCGTGCGATGAAAGACGAGACATCCCTCATCCAGGATTCCGCGACCTCAGGCGAGCCGGGCCAGGCCGATGCGCCCCGTGAAGCTGCGCCCAAAAAGAAGCGCGGCAAGGCTGCCGCCAAGGCGGCCGCCGCGGCGATCGAAGGGCGTATCGGTTACCAATTTTCCGATCCCGCGCTGCTGACCACCGCCTTTACCCATGTCTCCGCCCTGAAGCCCGCGACCCGCCATCGCGCCGACAGTTATCAGCGGCTGGAATTTCTCGGGGATCACGTGCTCGGGCTGATCATCTCCGACATGCTGTATCGCGCCTATCCGCGCGCCGACGAGGGCGAGTTGTCGAAAAGGCTCGCCGATCTCGTGCGAAAGGAAAGCTGCGCCGACGTCGCAAAGTCGCTTGGGCTGCTCGACGACATCAAGCTCGGCGCGGTGGGCGCGGGCGCGGGCGCGCGCTTGCGCAAGTCCGTGCTCGGCGACATCTGCGAGGCTGTGATCGGTGCGATCTATCTCGACGGCGGCTATGCGGCGGCGTCGCAATTCGTCGAGCGCAACTGGCTGGAGCGGATGCGCAAGCCGCGCCGCCCGCTGCGCGATCCCAAGACCGTGTTGCAGGAATGGGCGCAGAGCAAGGGATTGCCGACGCCGGTCTATCGCGAGATCGAGCGCACCGGGCCGCATCACGATCCGCAATTCCGCGTCGCAGTCGACCTGCCGGGCCTGGATCCGGCCGAGGGCGTCGGCGGCTCCAAGCGCGCGGCCGAGAAGGTCGCGGCCTCGGTGATGATTGAACGCGAAGGCGTTAGTGGCGGCAGCAATGACAGTTGAACCCGTATCCGGCGTTCCCGCCGAGACCCGCTGCGGCTTCGTCGCGCTGATCGGCGCGCCCAATGTCGGCAAGTCGACGCTGGTCAATGCGCTGGTCGGCTCCAAGGTGACCATCGTCTCGCGCAAGGTGCAGACGACGCGCGCCCTGATTCGCGGCATCGTGATAGAGGACAACGGCCAGATCATCCTGGTCGATACGCCCGGCATCTTCTCGCCGAAACGGAGACTGGACCGCGCCATGGTCTCTACCGCCTGGAGCGGGGCCCATGACGCCGACCTCGTTTGCGTGCTGCTCGATGCCAAAGCCGGCATCGACGAGGAGGCCGACGCGATCCTCAACAAGCTCGCAACGGTCCGGCACCCGAAAATCCTGGTGCTGAACAAGATCGACCTGATCCCGCGCGAGAAGCTCCTGGCGCTGGCGCAGGCCGCCAACGAACGCATGAAGTTCGAACACACCTTCATGATATCGGCGCTATCAGGCGATGGCGTCGACGATTTGCGCAAGACGCTCGCAGCGATGGTGCCGGCGGGGCCGTTTCATTATCCCGAGGACCAGATGTCGGATGCGCCGCTGCGGCATCTGGCGGCCGAAATCACCCGCGAAAAGATCTATCGCCAGCTCCACCAGGAACTGCCGTATCAATCCACCGTCGAGACCGACAGCTGGACCGAGCGCAAGGACAAGTCGGTGCGCATCGAGCAGACGATCTTTGTCGAGCGTGAGAGCCAGCGCAAGATCGTGCTCGGCAAGGGCGGCGCCACCATCAAGTCGATCGGCGCGGATTCGCGCAAGGAGATCGCCGAGATCGTGGGCGTGCCCGTGCACCTGTTCCTGTTCGTCAAGGTGCGCGAGAACTGGGGCGACGATCCCGACCGCTACCGCGAAATGGGACTGGAATTTCCCAGGGAATGACTTGCAATGATCAGGCCGCAATCAGGCAATGACGAAGAACAGGCCCGATGACCGTACCGAAGAACGTGCTGTGGTTTGAGGTTCTGCTGTATCTGGCGCTGACGCTGGACTCGTTGTCGGTGGCGTTTCGGGACCGTACGCCGAACGACGACATGACGGAGCTGGCGATCATTGTCGGAACCGTGATGGCGGGGGGCATGATCCTACTGCTGCTCTACTTCGTCTGGCTCGCCGCCCGGCACCGCGTGGGCTGGGCACGCTGGGTGCTGGGCGCAGCCCTGTTGCTGTCGGTGATTTCCCTGGTGCAGGTGGTCGGCCAGAAGGGCCTGGCGTTCGACAGCGGCATGGAGACGATCTCCTGCGCGCTCGCGGCGATGGGGCTGTATTACTCCTTCACCGGCGACGCGGTGGGGTGGTTCGACGTGTAGGGAATCCGCCCTACGAGCGGTCGCTGAAATCCTGTAAACTCCCGCCATGGAATGGACCGACGAGGGCATCGTGCTGGGCGTGCGGCGGCATGGCGAATCTTCAGCCATCGTTGAACTGCTGACGCGCGAGCATGGCCGTCATCTCGGCCTGGTGCGCGGCGGCGCGGGTAAGCGGATGCGGCCGCTGCTGCAGCCGGGCAACAGCGTTACCACGGTGTGGCGGGCGCGGCTCGACGAGCATCTCGGATATTACGCCGTTGAAGGTACGCGCTTGCGCGCGGCGACCCTGCTGGCTTCGGCGCACGCAACCTATGGCGTTACCCATTTGGGTTCGCTGGTGCGGCTGTTGCCGGAGCGCGATCCGCATGAAGACATCTACGAAATGCTCGAGCGTACGCTGGACGATTTTGACGATGCCGGCGGCGCGGCGGCCCACCTCATCCGGTTCGAACTGGCCATGCTGGTCGAACTCGGTTTTGGTCTCGACCTGGAAAACTGCGCCGCGACCGGCGCGACCACTGAGCTGATCTATGTCTCGCCAAAATCCGGCGGTGCGGTATCGCGCGCGGCCGGCGAGCCCTATCGCGACCGCCTGCTGCGGCTGCCGCCGTTCCTGCGCGAGGGCGAGGGCAGCGCCAACGGCTGGTCCGACCAGGACCTGCAGGACGGCTTTCGCCTGACCGGGATGTTCCTGCTGCGCCACGTGCTGGAGCCGCGCGGGCAGGGCCATTCCGACGCGAGGGACGGGTTCATCAACGCGGTGACGAAGCGAGCGGGCCGGCTGGCACAACCCTGAGTGATAGTCTAAGAGCTTGGCACTCTGACTATCCATCTCCGGTGCCCGCGTGTCCAACATCAGCCCATCACAGTTCATTCCCCGCATCGAATCCATGCGTGGCATCGCGGCGTTGACCGTCGCGCTCATGCACGTGTCGTCTTCCTTCGTTGACTTGCCGGGACGCAGCGTGCTGGACCGGGCGGGCCTGTTCGCCATCCAGGCGTTGAGCAACGGTTACGGGGCGGTCGTCGCGTTTTTCGTCATCAGCGGGTTTGTACTGGCTCGTTCGCTGGACAGAAATTCTGACATCGTCCGTTTCGTAATCGCCCGCATCTTCCGGCTTTACCCGGCGGCGATCGTGACGGTCGCCATATTTGCCGCGGTCTATTATTGCTTCGACTTCAGCCTGTACCCGAAGGCTTCGTTTGCGCCGCTCAACGTCCTCGCCAACATGCTGATATTTCGCGCCGATATCGATGTGGTCATGTGGTCGATGAAAGCGGAAGTGGCTGCCACGCCGCTGATCATCCTCTGCGTCTGGCTGTTCCGGCGATATGGGATGTGGCCGTTGATTGCCGTCGCCGTGGTGCTGTTCGGACTCGCCTTTGTCGGTCAATTCACCAAGTCGATCGGCGATGACACCAACCTTGCGCCGATTTTCGCTTTCCCGGTCGGCATCCTCCTGCACTTCAGGGGCAGGGACGTCGCCGCAAAGCTGACGCCGGCCGCGGTCACAGTGTGCGCGATCGCCTCGGTCGTCATCTTCTGCGGTTGCTCGTTCTTCAAGCCCACAGGGACCTGGACCTTGCTGGCTCAATGCCTGTCGGCCGCGACCTTGGTGATGCTGATTGCCTGTCGCGCCGAAGCGACGATTTTCGCGCCGCTCGACCTGGCGGTGGTCAGGCTCTATGGCAAGATTTCCTACAGCTTCTATTTGCTGCATCCGCTTGCGCTGTGGGGCGCAAATCGGCTGACGGTTTATTCGATCGCCCGGTTTGAAACCATACCGGTGACCCTTATCGTTCTCGCGGCCTTTGTTTTCTCCGTCGTCTCCGTTACGCCGCTGGCTTGGCTGTCCTGGAAGTTTGTGGAACTTCCGGCCATGAACCGGCTGCGGTCGAGGCCGGCATGCCGCCTTTACCAGCCGCTTGGGGTATCCGGCGATCAACGCGCTAACTGAGGCGGATTCGGGCGCGAATCAGTTCCGCGGGTTGACGTGCCATCCTCGGACGTCGTCCCTGGAATGCAGGGACCCATACGCCGCAGCCCATCCATAGCCCTGTGGCCCAAGCCAGTTTTTGCCACAAACGCCTGTGGTTATGGGCCCCTGCGTGCGCTGGGGCGACGGATTCCCGCACTGGCGTCTTGCCCGATTCAGCCGAAAAGTTTAACGCCTCCCCATGGGAAAACGACAGCTACCGCCGGAAGAACCGGCTGAAATCCACGAGGTGATGCTGCGTGATGCGCTGGAAGAGCGCTATCTCGCCTACGCGCTCTCGACCATCATGCATCGCGCTCTGCCGGACGCCCGCGACGGGCTGAAGCCGGTGCACCGGCGCATCCTCTACGGCATGCGCCTGTTGCGTCTCGACCCCGGCACGCCGTTCAAGAAATCCGCCAAGATCGTCGGCGACGTGATGGGCTCGTTCCATCCGCATGGCGACCAGGCGATCTACGACGCCATGGTGCGCCTCGCGCAGGACTTCTCCTCGCGCTACCCGCTGGTCGACGGCCAGGGCAACTTTGGCAATATCGACGGCGATAATCCGGCCGCCTACCGCTACACCGAAGCGCGCATGACCGAGGTCGCGCGGCTGCTGCTGGAAGGGATCGACGAGGACGGCGTTGAGTTCCGTCCCAATTACGACGGTCAGACCAAAGAGCCGGTGGTTCTGCCCGGCGGCTTCCCGAACCTGCTGGCCAACGGCTCGCAGGGCATTGCGGTCGGTATGGCGACCTCGATCCCGCCGCACAACGCAGCCGAACTGTGCGACGCGGCGCTGCACCTGATCGACAAGCCTGACGCCAAGTCGAAGTCGCTGCTGAAATGGGTCAAGGGTCCGGATTTCCCGACCGGCGGCATCATCGTCGACTCGAAGGAAAGCATCGCCGAAGCCTACATGACCGGGCGCGGCTCGTTCCGCACCCGCGCCAAGTGGACCCAGGAAGAGGGCGCGCGCGGTACGTGGGTCGTGGTCATCACCGAGATCCCGTGGCTGGTGCAGAAATCCCGGCTGGTCGAGAAGATCGCCGAACTGCTCAACGAGAAGAAACTGCCGCTGGTTGGCGACGTCCGGGACGAATCCGCCGAAGATGTCCGTCTGGTGATCGAACCGAAATCCCGCGCCGTCGATCCGGCGCTGATGATGGAATCGCTGTTCCGGCTCACCGAGCTCGAGAGCAAGATTTCGCTGAACCTCAACGTGCTGATCAAGGGCCGTATCCCCAAGGTGGTGGGCCTTGCCGAGTGCCTGCGCGAATGGCTCGACCATCTGCGCGACGTGCTGGTGCGCCGCTCCAACTTCCGCAAGACCCAGATCGAGAACCGGCTCGAAATTCTCGGCGGTTACCTGATCGCCTATCTGAACATCGACGAGGTGATCAGGATCATCCGCACCGAGGATGAGCCGAAGCCGGCGCTGATCAAGGCGTTCAAGCTGACGGAAGTCCAGGCCGACGCCATCCTCAACATGCGCCTGCGCTCCCTGCGCAAGCTCGAGGAATTCGAAATCCGCACCGAGGACAAGAACCTTCGCGGCGAGTTGAAGGGCCTCAAGGCGCTGCTCGCTTCCGAGACCGAGCAGTGGTCCAAGGTCGGCGAGCAGGTCCGGAAAGTACGCGACCTGTTCGGGCCGAAGACGCCGCTCGGCAAGCGCCGTACGATGTTTGCTGATGCGCCCGAGCACGATCTCGCCGCGATCGAGGAAGCCTTTGTCGAGCGCGAGCCGTGCACGGTGGTGATCTCCGAAAAAGGCTGGGTGCGCACGCTAAAGGGCCATGTCGAGGATATCTCGGGGCTTGCCTTCAAGACCGACGACAAGCTCGACCACGCCTTCTTCGCCGAGACCACGTCGAAACTGCTGGTGTTTGCCACCAACGGTAAATTCTATTCGCTCGACGTTGCAAAGCTGCCGGGCGGCCGCGGTCATGGCGAACCGATCCGCATGTTCATCGACATGGAGCAGGACGCCGCGATCGTGTCGCTGTTCGTCAACAAGGGCGAACGTAAATTCCTGATCGCCAGCAGCGAGGGGCAGGGCTTTATCGTCAAGGAAGAGGATTGCGTCGGTAACACCCGCAAGGGCAAGCAGGTGCTCAACGTCGCCATGCCGGTTGAGGCCTGCGCGATTACCACGGTGGCGGGCGACACGGTCGCTGTGATCGGCACCAACCACAAGATGGTGCTGTTCCCGCTCGACCAGGTGCCGGAAATGGCGCGCGGCCGCGGCGTGCGGCTGCAGAAATATTCCAGCGCCAAGCTTTCCGACGTCGCCGTGTTCGAACTCAAGGCCGGCCTGACCTGGAAAGATTCCGCCGGCCGCGAGCAGAGCATGAGCGCCAAGGAATTGGCCGACTGGCGCGGCAACCGCGCTGACGCCGGCCGCCTCGCAGGCGGCCTGCCGAAGTCGAACAAGTTCTTGCGCGGGGTGGAGTAACTCTATGGTCGTCCCGGCGAAGGCCGGGACCCATAACCACCGGCGGAAATTTTGCGAAGAGCGTCTGCCGCCCTGCCTTATCGATGGATCACGCGGTATGGATCCCGGCTCAAGGCCGGGACGACGAAGGAGATGGCTGCACCGTCTCCTTGCTGTGATAGTATTCAAATTCTGCCGCGCTATATACCGTGACCATGGCGCACGATCACGCTCACCACGATCACTCCCACGCGCATGATCATTCCCATGGTCACGCCGGCCACAGCCATGCGCCGGACAATTTCGGCTGGGCGTTCGCGATCGGGGCCGCGCTCAATACCGCCTTCGTCATCGCCGAACTGATCTTCGGCTACGCCGCCAACTCGCTGGCCCTGATTTCGGACGCCGTCCACAATCTCTCCGACGTGGCCGCGCTGCTGCTGGCTTGGGGCGCGGCGTGGCTGTCGGCGAAGAAGCCTACGCAGCAGCACACCTATGGCTATCGCCGTGCCTCGATCCTGGCGGCGCTGTTCAACGCTGCCCTGCTGCTGGTCGCAGTCGGCGGCATTGCCGTCGAGGCGGTCAACCGGCTCTACAGTCCGGCTCCGGTCGCGGGCTGGACGGTTGTCGTGGTCGCGACGCTTGGCGTCGCGATCAACGGCGGCACGGCGCTATTGTTCATGCGCGGTCGTCATGGCGACCTCAATATTCGCGGCGCCTATCTGCACATGGTGGCGGACGCCGGTGTTTCGCTCGGCGTGGTGGTGGCGGCGCTGATCATCATGGCGACGGGATGGCTGTGGCTCGATCCCGCCATCAGCCTCGCGATCGCCGTCGTGGTGTTCTGGAGCGGCTGGGGTCTGGCGCGCGACAGCGTCAATCTCGCACTCGACGGCGTGCCGCGCGGCATCGAACTGGCCAAGGTGAAGGATTATCTCGGCGGGCTCGAGGGTGTCACCGAAGTGCATGACCTCCATATCTGGGCGATGAGCACCAACGAAACCGCGCTGACCGCGCATCTGGTGCGGCCCGGCGGCTATGACGACGCCTTCCTCCACGGGGTCTGCGAGGAGCTCTCGCACCGCTTCAACATCCACCACGCCACGCTGCAGATCGAATCCGCCGCCGACGTTTGCAAGCTCGCGCCGGCCGAGCGGGTGTAGCCGTGGTCTGCAGGGTGGGTAGAGCGCAGGGAAACCCATCAACTCACATCAGTCGCGCCAATTGATGGGTTTCGCTGCGCTCAGCCCATCCTACGAGGGTGCTTGCGCCGCGCTGGCTCTGGTCCTACCTTGCGCGCATCGGGGACGAAGCAGGCTCCCCGTCAGACGGTCCGCCGTCCAAGCTCTGCGCACTCTCGATCGTGTCGAGGATGGCGCATGGATGCAAGCGGGACCGATATTGCAACTAAACCGAAACCCTCCACCGCCAGTGCGTTGATCAGGCTACTCTATGTCGCGCGGGGCCTGCGCGGCTTTGGCGACGGCTTTGCCATCATCATCCTGCCGGCCTACATGACCGCGCTGGGTTACGACGCCGTCGCGGTCGGCTTCGTCGCGACGGCTTCGCTGCTTGGCACCGCGCTGGTCACCTTGATCACGGGCTGGATCGCGCCGCATCATGACCTGCGGCCGCTGCTGATCGCGGGCGCGGGCCTGATGGCAGCGACCGGCATCGCCTTTCCCGGCGTCGAGCATGTTGTGCTGATCGCGTTGGTCGCCTTCGTCGGCACCATCAATCCGTCCGGCGGCGATCTCGGCCTGCTGGTGCCGCTCGAACATGCGGTGCTGGCGCATGGCGCGACCGACGAGCGCCGCACGCAGGTGTTCGCACGCTACAGCCTGATCGGCGCGCTTTGCACGGCGGCAGGCTCGCTGGCGGCGTCGCTGCCCGATTGGCTGGTGGCGGGCGGCAGCACGCAACTCGCCGCGTTCCGCCTGATGTTCTATGCCTATGCCGCGCTCGGTCTCGTGTGCGCGATGCTCTACCGTTATGTGCCACATACACGGGGCGAAGAGAGGCCACCGCAAACCCCGCTCGGGCCGTCGCGGGCCACGGTCTACAAGCTCGCGGCGCTGTTCAGCATCGATTCCTTTGCCGGTGGTTTCGTCGCCCAGTCGATGCTGGTGCTCTGGCTGTTCGAGCGTTTTGATCTTTCATTGTCGGCGGCAGGGCTGTTTTTCTTCTGGTCGAGCACGCTGAGCGCGTTTTCCTATCCGGTCGCGGCCTGGATCGCCAAGCGCATTGGCCTCGTCAACACCATGGTGTTCACGCATATCCCGTCCAGCATCTTCCTGATCCTGGCGGCGTTCGCGCCTAATCTCTATGTGGCGCTCGGGCTGCTGTTGTTGCGTTCGGCGCTGTCGCAGATGGACGTGCCGACCCGCACCTCCTACGTCATGGCCGTGGTGACGCCGGCGGAACGCCCGGCCGCCGCCAGCGTCACCGCTGTGCCGCGCAGCCTTGCATCCGCGATCAGTCCAGCGATATCCGGCGCGCTATTGATGACGTCGTTTGCGGGATTGCCGCTGGTGGTCTGCGGCACGCTGAAGATCGCCTATGATCTCGCGCTGCTGTTCTCGTTCCGCCACATCAAGCCGCCGGAGGAACAGGGAAGTTAGAGCGTTTTCCAGCGAAGTGGATACCGGTTCGCGTCAGAAAATGCGTCAAAAAAGGAATCTGGAGGCCCGTTCCGATTCCATCGGAACGGGGCCTCCAGTGCGGGCTACCAGAACGTTCGGCGTCCGTCGGGGAGGGGCTCCATCACGCGCCGCTCATCGCGCGCATGAGACCATTGCACCAGCTTGATTTCCGGCGTGTCGGGTGCACCGGACTCTTCCGATTGAAAGGCTAGTTTCTGGTTTGCCTGCACCTGATATTTGGCGGCCTGCGCCAGCCAGTACCATTTCTTGTCGGGTTCGCCGACGGCGCGCTGACGGCATTCAGCTTCGAGTTCGCGTAGGCGGTTCGCATCATTCATGGCCAATTCCAGAGCCTGGAGGCTCCAACGTGCTGGAGCCCGTACCATTGAATACCCGTCCCACTTAGGCTGTCTGACAAGAACTTCTTAGCGATCGACTATGCAGGTGAGAGGCAATTTATTGAAATTTAGGAAGGGATTGATGCGATAATGATGCTGCCGCGCGGCAACCCACCAGAATTGCAGGCTTTCGCGGGATCGCGCAGTCGGGTTTTATCATCCCGCACCCCAAGCAACCCTCGCCGTCATTTTTGCATATTACTACCACCGCGTGTCTTGGAAAAATAAGCACTCCACGGCGGAGGCCCAACAGCTACTCTGTCGGCTGTGCCGGTGTCTCGCGCAGCAGGAACAGCGCGAGTAGAGCGGCGACGCTGAGCGCGGACGAGACGATCAGGACCCGGGCGCCCATGGCCTCGATCAGCAGCCCGAACAGCAGGGGAGCCGCGGCCTGCGCCATCCGGGCCGGCGCGCCGATGATACCGAGGCGATAGCCGTAATTCTCCGGGCCGAAAATCGCGAGCGGCAGCGTGCCGCGCGCAATCGTCAGGATGCCGTTGCCGGCGCCGTGGAACAGCGCGAATACGCTGGCCGCGCCGCCCCCGGCCAGCCCCAGAATCACAGCCCCGATCGGATGCGTGATGCAGGCGAGCCGGGTCGAGACCAGCGGATGGTAACGGCTGAGAAAGCTGGCCTCGAAGATCCGGGCGGCCACCTGGGCCGGGCCGATCAGCGCGCCGGCGAACACCGCCTGCGTGCTGGTCGCGCCGGCTGCCTCCATGAGGCGCGGCAGGTGCGCGGCCATCGCGCCGGTGACGGTCCATGCGGCGGCGAACACGAAGGCGAGCACGATCATGGTGCGGTCGAGCGGGATATGCGGCTTGACGGCCGCCGCGACCGTTGCCTTCACGCCCTTCACCGCCGGCAGCATCAGGAGGTTGATCGGCAGGCCGATCAGAATATGTGTCGCTGCCCAGGCAAAGCAGGTGTTGCGCCAGCCGATGGTCTCCAGCCCCCATGCCGACAGCGGCCATCCGACCGTCGAGGCAAAGCCCGCAATCAGGGTGATGCCGGTAATCGAGCGGCGCGCCGCGTCGCCATAGATGCGCCCGAGCGCGGCGAAGGCGGCGTCGTAAAGGCCCGCGCCCATGCCGACGCCAAGCAGCAGCCAGGCCGCGACCAGCAGGGGGATCGACGTAGTAAAGCCGAGCAGCACGAGACCCGCCGCCAGCACCAGATTGGACATCGACAGCACGGACCTTCCGCCGACGAGATCGATCTGTCGGCCGATGCGCGGTCCGAGCAGGGCGGAGAGCACGAGCGCAGCCGAAAACGCGCCGAACACCCAGTTGGAGGAAACCCCGAGATCGCGTGCGATCGGGTCGGCCAGAATGGCCGGCAGATACATGCTGGAAGCCCAGGCCAGAGTCTGCGTCGTGCCGAGCGCGACGATGATCGGAAGCGGGCCCCTCATGGCCTATTCGTCATTCTGATCTCGTGCCGGCGTCATCCGCTCTCAAATCCGTTTTTATCATTTGCATGACATTTGCTACCGTCCCACAAGGGGCGTCAACATCGGAAAACGGGCGGCCACCGTGCATCAATCGGCCGCAAATGAAGGCTTGCGGATGACCGTCACGATCTATCATAACCCCGCCTGCGGCACCTCGCGCAACACGCTCGCCATGATCCGGCAAAGCGGCGAGGCGCCCGAGGTGATCGAATATCTGAAGACGCCGCCGAACCGCGCTCGGCTGGTTGAACTGATCGCGGCGCTCGGCATTTCGCCGCGCGCGTTGCTGCGCGAAAAGGGCACGCCTTACGCCGAGCTTGGCCTTGCCGATCCCAAATGGAGCGACGACGAACTGATCGGCTTCATGCTCGCGCATCCGATCCTGATCAACCGGCCCATCGTGGTGACACGCAAGGGTGTCCGGCTGTGCCGGCCGTCGGAACTGGTTCTCGATCTGCTCGACGACCCCGTCCAATCCTTCATCAAGGAGGACGGCGAGGCGATCACGCGCGCGAAGGACTGAGGGCGAGGCTTTTACTCGTCGCGATTGCGCGGCATAATCGCGGCATGGAACTCACGCCCCGTCTGCGCCTGATGAACTGGCTGGTCAGCCAGGGCCTCACCGGCCTGCCCGAGAACGACCTGATCCGCGGTTTCTGCGAACGCTGTTGCGCCGAAGGCCTTCCCGTGTCGCGCGGCATGGTCTTCATCGACACGCTGCACCCGATCTTCGAGGGCCGTGGCTTTCGCTGGAACGATGCCGAGACCAACGAAAGCGACGTCTTCGAATACGGCTCGACCAACGAGGGCGAAGCCGCGGAGGCCTGGCGCAGTTCGATCTTCTATCACATGCTCGAAAACGGCCACGAGGAGCTGCCGGTCGACCTCGCCGATGGCGTGGCCGATTTCAAGTTCATGAGCGACCTCGCCGAGAAGGGCCACAAGCATGTAGTGGCCTATGTGCATCGCTTCGGCGAGGCCGGCACCATGGGGCAGATGGACTGCGTCTATTCCTACTGGGTGACGCGGCGCGACGAGGGTTTTGGCGCACAGGAGATGGCGGCGCTGCGCGACCTCGTGCCGGTGCTGGGGCTGGCGATCAAGACGGCGGCGCAGGCCGACATCGCCAAGACGCTAGGCCGGGTGTATCTCGGGCGCGATGCCGCCGAGCAGGTGCTGCGCGGAAAGATTTCGCGCGGCGTCACCGAACGCATCAACACCGTGCTGTGGTTCTCCGACCTGCGCGGCTCGACCGCGATCAGCGAGAGCATCGATCCCGGCGAGATCATCCCGTTCCTCAACGATTACGCGCAGGCCTCGATCGACGCTATCCATGACGCCGGCGGCGAGGTGCTGAAGCTGATCGGCGACGGCGTGCTCGCGATGTTTACGCATGAGAACCTCGCGGTGGCAAAACGCGCCGCGCTGCGCGCCGAGCATCGTTTCCGCCGCAACATGAAGACGCTCACTGCCCGCCGCGTCGCCGAAGGCCGCCCGGTGACGACAGCCCATGTCGGCCTGCATGTCGGCGAAGTCTTCTACGGCAATATCGGCAGCGACGAGCGGCTCGACTTCACGGTGGTGGGGCCGGCGGTCAACGAGGTCAGCCGCATCGCCTCGATGTGCCGCTCGGTCGACCGGGAGTTGCTGATGTCCTCGGCGTTCCGCGCCGGCCTCGACGCGACGGGGCGGAACTATCTCGTCTCCACCGGCCGCTTCGCGCTGCGCGGCATCGGCCGCGCGCAGGATCTCTACACGCTCGATCCGGACATCGCCGCGGACGAAGTCGTGGCGGGGAAGTACGAGCGGTATCTGGCGGGCTGACGAAGCGCCGGTTGTTTTCTTCACCCGCCCCCTCCAGGGGCGGGGTGAAGTGAGGCTCCTAGCGGGCTTTGGCCCGCAGCGTGTAGAGCCCCACCGCGACGAGCGAGAACACCGTCAGCACCACGCCGAGCGCGGACAGCGCTTCATGCGAGATCGTGGCGGCAAGCCAGACGCCGATCGCGGCTGTCATCATCTGCCAGAAGCCGACCAGCGCGGATGCCGCGCCGGCTTTGTCGCCGAACGGGGAGAGCGCCTGCGCCGTGCCGAGCGGATTGACGATGCCCATGCCGAGCAGGAATACGCTCATCGCTGCGAGGAACGGCAGGAAAGACGGGCTGTACAGCGAGACCAGCAACATCGCGATGCTGCCGGTTGCGGCCGCGAACAGTCCGCCCCGGATTGAGCGATCGAGCCCGTAGCGCGGTGCTAGTTTTGTCGCTAGCATGCCGGCGGCGAACACGATCAGCACGGTGCCGGCGAAGAACAGACCCAGTTGAATCGGCGTGAACTGCATCGCCTCGATCAATATGCGCGGCGCGGACGAGAAGATCGAGAACAGCCCGCCCATGATCAGGCTCACGGTCGCGGCCGGCACGACGAAGCGGCGGTCGACGATCAGGCCGAGATAGTTTTTGGCGATGGCGAGGGGATCGAGCGGAGTCCGCGTTGCATGGTGGGTTTCGCCAAGCACGGTGCCGTAGGCGAGGGCGCCGAGCGCAGCGAAGGCTGCGACCAGCACGAATTCGGAGCGCCAGCCAAAATAATGATCGAGCGCGCCGCCGAGTAATGGGGAGAAACCGGGTGCGGCCGCCATTGCGATCATGATCAGCGCCATTGCGCGCGCCAGCGCCGCGCCCGAGAACATGTCGCGGGCGATCGCGCGGGACAGTACCGAGGTAGCGCACGCTCCGGCCGCCTGGATCACGCGGCCGATCAGCAGACTCGGCAGGTCACTGGCGAGGGCGCACCAGATGCTGCCGGCGAAGAAAACCGCAAAGCCTGCCAGCACCGGCCAGCGGCGGCCGTAGCGGTCCGAGATCGGCCCGACCACGAGCTGGCCTACGGCGAACACCGCCAGGAAGATGGTGATGGCCGAAGTGACCGCCGCGCTCGATACCTTCAGCGACACCGCTATCTGCGGTAGCGACGGTAGCAGGATGTTGGTGGCGAGCGTGCCGGTTGCCGCAAGTCCGGCCAGAACAGCGATCTGCAGGACGGTCGAAGAAGCCGCGGGGGGACTAGCCTCAATCGCGGCGGTCTGGTCGGTCATGGCGGGTTCCCTGGTCCATCTAATTTACATGATGTATATCATATAAAGCGGACCAAGGAAGCAACATTTGGCTGACGTTTTGGACTTTGGAAGAAAATCCGCGTTCATCGCGTCATTGCGAGCAAAGCGAAGCAACCCATCGGGCTGCGGAGGGTAAGAATGGATTGCTTCGGGCTAACATCCCGCCGGCTCGCCCACCATCTCCGGCTGCCGCGCCAGCGCGACGGCGGGCGAGATCCAGATCACCAGCGCCTGCACGCCGAAGATGGCGGCCGCCAGATAGAGGCAGGCTTCCGCGCCATAGAGCCCGCCGACGATGGCGCCGAGCGCCGAGCCGAGCGGACGGGCGCCGTAACTCATGATGTTGATGGCAGAGACGCGTCCGAGCAGCGACGGCGGCGTCACCGATTGCCGCAGCGTGGTGGTCGAGATCACCCACAGGATCGGGCCGACGCCGAGCAGGAAGAAGCTCAGGGCCGCGAGCCAGGGCGACGGCGCGACGGTGGTCAGCGCCATCACGAGGGCGGCGACGAAGCCGGTGACAGGACCGAGCCCGATCACGGTGCCGAAGGCCAGCCGCTGCATCACCCGCGTCGCCGCGAGCGCGCCGACCACCATGCCGACGCCATACATTCCGAGCGTGACGCCGACGCCGGTCGCCGACAGTCCGAGATGGCGCACGGCGTAGGGCACGAACACCGCAAGCAGCAGGAACGACGCCGTGTTGAAGATGAATTGCGTGATGAACACCGGCCGCAGCAACGGATGATGCAGCACGAACGTGGCGCCTTCCTTGATCTCCTGCAGCGGATGGCGGCGCGGCGCAGGCGCGCGCGCCGGTTCATGGAGGCCCGACAGAAGGACGACGGCAATCACGGACAATGCGGCGGCAAATCCGAAAGGCGGGCGCCGCGCCGACCCATCCGACCAATACGCCGCCGAGCGCGGGACCGCTGGCGAACGCGATCGTGCGCGCCAGTTCAATCCGCGCATTGGCCGCGGGCAATTGTTGCGATGTTACCAGCGACGGCACCAGCGCGGGCGCGGCGACGCTGTAGGCCACCGTTCCGCACACCGCGATGAAGCCGAGTAGCGAAAGCAAAGGCAGCGTCATCTGGCCGAACCAGATCAGCAGCAGAATTCCGGCGAGCGCCATGGCGCGCAACGCCTCGGAGCCCGCCATCAGCCGGCGCCGCGAGATGCGGTCGGCGAGGAGACCAGCGGGAATCGCAAACAGGATGAACGGCAGCGTCAGCGCGGTTTGCAGCAGGCCGGTCTGACCTTCGCCGACACCGAGCAGCAGCACGGCAACGATGGGGGCAGCCGCCAGCGCGATCTGCTCGGCCGATTGCGCGGCGAGGTTGGACCATGCCAGGCGGTTGAAGGTAGCGGGCAGGCGAGGTGCGGCGGCGGCGGACATGGCGAAATTCCTTGGCGGGATTCGCTGAAGTCGATTCCGTCCTCATTTCTGATTTGACGACGATCGAACCCACCCGTTTCCCGACAAGGACTGCATCAAGAAAAAGGCCCACTGCGCGAATGGCAGCGGGCCTTTTACAAGTCCGATTCGAACGGCGGATCAAGCCCGCCGCTTCGATTTAAGGTCTTCGGGCCGAGCGTCGCCTTGCCCGTTCCCGAGATCGTCGCGGGCGGCGTCACGACATCATCTGCATCGTCCACCTCAGGCGGTTCGGCGGGAGCGGCCAGTTGCTGTGCGGCCAGCGCGTTGGTCAGGGTCGTCAGCGCGTCAGGGCCGGCTGCGAACCCGGCTTCGGCCAAAATCTTGTCGATGATCGGCTTGAACGCCGAGACCGACAGCAATTGCGCGGCGAGGCCGTCGCCGAGGCCGATGCCGTTGCCATGGCCGTTCATCGCGCCGTTGCCGCCGCCGCGACCGAGCATGCCGCCGGTGTCGAAGATCCGGATGTCCGAAATCTTCTCGATCGGCTTGACCGCTTCGGCCAGTGCGTTCGGGATGATGTTGATGCGCGCCAGCGTGAGATCGTAGTCGACCATCTCCTGGGAGAGCTTGTTGCGCGCTTCCGCCTTCAGTGCCGCCACTTCAGCTTCGGCCTGGCCGAGCGATTTGACGCCGGTGGCCCGGGTGATCGCTGCGGCGGCGTCGGCCTTGGCCAGCACGCTGATGGCTTCCGCCTTGTTGGCGGCGGCCTGCTTTTCGGCTTCCGCCATCACCGTGATCGGCATGGCGTTGGTCTCGGCGGCTTTTCGCGCCGCGATCACGTTGATGACCTTGTCGCGCTCGGCGATTTCGGTGGCGCGTGCGGTGGTGACCTTTTCCTCGGCCGAGATGGCGAGCGCCCGCGCGGTCTCGGCGATGGTCTGTGCATCGGATTGCTCCGTGCTCTTGGTGGCGACGATGATCGCGGCTTCCTGCGCGACGATCTGGAGTTCGCGCTCGACTTCGGTAGTGCGGCGTTTGACGGCCAGGTCGGCTTCGATCTTGCGGGTGTCGCGGGCCTGGTTGGCTTCGGTCTGCTTGTTGGCGACCGCCAGTTCCTGCTGAATCTGGTATTCGGCTTCGTTCTGAAACGCCGTCTGTTCGACCTTCGCCGCCTCCGCGCGCATCGCGGCCGTCATGTTGGCGATGTCGCGCTGCTGCGCCAGTTCGGCTTCGCGCTTGGTACTCTCGATGGTCAGCGTGGTCTGCCGCGCCACCAGATCCTGCTGGGCGATATTGACCTCGGTGGTGCGGACGATCTGGTTGCGTTCCTGTTCGCGCTCTCTGGTGATCTTCGTCAGGGTCGTCAGGCCGTGGGCGTCAAAGAAATTGCTCGGATTGAAATGCTTGATGTCGCTCTGGTCGAGCCTCGTCAGCGACACCAATTCGAGCTCGAGGCCGTTGTTCTGGATGTCGGCGCCGACCGCGTCCTGCACCGACTTGACGAAGGTCGCACGTTGCTCCTGCAACTCTTCGAGGTTCATGGTGGCGGCGACCGAGCGCAGACCGTCGACGAATTTCGCTTCGATCAGCTCGCGCAGTTCGCTCGCCTCATTGGTGCGGCTGCCCAGCGTCTGCGCGGCCAGCGCGATCGAAGACGCGTCAGGTTTGACGCGGACGTAGAATTCGGCGCCGATGTCGACGCGCATACGATCCTTGGTGATCAGCGAGTCCGGGCCGCCGCGCGCGACCTCCAGCCGCAGCGTCTTCAGGTTGACCGCAGCCGTCGAGTGAAAAACCGGAAGCACGAGCGAGCCGCCGTCGAGGACGACCTTCTGGCCGCCGAGGCCGGTGCGGACATAGGCTTCGTCACGGGTCGAGCGGCGATAGAGTTTTGCAAGCAGAAGTCCAATAACAAGAACGACAATGACGCCAATAGCGACGGGTACTGCAAGTTCCCACATGTGTTTCAAGCCCTGTCTGATCGTTGTTGTGCAATGAGGTCGGCGGGTGCGGAGATGGCGATAAAGCTCCTGGCGTCACGGTCAACCAGCAACACGCTGGCGCCGACCGGTAGCGGCGTGGATTCGGGACTGGCGCGTGCGACGAGAGAGTGCCAGTTGCCGAAGACGTCCTTGAGACGGACACGGCCGGGCAATCCCTGGTCGAGCGGACCGACGGAGACTTCGGCGACGTGACCGACAAAGTCGTCATTATCGACCACATAGGTCTCGTCGCGGGGAATGATCCGCGCGATGCCGCGGCTGGTGACACGGATGGCGGGAAGGCTGAACGCCGCCGCGGCGAGGGAGGCGATCAACGGCGGAATCGACAGTCCCGCGCCATGGGCGATGCCCTGCAAGAGGAAACCTGCGATGGCGAACACGCCGAGCGCGAGAACGATCAGGATCAGCAACGGCAGCCGCCCTGCGTTGACCCACAGGAAAAGCCCGCCCAATCCGTCACTGCTGTCGACATCGACCGCGACTTCCTTTCCGAACAGTTCGCCGATCGAGAAGCCGATCAGCATCGCCACCAATTCGATGCCGCCCAGTGCCATCATGATCGCGGCAGCCACGGCAAAGGGCCGAACGTCCGGCGCCAGCAGGATGTCGGTCAGGGCGCTCATTGCTGGGTCTTGATCCTTTCAAGGCGGGCCGCGATTTCCTTTTCGCGGTGCAACCGGTCGAGTTCGTCGAGCTCCTTGTCGGCAGGCATGCCGGACGCCGGCACGCCGGTGACGCGGGCAATCGCGGCCATGGCCCGATCGGGGCTCACTGCTTTAGTCGCGCCAGCCGGGCGACCGGTTTCCTGCGGCGAATGCTTTTCGAGGCTTGCCTGGAGATCAGCCAGGCGGGCTTCCGCTTCACGCCGCGCGCCAAGCATTGCCTGTAACGCCTTGGTCTGCTCGTCGATTTCGAGTTCGATGAAGTCCATCGCGCGTTCCAGCGCGGTGCCCTGCAATTCCAGATCAATTTGCCGTGCTACGCCGGCGCGCGCGAGATCTTCGCGGTTTTCTGCAACCGCAAGACGAATCTTGTCGGTCAGCGATGCAACTTCGGCGTCGAGTTCCTCGCGCCGACGCTTAAGGCGGAATTCCTCGGCGCGCGACTTGCCGAGCGCATGGCGCGCTTCGTCGGCGCCGGCGTCGATCTCGCGGATCGCCTGCTTCACCAGCGCGACCTTGTTGCTGCTCTCGGCATTGTCGATCGTCTCGCTGGCGATGGCGGCCAGAAGCCGGCCCATACGTGCAAGGATACCCTCGTGAACCATGGTCTTCTCCTCCGGTTGAACTGATTTCGATTTGACGGCGATCTGGATTTCGTAGGCGCGGCCGTCCGAGACCAAGTGAGCCGGGAAGGGACTTTCCCAGCCGGGACGGTAGCCCGGGACATCGAACGGCACCAAGATGCGCCCCTGGACAGTGCTAATGGTCAGTGAAGTCGGGCCCTTGATTGCAAACAGCTTGTCGTCGAGCGGAATCCGGCGCACCGCGGCGTCAGCCATGTAGCCGGCGCGGTCGCGCAGGCCGAGCGTCACCAGCCGTGCAGGCAGGCCGGTCTCGACGCGGATTTTCTCGTAAGCCTGGGCATGAAGCGCCACCAGGTTGGCGCCGACAGGCGCAACCTCGGCGAGGATCGCCATCATCCGGTCGTAGGCGGCAAAGGTTGCCTCGATGGCGACAATGCCGGCCGCGTCGGGGGCGAGGGCGTATCGCAGCGTGGCTGTGGGGGTCTCGACTGGGATCTTGATCATGTCGCTACCATAAAGCACTTCTTCAGTGCTTTACAATGTCACTGAATGTCGCATCGTCGGCGCAGATGCAGTTGCAAATGAGTTGCAATAAGGAGCGTAATCAGCCATCTTGCTGATATGGACGCTCGAACGCCCGCATTGGGTTCAAAGACTGCTGCCGAGAATGCTTCAATGACCGACGCGACTGCTTCCGGCTGGCGCGCCGACGCCGCCGCGGGCACCCAAAAGAGCCTGCCTGAAGTCCATTCGACCATCTCGGTGCCGTTCGGCGGACATTGGTCGCGCCGGCTGCTGGCCTTCCTCGGGCCTGGCTATCTTGTCTCGGTCGGCTACATGGATCCCGGCAACTGGGCCACCGATCTCGCGGGCGGCTCCAAGTTCGGTTACACGCTGCTGTCGGTCATCCTGCTCTCGAACCTGATGGCGATCCTGTTGCAGGCGCTCGCCGCGCGGCTTGGCATCGTCACCGATCGCGATCTCGCGCAGGCTTGCCGCGCCAGCTTTTCCCGGCCCGTCAACTTCATGCTGTGGCTGGTCTGCGAGGCCGCCATCATCGCCTGCGACCTGGCGGAGGTGATTGGCACTGCCATCGCGCTCAATCTCCTGTTCGGCATTCCCCTGATCGGCGGCGCGCTGATCACCGCGCTCGACGCCTTCCTGCTGCTGCTCCTGATGAACAAGGGTTTTCGCTTCCTCGAAGCCTTCGTCATCTCGCTGCTGATCGTGATCGCTGTCTGCTTTGGGGTTCAGATCATAGCGGCCGCGCCGCCGGTCGCCGCCGTTCTGAAGGGCTTCATTCCGTCGCCCGAGATCGTCACCAACCCCGAGATGCTCTACATCGCCATCGGCATTATCGGCGCCACCGTGATGCCGCATAACCTCTATCTGCACTCCTCGATCGTGCAGACCCGCGCCTATGAGCGCAACGACGAGGGCCGCCGCGAGGCGATCAAATGGGCCACCACGGATTCGACCATCGCACTGATGCTGGCGCTGTTCATCAACGCCGCGATCCTGATCGTCGCCGCCGCCACCTTCCATGCGAGCGGCCGCACGGAAGTGGCCGAGATCGGTCAGGCGTACGAACTGCTGTCGCCGCTGCTCGGGCTCGGCATCGCTTCCACCCTGTTCGCGGTGGCGCTGCTCGCGTCGGGACTGAACTCGACCGTGACCGCGACGCTCGCCGGCCAGATCGTGATGGAAGGTTTTCTGCACCTGCGGCTGCCGAGCTGGGCGCGGCGGCTGATCACCCGCGGCATCGCCATCGTCCCTGTCGTGATCGTCACTGCGATCTATGGCGAGCGGGGGACGGCCCAACTGCTGGTCTTCAGCCAGGTCATCCTCTCGATGCAACTGCCCTTCGCGGTGATCCCGCTGGTGCGGTTCGTCTCAGACCGCCGCAAGATGGGCAAATTCGTCATTCCCCGCAGCGTCGCCGTGGTGGCGTGGATCGTCGCCGGCATCATCGTCGCGCTGAACCTGAAGCTCCTGTTCGAGACGTTTTTCGGTTGATCCCTGCCGACGCCCGATCGAACTAAACAACGTCAGGTCAGAAACCTGGCGATGCCCTTGCGAATACACGCGAGGATTTCGTCGTGCCGTTCTTCGAGACGAGATACCGGTCCGCCGACGCCAAGCACCAGGGCGCGTCCGAAATCGCGTTTCGGCAGCAGGACGGCAATCACACCGGCGTCCTGGACGATGATGTGCTTGGAGAACATGTAGCCGTCACGCCTGATACCATTGATGATCTTCATCAACGCATTCAGCTCCATCCGTTCCTCGGCAGGGCAAACGGCATTGATCCGGCGTAACAGCCGCTCGATCTCCACGTCGGTGTGACCGCTGAGCAATGTGCGGCCAACCCCACTGATCGCCAGCGGCCGGACCTCGCCGGGCTTTACGTCAAATCGCAGGCGTTTGCTGGTTTGCAGGCAGTGAATGTATTGCGCATGCAGATCGGACTGCGTGCTGATATTGACGAGTTCATCCAGTTCCTGATGAACGTAGTCGACGAGCGCGAGGATGGCGCTGTCGCCGAACAGGCCGGTGTTCAGCCATTCGCCCATCTGGGCGATCCGCATCGTTGGCAAATAGGTGCGATTGTAGCTGTCGTAGAACAGGTATCCCAACGCGACCATGCTCTTCAGCAGCGCTGCCGCGCTTGAGGTGGGATAGCTGCACTTCGTCGAAACTTCCTTCAGCGAAATCGGACGCTTCACATCCTCGAAGTACTCGAGCACTTCGAAAATTCGCTTGGCGGTCTTTATGGCTGAATTCGTCATTTCCATCTATGTGTAACTAAATCCTGCCTGCCTAACAGAATACCTTAGATCAGAAGCGGGCACCTGCATGGATGAAAACTCTTCATACATGTCATCGGCCGCTGCACGCTGTGCGATATTACATCTATATGGAAATAAAGACACATACCAGTAAATCAGTAGACTAGATCAGATGCGCCTCCTAATGTCCGCTCGAAGCGCAACGGCAAGCGCGCGGTGACCCCCGTCCTCGGGGTCAAAATGTGTGCTGGCCGGCAAAAACAACAAAAGCCGCGACTGACCGTTCTCACGGCCGTCATGCGCGCTCGATTGCAGGGAGGTTCTATGACGTCTGGAATACATTCGACTGCCGCGATCGCCTGAAGCCGTTCTGACGGATGTGTCGCCGCGCGGGCTTTGCGCCCCTTCAGTCAAACCTCCTCTCCACCATCGCGCGTTCGCAGGCAGGGTATTGGCCGATCCGGCTGCCATCTGCCTCGGTCTCCTGCCTTCAACAAAACCCAAGGGAGTTGTCCTGAATGGAATATCGTTTGCCGGCAGGCAGCTGCGATTGCCATTTCCACATCTACGGACCGTTCGATCGCTTTCCGGCCGGCACGGAGGGCCGCTTCTCGGCTGCGAAGCCGTTCACCATCGAGGATGCATTTGCCGTCTGGGAAAAGCTTGGCGTCACGCGCGGGGTGATCGTCCATGCGGTGGGCTCGGGGGAAGATAACGCCGTCACTTACGATGCACTGCGCCGTTATCCCGACAGGCTTCGCGCCGTCGCAATCCTGCGGCCCGACGTCAGCGATAACAGGCTCGACGAATTGACCGACGCGGGCTTCAAAGCCGTACGCGTCACCATGATCCGGCAGGATGGCAAGCCGGTTTCGACGCTCGGCACGAGCTACGACGATCTGGTCACGCTCGCCCCTCGTATCGCCGAGCGAGGCTGGCACGCGCAGCTTTGGATCGAGAGTTCGGATCTCGCTGCCGCTGCCGCAGAACTCGAGAAACTCCCGCTGAACTTCGTGATCGACCATATGTCGAGGACGATGGCCGACAAGGGGCACGAGCACCCTGATTTTCGCGCCTTCACCGAGCGGCTCAAGACCGGCCGCTACTGGACGAAGATTTCAGGTGCCGACCGCAACACGCGCGTGGGCCGGCCCTATGTGGACACGGCGCCGTTCATGCGCGCCATCGTCGAGGCCGCGCCCGATCAGGTGGTGTGGGGCAGCGATTGGCCCCATGTCGGCCACAGCGCGGAGACCATGCCCGACTTCGGGGATCTGCTTCGTCTCTTGCACGAATGCGTCCCCGATGAAGCCGTCCGTCGAAAGATACTGATCGACAATCCGACGCGGCTTTACAATTTCTGACAATGCCGAGGACGTCTTGAACCAACCAAGCAAGCTGCCGCTCGAAGGCGTGGTCGTGATCGATCTCGGCCAGGTGTATCAGGGTCCCTATGCCGGCTTCCTGATGGCGCAGGCCGGCGCGACCGTCATCAAGGTTGAACCGCCGAACGGCGAACCGGTGCGTCATCGCGCCCGCATCAGCAAGGGCAATGCGGTCCCTTTCGCGATGCTCAACGCCAACAAGCGCAACATCAGCCTCAATCTGAAGTCTCCGGAAGGGGCGGCGATTCTGAAAGAGCTCGCGGCAAAGGCCGATGTGCTGATCGAGAACTACGCGCCGGGCGTGCTCGACCGGCTGGGGGTCGGCTATTCCGTTCTGAGCGAAATCAATCCGCGACTCATTTATGGCTCGGCTACGGGCTACGGCTTGTCGGGTCCCAGCCGCGACAATTTGGCGATGGACCTGACCGTGCAGGCGGTGTCGGGCATCATGAGCGTGACCGGCTTTGCTGACGGTCCGCCGGTCAAGGCCGGCCCTGCCATTACCGACTTCATCAGCGGCGTTCACCTTTACGCCGGCATTCTCACCGCGCTCTACGACCGGGAGAAGAGCGGCCGCGGGCGGTTGGTCGAGATCGCGATGGTCGAAGCCGTCTATCCGGCCATGGCTTCCAATCTGGCTGACGTGTTCAACCGCAAGGCTGCCGCGCCCCGCACGGGCAATCGTCACGGCGGGCTCGCCGAGGCGCCCTACAATGTCTATCCGGCATCCGACGGTTATGTCGCCATCATCAGTGTCAACGAATCGCACTGGACCGGACTGACGCGCGCCATGGGGCGGCCGGAACTGGCCGAGGATCCGCGTTTCAAGACGGTGCTCGACCGGCTGAAGCACATCGATCTGACCGACCAGAGCGTGTCGGAATGGTCGTCACGACTCACGCGCCACGAGATCGTCGAAGCCTGCCGTGTCCACCGCGTGCCGTGTGCCGCGGTTCGCGACCTGCTGGAGGTGACCGAGGATCATCACCTTCACGCTCGCGGCATGCTGCGCGAAATCGAACATCCGGAGTACGGCGAGATTCTGGTCCACCGCAGCCCGCTGGTGCTCCACGACACCGAGGCGCCGGAATACGTGCCGTCCGCGCGGCTCGGTCAGCACAATGGCGAGGTGCTTTCGGAATATCTCGGACTGTCTTCCGGCGAGATCGACGCGCTGCGCCGGTCCGGCGCCATTGCGCAAGCGTGACGCCGGGGCCGCAATTTCAGGAAAAGCAACATGGTCAAGCTGTTTGAAAAAGCTGTTTTTCGTGGCGTCGAGCTCAACAACCGGATCGTCGTTTCACCGATGGGCATGTATTCGGCCGAGAACGGCTACGTCACGCCGTTCCATCTGGTTCACTACGGCAAGTTCGCGATGGGCGGGGCAGGGCTCGTGTTCGTCGAGCAGACCTCGGTGAGCCGGAAAGGACGGATCACCAACGGCGATCCCGGGCTCTGGGAGGACGGGCAGATCGAAGGCATGCGCGAGATCGTTCATGTGATCAAATCGCACGGTTCGAAAGCTGCGATCCAGATCAATCATGGCGGACGAAAATCCAGCCAGCAGCGCGCCTTCAGGGGCAACAGCCATCTGACGGATCGCGATATCGAGATGGGAGAGGAAAGCTGGGTGCCGACCGGGCCGTCGGACGTCCCGTTCTCCGACGGTTTCCAGACCCCCGTTCCGCTCAGCAAGGAAGGGCTGATCGGTGTGCGCGATGCCTTCGTTGCGACGGCTCGCCGGGCCGTGCTGGCGGGCTTCGACGTCATCGAGCTTCACATGGCCCACGGCTATCTGTTGCAATCCTTCCTGTCGCCGCTCGCGAATTTCCGCACCGACGAATATGGCGGCAGCCTCGAAAACCGGATGCGGTTTCCGCTCGAAGTGACGCGCGCCGTCAGGGCCGCGCTTCCGTCGGCCACCCCATTGTTCGTGCGCATTTCGGCAACGGACTGGATCGACGGCGGCTGGGAGATCGAAGACAGCGTCATCTTTTCCCGCAAACTGAAAGAACTCGGCGTCGATCTCGTCGACTGTTCGACGGGCGGCAATCTGCGTGCCGGATCGACCAATGCCAATCTTTCTCGCGGCCCGGGTTACCAGGTGCCGTTTGCCGAACAGATCCGCCGCGAAGCTGGCATCCCGACTGGTGCGGTCGGAATGATCCGGACGCCTGAATTCGCCGAGAAGATTTTGCAGGACGATCGGGCGGACCTCATCTTCCTTGCCCGCCAGATGCTGTTCAATCCGTTCTGGGCTCTCCACGCCGCAGAACATTTCGGCCTCACCGGCGATTTCGAGAACTGGCCCGAACAATATGGATGGTGGCTGGCCAAGTGGGGCGGAGCCCTCAGAGCCAAGGGAGAAAGCCTGGATGGGCTGGAAAGGTTCAAGGAGGCAGCCGAGTGAGATGAGAGCTGATGCCGCCATCAAGGCCGAGGCGCCCGTTATTTCAACTGTCGATCAATTCCAAAGGGAGAACGTAAAATGAAAAAAATGCTGACATCGTTGATTGTGTTTCTAGGTCTGACTTCCGCGCACGCGCAGACCGCGCCGTCGAAGCCGGTCAAGCTTGGCGTCCTCAACGACCAGTCGGGCCAATATGCCGATGCCGCCGGGCCTGCGTCCGTCGAAGTCGCCAGAATGGCGGTCGCCGACTTCGGCGGCAAGTTGCTGGGTCAACCGATCGAACTCATTTTCGCGGATCATCAGAACAAGGCGGATATCGCGTCGGGTATCGCCAGAAGGTGGATCGACACGGAAAACGTCGACGCCATTCTCGATATCGGAAACTCCGCGGTCGCGCTGGCGCTTTCCGATCTGGTCCGCGACAAGAGCAAGATCATGATCGTGTCGTCGGCGGGCGCTTCGACGATCACGAATGAAAAGTGCTCTCCCAACACCTTCCAGTGGACGTATAATACTGCCACGCTGGCGCGCAGCACGGCCAAGGCATTGCTGGGGCAGGGCGGCAACGATTGGTTCTTCCTGACCGCGGATTACGCCTTCGGTCACGCCTTCGAAGCGGATGCCTCCGCCGTGGTCAAGGCGTCAGGCGGCAAGGTCGTCGGTTCGGTGCGCCATCCCTTCAACACCAGCGACTTCTCGTCGTTTCTACTGCAGGCCCAGAGCTCCGGTGCCAACGTGCTGGCGCTCGCCAATGCCAGCGGGGATACTTCCAACTCGCTCATGCAAGCTCACGAGTTCGGCTTGCTCGGCCAGAAGAGCAAGATGAAGGTCGCCGCGCTGCTGTTCCAGATCACCGATGCCAAGTCCGTGGGGCTCAAGAACCTGCAGGGCCTGTTCACGTCGGAGGCGTTTTACTGGGATCGAAATGACGCCTCGCGCGCGTTCGGCAAGCGCTTCTTCGACAAGGTTGGGCGCATGCCGACCATGGTGCAGGCCGGAATGTACTCGGCGACTTTGCACTATCTGAAGGCTGTCGAAGCGGCCGGCACGCTCGACACGGCGGCGGTGCTCGCAAAATTCCGTTCGTTGCCGGTGAACGACTTCTTCTCGGAAAAGGGCTACGTCCGCGAGGACGGCATGCACATCCACGATTACTACCTGCTGCGGGCAAAGACCGTGGAGCAATCCAAAGGGCCGTGGGATTTTTATGACGTCGTCGCAACCGTTCCGGCCGACGACGCCAACATTCCGCGCGACCAGAGCAAATGTCCGCTGATGAAGAAGTCTTGATCTGCTGATCTCGGTGAAGGGATAGCCTCGGTGGCTAATCCCGTCACCGACTTTCATGGCCGGTGACGGAAGAAGACTACTCCTGCGGCTCGGACAGCATCTCGCCCGATGCGTCGATCCGCAGCCAGCCTGACGGCGCCAGCCGCTGTTGCGGCAGGAAGCGGCCCTTGTAGTCCATCTTCTTGGAGCCTTCGATCCAGTAGCCGAGATAGACATAGGGCAGCCCGAGCCTGCGGGCGCGGGTGATGTGGTCGAGGATCATGAAGGTGCCGAGCGAGCGGCTCTGCTGCGACGGCTCGAAGAACGAATACACCATCGACAGCCCGTCGCTGAGCACGTCGGTCAGCGCCACCGCGATCAGTTCTTCGCCGCGGCCGGTGATGCCGGTATCGATGCCGCGCTTGCGGTATTCGATGATGCGGGTTTCGACATGGCTGTCTTCCACCATCATGGCGTAATCGAGCACGGTCATGTCGGCCATGCCGCCGTGGCGGTGCCGCTTGTCGAGATAGGCGCGGAACACTGAATATTGTTCGGAAGTCGGCACCGCACTGCGCTGCTCGCCGACGATGTCGGCATTGCGCGCCAACACCTTCTTGAAATTGCGCGAAGGGCGGAATTCGTTGGCGACCACACGCACGGAGACGCAGGCCCGGCACTGGTCGCAGGCCGGGCGGTAGGCGATCGACTGGCTGCGCCGGAAGCCGCCATGGGTCAGGAGGTCGTTGAGATCGCCGGCCTTTTCGCCGACCAGATGTGTGAACACCTTGCGCTCGTGCCGGCCCGGCAGATAGGGGCAAGGCGAGGGCGCCGTCAGATAGAATTGCGGGGTGTCACGCGAATGCTGGGTCACGAGGGGTCGTCAGTCCTCCGAAACAATCAACCATAGCGTTTCCGCGCCCAAGTAGACACCGGTCCGCGTTAAGAAAACGCATCAAAACGAAAAAAGAGCCGGTCCGGCCCAAATACAATTCCGGGCCTGACCAACCACAGCATCGCGCCGCCAGGGCCGACCGTCAATTACAGTTTGCGACTACAGTTTACGGCTCGCTCAGTAGCTGCTCCGGGCCGAGGGAACTACCTGGGTACGAACCGAGCTGTTGATGACCACGGTTCCCAGGATGATGTCGTGCAGCAGCCGGCGGCGGCCGTTGAACAGCCCGATCAAGAGCACCAGCGGCGTCAGGAATGTCATCGAA
Source organism: uncultured Alphaproteobacteria bacterium (assembly GCA_963742935.1). Lineage (GTDB taxonomy): Bacteria > Pseudomonadota > Alphaproteobacteria > Rhizobiales > Xanthobacteraceae > Bradyrhizobium. The sequence goes on along the minus strand of CAVUOI010000050.1, from coordinate 81,203 downwards.
ATCCAGTACAGCACGGCATGGCAGGCGCCGAGCACGAAGTAGCCGGGGGCGCCGTACCAGGTGCGCACCTCCAGATCCATCGCGCGCATGCCCATGGTGGCCGAATGCGGCCCGCCGATCGAGGCGCCGTAATAGACGATCGCCCACACGATGGTGGCCGGCCACGCCAGCCAGAACAGCATCCAGCCCAGCCCGAGCGTGATCACGCCGAACACGGCGATGAAGATGTAACCGAGGATGACGGGCACCGACAGCACGACGAGGTCGATCAGGAATGCAAACACCCGCCGCGTCAGCACGCCGCGAAACAGTTCCGGCTGCAAATCCGGATCGAACGCATGCGGCGGCACCCCGCCGTCGCTCCGCCAGGCGCCGCCAGCATTTGATGAGCCGCCGCCACTATTGCGAGAGCCGCTATAAGACATGGTCCGTCCTCCGATATCCCGAGGCAAACATGGGAACCGTCCGCGCTGCCGCCAAGAGGCCTGCGACCATTAACAGCGTGCAATATTGTGCAGGTGCGAGTGAGCTGGCGAAAGCATGATGTTGTCGTCCCGGCGAAGGCCGGGATCCATACGCCGCAGCCTATCCATTGAGGAATGGGGCAAGTTCTCTTTGCTACGATGCACGACGGAGGTTATGGGTCCCGGCCTTCGCCGGGACGACGACGGATAGTTAGCCGCCAGCCTTGATCTTTTCCGCCGCCTTCGGAGCGAAATACGTCAAAATCCCGTCGGCGCCGGCGCGCTTGAAGCCGAGCAGGCTTTCCATCATGGCGCGGTCGCCGTCGATCCAGCCATTGTTGGCGGCGGCGGCGATCATCGCGTATTCGCCCGACACCTGGTAGGCGAAGGTCGGCATCGAGAACGTGTCCTTCACGCGGCGGATCACGTCCAGATAGGGCATGCCGGGCTTCACCATCACCATGTCGGCGCCTTCCGCGATGTCGAGTTCGACCTCGCGTAGCGCTTCGTCGGAATTGGCGCTGTCCATCTGGTAGGTGCGCTTGTCGCCGGTCAGCGTCTTGGCCGAGCCGATGGCGTCGCGGAACGGGCCGTAAAAGGCCGAGGCGTATTTCGCCGCATAGGCCATGATCTGCACGTCGAGGAAACCTGCTTCATCCAGCGCGTCGCGGATCGCGCCGACGCGGCCGTCCATCATGTCGGAAGGCGCGATCACGTCGCAGCCGGCTTCCGCCTGCACCAGCGCCTGCCGCACCAGCACCGCCACCGTCTCGTCGTTGAGGATCCTGCCGTCCTCGATCAGCCCGTCATGGCCGTGGCTGGTGAAGGGATCCAGCGCCACGTCGCAGAGCACGCCGAGTTCAGGGAATTCCTTCTTGATCGCGCGCACCGACTGGCAGACCAAATTGTTCGGGTTGAGCGCTTCCGAACCGGTCTCGTCGCGCAGGGACGCCTCGGTATAGGGGAACAGCGCGATGCAGGGAATCTCGAGCTTCATCGCCCGCTCGGCGTCCCGCACGGCCTGATCGACCGTGAGGCGGTCGATGCCGGGCATCGAGGCGACCGGCGTGCGCGTGTTGTTGCCGTCGACCACGAACATCGGCCAGATCAGGTCGTTCGTGGTCAGCACGTTTTCGCGCACCAGCCGCCGCGCCCATTCCGCCTTGCGGTTGCGCCGGGGGCGAATCGCGAGGTCCAGCGAGGTGGAGGCGAGGGCGGCCTGCCGTCGCGGCCCGTCGCGCATTTCGATCGGACGCCCGAATTTGATCGCCATGTGATGGGTGCTCCTGAAGGCGCGGGTCAGTTTTGATTTGTTCCAGTTCTAGCACCTTGCGGCGGTGCCGTCACCGAGACTTGATGGTCTCATCGGCAATTGATTTTGCCGTCCCGGCGGGCCAAGACAGGTAGCCATGAGAACACCGAACCACGCATCGACCCCATCCGAGGCCGACACCTATGTCCGACGCCTCGCGGGATCAGGGGCGGGACAGCGCGATGTCGATGGCGGCGATGTCGTCGGAGCGGATCGAGCCCGACGAGAATGTATGGACGCGCCGCCTGGTCATGTTCCTGCGCGTCATGGCCGTCATCTCGATCGGCAAGGGACTGTACCACTGGGCGCAGGTGACGGGATTCATCGGCGGCGAGGAAGAGGCGTTCGAGAACCAGTCGATGGCCTGGCAGACCGCCACCGTCTATTTCGCCGTGATCGAACTCGTCGGCGCTGTCGGCCTGTGGCTCGCGACGCCCTGGGGCGCGGTGGTGTGGCTCACCACCGTGGTGTCGATGGCGGTTATCGAACTGATGTTTCCCGGCATCTATGGCGGCAGCCTCACGGTGGTGGGATTCGAAGCCGTGATGCTGGCGGCGTACCTTGCGCTTGCCTGGATGGCCGCGCGCGAACGGCCGCCGTAGACTTCCATCAACCTTGCCCGCGAGAGGAGTAGAGTAGCACCGCCGCGCCAGCGTGTCAGTTTCCCGCCATAATTCGTATCGCGTAGAGAAACTGCCACGCGATCCAGCAAAATTTTCAAAAATCTTTCCGGTAACGTTTCAGTCACCGTTAAGGGCCGTAAACGGATTTACCACACACCTTACGCGAGCGTTTCGATTTTAGACGGACCTGTTTCCGAATGCGACAGGGGCCGCAGACGAAGCGTGAACATCGCCCTTCCAGCGTCAATGAAATATTGCAAAAGGCCTTGATCCACGGGGCTTAATCGACAATTCACTCTGTTAAATTCATGATCTCTTTATTCTCTTATTTAAGCGGATGTTCAAACCGCCCCCTTAAGTTGAACCTATCAGGCGGGACAGAAGTTTCGTCGAAATAAGTCGAAAAACGACGACAGGGGAAGTGTCATGATCAAAGCCGTTGCAACGGCGGTGGAAACCGCTGAGCACACTGCCGGAGCTCCGGTACAGCCGCTCTATCTGGAAGCGCTGACGTTGGTGGAACGTCTGCATCGCCGACTGCTCGACGTCATCAAAGACGAATTCGATCGCCGCGGCCGCGCCGACATCAATTCGGTGCAGGCATTGCTGCTCTATAACATCGGCGACAAGGAGCTGACCGCGGGCGAACTGCGCACGCGCGGTTACTACCTCGGCTCCAACGTCTCTTATAATCTGAAGAAGCTCGTCGAGCTCGGCTTCCTCGATCATCAGCGCTCCCGCGTCGATCGCCGCTCGGTCCGCATCCGCCTGACGGCGCAGGGCCAGGAAATCCGCAAGATCGTCGACGCGCTCTACCAGAAGCACGTCAAGACCGTTGAACAGGTCGGCGGCATTTCGAACGATGAGTTCGCGACGCTGAACAAGTCGCTGCATCGCCTCGAGCGGTTCTGGACCGACCAGATCCTGTATCGCCTCTGAGAATTTCTTTCCGACTTGCGGCCAAGCCGGCCACTTAAAAGACCGGCAGCCAATAGCGGAGAATGGACTGGCAAGGCAGTAAGCCTTGCTCGAAGCGCACCGGCCCCGGTTCTCCGGGGCTCGGTGCGTTTTGCTTTTCGTGCATCTAAGTTGAAGTTTTGCGTGAGCTGATGCCATCGACCTGCCGGCACACAATCCGATTGTGCTCTCGCACAATCCGATTTGTCGCCATCGTGCTTCACAATCCGGATTGACGAGCCTTCGACGCTCCGCCCATAATCCCTCACAGGCTCCTCGCACGTACCGACCACAAGAGTCGTGACGGCTTGATGCCCAGGGTGGGGAAAACGGGCTTGTCGGCATCGCGGCGTCCCATGTTCGGCGAGCAACAGCGCTTCGTGCTGCTTCTGATCGCGCCGGCTGCGCTGTTGATGCTGCTGTTTCAGGTCGTGCCGATCGCGATCGGCGCCAACGCCAGCTTCCGCGACTGGGCGCTCTATAATCCCAAGAAGACCTGGGTCGGCTTCGACCACTATGTCGCCGTGCTGTCCGACCCGGCGTTCCTCTACATGGTGCTGCCGAACACCTTCCTGTTCATGGTGCTCAGCGTCGCCGGCGCGCTGGTGACGGGGCTGATGCTTGCGCTGCTGCTCAACCGGCCGTTTCGCGGGCAAAAGCTGGTGCAGACGATCCTGCTGGTGCCGCTGATGGTGGCGCCGGTGATCGCCGCGATCATGATCCGCTGGATATTCAACGACCAGTTCGGCATCGTGAACGTGGTGCTGGAGGCGATCGGCCTCGAAGGGCAGCCCTGGCTGGTGCAGCGCTGGAGCGCCTTCGGCATCATCCTTCTGACCGACATCTGGCTGTGGACGCCGTGGTTCACGCTGCTGCTGCTGGCCGGCCTGCAGAGCCTGCCGAAGGAGCCGTTCGAGGCCGCCGCCATCGACGGCACCACGACGTGGCGCGTGTTCCGTTTCCTGACGCTGCCGATGCTGCGCCCGGTGATCGTGGTCTGCGTCGTGATCCGCGCCATCGATGCCTTCCGCACCTTCGACATCGTGTGGACGTTGACCGGCGGTGGGCCCGGGCGATCGACCGAACTGTTCAGCCTCTATGCCTACGTCCTCGCCTTCCTCAACCTCGATCTCGGCCGCGGCTCGGCCGCGGCCATCATCGGCGGGCTCATCATCCTCGTGATCGGCGTGGCGCTCTATCGCCTCGTCGACCGCATCGCGAAGGCCTGATCCGATGGCGATGGTGAAGCGCTCCGAATTTCTGCCATGGCTGCCGCCGATCGGCCGCAAGACGCTATTTGCGCTGGCGCTTGCTTTCATCTGCTTTGCGTTCGCCTTTCCGGTGCTGTGGCTGATCCTGACGTCGCTGCGGCCGGAATCGGGCGTCTATTACGTCCATCGCGGCACTGAGTTCACGCTCGCGAGCTTCGCCGAGGTGCTGAGCGACGAGCGCATCGTCCAGCCTTCTTCAACAGCGCGCTGATCTCGACGCTGGCGACGGTCTTCTCGCTGCTGGTGACGGTCTCCAGCGGCTACATGCTGTCGCGCTTCACCGGGCCGGCCTCGCGGCTGTGGTTCGGCACCATCTATGTGTTCCGCTGCGTGCCCTATATTTCGTGGGTGCTGCCGCTGTACTTCGTGACGCAGAGCTGGGGCATCTACGACACCTATATCGGCCTGCTGCTGCCGCACATCGCGGTGCACATCTGCTTCTTCTCCTGGCTGATGAAGGGCTTCTTCGACGGCATCGACCCGTCGATGGAATATGCCGCGATGATCGACGGCTGCACGCGCTGGGGCGCCTTCATCCGCGTCGCGGTGCCGTCGGCGCTGCCGGCGATCTCGGCGCTCGCCGTGCTGTGCTGGCTGTTCACCTGGAACGAATTCCTGTTCGCGCTGATCCTGACCGGCAACCGCGTGCCGATGATCACGGTCGTGATGGCGCAGTTCGTCACCGAAATGGGACTGCGCTGGAATCTGATGGCGGCGACCGCCGTCATGGCGCTGGTGCCGGCCTTCCTGGTCGCGCTGTTCGGCCAGAAATACGTGATCCGGGGTTTGAGGATCTAAGGCGGAGGAAGACAACGACAACAACAAAAACGAGGAGGAGAGGCGATGCAGGGACTGGCGAGATGGTTGGTGGCCGCGACCGCGGCCCTCGTGGCTGCGACGGGAGCGCCGCCGCACAGGTGAAGGAGTTGCGGATCGGCTACCAGCCGAGCCCGATCCAGGATGCCTCGATCGCGATGTTCGAGACCTGGGGCGCCAAGAACGGCATCAAGATCGTCAAGGTGCCGAACTCCTACGGCGTCTATGTCGAGAAGATGACGGCGTCGCTGACCTCGAACTCCGATCAGTACGACGTGATCTGGCACAATGACGATTGGGGCCAGACCTGGGCGCATCTGCTGGAGCCGACCGACGACGTCGCCGCCAACAAGTTCGCCGAGAAGTGGGGCATGGACAAGATCGTGTTCGGCAACGCGCAGGGCCAGAACACCGTCGTGCCGATGGGCCAGACTTTCAGCGTGTTCTTCTACCGCTCCGATCTGGTGAAGCCCGAAGAGGTGCCGAAGACGCTGGCGGAACTCGTGACCGCGAGCAAGAAGCTGCAGGCCGACGGCAAGGTGAAGTTCGGCTATGTCGGCGGCATGGCGATGAACCACAGCTGGTTCAGCTGGTTCTGGTCGATGTGGGGCAACAATTGCGACGTGCTGCTGCCGGCCTATGAGCGCGACAACAAGGTGCTTGCCGCCAACGGATGGAAGTCCGGCATGACCGAGCCCTGCATGCAGCAGACCGTCGAATACTGGTGGGATGCGATCAACACCCACAAGATCTCGCCGCGCGGCATGCCCGCCTATGACCGCAACGAGGCCAACGCCATCTTCATGTCGGGCGATGCCGCGTTCACCGTCGCCGACTCGCTGTGGTGGGGCACGTTCAACGACCCGGTCAAATCCAAGGTGGCCGGCAAGGTCGCGGCCGCGCGCTTTCCGCTCGGTCCGAACCGGGCAAAGCCGTTCGCCTGGGACGACATCTGGGGCTGGGCGATCCCGAAGTCGATCCGCCGGAGCGCAAGAAGCTCGCCAAGGAAATGCTCGAAGCCATGATGCTGGACAAGGAAGGCCAGAAGAAGATGTTCAAGGCGACCGGCGCGCCGCCGCCCAACACCGAGTTCTGGGCGGAAATCGCAGCGGAAGATTCCTTCATGAAGCTGTTGAAGGAATCGGTGCTGGATTCGCCGGACAAGGTGCGCGGCGCGTATTATTTCCCGCAATGGCCCGCCGTGCACAAGGCGTTCAACGACACCGTCACCAGGGCCGTCACCGGCAAGCGCGAGGATATCGCGAAGGTGCTGGCCGAAGGTGCGCCGCTGGTCAGCAAGGCCGCGCAGTAATCACGAACGCGACAGCCCGCCGCGTCACCGCGCGGCGGGTTTTTTAAACGAGCTTCAGGTTCGGGTAACGGCGGGGGCAATGGCAGCGATCTCACTGCAAAAGCTGAACAAGCACTATGGCTCGGTCTTCCATGCCGTAAAGGACGTCGATCTGGAGATTGCCGACAAGGAGTTCGTGGCGCTGGTCGGCCCGTCCGGCTGCGGCAAGTCGACGACGCTGCGCATGATCGCGGGCCTGGAAGACATCTCCAGCGGCGACATCCGGATCGGCGACAAGGTGGTCAATCACCTGCCGCCGCGCGACCGCGACATCGCCATGGTGTTCCAGAACTACGCGCTCTACCAGCACATGAGCGTCTACGACAATCTGGCCTTCGGCCTGCGCAACAAGAAGACGCCGGAGTCCGAGATCAAGGCGGCGATCGATCGCGCTGCCGGCATGCTCGGCCTGCATGAGCTGCTCCAGCGCAAGCCGAAGCAATTGTCCGGCGGCCAGCAGCAGCGCGTTGCGCTCGGCCGCTGCATCGTGCGCAATCCGCAGGTCTTCTTGTTCGACGAGCCGCTGTCAAACCTGGACGCCAAGCTGCGCGCCCAGATGCGAATCGAGATCAAGCGCCTGCATGCGGCCATACCGACCACATCTGTGTTCGTGACCCACGATCAGGTCGAGGCCATGACGCTCGGCGACCGCGTCGTCATCATGCGCGACGGCAGGGTTCAGCAGATCGGCAGCCCCCTGCAGGTCTACGGCAAGCCGGCCAACAAGTTCGTCGCGGGCTTCATCGGCGCGCCCGCGATGAATTTTATCGATGTCACCGTGCGAAGCGCGGCCGGTGTGACGTCGGTTGAGGCCGAAGGTCTGCGGCTCACGGTCGGGCTCGCGGATGCTCCGGCGCTGGCGACCTACAGCGACCGTCGCGTAATCCTCGGCGTACGGCCGGAGCACCTCGTGCTCGGTCACGGCGCGCCGGGCCTCGGCTTCGATGCCCGGGTCGAGGTGGTCGAGCAGCTTGGCTCCGAGATCCTGCTGGAGACGAGGGTAGGCGGCGCCACCGTCACCGCCGCCCGCGTGCCGGCCGAAACCGTGATCGCGCGCGGCGACCAGGTCCGCCTCTCGGCGCAGCCGGGCCGCCTGCATTTCTTTGATCCCGAGACCGAATTGCCGATTTCGATGTGAAATCAGGCGGCCTCGCGGGCTTTCCCCGCCAGAACCATGGTTTTTTCCTGGCCGGTTTCGCCGGATGGAACCATCGCGACCTTCGTGCATTGAGGGCCTGTCACGGAACAGGTGAAAGCATGCTGGTCGAGCGCGGAATTCAGGTGATGAACTTCGAAGTGGTGGGCGACGCCTACGCCATCGCGTCGAACTACCTGCACGGGACCGGGGCCATTGCGGATAGCGCTGCTCCGGACGAACGGTTGCTCGAGATCATCGTGAAGATGGTCCAGCGCGGCGAATTCAACAAGATCCGGCTCGCCAACAAGGCGATCTCCGAATTCGAAGCGCATTTGCCGGCCTGACCGCATCACCCGCATCACGCACTTCAGGAGAACGCCATGGAAGCCGCGATCGACCGCATCATGCAGACGTATGATTTGCTTGTGAACCGCACCGCCGCGGCCAACGACGAGGCGCGCGGCAAGGTGACGGAATATCTCACCACGCTGGTGGAGGCGGGAGAGAAGGATACGCACCGGCTCACCGTGTGCGGGCTGACCTATTTGCGCCAGCTCGACGGCAGCAGCGATCCGGTGAAGGCTGGGTTTACGGGGCTGTAAGGCGGGACAGCTTTTCGGCAAGCCGAATGTGATCGCGATGCTTGCGGCGTCGCCAAAGCTACCGCACTTCCGCCCTCGCGTCCTTTGCCCGATATCGATTCCAGTTGGCGATCACGGCCTCGTATCGGACGGCCTTTGCGGCCGTCTGGATCGGCGTGCCGCCGCCCTGAGTGCCACGGGGCTTCGCATCCGGGAAAACGATAAAGAATCCGAGCAGGCCGAGAACCATCGCCCCGTAGAACAGGAAGACCGTTCTCATCGGGTGTCTCGACTTGGCCTTGTGGTCGCTATGCGAGCGTGATTTCAGACATTTGCAAAATCCACTGTCAGCCCCCGGTATCTATGGACCGGGCCGAAGCGGCGCGCTGTGAACTGGATCACGTAGGGTAGATTTGGCGTGCCGAATTGCCGTAGGATGGTGGTAGCCAACGGGTCTGACCTTCGGCCGGCCCGATGATAAACTCCGCGAAACCCATCGCCACACGCGCAGTATGTTGGCATGGATGGGTATTGCTTCGCTCGACCTATCCTACCGGACAGCGCCCGCCCAACGATAAAACGATAACCAGAGGAAACACCCATGCTCACCCTTCATCATCTCAACGACTCCCGTTCGCAGCGCATCCTGTGGCTGCTGGAAGAACTGGGCACGCCATATGAGATGAAGCGCTACCAGCGCAACGCCGAGACGCGGCTGGCGCCGCCTGAACTGAAGGCGATTCATCCGCTCGGCAAGTCGCCCGTCATCACCGACGGCGGCACCACGATCGCTGAATCCGGCGCCATCGTCGACTACATCATCCGCCGCTACGGGAAGGGCGCGATGATGCCGGCGCAGGGGAGCACCGACTACGAGGCCTATAACGAGTGGCTGCATTACTCGGAAGGCTCGGCAATGCTGCCGCTGATGCTGAACCTCTACGTGTCCCGGCTGAAAGAGGCCGGCGCGCCGCTGCATCCGCGGATCGATGGCGAACTGGCGAACCATCTTGGCTATGTCGATGCCGCGCTGAAGGGGAGGGAGTTTTTTATCGGGGAGGCGCTGACCGGGGCTGACATCCAGATGAGCTTTGTAGGCGAGATGGCGAAAGTGTTCGGGAAGCTCGCCCCGTATCCGAACCTCGCGGCCTGGCTGGGGCGGATGCACGACCGGCCGGCGTTCAAGCGGTCGGTGGAGAAGGGTGGGGCATACAGGTTTGCCTAACTCTCCGTCGTTCCGGGATAACTCTCCGTCGTCCCGGGCTTGACCCGGGACCCATACGCCCTGGCCGTTGGAAGGGGCACTTTGGCGGAGGCCTTCCTTCTTCAACTGCCGGCTGTGGTTATGGGCCCCGGGTCAAGCCCGGGGCGACGAGGTAAGGGGCGACGAGGGCCCTTCCACCCCACCACATCTTGCATAAATACCAGCCCTGAACCGCAAGTGCTTGGCCAATTCCGGGCGATGTGGTATCTCGCAGGAACTTCTTTCGACCGCCACACATAGCCGACCGCCTTGCCCCCTAAGGGCTTGCGGCGGTGGAGATATTTCGTCCAATGACCTCTTCCTCCAGCTCCAAGACCGCCTCCGCGCCCGACTCGTTCTTCACGGCGACGCTCGCCGAGGCCGATCCGGAAATCGCCGCCGCGATCAAGGGCGAACTCGGCCGTCAGCGGCATGAGGTCGAGCTGATCGCGTCTGAAAACATCGTCAGCCGGGCGGTGCTGGAAGCGCAGGGTTCGGTGATGACGAACAAGTACGCGGAGGGGTATCCGGGTGCGCGGTACTATGGCGGCTGCGAATGGGTCGATGTCGCCGAGACGCTGGCGATCGATCGCGCCAAGAAACTGTTCGGCGCTCAGTTCGCCAACGTCCAGCCGAACTCCGGCAGCCAGATGAACCAGGCGGTGTTTCTGGCGCTGCTGCAGCCTGGCGATACTTTCATGGGCCTCGACCTCGCCGCCGGCGGCCATCTCACCCACGGCTCGCCGGTCAACATGTCCGGCAAGTGGTTCAAGGCTTCGCACTACACCGTGCGGCGCGAGGACCAGATCATCGATATGGACGAGGTCGCCAAGCAGGCCCAGCAGGTGAAGCCGAAGCTGATCATCGCCGGCGGCTCGGCCTATTCGCGCCCCTGGGACTTCAAGCGCTTCCGCGAGATCGCCGACTCGGTCGGCGCTTACCTCTTGGTCGACATGGCGCATTTCGCCGGTCTCGTCGCCGGCGGCGTCCATGCGTCCCCGGTGCCGCATGCCCACGTCACCACCACCACCACGCACAAATCGTTGCGCGGCCCGCGCGGCGGCCTGATCCTCTGCAATGACGAGGCGATCGCCAAGAAGCTGAATTCGGCGATCTTCCCCGGCCTGCAGGGCGGTCCGCTGATGCACGTGATCGCCGCCAAGGCCGTCGCCTTCGCCGAGGCGCTGCGGCCGGATTTCAAGATCTATGCGAAGAACGTGGTCGAGAACGCCAGGGCGTTGGCGGAAACGCTGCGTGGCCACGGTTTCGATATCGTCTCCGGCGGCACCGACAACCATCTGATGCTGGTCGACCTCCGGCCGAAGGGCCTGAAGGGCAACGTGTCGGAGAAGGCGCTGGTGCGCGCCGCGATCACCTGCAACAAGAACGGCATCCCGTTCGATCCCGAAAAGCCGTTCGTCACCTCCGGGCTCCGTCTGGGCACTCCGGCGGCCACCACGCGCGGTTTTGGCGTCGCCGAATTCAAGCAGGTCGGCGGCATGATCGCCGAGGTGCTGAATGCGCTGGCGCAGTCGGAAGACGGCAAGGCGCCGCTGGTCGAAGCCGCGATCAAGGAGCGCGTCAAGGCGCTCACCGACCGCTTTCCGATTTATCAGTAAGGTTCGCGAGTTACATTTCGCAAGTCAAAGGTCTCGTTGGATGCGTTGTCCCAGCTGCAATAGTCTCGATACGCAGGTGAAGGACTCACGTCCGACCGAAGATTTGGCCGTGATCCGGCGGCGGCGGGTGTGCATCGCCTGCAACTTCCGCTTTACGACCTTCGAGCGGGTGCAGTTGCGCGAACTGACCGTGATCAAGCGCAACAGCCGCCGGGTGCCGTTCGACCGCGACAAGCTGGTTCGTTCGCTGCAGATCTCCTTGCGCAAGCGGCCGGTCGATCCCGAAAGGGTCGAGAAGATGGTTTCCGCGATCGTGCGCGAGCTCGAAAGCGGCGGCGAGGCGGAAGTGTCCTCCGAGGCGATCGGCGAGATCGTGATGGAGCATCTGCGCCAGCTCGACGATGTCGCCTATGTCCGTTTTGCCTCGGTCTACCGCAATTTCCGCGAGGCCAAGGATTTCGAGGCCGTGCTCGGCGAACTCTCCGCAGAAGACGCCGCGCGGGTTGCCACGTTACGCAAATGATCTTCCGTATCCTGGAAGACCAGTACGCGCAGAAATCCAAAGAAGCCAAGGTGGCCGACCAGCGCTTCATGCAGCTTGCGCTGTCGCTCGGCCGGCGCGGGCTGGGGCGCACCTGGCCGAACCCGGCCGTCGGCGCGGTCGTCGTCAAGGACGGCGTCATCGTCGGTCGCGGCTGGACCCAGCCCGGCGGGCGGCCGCATGCCGAGCCCGAGGCACTGCGGCGGGCTGGCGACGCCGCGCGCGGCGCCACGCTCTATGTGACGCTGGAGCCCTGTTCGCATTTCGGCAAATCGCCGCCTTGCGTCGATGCGGTGATCGCGTCAGGCATTGCACGCGTGGTGTCGGCGATCGAAGATCCCAATCCCGAGGTGGCCGGGCAGGGGCATGCCAAGCTCCGTGCCGCCGGGATCACGGTCGATGTCGGCCTCGGAGCGGCGGAAGCCGCCCGCGATCACGCCGGGCATTTCCGCCGCATCCGCGACAAGCGCCCGCATGTGATCCTGAAACTCGCCGTTTCCGCCGACGACAGGATCGCCGCCGCCGGCCACAAGCCGGTCGCGATCACGGGGGAGGCGGCGAGAACACGGGTGCATCTGCTGCGCGCGCAATGCGACGCCATCCTGGTCGGCATCGGCACCGTGCTGGCGGACGATCCGGTTCTGACCTGCCGTCTGCCGGGCATGGAGGCCCTGTCGCCGGTGCGAGTCGTGCTGGACCGCGCGCTGCGGCTGCCCGGCACCAGCAAATTGGTCCATTCCGCGCGCCAGACCCCGCTTTGGGTCATGACATCTGACTTCGCCGAAGCGCCTGCGGCCATGAAACTCGGCGCGGCCGGCGCGCAGGTGATGCGCGTCGCGGCCATTGCGCAGCCCCCGAGGCTCGATCTGCCGGCAGTGCTGCACGCGCTGTCCGACAAGGGCATCACGAGGCTGATGGTGGAAGGCGGCTCGCGGGTCGCGTCGTCCTTTGTCGCCGCAGGGCTGGTTGATGAAATCTGGCTGCTGCGCGGACCTGAAGTCATCGGAAGCGGACGGCATTCCCGCGCTGGACGCATTGCCGCTGTCAGCCCTCACCGGGTCGCCCACGTTCAAGACGCGTGCTACCGAAAACCACGGCAAAGACACCCTTACCATTTACGAGCGCGCCTAATGTTTACCGGAATTGTCACCGATATCGGCGAAATCGCCGCCTTGACGCCAACGGCGCAGGGCCAGTTGCACCGCATGCGCATCGCCTGCCGCTATGACCAGACCACCATTGCCGACGGCGCCTCGATCGCCTGTAATGGCGTCTGCCTGACGGTGGTGGCGTCCGGCGTCGAGGGCGGCAAGACCTGGTTCGACGTCGATGCCGCCGCCGAGACGCTCGGCATGACGACCGCAAAGCATTGGGCCAAGGGCACCATGCTCAACCTCGAGCGCGCGCTGAAGATCGGCGACGAACTCGGCGGCCATATTGTCGCGGGGCATGCCGACGGCATTGCGACCATCGTCAAGCGTGACGATCTCCCCGACATGGCGCGGTTCGAACTGCGCACCACGCGGGAGCTGGCGCGGTTCATCGCCACCAAGGGCTCGGTGACGCTGGATGGCGTATCGCTGACAGTGAATACGGTCGAGGATGTCACGTTTTCGGTGCTGATCATCCCGCATACGCTCAGTGTCACCACGCTGAGCGGCTGGCACGCCGGCAGCGAGATCAATATCGAGGTCGATCTGATGGCCCGCTATGCGGCGCGGCTGTCGGAAATGAAGTGACAGGCATACATACGGCGCTTAAAACGCCCGCCAATCCCTCATGGTGAGGAGGCGCTTGCGCCGTCTCGAACCATGAGGCCCGGACGTAACCCATCCTTCGAGACGCGGCCAAGAGGCCGCTCCTCAGGATGAGGACCGAGCAAGACGGAAGGTAGTTGATGGCAGACGCACGGCGCGCCCCTCTGAAAGACCAGACCGACATTTCAGGCGCGCGCGCGCTGATCGTCGAGGCGCGGTTCTATGACGACATCCAGGACGCGCTGCTGGAAGGCGCCGTTGCCGAGCTCAAGGCGGCCGGCGTGACGCATGACCTCATCACGGTGCCCGGCGCGCTGGAAATTCCGGCCGCGATCGCGATTGCGCTCGATGCTGCCGAAAAGAACGGCAAGCCTTATGATGCGGCAATCGCGCTCGGCTGCGTGGTGCGCGGCGACACCATCCATTTCGAAATCGTGTCGATCGAATCCTCGCGCGCGCTGATGGATCTGGCGGTCTCCAGAGGTTTCCCGCTCGGCAACGGCATCATCACCGTCAATACCGACGCGCAGGCCTGGGCGAGGGCGCGGGCCAGCGAGTTGAACAAGGGCGGCGACGCCGCGCGCGCAGCGCTGGCGATGTTGCGGATCAAGCGGCGGCTGACAAAGGCCTGACGATGGCAGACAGCAAGAAGCCAGCGAAAAGTCCCGACAAGAAAGCCAACCGCCGCGGCGCGGCGCGGCTTGCCGCCGTGCAGGCGCTCTACCAGATGGACATTGCGCGGCGCCGGCATCAACGACATTTTCGCCGAGTTCGAAAGCCATTGGCTCGGCAACGAGGTCGAGGGCGACAAATACCTGCCGGCGGAGGCTGCGTTCTTCAAGGACGTGGTGGCCGGCGTGGTGCGCGACCAGGCCCGGCTCGATCCCCTGATCGACGATGCGCTGCAGAAGGGCTGGCCGCTGCAGCGGATCGACGCGATCTTGCGCGCGGTGCTGCGGGCCGGTTCGTATGAACTGGAGCACCGCAAGGACGTGCCGGGCCGCGTGGTCGTGTCCGAATATGTCGATGTCGCGCACGCCTTTGTGGAGAAGGACGAGACCGGCATGGTCAATGCCGTGCTCGACCAGATCGCGCGCCAGTTCCGCGCCGACGAGTTCGCGCGTGGCTAGCGGCAAACCCGCGTCCGGCGAGGACTCGCTGATCGCGCGCTATTTCCGGCCGCTTGCCACCGATCCCGGCGCCTTTCGTCTCGATGACGACGCCGCAGCCTTGCAGCCTGACGGCTCCGAAATCGTGGTGACGACGGACGCCATCGTCGAAGGCGTGCATTTTCTGCCCGACGATCCCCCTGACACCATCGCGCGCAAGGCGCTGCGGGTGAATCTTTCCGATCTCGCCGCGAAAGGGGCGATCCCGGCCGGCTTCGTGCTGACGCTGGCCTTGCGCAGCTTCGACGAGGCTTGGCTCAAACCGTTCGCGGCGGCACTGGGCGAAGATGCCGCGCAGTTCGGTTGTCCGCTGCTGGGCGGGGACACCGTGTCGACGCCGGGACCGTTGATGGTCTCGGTCACCGCGTTTGGCCGGGTGCCGCCGGGCAGGATGGTCCATCGCAGCGGGGCAAGGGCTGGCGAGCGCGTGATGGTGACGGGCACGATCGGCGACGCTGCGCTGGGGCTCGCCATCCTGCATGGCGGAAAAGTTCATGCCGCCGCCTACGACAAGGCTGCGCGCGAGGCGCTGATCGGACGCTATCGCGTGCCGCAGCCGCGCGTGGCCATGGCCAAAATCGTTCGCGACCATGCCAGCGCGTCGATGGACGTGTCGGATGGCTTGGCCGGCGATCTCGCCAAGCTGTGCGGCGTCTCCGGCGTATCCGCTGTCATCGACTTGCCATCGGTCCCGCTGTCGGAGGCGGCGAGGGACCTGGTGTCGCGCGGCATCGTCGGATTGGAGACGTTGATCGCCGGCGGCGATGATTACGAGATCCTGTGCACGCTGCAGGAAGATCGCGTCGAGGCATTCGTGCAAGCGGCGCGGGATGCCGGTATTGCGGTGAGTTCCATCGGCACGGTGGTCGCGGGAGGCGCAGTTCCGAAGTTCGTTGACGGAAAAGGCGGTGAAATCGCGCTGGAACGGCTCTCCTACAGCCATTTTTGAAGCCGGGACCGTCAGCGCTTTGCCTTTATTTCCCGCCGACCATTGCTTTTTCGCCGGAAACCTATAGGTGTATTGCCATTCGATTACCGTCGTGCCTTTTCGAACGCGCTCCTAAGGGGCTTCTTCCAGAGACATCGTCGTGAACGGATTTGAATCCGCGCGATCGCCGCGCGGAATTAAAGCCAACGTGCTTTGGAGAAGAGAAAATGGCTACGGGAACAGTGAAGTGGTTCAACGGTCAAAAGGGTTTCGGTTTTATTGAGCCGAGCGATGGCAGCAAGGATGTGTTCGTGCACATCTCGGCCGTCGAGCGCGCCGGCCTCGGCGGACTGGCCGAAGGTCAGAAGGTTCAGTTCGAACTCAAGACCGACAAGATGCGGGGCAAGGTGAGCGCGGAGAATCTGTCGCTCGTCTAAGGCTTCGAAACGGTCGTTTCACGGATGTACTGGAATGGCTTGTGAGCCCGCTCGATCCCGATGGGATTGGGCGGGCTCTTGCTTTTGGGCCTGGCCTAAACCGCATGACGGGCGCGGGCGATCTTTCGGCGCGCTCGCTTAGCGGTGAATCCTTTCGAAAATCGACGGATTCTGGCCTCCGCGGCGTTGCGCCCGGGGAACGATTTTGGCATGGTCCCGCCGATTTGAGGCCACCCTTTTGGGCAGGGAAGGCCTCCATAATTAAGCGCCAGCCGCGCTCGCGGGATGGCGTGGGGTGGAACAAAAAGTCTGAGGCAAATTCAATGACAGCATTATGGGTGATTGTGCTCTGCGGAGCGCTTTCGATCGTTTACGCCATCTGGGCGACGTCTTCCGTTCTGAAGGCGGACGCCGGTAACGCGCGCATGCAGGAAATCGCAGCCGCGGTGGCCGAAGGTGCGCAGGCCTATCTCAAGCGCCAGTACATGACGATCGGCATCGTCGGCATCGTGATTTTCGTCCTGCTGGCCTACTTCCTCGGCATGCTGGTTGCGTTCGGCTTCCTGATCGGTGCGGTGTTGTCGGGCGCCGCGGGTTTCATCGGTATGAACGTCTCGGTTCGCGCCAACGTGCGCACCGCGCAGGCCGCGACTACCTCGCTGGCGGGCGGCCTCGAGCTCGCCTTCAAGGCGGGCGCCATCACCGGCATGCTGGTCGCGGGTCTCGCGCTGCTCGGCGTCACCATCTATTTCGCCTATCTCACCCACGGCTTGGGGCTGAAGGCCAACGACCGCGTCGTCGTCGATGCGCTGGTGGCGCTCGGCTTCGGCGCTTCGCTGATCTCGATCTTCGCCCGTCTCGGCGGCGGCATCTTTACCAAGGGTGCTGACGTCGGCGGCGACCTCGTCGGCAAGGTCGAAGCCGGCATTCCCGAGGACGATCCGCGCAACCCGGCCACGATCGCCGACAACGTCGGCGACAACGTCGGTGACTGCGCCGGCATGGCCGCCGACCTGTTCGAGACCTATGCGGTGACCGCGGTCGCCACCATGGTGCTGGCTGCGATCTTCTTCGCGACCTCGCCGCTGCTGGTGAACATGATGACCCTGCCGCTCGCCATCGGCGGCGTCTGCATCATCACCTCGATCATCGGCACCTTCTTCGTCAAGCTCGGCGCCAGCCAGTCCATCATGGGCGCGCTGTACAAGGGCCTGATCGCGACCGGCGTGCTGTCGCTGTTCGGCGTTGCCGCCGTCATCTACTGGCTGATCGGGTTTGGTCCGCTGGCTGGCGTGAAATACACCGGCATGGACCTGTTCCAGTGCGGTATCGTCGGCCTGGTCGTGACCGGCCTGATCATCTGGATCACCGAATACTACACCGGTACTGAATATCGCCCGGTGAAGTCGATTGCCGCGTCCTCTGTCACCGGCCATGGCACCAACGTGATCCAGGGGCTGGCGATCTCGATGGAGTCGACCGCCGGTCCGGCGATCGTGATCATCGCCGGCATCCTCGTCACCTACAGCCTTGCCGGTCTGTTCGGCATCGCGATTGCGACCACGACGATGCTGGCGCTGGCCGGCATGATCGTGGCGCTGGACGCCTTCGGCCCGGTCACCGACAACGCCGGCGGCATTGCCGAAATGGCCGGCCTGCCGAAGGAAGTCCGCAAGGCCACCGACGCGCTCGACGCGGTCGGCAACACCACCAAGGCGGTCACCAAGGGCTATGCGATCGGCTCCGCCGGCCTCGGCGCGCTGGTGCTGTTCGCGGCCTATAATGAGGATCTCAAGTTCTTCATCGCCAACGCCGCCAAGTATCCGTACTTCCAGGGCGTGGTGCCCGACTTCTCGCTCAACAACCCCTACGTCGTGGTCGGCCTCTTGTTTGGCGGCCTGCTGCCGTATCTGTTCGGCGCGATGGGCATGACCGCGGTGGGTCGTGCCGCCGGCGCGATCGTCGAGGAAGTGCGGCGCCAGTTCCGCGAAAAGCCCGGCATCATGCAGGGCACCGACAAGCCGGACTACGGTAAGGCCGTCGACCTGCTGACCAAGGCCGCGATCAAGGAAATGATCATTCCGTCGCTGCTGCCGGTGCTGTCGCCGATCTTCGTTTACTTCGTGATCTACGCGATCGCGGGTGGCGGCGCGGCCGGCAAGTCGGCGGCGTTCTCGGCCGTCGGCGCCATGCTGCTCGGCGTGATCGTGACCGGTCTGTTCGTCGCGATCTCGATGACCTCGGGCGGCGGCGCCTGGGACAACGCCAAGAAGTACATCGAGGACGGCCACTACGGCGGCAAGGGTTCTGACGCCCACAAGGCGGCGGTGACCGGCGACACCGTCGGCGATCCCTACAAGGATACGGCGGGTCCCGCCGTGAACCCGATGATCAAGATCACCAACATCGTGGCGCTCCTGCTGCTGGCGATCCTGGCGCACTGAGCGGCGAAAAGCCGACTGAATAGAAAACCCCGCGGTGTGAGCCGCGGGGTTTTTGTTTGATAAGAACCTCGTCCGCTGTTTTTCCAATACGGAGATCAATCCATGTCGCTCTCATCCGCCCGCAATTATGCACTGCGCGCCGCCAAGTCGCAGGACCAGAAGGAGGCCGCCGAACTCCTGTCCAAGGCGATCCTGGAACTGGCTTTGTCGATTGAAGCCACCGACGCCAAGGTCAAGAAGATCAACAAGTCGTCCTAAGGCTCTGGTTCTGATCGAAGAAAACCGAAGCTCTGGGTTTATCGTTGTGACGCATCGAAACAAAAATCCCGTGGCCGAGACCACGGGATGGTTGTTTGCGAAGGCGCGTGGCCCGGATAACGCGATCAGTTCACGTCCATCTGCAGGCCTTCGCGCTTGATGATCTCGGCGAACTTTGTCGTTTCCGCCTGCACGAAATCGGAGAATTGCTGCGGCGTGCCCCAGTCGGCGGTGGCGCCCATGTTGCCGAGGGTCTTCTTGACGTCATCGCGCGCCAGCATCGCCTTGATCTCCTTGTTGAGCGCTTCGACGACGGGAGCGGGCGTGGCCTTCGGCAGGAAGATGCCGAACCAGGACGAGACGTCGAACTTCGCAAGTTCGGGCACGCCCTCGCGCATGGTCGGGATGTTGGGCGCCGTCGGGGTGCGTTCGGGCGTGGTGACGCAAAGCGCGGTGAGCTTGCCATCCTGGGTCTGCGGCAGCGACGGATAGAGGTTGTCGAACAGGATCTGGATGTCGCCCGCCAGCGCCGCCTGCAGCGCCGGGCCTGCGCCGCGGAACGGCACGTGCACCATTTTCAGGCCGGTGAGCTGCAGGAACCAGGCGCCGGTGAGGTGAGGGCTCTGTCCGACGCCGGAGGAGGCGTAGGTCAGCTTGTCCGGATTGGCCTTGATGTAGGCGATCAGCTCCGGAATTGATTTGATGCCGGTCGAGGGATGCGCCGACACGATGTTCGGGATCCGGATGATGTTGCTGACCGGCTGCAACTGCTCGGCCTTGTAGGTCATGTTGCGGAAGATGCTGTAGGCGATCGCGTTCGGGCCGGGATTGCCGACCAGGATGACGTGGCCGTCCGCCTTGCCGCGCACGACTTCGGCGGTGCCGATGGTGCCGCCGCCGCCTGAGCGGTTTTCCACCACCGCATTCTGCCCCCAGGCGGTCTGCAGATGTGCGGCCAGCAGCCGTCCCATCACGTCGGTGCTGCCGCCGGCCGCGGCCGGCACGATCAGCCGGACGGTCTCCGTCGGCCGCCAGTCGGACCCGTAGCTGGCACGCGGCAAGATCGCCGCCGCCGAAACGGCTGCAGCTCCGGTCAAGACCCGGCGTCGAGAAATAGCTTTAATCGTCACAAGTTCGCTCCCTGCTGAATTATTTATTGACAGGAACCGTAGGCATCGCGCGCGCCGAGGGCAAGCGGGCCACTTGGCGCAGGGATTTCCGTGGCACGGAACTGGAGTTGAGAACGGCCGGGCCGCTCTCCGGATCAGGCGCCCTCCCAATTCAGGTCGACAGTACGGCGCCGCGTTCCAAAACGGGGAGCGTTTCAAGTCGGTCTGTCGGGTTCGGGGCCTGCGCAGCCTCGACGCAAAGCCTTACGGCGTCGCCGATGCTTCCGGCCACGAGATCGGCCTTCGTGCTTTCTCGCACCAAATTCAACGATGTCTCATCGATCTCGCTGGTGCAGCAGACCAACATGATCGTGGCGCGCGGCAGCCGACGCCTCAGGCGTCGGATGGAGTAGCGCATATGCGCATCCCCTGAAGAACCGAGGTAGATCAAGCAGGCAACGGCAATACCGACTGGATCGAGTCTCACCACGTTTGTCATCGAAAGCGCTTCTGCGCCCTCGACACGCGCGGCCAAGCCATGGGCCGTTGAGAGCTGCGCCAGCATGGTCGCGGCCGCTTCGTCGATCAGGCTGCGGCCGGCGATGCACAGAATGGGATGCTCGCCCTGCCAATCCGGCGACAGGCTTTGCTTGCTGAGAATCGGAAGATTCTCATTGGGAGCATTTTTGGACACGCTCTCGATCGCGGACGAGGCTTCCGCATCGGTCGTCGGGTTGGCTATCAGCGGTGGATCGTCATCCCGTTCGGAAAGATCGCTGGCAAATTCGCTGACGGCATCTCGTATTTTGACGAGGCGTTCCTGGTCGAGCGCGCCTCGCTCTGCGTCGGCTTGCGCCAACTGCAGGCCCCTCAAAGCAACCTCGTCGTAGTAGGACGCCAGCGATCGTTCCTTCAAGAACTCCTCGGCCTTTTCGGCGGCTTCGGTCGGATCGCCGGCGAGCATGCGCTGGTAGAAGATTTCCGGAGGCGAAAGCGCAGGACGGTCGCCAAACATGACGTCGAGGAATTCCAGGCGCTCGACGTGACGCCCCAACACGACCAGGCACACGGTGAGGGGAGTTGCGAGAACCAGTCCGATCGGTCCCCAAAGGGCGGTCCAGAAAGTTGCGGAAGCCACCACGGCAACGGGCGAGAGGCCGGTACTGTGGCCATATACCATCGGCTCGATGACGTGGCCGACGATCGGCTCTACGACAAGGAAAAGGATCAGCGTCCATACCAGCATCGACCAGCCGGGGTCGACCGCCACGGCCAGCGCCAGCGGGAAGGCGGCGGAGATCACCGCGCCGATATAGGGCACGAAGCGCAGCGCGGCGGCGAGGATGCCCCAAAGGACGGCGCTCGGGGTGCCGATGAACCACAGCCCGATGCCGATGACGACACCGAATGCGCTGTTCAGGGCGAGCTGTGTGAGAAACAGGCGGCTGAGCCGGTGGGCGGCGTCGTCGAGCGCCGCGGTCGTTCGTTGCAGGTCGGAGGAGCCCGCGAGCCGGATCAGACGGTTTCGCAAGATCTTCCCGCTGAAGCAGGATGAAGATGACAAAGATAACGATGATGCCGGTGGTCGCGAGCGGATGGATCAGCGGAGAAATCAGCGCGCGCAGGCTTTCCAGCGCCCCGGGATCGGGCTGGCGAACCTCAACCGGTACTGGCGTCAGTGGTGCGGGCGAATTCGTGCTCAGCGTCGGGCTTGATGGACGGGGGACGGAAGCGTCTTTGGGCTTATCCAGTTCCTTGCTGAGATCCTTCAGCATGTCGGACGCGCGCTCCAGCGTCTTGCTGCCTGCCTTCGCGTCCCGGAACGATTGAATCTTTTGACTGATCGTCGACTGATAGTTCGGGAGGTCCCCGGCGAGTTGGGAAAGTTGGCGCTGCGAGCAGACTGCCCATTGCAAAGATCAGCGCGAACGCAAGGATGACGACGCTCACCACAGATAGCCCGCGGGGCACGCGAATGCGCTGCAGGAGATTCACCAGTGGCGCCAAAACGAAGCTCAAAAGAATGGCCAGGGCGACCGCAACGAGGATGTCGCGGCCGAAGTAGAGCATCGAGATAATAACGACGGCGAGGATGGCGGTCGCCGCAGCGCCCAGCAACCCCAGTACTTCTTCATTATTGCGGGCCTTGAAGGGCTGCCGAGCAATCATCTTCATGATGGTTTCCAGCCAGACGGCGCGAAAGCGACGCTGCTCGGTTGGGTAAAAATTGGCGAGCTTGCTCGACAGCTCCGTCGATCATCGGATAACGAAGCCGTGAGGAGCTGGTTCCACGCGCGGACATGGATTCTGGGTCAGGTCAATTCGATGGCTGGCTGACCAAGGCCGGCAAGCAGACATTTGCGGCCGCCAGCTCGTCGGAACTTGAATATGTCGAGCTTGTTGTCGTCCAATGATGCTCCTGCGACCGAAGTCACTGCTGAGCTATTCCGCACTCGTGCTGGCGGCGGTTCTGGCACATGCTCAATCCACAGCCTATTCCGAACCGCTAGCTGCGAACCAGACGTTGAAAGACCCCGGCGCGTTTCAGTCGATAGCCGATACCGCGGAACGTTCGCGCGCGATCTTCCTGGAGGTCGCCAAGGTCATTACGCATCCGCGCTGCATGAACTGCCATCCGGCCGGCGACCGTCCGCTGCAAGGCGACGATCAGCACGATCATATGCCACCGGTATGGCGCGCCGAGACGGGGCACTTCGAAGCCAATTGTTCCGGGTGCCATACGACGAAAAACACGACGCTTCGCGAGGCCGCATCGTACAAGAGCATACCCGGCCATCCACGCTGGGGTTTTGCTCCGCTATCCATGGCCTGGCAGAACAAGTCCGTGGGCGAAATCTGCCGCCAGCTGAAGGATGTGAAACTCAATGGCGGCCGGGATCTCGCCGCCTTGCAGGAGCACATCGCCAAGGATGATCTCGTGGCCTGGGGCTGGGATCCCGGCGAGGGCCGCCAGCCTGCTCCCGGCAGTCAGGAGGCCGCAGGCAAACTGGTTCAAGCCTGGATCGACAGCGGAGCCGAGTGCCCTCGGTAAATTGACGGCAGCTCCGCAAGCGATACGCCAGTCATAGCCCGCTTCGTTCGCGACTTGGCTCAAGTCCCCTCGTTACCCGCACAGCATAAAACCCATCGCATGTTTCGTTTGCTCGCAGTCGGGAACGATCGGCAAAATTGCCGGTTGAGCCCTCAAATCTGCGATGACGCGGGTCAATCTTTCGAGGTGCGCAAAATGAAATTCGTATTGGCTTTCTCTCTCGTGGCAGCTGCTTTCGCGGGATCGGCAACCAGCGCATTTTGCGAGGAAAGGATCCAAGCGGCCGTCCGCCGGCGAAAGAATGGAAGCAATCGATTGTTCAAAGCAGGTTTGGCCGCACTTTTCCCCGACATGCCTTCGCAATGTCGATCAGGCTGCGCCGGTCCGCATTGTTACCGCCGATCGGCGATAATCGCGGTTCACGCCTGTGATCCGTACAGGTGATGGCCTGGCGATGGTCGCGCAAACGCGACCGGCAGCATCGAGAACGGCAGCATCGAGAACTACCGCTAGTTGAAGCTCAACAGTTTGAACAGCGGCGTCAGGTAGCTGAGTTCCTGGCCCGACGTCGGCGTGGTACGGCTGATGAAGTCGAAGATCTTGCCGTCCTGCAATCCGTAATTGGCCAACCGCTGCACCTGGCGGTTCTTGTCGAAATAAATCGCGATCACGCGCTGGTCGACGACCTGCTGGTTCATGAACGCGACTTTGCGCTCGGAGCGCTGCGAGATGTAATAAAATACCTCGCCGTTCAGGGTCGCCACCGTCGAGGGGGTTCCCATCACGATCAGGACCTGGTCCTGGCTGGCGCCGATCGGAATCTGCTCCAGCGCGTTGGGCGGCAGGATGTAGCCCTTCTGGAACTGTTCCCCGGTGCATCCGGCGAGCGCCGCGCAAATCAGGGCCATGGCTGCGGCCGCGCGGAAACCGCGCCGGCGCACGGTCGGGCGGCGCGGCGAGGGCACACACGTGCTCGGCTGGCTCATCTCGGTCATGTCAGGAATTAGTCCATCCTCTTGCATCGCGCGGTGCGTTGACGTACCGGGCAGCACGCTGGATTGCAACACGCGTGGTCTCCGGGCAAAGGTTCTGGAGGGCTCGCTGGCGGAACCCCCAATGCTTTGGCCGTTCAATCACTTCAGGAAACCTCGGCCGCCGTTGCGCGGCACCATCGAGGCCATCTATGGCATGATCGTGACGCAGGCGCGAGAACCGTTGTTTTACCGGGACTTGGCGGTTCCGGACACGGTTAACGGCCGTTTTGACCTGCTTCTCCTGCATCTGTGGCTGGTCCTGCGGCGCCTGAAATCGGTTGGCGGCGCCGCAGCCCTGTCCCAGGGGCTTTTCGACCATTTCTGCAACGATATGGACGATAATCTGCGCGAGATGGGTGTTAGCGACCTCAAGGTGCCGAAGCGCATGCTGGCCTTCGGCGAAGCTTTCTATGGCCGGACGGCGGCCTATGACATGGCGCTGACGGAGGGCCGTGAGGCCCTGGCGCAGGCGATCAGCAAGAATATCCTGAACGGCGAGGACATCGAAAAGGCCCGCCTGCTCGCGGACTATACCGAGGCGGCGATGGCCGCGCTCGATAAGCTCGATGAGGCGGAGCTGACGAGCGGTGCGGCCCGGTTCCCGTTGCCGGAGAAGGCAGGCGCGCAAGAATGAGCAAGACTGGTACGACCGACAAACCCGACCCGTGGCGCATCCCGATCGCGGTGGCGCAGATACCGGAGACCGGCCTGCACCGCGACATCGAGGCCGACCAGGCCGTCCGCAACGCGATGGCCGATGTCGGAGGTCTGCGGGAAGTGCTGCTGGCGCAGGCCTCGTTCGACGTGACGCCCCAGAGCGGCGGCCGTTTCCGCGTGACCGGCCATGTGCGGGCGCGGATTGGACAGAACTGCGTGGTCACGCTGGAGGAGATCGAGAACGACATCGACGAGTCAGTCGACGTGGTCTTCGCGCCGCCTGAGCAGGTCCCCGAGATGGCTGCGCTGGTCGACGAGGCCGAGGAGGACGAGGAGGTCCCCGATCCGCCCGAGCCGATCGAGAATGGCATGATCGATCTCGGCCGGGTCGCCACCGACGCCCTGTTTCTCGCCGTCGATCCCTATCCGCGGAAGCTAGGCGCGGTATTTGAACCGGTGGTCGAGGCCGCCGATCCCGAGGATCACCCGTTTGCGGCGCTCAAGGCATTGAAGGCGGATCCGAAAAAGCCGGGCACCCGGAAGCCGAAAGGCGGCAAGTAGCCCGCCGTCGTGGGCGCGGGCGAGGCTGCGCCGAGGTTCAGGCGGTTGCGATTGCTTGCCAAAAATGTCACCTAAGAGGTTGAATTGTATCAATATATTTTGTGCCCGTGATTCCGGGCCACAGCGATGGGCTTTCGCCAAAAGAGCGGGGTCAAGAGGTTGTGTCGGGGCGGGGACAGGCTATTGTCGCGGCCCGGCGGGGGCGCGGAGTTGCGTTTCGCCAGGCACCGGCTAACGGTGCCATCCAGCGTGCGGCCGGGCTCCACGAAGGCCGCGAGAGATCAGGTTTCCGGAACGTCCATGCCGCAAAAGGTTCGAATCGCGCTTGACGCCATGGGCGGCGATGTCGGCGCATCGGTGGTCATTCCAGGGGCCGCTACCGCATTGACCCGGCATCCCGACACCGAATTCCTGCTGTACGGCGACCGCGCCCGCATTGATCCCGAACTGGCGAAGTATCCGGCGCTGAAAGCGGCTTCGCGCGTTATCCACACCGACGTCGCCATCAGCATGCATGACAAGCCAAGCCAGGCGCTGCGCCACGGCCGCAAGAGCTCGTCGATGTGGCTTGCGATCGAAGCGGTGAAGAAGCATGAGGCGGATGTTGTGGTCTCGGCCGGCAACACCGGCGCGTTGATGGCGATGGCGCGGTTTTGCCTGCGCACGGTGCCTGGAATCGATCGTCCGGCGATTGCCGCAGTATTACCGACCAAGCGGGGCGTTGCCGTCGTGCTGGATCTCGGCGCCACCATCGGGGGCGACGCGCAGCATCTCGTCGATATGGCCGTGATGGGTAGCGCGATGGCGAGCGTGCTGTTCGATCGGCCGCGGCCGACCGTCGGCCTGCTCAATATCGGCGTCGAGGAGGTCAAGGGCCACGAGGAGATCCGCGAGGCGGGCGAAATGCTGCGCGCGATGAACCTGCCGCAGCTCGAATATATCGGCTTCGTCGAAGGCGACGGCATCAGCAAGGGCGCGGCCGATGTCATCGTGACGGAAGGTTTCAGCGGCAATATTGCGCTCAAGGCTGCCGAGGGCACGGCGCGCCAGATCGTCGACGTTCTCCGTGCCGAAATATCGAAGTCATGGATCGCCAAAATCGGCTATTGGCTGGCACGCGATGCCTTCAGGGCGCTGCGGGAAAAGCTGGATCCGAACCGGCTCAATGGCGGCGTGCTGCTTGGACTGACCGGCCTGGTGGTCAAGAGCCACGGCGGTGCGGATGCCGAAGGCTTTGCCTACGCGATCAATGTTGGTTATGAGACCGTCCGGAACGATCTCCTCACCAAGATCAATGGAATGCTCAATCGCGACGGCAGTGCACTGGCACCGACCGCGCAGGAGGTTGTCTCGTGACTGCGAAACGTTCGGTCGTGCTGGGATGCGGCTCCTATCTGCCGCAGAAGGTGCTGACCAATGCAGAACTCGCTGCCCGGATCGAGACGTCGGACGAGTGGATCGTGCAGCGCACCGGAATTCGCCAGCGCCACATCGCGGCCGAAGGCGAGTTCACGTCGCACCTGGCGATCAATGCGGCGCGCGCGGCGCTGGAACATGCGGGTCTCGATGCGCAGGCGATCGACCTGATCGTGCTGGCGACCTCGACACCGGACAACACCTTTCCGGCGACCGCCGTTGCCGTCCAGAACGGGCTCGGCATCCACCACGGCGCCGCCTTCGATCTGCAGGCGGTGTGCTCCGGCTTTGTGTTCGCGCTCGCGACCGCCGATAATTTCCTGCGCAGCGGCGCCTACAAGCGCGCGCTGGTGATCGGTGCCGAGACGTTCTCGCGCATTCTCGACTGGAACGATCGCGGTACCTGCGTGCTGTTCGGCGACGGCGCCGGTGCGATCGTGCTCGAGGCGCAGGACCAACCCGGCAAACCCTCCGACCGCGGCGTGCTCACCACGCATCTGCGCTCGGACGGCCGGCACAAGGCCAAGCTGTTCGTCGATGGGGGTCCTTCCACCACCCAGACCGTCGGCCATCTCCGGATGGAAGGCCGCGAAGTGTTCAAGCACGCGGTCGGCATGATCACCGACGTGATCGTGGACGCCTTCAATGCAACCGGCGCCACCGCCGAGGACATCGACTGGTTCATCCCGCATCAGGCCAACAAGCGAATCATCGATGCTTCAGCGCACAAGCTGCATATTGCGCCGCAGAAAGTGGTGTTGACCGTCGACCTGCACGGCAACACATCGGCGGCCTCGATCCCGCTGGCGCTCTCGGTCGCCGTCAAGGACGGCCGCGTGAAAAAAGGCGATCTGGTGCTGTTTGAAGCCATGGGCGGCGGCTTCACCTGGGGTTCCGCGCTCGTGCGCTGGTAGGAACGACATCACACATTCGATTAAAATTGTAGCTGGGTTTCATGCGTCTGCATGATGCTCGCTGTTGACCATTGCAAGCTAACCTCATAATTTCAGAGAATAAATTGTTCGCCGAGAGTGCGGGGCAGGCGATGACCGGGAACGGAAAAACAGTCACACGTGTCGATTTGTGCGAGGCGGTCTACCAGAAGGTGGGCCTGTCGCGAACGGAATCGTCGGCGTTTGTCGAACTCGTTTTGAAAGAGATTACCGATTGCCTGGAGAAGGGTGAGACGGTGAAGCTGTCATCGTTCGGCTCCTTCATGGTGCGCAAGAAGGGTCAGCGGATCGGACGTAACCCGAAGACCGGTACGGAAGTGCCGATCTCGCCGCGTCGTGTGATGGTGTTCAAGCCGTCAGCCATTCTGAAGCAGCGCATCAACGGCCACGCGGTCGGCAATGGCGAAGGCAAGGCCGACTAGCGAAACCGCGTTTAAGGCTGCGTAGCAAGGCGAGTACTGCGTCTTCACCAACGAGATGAGTTGAGAGGAGCTGGCATTTGGACAAGGCGCCGGATGCGTTCCGCACGATCAGCGAAGTCGCTGAAGAACTCGACATTCCCCAGCACGTGCTGCGGTTCTGGGAGACGCGGTTCGCCCAGATCAAGCCGATGAAACGAAGCGGCGGGCGGCGCTACTATCGCCCCGACGACGTCGACCTGCTCAAGGGCATCCGCCGGCTGCTCTACGGCGAGGGCTACACCATCCGCGGCGTGCAGCGGATCCTGAAAGAACACGGCATCAAATCGGTGCAGGGCCTCGCCGACCAGACCTCCGCTGTCACCTTCGGCGCGGTCGAGGAGGCGGTCGGTCTAAGCCTGCAGGAGCCGGAGGACGATATCGAGACGCCGATCGTCGATGCGGCCGAGGACGAAGACGAGGACGACGGATCCGAAGAAAAGGAAATCGACTACCGTTTCGTCGATACCGACGACGACGGCATGCTGCTGCCGTTCGTCAAGCGCAAGCCCGGACCCTCGGACGCCGACCGCGAGCGCCTGGATCGGGTGCTGCAGGACCTGGTCGCCTGCCGCCAGTTGCTGGATAACGCGATGAAGGACGGCTGAGGGGCGGAGCGGGAACAGGCCGCCTGTCGCCTCAATGAGACCGTTCGCCCGCCTTGCGCCGGGCGCTGATCGCAGCTAATGGAACGGCATCGGAGCGTGGCGCAGCCCGGTTAGCGCACTAGTCTGGGAGACTAGGGGTCGGAGGTTCAAATCCTCTCGCTCCGACCATATTTCTCAATACCTTCAAGATCATATTCTAACCCCCGGTTTGCAGCTTACCGCCGGTTTACAGCTTACCGGTGCATGAAACATTCTTTGGACGTTAAGGACCCCCGCAATACTGTGCTCGGATTGTTATGGGCGTGATCTAGGACTCGCAGCGTCTCCTGTTCTAGGCGGAGCGTCAGAGACATGATGGCAGTCGTTGAGGACGAGGCGTCACCTAAAACGTAAGTGTCAACACCTTGCCGGCAGCAAGGCTGCACGCTCTTCGCTTTTCTTCAACGAGTAGGAAGCCGGAACCGTCCTCAAGCATGATGGGACTGCCGCTCTCAGCCAAGAGGTAGTTCGGCTGGTCTCTGCAATCGACGTTTAGCGATGCGGCCGCCGCAAGCGACAGTCCAAAGAACAGCGCCAGCATTAGTAGCCGACGCGCCGTGATGGTGCGGTTTAGCCAATCCCATCTTGCCGATGGTGCCCAATCGGGAGACGCGATGCTCATTAAATCCATCCTGTGATTACGGGAGGGCGATCACGATGTCGCCTCATGTGAGCCGGCATCGCAGGTGTTTCCCATTCACCACACGCGCTCCATCTTGCGAGGTGCTACGGAGGCCGTCCGAGGTGGCGCGATAAATCGGCTCTTTGCTGCATTCCCTAGTCATACCCGCGACCGCGGCGAACGATAGAAAGCCGAGCGTCGCGGCGACCACTAGCGCCGGGATCTTCCGGTCAATCCAAGGCCACCTTGCGGGCGGCGCCCGATCCGGAAAAGCGATGCTCATGCCGTCGTCCTACAATTCGCTAATCGTCGGTTCATTGTAGCACAGACCGGCGGGGGCGAGGTCGCCCGTCGTCGGGGGGCGTGTCAAAGACGCTCCAGCACCCGCGCCACCTGTACTGCAGACCACTTGCCATTGCCGCGGGCGGGATGCCTTGTGTATTCAACACGTCTGCCTCAGGCTCGATGCGCAGGCGGCCTCATGGCCAACGGAACTACGGCGCGGCAAATAGACGAATTCGCAGCACGAGGTTTATCAACTGGTTGGTTATTAATCGCGAGGTCATTGGCCGATCGTGCTTGTTTGCTGCCGCACGCGTTCATGTTTCTCTCGGCCTGGACGAGAATACGGCTTGACGCCATCGCCCTTCCTCTTTCGTCGCGCGTTAACAAAAAATGTCGTGCATCTGACATGCGCAGACGCTACGATTCGTTGTCGCCGTGCCTCGGTGATTTGGCCGCGACTGAGAGTTTTGCGCTCCGCCTTTGTGAGCACGTGTCTCGAATTCCATCGCCAGTTTGCATAAAGTGTAATCAACTCAAGACGCTGGCGTTTCAGCCGGGCGTAAGGGCTTCGCGCGCGTTCCGATGCCGGATCGTAAGCGGCCTGACCCCGACGACGTCGTCAGCGTCGCGCAAGGATCAAGAACCATGGTGGCTCTCATGCCCAGAATGTTTTTCGCGGTCGCGTCCGTGGGGATTGCTGTGCTGATTGCCGCCCTGATCCTGACGGCGATCAGGCTGTAGCGACGTGCCGGGTCGACGGGGCGACAAACACCGACGTTCCGCGCGCGGCTAGATGCCGAGAATCCAGACGGCAATGACGGTACCGAGCACAATCACGCCGCTGACGGTCCAGCCCGCGAAATACGCCGCACCATCCGATTCGGGTCGCTCGACCATCGTATCGTGCCAAGGAGTCATGGAGCCTCCTGCAGATTGCCTCTAATCGATAAGTCGATAGCTTGGTCCCGAGGTTCAAGCGTCCGGGGCGAAATATCCATGGCATCTACCCGAGGTAGGTCAGTTCCGCTGTCCTGCCGTGCCAATTCCGCAACTGGATCGCGGTAGCGGCCTTCGATAGGCTTGCCCGGCCGAAGCGGGGGACACACCCGCACGCAACGGATGGAAACAGCGAGGGCCCGCCCCATGAAAGCACGTCCGACCGGCGTCATACCGCCGATGACGACGCCGTTCCGCAAGGATGGCGAGATCGATTTCAAGCTCGTCGCTCCCCAGGTCGACTGGCTGATCGGCGCCGGCAGCCACGGCATGGCGGCGGGCGGTTCGACCGGCGAGGGGCATACGCTCGATCACGAGGAATATCGCGACCTGATGGCGGCGACCGTGGAAGCCGCGAAAGGGCGCGCGCCCGTGATCGCCGGCATCATCGTCGATTCCACGCGCGACGCGATCCGCCGTGGCAAACTGGTCCGCGACATGAATGTCGCCGCGCTGCAGGTGACGCCGGTGCACTATCTGTTCAAGCCGGACGAGCAGGCGATGGTCGATCACTTCCGCCGCATGGCCGATGAAACCGGCATGCCAATCATCATCTACAACGTGGTGCCGTGGTCCTACCTGTCGCCGGCGCTGTTGACGCGGATCATGAACGAGGTGCCGCTGGTCATCGGCGTCAAGCAGAGCGCGGGCGATCTGAAGCTGTTCGCCGATCTCATGATGATGGCGCCGGACAAGCTGATCTACAGCGCCGTCGACGCGCTGATGTATCCGTCCTATACGCTCGGCGCGCATGGTTCGATCGCCGCGATCCTGAGCGCCGCGCCCCATGCTTCCGTCGAACTCTGGGATGCGGTCAAGGCGGGCAACCATGCGCGCGCGCTCGAGCTGCACCAGAAGCTGTTGACGCTGTGGAACGCGATCGTCTCCGACAATCTGCCGGCGTGCACGCGCTACGCGCAGTCGCTGCAGGGATTGCCGCCGACGTTCTCCCGCGCGCCGATGCCGGAGGCGTCGCCCGCGCAGCAGGCGGCGATCCGGAAAGCGCTGGAAGGGTTGGGCGCGCTCGGCGGCTCGCGCGAGGCGGCGGAGTAATTCCGCGGGGCGAAACCTTCCTGCGCTTTACCCACGGGTTTCATTTGCTACTGTCCCGTCGCGCACGGGCTCCATTGGCATGAGCTCCAATCCATAAAAACCAAAACCGAGGTAACGATCTCCATGAAGGATTTTGCCGGAAAATTCGCCGTGATCACCGGAGGCGGCACGGGCATGGGCCGCGAACTCGCGCGCCAGCTCGTGGCCGAGGGCTGCAATGTCGCGATGTGCGACGTCTCGGTGGAGGCGATGGCCGAGACCAAACGGCTGTGCGAGGCGGAAAAGCTGCCGCAGGGCCTTCGCGTCACCACCCATGTCGCCGACGTCTCGATCGAGGCTCATCTGCAGCGCTTTCGCGACGAACTGATCGAGCAGCAGGCCACCGACAAGATCCATCTGCTGTTCAACAATGCCGGCATCGGCGGCGGCGGCAGCCTGTTCACCAACACGCGCGAGCAGTGGGAGCGCACCTTCAATATCTGCTGGGGCGGCGTCTATCTCGGCGTCCGCACCTTCCTGCCGCTGATGATGAAGGCGGACGAGGCCCACATCGTCAACACGTCCAGCGTCAACGGCTTCTGGGCTTCCGTCGGCATGGGCGTGCCGCACACCGCCTACTAGCGCCGCCAAGTTCGCGGTGAAGGGATTTACCGAAGCGCTGATGACCGATCTGCGGCCTCAACGCGCCGCACATCAAATGCTCGGTCGTGATGCCCGGCCATATCGGCACCTCCATCGTTTCCAATTCGCGCAAGATCCAGAGCGGATCGGAATCCGAAGCGCTGAGCCCGAATGAAATCCTGGCGACGCGGCAGCGGCTGAAGGGCATGGGCATCGACACCGCGCCGATGTCGGACGACGACATCCAGAAGATCGCGCTCGACCGCGCCCGCAACTTTCTCGAACAGGCGCCGACCACGGCGGCGGCCGCGGCCAAAATCATCCTCGACGGCGTCAAGGCCGAGCGCTGGCGCATTCTCGTCGGCGACGATGCCCACAAGCTCGACGAGCGGGTGCGGGAGGCTCCGGAAAAGGCCTACACGCCGGAGTTCTACAAGAGCTTCACCGAAGAGGTCGGCTGGCGGCTGGGATAAGGGATGGCAGGCGATCGGTTCTGAATTGAATCAGAACCGATCCTTCTTTTTTAGCAGCGCGTTCTCTTCACGCGAACCGGTTGCCCGATTCCCTCACGACGCGCTGGCGCGAGCCCGGACGATAGGCGAGGCGGTGGTGGCCCGAGCAATAGGGCATGCCTTCCACCGGCGTGTTGCCGCAAAAGCAGAAATCCTCGGCGCCCGGCGTGCTGATCGGCCAGCGGCACCGTTCGTTGCTGAGTTCGAGCAGCGAGCAGCGGAACTCGCTCGCGATGGGATCCTCTTGGGACAGCGGCGGGGTTTCGTAGACGGCCTGCAGGATCTGGTACTGCAGGCGCGGAATGGATTTTCGGGAACGATCCCTGGCCGCCTTGGTCGGGCGCGGTTCGGCGCGTGCCGGGCCGCGCGTCAAGTGGAGGCGAGCGAGTTTGCCGATGACGGCGTTGCGGCTGACGCCGATGCTGGCTGCAATTTCGCGGCAGGTGAGGCCGGCTTCAAAATGACTCTTCAGCAATTCGACGCGATCGGTGGTCCAGGTCGGTACGTTCGTAAGCATGTTTTCGGTTCCACATTCTGTGTGAACCGCCGCATCCCCGTTCCCGTCAGGACGCCTTTCCATTGTCGCGGATCGCAAGCAACCCGTCCTTGATGGCGAGCCGAATGCCTTCCTCGATCAATGTTCTAGCGACGCCGGGAACGCTGGTGCCGTGGGTGCCCTGTCTCACCAGTCTTTCGAGATAATTGATGGTCGAGAGCGCCAACGTAACGGGAATGCGGTCGGTTTCGGCTTTTTCTGTAGCCATGGGGAACGCTAACTTTTAAACGGTGTACTGAAAAGTTACTATTTCAACTCTATTTAGTTTTGCACACATGAGTCAAATGGCTTGTGGATAGCTTTCTATCCGCTTGGAATCGCGGTTAAAAATCCCGTCAAGCGTCTGTGGATGGAATTCTCGCGCTCTGTCCGGGCTGCGCAGGAGGCCTTGGGCCTGCTTCGCGCCCGCGGCGAAACGATCCAGCCGGATGCCCATTTCTTGATTGCCTCGTACGACCGGGAATGCCGATGATGTCCGGGGACGACGGCAAGGGCGCAATGACGGTCAAGAACGGGCTCTACACCATTCAGATCGAGATGACGGACGGCGGCCAAGGCCGCGCCAACGGCGTGATCGTGCTGCACGACGGCAAGATCGCCGGCGGCAACTCATATTTCTACTACACAGGCTCTTACCGCGGCGATCACGGCAAATGGCGTGGCGAGTTGACGACCACCGAGCACACGAAATCCGTGGGCGTCCTGCCGTTGTTTGGCGGGCGTGAAGTGACCTGTGGCTTTACCGGCGTCTATTCCGCCGAGACGGCTGATGTGAACGGCACGGCGCTGGTCGGAAAGACCAGCGTCACGTTTCACGCCAGGCTGCAGTTGCGTTCGGAGTTTTGACTCAGCGGCGCTAGCTAGCCGTGCACCACCGACTTCGCGATCATGCAGTGGATGCCCTTGCTGCCGTTGACGGTCTGCGTCACGCGCAAATCGGCGGCGAGGCTGCACAGCGTGTAGGCGTCCTCGCGCGACAGATTGCGCTTCTCGCCGAGCAGCACGATCATGTCGCGCAGCGCGCGCATGACGCATTGATCGAGATCGGGATCCATCGCCATCGTCATGTAGTGATCGGCGGTTTCCGCGCGGGGATAATCGAGCCGCAGATCCTTGCGCAGCGTCAGGCGGAAGCGGCCCTCCAGCGCGGTCTCGATCGCGGTGACGCAGACCTCGCCGTCGCCCTGTACGCCGTGGCCGTCGCCGCAGGAGAACAGCGCGCCCGGCACGAATACCGGCAGATACAATTTGGCGCCGGCGCCCAGTTCCTTGTTGTCGAGATTGCCGCCCATCGCGCGCGGGATCAGCGAGGTGATGGGCCCCCAGGCCGGCGGCGGCGCCACGCCCATCACGCCGAAGAACGGCTTGAGCGGCAGATCGAGGCCCCACGGCATCCGGCCCACCATCCGTTCGCGGTCGAGCGGAATGTTCAGGATCCGGGTTTCGTGAAAATCGTCGGGCAGGGTGCCCGCCAGCGGACGGATCAGATTCCAGCCCCAATCCTGCCGGAGCTGGACGTCGAGGATGTCGACTTCCAGCACGTCACCCGGCTCGGCGCCGGCGACCGCAACCGGGCCGGTGAGAATATGGCCCTGCAGCTTCCGCTCGCATTTCGCGTGGATATCCAAAAGCTCCGGCGGGATGTGAAATTTGCTTTTGTCCGGCAAGACCTCAGGCCCGCCGCTGACGGTCTCGATGGTGACTTCGTCGCCGCTGGCGATGGTCAGCACGGGCTTCAATTGCGCGTCGAAATAGCCCCAATGGCAGGTTTCGGGGCTGGAATGCAGGTGATGAGGGGGCATGAGGACGGCTTTCTTGCCGGAGAGGTGGTGCTCGATCTGTCATTGCAAGACTCGGTCCAGCAATCCATCTTTTTCGAAAGGCCTTTGCGAAGGGGATGGATACGCTGGGCGAGCCCGCGTATGACGAGTTTACCTATCCGCGAGGCTTCCTTTGTTTTTTGTCCTGTCCAAGACGCTCGGTTACCTGCTGCTGCCGACGAATTTCCTGATCGCGATCGGGTTTGTCGGCGCCATTCTGATGGCGACGCGCTTTGCGTCGCTCGGCCGCAAGCTGGTGATCGCAGCCGTGCTGCTTCTGGTTGTCTGCGGGCTGTCGCCGCTCGGAAAAGCGTTGCTCTATCCGCTGGAACAGCGCTTTCCGCAATGGGACGCGACGCGTGGCACGCCTGACGGCATCATCATTCTGGGGGGATCGATCGATGCTGATCTTTCCGTCGCACATGGAACGCCGGTGGTCCGTGGCGCACCGGACCGGATCATTACCGCCGCCGCGCTGGCAAGACGATATCCGAACGCGCGCGTGGTTTTTTCCGGCGGCAGCGCGAACCTCATCTCGAACGATGCACGGGAAGCGGATTTCGCCGGCGCCATCTTCGAAAGCCTCGGCGTCGACAAATCGCGGCTGATCATGGAACGGCAATCGCGCAACACGCAGGAGAATGCCGAATTCTCCAAGGCGCTGGTCGCGCCGAAGGACGGCGAGCGATGGTTGCTGGTCACCTCGGCCTTTCACATGCCGCGCTCGGTCGGCTTGTTCCGAAAGGCGGGATTTGCGGTCGAGCCCTATCCGGTCGATTGGCGGGTCGGTAGCCGCGACGATCTGATGTCGCTTTCAAACGCCGCCATCGAGGGGCTGGCGCGGACTGATCTTGCGATCCGCGAATGGATGGGCCTCATCGCATATCGGCTTACCGGCAAGATCGACGAATTGCTGCCGGGGCCGGCGCCGAAGTAAGAGGTCGCAACGCCCATCCAGCCGGGCTACAATCGGGCAAGGCGCTCGTTCAATGCGCCGGTTTGGGAGTTGACGACATGCAGCAGCAGACACCGCCGGAAGCCTTCGATCTGGCCGGCATGGTGGCCGACCTCAACAACCTGCTTCGCCTGAAGACGACGGTGATCGGCATCAAGATGTTCGCCACGCGTCGAGGAGATGACCGCGATCCCGAAGATCCGGCGGCCCTCGGCGGTGCATACCACCGACCAGATCGTCAGCATGGCCTCGCGGCTCGGCTGGACCGTCGGCATCACGGGCGAGGATCTCGTCGGCGCGCAGTGCCGCGCCGTGATCGGGCTGGCGCCGCAGGATGAAAAGTTTCTCGCCGGGCAAAACTATGTCGGCGTCTGGCACGGCACGGCGGAAGACGCGCGCAAGCGCCAGGAGGCGCTCGACGTCGTGCCGTACGGCGAATATCAGGCGATGGCGGTGAGCCCGCTCAC
This sequence comes from uncultured Alphaproteobacteria bacterium, assembly GCA_963742935.1. GTDB lineage: Bacteria > Pseudomonadota > Alphaproteobacteria > Rhizobiales > Xanthobacteraceae > Bradyrhizobium. The sequence continues at coordinate 44,520 of CAVUOI010000050.1, read as the reverse complement.
CAGCGGCCGGCTCGATCCGCCGGATATTTGTCTCGTTTATGCCACGCCCGGCCAGATGATCATTCTCATCAACGGCCTGCAATATACCGGCTACAAGAAATTCGAATGGGGCGTGGTCGGCGAAACCGCGTGCGCGGATTCCTGGGGGCGGGCGCTCAAGACCGGCGAGCCGTCGCTGTCGCTGCCGTGCTTTGCCGAGCGGCGCTATGGCGGCGTGCCTGACGAAGAGATGCTGATGGCGCTCAAGCCCGAGCATCTTGCCAAGGCCATCGCCGGCATGAAGCAGCTTGCCAAGAACGGCCTGCGCTATCCGATCGCGCCTTACGGCATTCAGGCCGACGTCCGTGCCGGCATGGGCGTATCTTACGCCAAGAAATAGGCTTGCGAAATGCGGCCGAAACCGTCATTGCCAGCGACAAACGCTTCGCGTTTGAGCTCGCAATGACGAGAAACAGGAATTCGAATATGTCTTCGTCGAAATTCGACATCGTCGTCTATGGCGCCACCGGCTTCACCGGGCAACTCGTCGCCGAATATCTCGCCGCGCATTACAAGGGCGACGCCGGCCTGAAATGGGCGATGGCCGGACGCAGCAAGGACAAGCTCGCCTCCGTCCGCGACGCCATCGGTGCGCCGGTCGACACGCCGCTGATCGTCGCCGATGCGGCCGATCCGGCGTCGTTGAAGGCGATGGTCGATCAGACGAAGTCCGTGATATCGACGGTCGGACCATACCAGTTCTACGGCAACGAACTGCTGGCGGCCTGCGTCACTTCGGGTACCGACTATTTCGATCTCTGCGGCGAGCCGCTGTGGATGCGTCAAATGATCGACAAGCATGAGGCGGCGGCGAAGGCGAGTGGCGCGCGCATCATGTTTTCGTGCGGGTTCGACTCAGTGCCGTTCGAACTTGGCGCCTTCTTCGTGCAGGAGGAAGCAAAAAAGGTATTCGGCGCGCCGGCTTTGCGCGTCAAGGGCCGCGTGCGCGACATGCGGGGCACCTTGTCCGGTGGCACTGCTGCGAGCGCCAAGGCGACGTTCGAGGCGGTGGCCAAGGATCTCAGCCTCGTTGCGATCCTCAAGGATGCGTTCGCGCTGACGCCCGGGTTCAAGGGGCCGAAGCAGCCGCCGGGCAGCAAGCCGCTCTACGAGGAAGACCTGCAGTCCTGGGCAGCCCCCTTCATGATGGCGCTCATCAACACCCGCAACGTTCACCGCTCGAACATGCTGATGGGCTTTCCCTACGGGAAGGAGTTCGTTTACGACGAGATGGTGCTGACGGGCGCCGGCGAGAAGGGCGAGGCCAACACCAAGCTGGTGATGGCCGCTAACACTGAAAAAACAGGCCCCGATGCGCCGAAGCCGGGCGAGGGACCGTCAAAGGAAGAGCGCGAGAACGGGCTCTACGATCTCTTGTATGTCGCGATTGCGTCCGATGGCCGGCAGGTCCGCGCCGCGGTGAAGGGCGACCGCGATCCCGGCTATGGCTCGACCTCGAAGATGATTTCGGAATGCGCGATCTGCCTGCTGCGCGATACGCCCGACGTGCCGGCGGGAATTCTGGACGCCGGGAGCCGCGATGCAGCATAAGCTGATCAAGCGGCTGGTCGACCATGCGGGATTGACGTTCACGGTGGAGAAGTAGACGCCGGTCTCGTAGGGTGGGCAAAGCGCAGCGTGCCCACCATCTTACAGCTTGCTCGATGATAGATGGTGGGCACGTCGCTTGCGCTCCTCTGCCCACCCTACGAAACCGGCCGCCTCAGGCTTCGAGCCCGCCTTCCAGCGCTCGGCGGCAACGAACATCCCCCACATCACGCCGAGCATCATCCAGAAGTGGCGCCAGTGATCGGTATCGATGATAAAGCTCTCGCCGACGGTGCCGACGAAGGCGGTGAAGATCGCGAGATAGGCCGGCTGCCACGGTACGCGGACGAAGATATAGCGGAACCCCGTCAGCACGGTGACGAAGACGAGCGCCGGATAGCAGACGCCGGCGAGCCAGCCGCCCGACATGAATGCGTTCAAATAGGAATTGTGGGTGTCTTCGGGAAAGAAGCGGTTGAACTGCAGTGGTCCGATACCAAGCGGCAGCCCGAGCGCCATTTCCGCGCCGAGAACATGCCGGCCGAACCGGCCGAAGCGGCCGGTGTCATAACTCTGGTCGAAGCTGGCGCGCTGCTTGAACAGGTCCGCCACCGAGCTCAGCGACAGCAGTACCGCGACGAGCACTGCCGCGAGAACGACGGCAACGAGCGCGGTCATGATGATGCGTGAGCGCTGCGCCTGTGAGCGGCCGGTCAGCACCATCAGCAAAAGCATGAAGCCGGAAACGACGATCAATTGACCCCACGCCGCGCGCGAGAACGACAGCAGGATGGCCAGCGAGATGATGCCGAATGCGATCGCGTTGCGGAGCGACTTGCCGAACCGGTCGGTGACGACGCTTTGCAGCGCAAGCAGCCGCCGGCAGGATCAGGAACGCGCCGAGCACGTTCGGGTCCTTGAACGTGCCGCGGGCGCGGTCATACAGCGTCAGCAGATCGCGCCCGCCGGGAACGAGGTTGAAATAGCCGGCAATGCCTGCGAGCGAAGCAATTACCGCGCCGACGACGAGGCCGCGCCGGAGCATGTCGAGTCGGGCTGCGGTATCCTCCGAGATCACCATGGCGAACAACACGACGGTTATCGCCATGTACCAGGATGTCATGATCCAGTTCGGCACACTGGGGCGGTCGAACACGGCGACCGAACTGATGGTGTAACCGATATTGATCAGGAACAGCAGCAGAATAAGCGGGATGAATACCAGTCGCATCCGCAGGCCGGTTGCGAAAAAGATCACGGTGGCCACGAGCGTGACGATCTCGTAGGGCGAGGGTTCGATGAAGACGATGCCGATCGATGCGCCCGCGAGCCACACCAGGGCACGCTGTAAGGCCAGCACGCCGGGTGCTGCCGTTGCAGGCGCGTGGAAAATCCCGGCTGTTGCCGAATAACTCATCGATTACTCACGTACTCACGCAACGCTAAAAACTGCAACATGACTATCAGTGGAAGCAATCCATCTGTCCCAACGGGGCGCAATGGATTGCTTCGCTGCGCTCGCAACGACGGTGATGTCCACTCAACTCAATACGCGTTCTCGCTCTTGGTTATCAGCGCCAGCGGCGTCTTGAGCAGGATGTAGAGATCGAACAGCACCGACCAGTTCTCGATGTAATAGAGATCGAACTCGACGCGCTTCTGGATCTTCTCGTCGGTGTCGACTTCGCCGCGCCAGCCGTTGATCTGCGCCCAGCCGGTGATGCCCGGCTTGACGCGGTGACGCGCGAAATAGCCGTCGACGGCCTCATCGTAGAGCCGGCTCTGCAGCTTGCTCTGCACGGCATGCGGGCGCGGGCCGACCAGCGAGAGGTTGCTCTTGAACACGACGTTGAAGAGCTGCGGCAATTCGTCGAGGCTGGTCTTGCGGATGAAGCGCCCGACGCGCGTGACGCGGGCGTCGTTCTTCGTCACCATCTTGGCGGCGGTCGGGTCGGCCATGATGGTGGTACATCGATCGGAACTTGAAGACGTCGATGCGCTCGTTGTTGAAGCCGAACCGCTTCTGGCGGAACAGCACCGGCCCCGGGCTGTCGAGCTTGACCGCGAGCGCGACCAGACCCATCACGGGCAATGCCAGCAGCAGGATCGCGAAGCCGACGACGTGGTCGAACAGCCACTTCATCACCAGGTCCCAGTCGGTGATCGGCGCCTCGAACACGTTGAGTGTCGGCACCTCGCCGAGATAGGAATAGGAGCGGGGGCGGAAGCGCAGCTTGTTGGTATGGGCCGAAAGCCGGATATCGACTGGCAGCACCCACAGCTTCTTCAGCATCTCGAGAATGCGGGTCTCGGCCGAGATCGGCAGCGCGAACAGCACGAGGTCGATGCGGGTGCGGCGCGCCAGCTCGACGATGTCGTCGACCTTGCCGAGCTTGGGGCTGCCGGCGCAGGTATCCATGGCGCGGTCGTCGTTGCGGTCGTCGAACACGCCGAGCACCTTGATGTCGGAATCGTCCTGCATCTTGAGTGCGCGGACCAGCTTTTCGCCGTTCTCGTCCGCGCCGACGATGATGGTGCGGCGATCGAGCCGGCCCTGACGGGCCCAGCCGCGCACCAGCGAGCGCAGAAACAGCCGCCCGGTCACCAGCGCCGCGAGGCCGGAGAAGAAAAACGCCGTGAGCCAGAGCCGCGAAATTTCGCCGCCGAGCTTGACGATGAAGGATGCGCCGATGAACAGCAGGAACACGAACGCCCAGGATGAGATCATGCGGGTCAGCTGGCGCAGATGGCCGCGGAACAGCTGAACCTGGTAGATATCGGCGGCCTGGAAGCAGATCACGGCCGTTGCGGCCATGCCGAGGATCGCCGCGAGAAATTCCCAGGCAAAGCCGCTGAGCGGGACGACATATCCGAAATAGAGCGCGATGCCGATCGCGCTCAGCATGACGAAGTCGACGACGCGAACCACGCCGGCGATCACGATCGGCGAATAGGCGCGGCCGACTTTCTGGTTGCTGATGGCAATGGCGGCCGGCGTAAGCCTGCGGCGCCGTTCGATCGGCGGGTGACCGGCGGTGGCGGTCATCGCGGCCGTTGCCGCGGCGTCGAGCATCGAGCGTGCGTTAATCGGTTCCACTGGTCCACGTCCGTTCTGGAGCCATGCACATAGGAACGTGCCTGCCGGTGCGGAATTCCCCACACCAACGGCTTAAGGGACAAATCGGAAGAAACGGTTACGCCGGTAACGTACGGTTAACGATTGGCAAACGCCTCGCGGTAGCCGGCGAACACGCCCTCGACCATCGCCTTCTGCGAGAAATGCATGAAGATTCGCTCGCGCAGCGATTTGGCGCGCTCCTGCGTTGCGGCCGGATCCTTCAGCGCGGCTTCGATGGCATCGGCCATGGCGGCGGTATTGCTCGGCGCAAACAAGGCGTCGCCATGCTCGCCGAAAATCTCGGGGATGCCGCCGATATTGGCGGCGATCATCGGAATGCCGGCCGCCGCCGCCTCGATCACGACATAGGGCATCGAGTCCCCGCGGGAAGGAACGACCAGCAGCGAGCCCTTGGAGAAGCCGTAGCGCGCCTTGACGTGGCCGATGAACCGCACGGCCTCGCCGAGGCCGAGCTGTTCCACCTGGGCCTTGAGGCTTGCGCTTTCCTCGCCGTCGCCGGCGAGCGTGAGCGTCACCGGATGTCCGCCGGCGCGCAGCTTCGCCACCGCGTCGATCAGCAGGTCGGCGCCCTTGATGTGGCGGAACTCGCCGACATAGATCAGGTCGGTGGCGTCTTCGGCCTTCACGACCGGATCGAATTCGACCGGCGGTGACGCCGTTGAAGACGCATCGCACCAGCCCCTTCGGCGTGCCGATGGTGCGCTGATAGGTGTCGCGCGCAAACGCGCTTTCGAACAGGAACAGGTCGGTATCGTTCATCAGCGCGCGTTCGATACGGGCGTAGATGTTGCCCTTCAGCGTCGACAGCGGATAGTGCAGCGAGCCGCCATGCGGGGTGTAGACCCGGATCCTGTCGCGGGAGGCGGTGCGCAGGCGCATGAAGGCGCCGGCCTTGGCGCCGTGGCCGTGCAGCACGTCCGGCTTCAGTTCGCGGATCATGCGCTGGAATCGGGCCCAGACCAGCAAGTCGGTCGGCAGCGGCTCGCGGCGGATCGCCGTGCGGTGAACGCCGAGCTTGAGGCGCGGCGCGATTTCCGCCAGTGCCTGCTCGGCCCGTTCGCCGCCGGTGAGGCTGTCGGCGATGATGCCGACGTGATGGCCGCGATCGGCCTGGCCGTTGGCGAGATCGAGGATATGGCGGAAAATGCCGCCGACAGGCGCGCGCGTCGCGTGCAGGATCCGAAGCGGCTGACCGTCGACAAAAGGCATGATTAGAACCAATGCGCGCCGGCGGGCACGCACGCGGCAACCCGAGGAGAATTGGCGAAGGGTACGCCTTGCATCGCGGGAATCCCGAAAAAGTCGCTGCCCGATTAAGGCCTTCGATGGTTAACAAAGGGTGACGGCATGGCCAATAGCCGGTCGTCGCGGCCGGTGAAATGGGGCGAATTAACCCAGCGGCAACCATAATGGAGTGTACTCGGACCGGGCTTGGGTGGACCGGCAATTGGCGTCCGCGGGAGTATGCGATGCGTTTGGCGTTCTGGCGTGCAGGCAAGGACAAGCCGGTGGTGCAGCGGGCGGCGATCAGGCCTGTGCCGTCGGCGCCGAAGCCCGTCGCTGCCTCCCCGTCAGCCTCATCATCCGGCGATCTCGACCTGCGGGCGCTCGGCCATGCGCTGATGCGCAAGCGGGGCTGGATCATCGTCCCGACGGTGCTGGCCCTGGTGGGATCGCTCACCGCGGTCAACATGATCACGCCGCGCTACAAGTCCGAAGCGCGCATCCTGGTCGACGGGCGCGAGAACGTATTCCTGCGGCCCAATGGCGAGCGAGGCGAGGAACGTAGCGCACTCGACGCCGAGGCCGTCACCAGCCAGGTGCAACTGGTGCAGTCGCGCGATCTCGCCCGCGAGATCATCAAGAAGAACAGGCTTGCCGAGCTGCCGGAATTCGATCCGGTGCTGCGTGGCACGTCGCCGATCAAGACGCTGCTCGCCTTGATCGGAATCGGCCGCGATCCGTTTTCGCTCACCCCGGAAGAGCGCGTGCTGGAAGCCTATTACGAGCGCTTCACGGCCTATGCGGTCGACAAATCCCGCGTCATCGTCGTCGAATTCCAGTCGCGCGATCCCGATCTGGCCGCCCGCGTCGCCAATTCGATCGCGGAAGGCTATCTGGTGCTGCAGCAGGACGCGCGGCAGGACCAGGCAAAGGATGCGGTCAAATTCTATACCGGCAGGATCGACGAACTGCGCAAGGAGGTTTCGCAGGCCGAATCGCGGGTCGAGGAGTTTCGTTCCAAGTCGAGCCTGTTCATCGGCACCAACAACACCTCGCTGTCCAACCAGCAGATGGGCGAGCTCAATACCCAGCTCAACAACGCGCGCGCGCTGAAGTCGGATGCCGAAACCAAGGCGCGGCTGATCAAGGAGATGCTGCAGAGCGGCCAGCCGATCGAGGCTTCCGAAGTCCTCAACTCGGAACTGGTCCGCCGGCTCTCCGAACAGCGGGTGACGCTGCGGGCGCAGTTGGCCGAACAGTCTTCCACGCTGCTTGGCGGCCATCCCCGCATCAAGGAATTGAAGGCGCAGCTCGCCGATCTCGATCGGCAGTTACGTGAGGACGCGGGTAAGGTTTCCCGCTCGCTGGAGAACGACGCGCGTATTGCCGGCGGCCGGGTCGAAAGTGCCGTGGCCAGCCTCGAGCAGTCGAAGCGACAGGCGTCCTCGAACAATGGCCAGGACGTTCAGCTCCGCGCGCTCGAGCGCGATGCCAAGGCGAAGCGTGACCAGCTGGAATCCTTTCTTGCCAAATATCGCGACGCGAGCGCGCGCGAAAACCTCGAGGCGACGCCGACCGATGGCCGGATCATCTCGCGCGCCACCGTTTCCAACACCCCGGCCTATCCGAAGAAGCTGCCGATCGTGCTGATCGCGACGCTGGCGACCTTGCTGCTCACCTCGGGCGTGATTGCGACCGGCGAACTGTTGCGCATGACCGCCCCGCCGGTCCGCGATGCTATCGCGCCGGACGTCGCGTTTGAGGCCGCGCCGATCATCGCCCCGGTTACCCTGTCGGAGCCGGTGCGCGCGCCGGCCATCGCCCCCGAGCATCCCGCCGCGCCAGTTATCGAAACCGACGATAGGGTGGAGCCGGAGCTGATCGAGCCGGCGGTCGACGCCCCCCGGATGGATGCTCTGCTGGAAGGCAGTGAAGTCGAGCAACTCGCCGGGAGATTGGTCGACGCAGGCGCACGCAAGGTGACCGTGCTGGGTACGGCATCGGGCGACAGCATCACGCAGATCGTGCTGACGCTGGCGCAACTGATGGCGCGGCAGGCGAAGGTCGTGGTCGTCGATCTCGTGGGGGCTTCGCCGACGATGGCGGCGATGTCGTCCGATCCGGTTGCCCCCGGCCTTGCCGAATTGATGGAAGGGCAGGCGTCGTTTTCGCAAATCATCACAAAAGACCGGCAGTCCCGCGTCCATCTCGTCAGCGCCGGACGCCCCGGCTTCGATCGCGCGCATCTCCAATCGCCGAGATTGACGCTCGCGATCGACGCGCTGTTGCGGGTCTACGACCATGTGCTGCTGGATGCCGGCGCGGCCTCCGACCTGCCGGCCGAACTGCTGACGTCGCAGGCGCAGGCGGTTGTGGTGCCCGAAGCGTCAATGCCGCAGGACGCGCGCGACGTGATGTGCGACCAGCTCAGGGCGGTCGGCTTCTCCGAGGTGACGATGCTGAGCGAGCCGTGTGAGGTGGACGGGACTGTCGAGTCAGTGCCGCGTTTCGTGGCGGCTTGACGTACCAAACCCTCATGGTGAGGAAGCGCGCTAGCGCTGTCTCGAACCATCCGGCCCTGCTCGTGCCATTCATCCTTGAGACGACCGCTTCGCGGTCTCCTCACGATGACGTCCAACACCAACCCTAGCTGAACGCGCTGCGCAGCTTTTGCGCCATCTCCAGCAGCGCCGGATTGTGCTTCACCAGCCGCTTGGTGCGGTTGAGGCCCGACATGACGCCGGCGGCCAGCTTGCCGCGCTGGCTGAGCGGAATAAAACTGTCGAAGATCGGCTCGTCGTCCTTGCAGAACAGCCGCTTGTAGTCGTCGGATCCGATCCCGAGGTCGAGGGCGCGATAGCCCTTTCCGGCATAGTGATCGATGATGTCGCGCATCAGGATCAGGCCGGGGCTGTATTTCGAGTTCGCCGACATCGTATAGGTGTTGAACATCATCGAGAATCTGTGGCCGTCGGCGACGCCGGCAAAAATCGCGATCACTTCCTCGTCGCATTCCAGCGCATGGATATCGATGGCGTGGCCGCCGCCGGCGAGCGGTGCGGTGCAGGCGCTGCGAACAAATTCTTCGATGCCGGGGTCGGCGAACACGTTCGGCAATTTCTGTTCGGCCATCCGCTGTGGCTTGACGCGGAAAAACCAGTCGAGCAGCCGCACGATGTCGGCCCCGGACGACGCCACATAACTGCGATAGCCGGGCAGGGACTGCAGCTTGCGCTCCTTGCCCTTGAGGCGGCGGCGGAACGAGTTGCTGACCAGCGCCGCGGGCGCTGCACCGGGCTCCATCGCCAGGAGCGGGCAATCGTTGGCGGAAGGCTGATGCGGCAGCAGGGCGAGCGGATTGGGCAGGTCGCGCCAGCGCAGCGGCTGCTGATGCAGCGTAAGGACGTCGGCTTCGGATCGCTGCGCAATCGCCGCCATCAGTTCTTCGAGATCGGCCTGCGTCGCGCTTGCGGCGAAATCGCGGTCGAACAGCGCCATGTTGAAGGTCGAGTGCTTGCCGCCCATGAAACTGGCGCAACGCGCGCTATAGGCATGGCGGAGCGTGAGCGGCAGCAGCAACAGCGGACGGCGCTCGGCGTCGTAGGCGATGACGATGAAGGGAACCAGGCCTTCGCGCTCGCCGACCTGCCGTTGCCAGGCGCTGAGGAAGTCGAAGCGCTGATACGAAGTGAAGGAAGTCTTGGAGGATTCGAGGCTGCGCCAGGTACTTTCCGCGGCGGCGAGATCGTGGACGATGTCGATGCCGGCGATGCGGCCCGCCTTCGACCACGCATTTGCATCCGCCGTGCGGTCTTCAATCGCGGCAGCCATGGTCATCGCAGAGCCCGTGTTATATGAATTCGTTTACAATTTGCGGCTTTGGCCGACCTTCGCAGGGAAATGTCAACAAAGGGTAATACCATCCGGTCGCAGCGGGGGCAGCGCGCCGCGGGGTTGGGGGCGGGACGGTGGCGTCGGATATGGGATTTTGGCGGCGAGCCGGGATGGAGCTCGCCTTTTTCAGCGGTTATTTCAGGCTCAGGGAACGCAAGAGAGGCGGCGCCGGCGTCATTCTGCGGTTCGAGCGCGTGCGCCCGCGCGACGCTCGGCCGTTTCAGCCGAACCAGTGGCGCGAGATCACGCCGGAATTTCTCGAGCGGACGATTCGCGCGCTGAAGCGCTGGAACTTCGATTTGGTGACGATGGACGAGGTCTGCCGGCGAGCGGTCACGCTGCCGAAGGCCAACCGGTTCGCTTGCCTGACCTTCGACGGCAGCAGCAAGGACGTCATCGCACAGGCTTATCCGGTGCTGTCGAAGCACGGCGTGCCCTTCACCGTCTACCTGCCGACCGCGTTTCCGGATGGGATCGGCGAAGCCTGGTGGCTCGCGCTGGAGGACGTGATCGCGCGCGAGCAACGCATCAGCCTGATCATCGATCGCCAGGAGCGGCGTTTTGCAGCCGGCAGCGTGGCGGAGAAGCATGACACGTTCGAATTTCTGGCGAGCTGGCTGCGGACGTTGCCGCCGCCCGATCTGTCGTTCGCGATCCACGATCTCTGCAAGCGCTACTCCGTCGACCTTGCCGCACTGTCGCGCAACGCGTCGATGAACTGGGACGATCTGGCAAAACTCGCGGCCGATCCGCTTGCGGCGATCGGCAACGCAACGGTGAACTATCACGCGCTGTCCAACCTGAAGGGGGCCGAAGCGCAACGTGAAATTACCATGGGCAAGGCGGTCGCGGAGACGGCGTTGCGCCGCGCGATCGGCCATTTCGCCTATCCGTTCGGCGACCCAAAATCCTGGCGCCGCGAGCACGTCGTGATGGGGCAGGAGGCCGGTTTCGCCAGCGCCGTATCGACGATCCCGGGTGTCGTCGAAGCCAGGGGATACACCAATCTGCACGCGCTGCCACGGATCGCCTGGGATGGTCAGCAGAACTCGCTGCGCATGATGCGCGTGATGCTGTCCGGGATCATGTTTCCGCAGGTCAGGCCGAGCCGGGACAATTGGGTCTAGGGCATCAGCGCATAAATCCCGGAATGCATTTGGCCGCGCTGACCAGTCAGGCCGTTTTCCGGCCGGCAAAGTACCCGTATAGAAAAAGAACGATGATCGCGCCGACCACCGCGCCTATCAAACCGGCTCCTTCGCCCGATCCGTACCAGCCGAGCATTTGTCCGAGAAAGGTGGCTACGAAAGCGCCGACAATGCCGAGGATGGCGGTGAGGATGAATCCTTGCGGCTCGTTAGGTCCCGGCATGATGAACTTGGCGATAACGCCCGCAATAAACCCGATGATGATCGTCCAGATGATACTCATCTCGTGCTCCTCCATGGTTTAGGGGTTTATGCGTTCCGACCAGGAAGCCGGCCGCCCGGCGTGTATTTGTCGACGGCCGTCGGCAATTCGCGCGAAAGCCTGGCGAGAAGTTCGTCCTGCGAAAGGCCCGTTTGCCGCTCCAGGGCTGCCAGGACATCCGCCCCGATCGCTTGTTTGAGTTGAGGTGGAGCAATTTCCTCGTTGGGGCCGTCATTGACCCACGACTGAGCGACCTCTCCCTGACCGCTCTGCTTGAATCGTTCGAGCAATTCGCCAAGGCCGCCGCCCAGAAGACCTCCTACGCCGCCTGCGGCGCCCGCCCCACCCAGGTTACCGAGCAAGCCACCCAAACCCGGTTGCGTGCCGCCTGCCGGGCTTGCCTTCGCTTGCTCCTAGACCGCCGAGCATCTCGGCGATCTTGTCGCGGTTTTGATAGCCCGCCATCGCGAGCAATCCCAAAAGCGCTGTCATTGACGGCATCTTGCTGGCCATTTTAGCTCTCCTCGACTGGTTGCTTGGGCTGGTTGCTTGCGGTCGCCATCCTCACTTCAGTTGCACGACAGATCGATACCGGCCTCGAAAGGTCTCGGCAATCGGCATCTCCATTCTATCATCTTCGTCAGCGGAGCGAACAGTGATTGCGGCACAGTAAGCCCGAGGGCGTTGACCGTTTTCAGGTAACCGATCAACGCGTCCCGCCGTCACCGACGCGCCGCTCAATACCCATACCCGCCCGGGCAAACCCAGTTGCCGTAGGTGTCGTAGCCGCAGCCGGCGCCGCCGCGGTAGTAAGCCCCCGCCGCAGCTGCGCCGACCGCAGCCGCGCCTACTGCCGCTGCACCGGCACCGTAGCCGCGGTAAGCATAGGCGCCCCGATAGCCATAGCGTCCGCCGCGCACAGCGACAGCACCGCCCCGGTACCCTCGAACCGCGACTGCGCCGCCGCGATAACCTCCCGCTCGCACCGCGCCGCCGCCGTGGAAGCCCCCAGCGCGCGCGCCGCCACCGCGGCCGCCGCGGGCGAACGCGTCATCGGGAGTGAAGCTGACCAGCAGCATGGCTGCGGCTGCCGAAGCGATGAGAATTCGACCCAACATTAGCTTGCTCCTTCTTCGAGAGAGGAAAGCCGCAAACGTCCGCGCATCGCGGCGGATCGCATTATTCATCCAAGCCTCGCGCGCGGGGCAAGTTGGACCTAGGTCCACCAGCCGCACGGAACCTCGAACGTCTGCTCGTTGGAACGGGCTCGGTAGGACGAGGTCAACACACCGCCAGCGCCGAAATCCCCATAGCATCTGACGCGCCACCTCGCCCGACATCCCGCGGTTTCCTCCATTGGAGGTTTGCGTACGCCGGCCCTCGTGTGCGCCGCGCCACCTTCATGCGGCCGGCATCCGCAAACCTTCACAAAAAAGGAACTGAGTGTATTCCTGCTTCTGGCAAAAGCGGACATTCGGCGCGATTCGCTGCGACCTAGCGCAGCTCGCACGGTGCTCAGTATGGCCCCCAGAGGACGTAGAGCAGCCCAGTAGTCACGGCGGGGAAGATCACGGTCTTCCAGATGTGAGGTCGGCGCGGGTATGCCATGAGTTTCCAATAGGTCAGGGAAAAGAACGCTCCAGTCCATCATTTCCCTTTGACCTTCAGCCCCCGCTCTACAAGCCGGTCGACTGTCGCCATCACATTTCGCCCGCTGGCGATCCCAATTTTCAGCTTCGCGGCGTGTCTACGAATTACGGCGTGGGATCTGTTCATTCGAAGGGCAATTTGCCGCATGGCCAAACCCGACTGCGCAAGACTGCGAAGGCGCTGATCGTCGTCGTCCGACCATAAAAAGCCGCTGCTCATCGCTTCCTCTTCGGGCAGCTATGCTGGGCTTTTATTGTACAACATCGCCGCGACGATAAGCAGCACAAGAAAGATCGGCAGCAACACCGGAGGTACCAGCCACTGACGAAAATTGTACGACGAAGGTTTCGACATTTGACCGCCTATAGTTGAGGCGGGAGCGCTGGCGCTCTCAGTCACCGATAGCAGCCTAGGGGCGGGCGGCGATCAGTCTCTGTAGGCTCGTCAGGCTCAAATAGCGAGAAGATAATCTCTTCGAGCCGGCGGATGGCTTTATACAAGCGACCGCATCGCCTTGAGCCCCGCGTCGGTAAGCTTGGCTTCTGTACGTTGATCCTTCCCTTGGATATCGATCCAACCCTGATGAACCAACCGGCTCAGTGTTATTTCACTGGCAGGAATGGGAAGGCGGGCGACCATCTTCCAATCGGTCAAATTTAGATATTGCAAAACCGCTCGCTTCCTCATGTCGAGGACTTTATTGGATTTCTTATCGGCCACTTTTCTTCACCTTCAGCCCTAGCTCAATTGAGGTACCGCGCGTCAATTGCATCAGGCCGGCTCATCTCGACTTCCGCGGATCAGTCGCACCAGCTCAATTCTGCCGCACTGCTCGCAGCGATATTGAATTATTTCGGTGCCTGAGGATTCAGGGGTGGAGCTCGCAATCTTCATTGTAACCTTGCATATTATGCAGGTAAGGAGATCGATCAATGGGCTCTTATCGTCATTCGCATTGATCACTTCGGCCTTGAGCTCCGGCTCGACCAGCCGGCGGATGGGGATGGGTTAGGTCCGCAACTGGTCGCGCGCAACATAGGTCCGATAGCAAAGTAAGGCACACCCGATCGCAATCGCGCCTAAAACCATTCCGCTTGTTGTGTTGCCATCTCTGAAAGCCTGGATGCTCAAGACAAGGCTTGCAAAAAAGCCGCCGACGATAGCCAGCAACCAGCATGAAATTAGAATTCGCGCTCCGAGGGTCCGCCTTCGATCATTCATTTCTTCACCTCAACTCCCAGCTCGACTGTCTCTCGCGCCAGCCTTTCTGCTCTAAGGCGTTTGTGGTTGGCATGGAATTCTGGCTCGGCTTGGCTGTCCGATATCGTCTGCCTCGACGAAAGCGGGTGGAGTGCCCGTCGCTCGAGTTCGTCCGCAACCTGTTGCTCGGCCGACCGCTTCGGCTTGATCATTTGTGTTTTCCCTTTAGCGGCTGCAAAACATTTGCCGAGCAATCTCGGCCTGCCGCTTTTGCGCCTCTTTATACTCGGGGCTTATACCGGAAATTGGCTTGTCGAGTGAAAAGGCAAAGTAGGGAAAACCACTGCGATCAAAGCAAGTGAACTAACCCGGCTCAAAATGTTGCTCCTTTTTCTTAGGCCTTTGGCCCCAGCTCTCAAAGACCGGCGAATGGCTTCGGAACGACCTCAGTTGGCGTCCGTGACCTTACCCTTACCGTCGCAGGACATGCATTTGACGGGATAAATTCTGCGGCCCGGCTGCACTGGCTGCTTCACGACAGGGTAGCCAGTTCCACTGCAGGCTGGGCACGTGTGCTCTTTGATCTTTGGTGTCATTTTGAACCTTTCAGGCCGCCTTTGTTTGGCGGCTTCCTTCCTTACTCACGTAGGCGCGCCTGACTTGGTTGCCTTGTCCCGATCGTCCTCAAGCTTAATGGCGTTCGCCGCCAGCACACCGCGGACGGGGTTCGGGGCGAGTGCGGCTGCGCCTTCGTCGACCGTTTCAGGTCCGACGCTGATCTCCAGCGGGGCTTTAAGCATAGCTTCACGCCGGAGGCTTCAATGCACCCGAAAGTAGCATGTTGAACTCCGGATCGTTCATCGGGTCCTGCCTATCGCAATCAATGCAGCGAAACTTGCGTCCGCCGGTTTTCACCGGCATGAATTTCATTGGTCTGCCGCACTTTTTGCATGCGGGAGGTGGCGTGTTCTTGGCCATGGGAAGCTCGCGCTGGATCAGGCGGGAGCACAAAACTCTCAGTCACCGACAATTGCCGAAGCTGGGCGATGATGTATTCAGCATGCACACTTCGGTTCGAAAATAGCGAGGGAATTCCGACGGGAGTATTACTTCGATTTATGTTCCAGCCTGGTAATGAAGCGTTCGCCACTCCAAAGCTCGATTGCGCTGCTATCCGCCAGTCGTTTAGCTTTGCCGATTGCATCATGGTCGTCAGCACAGTTTAGGGATTCGTACCCATCGAAATTACCGTCGAAGCGAACGGCATACGCGCGGTAGTGTGCCATTCAAAGGCTCCCTCAGGCAGGTCCGATTGCCGTTTCGTGGTCGGCGCAGTGAGCGCAAAAATAAATTCGCTGCTCAAAGCCAGGATCGTCTGGCTCAACCCGCGTCAGTATCAATGGCTTCCCGCATCTAGAGCAGGGAGGGCGAACGTTACCGACAAACTTAGATGTTGCTGGGCTAGGAACGACCATGCCGTTCATCAGCGCTCTTTACGCCGAAATAGCGAGCTAATTCACCGCGAAGCGGCGAATTCTAGTCCTTGCGGGTGCGAGAACGGCCCCGGTGCGGGGCTGGCGTGCACTGGAACCGTCCCCTTCGCTGCGCCCATCACGGCGCGACAACCACATACCGGGAAAAATTGGCAATCGAAAGTAATGGCTGATAAGGTGCCCCTTTAGTACCCTTGGAATATATTGGCATTCAGCCCGGCGCTTCAAAACGCTGGGCTTTTGCTCATCTGATAAGAAATGGCCGCAGCTCTGTGATGGAGAGCTCGGGCCGCCTTCTTCCGGTAGGGCTCTTTGGGGTTGGAACCGGAAGCAGAGGTAGCTTCCCATGAGAGAGATAGTTCAGGATCGGTTGAACGTCGTGGCCTTCGTGAATCTGGATACGACGTTCATCGGTCACCACGGCCTGTGGGCTTGGCGAACACCGATCCCGGTGGCGAGCTGTTCGGCTAGGCAATTTCACATCAAGCCGTAACGCGTGGCGCTCCTAACGGCATCATCGCGCACAAAGGCAGTTTAGGGGGATCGAATACTCAGTCGTGCGGAGCATAGAGCCGGGCCTCAGGAGGTGAGCCGCGAAAGTCTCCGGAATCGGAGGCGGAAGTACGCGGGACCAGGCGATTGAAAAGGCGGAGAAAGCCATCGCGCGCGCTTTAGAAAAGCAACGCATTAGGCAGAATTCAGATGGAGAACATCAATGACATTTAGCACAACTACTGCCGCAAGAGCAGCTGCCTTTGCGTTCGCAATGATCTCGGTTGGTGGCGCCGCCGTCGCTCAAGGAGTCGCCCCAGCACAGAAGCCAACGGTCGGAGGAAAGCAGTTTGTTCAAGCGAAGCCGAGCACGCCAATGGGCTGCAAATTGGTAGGAACGGTCAAGGGCACCAAGATTTGGGCCGGCGGCTGTGCTGATGCATCAGAACTTAGGGGGGCAATGCCTGGAGAAGGCGTTTCATCGGTACCGCCCGCCGCTGCTCCCATAGAGAAGCAATAGACGAGGCCGAGCAGGAACGGCTCGATGCGCGCAATCCGTTGCGTCGTAGTGAAGGATAGGGTGGAATAATTTTGACAACGGTACGTGATCAGCAAACGGCGATCGGCTCACATGCCAAAGGTCGGGTTGCATGACCGCGCACTGGTGGCAGACATGCGTGATCTATCAGATCTACCCGCGCTCATTTCAAGACACCAACGCCGACGGCGTGGGCGACCTCAAAGGGATAGAGCAGCGGCTCGACTTTCTTGTCAGCCTTGGGGTCGAAGCAATCTGGATCTCCCCCATTTACCCGTCGCCGATGGTTGATTTCGGCTATGATGTGGCCGATCATTGCGGCGTAGATCCACGCTTCGGTACGCTGGAAGACTTAGACGACCTGCTGATGCAGGCCCATCGGCGAGGGCTTAAGGTTTTGCTCGACCTTGTGCCCAATCACACCTCCGACCAGCATCGATGGTTCGTCGAGAGCCGCGTTTCACGAGAAAATCAGAAAAGAAACTGGTACATCTGGCGCGATCCTGCGGCTGACGGCGGTCCACCCAACAACTGGATCAGCGATTTCGGCGGCTCAGCCTGGGAATGGGACAGAACAACCGAACAATACTATTACCATGCCTTCCTGAAGGAACAACCAGACCTCAACTGGCGCGATCCAGCCGTGCAAGCGGCGATGTACGACGTGATGCGGTTCTGGTTCGACCGCGGCGTCGATGGTTTCCGCATCGACGTGCTGTGGCACCTGCTGAAGGCGGCAGATTTCCAGGACAATCCACCCAACCCAGCCTATCGGCCCGAAATGGGTGAAATGCACCGTCTGCTTCAAATGCATTCGACAGACCAGCCGGAGGTACACCGGATCGCCGCCGAGATGCGTGCAATCGCAGACAGCTACGGCGCCAGGGGACTGGGCGAGCGGGTTCTGATTGGCGAGATCTATCTGCCAGTCGACCGACTAATGCAATATTATGGCAGGGAACGCCCGGGGGTGCATCTGCCGTTCAATTTCCAACTCATCGATACGCCGTGGAGCGCGCGCTCACTGGCGGCCGCGATCACCAACTATGAAGCCGCGCTGCCGTCCGGTGCGCTGGCCAAACTGGGTGCTCGGCAACCATGACCGGCCGCGCGTCGCTACCAAGCGGGGGCAGGCCCAAGCCCGTGTCGCGGCGGTGTTGTTGCTGACGCTCCGCGGCACGCCCACGATCTACTATGGCGACGAACTGGGCCTGAGCGATGTCGCGATTGAATCTTCGGACGTGCGTGACCCGCGCGAGTTGCGTGAACCCGGGCTGGCGTTGGGCCGCGATCCCGTGCGAACGCCGATGCCGTGGGATGATAGCGAAAATGCCGGTTTCAGCGCGGCCAGGCCGTGGCTGCCGCTCCATGCCGACTGGCCGACGCGCAACGTGGCGCGGATGGCGGAAGATCCTCAATCCATCCTGGCACTTTATCGTCGCTTGCTTGCGCTCCGGCGCGATCGCCGGGCTTTGTCGATCGGTGGTTTCGTTCTGTTGAATGTCGAAGACGACATACTTGTTTACGAGCGCCGGCACGCGGCGGAGCGGCTGATTGTGGCGCTCAACCTCGGAGAACAGGCCGCACCGGCTTCAGTTGCCGGAATGGGCGCGCGACAGCCGGTTGCTGCTGTCCACTGTCGAGGATGCGGCGCTGGTCGAAGACGGCGTCCTTCTGCTAGGGTCGAATGAAGCTGTCGTGCTCGACGCCGTGATAGCACGCCGCGGAGAAGGATGATCACTTGCGCATCGCCATGCTGGCGCCGATCTCCTGGCGTACGCCGCCGCGCCATTACGGGCCCTGGGAGCAGGTGACGAGTCTCTTGACCGAGGCTCTGGTCGCGCGCGGCGTCGACGTCACCCTGTTCGCTACAATGGATAGCCGGACGGCCGGCAAGCTCGATGCCATCTGCCCGGCGCCCTATTCCGAGGATCCCTACGATCGACGCAAAAGTGTGGGAGATGCTCCACGTCGCCCATGTCTTCGAGCAGGCTGGGAAGTTCGACCTCATTCATAACCAGGCCGATTTCGTACCGCTCGCCTTCTCGCGGTTGGTCGGAACCCCTGTCGTGACGACGATCCACGGCTTCTCTTCGGTGCGCATTCTTCCCGCCTACAAGGCCTATGAAAATCGCGTCCACTATGTTGCGATCAGCGAGGCTGATCGCCATCCGGACTTGCGCTATGCTGCAACGATCCACCACGGTATCCCGCTCGAGGACTTTCCGTTCGACCCGCAGGGCAGCGAGGATCTGCTTTTCTTCGGCCGCATTCATCCGGACAAGGGCGCGGCCGAAGCGATCACGGCCGCACATCGATCGGGGCGGAGATTGATCATGGCCGGCATCGTCCAGGACCAGAACTATCATAATGAGCAGGTAGCGCCCGCGCTCGACGACGGAGCCGTGGTCTATCTTGGCCCGGTTGGCGGCGCTGAGCGCGGAAAGACCCTGGGCGCCGCACGCGCGCTGCTCCACCTGATTAATTTCGACGAGCCGTTCGGTCTATCGGTGGTGGAAGCGCTGGCCTGCGGAACTCCCGTCATCGCCTGTAACCGGGGATCGATGCCCGAGCTGATCGAGGATGGAGTGACCGGATTTCTGGTCGACAGACCTGATGCGGCGGTCGATGCGATCAATCGCATCGACGAAATCGATCGCGCGGCTTGCCGTGCGGCGGTATCGGCACGCTTCACGGTAGATCGCATGGCCGATCGATATTTGGCCTTGTATCGATCAATCCTTCGTTAAAGGACAGACGATCGAAAGAAACCGACGGCACAATCATAACCGTGAATGGGGTCGATTAAAACCGTGCCCAAGCGCGGAGACATTGATCTGGTTTCGGCTCTCGATCGCCGGAGAGCCTACGACCGCTTTTGTGAAGGTTTGCGGATGCCGGCCCCATGAAGGTGGCGCGGCGCACACGAGGGGCCGGCGTCCGCAAACCTTCACAAAAGGCAGACATCCCCGGGAATACACGCCCTCATCTAGACGGTGCGGTCCGGCCGCGACATCCAGCTGACGATCGGCATCGCCGGCAGCACCCATCCGAGCCCGGCCACGACATAGAAGATCGCCTGCCGCAGGCCGGAATTGGCCAGCCATGGCGTCTGGGCGATGGTCATTCCCAGCAGCGACCACACGACGACCAGCACCAGCAGAGCGATGGTTCCGAAGAATTTGCGGGTGCGTATCGTCATGGCGGATATGCTGGCCTTTGGCGGGTTGCGCGCGGGAAGGGGCGGACTATAAGGGGCGCGCCAATGCAATCAAGCGCGCCTTCGGGGCACGCCAAGATGGGTTTCATGACCGCTGGTTCCGGACAACAGGGCTCGTATCACGGCGCCGTAAAATGGTGGCTGATCGTCGTCGCCGGGCTGGTCGCGGTCATGGTGCTGGTCGGCGGCGCCACGCGGCTCACGGAATCCGGATTGTCGATCGTCGAGTGGAAGCCGGTCACCGGCACGCTGCCGCCGCTCAACGAGGCGCAATGGCTGCAGGCATTCGACGGCTACAAGGCCATTCCGCAATACCGCGAACTCAACGCCGGCATGAGCCTCTCCGAGTTCAAGACCATCTTCTGGTGGGAATGGAGCCACCGCCTGCTCGGGCGCCTGATCGGCGCGGTCTATCTGCTGCCGTTCCTGTATTTCCTGTGGCGCGGCGCATTCGGCGCCGAGCTGAAAAAGCGGCTGTGGGGGATCTTCGCCCTCGGCGCGCTGCAGGGCGCGGTCGGCTGGTGGATGGTGGCCTCGGGCCTGACGCATCGGACCGAGGTGTCGCAATATCGGCTGGCGACCCATCTCATCCTGGCGCTGATCATCTTTGCCTCGATCGTCTGGACGCTGCGGCGGATGGGCGCGCGTCCGCAGCCCGCGGTCCCTGCGCGGCTAAAATTCTCCGCCATCGCCTTGCTCGCCCTGACGTTCGTGCAGCTCTATTTCGGCGCGCTGGTCGCCGGCCTGCGCGCGGGCAGGGTCTACAACACCTGGCCGGAGATCGACGGCGCCTTCATTCCATCGGCTGCGCGGCTGTTCTTCGAGGAACCGTGGTGGCGCAATCTGTTCGACAACACGTTGACTGTGCAGTTCGAGCACCGGATGACCGCCTATGCGTTGCTGATCCTGGCGCTGTTTCATGCCGTCGACGCCATGCGGTCGCGGGCCGGCGGGGCCGTTGTCGGCGGCGCGTGGTCGCTGGTGGTGGCGATCATCCTGCAGGCGGTGCTCGGCATCCTCACCCTGCTGCACCAGGTGCCGATCGATCTGGCGCTGGCCCATCAGGCCACAGCGATCGTGGTACTGACCCTCGCGGTATTGCAGACCGAACGCCTGGTTGCACGCCGCGCGGCTCACGACCGTCAGGAAATGGTTGTGCCGCTCGGCCAACCCGGCTGAAATTGAGCAATTCTAATCTGCCGGCATTTTGCGAAGTTGCGGATTTGCAGGAGATTCCCGCCGCGCTGCGCCTTTGACGCGTTTGTGTGGAGCGGTGACGCTTTACTTGGATGGTCGGGACGATAAAACGAACCAAAACAGGTTAGCTCCATGTCCTCAGCATTCATCCAGGCCGCAATCATCCTGCTCCGCGAGGGGCTCGAAGCCATGCTCGTCATCGCCGCGTTGGCGGGGTACCTGACCAAGGCCGGCGCCGGTCATCGCGTTCAGGCGCTGTATGGCGGCGCGCTCGTTGCCGTCGCCGCCAGCTTCGTCGCGGCGTGGTTGTTTGCGGTGTTCAATTCGGGCGATCATAGCGACGTCCTCGAAGGCGTCATCATCCTCTTCGCCGCCGCCCTGATGCTCTATGTCAGCGGCTGGCTGATGGTGAAGCAGAATCCGCGCGGCTGGCAGGAATACCTCGCGCACAAGGCAGACCAGGCGCTGTCTCAGGACACGGTGTGGGCGGTCGGCGCTGCTGGCCTTCCTGGCGGTGTTCCGCGAGGGCGCCGAAACCGTGCTGTTCATCAACGCGCTGGCGACGGCCGAGGGCGGCTGGAGCGTCGGCCTGTTCGCCGGCCTTGCGGCCGCGACCGTGGCCCTGGCCGTGCTGTTCTATTTCATCAACCTGATTGCGCGAAAGCTGCCACTGCGGCCGCTCTTCATTTTCACCTCGGCGTTCCTTTTCGTGATGGCGATCAAGTTCATCGGCGAGGCCGTGCAGGAATTCCAGGAGCAGGCGATCATCACCGTTACCGAGGTCAAGGGCTCGGCCTTCCTGAGTGCGATCGGCCTCAATCCTTCGATGGAAGCCCTGACGATCCAGGGCCTGGTGATCTTGTTTACGCTGGCGAGCTATTCGGTATTCCAGCGCAACAGCCGCCTGATGCGCGAGGCCAAGGCCTCGATGCGTCCGGCTGAGTAGTCCGGAACTGCTACGCGGCCTGCCGATTGAGGTCGAGATAATCGAGGCCGATATCCAGCGCGGCGGAACTGTGGGTCAGCCAGCCGGCCGAGATCAGGTCGACGCCCGTCGCGGCGATCGCTTTGGCGGTCTCGGCCGTGATGCGGCCGGAGGCTTCGGTGATGGCCCGGCCGTCGGTCATCGCCACCGCCTGCCGCAATTGCTCGACCGTCATGTTGTCGAGCAGTACGGCATCCACGCCGATCGCGAGAACCTGTTCGAGTTGGACCAGTGTATCGACCTCGATCTCGATCTTGACGAGATGGCCGGCATGCGCTTTCGCCCGCTCGATCGCCGTCCTGACGCCGCCGGCCAGCGCGATGTGGTTGTCCTTGATCAGGATGGCGTCGTCGAGGCCAAAACGGTGATTGCTGCCGCCGCCGGCGCGGACCGCGTATTTCTCCAGCGTGCGCAGTCCCGGCGTGGTCTTGCGGGTGCAGACGGTGCGCGCCTTGGTGCCTTGTGCTGCCGATACCAGCGAGGCCGTCGCGGTGGCGACGCCACTGAGATGGCAGAGGAAGTTCAGCGCTGTCCGCTCGCCGGTCAACAGCCCGCGTGCCGGCCCTTCGATGGTCGCGATCACGTCGCCCGGCGCTACCACGCTGCCGTCAGGCCGCTCGGCGGTGAGGCGTATGGCGGGATTGACGAGCTGAAACGTAGCGCGCGCGATGTCGAGCCCGGCCACCACGCCGGGCTGGCGCGCGCGCAGCATGAGCGACGCCGTCTTGTCTGCCGGAACGATTGCATCCGCTGTGACGTCGCCGGCCCGTCCGAGGTCTTCGAGCAGGGCGGTGCGAACCAGCGGTTCGTACATGAGAGGGAGAAGCGGGGTAAGCGTCATGGCTGGGCACTCCCAACAGATCGAGATTTGGTTTCAACGACGTCGCGGGCGGTGTCGAGCGCGTCCGCCAGTGAGATGAAGGACGGTTCTGCCGCGGGCAGGGTGTCCGGAAAATCGCTGCGGAAATGCCCGCCGCGGCTTTCCTCGCGCTGCCATGCGGCGATCGCGATCATCAGCCCCACCAACGCTGGATCGGCTGCCGCGCTGTGGCCGTTGACGAGCGGATAGAGCCCGCGGATCGCGCGCTCGATCCCATGCCGGTCGCGGAGCACGCCGAGGCCTTGCGACAGGATCGGTCGTACGGCTGACGGATCGGACGCAAGCGGCGGCGTATCGGCACTGCGCGTTTTCAACGTAACGCGGCTTGCGGCCTGGACGCTTTCCGCCACCCATTGCGCGCAGACGATCGCCTCCATCAGCGAATTGCTGGCCAGCCGGTTGGCGCCGTGCAGCCCGGTGCGGGCAACTTCGCCGCAGGCCCACAGGCCGTCCACGGTGCTGCGGCCTTCGATGTCCACCGCGATCCCGCCCATGTGGTAGTGCACCGCCGGCCGCACCGGAATCGGATCGGTCGCAGGATCGATCCCCGCCATCTTGCAGAACGCGGAAATGACGGGATAGCGTTTTGCAAATTCCGCGCCCGGATGTTGTCGCGCGTCGAGGAAGACGCGATGTCCTTCCATGCGGCGGCGCCACACCGCGCGCGCGACGATATCGCGGGGCGCGAGTTCGGCGCCGGGATGGTCGGCCATGAAGCGCTGCCCGGTGTCGTCGATCAGGATGGCGCCGTCGCCGCGCACCGCTTCGGTCACCAGCGGCATTGGACGCGACGGTCCGTCGAAGGCAGTCGGGTGAAACTGGATGAATTCGAGATCGGACAGTTTTGCGCCCGCGCGTGCCGCCAGCGCCAGTCCCTGGCCGAAGCAGCCGGCCGGATTGGTGCTGTCCAGAAACAGCCCACCGATGCCGCCCGTCGCGATCACGACGCGGCCGGTATCGATCGTCAACGGGCCTTGCGCGTTCACGGCGAGCACGCCCTTGATGGCATCGTCTTCGACGATCAGGCTGCGCGCCTCGACACCCTCCAGCAGCGTGATGGTCGGGCAGCGGCGCACCGCTGCGATCAGTGCCCGCATGATCTCGCGGCCGGTGCCGTCACCGGTGGCGTGCACGATGCGGTTGCGGCCATGCGCGGCTTCCAGCCCGAGCCGCCAGCCGCCGTCCGCCCGCCGGTCGAAGGCGACGCCAAGTCTGGCGAGATGTTCGACGGCCGCCGGTGCCGCATGCACGATGCGGCTTGTCACGGCTTCGTCGCAAAGGCCCGCGCCCGCGGCGAGCGTGTCGGCGACGTGCAGGGCGGGGGCATCATCCTCTCCCATCGCCGCGGCGAGCCCGCCCTGCGCCCACAGGCTGGAAGCTTCCGCGCCGAGCGGCGCCTTCGAGAGCAGCAACACCGGTTCGGGTGCCATTTGAAGGGCCGTCATCAATCCGGCAGCGCCGCCGCCGATGATGACGGGACGGTTGTTGAGCGATGTAATCTCCGTGCTCATAGCGCCAGCATCCTTTCGACTGCGCGCCGGGCAGGCGAGGCAATGGCGGGATCGATCGTCACTTCGTGTTGGCCGGTCTCCAGCGCATGGCGGATGTTCTTCAGCGTGATCCGCTTCATGTGCGGGCACAGATTGCAGGGCCGGATGAACTCCACGTCGGGGTGGAGCACCGAAACGTTGTCGCTCATCGAGCATTCCGTCAGCAGCACGACCCGGGGCGGCCGCTTTTGGCCGACGAAGTCCGACATCGCCGCCGTCGAACCTGAAAAATCCGCTTCCGCGACCACGTCGGGCGGGCACTCCGGATGCGCCAGCACCGTCACGTCAGGGTGATTTTCCCGCAACTGCCTGACGTCGGCGGCGGTGAACAGTTCGTGCACCTCGCAATGGCCCTTCCACGCGATGATCTTCACGTTGGTCTGCGCGGCGATATTCTGTGCGAGATATTCATCCGGCAGCATGATCACGCGCTCGACGCCGAGCGACTCTACGATCCTCAGCGCATTGCCCGAGGTGCAGCAGACGTCGGACTCCGCCTTCACCGCCGTCGTGGTGTTGACATAGGTGACGACGGGGACTCCGGGATAGCGCTGCCGCATCAGCCGTACGTCCTGCGCCGTGATGGAGTTGGCCAGCGAGCAGCCCGCCGCGAGGTCGGGGATCAGCACCGTCTTTTCCGGGTTCAGCAGCTTGGCCGTC
This sequence comes from uncultured Alphaproteobacteria bacterium, assembly GCA_963742935.1. Taxonomy (GTDB): domain Bacteria; phylum Pseudomonadota; class Alphaproteobacteria; order Rhizobiales; family Xanthobacteraceae; genus Bradyrhizobium. The sequence goes on along the minus strand of CAVUOI010000050.1, from coordinate 19,401 downwards.
TCGGCCATGAAGTGCACGCCGGCCAGCACGATGATATCGGCATCGACCTTGGTGGCTTCGCGCGCCAGCAGCAGGCTGTCGCCGACGATGTCGGCGACGCCGTGGAAGATTTCAGGCGTCTGGTAATTATGCGCGAGGACGACGGCATTGCGGCTGCGCTTGAGTTCGAGGATGGCGTCGACGTCCTCGGCGAAGGTGGCCCATTCGGGCGGCGGGATCACCCGTTTGACGCGGTCATAGAGCTCTGCGGAACGTGCGCGTGCAGTGGAGCTGAGGTTCGCCATTTATACTCTCCATGAGCATATCTTGGCTTATACTTATCCTGAGCATAACCGATGTCAAGTGCGCGAAAGCGGGAGTTTGGTTCCGGCGACGGCCCGTTCTGCCAGCACGCCGTGGCGAAACCGGAACAGCTTGGCCGGGCGGCCGACAGTGTCGGCGGCGATTGCGCCAGTTTCCTCAACGAGTTGCTGCTGCTCGATCAGGCGGCGGAAATTCTGCTTGTGCACCAGCCGGCCTGCAAGCGCCTCAACACTGCGTTGCAGTTGCAGCAGGGTGAATTCCGCCGGCATCAGTTCGAACACCACCGGGCGGTATTTGATCTTGGCGCGCAACCGCGCGATGCCGGTGGCGAGAATGCGGCGGTGGTCGCCCGTCATCGGCCGACCGGGAATGACGGTCGTGGCGCTGGCGCCGTCGCGCACGGCTTCCGGAATCAGGCCGGCCTCGTAGAGCAACTCATATCGCTGCAGCACCAGTTCCTCGTTCCATTCGCGCTCGTCGAGGCCGAACGTGATGGCGACGCGCTGCCAGCGCTCGCGCTGCAGGCCGGCGGTATCAGCGGATTTCGACCACGCCCGCAGCCGCGAGGCCAATGTTTTCGCCAGCGCCGCGGGCGAGGCCGGACCGCTGATCCTCCCAGGGGAAATATTCGTACCAGCCGGACCAATGCGCCTCAAAACCCTGGCCGACCTTGTCCTCGCGGGTGAGGCCGAGATAGCTGATCGAGATCGAATGCGGCGAGTTGGCATCGCCGCCGCGTCCGCGGTCGGCGAACGTGTACAGCTGCTCGACATAGCCGAGCGGATGGCCGGTTTGTGCCTCGACCCATGCGCGCAACCCCGTCTGCAGCGAGCGGTGCTTGAATTCGAACGGTCCGCTCGGCAGCGCGCCGTCGTTGGCGATGGTCATGATCTTGGGCTCGCCGTCGGTCACGGCGACGAGGACGGCGACCAGGTCCGCCGTGGTCGCATTCGCCGCGCCCGTCTTGCTCGCTTTCCGTAGTCCCCCTGCCACGTCGGTTTTCCGTCTCCGTTGTTTGGTCAATGCGCGTTTAGCAATAACCATAGACGCCGCAAGCATAGGGCAGCCGGTTCCAATACGAAGGGCTGCCGTAATAGGGGCCGTCATAAGCGTAGGAATGGCTGGTGCCGTAATAGCCGGGCAACGTGGAAGAGCCCGGCAGCAGCGGCGTGCCGAAGATGCGCGGGGCATAGGGTTTGATGCCGCCCGAAATCAACGGCAGGTCGAGACTTTCCTCTTCGACCACGACGGTGCGGCCGCGGCGCACGTAAAGCGGCGCGGCGCCGGGGGCGACGGTGGTGCGGTATTTGTAGTGAACACGGGGCAGGCCGGGCGGCAATTGGCCGGCGGCGCGAACCGCGGCGCGGCGGGCGGCGGCCTGCTTCTCTACTCGCTTTGTTGCGGCCGGGCTGGGAGAGGGTTTCGCGGCGGCGGGGGGCGCTTCCATCTTGGCCGTTGCCGGAGGCTCTGCGGGTTTTGCGGCGGCAGGAGTGGCGGCCGGGCTCGCTGCGGCGGGGGCTTCGGCCGGCTTGGCAGCCCCGGAATCCTGGGCCGCAGCGGTTCCCACCGCGAAAATCGCGGCCAGGAATGGCGTCATCCACCAGCGCAGCATCATCGGCTCCGAATCATCAAGGGCGGCTCGGCGCCACTTTATGCCGGAATCCGCGTTAACGAGAGGCCTTGTGATTTCAGAGCGCTAACCGTCATGGCCGGGCCGAGCAACTGACCCGGTCATGACGTATGACGATCAGGCCGTCAACGCCTGCTCCAGATCCGCGATCAGATCGTCCTTGTCCTCGATGCCGATCGACAGGCGCACGACATCGGGCGCGGCGCCGGATTTCACCTTGGCGGCGTCGTCGAGCTGGCTGTGGGTGGTCGAGGCCGGGTGGATCACCAGCGAACGGGTGTCGCCGACATTGGCCAGATGCGAGAACAGTTTCAGGTTCGACACCAGGTTGACGCCGGCGTCGTAGCCGCCGCGCAGGCTGAAGGTGAACACCGCGCCGGCACCCTTCGGCGCGTATTTGCGCGCGAGCTTGTTGTACTCGTTGCTGGCCAGCCCGGCATAATTCACCGACGCGACGGCGGAATGGCCGGCGAGGAATTCCGCGACCGCCTTGGCGTTCTCGCAATGCTTCTGCATGCGCAGCGGCAGCGTCTCGATGCCGGTCAGGATCATGAAGGCGTTGAACGGCGAGATCGCCGGACCGAGGTCGCGCAAGCCCAGCACGCGGCAGGCGATCGCGAAGGCGAAATTGCCAAAGGTCTCCTGGATCCGGATGCCGTGATATTCCGGCCGCGGTTCGCTGAGCATCGGATATTTGTTGCCCTTCGACCAGTCGAAGGTGCCGCCGTCGACGATGATGCCGCCGAGCGAATTGCCGTGGCCGCCGAGAAACTTGGTCAGCGAGTGCACGACGATGTCGGCGCCATGGTCGATCGGGCGGATCAGATACGGCGTCGCCAGCGTGTTGTCGACGATCAGCGGCACGCCGGCCTTGCGGGCGACTTCCGCAATCGCTTCGATGTCGGTGATGCTGCCGGCGGGATTGGCGATCGATTCGATGAAGATCGCCTTGGTGCGCGGCGTCACCGCACGCTCGAAGCTTGCGACATCGTCGGGATCGGCCCACGCCACGTTCCAGCCAAAACTCTTGAACGCGTGCGTGAATTGGTTGATCGAGCCGCCATAGAGTTTTCGCGCGGCGATGAACTCGTCACCCGGCATCAGCAATTGCTGCAGCACGACGACTTGCGCGGCGTGTCCCGAGGCAACTGCGAGTGCCGCGGTGCCGCCCTCCAGCGCCGCGACGCGCTCTTCCAGCACGGCGGTCGTGGGATTGCCGATGCGGGTATAGATGTTGCCGAACGCCTGCAGCCCGAACAGCGAGGCGGCATGGTCGGCATCGTTGAACACAAAGGACGTGGTTTGATAGATCGGTGTCGCCCGTGCGCCGGTGGTGGGATCGGGCTGCGCGCCGGCATGCACGGCAAGGGTGGAAAATCCCGGGAGACGATCGGTCATTCTATCCGTCCTGTTGTTCTGGCCTGTTTCAAAATGCGCGGCATGCTGGTCGCAGCCGCGCGCGCCGTCAAGTTGAGGGGATCACAAAAACGGACGTACTTCTTCACGCCACCTTGTCGAAACGTTTATTTCATATTCAGGTTATGTGAATTCGCTTTTGTTCTTCGCGGCGCGGTCCGATGCCGCGGTGGCGCCGCCGCCGACGCTGGTCCGGTTCAGCGACAGCCGCATGCCCTGAACAGGGACCGGCGCGCGCTTCGAACTCAGCGTGCGCGAATTGACGCCCATCCATGAAATCTCCGACGACAGCCGGCCATACTCGATCTTCGGGCAGCGGTTCATCACGACGTTGATGCCGGCGGCTTCGGCCTTCTCCGCCGCCGCATCGTCGCGCGCGCCGAGTTGCATCCAGATCACCTTCGGCAACGGCGACAAAGTCAGCGCCTCGTCGACGACGGGCATGATGTGGCTGGAATTGCGGAAGATGTCGATCATGTCGACGGGGCGGCCGATCTCCGACAGCGAAGCGACGAAGGGTTTTCCGAGCAGGCTCTTGCCGACGTGGCCGGGATTGACCGGGATCATGTCGTAGCCGCGCTGCGCCAAATATTTGAACGCGAAATAGCTCGGCCGCACGTTGACCGGCGAAGCGCCGACCATCGCGATCGACTTCACGCCGTTGAGGATGCCGCGGATGTAGTTGTCGTCGTAATTGTCGTGGTTCATTTTCTACCCGCCTGGACGACGCGTCGCGTCGTCATTTATCCTGCCACTTCGGATCGCGCTTCTCGATGAAGGCGCCGATGCCTTCCTCGGCGTCGCGCGCCATCATGTTTTCGGTCATCACTTCCGCCGCGTAGCGATAGGCGTCGGCGAGGTTCATTTCGGCCTGGCGATAGAAGGCTTCCTTGCCGAGCTTGACGGTATAGGAGGATTTGAGCGCGACCTTCTGCGCCAATGCGATCGCTGCATCGCGCTCGGTGCCGGCGGCCACGACGCGGTTGACGAGGCCGATATTCTTTGCCGTCGTCGCGGAAATCGGCTCGCCCGTGAGCAGCATCTCCATCGCCTGCTTGCGCGGGATGTTGCGCGACAGCGCCACCATCGGCGTCGAACAGAACAGGCCGATATCGACGCCGGGGGTGGCGAAGCCTGCAGCTTCGGAGGCAACCGCGAGATCGCAGCTCGCCACCAGCTGGCAGCCGGCTGCCGTCGCAATGCCCTGCACGGCGGCGACCACCGGCTTCGGCAGTTGCACGATGGCCTGCATCATCGCGCTGCACGCATTCATGATCTGCGCAAAATAGGCGCGGCCGCGATCGGCATCGCTGCGTCGTGCGGTCAGTTCCTTCATATCGTGGCCCGCGGAGAAGGCCGGACCATTGGCAGCGATGACGACGGCGCGGACGCTGTTGTCGTCATGGATCTGTTTCAGCGCGTCGTGCAGTTCGGCGATCAGTGCCTCCGACAGGCTGTTGCGCGCGGCGGCCCGGTTGAGGGTGAGCAGGCGGATGCTGCCGACATTTTCCTGCAGCAGGATCGGAGGTTGCGGGGTAGGTGCGCGAGCAGTCTGGACGGGCATTTCCGGGTTTTTCACTTCAGGATTTTCATTTGGGCTTTGATGACAACCTAATGTAACAGACCCTCGTAAGCGAGAGGGCAGGGTCGGTATGGCGGCAGCGAAAATGAGTGTGGCTGAGCTGGAGGAGTTCCTTCGCAAGGAATTCCCCCAGGTCTTCGGCGGCGGCGACATCGCAATCGAGAGCGCCGACGGCGAGACCTGCCTGCTGCGGCGTCGCTATGACGAACGGATGCTGCGTCCCGGCGGAACGGTGTCGGGGCCGACGCTGATGGAGATGGCCGATTTGGCGATGTATGTCGTCCTGCTCTCGGCGATCGGCCCGGTCGGCCTCGCGGTGACGACCAATCTCAACATCAATTTCCTGCGTAAAGGCCAGCCCGGGCAGGACGTGCTGGCCGCCGCGAAGATTTTGAAGCTCGGCAAGCGGCTGGCGGTCGGCGAGGTCAGCCTGCTGTCGGGGACGTCGCCCGATCCGATCGCCCATGTGACGGCAACCTATTCCATTCCAAACAAATAGCGTTTTTAGAGGTATTATTGCACCATATTTATAAGTAGCTGTTTTTGCAGTATTATTTTATACGCTTTGGCGTTGACGGATAATCTGCCGTTCTCTAGAAACTCGCTCATTCGGCGCATCTGGCGCCGATTTCCATTTTCACGGATTTCCTCACATGAAAACCTATTCGGCAAAGCCCGCCGACGTGACGAAGAAGTGGGTCGTGATCGACGCCAAGGGTCTGGTGGTCGGCCGTCTCGCCACCCTGGTCGCGATGCGCCTGCGCGGCAAGCACCTCCCGATCTACACGCCCCATGTCGATTGCGGCGACAACGTCGTCATCATCAATGCGGCGCATGTCGTGCTGACCGGTCGCAAGCGCGAAAACAAGGTCTACTACAAGCACACCGGCTTCATCGGCGGCATCAAGGAGCGCACCGCGAAGTCGATCCTCGAGGGTCGTTTCCCCGAGCGCGTCGTCGAGAAGGCCATCGAGCGCATGATCCCGCGCGGCCCGCTCGGCCGCGTGCAGATGGGCAATCTGCGTGTCTACCCCGGCGCCGAACATCCGCATGAAGCCCAGCAGCCCGAGAAGGTTGATATCGCTTCGATGAACCGCAAGAACATGAGGGCCGCATAAGATGTCGGATACCATGCAGTCTCTCGACCAGTTGTCTTCGCTGAAGGCGGCGGTTTCTCCTGAAGCGCCGAAATACGTCAAGAAGGTCGACAAATACGGTCGCGCCTATGCCACCGGCAAGCGCAAGGACGCGGTCGCCCGCGTCTGGATCAAGCCGGGCGCCGGCAAGATCGTCGTCAACACCCGCGAAGTCGAGACTTACTTCGCCCGCCCGGTTCTGCGCATGCTGATCCAGCAGCCGCTGGTCGCAGCCGCCCGTGCCGGCCAATACGACGTCATCTGCACGGTCGCCGGCGGCGGTCTGTCGGGCCAGGCAGGCGCCGTGCGTCACGGCATCTCGAAGGCCTTGACGAACTTCGAGCCGGATCTGCGTGGCGTGCTGAAGAAGGGCGGCTTCCTGACCCGCGACTCCCGTACCGTGGAGCGCAAGAAGTACGGCCGGGCGAAAGCGCGCAAGTCGTTCCAGTTCTCGAAGCGCTAATCGCTTCGCTAAAATTTGCAGCGCATTGCTGCATTCACGAGAAGAAAAGGGCGCCGATCGGCGCCCTTTTTGCTTACCAATTGGTGACAGCTCATCACGAATTTTCGTGAAAACTTGCTTACCCGCACGAACCAAATTGGAATACGGCGCTCCTAGTGTCCGCAATACTCCGGCGCGAAATTGCATTTTTGGTGCGCGCCGAACAAATTGCATCACACGCGTTCGGGTGAGCCCATGTCGTTTGATACGTCCACATTATATCTGTTCGCCACGATGGTTGCAGGCATGCTCGGGGCCATGCTGCTGCTGTTCGGCAAGCAGGAAAACATCGCGGCCTTGAAGTGGTGGGGGACGGCCTATCTGCTCGGCGCTTCGTCGGTGGCGATCTGGACCGTCGGCGGCGCCGTGCTCGGCGAACCGGTTTTGCTGGCGCTGCACGCACTCGGCTTCGTGGCGTGCGGCATGGTCTGGAACGCCTCGCGCGTCTTCCATGGCCGCAAGCCCAACTGGCCGGGGCTGCTCGCCGGCGCAATCGTCTGGACCGGCATGGTGCTGGCCGTGCCGTCGCTCAATCCCGCCATGCGCCTGGTCGCAGGTGCTGCGATCGTCGCGATCTATGCGGGCTTGACGGCGTCCGAATTGTGGCGCGAACGGCGGCGGACCATGCACAAGCGCTGGCCGACGATCGTCGTGCCGGTCATGCACGGCTGCGTGCTGGCGCTGCCGATCCTGCTCGGCAGTCTTTTGCGGCCTCACGATGAAACCTTCGCCGGCAGCATCTGGGTGACGGCGTTCTCGATCGAACTGATTCTCTATGCGATCGGCACCGTGTTCGTCATCTTCATGCTGGTGTCGGACCGCGCCGTGACGGTGCACAAGACCGCCGCTTCGGTCGATCCCCTGAGCGGCATGCTGAACCGCCGCGGTTTCTCGGAAGCCAGCAACCGGGTGATCGACCGCGAGGCCGCCGCGGGACGGCCGGTGACGGTGATGATTTTCGACATCGACCATTTCAAGGGCATCAACGACCGCTTCGGCCATCCCGCAGGCGACGAAATTCTCAAGCTGTTCTCCACCGTCGTGATCGGCAATTTGCGTACCAACGACCTGTCGGGGCGGATCGGCGGCGAGGAATTTGCGGCGTTGCTGGCGTGTTCGCTGGCTGAGGGCGTGATCGTGGCCGAGCGCGTCCGCGAGGCGTTCGAGGGATCCAACATCGTCTGCGAGGAAGGTCCGGTGGACACCACGGTCAGCATCGGCGTCGCCGGCGGGCCGGCCGGCACGGAACTCGACGTGTTGCTGGCGGCGGCCGACACCGCGCTCTACCAGGCCAAGCGCTCCGGCCGTAACCGGGTCGAGGCCGCCGACGAGTTGCCGCTGTCGCTGGAGAACTGGCGGCGCAAGGCGGCGGAGCGCGCGGCGTCACGGCGCCCGGCGCCGGCTGCGACCTGAACGCTACGCGCGATCAGCGATATTGGCGGCGATTGATGTCGCGCTTTCGGGACGTCCGCGGAGAGAACGACGCTTGGTAACCTCGCGTTTACCATTCCGTTGCTATCATCGGCGTCATGGAGTCACCTCGCAGTCGAAACGCGCAAGCTGCACTGACGTCGCTCGAAGCGGCAGAAGATTCGGCCCGCGGTGGTTTCGGCTGCATGTTCTCGACCTCGGAAGAATTCGAGATGGCGCTCATCACGGAGCGTCGGGCGCAGGGGCGTTACGTTCAGCGCAGAATGCGCTGGCCTGCCATCCTGTTCATCGGCTGCGCGCTGATGGTCGCCGGCACGGCATTGATTTTCGGCTGAGTTACCCGTACGATCGCTGGAATAACGACGCCGCGAGGCGTCTTTTTCTTTTTGGGCTGCCGGGTTAGATACGCTTCTCCTCATGAGAAGGCGTAACCCGATGATCACCGAAATCGCACAAATCGACGTCAAGCCCGGTACCGAAAAGGATTTTGAGGCGGCCGTCGCCAAGGCGCGTCCGCTGTTCCTGCGCGCCAAGGGCGGCAAGGGGTTTGAATTGCACAAATCGATCGAGAAGCCGCAGCGCTACCGGCTGATGGCGCAATGGGAGACGCTGGAAAACCACACTGTGGATTTTCGCGGCTCGGAAGATTTCACCGCATGGCGCGGACTGGTCGGGCAGTATTTTGCGGCGCCGCCCGAGGTCGAGCACACCGAGACGGTGCTGACCACGGCCGGCTGACACCGTTCAGGCGTGAGTCGCGCCCGGCGCGTCATCCGCCTTGAAATGGTCGATCATCACCTTGGCGATCGCCATCAGCGGCAGCGCGAGCGCCAGCCCCCAGATGCCGAACACGACGCCGAGCAGGATCTGGAACGCAAACAGCGTGGCGGGTGGAATGTCCAGCGCCTGGCGCTGGATGATCGGCGTCAGCACGTAGCTCTCCAGCGCGTGCACGCCAAGAAACAGGATGAAGGCGGAGAGTGCCGCCACCCATCCCGAGGCGAGGCTCGCCAGCACCACGATCAGCCCGCCGAGGATGGCGCCGACGGTCGGGATGAAGGCGAGCAGCCCCGCCTGAATGCCCAGGATGAACGAGCTCTGGATGCCGATGATCGACAGCCCGATCCAGGTGACCAGAAATACCGCCACCATGGTGATGATCTGCGCGATCAGCCAGCGCTCCAGCGTCTCGCCGATCCGGTCGACGATCGCCGTGGCGCGCCCTCGATGCTTGGCGGGCGCCATGAACAGCAGGCCGTCGCGGTAGACGCCGGGCTGGGTCGCAAAGGCGATGCCCAGAAACAGCACGATGAAGAAGTTTCCGACCGCGCTCACGGTGCCCAGGATCAGCTTCAGGCTCTGGCTGAAGATCGCGCCGCCGCTGGCGGCGATGGTGCCGGCGCTGGGAAGATTGTGGGGCGTCGTCGGCGGTGGAGGTGCGGGTGCGGCGTCTTCGGCGGCCGACGACAGGTTGCCGATGTCGAGGAACCCGGTGTCGATGCCGTTTCGTTCCAGGAAACCCTTGACGTTCACGAGTTGCGATTTGAGCGTGTTGCCCAACGCCGTGGTCTGCTGCGCGATCGTGGCGCCGCCGAGAAATACGATGCCCGACAGCATGCCCGCCGCCACCAGGCAGACCATCGTCAGCCGAAGCGCATGCGGAAGCTGCACCACGCGGCCGAGCAAATTGCTCATGGCATTGAGGGCGACACCGAGCAGCACGCCGGCGAATATCAGAAACAGCGTCGCCGCGAACGCCCAGGTGAGTGCGAGCAGGGCGGCGAACATCACGACGCCGATGCCGCCGACCGATATCGCCCACGCCAGATCGTTGCGGGCCTGAAGGCGATTGTCAGCCGGACCTGTCACGTTGATTCCTTCTCACGCCCGATATGATGAGGCCAGTCTTTGGCCAAAACGCCGCCGGGATCAAGCGGGCGCGAACGCGCCGGTTTGACGCTGCCGCTCCGGATATGCCAAGCGTTGCATCGACCTGACAGGGGGGCGGTGAGGGCAGGATGATTTTCAAATGGTTCGGCCCGCTTGCGCTGCTGGCGGCGCTCGTGATCGGCGACCAGATCAGGATCAACCGGCCCGCCCACAAATTTCGCCTGACGGTCGAGGTCGAAACGCCGGAGGGCCGCAAATCCGCCTCCAGCGTGCTGGCCGTCCATCCCGATCGCAGCTACGCCCGCCGTGGCCAGACCCGCACCCTTGGAGATGCCGTTTTCGTCGATCTCGGGCAGGGCAAGAACCTCGTCGCGCTGCTGGCGCATGTCGACAGCAATCTCGTGCTCGATGACGTCAATTACGTGGCCCTGCGGGCCTACGCAGAGGCATCCGGCAAGCGCGTGCCATTCAGCGAGATGAGCCGGTTGACCGGCACGGTGCCCGTAAAGGGCGCGCTGATCCCGGTGCTCATCGCGTTCGCCGATCCGGCCGTGCCCGGCAGCGCGCGGGTGGTGCGGCCCGACGATACCGAAGCGGTGCTCGGCCAGGGTTACCGCCTGCAGGGAATTTCGGTTGAAGTGGTGCCGAACGGATACTGGCCGCTCGATTTCGGCGGTCCGTTGGGCGAGCCAATTACGCGCGGAATCGAGGCGAAACTGCCATGGCTCGGCGTCACCGGCGATTCGGCGGCCACAGCGCTCCGGGCGGCCGGCCTGCCCGGGACCGACCGGATCGATGCCCGCGAGGCTTTCACGCGAAAATAGCAGGGCAGCTCCGCTGCCGCTCTGCGGATGTTGATCCGCGGCCCCCGCGCAGGCATTATCTTCTGCAATCATGGCTCAGCCCGGAAGATTCTTGCACAGGACGATGACAGCGGAATTGCTGCGATGAGGCGGCCCGTGGTCGGGGTGATCGCGAACGCCCATCGCGTCGAAAACCGTTTCCAGACCCAGATGGTCGGCGAGCGCAATTTGCGCGCGGTGACCGATGTGGCCGGCGCGCTGCCGCTGATGTTTGCAGGCTCGCCCGAGATTACCGACATCGGCGCGCTGCTCGACGTCGTCGACGGGGTGATCTTGACGGGCGCGCGGGCCAATGTTCACCCGACGCGCTTCAAGACCGAGCCGCATGAGAGGCACGAGCCCTACGACATCCACCGCGACGACGTCGCGCTGGCGCTGACGGAGGCCTGCGTCGCGCGTGGCGTCCCGATCTTCGGCATCTGCCGCGGACTGCAGGAGATGAACGTCGCCTTCGGCGGCTCGCTGCATCCCGAAATCCGCGAGATCCCCGGCCGCATGAACCACCGCATGCCGCGGCTGGAGAACGGCGAGATCCACCCCGATCCGACCGTCGTGTTTGCCGACCGTCACGACGTCCACCTCACGCCCGGCGGCACGTTTGCCAGCCTGCTCGGCTGCGAGACCATCCGGGTCAATTCGCTGCACGGCCAGGGCATCCTCGATCCCGGCGAGCGCGTCGTGATCGAAGGCATCGCCGAAGACGGCACCATCGAGGCGATCCGGATCGCCGACGCCGCGAGTTTTGCCCTCGGCGTCCAGTGGCACGCCGAATACGATCCGCAGCGCAACCCGATCAACCGAAAACTGTTCGAGGCGTTCGGCGAGGCGCTGAAGGCGCACAGGCGGGCGGCGTAAAGCGTCATCGCGCGCGTCACTTGTAGCCCGGATGAGCGCAGCGACATCCGGGGCCGGTGCTAGAGTGGTCCCGGGTATCGCTGCGCTCACCCGGGCTACGAACTACGAACCGAAGACAGGCGGCCGCGAAGAACGGTCGCGTCACGAGGGAGAATACGATGCGGGACGGCAAATGGACGAGACGTGACCTGCTCAAGGCGTCGACGGTTTCCGCCGCGGGTCTTTTGTTCGCCGAACCGCTGAGAGCCGCGGCGCCAGCTGCGGAGGAGGTGACGCCCGCGCTGATCGAGGCCGCGAAGAAGGAGGGCAAGCTGTCGTTCTATTCGGCGCTTGAACTCAACACCGCCGAGCGTCTGGCGCGGACGTTCGAGGCGAAATACCCGGGGATTGCCGTGCGCGTCGAGCGCTCCGGCGCGGAACGGATCTTTCAGCGCATCGCGCAGGAGCAGGGCAGCGGCATCAAGGCCGTCGACGTCGCCAACTCGACCGACCCGCGCATTACCTCGAATGGAAAAAGAACGACTGGCTGACGCCGTACCTGCCCGCGGACGTTGCCAAATATTTCCCGGCCGATCAGATCGACCCCGACGGCATGTATGCGACCTCATGCGCGTGGATGGAGGTGATCGGCTACAACACCAATCTCGTGAAGCGCGAGGATGCGCCGAAGAGCTATGCCGACCTGCTCGATCCGAAATGGCTGGGCAAGATGGTCAAGGGGCATCCGGGCTACAGCGGCGCCATCATGACGGCGACCTTCGTGCTGGCACGCGATCTCGGCTGGCCGTATCTGGAAAAGCTCGCGCAGCAGAAGGTGATGCAGGTGCAATCGGCGGCCGATCCGCCAAAGAAGATTTTGCTCGGCGAGCGCGCCGTGATGGCCGACGGCAATGACTACAATCTCGTGCTGGCTAAAGGACCAGGGCAAGCCGGTCGAGGTGGTGTATCCTGCCGAAGGATCGCCGCTGATCATCGTTCCCTCGGGCATTTTCCGCGGCGCGCCGAATCCGAACGCGGCAAAGCTGTTCCAAAACTTCTTCTTCAGCGCGGAAGCCCAGCAGCTGCTGGTCGACGTGTTTGCGCATCGCTCGTTTCATGCGCAGGTCAAGGAGAAGGGCGAGCACGTGCCGCTCTCCAGCCTGAAACTGCTCAAGGCCGACCCGGCCCAGGTGCAGGCGCAAAGCGAGGAGATCAAGGCGCGCTACGCCAAGATATTCGGCGTTTGACGCCAGCATCCTCGAAGGCGGGATATGCGCGGGAACTAATTGCAACTGTCGGGCACGATAGGCCTGCCGTCGCAACCCGCTACATGCTGGACGAATCAGGACGGCGGCCCATACCAAGCATCTTCCGTATTTCTACGGGCCTGAAAGTGCGGGCATCGCCAGCCTGAAGTCAGGTAAGCAAAGGAGGCGCTGCAGCATTGTCGGCTGCGGCCGATATGGCCTGGCAAGAGCCGGTGCTCGTCCATCACCTGGCGACCGGGGGAGGCTATGAAGATACCCGGCCGCCTTGCGCTCGCGATGGTTTTGCTGGTCGTGGCGACCTCGATCATGGTCGGCGCATTCGCCTGTTATTTCGTCGCCGACGCCGTTCCACGCGCGATGCTCATGTCGATCCTCACCGCGGCGCTGGCCGGCGGCGGGATTGCGGCGGTGCTCGCGATCGTGCTCGCCGCCGGCATCAACCACCGTCTACTCAAGCCTGCATTGTCAGCGGTTGCCGCGGCGGAGACGGAGCAGGAGCGGGCGTACCAGATCCTGATCGACAACGAGAAGATGGCGCGGGCCATCATCGAAGAGGCACTCGACGCCTTCGTTCAGACCGACGGGTCCTGCGTCGTCCTCAACTGGAGCCCGCACGCCGAGGCATTGATGGGTTGGACGCGCGAGGAGGCCATCGGCCACAGCGTGGAGAAGCTGCTGTTTCCGGAATCTCTATGGGTCGGGCACCGGCAGTGGATCGATCGGTTCCTGAGCGAGGCCAAAGGCGATGCCGCCGGAGGACGTTACGAGACGCCGCTGCTGCGCAAGGACGGAAGCGAATTTTTCGCCGAAGTATCGCTCACGGCGCTGCGCCGTAATGAAGGCCACATCATCAACGCCTTCGTCAGGGACATCACCGCCAAGCGCGCGGCGGAAGAACAGTTGTTCCAGGCGCAAAAGATGGAATTGGTCGGGCAATTGACCGGCGGCATCGCCCACGACTTCAACAACATGCTCACCGTGATCACCGGCACGATCGAGATCCTGGCCGACGGCGTCAAGCACGATCCGGCGCTGGCCTCGATCGCCAAGATGATCAACGATGCGGCCGACCGGGCTTCGCAGCTCACGGCGAACCTGCTGGCATTTGCCAGAAAGCAGCCGTTGCGCCCGCTCGAGACCGACGTCAATGCGTTGATCGAGGAGGTGGTCAAGCTGCTGGCGCCGACGCTCGGAAGGCAGATCGAGATCAAGACGGCGTATAGCGAAGCGGCCTGGCCTGCGCTGGTCGATCGCAGCCAGCTCACCTCGGCGCTGGTCAATCTCGCGATCAACGCCCGCGACGCGATGCCGGAAGGCGGGACGCTGCTGTTTCGGACACGAAATTTCAGCCGCCATGTGCAGGACGCGGAGGTGGGCGATCTCGGCGTGGGTGATTACGTCGCCATCGAGGTCATCGATAGCGGCGCCGGCATTCCGCTCGCCATCCGCGACAAGATTTTCGAGCCGTTCTTTTCGACCAAGCAGTTCGGCACCGGGACGGGGCTCGGGCTGAGCATGGTGTTCGGATTTGCCAAGCAATCCGGCGGCGCCGTTCTGGTCGACGGCGAAGAGGGGGAGGGTGCCTGTTTCCGCATCTATCTGCCGAAAGCCGACGCCGAGCCTTCCGACGCGCGTGCCGCCAGCAGTGCGTGGCCGCCTGAAGATGAAGAACTGCGCGGCGGATCGGAAACCATCCTGTGCGTCGAGGACGACGATGTCGTGCGGGCGCATGTCACCGGGCGTCTGAAAAGTCTTGGCTATACCGTCATGACAGCTTCCAATGCGGCCGAGGCGCTCGACATCGTGAATGCGGGCGTGGCGTTCGATCTTCTGTTCACCGACATCGTCATGCCCGGCGCCATGAACGGCCGTCAGCTCGCGCAAAAGGTCGCCGAACTGCGCCGGCCGCTTCGGGTGCTCTACACTTCGGGCAATACGTTCGGCGCCTTCGATGCCAGCGTGCGTCCAGCCGAAGGCGTGCTGCTGCTGAAAAAGCCGTACCGCAAGGCCGAGTTGGCGCGCCTGGTGCGCCTCGCCCTCGACCTCGCGATCGACCACATGGGCGACCCGATCCCGCTACCCTATTCGGTGCAGGAGGATCTTGAGCGTTTCCTGAAGGAAAATCCGCCGAAAGGAGCAGATAGATGAAATCTCGCGTCGAGACGCTTACACCACCGAACACGCCGACCCCGATCGGCCCCTACAATCACATCGCCAAAGTCGGCGAGCAGATATGGATCGGCGGCACCGCCGGCGTCGACCCGGCGACGGGACAGTTGGCGGGGACGGATGTCGGCGCCCAGACGCGACAAATCCTGAAATCATTCGTCGTGATGCTCGTCGCCGTCGGCTCCGACCTCAGCCACGTCATGCACATCAACATCTTCCTGCAGCAGATGTCGGACTTCGAAGCGATGAACGCGGCCTATGTCGACATCATGGGAGATCGCCGCCCGGCCCGCACGGTCATTGCGGTTCGCGAACTGCCCAAGCCCGGGGTATTGCTGACGATGAACCTAACGGCAGTGACGAAGGAGCGAGCCGCGAAGTCAGACGAGGCCGGATGACTGAAAAACAAAAGGCGCCCGCACCGAGCGCCTTTTGGAATTTCCGCCATACCTAGCGGAAACCGAGGCTTTGCAGGAACGACGGCGGCTGCGCATTTTGCTGGGCCGGGTCCGGCGCGCGGGGATCGGCCAAGGGCGTGACCTGTTCCCGCGCATCCTGTTCCTCGCGGACCCTTGTACGGTATTGCCGCTGCGGGCGGACTTCGGCGCGGGCATTTTGCACGGAGTGGACGCGCCGGTGCTTCTTCGCGGGCCGCGCCTGCTGGGCATCCTGCGCCACCCGCGCGCGGGCCGTTGGCGCAGACCCGGGCTGCGCCCGCGCTTCTTTCTCGGCCGCCCAGGCCTGGAATTGCTTGAACAACTCTGCGCTGACGGGTTCGCTGTTCTCAGCCTGGCTCTGTGCGATCGCGCGTGGATTCTCGGCCTGCACCTGAACGGGTTCTGCCTGGCGCTGAACGGCCTCGGCCGGGTTCGGCCCGGCCGGTTGGACAGCCGCAGCAACTTCCTCGCGCGCCGGCGCGTCCGTTATCGCCGGCGCGTCCTGTGCGTCGGCGATCGTCTGAATGGTCGACGCCGACGTATCCGCTTCAAGCTGAAGCGCAGGCTTGTCGTTCCACCAGTCCGCCACGTTCGCGACGAGCAAGACGGGATTTCCGACCGATAGAACGCCGACGCCGATCGTGGTCACCGCCGCCGCCAAAGCACTCGCCTTGAGAATCCGCGACGAGATCGTCGCTACGTCCCAACCCTTTTCGACATCCGCCTGCACGGTTTCTTCCGTGAACTCGGAGAGAAAGATAGGAGGACGATCCGGCTGAAAACCATTGTCTACCGTCATGTGGTCGATGCCGCCTCTCTATTGATCGCGTCCCCAATACCCCGCCCGCGCGTTCTAAAAGCGACAATCGCCGCCACGATTTGGGAGAAGTCTTGGCTTCAATGAGATTTGGGAACCGGCCTGGCCTGCATGCCAGCAAAAACAAAAGGCGCCCCGTATCGGAGCGCCTTTCGCATCGTTGGACGGTGATACCGGCGGCGCGAACGCCGCCAGCCATCACAGCGAATAGTACATGTCGAATTCGACCGGGTGCGGGGTCATTTCGAAACGCTCGACCTCGGTCATCTTCAGCTCGATGTAGCTGTCGATGAAATCGTCGTCGAACACGCCGCCGTTCTTGAGGAACGCGCGGTCCTTGTCGAGATTTTCCAGCGCCTCGCGGAGCGAACCGCAGACCGTCGGGATCTGCTTCAGCTCTTCCTTCGGCAGATCGTACAGGTCCTTGTCCATCGCCGGACCCGGATCGATCTTGTTCTTGATGCCGTCGAGGCCGGCCATCAGCATCGCGGCGAAGCCGAGATAGGGATTGGCCATCGGATCGGGGAAGCGGACTTCGACGCGCTTGGCCTTCGGGTTTGCCGTGTAGGGAATGCGGCAGGAGGCCGAGCGGTTGCGCGCGGAATAGGCGAGCAGCACGGGGGCTTCATAACCCGGGACCAGGCGCTTGTAGGAATTGGTCGACGGGTTGGTGAAGGCGTTGATCGCCTTGGCGTGCTTGATGATGCCGCCGATATAGTGGAGGCAGGTTTCCGAGAGATCGGCGTACTTGTTGCCGGCGAATACCGGCTTGCCGTCCTTCCAGATCGACTGGTGCACATGCATGCCCGAGCCGTTGTCGCCGTAGACCGGCTTCGGCATGAAAGTGGCGGTCTTGCCGTAGATGTGCGCGACCTGATGGATGCAGTATTTGTAGATCTGCATGTGGTCGGCCATCAGCGTCAGCGTATCGAACTTCATGCCGAGTTCGTGCTGGGCGGAAGCGACTTCGTGGTGATGCTTTTCGACCTTGACGCCCATCTTGGCCATCGCGCCGAGCATTTCCGAGCGCATGTCCTGGACGGAGTCCTGCGGTGGCACCGGGAAGTAGCCGCCTTTCGTGCGGATGCGGTGGCCGAGATTGCCGCCTTCATATTCGGTGTCCGAATTGGTCGGCAGTTCGGAGGAGTTCGAGCCTGAAGCCGGTGTTGTAGGGCGTGGTCGAGAAGCGCACGTCGTCGAACACGAAGAATTCGGCTTCCGGTCCGACGAACACGGTGTCGCCGACGCCCATCGACTTCACCATCGCCTCGGCCTTCTTGGCCATGCCGCGCGGGTCGCGGTTGTAGGGCTCGCCGGTGGTCGGCTCCAGCACGTCGCAGGTGATGACCATGGTGGTTTCGGCGAAGAACGGATCGATGGTCGCGGTGACCGGGTCGGGCATCAGGCACATGTCGGATTCGTTGATCGCTTTCCAGCCGGCGATCGACGAGCCGTCGAACATCGTGCCTTCCGCAAAGATTTCCTCATCGATCATGCCGATGTCGAAAGTCACGTGCTGCCACTTGCCGCGCGGATCGGTGAAGCGCAGGTCGACGTATTTCACGTCGTTGTCCTTGATCGATTTCAGGACGTCTTTGGCGGTCTTCATGAATACCCCTTTTGGCTACTACGGGTCGGTTTCCAGGCTTCGAGCGACAGCGATATTTCGCAAACGATCGGTGAGCTATCGCAAACGAAATCAGGCTGCCGAAGCAGCCCTTTTCTTGTTGTTTGGTCGCAAAATTCGGATAGCACCCGGCTTAGGGAGCGTCCAGCCCGTTAGATGGCGTCCAGCCCGGATTCTCCGGTTCTGATCCGGATCGCTTCCTCGATGTTGGAGACGAAGATCTTGCCGTCGCCGATGCGCCCGGTCTGGGCGGCGCGGCGGATCGCGTCGATCGCCTTCTCGACCAGATCGTCGCCGATCACGATCTCGATTTTCACCTTGGGCAGGAAGTCGACGATGTATTCCGCACCGCGATACAGCTCGGCGTGTCCCTTCTGCCGGCCAAAACCCTTGGCTTCGGTCACCGTGATGCCCTGCAGCCCGACCTCCTGAAGCGCCTCTTTCACCTCGTCGAGCTTGAACGGCTTGATGATGGCTTCAATCTTCTTCACTGAGCGCCTCCCGGGCAATTCCAAATAGCAGATAGATTCGATGTCGCAGCCTGGTGAATCCCTGGCGCCGTCTGGTTTGATCCTTGCTTCCCGGCAAATGCAGGAATTGATCCAGCAAAGCCGGCTGCTCATAATTGACGCGGACTGCGTCGATCATAAGCTACGTAGTTCAACCGGCTTCCTCAAAAGCAGGGTCTATGCCAAGTTGTTAACGTGGCTGATTTTGGAATGTTATCAGACTTTTAACAGGCAAGTGGAAGAGGTTGCGCCGGACACCGCATGATAGTGGAGATTACAAAATAGGCAAATAGGTCAATTCGTGTGCAGTCGAGGCGTGAAGCCACGCGACGCAATGGCGATATGCCTCCGGAAAAGGCTGACGGACTGAGGTTTCGGCATGGAAGTGTTGACCACCACTGAGATGGAGCGCGCCGACCGGCTGACGATCGCCGCCGGTACGCCGGGCTTCGCGCTGATGATGAGCGCAGGCCAGGCGGTCGCCGAAGCCGCGATGGGTCTCGTCGAGGAAGGGCCGATCATCGTGGTCGCCGGGCGGGGCAACAATGGCGGCGACGGTTTTGTGGCGGCGGCCGAGCTGGCCGCGCGGGGCCGGGATGTCTCGGTCATCCTGCTGTGCGGGCGCGACAGCCTGTCGGGTGGTGCCGCGCTCGCTGCACGCGGTTGGAAATATCCGGTGCTGCCGTTCAACCCGCAGGCGATCGGCAAGCCGGCGCTGATCATCGATGCGCTGTTCGGCGCCGGCCTCAACCGTCCCGTCAAGGGCGACCCGCTCGAGCTGATCGAGGCGGTCAACGCCAACGGCGCGCCGGTGCTCGCGGTCGACCTGCCGAGCGGTATCAACGGCACGACCGGCGCGGTGATGGGCGCTGCGATCAACGCGGTGGAGACCGTGACCTTCTTCCGCCGCAAGCCGGCGCATTTGTTGATGCCGGGGCGCAAGCATTGCGGCCGCGTGCGTGTTGTCGATATCGGCATCGATCGCGG
>CAVUOI010000049.1:0-97482 GCA_963742935.1 uncultured Alphaproteobacteria bacterium | reverse complement strand
GCATTTCCGCTTGCCGAAAATGGCCTTCGGGGCTATATCCAGCGCCATCCGGGCCGCCATCGATAAGATCAGGGCTGTCCGAGCGGGCCGGCGGGAGGTTTGAACCCCCGCCGTCATTGGAGGAAGCCCGCTCCAGGTCTTGAAGTCGATACGCTCGTTTCAGGCTCCGGATAAATCAACGTATCGAACGTGCAGGCATGCTGCCGGCCCGCTGTTGCGCCTCCTGCAAACAGCGGTCGTCAGGGTTTGCGGACCCCTGACACCTCACGCGCGATGCGCCCATTAACCCGAACTGCCGGCAATATCCCGCATCTGGAGAACAAATGGCTTCGACTGCTGCTTCTTATAATCCTACCCGCGACGATTTCGCTGCGATGCTGGACGAGTCCTTCGCCGGCGGCAATCTGCAGGAAAGCTCCGTCATCAAGGGCAAGGTCGTTGCAATCGAAAAGGACATGGCCGTCATCGACGTCGGCCTGAAGACCGAAGGCCGCGTCGCGCTGCGCGAATTCGCCGGCCCCGGCCGCGATAGCGAACTCAAGGTCGGCGACGAAGTCGAGGTGTTCCTCGACCGGATCGAGAACGCGCTCGGTGAAGCCGTGCTGTCGCGCGACAAGGCGCGCCGCGAGGAAAGCTGGGGCAAGCTCGAGAAGGCCTTCAACAACAACGAGAAGGTTCACGGCGTCATCTTCAACCAGGTCAAGGGCGGCTTCACGGTCGACCTCGACGGCGCTGTCGCCTTCCTGCCGCGCTCGCAGGTCGACATCCGTCCGATCCGCGACGTCGCGCCGCTGATGAACAACTCGCAGCCGTTCCAGATTTTCAGATGGATCGCCGCCGCGGCAACATCGTGGTGTCGCGCCGCACGGTTCTCGAAGAGACCCGCGCCGAGCAGCGCCAGGAACTGGTGCAGAATCTCGAAGAAGGTCAGGTGATCGACGGCGTGGTCAAGAACATCACCGATTACGGTGCGTTCGTTGATCTCGGCGGCATCGACGGCCTGCTTCACGTCACCGATATCGCCTGGCGCCGGGTCAATCACCCGACCGA
Organism: uncultured Alphaproteobacteria bacterium; assembly: GCA_963742935.1. Classification (GTDB taxonomy): domain Bacteria; phylum Pseudomonadota; class Alphaproteobacteria; order Rhizobiales; family Xanthobacteraceae; genus Bradyrhizobium. Next base: position 96,432 of record CAVUOI010000049.1, on the reverse strand, counting down.
GGTGCTCACCATCGGCCAGACCGTGAAGGTCAAGATCATCAAGATCAACCACGAGACCCACCGCATCTCGCTCGGCATGAAGCAGTTGCTGGACGATCCGTGGCAGGGCATCGAGGCGAAGTACCCGCTGAACGCGCGCTTCACCGGCCGCGTCACCAACATCACCGACTACGGCGCGTTCGTCGAACTGGAGCCGGGCATCGAAGGCCTGATCCACGTCTCGGAAATGTCGTGGACCAAGAAGAACATGCACCCCGGCAAGATCGTTTCGACCTCGCAGGAAGTCGAAGTGCAGGTTCTTGAAGTGGATTTGGTCAAGCGCCGCATCTCGCTCGGTCTCAAGCAGACCATGCGCAACCCCTGGGAAGTCTTCGTCGAGAAGTTCCCGGTCGGCTCGACGGTCGAAGGCGAAGTCAAGAACAAGACCGAGTTCGGTCTGTTCCTGGGTCTCGACGGCGACGTCGACGGCATGGTCCATCTGTCCGACCTCGACTGGAAGCTTCCGGGCGAGCAGGTCATCGACAACTTCAAGAAGGGCGACATGGTCAAGGCCGTGGTGCTCGACGTCGATGTCGAAAAGGAGCGCATCTCGCTCGGCGTCAAGCAGCTCGAAGGCGACCCCTTCGCCGAGCCGGGCGACGTCAAGAAGGGCGCGGTCGTGACCTGCGAAGTGATCGAAGTGAAGGAAGCCGGCATCGAGGTGAAGATCTCCGGCACCGACTTCACCACCTTCATCAAGCGCTCCGAGCTCGCCCGTGACCGCAACGATCAGCGCGCCGAACGCTTTGCCGTCGGCGAGAAGGTCGATGCCCGCGTCATCCAGTTCGACAAGAAGGCCCGCAAGGTGCAGGTCTCGATCAAGGCGCTGGAAGTCGCCGAAGAGAAGGAAGCCATCGCGCAGTACGGCTCCTCCGATTCGGGAGCGACGCTGGGCGACATCCTCGGCACCGCGCTGAAGAACCGCGACAAGTAAGCGTTGCTTATCTGCTGCGACATCAGGCCCCGGTTTCGACCGGGGCCTTTTTGTTTTCTCGTCGTCCCGGCGACGCAGCCGTAGCGCCGGATGGCGCGGACGGCAATCCGGGTGCAACTCAATCCGCTCGCAGCGACCGCATCCGGGTTTCGCTCCCGGCTCCGTCAGGGTTCAATTGGCAGGGTCTTGTTTTCTTCATATTGCGTCGCAATTGATGTAATCAGGTAACGCTTCGCTCACGCTGCTGATGCAAAACGCGCTGATCATTTCAGGAGAATTTCGATGTCCCTTGATTCGGACGTGATCGTCGATCGCCGCAGGATCCGCCGCAAGCTGACCTTCTGGCGCGTCGCCGCGGGCCTGGTTGCCATCGCGGCGATCGTGGCCGTCGGCGCGATCGCGACGACGAGCGGACCGGCGGCGCTGTCGGCATCGGGCTCGATCGCGCGGGTCAACATCGAAGGGCTGATCCGCAGCGACCAGCAGCGGGTCGAGGCGCTGGAGCGGCTGGAGAAATCGAGCCACGCCGCGGTCATCATCCACATCAATTCGCCCGGCGGCACCACCGCCGGCTCGGAGCAGCTTTATGATTTGCTGGTGCGCCTGAAGGCCAAGAAGCCGGTCGTCGTCGTGGTCGAGGGGCTGGCCGCTTCGGGGGCTACATCGCGGCGATCGCCGCCGATCAGATCATCGCCCGGCAGAGTTCGCTGGTTGGCTCGATCGGCGTGCTGTTCCAGTTTCCGAATTTCAGCGAGTTGCTGAAGACGGTGGGCGTCAAGGTCGAGGAGGTGAAATCCTCGCCTTTGAAGGCCGCGCCGAACGGTTTCGAGCCCACCAGCCCGGAGGCGCGCGCCGCCCTCGACGCGCTGGTGAAGGATTCCTATGCCTGGTTCCGCGGCCTGGTGAAGGAGCGGCGCGGCATGGATGAAGCGCTGCTGGAAAAGGTCGCGGACGGGCGGGTTTTCACCGGCCGCCAGGCGGTCGAACTGAAGCTGGTCGATCAGCTCGGCGATGAAAAAACCGCCGTCGCGTGGCTGGTTTCCGAAAAGAAGATCAAAAGCGATCTGCCGGTGCACGACTTCAAGCTGGTTCCGCGCTTCGGCGACCTGACATTCCTGCGGACGGCGGCGTCCATCACGTTCGATGCGCTCGGCTTGAGCTCTATTGCGCGCCAGATCGAGCAGGGCGGCGTCGCCCGGGCGGTCGATCAGCTCTCGCTCGATGGCATGCTCGCATTGTGGCGTCCCGCGGCGTCCAACTGAGCCTTGCGGGCGGCCCTTAGCCACATTCTCCCGCACTGCGAGTGTTGCCGCATAGCCTCTTTGGGCCGTTCGTGACGTGGTCCGCGCTGCCCAAAAGTGATTTAGCGTCTTGACAGTGCAAGGTATTTTCACGGAAATGGATATCCGCACGATCCCGGATCCCAACTTCGATGATCAAATCCGAACTTGTTCAGCGCATCGCCGAGCACAACCCGCACCTCTACCAGCGGGATGTGGAGAACATTGTGAACGCGATTCTTGATGAGATCGTGGCAGCATTGGCGCGCGGCGACCGTGTCGAGCTGCGCGGCTTCGGCGCTTTCTCGGTCAAGCATCGTCCCGCCCGCGCAGGACGCAATCCACGCACCGGCGCCCATGTGCCGGTCGACCAGAAGAGCGTGCCGTTCTTCAAGACCGGCAAGGAAATGCGCGAGCGGCTGAACCGCGAGGACGGCGCGCCCGAGGCCGGCGCGTAAGGCGCGTTTTCAGCATTTCGCCGATAGATTGGTAGCCGTGTTGCGGGTTTGGTGCCCGCCTTTCTCGATCACGACGAGAGATGGTCATGCGAAAGTTCTTCACGGCGCTTGTCGTCATTCCCTTGGGCCTCATCTTCATCGTCTTTGCGGTCGCCAACCGCCATTTCGTCACGGTGTCGTTCGATCCCTTCAATTCGGTCGATCCGGCCATCGCGGTGTCGATGCCGCTGTTCGCCGTGATCATTGCGGTGGCCATTCTGGGGGTGGCGGCGGGCGGCATGGCGACCTGGTTCCGCCAGCGCCACTGGCGCCGCGCGGCGCGCCAGTACGAGGCGGATGCCCGCCGGGCCAGGGCGGAGACCGACGCTTTGAGGGCCGCGGCGGCGGTTTCCCGGGCCGATCAGCAGCGGCTTCCGGCGCCGTCCAGTTACGGATTCTACGGGTCCGCAGGGCGAGACAAGCAGGGCGCGACGTTGTAGAACCCGCCCCGTCAGCCCTGTTCCAGTAGGTCGCGGGGCTTAAATCCGTGCCCTGAGAGACTATGCCCCTGCTCGTCAAAATCTGCGGCCTGTCCACGCGCGAGACGCTCGATGCCGCGCTCGAGGCGGGCGCCGACATGGTGGGCTTCGTGTTCTTTCCCCCGTCGCCGCGCCATCTCAGCCTCGAGACCGCGCGGGAACTCGGCCGGCAGGCCAAGGGCCGCGCCACCAAGGTGGCGCTGACGGTCGATGCCGACGACGCGACGCTGGAAAACATCGTCGAGACACTGCGGCCGGATCTCCTGCAATTGCACGGCAAGGAAACCACCGCGCGCGTCCGCGACATCAAGGCCAAATTCGCGCTTCCGGTCATGAAGGTGATCGCGGTCGAGACCTCGGCCGATCTCGCCGTGCTGCCGGGCTATGCCAGCGTCGCCGACCGCATCCTGTTCGACGCCCGCGCACCCAAAGGCGCCACCCGCCCTGGCGGGTTGGGGGCCGTGTTCGACTGGCACGTTCTGGCGAAACTCGAGCTCAAATTGCCGTATTTTGTTTCAGGCGGGCTCACCGCCGATAATCTGGCGGAGGCGGTTCGCGTCACCCGGGCCGGCGGTGTCGATGTGTCCTCTGGCGTGGAAAGCGCGCCAGGGATCAAGGACCCCGAGATGATCCGCCATTTCATTCGCGCCGCACGCGCCACCGAAGAACTGATGGTCCGATGAATCCCAGCCTGCCCAATTCCTTCCGTACCGGCCCCGACGAGCGCGGGCATTTCGGCATTTTCGGCGGACGCTACGTCGCCGAGACGCTGATGCCGCTGATCCTCGATCTGGAAAAGGCCTATGCCGACGCCAAGGCGGATCCGGCGTTCCAGGCCGAGATGAACGGCTATCTCAAAACCTATGTCGGCCGGCCGTCGCCGCTTTATTTCGCCGAGCGGCTGACCGAGCATCTCGGCGGCGCAAAAATCTATTTCAAGCGCGAGGAGCTGAATCACACCGGCTCGCACAAGGTCAACAACGTGCTCGGCCAGCTCATGGTCGCGCGCCGCATGGGCAAGAAGCGCATCATCGCCGAGACCGGCGCCGGCCAGCACGGCGTCGCTACAGCTACGCTATGCGCGCGGTTCGGGCTCGACTGCGTGGTCTATATGGGCGCGGTCGACGTCGAGCGGCAGCAGCCCAACGTGATCCGCATGGAAATGCTGGGCGCCAAGGTCGTCCCGGTTCAGTCCGGCGCGCGGACGCTAAAGGACGCGATGAACGACGCGCTGCGCGACTGGGTCACCAATGTGCACGACACGTTCTACTGCATCGGCACGGTGGCGGGCCCGCATCCCTATCCGATGATGGTGCGCGACTTCCAGTCCGTGATCGGCGACGAGACGCGCACGCAGATGCAGGAGGCCGAGGGCCGCCTGCCGGATTCGCTGGTCGCCTGCATCGGCGGCGGCTCCAACGCGATGGGCCTGTTTCACCCCTTCCTCGACGATCCCTCCGTCGAGATTTTCGGCGTCGAAGCCGCCGGCCACGGGCTGACGCAGCTCCACGCCGCCTCGATCGCCGGCGGCCGTCCCGGCGTGCTGCACGGTAACCGCACCTATTTGCTGATGGACGAGGATGGCCAGATCCAGGACGCGCATTCGATTTCGGCGGGGCTGGATTATCCCGGCATCGGCCCGGAGCATTCCTGGCTGCACGAAAAAGGCCGGGTCACCTATCTCTCCGCGACCGACGAGGAAGCGCTCGCGGCGTTTCAGTTGCTGACGCGGCTCGAAGGCATTCCGCCGGCCCTGGAGCCGGCGCACGCCATCGCCAAGGTACTGGAGCTCGCGCCAAAGCGTCCGCGCGATCATTTGATGGTCGTCAATCTTTCCGGCCGCGGCGACAAGGACATTCCGCAGATCACGGAAATTCTGAAGGGCAGGAAGAAGTGATGCCCGCAATGAGCGCTTTTCTTCACCTCTCCCCGTCGGGGAGAGGTCGGCTGCGTAGCAGCCGGGTGAGGGGTCTATCCGCTCAGTCGAATCTCAAGGAACTTTCGATCAATTCAAGAACTCCCTCAAGGTTCTCGTACACATCGGTGTTCGATACCCGAACGATAAAGAAGCCGCAGGCCTCGAGAACCTCCGAACGGGCCTTGTCTCGTTGTATCTCCAGCGGCTCGGAGTGCGTCACGCCATCGACTTCGACGACCAACTTACCGTCGAGTGTCACGAAGTCGACGATATATCTGTCGATCGGATGCTGGCGGCGAAATTTCCAGCGCGCCAGCTTCCGATTGCGGAGCGCCTGCCACAGCTTCGCCTCCGCGCTTGTCTGCGACACGCGAAGGGTTCTTGCTCTCGCCTTGAACCTGTCCATACCCCTCACCCGGCTGCTGCGCAGCCGACCTCTCCCCGGCGGGGAGAGGTATAGCACAGCGAACGCCGCACCATGACCACCCGTATCGATGCACGCTTCGCCGAACTCGCCAAACAGCGCCGCTCGGCGTTCGTCACCTTTTTGATGGCCGGCGATCCGGACCCTGCGACGTCGCTCGACATTCTCAAGGCGCTGCCGAAGGCCGGCGCCGACATGATCGAGATCGGCATGCCCTTTACCGATCCGATGGCCGACGGGCCGTCGATCCAGGCGGCCGGCCTGCGGGCGCTGAAGGCCGGCATGACGTTGAAGAAGACGCTGGAAATGGTCCGCGGCTTCCGCAAGGACGACGACGCCACGCCGCTGGTGCTGATGGGCTACTACAATCCGATCTATATCTATGGCGTCGATAAATTCCTCGCCGATGCCAAGGCATCAGGCGTCGACGGCCTGATCATCGTCGACCTGCCGCCCGAGGAAGATACCGAGCTGTGCATTCCGGCGCTGAAGGCCGGGCTCAATTTCATCCGCCTGGCGACGCCGACCACCGACGACAAGCGCCTGCCCGCGGTGCTCGCGAACACTTCCGGCTTCGTCTATTACGTCGCGGTCACCGGTATCACCGGCAGCGCCAGCGCCGACTCAAACGTGGTCGGTGATGCCGTCGCCCGCATCAAGCGTCATACCAAATTGCCGGTTTGCGTTGGCTTCGGCATCCGCACGCCGGACGCGGCGAGAGCAATTGCCGAACGCGCCGATGGCTCGGTGGTCGGCACCGCGCTGGTCGATGCCCTGTGCGGTAGCCTCGACGCAGAGGGCCGCGCGACCCCGAAGACGGTCGGCGCCGTTGCCGATCTGGTAACCGCGTTGGCGCAGGGCGTACGGGGCGCGAAACAGGCCGCAGAATAAGCCATAATTGGGTGGAATAGGGCTGAGTCGCGGCTTGTTGGGCTGGGTCCGGCTCGCCATATTCCAGTCAATGCGCTTAACCGCATTTCGGAGCGAAACATGAATTGGCTCACCAATGTCGTCCGCCCAAAAATTCGCAACATCCTGCGCCGCGAGACGCCGGAGAATTTGTGGATCAAGTGCCCGGATTCCGGGCAGCTCGTGTTCTACAAGGACGTCGAAGCCAACCAGTTCGTCATCCCCGGCTCGAACTACCACATGCGCATGGGCGCGGTGGCGCGGCTGAAGTCGATCTTCGACAACGAGACCTGGTACGACATCGCGCTGCCGGAAGTGACGGCCGATCCGCTCAAGTTTCGCGATGAGCGAAAATATGCCGACCGCATCAAGGACGCGCGCGCCAAGACCGGGCTGAACGACGCCATCAAGGTCGGCTACGGCAAACTGGAAGGCGCCGGCGTCGTCGTCGCAGTTCAGGATTTCGACTTCATGGGCGGTTCGCTCGGCATGGCCGCGGGCGAGGCGATCGTACGCGGGCTTGAACTCGCGGTCGAGAAGAAGTCGCCATTCATCATGTTCGCCGCCTCGGGCGGCGCGCGGATGCAGGAAGGCATTTTGTCGCTGATGCAGATGCCGCGCACCACGGTCGGCGTGCAGATGCTGCGCGAAGCGAAGCTGCCCTACATCGTGGTGCTGACCAATCCGACCACCGGCGGCGTCACCGCGTCCTACGCCATGCTCGGCGACGTGCAGATCGCCGAGCCCGGCGCGCTGATCGGCTTTGCCGGCGCGCGCGTGATCGAACAGACCATCCGCGAGAAACTGCCGGAAGGCTTCCAGCGCGCCGAATATCTGCTCGATCACGGCATGGTCGACATGGTCGTGCATCGCCACGAGCTACGCCCGACGCTGGCGCGGTTGTGCCGGATACTGACCAAGTCCCCTGCGCTCGAAGCCGCCTCAAAACCTGCGCCTGAGGTCACCGACGCGGCGCAGATCGTCCCGGCGCCGGAAGCCGTGCCGGCTGCGCCCCACGCGTGAACCTGCCTGCCGCCAATCCCCGGCCGCTCGATGAACTGATCGCGCGGCTGTCCGCGTTGCATCCGAAGCAGATCGATCTCGGCCTCGATCGTATGCACCGTCTGCTGGCGCGGCTCGATCATCCCCAGGCGACGTTGCCGCCCGTGATTCATGTTGCCGGCACCAACGGCAAAGGCTCGACCATCGCCTATCTGCGCGCGACGCTCGAAGCCGCAGGCTTGCGCGTGCACGTCTACACCTCGCCCTATCTGGTGCGGATCAACGAATGTTTCCGCATCGGCGAGAAGGGCGGTGGCCGCCTGGCTGACGATGCCGAGTTGCGCCGGGTGCTGGAGCACTGCGAACAGGTCAATGCGGGCGAGCCGGTCACGATTTTCGAGATGCAGACCGCGGCGGCGTTTTGCCTGTTCGCCGAACATGACGCCGATGTCGTGCTGCTGGAGACCGGTCTCGGTGGACGTCTCGACGCCACCAACGTCATCGACCGGCCGATTGCGACCGTCATCACGCCGGTCAGCATGGATCATATGGAATTCCTCGGCGACACGCTGACCGCCATCGCCGGCGAGAAGGCCGCCATCATCAAGCGCGGCGCGCCGGTGATCTGCGCCGAGCAGGCGCCCGATGCGATGGCGGTGATCGAGGCACAGGCCAAACGGATGCGCTCGCCGATGCATGTGGCGGGACAGCAATGGCATGTCGGCGTCGAGCGCGGGCGGCTGGTCTATCAGGACGAGCGCGGCCTGATGGATCTGGCGGCGCCAAAGCTGTTCGGCCGGCATCAGTTCGACAATGCCGGTCTCGCCATCGCAACGCTGCGCGCGATCGAGGCGTTCAAAATTGGAATGCCGGCGTTCGAAGCGGGTATCGTCAATGCCGAATGGCCGGCGCGGATGCAGCGGCTGGTGGCGGGCACACTGATCGATCAGGGACCGAAGGGTTGCGAGATCTGGCTCGATGGCGGGCACAATGCGGAAGGCGGCCGCGTCGCAGCGGCGGCGCTCGGCGACCTCGAAGAGCGGGTGTCGCGCCCGCTGGTGGTGATCGCGGGCATGATGGCCAACAAGGATGCCGGCGCGTTTCTCGCCAATTTCGCCGGCCTGACCCGGCACATCGTCACCGTGCCGATACCCGATCGCGACAACGCGATGCCGCCGGACCGGCTGGCGGATGCGGCGCGCACGCTCGGCATGCGCGTGGAAAATGCGGTTGGTGTCGAAGCGGCGCTGCTTACGCTGTCGCTGCTTGCCTACGAAGTGCCGCCGCGCATCCTGATCACGGGCTCGCTCTATCTCGCCGGCCATGTTCTGGCGATCAACGGCACGCCGCCGGGATAAATCTGCGCTGAAAATGAAATGCCGCTGGAATTGCTTCCAGCGGCGACCCGGGAAGAAATATTGATTGCTTAAGAACGATCCAGCCCCGGTGGTTGAAAAATACTAATCAAGGATTGTGCTGACGGCGAGTCGGAACCCGGGTTCCGATATAAAACCAATGGAGCGTGTTGCCGGACGGTGTCACCCAAACGAGTTAAATGACCTAGCATCGCTTTTGCACGGTCGTACAACTACAACTGTTGAGGCTCGGGGAATTCACATGCGCTTTGCCGCCATCGCCGACGTGCACGGAAACTATCTCGCGCTGGAGGCCGTGCTTTCCGACATCCGTGCGCAGGGCATCGACGACATCGTCCATCTCGGCGACATGGCGAGCGGCCCGCTCGACGCGCGGCGGACCATGGATGCGCTGATGGCGCTCGATGCCGTTCACGTGCTCGGCAATCATGATCGCTATCTGATCGACCGGCCGCCGGAGAAGATGGGCTCGTGGGACCGGCCCGCCCATGCGCAGCTTGAAGTGCACCATCTCGACTGGCTGCGCGCGGTGCCGAGGACGGCTGTGTTTCGCGGTCAGGTCTTTCTCTGCCACGCCACGCCCGACAATGACGAGGTCTACTGGCTGGAGACGGTATTGCCCGACGGCACCGTCCGAATCTCATCCCTTGAGACAATCGAAAAATATGCCCACGGGATCACGCAGTCCCTGATTCTCTGCGCGCACACCCATCTCGCACGCGCCGTGCGGCTTCGCGACGGCCGGTTGATCGTCAATCCCGGCAGCGTCGGCTCGCCCGGCTTTCGCGACGTCCACCCGTTTCCGCATGTCGTCGAAGCCGGCACGCCCGATGCGCGCTACGCGATTCTCGAACCGGCCAGTGGCGGCTGGCGCGTCACCTTCCGCCATGTGCCGTACGACCACGAGGCGATGGCCGCGCTGGCGCGACAGAACGGCCAGGCCGAACTGGCGCACGCCTTGGCGACGGGCTGGATCGCCTCGTAGTCCCGTAGCCCGGATGGAGCGAAGCGCAATCCGGGACCTTCGTGCCGCACGGATAGAATCCCGGGTTACGCTCCGCTCCACCCGGGCTACGCGATCACAAACAAAACGGCCGGCATGAAGCCGGCCGTTTCAAAATCAGATAACGAAACCCGATCAGACCGCAGCGGTGATCCACTGCTGCAGCTTCGCCTTCGGCGCGGCGCCGACCTGGCGGGAGGCCATCTCGCCGCCCTTGAAGATCATCAAAGTCGGGATCGACATCACGCCGTATTTCGAGGCCGTCTTCGGGCTCTCGTCGACGTTCAGCTTCACGATCTTGACCTTGTCGCCCATCGCGCCGGAAATCTCGTCGAGGGCAGGGGCGATCATGCGGCACGGGCCGCACCATTCGGCCCAGAAATCGACGACCACGGGGCCGGTTGCCTTGAGCACTTCGGCTTCGAAATCGGCGTCAGAAACCTTGCCAACGGCCATCGGAATTACCTCGTTCGTTAGGAATAAAAGGGCGCGGATGAGAATCGCGCCCGCGGGATGATAGGGCCAAACCTATGAACGCGATCCTGCCGGGTCAAGCACGGGTCACGCCGAGATGATGGATGCCAGCTCGGCCTCCAGCGCGGGGGCCGAAATCTCCATTAATTCAGCGGTTTCTGTCCAAAGCAGCGCGGCGCGAACCGGGAGCTGGGGATAAAGCTTGCCGAGCACCGCCCGGTACAGCGCGAGCTGGCGGACATATCCCCTCGGCGCCTGGTCCGGTCGGCTCGGCGGGGCGTGGTTGGTCTTGAAATCGACGATCAGGACCTCGCTTTCGGTGACCACGAGGCGGTCGATCTGCCCGGACACCAGCGCCGGCCGTCCGCCCGGCCGCTCCAACCGCCCGACAATCGAGACTTCGGCCCGGCTGCCGGAGGTGAATACCGCCGCGAAGCGCGAATCGGTAATCAGAGCCAGCGTGCTTTCGGCCAGCGCCTGCCGGTCCGCCTCGCTCCAGCCATCGGCATTGCGGGCCAGATAGGCCAGCGCGGCCTCATGGCGGCGCGCCGCCGCGATATCCGGCAGCGATTGCAGCAGCCGGTGCACCAGCGTGCCGCGCTGGATGGCGCGGGCGCGCTGTTCGAGTGATTCGGCGGTACGTACCTTTTGGCCGCCGTCCTCCGACGGGTCGGATGGCCGCACAAAACTTTCCGCCGGAACCTCCGGCTGTGCGGGGGTCTGCAGCCAGTTGGGCAGCACCAACGGAGCCGGCGCGGTCGGTGTAGCCGCAGGCGCGGCTGGCGCTGCGGTCTCCACCGCGCGCGCATAGCGCTTCACCCGGCCGACAGCGGTTTCGATCTCCTGAAGCTGCAGGTCGGATCCTTCGAGCCCCTTGGTGATCAGATCGTACCAGGATAGCGGCCGAACGCTTCTCATGTTGCCGGGCAGGCAGCCGCCGACGATCAGCCTGTCGGCGGCGCGCGTCATCGCGACATAGAGCAGGCGGCGGTATTCGTCCTCGGTATCGCCGATCATCGCCGCGCGGGCCGCGACGACGGCCGGCGGGTCCTCGGCCTTGCGGCCGGCCCACACCACCACGCCGGGCGCGTGCGGATCGGCATTGCCCTGCGACAGGTTGATGAGCTTCAGCCGCTGCGTATCCGAGGGCGAGGTCGTGGTGTCCACCAGGAACACGACCGAAGAACTCCAGCCCCTTGGCGCCATGCACGGTCATGACGCGGACCTCGTCGCGCGAAATTTCCATGTCGCGCTTCACTTCGAGATCGGCCGTGCGCAGCCACGCCATAAAGCCCTGCAACGAGGCCGGCGCCTTGCGTTCGTAGTTCAGCGCCAGCTCCAGAAACTCATCCAGCGCGTCGTTCGCCTCGTGCCCGAGCCGGCGCAGGATTCGCGCGCGGCCGCCGTCGCCGCCGAGCAGCCAGGCATAGAACGCAAATGGCGTCTGGTGGGCAAAGCGCCGCTCGCATTGTTCGAGCCGCCACAGCGCATCGCGCAGCCGGCCGTCGGCGGAAGCGCGCTCGGACAATGCCGCGCGCAACGATCCTTTGCGCTGCCAGGAGATCGTGAACAAATCGTCATCGGTGAGGCCGAACAGCGGGCTCTTCAGCGCCACCGCCAGCGCCAGATCGTCCTGCGGCAGCAGCAGTGCGTCGGCGAGGTTCATCAAATCGATGATCGCGATGTGCTCGGTCAGCTTGAGGCGGTCGGCGCCGGCCACCGGAATGCCGGCATGCTTCAGCGCCTGGATCACCGCATCGAATGCGTTGCCGCGCCGCCGCACCAAGACCAGCATGTCGCCATAGCGCAGCCGCCGGCGGTCGTTGTTGCTGCCGGTCATCGCGCCGCTGCCGACCAGTGTCTTGATCTCGGCCTGGATGCGCCGGGAAAGCTTTACTTCGGGGCTGGTGGCGGCGACGCCGTCGAACGGCGCGCGCCAGCCTTCAATGTCCTGCCGGTCGTCGGCTTCTGCGAGTTCCCAGAGATCGATCTGGCTCGGACCCGCGTCGGCCAGCGCGTGATGGATCGGGTTTCCGATGTCGACCGCATGAATGCTGCGAAAGATATCCTGCTCGCGAAACACCTGGTCGACCGCATGCAGGATCGCCGGTCCCGAGCGGAACGAATAGGTAAAGGACACCGGATCGAACTTCAGTCCGGCGCCCTCGAACTTCCGCTGCAGGGCGCGGCGGCGCTGGTCGAATTCGCGCGGCGCAGCACCCTGGAACGAAAAGATCGACTGCTTCTCGTCGCCGACCGCGAACACCGTTCGCACCACGCCGTCGCGCGCGCCTGCGCCGGAAGTGAATTCGGAGATGATGTGGTCGACGATGTCCCATTGCCTGGGGCTGGTGTCCTGCGCCTCGTCGATCAGCACGTGGTCGACGCCACGGTCGAGCTTGTAGTGCACCCAGCCCGAGGAGACGCGGTCGAGCATCGCCAGCGTCTTGTCGATCAAATCGTCATAGTCGAGCAGGCCGCGTTCCTGCTTCTCGCGGCGGTAATTGGCCGCCGCAGCCGTTGCGATATACAGCAGCGCCTCGGTGCGGTCGCGCGCGACCACGGCGCGGCGGCGCGCGATCAGGGGCGGGATCCGACGGGCTTCCAATTCAATCAGCCGGCCGATGGCCGGATTGTTGTCGCAGAACTTCTTCGTCACGACGGATTTGCGCGGCGTGCGATCGGCCTCCGTGAGGAAGACGCCGAGATATTCGTCGACCTGCGCCGCGCCTGAAAACACCAGCGCGCCGCGCAGCCGCGCCGCCTGGTCCTGATCGGTCTTGCTGCCGGTTTCCAGAACCAGCGCAACGGCCTCCCATTCGGAACGCGGAAGATGGGGGCCGTCGAGGATGTCGCGCTCGACGTCTTCGATGCGATCGTTCGGATCGACGCCGAGCGCAGCCGAAATCTGCGTGGCGGCAATCTGCGCGCTGCCGGCGGCATCGGTCCACGCCATGAAATGATCGCGGCTGAGGCAGGCCTCGCGCACCACGTCCTTGAAAGTGACGTCGGCGGCGCTCGCCATCGCCGTCATCAGCGCGCGGCCGGTGGCGCTGTCGGGATGGCGCGAGGCTTCCAGGAAGACACCGAGATTGGCGCGCTCCATCATCTCGTTCTGGTCGCGGTCGTCGAGCACGGCGAACCGCGCCGGCACATTGGCCTCGAACGGGAATTGCTGCAGCAGCCGCGTACACAGCGCGTGGATGGTCTGCACCTTCAGCCCGCCCGGCGTCTCCAGCGCGCAGGCAAACAGTTTTCGCGCCGACTTTCGCAAGCGCGTGCCGGGATGCGCGATGCCGGTCTCCTTGATCGCCGCATCCAGCGCGTCGTCGTCGAGCGTCACCCAATGGCCCAGCGTGGTGAACACCCGCTCCGCCATGTTGGCGGCGGCTGCTTTTGTAAACGTGATGCAGAGGATTTTTTCCGGCGGCACGCCATCGAGCAGCAGGCGGATCACCCGCTGCACCAGCACATGCGTCTTGCCTGAGCCTGCGTTCGCCGAAACGAATGAGGACGCCGCGGGATCGGAGGCGCGCCTCTGCGTGTCGCGCACAGTGGGGGGAATGATGCGGGCGGCCTTCACCATTCCTCGATCCCCAGCCCGCCGGCCGCCGACCATTCCTTGATGCGCGCGAGGTCGTCATAGGCGCCGTAGCGGTTCGACCACATCGACAGGTTCAGCGAAGTGTAAGCCGTCTCCTCGTCCTCGAATTTGCGGATCAGCGCTTCGAGCTGTTCGAGCGCGTAGTCGGCCGCTTCGTCCGGCCGCTGCGGCGTATCGTTGCTCCTGATCTTCAGCTCCAGCGAGCGCTGCTCGCCGGGCGGATTGTTGCCGCTGAGCCTGACATAGACCAGTTCGCCGACGGACGAGCCGGCGTGGATATTCTCAAAACCGCCTTCGCGCAGGATAGCGGCCTCCAGCGTCAATTGCGGCGCCAGGCCCATGCGCACTTGCTTCCCCGTCGGCGGCTGGCCGGTCTTGTAGTCGAGGATCGCAAAGCTGCCGTCGTGGCGCTGCTCGATCCGGTCGGCGCGCGCGGATAACGTAAACATGCGTTCGTTGTCGAGCGGGAGCTTGATCTCGCCCCGGATCTCGGCGGCAATTTTTTCGATCCCGTCGCGCCGCGCCAGCTCCCAATCGGCAAACCAGTTGGCGATGCGCTGGAAGCGCGGCCACCACAGCGCCCGCGCCTCGGGGCGTTCCATCAGCGGCGCGAAGAATTTCTCACCGATGCCACGCAACACCAGTGCCGGCTGCGGCGGCAGCGCGTCGGCAAATTTTTGCGTGAACTCGCCAAGCGCGCCATGGATCGCCGAACCGCGATCGGCCGCCGACAGCGGCATGTCGACGGGGTCGAGCGGATCGAGCCGCAAAATATACTTTGCGTAGATCGTATAGGGATCGCGCAGCCAGTCCTCGATCGCAGTGACCGAGAGTTTCGTCGGCCGCGTCGCGACCGGCGGTCTCGGCGCGGGCTGTTCGATCGGCTCGACCTTATCGGGCTGGTCGAGTTCGGCGGCGTAGCGGACGTAATTTTCACCGGCGCTTTTCGCCTCGTCCCAGCGCGCTTCGCCGGCAACGGCTTCCAGCCGGTGCAGAAAGCGCGAGGCGACGGCGGGCGCGCCGCCGACCTTGGCCGAATGGGTCAGGATCACATCGTCCGTTCCCAGCAGCTGCGCAAAATCGTGCGCGGAAAGGCCGATGCGCCGCTCCGGCAGATCGAGGCCGAGTTCGTGGCGCATGGGCCGGCTCAGCCAGGGATCGACGCGAGGCGCCGGCGGCCAGACGCCCTCGACCAGCCCGCCGAGAATGACGCGGTCGGATTCGGTCAGCCGCGCTTCGAGCTGGCCGTAGATGTGAAGTTGCGCGGTCGCCGATTCCGGCCGCCGCGCCATGCGATCGGCATAGGCGGTCTGAAACACCTCGGGATAATCGCCGAGCTGCACCATCAGCCCGCTCGGCTTCTGCTCGGCCAGCAAATCGTCGAACGCCGCCGACAGTGCCGCGCCCTGCGTCTCCTCGAAGGCGACGGCAATGCCGTTATGATCCGACGACAGCGCCATCAGCGTTTCGCGATGGCGTATCGCCAGTTCGGCAAAATCATAGGGCTTAAATGCGCCCATGACTTCCAGCGGTGCCAGCGCCTTCTGCAGTGCCGCGACCAGCGCCTGTGCTTCGTCGAGTTCGCCATCCCTCAATTTCGCGCGCGGTTCGGAGACGTGAAGCGAGGAGGTCTCACGGCTGCGGAGCTTTTGCAGTTCGGCGCGGAAACGATCGAAGTCGCGCGCCAGGCCGGCCGTTCCCGGCTGCGGCCTTGTGCCGCGCAGCAGCGCCAGTTCGAGGGTTTCGATGGCGTGCTTGAATTCGCCCGCTGCGCCGCCGAGCCGGAACAACGGATGTTTCAGCAGCGCCAGCAGCGTCGGCGGCTCCAGCCCCTTGCCGACAGCTTCCGCGGCGAGGCGCGCAAAAATGCCGGCCGGCGTATCCATCAGCGCGTCGCCGCCGGAATCGTCGAAGTCGAGATTCCAGCGCCGCAGCGCCGCCATCACCCGCCGCGCCAGCGCGCGATCCGGCGTCACCAGCGCCGCCGATTTGTCCAGATGCCGCGCCTCGCGCATCGCTACCGCGATCGCCAGCGCTTCCATCTCCGAATTGGGCGCCTCGACCACGGCAAGCCTTGTCATGCCGCCCGCGATCTTTTGCGAAACATCCGGCTGGGCCAGTCGATCATGCCATTGCTCGGTCGCGCTCGACGGCCGCATCGTCTCCGACACCAGCACCTCGCGTCCACGAGGATGTGGCGTGCCGAGGATCTCGACATCGCTGCGCTTGATGCCGAAGCGATCCAGCAGGCCATGCATCGCATATTGCGGATGGTTCGAAGAGGGCTGCGTGGTGAATTTTCCCTGCGCGTCCCTGACGCCGCCGATGATCTGCCAGGCGTCCTCGTCAAGATCAGTGTCGAGCCCCGGCAGCACCACCGCGCCCAGCTTCAGGCCGGCTACGGCTGTGAGGAATTTCGCGGTCGCCGGCATCGAGCCGGTCGATCCCGCCGCGATCACCGGCCCCTCATGATGCGCGGTCAGCCGCGCCGCTTCGGCATCGATCAGGCGGTCGCGTCGCTCAGCCGGTTCGATCCTGTCGATTTCCTTCAGATGCTCCGGCCATATCTTGCGCGCGATGCGCAAGAATTCCAGCGAGTGCTGCCAGTATTTGTCGAACTGGTCCGGCACCAGTTTGTCGAGCGCTTCCCAGGCGACCCCGCGCGTCACCATGTCGTCCATCAGCCGCGCCAGATCGCCGGCCAGCGCCAGTGTCGAGGCCGGACCGCCGACCACGAGCGGCGCCGACACCGGGCTCTTCGCCCATGCCGCCACCAGATGCGCCAACGTCAGCCGGCGCTCCAGTTCGCCGAGCCGCGGCGGAACGTCGAGCGGCGCCACGCCGCTGAATTGCTCGGTGCCTTCCGCAAACGCCAGTTCGTCCTCGTCGATGTCGCCGAGCGCCACGATGCGCGGCAGGATCGCCGCATCGGTCTTCAGCTCGTCGAGAAAGATCTCCCGCGCCAGCCGCCCGGCGCGCCGGGTCGGCAGGTAGAGCGTCGCGGTGGCGAGGCTGAGCGGATTGTTGCGCGCCTCGAATCCCTCGACCAGCCGGCCGTCGACCAGCGCCGCGATGACGGTGCGCAGGAGCGGCAGAGAGACGGGGACGCTGAAGACGCGCATGGGCTTCCTGATTCGAGGTCAGGCGTAATATAGGGAGGTATCAAGGGAAGGTCATGGGTGGGGGCGAGGATGCCCACCTCTCCGTCGTCCCGGCCAAGTCGAGAACCTATCAACTTGTCGCCCCTGCGAACGCAGGGGCCCATACGCCGCGGCCGACGGAGTGGGCACACTGGGAGACGGCCTCGCTTAGCAGACTGGCAATAGACGAAGCGCAGCGTCCGCTACCGCCCCTCACCGAGAGCACAACGCGGTATGGGTCCCTGCGTTCGCAGGGACGACTGCGTCGGACGAATCAGGCCACGCTTTCCAGAAACGCCTCTTCCGCGGCCTGCACCGCGTCGGGGGTTCCGACATGCATCCAGACGCCGTCGAGCCGCAGCCCAAACAGCCGTTCCTGTTCGTTGGCGCGATCGAACATCTTTGTCAGCGAAAATTCACCTGATGGCGCGTCGGCAAACAGCGAAGGCGACATGATCGCCGCGCCGGCATAGACGAACGGCACCACCTGATGCTCTTTCCGCTTGCGCAACGCGCCGTCCGGCAGCATCGCGTAGTCGCCGCGGCCGGCATAGCCGATGCTGCTGGTGGTCGGCGCCATCAACAGCAGGATGTCCATCTCGTCAGGATCGAAGGTTTCGGCCAGCCGCGTCAAATTGGGCCGCACGCCGTCGATCCACATCGTGTCGGCGTTGAGGTGGAAGAACGGCTCATTGCCCAGCAGCGGCAGCGCCTTGACGACCGCGCCGCCGGTGCCGAGCACCTGATCGCGCTCGTCGGAGATGACGATGCGGGGGCGCGTGCGGCTGGCGGTGTGCTGGATGATCTGGTCGGGCAAATAATGCACGTTGACCACGGCCTCGCTGACGCCGGTGTCGGCGAGCTTGTCCAGCACGTGATCGAGCAGGGATTGTCCGGCCACGCGCACCAGCGGCTTTGGCATATGGTCGGTCAACGGGCGCATGCGCAAACCGAGACCGGCGGCAAGAACCATGGCTTTGCTGGGCGTCACGGACATTTCTGGAGTTTCTCGAACCATCCAAATCGCGCCGGGAATCATATCACGGCGATTCGCCTGTTGCAGCGACCCCCGAGGCCATAGTTGCCGCACATGACGGCCGTACGACGGGTCCTAAAGCGTTTTGAGCGAAGTGGAGACCGGTTCGCGTCGAGACGCGTCAACGAAATTGGAGCCCCGTTCCGATGAAATCGGAACGGAAAGGGCTCCGATCAGGCGTTGGCTTCCTCGGTGCCGCGCTTGGCCGCCTTCTTCTTCTTGTCGCCCTGCTTGAGGAAATTGACGCCGATCTGGTCGCCATTGACCCAGGCCAGCTCGCAGCGCCGGTAGGCCAGCCCCGTGGACGACAGCAGCAGGAAGAATTCCTTGAGGTGCAGGCCCTCGACCGAGCCCTCGACCGTCAGCTTGGCGCCGGTCTCGGAGACGTCCTCCATGACGCAGTCGCGCCGCCAGGTGCCGTCGATACCCATCATATGCGCCGCAAAGCCGCGCTCGAATACGATTCGGTCTCCCCGGCGCCGCTCTGCTCCCGCCATGGCTGTTTTCCATCTCAAAACTGGCTGCGCCAGCCGGCTCGGCATGGCGGGTTCCAGATTAAGAGAGTGCTGGCTAACAGGAGGTAAATCAGGGCAGGGGTGCTGGCACATTGGCGGCATACCAGCCGCGAAATTCAGCCAGCACCGGGTGCGCCAGCGAACGGTTCAGATAGGTCCAGATCCGCGGCTGGTGGCGCAGATATTGCGGTTTGCCGTCACGGCGGTTGAGCCGGGCGAAGGTGCCGAGCAGGCGGGTATTCCGCTGCGCAGACATGACGGCGTAAAGCTCGGCGAAGTTCGCCGGGTCGAACTGGGGATCGGCCGCGCGGCGCGCCTTGATGTAGCGGGTCAGCAGCGCCAGTTCGAGCTGTTCGGCGACGTCGATCCGCGCGTCCTGCAGCAGCGACACCAGGTCGTAGGCGGCCGGGCCGAGCACGGCATCCTGGAAATCGATGAGGCCGACACGCAGGATTTCCTTGCGGTCGCCGAGCCAGATGATGTTGGGCGAATGAAAATCCCGCATCACCCAGGTTCGCGGCGCGGCCGCCGGCTTCTCCAGCAGCGTCCGCCACATCGCGACGAATTCGTCGCGCAGTTGCGGACTGACCTCGGCGCCGCGGTCCGGCAGATACCATTCCAGCATCAGGCCGATCTCCACCATCCATGCATCGATATCGAAGACCGGAATTTGATAGGTGGACTGCGGCGCCACCGGCGCGGTTTCGGGCAGGGCCTTGCGATGCAGCTCCGCCAGCATGTCGGTCGCCGCCTCATAGCGGTCGACGATCGGCTGCGGCGGGTCGCCTTCGACGACGCCGGCGCTGCCGAAATCCTCGGTGATCAGGAACCCGGAATTCAGATCGGCGTGATGGATGGCGGGCGCCGAAAAGCCTTGCGCGCGCAGGCCATTGTCGATGGCGACGAACGGCCTGACGTCTTCGGCCAGATGCACGGCCGCGCTGTAGGATTTTCCGTCATAGATCGCCGGGCCATCGGGACGGCGCGGCGAGTTCATCAGGATCGAGGAGCCGTCGTCGCGGATCAGCCGCGCATAGGAGCGCGTCGAGGCATCGCCGGGCATGCGCTGGCGTGCGGTATCCAGGAAGCCGGCATCGGTCAGGAAATCTCGCAGCGCCTCGAGCCGCGTCACCTGCGCCGCCGCCTTGCCGTGGCCGGTGATTTCGGCGGCGCGCGCGGCGGAGCCGAGCGCCGAGCGATGGCTGAAGGCGATGTCGATGCGGTCCTCGGGCATCGCATCGCTCGCGCGTTCCGGCCATTCGATCAGCGCCAGCGTGCCCTCCGGCAGCGGCGACAATCCGATTTCCTCCAGCTCGCTCGAATCGGCGATGCGGTAGAGGTCGGCGTGGACGATCGGAAACGGCAGATCGTAGCTCTGCGCCAGCGTGAATGTCGGGCTCGGCACTTCGAGTTCGGGATCGCCGGCGAGATAGCGGATCATGGCGCGGGCGGCCGCGGTCTTGCCCGCGCCGAGATCGCCCGACAGCGTGATGACGTCGCCCGGACCGACCAGCAGCGCAAGATCGGCCATCAGATGCGCGGTGGCGGTTTCGTTCACCAGCGCAATTGTGAATTTTGCCGGTTCGGTCATTCGGCGGCGTTGCGGTGTGCGTTCTGGTCGATCGGAAAGTCGCAGGAGACCGTCGTGCCCTTGCCGACCACCGAATCGACCCGCACCTTGCCGCCGTGCAGTTCGACAAAGGAGCGCACCAGCGACAGGCCGAGGCCGGCGCCGCGATGCCGCGAGCCGTGCGAGTGGCTCTCGAACCAGTCGAACACCTTGTCCTTGACGTCGGGTGGAATGCCGGGGCCGCAATCGCTGACGGTGAAGATCACGCGATGCTCGGTGCGCTGCGCGCTGATCGTCACCGCGGCATCGTGCGGCGAGAATCCGACGGCGTTGGCGAGCAGGTTATAGAGCACCTGCACCACGCGCCGCTCGTCGCCGGTGAAGTTGCCGATGTTGGAATCGATATCGACCCTGAGTTCGATGCGGTCGGTTGCCAGCCGATCCTGAATGCCTTCGGCGGCGTCCTGGATCGCCTTTTCGATGTTGACCGGGCCGAGTTCGAGCTTCATGGCGCCTGCATCGATGGTGGCGAGGTCGAGGATGTTGTTGGTGAGCGCGAGCAGGGCGTTGGTCGATTTGGTGACGTAGTCGAGATATTCGGCCTGCTTTGGCGTCAGCGGGCCGGTCGAGGGGTCGCTGAGGAAATGCGCAAAACCGATGATGGTGGTCAGCGGTGCGCGCAGTTCGTAGGACACGTGGTGGACGAAATCGACCTTCATCTGGTCGGCGGCCTCGAGCGCTTCGTTGCGCTCGCGCAGCGCGCGCTCGACATTTTCGGTGTCGCTGATGTCCTGGAAGGTCAACAGCGTCGCGCCGTCGGGTAACGGCATGGTCATGCAGTCGAGCACGCTGCCGTCCTTGCGCTCGAGCTTCAGCGCCACTTGCACGCGGTTATCGATTCCCGTGATCGCTTCGCGTAGCGCCCGCCAGGTCAACTCATTATCGAACAGCGGCTTGCACCACGCTTCCACCGTCTCGATGTGAGGCTGTTCCTTCAGCGCTTCCGCCGACAGCTTCCACATTTTCAGGAACGCGGGATTGAACAGTTCGACGCGGCCGTTACTGCCGAACACTGCGACCGCTTCGGCGAGATTGTCGAGCGTCTCATGCTGAACGCGGGTCAGCCGGTCGTAGCGGCGCGCGAGATCGAGGCTCTCGGTGACATTGTCGAACAGATAGGTGACGCCGCCTTCGAGGTTCGGCGTGGTGACGACGCTCACGGCGCGGCCGTCGGGCAGGAACCAGGTGTAGTTCTCGGGCTCCACGGCGCGATAGGCTTCGTGCAGCTTGGCCTTCCAGGCGCGGAAGTCGGGCTGTTCGGGCAGTTTGCGCGCCGCGCGCAGCCGGTCGAGCACGCTGGAATCGTCGGGGTTAGCATCCAGGAAAGCCTGATCGAGGCCCCACAGCCGCCGGTAGGATTCATTGTAGAAGGCGAGACGCCGCTGGCCGTCGAACACGGCGACCCCCGACGATAATTGGTCGAGGGTGCGGCGGTGGGCTTCCGCCATCCGCTCCATGGCGTCGCGCAACTGCGCCGCCTCGCTGGCGTCGATGGCGATGCCGGCGCTGCCGCCGCCGAGCTTGATCGCCTGCACGTCGTAGATGCGCCGCTCGCCGCCGACCACGATCGGCAGCCGCGCGCTGAAGTTGGCGTTGTCGTTCAGCACCCGGTTCATCTCGGCACGCTGGTCGTTCTCCAGCAGTTCGAGCCCGCGATGGACGGTATCGGCGACGTTGGTGCCCTCGGTGGCCCGCACATAGGCCGTGTTGGCATAACGCAGATTGCCCTCGATGCTCTTGGCCCACATCGGCCAGGGCGCCGCGGCGACGAAGTCGCGCAGCAGCTCGGTCTCTTCGACCAGCGTCCTGTAGCGCAGATTGGATTCGGCGAGTTCCCGGCGCAATCCGCCGAGTTCGCGAATCCGCACAATGGCTTGCCCCCCGATCGCGCGGCCCATCGCTTCGATGGCGCGGCCGTTCGCAGTGGAAAGGTTGAGCAGAAAGCCTTCGCCGGCCTCGCGCAGCGCATCGACCGCATGGTCCATCTGCCGCGCCGGTTCCGGCGGTAGCCAGGTCCCGAAGGCGAGGATGCGTTGCGGTGAATTGGACAGCGCGTCCTGTGAGATCAGAAGCGAGGTGTCGCCGCTGATCTGGGGCCGGTTGTCGCCCGCGGCCCAGGCGATCAGGATCTGGGGCTCGGCGAACAGCAGCGCCCGCAGCCGGTCGGCCTGCACCTGCAGGTCGGCGATGTCGGAGCGCAGGCTGAGTTCCGCTTTGGAAGCCTTGATACGCGTGCGCATCACCAGGATCGCCGCCGCCACGGTGAAGCCAAGCAGAGACAGCGCCGTCGTCAGCGCCGCAAATTCCTGTTGATTGAGGTCGAGCAGGGCGGAAATCGTCTGCGTGAGGCTGAGGTCGGCCGCGAATGCGGATGTTGGCATTGTGAAGAGGGTGGCGAGCGCCATCGCGCCGTGGCGTGCCAGCGAGGTGCACGACAGCAGGGTTCGACGCATCGCCGCGACTGAGCCCGACATTATTTGCCCCAAAAACGCACGACGGCAGACCCCGCGCTACCCCAGCGCCTGATCCGCCAGTGTGAGCGGTTTGGCGCAGAGATCATGCGCCGACAATAGGAATGAGCGCGCCCGGACGCAAAAACCGGACCCCACCTTGCTGGTCGCGCTCTGCACGAATCGGGTCGAGACTATCCGCTTCGGGAGTCGAGCGGTAAAAGTCCAGACCGTGAACGCAAAATAGGCTGTGAAAAATTCGCCTGATTATCGCCCAGAGTGTCTTTGATGTGCGTTTCAGCGCCCGGTCGAACCGAAACCACCGCTGCCGCGATCGGTCGTCGAAAGGGCCGCCACTGCAACCAGTTGCGCCTGCACGACCGGCGCGATCACCATCTGCGCAATGCGCTCGCCGCGCCCGATCGAAAACGGCGCATCGCCATGATTGATCAGCAAGACGTTGATCTCGCCGCGGTAATCCGCATCCACCGTGCCCGGCGAATTCAAGACGGTCACGCCGTGCTTGGCCGCTAGTCCGGAACGTGGCCGCACCTGCGCCTCATATCCCGTGGGCAGCGCGATCGTGAGCCCGGTCGGCACCATCGCGTATTTGCCCGGAGACAGGATCAGCGGCGTATCCGCTGGAACCGCGGCGAGCAGGTCGAGCCCGGCCGCGTCTACGCTCTGATAGGCCGGTAGTGCGAGGCCTTCGCCGTGCGGCAATTGGCGGATATCGACCTTCACTGTAGCGCTCACGAGTTCTTCTCCACGGTTTTCGCAATCTTCGCCACCAGTTCGGTCGCGACCTGTTCCTTGGTCATCACTGGCCAGGAATCAACATCGATGTCGTTGCCGTCCCGCGTCAGCAGGTGAACGGTGTTGCGGTCGCCGCCCATCACGCCGGTTGCGGGCGAGACGTCGTTGGCGACGATCCAGTCGCAGCCCTTGCGCGCGATCTTGGCCCTGGCGTTGTCGATCAGGTGCTCGGTCTCGGCCGCAAAGCCGATCACCAGCGGCGGACGCTTATCCCTGAGTTTCGAGATCGTTGCGAGGATGTCGGGGTTTTCCACCAGTTGCAGCGGCGGCATTCCGGCGGCGGTCTTCTTCAGCTTCTGCTCGCCCTCATTGACGACGCGCCAGTCGGCGACGGCGGCGGCGAAGATCGCGATATCGGCCGGCAGGGCGGCTTCTACCCGATGCAGCATGTCGCGCGCCGACTCGACGCGGATCACGGTGACGCCGGCGGGATCGCGCAATTCGACCGGGCCGGAGACCAGCGTGACGTCGGCGCCCGCGGCCTGCGCCGCGGCGGCGATGGCAAAGCCCTGCTTGCCGGAAGAACGATTGGCGATATAGCGCACGGGGTCGATCGCCTCATGCGTCGGTCCCGCCGTGATCAGCATGCGCTTGCCCGCCAGCGGTTGCGGTCGCGGCGGGCGCAGAATGTCGACCGCGGCGGCCGCGATTTCGACCGCCTCCGACATCCGCCCGACGCCGGCTTCCCCCAACTCGGCCATCTCGCCGGCATTGGGGCCGATCATGTGGACGCCGTCGCGACGGAGCTGCAACACGTTGCGGCGGGTAGCGGCGTTGTTCCACATCAGGGGGTTCATCGCGGGCGCCAGCAGGATCGGCCGGTTGGCCGCCAGCAGGATCGCGCTGGCGAGATCGTCGGCATGGCCCTGCGCCATCTTCGCCATCAGGTCGGCGGTCGCGGGCGCCACTACGATCAGATCGCATTCGCGGGCGAGGCGGATGTGCCCGGCGTCGAATTCGCTCCCGGGGTCGAACAGGTCGGTATAGACGCGCTCATGCGACAGCGCGCTGGCGGAAAGCGGCGTGACGAATTGCTGTGCGGCCTTGGTCAGCACGCAACGGACGTCGATCTGCCGCTCCTTCAGCCGCCGGATCAATTCCAGCGACTTGAAGGCGGCGATGCCGCCGCCGATGATCAGGGTGACGCTGGCCTGGCCGAGGGTGCTAGGGGTGCTGAAGGGCTGCGGGGCCGGTGCCTCGGCGGGCGCTGGCAAGGCCGGGCCGCTCGGTACATATGGGCGCCCCTGTATCAGCTCTCCGAGGATGACCCGGACTTCCTCTTCGACGGAGCGGCCGTTTCCCGCCGATCGGAGGCGAAGATAGGTTTTGACGGCTTCGTCGAGTTTTCGAATGGTCAGGCTGGCCATGGGCGGCCTCCCAGCGTGATATGCAGTCAATGCTATCACACTGTGATAGCATTGCAATCATATCTACCAGATCGCGACCAGAATCCCGACGAACGCCACCGCGATGATCCAGAGCGCCACCGTGCGCCAGCGGCTCTTGCGGCCCTCGGCCCGGCCAATCGCCGCGATCGTCTCCGGCGACAGCGTCAGGCCCTCCCGGGTCATCTTTTCCATGTTCTCGAGCACGGCTACCGCCCGTGCAGCGATTGCCGGCAGGCTTCCCATCACCCGGCCGAGTTCGCCCGCGCCGGACATCGCGCCCTGGATTCGGCCGAGCGGCCCGAGATTGCGTTCGATCCATTCGCGCACCACGGGATCGGCGACTTTCCAGATGTCGAGTTTCGGATCGAACCCCCGCGCCACGCCTTCGACCACCACCATGGTCTTTTGCAGCAGGATCAGTTCTGGCCGGGTCTGCATGTCGAACAGCCCGGTGACTTCGAGCAGCAGGGTCAGCAGCTTCGCCATCGAAATTTCTTCGGCGGTGCGGTTATGGATCGGCTCCCCGATGGCGCGGATGGCCTGCGCGAAATTCTCCACCGAATGATGACCCGGCACATAGCCGGCCTCGAAATGCACCTCCGCCACCCGGCGATAATCGCGGGTGATGAAGCCGAGCAGAATTTCCGCGAGGAAGCGCCGTTCCTTCATCCCGAGCCGGCCCATGATGCCGAAATCGACCGCCACCAGCCGGCCGGCATCATCGAGGAACAGATTGCCGGGATGCATGTCGGCATGGAAGAAGCCGTCGCGCAGCGCGTGGCGCAGAAAGCTCTGGATCACCTTGCGGCCGAGGTCGGGCAGGTCGACATGGGACTGCGCCAGCCGCACATGGTCGTTCAGCGCGATGCCGTCGATCCACTCCATCGTCAGCACATTGTGGGTGGTGCGGTCCCAGTCAACGGTCGGCACGCGGAAATCCGGATCGTCGCGTGTGTTCTCCGCCATCTCGGACAAGGCGGCCGCCTCCAGCCGCAGGTCCATCTCCATCGCGACCGAGCGCGACATCGTGTTGATGACCTCGATCAGCCGCAACCGCCGCGCTTCGGCCGAATGCGCTTCCGCATTGTTGGCAACAAAGAAGAAATCGCCGAGGTCGCGGCGGAAACGCGAGGCGACATTGGGCCGGAGCACCTTGACGGCGACAGTATGCCGTACGCCATCGCGCTCCACCTCGGCGCGATGCACCTGCGCGATCGAGGCGGCGGCAACCGGCGGGCCGAGGGTCACAAACGCCTTGGTCAGAGGGCGTTCCAGCGACGAGGCGATCACGGCCTCCGCCTCGGTCTGCGAAAACGGCGGCAGGCGGTCCTGCAGGCTTTCCAGGTCACGCGCCATCGCGACGCCGACCACGTCGGGCCGCGTCGCCAGGAATTGTCCGAGCTTGAGATAGGCAGGGCCGAGCCGCGTCAGCGCTCGCGACAGGCGTGGTCCGGATTTGACGCCGGGCCGTTCGATCAGCCGCGCCAGCCGCAGCGCGAGTTGTCCGGGCGGCGGCACGAGGCCGGGATCGACAACGCCGAACACGCCCTCGCGCGCGAACACGTAAGCGGCGCGGACCAGCCGCGCGATGTGGGTGGCCGCAGAAATCACAAACGCCAGCCCGAATGCAACGCCACGATGCCGCCGGAGAGGCTTTCCCACTTCACCCGGGAAAAGCCGGCGTCGCGGATCATCTCGGCAAACGCATTGGGCCGGGGAAATTTCCGGATCGATTCGACGAGGTACTGATAGGATTCCGCATCGCCCGTCACCGCGCGGCCGAGCGGCGGGATCACCTTGAAGGAGAAGAAGTCGTAGAGCGCGTCGAGTCCAGGAACATCCACGGTGGAGAATTCCAGGCATAGAAACCGGCTGCCCGGACGCAGCACGCGATAGGCCTCGCGCAGCGCCGCATCGATCCGCGGCACGTTTCGGATACCGAATGCGATGGTGTAGGCGTCGAACGAGCGGTCGCCGAACGCCAGCGCCTCGGCATTGCCCTCGACAAAGGAAACCTGCTCATCAAGATGGCGCGCCGTGGCTCGGTTGCGGCCGACGTCGAGCATGTCGGTGTTGATGTCGCAGACGGTGGCGCGGAAGCCGGTGCCTGCCGCTGCCGCCGCGCGGAAGGCGATGTCGCCGGTGCCGCCCGCGACGTCGAGCAGGGCAAAGGGCGCATCTGATTTCGGCGGGTTGAGCGCCGTGATCATGATGTCCTTCCAGACCCGGTGCAGGCCGCCCGACATCAGATCGTTCATCAAATCGTAACGGGACGCCACGCTGTGAAAAACCTCGTTCACCAGCGTCTGCTTGTCCCCCAGGGGCACGTCCCTGAAGCCGAAATGGGTGGTCTGGTCCGGCCGATCCATAAGCTTACTCCACTACCCCAGACCATAGCGCGCCGGGCGCAATGGCGCTATCACGTCACCTCCATAAGGTGAATGCCTGCATGCCTGAATTGCCCGAAGTTGAGACCGTCCGCCGCGGCCTGCAGCCGGCCATGGAGGGATCGAAAATCCTCAAGGCGGAAGCCCGCCGCAAGGATTTGCGATTTCCCTTTCAAAAAGACTTCATCGCGCGGCTGGAGGGCCAGACCGTGACTGGTCTGGGCCGCCGCGCCAAATATTTGATGGCGGATCTCGGCTCCGGCGACGTGCTGCTGATGCATCTGGGCATGTCCGGCTCGTTCCGGGTGCTGGAAGACGGCGGCAGCGGCACGCCCGGCCAATTCCACCATCCGCGCAGCGAGGACCGCGCACACGATCACGTGGTGTTCCACATGTCGTCGGGTGCCGCTATCGTGTTCAACGATCCGCGCCGCTTCGGTTACATGAAGATCATCGCCCGCAAGGCGCTGGAGGACGAACCGCTGTTGAAAGGCCTTGGCCCGGAACCGCTCGGCAACGAATTCGACGCCGCGATGCTGGCGCGGTCGTGCTTCAACAAGAAAACCAGCTTGAAGGCCGCGCTGCTCGACCAGCGCGTGGTCGCGGGCCTCGGCAATATCTATGTCTGCGAGGCGCTGTTCCGCTCGCAATTGTCGCCGCGCCGTCTGGCCGCGACGCTCTCGACCAAGAAGGGCGAGCCGACCGATCACGCCGGGCGGCTGGTGAATTCAATTCATTCCGTGCTGAATCAGGCGATCAAGGCCGGTGGCTCCTCGATCAGCGACCATCGCCTGACCTCGGGCGAGCTTGGTTATTTCCAGCACTCATTTCAAGTCTATGACCGCGAGGGCGAAAAATGCCAGACTAGGGGATGTAGCGGTATCGTGCGGCGTTTCGTGCAGAACGGCCGTTCGACTTTCTGGTGTCCGAAATGTCAGAAATAACCATCACGCCGACACTGCAGACCGCGCGGCTGATCCTGCGCCCGCTCGCGATGTCGGACGCGTCGGCGATCCAGCGCCATTTCAACAACTGGAACATCATCCAGCATCTCGCGCAGGTCGTTCCCTGGCCGTATCCGGAAAACGGCGCGGAGACATTTATCGCGCGGGAGCTGGAGAAGGTCGCCGCGGGGGACGAGATCTATAACTGGATGCTGGTGCTGCGCCGTGGCGACGGCGAAGCGATCGGCAATATCCGCTTTCGCCCGAGGTCTGACGATGCGAAGGGCAACCGCGGCTTCTGGCTTGCGGAGCGCTTCTGGAATCAAGGCCTGATGAGCGAGGCCGTCTCGGCGGTGAACGATTTCGTGTTCCGCACGCTAGGGATCGAGCGCTTCCACGCCTGCAACGCCGCAACCAACATGGCTTCGCGACGGGTCAAGCAGAAGACCGGCGCCGAATTCGTCGGCTATATCGAACTGGCCCATCACAGCGGCCAGACGCTCGCGGAAAAATGGCGCGTGACGCGGGAAAACTGGCTGCGGCGAAATCCCTGAATTGAAGCGGAGCAATCCGGCGGGTCTGGCCGGATTGCTCCGCGTTCGCATCGCGCATTCAATGTGCGCGAAGCGAGATCAGACGCGGGCCGGGGCGCGCAGGAACCGTGCGGCGTCGGTGTCGTAGGACGGCAGCGCGGCAGCCCATTTCGGAATGATGGCGGGTATTTCCACGAAATCCTCGACGGCCGGTTCGTCGCTCGCCGTCACTGCATTGCCCAGCCGCGTTTCGACCCATTGCCAGAGGGCACGTATTTCCTCCGCGGACTTGCCGTCCGGCGCATGTTCGCAGACGGCGAGGCCGGCGCTCAGCGCGTCCTGGTAGTCGTTGCGCATCACGATAAAGGGTTGCGCCACGATATCGGCGGCTTCGAGCGCCGCCTCGGCGCCGAGTGCGTGTTCAGCACCGGCAAGGCGCGCCGCGGCCCGGATCGGCGTCTGGTTCAAAACATAGGCGAACGGCTTGTGCCAGGCCCGGATGACGCGCAGCGTCGCGGCCGTCGCCTCGATGTCGGCGATGCTCGGGCGCGTCGGAATTAGGCAGAGATCGGCATGGCGGATGGCCGAATTGGTCGCGGCAGTTTCGCCGCCGGCGGTATCCACGATCGTCACCGTGACGCCGTCGCGCGCGATCAATCGCAGACGCTCTTCGAGCTTCCGGGCGTCATAGATCGGTTCGACGATCGGCGAGGCGTAAGGACGGCGGCGCTTCCAGTTCGAAACGGTGCCCTGGGGATCGGTCTCGATCAGGCGGACATTGTGGCCGGCCCGGATGGCGGCAAGTGCAAGGCTGATGGAAAGCGTGCTTTTTCCAGACCCGCCCTTCTGGGTGGTCAGTACGATCGTCTGCATTTCTAGTCCTCTGGAGGGGCTTCTGGCGGTACTTGGGTTACGCCTTACAAAAAGCCCGCATTCTGCGGCGGCAAGCCTTCAGCTCGCCCAGACATACCCAGCCCGACCCAAAGGAGAGATCGCGGACGTCCGAATCAGTCACCTTGCAATCATGCAGGATTGTGGAATTCTGGCTATCCCGGGCGAACACGGCCATGCCCGAATTTCGCCGGCTGATGCCAGAAAACGACAACAAAAAGGCGGATTAACGCATGACGGGCAACTGGAAAGACCGCGCAACCACCGGTTTTGAGTGCCGGAAGCAGCCGGCGACCGGCAGCCGCGGCATGGTGGTCAGCAACCACCCGCTGGCATCGAGCGCGGGCGCGGAGATGCTGGCGGCCGGCGGCAACGCCGTCGACGCGGCGATCGCCACATTGTTCGCGCTGACCGTGGTCGAGCCGATGATGGTCGGCATCATCGGCGGCGGCATGGCCCATATCAGGCTGGCCGACGGCAGCCATCGCTTCATCGACGGCCAGAGCACGGTGCCGCTGGCGGTCCGGCCCGATACCTACATTTCGAAACCCGGCTCGGCGCATGACGTGTTCGACACGATCGGCGATGAAAACCTCAACGGCCCGAAAGCCGTCGCGGTGCCGGGTTCGCTGAAGGCCTGGTGCGAGACGCTGCAGCGTTTCGGCACCATGCCGCTTGCCGACGTGATGCAGCCCGCGATCAAATTCGCCGCGCGCGGCTATGCGGCGACGCCCTATCTGCATGAATGCATTAGCGACAGCGCCGGGGAGATGCTGAAGGACAAGGAGATTTCAGCGATCTATCTGCCAAACGGGACGCCGCTGAGGGTTGGCGAGCGCGTGGTACAGTCGGAGTATGCGGAAACCCTGACCTACATCTCCCAGCGCGGCGAGGCGGCGCTGTATCACGGCCCGCTCGGCGATATCCTCGTCGACTACATGAAGAAGAAGGGCGGTTTCATCGCCCGCGAGGATCTCACGAATTACAAGACCGTCGAGCGCCAGCCGATCCGCGCCGATTATCGCGGCTGGGAGATCCTGGGCCCGCCGCCGCCCGCGGCCTCCGGCGTTCACATCACCCAGATGCTCAACATCCTCGAGGGCTACGATCTCGCCAAGCTAGGTTTCGGCTCCTCCGCCACCATCCATTACCTCGCCGAAGTGCTCAAGATCGCCTTCGCCGACCGCGCCGCCGCCAGCGGCGATCCTGATTTCATCAACGTGCCGGTCGAGCGGCTGACCTCGAAGGCCTATGCCGACGAACGCCGCCGCGCGATCGATCCGAACCGGGCGCAAGCCTGGGGCGCCGGCATCGCGCAGTTGGAGAGCGCGCACACCACGCACATGACGGCGGCGGATGCGTTCGGCAACGTGGTCGCGACGACGCAAACCATCAACAATCTGTTCGGCGCGAAGATTTTGATCCCCGGCCTCGGCACCATCCCGAACAATTACATGAACCTCTACGATCCGCGTCCCGGCCATGCGCTGTCGCTGGCGCCGGGCAAGCGTGTCACCACCTCGATGTCTCCGATGATGGCGCTGCGTGGCGGCAAGCTCGTCTATGCGCTCGGCCTGCCCGGCGGAAAGCGGATCTTTCCGAGCGCGATGCAGGCGCTGATCAACCTGATCGACCACGGCATGAGCCTGCAGGAGGCGGTCGAAGCGCCGCGGGTGTGGACCGAAGGCAACGCGCTCGAAGTCGAAGCCGCCGTGCCCGAAAGCGTCCGCGCAAAACTGACCTCGATGGGCCACACAGTGCAGGCGATGCCGACCGTTGCCGGCGGCATGAACGCGATCCAGTTCCACGATGACGGCATGATGTCGGGTGCGGCCTGCTGGCGCGCCGATGGTACGCCGATCGGGATTGCCGGCGGTCATGCCCGTGCCGGTGTGCGGTTCGCGCTGGCGTAGTAGCCGTATCGCTGGCCACGCCAAAGATCGTCATCCCCGCGCAGGCGGGGATCCAGTACGCCGCGGCCTATCGGCTCAATAATGAACGTCTCTGGAATACTGGGTCACCCGCCTTCGCGGGTGACGACAGTTTATTTCCTGACGCAGATCACGCGAACGACCGACGCTTTCGCGTCCGCCGATGTCCCGGTCGCCGCCACGCCATTGGCCTTGAGAAATCCCCGCACCGTATCCGACGTCACCAGCACCGCCTGCGCCGCCGGCAGTCCATTGGTCGGCCCCGCAACCTGCACCGGCTTCAACAGCGCGATGCCGGCAAACCGGCCGTCACCACCAAGCGCAGGCGCGCCGGAGAATCCGAGCGGCCGGCGCCGGCGTCAGCGCGATGTCGCTGCCGCCGCCGAGCTGGGGCACCGATGCCTTGCTGCCAGTCACCGCCCCACCGCCGCCCTGATTTTGCGGATCGATAATTCCGGTGAGGTCGAGCGCGGTGTTGGCGGCAGAGTTGCCGACATTGAGCGCCTTGAGCCCGCGCGCGCCATAGATGCGCAGCAGCGCGAGATCGTGCGTCTTGTCCTCGGCGACGCGATCGGCATTGCCGTGCCCCGCAATCGCAACCGTGAGGCAGCCATCGGTGATCTGGCGATCGGCGATGATCGCGCCATCGTCGCCGACCACGAGGCCGGTGCCATACTCCACGCTCTTGCGCGGCGGCGGTCCGGCGATTTGCGCGATGGCGGGAAACGCATTGAACGCGCTCGACATCGCGATCACGACCGGTTCCACGGTATTCCCTACCGCCTGATCGTAGAGGATGGTGAGGATGCGGACCTCATCGCCCTTGAGCGTGCCGCGCAGATAAAACTTCTTCAGCCCCTGCAGGCCGGACAGCACAAAGAAGTCCGGCTTGATGACCGTGTAGTCGATCGTGCGCCCTGACTCTTTCTTTTCTCGCTCGGCGAGTTTTGCCATGGTGGAGCCGGCTTCCTTGCGCCGCGCCAGTTGAATCTGGATCGTGCCTGATGGCGATGTCCATTTGGTGCCGTTGGCGTCGCTGGCCTGCTGTGGCACCAGTTTGGTCGGGATACCGAGCCGCACGCCGGTGCCGAGATCGGTCTGGATCTTCCAGCCGACGCTTTCCTGCTTTCGCTTCGCGGTGTCCGCAAGCATGCCGCGCTCCTGCGGATTGAGCACGCCGGTCGGCTTGGCCCCGCGCCCTTTCTGGAATTCCTTGATGGCGTTGACCATGCGCTCGTTGACGTCGCCTGATATCGCGCCGTTATATTGCCCGACCCAGGCCAAATCCGACTGCAGCGCCAGCCGCTCCGCCTGCCCCATCGCGTTGGCGGTGTCCTCCGGCTTCTGCAGGGCGGGGCGGGCCGGTACCGTGTTGACCGGCTTCGCCGCGGCGGGGGGCGCCGTCTGCGCCTGCGCATCGGCGGCCGCAAGACCCAAAGCCGTGATGACAAATGTTGCCGAAAGCATCGATCTCATGACTAATCCAGGAGAATGCCGCAGTGGAAAAGGGACGTGCGCATTGACGTTCCGCCAATTAAGCACATCTGCTTGGTCGGTACTATCAGCGCGCCGGTTCAGGGCTTTCGTCCCTCATCCTGAGGAGCCGCGAAGCGGCGTCTCGAAGGATGGCCTCGGGCGAGATCGGGGCTACATGGTTCGAGACGCGCGTACCGCGCTCCTCACCATGAGGATTTGACAGGCTACTGCGCGGAGAAAGGAAGCAAGGCGACCATGCTGACGGCCGACGAACTCGAACGCTATGCCCGCCACATCGTGCTGCGCGAAGTCGGCGGCCCGGGTCAAACCGCGCTGAAGGAAGCGTCGGTGCTGGTGATCGGCGCCGGCGGTCTCGGCGCGCCGGTCCTGATGTATCTGGCGGCCGCCGGTGTCGGCACGCTCGGCGCGGTCGATGACGACATCGTCTCGCTGTCCAATTTGCAGCGCCAGATCATCCATACCACGCGCGACGTCGGACGGCGCAAGGTCGACAGCGCTGCGGAGGTCATAGACGCGCTCAATCCGCATGTTCATTTCGAGGCGCATGCGGTGCGTCTCGATGCAAAGAATGCGATGTCGCTGATCGGCGGCTACGATCTCGTGCTCGACGGCTCCGACAATTTCGAAACCCGCTATCTGGTGTCCGATGCCTGCTTCCTCGCCGGCAAGTCGCTGATCACGGCGGCGCTGGGCCAGTTCGATGGATCGCTGACCACGATCCGCGCGCATGAACGCGGCGCGGACGGCGCATTCAACCCGACCTATCGCTGCCTGTTTCCCGAACCGCCGCCGCCCGGCACCGTGCCGGCCTGTGCGGAAGCCGGTGTGATGGGCGCGCTGGCGGGCATGATGGGTTCGATGATGGCGCTGGAGGCGATCCGCGAAATCGTCGGTTTTGGCGAGAGCCTGGTCGGGCGCCTGCTGATGGTGGACGCGCGCGCCATGCGGTTTGAAACCTTGCGCTACGCGCGCGACCCGCAAAACCCGCTCAATGGCGACGATCCCACGATCACCGATCTGAGCGGGCACGCGCCTTCGCTTCATCCTCCCCTGGAGGGGGAGGATCGGTTCGCATGAAATGCGAACCGAGGTGGGGTGACGGTCTCTCCACATCCGACAGTGTGCGCGTGGAGAGACCTTCACCCCACCTCGTCACGCATCTGCGATGCGTGCCGATCCGTCCCCCTCGAGGGGCGGATGAAGAACATGTCTCCCTCACGCCACGACGCGCTTCTCACTATCCATATGCGCAAACTGCGCCTCCGGATAACGCGTGCCAGCAGCGGCGCCGGGCGGAAAAGCCTCGGCGAGTGCGGCGAGATGCGCCTTCGACAATTTCACATCGAGCGCACCGAGCGCCTCGGAAAGCCGGTCGCGCCGGCGTGCGCCGACCAGCGGCACGATGTCGTTGCCCTGTGCCGCGACCCAGGCAATCGCGACCTGCGCGGGTGATGCACCAACCTCTGACGCAATGCTGCGCAGCGAATTCCACCAGTGCCAGGTTGGCGTCGAGATTGGAGCCCTGGAAGCGCGGGCTCATCTGGCGAAAATCCTGCACGGCGGCGCGTTCCTTCGACCAGTGGCCGCTGATCAGCCCGCGCGCCAGCACGCCGTAGGCGGTGATGCCAATTCCGAGCTCGCGGCAGGTCTTGAGAATGTCGCTCTCGATGCCGCGCGCGAGCAGCGAGTATTCGATCTGCAGGTCGGCGATCGGATGCACGGCGTGCGCCCTGCGAATGGTGTCGGAGCCGACCTCGGAAAGCCCGATATGCCTGATCCAGCCGGCCTTCACCATGTCGGCCATCGCGCCGACGCTCTCTTCGATCGGCACATCGGGATCGAGCCGCGCCGGCCGATAGATGTCGATGGTGTCGACGCCGAGTCGCTGCAGCGAATAGGCGACAAAATTCCTGATCGCCGCCGGGCGGCTGTCATAGCCGAGAAAACCCTTGCTGGGATCGCGCAGCGCGCCGAACTTGACGCTGATCTGGAGCTTGTCGCGATTGCGGCCTGCGAGCGCCTCGCGGATCAGCATCTCATTATGCCCCATGCCGTAGAAATCGCCGGTGTCGAGCAAGGTGATGCCGGCATCGAGCGCGGCGTGGAGGGTGGCGATGCTCTCGCTGCGGTCGGCGGGGCCGTAGAAGTCCGACATGCCCATGCAGCCGAGGCCGATGGCCGAGACGGTTGGACCTGTCGTGCCGAGTTTGCGCTGTTCCATGGTGGTTCTCCTCATGTTCGGCGGCGATGTTTCGCGCCGTGTTGACGAGGCAGATATGCGCCGGAACGGCTGTGGCGATAAGCTGGACAATCGTAAATGGCTTGTTCAGTATATCGAACAATGAAAAACTTCGATCTTCGCGATATCGATGCCTTTGTCGCCGTGGCGCGTACCCGGAATTTCCGCCGCGCGGCGATCGAGCAGGGCGTCTCCGTCTCGAGCCTCAGCCAGCGCCTGCGCGACATCGAGGAACGTCTCGGCGTGCGGCTGATGAACCGCACCACGCGCAGTGTGGCGTTGACCGAAGCCGGCGAGATGCTGCTGGCCCGGGTCGGCCCCGCGATGACGGATGTAACTTCGGCGCTCGACCAGGTGCGCGGCCTGCGGGCTGTGCCGTCGGGGCGCCTGCGCATCAATGCGCCGCCGCCGGCCATCGATCTGGTGCTGGCGCCGATCGTAGCACCGTTTCTCGCGGCTCATCCCAAGATCGATCTGGAGATCGTCGGCGAGAGCGCGTTCGTCGATATCGTCGCCGGTGGCTTCGATGCCGGCGTGCGCTATGGCGAGCATCTGGCGCAGGACATGATCGCGGTCTCGCTCGGCGCGCCGCAGCGCTACGCGGTGGTGGCCTCGCGCGAATATGTCGCGCAACATGGAACGCCGAAACATCCGAAGGATCTGCTGGCGCATTCCTGCATCCGCACCCGCTTCGGCAGCGGCGCGATGCTGGACTGGGAATTCGAAAAAGCCGGGCGTGTGGTGAAGGTATCGCCGCCGCCGAAACTGGTTGCGACCTATCTCGGCCTGGCGCTGCGCGCCGTGCACGACGGCGTCGGCTTCTGGCTGACGTTCGAGGGCTACGTTCGCTACGGCATCAAGTCGGGCGCGCTGGTCAGCGTGCTCGATGACTGGTGCCCGCCTTTTCCGGGACCGTTTCTGTACTACCCGAGTCGCCGCCAGCCCCCGCCGGCGCTCGCCGCGTTCGTGGCCTTTGTTGCGGAATGGCGCAAGCGAGAGCGGCGCAAGGGCAAGTGATGCCGTAGCCGCGCAACCAATCCATCGTCGTCCCGGCCTTGAGCCGGGACCCATACGCCGCGGCTCCTCGGCTTAGCACAGGCGTCAGATACCTTCTGTAACCAACAACCGCCGCGGCGTATGGGTCCCGGCGTTCGCCGGGACGACCATCTACAAACCCCATTTCAAAACGACCGGCGCTTGCAGATCGCTGTAATCGATCACGATGTCAGCCTGTTGCTCAGGGTCGCATTCAGCAAGATATCGCCGCTGACCGCCGACATAGCGCTGATGCGCCGGCGATTCGGGATCGATCGCATCGAAGCTCGGGCCGCGTGCGGCGCCACGCGGCAGCGAGACGTCGAAATCAACTTTCAGGAACATCGAAAGGTCCCAGCAGGATCGCAACTCCGCGCGATGCAGGAAAATGCCGTCGACGATCAGCGCCGCCGTCGGTGCGGCGTGTTGCGGGTTCAAGTCGAATGGCTTGTCATGCGCGAGGTCAAATCGCTTCGCGACATATTGCGCCAGAGCCGCCGGGGCCCAAGGGTTCGAGCAGCAATCGCCGAAACGAATTCGTAGTCATATGAATCGAGATAAAAGCCGTCAGGCGAATATCTTCCCCGCGCATAGCGAATGCGTTGCGGGTTGTGAAAATCATCGACCGAGGCGCGGATCGCCGGCCGGCCTCTTGTCGCAACCAGCGGCGCCAGCGCGTTCGCCAGTGTCGTCTTGCCGGCGCCATCGACGCCGTCGATCGCAACGCGAACTCTTCGATCGGGATGAAAGCCGGCAACGGCGTCGGCGAGGCGGGCGAGTAGCGATCCGTGCGCTTTGCTCACGCCTGCTGCCTCACAGCATGCTGGGCAGCACGCGGTCCGGCGGCTTGTGGTTGTCGAGCAAGGTGCGGATATTGATGATCACCTTTTCGCCCATCTCGACGCGGCCTTCGATGGTGGCCGAGCCCATATGCGGCAGCAGCGTCACCTTGCCGGCTTTCGCCAGCCGCACCAGCTTTGGGTTGACCGCGGGCTCGTGCTCGTAGACGTCGAGCCCGGCGCCGCCGACATCGCCGGCTTCGAGCAGCTTGACCAGCGTGTCCTCGTCGATCACGCCGCCGCGCGCGGTGTTGACGATATAGGCGTCTTTGCGGATCAGCTTCAGCCGCCGCGCCGACAGCAGATGATAGGTCGCGGGCGTATGCGGACAATTCACCGAGATGATGTCCATCCGCGCCAGCATCTGGTCGAGGCTTTCCCAATAGGTCGCGCCGAGTTCTTCGGCGATGACGGGCGCGACGGGACGGCGGTTGTGGTAGTGGATCTGCAGGCCGAAGGCGCGGGCGCGGCGGGCCACGGCCTGGCCGATGCGGCCCATGCCGATGATGCCGAGGCGTTTTCCTCCGATGCGGTGGCCGAGCATCCAGGTCGGCGACCAGCCGGGCCAGCTCTTGCCCTCGGTGAGGATCGAGGCTCCCTCGATCAGGCGGCGCGGCACCGCGAGAATCAGCGCCATGGTCATGTCGGCGGTGTCTTCGGTCAAAACTTTCGGCGTGTTGGTCACCGTGATGCCACGGGCATGCGCCGCCGTGACGTCGATATTGTCGACGCCGTTGCCGAAATTGGCGATCATGCGCAGCTTGCAGTCGGGATGCCCCAGCATCTCCTCGCTGATCATGTCGTTGATGGTTGGCACCAGCACATCGGCGGTGCGGACCGCGTCGGCGATCTGTTCCGGCGACATCGGCGTGTCGTCGAGGTTCAGCCTCGCGTCGAACAGCTCACGCATCCGGGTCTCGATCGAGTCCGGCAGCTTGCGGGTGACGACGACGAGAGGTTTTTTCTTAACCGACATTTCCTGCTCTCATGAGGCAATGGCTCGCCAGAGCTTGCCGTTCAGACCTCATTAACTCGGTTGTTCGACACTGCGGTGGCTACGCGGTCCCGATGTCCCGCTGTTTCCTCAGGTAAGTCCTTGGGTTCCCAAATACTTGCCGCGGATTTTC
Source organism: uncultured Alphaproteobacteria bacterium (assembly GCA_963742935.1). Taxonomy (GTDB): domain Bacteria; phylum Pseudomonadota; class Alphaproteobacteria; order Rhizobiales; family Xanthobacteraceae; genus Bradyrhizobium. Next base: position 58,095 of record CAVUOI010000049.1, on the reverse strand, counting down.
AGCAGAAAATTCGGGCATTCTTGTTCTCAACGTTCCGTCCTCTCTATCAGAAGGCCGGGCCAAGACAAGAACCTCCGGAAATCACAATCCGGAGCGACCAAAGCGGGGCACAGGGGTTTGGGGTTTTCGGGCGTTAGCGGGCGGTTTCAACTCGAAGAATTCGGGTTGAGGTTAGCTCGGCAGGAGACGGGTTGATGGCGTTGGGGCGTTTCTGTTCGGTGGCGGTGCTGGCGGGGTGCTGGCTGGTGGTATCGGTCAGCACAGGATTTTCGGCCAAGGATTCGGGGAGCACCACGAGCGGCCTGCCGGTGCCACGATACGTCAGCCTCAAATCCGACCACGTGAATGTCCGGGCCGGTCCGACCAAGGACAACGACGTGGCCTGGATCTATACCCGTTCGGGCCTGCCGGTCGAAATCACCGCCGAGTTCGAGAACTGGCGCCGCGTGCGCGATTCCGAGGGCAGCGAGGGCTGGGTCTATCATTCGCTGCTGTCCGGCCGCCGCACCGCGGTCGTCACCATGAAGATCAAGGACGAACTGGCATCGCTGTACGATCGGCCCGATCGGACCAGCGCAATTGCGGCCCGCCTGCAGGTCGGCGTGGTCACCCAGGTCAAGAAATGCACCAATGGCTGGTGCCGCGTGATCGGCAACGGCTTTGACGGCTGGATCGAGCAGCAAAGGCTGTGGGGCGTGTATGCGGACGAAAAGGTGGAGTGAGCTTCTTGGTCGTCCCGGCCTTGAGCCGGAGACCCATACCCCGCAGCCCATCGGTGATGGCAGGCGCGTAGAGACCTTTTTCAATCAACTAACATTTGTGGCTATGGGTCCCTGCGTTCGCAGGGACGACACGCGGATAGAAGCGGGCTCAGCGCTTCTTGCGCAGGCGCACGACCATGTCGACGCGGGCGATTTCGTAGCCTTCCGGCACGTCCGGCATCTTCGACAGCACCAGGTGCGGATCGGGAATGTCGACCAGCTCGTGGTTGTTCTCGAGATAGAAGTGATGGTGCGCGGTGACGTTGGTGTCGAAATAGGTCTTGGTGCCGTCGACCGAGACCTGGCGCAACAGGCCCGCATCGGTGAGCTGGTTCAGCGTGTTGTAGACGGTCGCCAGCGACACCGGAACCTTGGCCAGCGTGGCTTCCTCGTAGAGCATTTCCGCGGTCAGATGGCGGGCGCCCTTGCCGAACAGCAGCCAGCCCAGCGCCATGCGCTGGCGGGTCGGCCTGAGGCCGGCAGCCTGCAGCATTTCATTGACGTCATGCCAGGGACAGCCGGTCAACGCCGGTTGATGTCCGGCGGCCCGGGCGGCCGGATCGATACCGTCGTCGTTCGAGGTTTGGTCGTTCATGTCCACTACAGGCACCACGCGCGCTAACTTGGGCAATAACCTTGCCCAATATAAAAGGAAATCAGGTAGATGCAAGTTTTTCGCAACTAGAACCGGTCCAAGTTTAGAAAGGAACTAAGCTGGTAAACACGGCTTTTAGCCCGTTCCGGTGCTTTGCCCGCCCTTGGTCCCTATGTTACAGAGCGCGCGGACCACATATGCGATTTCGGCAGAGGCTAGTGCCGATAGCACCCTAAGTAGCGCCAAATTGCGGGTAGCAAGTATTCCCGTAGGGAAACGGGTCCGGTTCGCTCAGAAAGCGCTCGATCGGGACATCTTAAGACAGAGGCGGGACACAATGCTGGATCGGCGCAGCGGCTATGAATACGAGGATTTGCTCGCCTGCGGCCGCGGCGAGATGTTCGGCCCTGGCAACGCGCACCTGCCGCTGCCGCCGATGCTGATGTTCGACCGGATCACCGATATCAGCGAAAAAGGCGGGGAGTTCGGCAAGGGCCTGATCCGTGCCGAACTCGATGTGAAGCCGGACCTGTGGTTCTTCGGCTGCCATTTCAAGAACGACCCTGTCATGCCGGGCTGTCTCGGCCTGGACGCGATGTGGCAGCTGGTCGGGTTCTACCTCGGCTGGGTAGGCGGCGAAGGACGCGGCCGGGCGCTCGGGCTGGGCGAGCTGAAGTTCTCCGGCCAGGTGCTGCCGAATGCCCGCAAGGTCGTGTACAACATCGACATGAAACGCGTGATGCGTTCAAAGCTCGTTCTTGGTGTTGCCGACGGCTGGCTTTCCATGGATGGCGAGATTATCTATCGCGCCAAGGACCTGAAAGTCGGGCTGTTCAAGCAGGGCACCGAGCCGGGCTGAGCGGCGCGATCACGCTATCAAAATATCTTCACGAATAAACGGAAACGGCAAGGCGAGGCGATCATGAAGCGGGTTGTCATCACGGGGATGGGTATTGTCTCGTCCATCGGAAACAACACCCAGGAAGTGCTTGCGAGCCTTCACGAAGCGAAATCCGGGATCACGCGCGCGGATAAATATGCCGAGATGGGCTTCCGCTCGCAGGTGCAGGGCGCGCCGACGCTCAATCCGGCCGACGTCATCGATCGCCGTGCGATGCGCTTCCTCGGCGAGGGCGCGGCGTGGAATCACATCGCCATGGAGCAGGCGATCCAGGACTCCGGGCTGTCGCCCGAAGAAGTGTCCGACGTTCGCACCGGCATCATCATGGGCTCCGGCGGGCCGTCCGCGCGTACCATCGTGGAAGCGGCCGACATCACCCGAAGCAAGGGCCCGAAGCGCGTCGGCCCGTTCGCGGTGCCGAAGGCGATGTCGTCGACGGCGTCAGCCACGCTCGCGACCTGGTTCAAGATCAAGGGTGTGAACTATTCGATCTCGTCGGCCTGCGCGACCTCGAACCATTGCATCGGCAATGCCTATGAGACGATCCAGATCGGCAAGCAGGACGTGATCTTCGCCGGCGGCTGCGAGGAGCTCGACTGGTCGCTGTCGGTCTTGTTCGACGCCATGGGCGCGATGTCCTCGAAATACAACGACACCCCCGCCACCGCCTCGCGCCCCTATGACATCACGCGCGACGGCTTTGTCATTGCCGGCGGCGCCGGCGTGGTGGTGCTGGAAGAGCTCGAACACGCCAAGGCGCGCGGCGCGCGGATCTATGCCGAAGTGGTCGGCTATGGCGCGACATCGGATGGTTACGACATGGTGGCGCCGTCGGGCGAGGGCGCCGAGCGCTGCATGCGGATGGCGATGTCGACCGTGACGACGCCGATCGATTACATCAACCCGCACGCCACTTCGACCCCGGCCGGCGATCCGCCGGAGATCGAGGCGATCCGGAAAGTGTTCGGCACCGGCGACAAGTGCCCGCCGATCTCGGCGACCAAGGCGCTGACCGGCCACTCGCTCGGCGCCACCGGCGTGCAGGAGGCGATCTATTCGCTGCTGATGATGAACAACGGTTTCGTCTGCGAGAGCGCCAACATCACCGAACTCGATCCCGTCTTCGCCGACATGCCGATCGTCCGCAAGCGCATCGACAACGCCAAGCTCGGCACCGTGCTGTCGAACTCCTTCGGCTTCGGCGGCACCAACGCCACGCTGGTGTTCAAGCGGATGGATGCGTGATTTCGCTTCTGCTTCTCCTCGCTGTGTGGCGAGGGGCAGGCGGGCAGCATGGTGAGTTTGCAACAATCCGAAATGGGGTCGGCATGATTATCGAACCGCGCGTGCGAGGCTTCATCTGCACGACGGCACATCCTGCCGGCTGCGCCGCGAATGTCCGCGAGCAGATCGCTTATGTTCTCCGCCAGGGCGCCGTTCCTGAGTGCCCCAAGCGTGTCGCCGTGGTGGGCTGCTCGACCGGCTACGGCCTTGCCAGCCGTATTGTCGCGACCTTTGCCGGCGGTGCGGATACCATCGGCGTGTCGATGGAGCGCGATCCTTCCGCGACGAAGAGCGGCAGCGCCGGCTGGTACAACAATCGCGCCTTCGAGCTGGAGGCCGGCAAGATCGGACGCGCTGCCGTCACGCTGGAGGGCGATGGCTTCTCCGACGAGCTGAAGAAAACCTTCATCGAGCGCGTGCGCGAAAAATTCGGCCAGCTCGACATGCTGGTCTACAGCATGGCAGCGCCGGTGCGGACCGACCCGGACACCGGCAAGACCTATCGCTCGGCGATCAAGCCGCTCGGCGCGCCCGTCGAGATCAAGACGCTCAACACCGAGACCGGCGAGGTCTACGAGACGACCATTGCGCCGGCGAGCGAGGATGAAGCCGCCGCCACGGTGGCGGTGATGGGCGGCGATGACTGGAAGCGCTGGATCGACGCGCTCGCGGATGCCGGTGTTCTGGCGCCGGGCTTCCGCACGCTGAACTACACTTATATCGGCAGCGAACTGACCTGGCCGATCTACTGGCACGGTACGCTCGGCCGCGCCAAGGTCGATCTCGACCACAAGGCCGAAGCGATCCGGAGCCGGCTCGGTGAGGACGCCGCCCGCGTGGTGGCGCTGAAGGCCGTGGTGACCCAGGCAAGTTCAGCCATTCCGGTGGTGCCGCTCTACGGAACGGTGCTGTTCAAGGTCATGAAGAAGCTTGGGCTCCATGAGGGTTGCATCGAACAGATCGACCGCCTGTTCCGCACCCGCTTGGGCAAAGGTGTCGAGGTCGACGAGGCCAAGCGTCTTCGGGTCGACGACTGGGAGCTTTCGCCCGAGGTTCAGGCGGAAGTCCTGCGGCGATGGCCACTGCTCACCACGGAAACGCTCGGCGAACTGGCCGACCTTGCCGAGTACAAAAGCCAGTTTTTGCGCCTGTTCGGATTTGGTATCGACGGCGTCGACTACGCGCAGGACGTCGACCCACGCGTCGTTACCTGAGCCATTCCGCAGGCTTAGCTACTGTGCATGGGGTTGTTTTGCAGATTTTGAGTCTGGATCACCCCGCCGCGATCTTCTCGGCGCGCTGGAACGCTGGGCGCGCCACGCAGCGGTCGATATAGGCGTCGAACGCCGGCCGCGACGGCACCATCTTGAACGCCCGCACCGCAAAGTTCAGCCCGGAGCCGAGCATGATGTCGGCGGCCGAGAAGTGGTCGCCGAGGATCCATGGCCCCTTCTGCAGAGCCGCGTCGAGCGCGTCAAACGTCTGGTCGGCGCTTCCCCACGCCGCCGTGCTCGCCGGTACTTCGAATTTGGTGTAGAGCTGCATCAGCGCCGGCTCGATGCAGCTTGGCGAGAAGAACAGCCACTGCAGGTATCTCGCCCGCAGCGGATCGGTGGCCGCCGGCGCAAGCCTGGTTTCCGGATAGCGGTCCGCGATGTAGGCACAGATCGCGGCCGCCTCGCCCAGCGCAGCGTCGCCGTCCTTCAGTCCCGGCACCTTGCCCATCGGGTTGATCGCCAGATATTCCGGCGTCTTCTGCGCGCCGGTGGAGATGTCGGTCAGCACACGTTCGTAAGGCAGGCCGGTTTCTTCCAGCAGCCAGATCGCGGAGAACGAGCGCGAGCGCGGCGACCAATAGAGCTTTATCATGAGGCGGAACCTTTCATCGGCGTGAGATGACAGGTGACCTGTTTCGCGCGTTGGCCGCAAATTGGCAACGCACTATGTCTGCACCGAACGTGCCGCCTTCCCGACGACATGTTGGTCAACTGATTTTGTGTGTCCGGTCATTTACGTGCCCGCGATTTCACCTCGCGCTGCTTGCGCAACGCGTCCGCGGCGAGGCACACGACTTCGGAGATTTGCTGCAACTGCCCGGCGAGCGGGCTGGTCTTGCGCCAGACCATGCCGATGGTACGCGATGGCTGCGGATTCTTGAAGCGCGAGATGGAAACGGTGGCCGAGCGCGTTTCCACCGCGACCGCCATTTCCGGAATTAACGTCACGCCGATTCCGGCGCCGACCATTTGCACGAGCGTCGACAGCGAGCTGGCGTCCAGCACTTCCCGCGGCGGCGATTGCATGTTGCAGAACGATAGCGCCTGGTCGCGGAAACAATGCCCCTCTTCGAGCAGCAACAGCCGCATTTCGCGCAGCGTCTCGTGGCTCGGCACCGGCGTGCCCTCGTCCTCGCCCGGCCGTACCAGCAAAAAGTTTTCCGAAAAACACACGACCTCGGTCAGCGAAGGCTCCGACACCGGAAGCGCCACGATCGCGGTATCAAGCCGGCCCTCCACGACTTCCTTGATCAGCTTCGGCGTCAGCGTCTCGCGGACGTGGATGTCGAGCTCGGGATGCATGCGCGCGAGATTCTCGATCACCTTCGGCAAGAGATAAGGCGCGATCGTCGGAATCATGCCGATGCGCAGGCGGCCCGCCAGCCGGTCGCGCGAGGCGCGCGCGAAGTCGCCGAGTTCATCGACTGAGCGCAGGATGTCGCGGACACGTTGGACGATCTCTTCGCCGAACTTCGTCAGCGAGACCTGTCGCGCGCTCCGCTCCAGCAGCACGCCGCCGAGCGTTTCTTCCATTTCCTTGATCTGCATCGACAGCGCCGGCTGCGAGATCGAGCACGCCTCCGCCGCACGCCCGAAATGGCCGTGACGCGCCAGCGCATCGAAGTAGCGGAGCTGTCTCATCGTCATCTGGATCATCAGAGGATCTTATCGGTTCGATCAAGAAAATCAACTTTACCTGATGGAAAGGCGGTGCTTTAGATTGCTTCCAATTCCAATAGCGACCAGCAGGAGACGACCATGGATGATCAAGCAAAATGCCCGTTTACGGGCTCGCGCGGACGCGGCAATCGCGACTGGTGGCCGGATGCGCTGGATGTTTCGGTCCTCCACCGCAATTCGACCCTGTCCGATCCGATGGGCAAGGCGTTCGACTACGCCAAGGAATTCAAGAAGCTCGATCTCAATGCCGTGATCAAGGATCTGACGGCGCTGATGACGGAGTCGCAGGAATGGTGGCCGGCCGATTTCGGTCACTATGGCGGCCTGATGATCCGCATGGCCTGGCACAGCGCAGGCACCTATCGCACCACGGACGGCCGCGGCGGCGCCGGTGCGGGTCAGCAACGCTTTGCGCCGCTGAACAGCTGGCCTGACAACGCCAACCTCGACAAGGCGCGCCGTCTGCTGTGGCCGATCAAGCAGAAATACGGCCAGAAGATCTCGTGGGCCGACCTGATGGTTCTGGCCGGCAACGTCGCGCTGGAATCGATGGGCTTCAAGACCTTCGGTTTCGCCGGTGGCCGCGTCGACGTCTGGGAGCCGGAAGAACTGTTCTGGGGCCCTGAAGGCACCTGGCTCGGCGATGAACGCTACAGCGGCGAGCGTCAGTTGGCGGAGCCGCTCGGCGCCGTGCAGATGGGCCTGATCTACGTCAATCCGGAAGGGCCGAACGGCAATCCTGACCCGCTCGCGGCGGCCAAGGATATTCGCGAAACCTTCTTCCGCATGGCGATGAACGACGAAGAGACGGTCGCGCTGATCGCCGGCGGCCACTCCTTCGGCAAGACCCACGGCGCCGGCGATCCCTCGCTGGTGGGAGCGGACCCGGAAAGCGGCGCACTGGAGGATCAGGGTCTCGGCTGGAAGAGCAAGCACGGCACCGGTATCGGCGCCGACGCCATCACCGGCGGCCCGGAGGTCACCTGGACGCAGACGCCGACCAAGTGGAGCAATCTGTTCTTCGAGAACCTGTTCAAATTCGAATGGGAGCTGACGAAGAGCCCGGCCGGCGCGAAGCAGTGGAAGGCGAAGGGCGCGGAAGCCTCGATCCCGGACGCCTTCGACACGTCGAAGAAGCATCTGCCGACCATGCTGACCACCGACCTCTCGCTGCGCTTCGACCCGGCCTATGAAAAGATCTCGCGGCGCTTCCTGGAGCATCCGGACCAGTTCGCCGATGCGTTCGCCCGCGCCTGGTTCAAGCTGACGCACCGCGACATGGGCCCGATCGCGCGCTACCTCGGCCCGCTGGTGCCGAAGGAGACGCTGATCTGGCAGGACCCGATCCCGGCGGTGGATCATCCCGTCATCGGCGAGGCTGATATCGCCGCGCTGAAGACGAAGATTCTAGGCTCAGGCCTGTCGGTGTCGCAGCTCGTCTCGACCGCATGGGCGTCGGCGTCGACGTTCCGCGGCTCCGACAAGCGCGGTGGCGCGAACGGCGCACGCATCCGTCTCAGCCCGCAGAAGGACTGGGACGTCAACGCGCCGGCGGACCTCAAGGCTGTGCTCTCGAAGCTCGAAGCGATCCAGAAGGATTTCGGCAAGAAGGTTTCGCTGGCCGATCTGATCGTGCTCGGCGGTTCTGCGGCGGTCGAAAAGGCCGCGAAGGATGCCGGGCTCGACGTGAAGGTGCCTTTCACGCCGGGACGCATGGATGCGTCGCAGGATCAGACCGACGTCGAGTCCTTTGCTCCGCTCGAGCCGCGGGCCGACGGCTTCCGCAACTATGTCAACGCCAAGAAGCATCAGTTCATGGCGGCCGAGGAAGCACTGGTGGACCGCGCGCAATTGCTGCGGTTGACCGGACCCGAGATGACGGCTCTCGTCGGCGGCCTTCGCGTCCTCGGCGCGAATGCCGGCGGCTCCAAGCACGGCGCGCTCACCAGCAAGCCCGGCACGCTGACGAATGACTTCTTCGTCAACCTGCTCGACATGAGCACGCAATGGCAGCCCGCCGGCTCCGACGGTGCGTATGAGGGCCGCGACCGCAAGACCAATGCGGTCAAGTGGACCGCCACCCGCGTCGACCTGATCTTCGGTTCGCACTCGCAGCTCCGCGCTTTCGCGGAAGTCTATGGCTGCGCGGATTCGAAGGAAAAGTTCGCCAGGGATTTTGTGGCGGCCTGGACCAAAGTGATGAACCACGACCGCTTCGACGTCGCCTGATCGCGTACGAAAGCGCTCACGCTAAAACAAAAGGGCGGCCGAAAGGCCGCCCTTTTCACATCATCGATCGGCGATCACACGCCGAGCGTACCGGCCTTCGCCGCGGCATAGCGCTCGGCGATCTTGGTCCAGTTCACTGTGTTCCACCACGCCTTGAGGTAATCGGCGCGGCGGTTCTGGTAGTTCAGGTAATAGGCGTGCTCCCAGACGTCGTTGCCCATCAGCGCGCGCTTGCCGTCCATCATCGGGTTGTCCTGGTTCGGACGGGTCTCGATCGCGAGCTTGCCGTCCTTGGCGACGGTGACGAACACCCACCCCGAGCCGAACTGGCGGCCGCCGGCGGCGTTGAACTCGTTCTGGAATTTTTCCATGCCGCCGAGATCGCGGTCGATCGCGGCCAGCACTTCGCCCTCCGGCTTGCCGCCATTCGGGCCCATGATTTCCCAGAACATGGAGTGGTTGGCGTGGCCGCCGAGATTGTTGCGGACGGCGAATTTGATGCCGTCGTCCAGCGCGTTCAGATTGCCGAGGACGTCCTCGATCTTGGCCGTGCCCAACTGCGCATTGGTCTTGGCGAGGTTGTTGAGGTTGGTGATGAAGGCCTGATGGTGCCGGTCGTGATGGATTTCCATCGTCTTGGCGTCGATATGGGGTTCGAACGCATTGGTTGGATAGGTGAGCGGCGGCAGCGTGAACGGGCCGGTCGGGGCTGCTGCCGCGGGGGCCGGAGCCGCCGCCTGGGCAAAGACGGTGCGTGGCGCCGCTGCCATCGCAGCGATACCGGTTGCGGCAAGCATCAAATGGCGCCGGGACATGATGGACATTGAGTTCTCCTTATCTGTGGGTGGTTCGTATCTGACGGGTCCTTGCGCGTTCGACGCGCTGTGCGCTGGCCGAAGAGCTACGGTCGAGGGGCAAGCCAGGTTCATGGCGGGCTGCAGCGGAATCGTAAATTCCCGTCATTCAGCCATCTTACCTCGACAAACCAATAAAAAAGGGCGGCATCTCTGCCGCCCTCTCGTTCACATTGTTGCGATGCCTTACTCGCCGGCCGCTTCGCGCTGCGGCGCTTCGGCCTTCTGCTTGGCCTCGAGGTCTTCGCCGGTCTCCTGATCGACCGCCTTCATCGACAGCCGGGTCTTGCCGCGGTCATCGAAGCCGAGCAGCTTGACCTTGACCTTGTCGCCTTCCTTGACGACGTCGGAGGTCTTCTGCACGCGCGCCGAAGCGAGCTGGCTGATGTGGACGAGGCCGTCCTTGGCGCCGAAGAAGTTCACGAAGGCGCCGAACTCCATCACCTTGACCACGGTGCCCTCGTAGATCTGGCCGAGCTCCGGATCGGAGGCGATCGACTTGATCCACTTGATCGCGGCCTTCATCGCCTCGCCGTCGTTGGAGGCGACCTTCACGGTGCCGTCGTCCTCGATGTTGACCTTGGCGCCGGTCTTCTCGACGATCTCACGGATCACCTTGCCGCCGGTGCCGATCACTTCACGGATCTTGTCGGTGGCGATCTTGAAGGTCTCGATGCGCGGCGCGTATTCGCCGAGCTCGGCGCGGGCATTGGTCAATGCCTTGGACATTTCACCGAGGATGTGGATACGCCCATCCTTGGCCTGGCCGAGGGCGACCTTCATGATCTCCTCGGTGATGCCCTCGATCTTGATGTCCATCTGCAGCGAGGTGATGCCCTGGTCGGTGCCGGCCACCTTGAAGTCCATGTCGCCGAGATGATCCTCGTCGCCGAGAATGTCGGACAGAACCGCAAAGCGCGAACCTTCCAGAATGAGGCCCATCGCGATACCCGCGGTCGGCCGCTTCAAGGGAACGCCCGCATCCATCAGCGCCAGCGAGGCGCCGCACACCGAGGCCATCGACGACGAGCCGTTGGATTCGGTGATCTCGGAGACCACGCGCACCGTGTAGGGGAATTCGTGGTGCGGCGGCAGGACCGGGTGGATCGCGCGCCAGGCCAGCTTGCCGTGGCCGATCTCGCGGCGCTTGGTGCCGCCGAGGCGTCCGGTTTCACCGACCGAGTAGGGAGGGAAATTGTAGTGCAGCAGGAACGTCTCCTTGTACGTTCCCGACAGCGCGTCGATGTACTGCTCGTCCTCGCCGGTGCCGAGCGTGGTCACGACCATTGCCTGGGTTTCACCGCGGGTGAACAGCGCCGAACCATGGGCGCGCGGCAAGACGCCGACTTCGGCGACGATGTTGCGCACGGTCTTGGCATCGCGGCCGTCGATGCGCTTGCCGGTATCGAGGATGTTCCAGCGAACGATCTTGGATTCGAGTTCCTTGAACACCGCGGCGATGCGCAGCTTGTTATGTTGCGGCTCCTGCCCTTCCGGGAAGTAGTGCGCCATCACCTTTTCCTTGGCCTTGCCGACCGCCGCGTAGCGATCCTGCTTGACCGGAATGGCGTAGGCGGCGCGCAGCTCCTGCTCGATCAGGCCGAGCATTTCCTTCTCGATCGCGCTGTCGTCGATGACCTTGACGTCGCGCGGCTCCTTGGCGGCCTTTTCGGCAAGCTCGATGATTGCCTTGATCACCGGCTGGAAGTGGCGGTGGCCGAACATCACGGCGCCGAGCATGATGTCTTCGTTGAGTTCCTTGGCTTCCGATTCCACCATCAGAACGGCGTCGGCGGTGCCGGCGACGACCAGGTCGAGCTGGGTCTCGAGCATTTCGTCCAGCGTCGGGTTGAGCACGTACTCGTCGTTGGCGAAGCCGACGCGGGCGGCGCCGATCGGACCCTTGAAGGGAGCGCCGGAAATCGTCAGTGCCGCGGAGGCGGCGACCAGCGCCACGATATCGGGATCGTTCTCCATGTCATGCGACAGCACGGTAACGATGACCTGGGTTTCGTTGCGCCAGCCGTCCACGAACAGCGGGCGGATCGGGCGGTCGATCAGGCGGGAGACCAGCGTCTCCTTTTCGGTCGGGCGTCCTTCGCGCTTGAAATAGCCGCCGGGAATGCGGCCCGCGGCGTAGGTCTTTTCCTGGTAATCGACGGTCAGCGGCAGGAAATCGACGCCTTCGCGCGGCGACTTGGCGGCGACGACGGTGGCGAGCACGACGGTCTCGCCGTAGGTGGCGAGCACGGCGCCGTCGGCCTGACGGGCGATCTTGCCGGTTTCCAGCTTGAGCGGACGTCCACCCCAGTCGATCTCTACGGAATGCTTATTGAACATATCGTTCTCTTTCATGGTTCACGAGAGAGCGGGGCCCAAAAACACAAAGACCATGCGCAAGATTGCGGGACGCTGATCGCTCTTGCGAGATCAGCGTCCGGCGATCCTGCCATGGTCTTCACATTTCGGATGGCGTCCATCCTCTCGGCAGTCACGGGCACCTTGCCCTGTCCAGCGGCCGGATTGCTGCTGGACGTTGTTCGAGCATCCTCATCGGACGATGCTCTTGCGCATGATCGTCTCCGAAAATCCGGAGTCCGTTTGTTGGAAGATCATGCGAAAACGCGCGCATACAGCGCGCGTACTCTCTCAAATCAACGACGAATGTTATGCTTTTCAAGCAACGCCTTGTAACGCGCCTCGTCCTTCCCCTTGATGTAGTCGAGAAGGGAGCGGCGGGTCTGCACGAGCTTCAAAAGGCCGCGGCGCGAATGATGGTCCTTCACGTGGGTCTTGAAGTGGCCCGTGAGATTGGTGATGCGTTCCGAGAGGATCGCAACCTGAACCTCGGGCGAGCCGGTGTCGCCGGCTTTATTGGCATTCGTCTTGATGACTTCCGCTTTGCGTTCGGCGGTAATCGACATCGTCAAACTCTCTCATTGCTGCGACCGGGACTGGCAGTCAGTCCGGTCAGGTTGAACACGCGCTTGGGGATGAGTTCGCCATTGCCAATTTCGGCGAGGGCCAGAAGCCGGCCTGCCACCGTGACATAGACTGTGCCGCTACTATTGGGCGCATCCCGTCCGCGCAACAAAACGGCCTGGCCCCGATGGAGCCTTGCCGCATCAGCCCGTGTGACGGCCAGTGCCGGGATGTCGTCCAGCGCGGTCTCAACGGGCAAAAGCGCGTCGGCGAGGCTTCCCTCGCCAGACGCGGCTCTATTGCATAAAGCCTCCAACTGTTCCAGCGGAATCATGTCCGCCTCGCGGAACGGGCCGACCAAGGTCCGCCGCAACGCGCAGATATGGCCGAAACAGCCCAGAATCCGGCCGATATCGCGGGCCAGCGCCCGGACATAGGTTCCCTTGCCGCACTCGGCCTCGAACACGGACTGGCCGTTCTCTCCGTGTTCTACAAGGGTTAATTCGTGAATCTCGACCGGGCGGGCTTTCAATTCGACGGTTTCGCCGTCCCGCGCCAGATCGTAGGCGCGCTCGCCCTGGACCTTGATCGCGGAATATTGCGGCGGGATCTGCTCGATCACGCCGGTAAAGCGGGGCAGCAGCGCCCGGACTGCATCCGCAGAGGGCCGCAGTTCGCTGGTCTGGGTGACGCGCCCCTCGGTATCGTCGGTGTCGCGCTCCTCGCCCCAGGCGACCGTGAAGCGGTAGCGTTTGCGGCCGTCCATCACGAAGGGGACCGTCTTGGTGGCTTCGCCCAGCGCGATCGGCAGGCCGCCTGACGCCAGCGGATCGAGCGTGCCGGCATGGCCGGCGCGCTTGGCCTGAAATAGCCGCTTGAGCACGGCCACTGCATGCGTCGAGGTCATGCCGATCGGCTTGTCGAGAACGACCCAGCCGTGGACGTCGCGCTTGTCGCGGCGCGGCTGGTTGTTCTGGCGCTGCTTGTTGTGCCGCGGATCGTTGTTGCCGCGGCGCGCATCGTCGCCGGCGCGACCCCTGTCGTCGCCGGCGCGACCCTTGTCGTCGCTGCGTTCGGCAAAAATATTTTTTTCGGTGTCCTGCGAATTGGCGGTTTGCGGCGCGATCCCGCTGTTGGCGGTGGGCAAGGTCATCACTTGTCGTCCGAATCGGGTGCGAGGTCTCGTTGCACCGCAGGTGTTCTCAATAATTTCTCGATCCGTTCCGCCTCATCGAATCGTTCGTCGATGCGAAAGCGAAGGTCAGGAGCAAATTTCAGGTTAACGCGGTGAGCGATCTCGCCGCGCAGGAATTTCTTGTTGCGCGCCAGCGCCGCGAGCACGACATCGGTATCGCGGCCGCCGAGCGGCATCACGTAAATCGTCGCAAGCTTCAGGTCAGGCGACATCCTCACCTCGGGAACGGTGATGATGTGACCTTCGAGGTCGGGGTCGTGCACGTTACCCTGCGACAGAATATCGGCGACCGCATGGCGCACGGTCTCGCCGACGCGCAATTGCCGTTGCGATCCACCGGGGGCGGAACTCTTTTCGTGGTGACGGGGCATTTCGAAAATCCCAATTGTCGTCATCACCCGCAACGGCGGGTGATCCAGTATTGCCTGCCTAAAGCTAATGGCGATGACCGCCGGATGCCCTGCCGCAGCGGGGCATCCGGTTCGGTTCAATATTCCGGACTCTTCGCAAGATTTGGACTTACAGAGAGCGCTGGATGGTCTCCACGCGATAACATTCGATGACGTCGCCCGGACGCATGTCGCCGTAATTCTCGAACGCCATGCCGCATTCCTGGCCGGACTGTACTTCCTTCACTTCGTCCTTGAAGCGCTTCAGCGTCGACAGCTTGCCTTCGTGCACGACGACGTTGTCGCGGATCAGGCGCACATTGGCGCCGCGTTCCACGGTGCCGTCGGTGACACGGCAGCCGGCGACCTTGCCGACCTTGGAAATGTTGAACACTTCCAGGATCTGCGCATTGCCCAGCATGGTTTCGCGCAGCGTCGGCGCGAGCAGGCCGGACATCGCCTTTTTGATGTCGTCGACGAGATCGTAGATGATGTTGTAGTAGCGGATTTCGATGCCGTTGCGCTTGGCGGCGGCAGCGGCTTCCTTGTTGGCTCGTACCGAGAAGCCGATGATCGCGGCGTTGAAGCCTTCCGCCAGCGTGACGTCGGATTCGGAGATGCCGCCGACGCCTGCATGCAGGATGCGGGCTGCGACTTCATCGGTGCCGAGCTTTTCCAGCGATCCGAGAATCGCTTCGAGAGAGCCTTGCACGTCAGCCTTGATGATCAGCGGGAAATCCTTGCGGCCCGAAGTCTTGAGTTGCGACATCATCTGTTCGAGCGAGCCGCGCATGCCGGAAATCGAGGCGGCGGCGTTTTCGCGCTTCTGATGGGCGCGATAGCTCGTGACCTGGCGGGCGCGGGCTTCGTTCTCGACCACGGCGAGACGGTCGCCGGCTTCCGGCGGGCCGTTGAAGCCGAGCACCTCGACCGGCACCGAAGGCCCGGCTTCGCCGATGGTTTCGCCCTGATCGTTGATAAGGGCGCGGACCCGGCCCATCTCGGCGCCGGCCACGATGATATCGCCGACGCGCAACGTTCCGCGTTGCACCAGCACGGTGGCGACCGGGCCGCGGCCGCGATCGAGCTTGGCCTCGATCACGGTGCCCTCGGCGGGACGTTCCGCGTTGGTCTTGAGGTCGAGCAGTTCGGCCTGCAGCGCGATCATCTCGAGCAGCTTGTCGAGATTGGTCTTGTTCTTGGCCGATACCTCGACGTCGACGACTTCGCCGCCGAGCGATTCGACCTGCACTTCATACTGCAGCAGTTCGGTGCGCACGCGCTCCGGCTTGGCGTCCGGCTTGTCGATCTTGTTGATCGCGACGATCATCGGCACCTTCGCCGCCTTGGCGTGGTTGATCGCCTCGATCGTCTGCGGCATGACGCCGTCATCGGCCGCCACCACCAGGATGACGATGTCGGTGACCTTGGCGCCGCGGGCGCGCATCGCGGTGAACGCGGCATGGCCCGGCGTATCGATGAAGGTGATCTTCTTGCCGCTTTCCGGCGAGGTCACCTGGTAGGCGCCGATATGCTGGGTGATGCCGCCGGCTTCGCCCGAAACCACGTTGGCGTGGCGAAGCGCGTCGAGCAGCGAGGTCTTGCCGTGGTCGACATGGCCCATCACGGTGACGACCGGCGAACGCGGCTCGGTATCGCTGGAGTCCTCGACGACGTCGAACAGACCCTCTTCAACGTCCGACGCGGCGACGCGCTTGACGGAGTGGCCCATTTCCTCGGCGATCAGCTGCGCGGTATCGGCGTCGATCACGTCGGTGATCTTGTGCATCGCGCCCTGCTTCATCAGCAGGCGGATGACGTCGACCGCGCGCTCCGACATGCGGTTGGCGAGTTCCTGGATCGTGATCGCTTCCGGAATCGTGACCTCGCGGATCAGCTTTTCCTTCGGCTCGTTCGCGGCGTGGCCCTTCAGGCGCTGGGTGCGGCGGCGGAACGAGGCGATCGAACGCTCGCGGACGTCGTCGGCGTTGAGGGCGGTGACCAGCGTCAGGCGGCCGCGTTCCTTCGCCGGTGCCGGCTTGTGGGTGGTCTTGGGGGGGACGACGGGACGCATCGCGCCGCCGGGGCCGCGGCGGATCTGGCGCGGACCTTCGTCCTCATCGGAAGCGTCGGCCGCAACGCCCGGGGCGCGCGCGGGCGGCACCGCGGCAGCCGGACGGGCAGCGGTGGTGGGACGAGCGGTCGCAGGACGGGCCGTACCAGCAGCCGGCGTCGCCGTTGCAGTCTTGGCCTCGGCCTCGCCAAATCGCTTCTTGGCCTCGATTTCCGCCTTGCGCTTGGCTTCTTCTTCCAGACGATGCCGCTCTTCCTCCGCCTTGCGGCGGGCTTCGGCGGCCTCGCGCTCGGCTTGTTCAATGCCTTCGCGGCTGGAACGGCGCTTGGCTTCTTCCTCGGCCAGCCGGCGCTCTTCGACTTCGCGGACCTTGGCGTCGGCCAGCGCGCTGGCGCGCGCGGAACGCTCGTCTTCCGTCAGCGTGCGCAGCACCACGCCGGAACCGCCGCGCGGTGCCGCAGGGCGGGAGAGGGGAGCCTTTGCAGCGGGTGCCGCGACCTTGGCGACGACCGGCTCGGGCGCATGGGTTTCAGTCGCGGGCGCATCGCCACCAACACGGCGCTTGCCGCGTTTCTCGACCACGACCTGCTTGGTCCGGCCATGGCTGAAGCTCTGGCGCACGGTGCCCGTCTCGACCCGCGGCTTCAGCGACAAGGTCTTGGTCGGGACACTCAGAGTCTTGTCGCCAGGCGTTTTCGTATCAACCATTCAGCAGTCCTAATCTCGTTACATCGTGCGCGTTCGCACATTCATTGAAGCAGTTCTTGCATTGAAGCAAAGCTTCGGAATCAATCGTCGTCCGTCAGAATTTCTGGCCGCCATCCCCGGTCTTGTCGTCGTCGTCCATCCGGTATCGAACCAGGATCTGGCAGCGCGACAGGAACGTTTTGCTCGCCGGGCCCGCGAGCAGGGCAGCATGTATCACATTTGACCGGCCCAGTGCCAAATCCAATTGTGCCGAGGTTAAAGCAGTGACAATCGGCAATCCCCGCGAATCGTCCGTATTTCCGGTCCTTTGCCCGGCGATAGCGTCCAATTTGCGGATTCCGTCGGCGGCACCGTCGGAAGCGTGAATCAGCGCCCCGGCCCGGCCCTGGTCGAGCACGCCTTCGACCTTGGCAAAGCCGGAAATGACCTGGCCGGCCTTGGCCGCCATGGCCAGCGCCTCGGTACAGCTTCGTTCCAGCAGGGCCTCGGTATCGGCGGGAAGGGTCGCGGCGGCGCGGACGTCGCGCTTGAACCCCCTGCTAAATTGGTGACGACGCACCGCTTCCGCAACGGTCCGGCGCGAGGCCTGGACCCATAGGCCGCGGCCGGGCAGCTTGCGTTTCAAATCGGGGATGACGTCGCCCGACGGGGCGACCACGAACCGGATCAGTTCGTCGATCGGGCGCACCTCGCGGCTGACCGCGCACATCCGCATGGTCGCGGACCTGTCGGTCCGCGGCCCATTGTCGAGATCGGGGTCAGCCAAAGCGAGCATGCCTGTTGTGTGGCTCCGGTCATCTGCGCACGGACGGCGCGCAGAATAGGTTTTCGGTTTTGCGGAACACCCGCATTACGCTGTCTGGTCTTCGGTGGCTTCCGTCGGCTCGGATTGCTTGGTGATCTCGGCCTCGGTGATCCAGCCGGCAATGACGCGGGCCTGCATGATCATGGCTTCCGCGTCTTCGCGCGAGATCTCGTTGGCGTCGAGAATGCCGGGGAACTTGGTCGGCTCGCCGCCTTCCTTGCGTTCGGTCCAGCCGACCAGATCGTCGGTCGCACAGCCCGCCAGGTCCTCGACGGACTTGATGTCGTTTTCGCCGAACTTGACCAGCATCTTCGATGTCACGCCGGGCACCGCCTTCAAAGCATCATCCACGCCGAGCTCCTTACGCTTGTTTTCCAGCTCCGTTTCGAGCTGTTCCAGATATTCTTTCGCCCGGCTTTGCAGCTCGTTGGCGGTTTCCTCGTCAAAACCTTCGATGCCGGCCAGTTCCTTGACGTCGACCAGTGCGAGTTCCTCGACCGAGGTAAAGCCTTCCGACGCCAGCAACTGACCGACGACCTCGTCGACATTCAGCGCTTCCATGAACACCCGCGTCGAGTTCTCGAAGTCGGCCTGGCGGCGCTCGGATTCTTCCTGCTCGGTGAGGATGTCGATATCCCAGCCGGTGAGCTGCGAGGCGAGGCGGACGTTCTGGCCGCGGCGGCCGATCGCCAGCGAGAGCTGGTTGTTGGTGTCGGGAACCACGACCTCGATCCGCTCGCGGTCCTCGTCGATCACGACCTTGGCGACTTCGGCGGGCGCCAGCGCGTTGACGACGAAGGTCGCGATGTCGGGCGACCACGGAATGATGTCGATCTTCTCGCCCTGCAGTTCGTTCACCACGGCCTGCACGCGCGAGCCGCGCATGCCGACGCAGGCGCCGACCGGATCCACCGAGGAATCCCGCGAAATTACGCCGATTTTCGCGCGCGAACCGGGATCGCGGGCCACGGCCTTGATCTCGACGATGCCGTCATAGATTTCCGGCACTTCCTGCGCGAACAGTTTCGCCATGAATTGCGGATGGGTGCGGGAGAGGAAGATCTGCGGTCCGCGGGTTTCGCGGCGGACGTCGAAGATGTAGGCGCGGACGCGGTCGCCGTTGCGGAACACTTCGCGCGGCAGCATTTCGTCGCGGCGGATGATGGCTTCACCGCGGCCGAGATCGACGATCACGCTGCCATATTCGACGCGCTTGACGACGCCGTTGACGATGTCGCCGATGCGGTCCTTGAATTCCTGGTACTGCCGGTCGCGCTCGGCCTCGCGCACCTTCTGCACGATCACCTGCTTGGCGGATTGCGCGGCGATGCGGCCATATTCCAGCGGCGGCAGGGTGTCGGCGATGGTGTCGCCGACCTGGGCGCCGGGGTTGGCGCGCTGCGCGTCGGCCAGCGAAATCTGGTTCGAGGAGTTCTCGACCAGCTCGACGACCAGCATGTGGCGCGACAGCCGCAGCTCGCCCTTCTTGGCGTCGATCTCGGCGTGAACGTCGGTCTCGCTGCCGTAACGGGCGCGGGCCGCCTTGGCGATGGCATCTTCCATCGCCGCGATCACGATGCCGCGGTCGATCGACTTTTCGCGGGCAACCGCGTCTGCGATCTGCAGCAGTTCGAGTTTGTTGGCGCTGACGGCCATGGCCTAGTCTCCTTCAGTAGGATCGAGGTCGCCCCTGCGCAGTCTTTCTGCGGCGAGGCGGTGTTTCTTCGTATTGGTCGGCTCGGGCTTTTTGGGCTCGGGCTTCTTGCCGGGCTTCGGCTTCGGTTTGTTGCTTTTCGTCGGGTCGCTCTTTTTTGCGTGCGGCGGGGACGGCGGCGCCAGCCCGAGATTCTGCTTCATCTCGCGCTCGGCTTGCTTGCCGCGTCGCATCGATTCCGCAATCAATTCGTCGGTCAGAACCAGCCGTGCGTCGGAAATGTCTTCCATCACCAGCAGCACGTCGGCATCTTCGCCCGCGCGTGTGTCATCCCGATGTAGCCGCACGCCCTCGCCCTCGCAGCCTGCGAGGTGTCCGCGGAAACGCTTGCGGCCCTGATGGGGCACCGCCATTTCGATCTTCACGAGATGACCGGCATAGCGTTCGAAATCGGAGCGGCGTACCAACGGGCGGTCGATGCCCGGCGAGGATATCTCCAACCGGTAGGCGCGCTCGATCGGATCGGCGACGTCGAGCACCGGCGAGAGCGCCCGCGAAATCGCCTCGCAATCCTCGATCTGCATCGTGCCGTCGGGCCGTTCGGCCATGACCTGGACGGTGCAGCCGGCCTCGGCGGAAATCTTGATCCGGACCAGCCGGTATCCCATTCCCTGCAAAACCGGCCCGGCCACCGCCGATACCCGCGCGGCCGCACCCGGCTCGACGACGAGACGGGGCTCGGCCAAGAGGTCGGTATCCACGGAACCAGCGATCGGATCGGTCATGTCGAGGGTCAAAAGCGTCTTACTTGCATGGGTTTAAGCCGGGTCTTAACCGGCAATCCTGCCGGTTCCCCGAAACGCGACCTTGAGGCCCTTCTGGGCCAGGCTCGTTCAGGTAATAAAAAAGAGCGGGTCCCGGGGGGCCCACTCTCAATACGCGATCGTATGAGAACCATAAGTTGGCGCGGATATAGCGGTTTTTGCGCAATCCGACAAGGGCCGCCGTCCCGTTAAGTCCGATTTTGCCAAGCTTACGCGGTACGGAGAGAATCTAACCCTTCATTCACGAACGCTGCCTAGATTTCCCGAAAGCCGGGCAATTCGCTCGGTTTGAGTGGGTTTATGATAATTTCACCATCGCTGATCCCGGAACTCGACGACATCGTCAGTCGTGGCGACCCGAAGCGCCGCGCCGATGCCGCGCGCCGCGTCAGCGAGCTTTTTTTGCAGGGCGCGGCGAGCTTTCGCCCCGATCATGTCGACCTGTTCGACGGCGTCCTGACCAGTCTCGTCCCGCATGCCGAGATCACAGAGCGCGCCGAACTGGCCGAGCGGCTGTCGGCGCTGGCGAATGCGCCGCGCGGCCTGGTCGACCAACTCGCCCATGACGATGAAATTGCCATCGCGGGCCCGCTGCTGCGACATTCTCCGGTCATCGACGAGAAGATGCTGCTCGAAATTGCGTCGGTGAAGGGCCAGGATCATCTGCTGGCGATGGCGGAACGGCCCACGATTTCGACCGATCTCACCGACGTCATGGTCGCCCGCGGCGATAGCGCCGTCGTCAGGCGCGCCGCCGGCAACGCCGGCGCAGCCTTTTCGGAAAGCGGCTACTCGACGCTGGTCAAGCGCGCCAGCCAGGACGGCGTGCTCACGATCCGGCTCGGCCAGCGCGACGACCTGTCGCCTGCGCATTTAAAGGACCTGCTCTCCGGCTCCATCGACGTCGTCCGTCGTCGCCTGTTCACCGTCGTCAAGCCCGAACGGCAGGCCGCCATCAAGCAGGCGATGGCCGTCATCGCCGCCCCGTCGGAACGCGAGGAGCGGCGCGACTTCCTGCCGGCGCAGCGCACCGTGATGAAGCTCCACCGCGAAGGCATGCTCGGCGAAGGCGCCCTGCTCAACTTCGCGCGCGCTTTCAAATACGAGGAGTCGATCGCCGCGCTCTCGACGATGACCGGCGTCAAGATCGAGACCCTCGATCGCCTGATCGGCGGCGACCGCTACGATCCGATCCTGATCGCCGGAAAAGCCATCGATGTCGAATGGGCGACCGTGCGTGCGCTGATCCTGCTTCGGGTCGGTTCGAACCGGTCGGCGTCCCCCGCCGAAATCGAAACCGCGCGGGTGAATTTCGCACGGCTGATGCCCGCCACCGCCCAGCGTGTCGTCGCGTTCTGGAAGACGCGGTAGTCCGGGCGCCAAAGCACTTCCCCAGCAACGAACCTGCGCGCTATTCTTCGGGCCAGGACGCGATACAGCGTCATCTCTGAGGAGCGCGCCATGTTGACGGACACGCAGGTTCGGGCCCATGCCGACAGGATCCGCGACGACGGATTTACGGTCATCGAGGGAGCGGCGAGCCCCGAACTGGTCGACGGCCTGATTGCGACGCTGCAGCGCATCGAGCGCGAGCATCAGCTCGGCCCGGCCAAAACCTCGTTCGAAGGCTTCAAGACCGTTCGCATCAACAACCTTCTCACCTACGATCACCTGTTCTGGGAAGTGCCGCTGCATGACAACGTGCTGCCGGTGGTCGAGCGCGTGCTGGACAGGGAGTGCCTGCTGTCGTCGTTCTGCTCGCTGGTGCTGGGACCGGGGCAGGAGGCGCAGCCGATCCATGAAGACACGCAGTTGATCCCGCTGCCGCGTCCGCACCTTCCGATCACCATCAACGCGATCTGGGCGCTGTCGGATTTTCGCGGCGACAATGGCGCGACGCGGATCATTCCGGGCAGCCACAAATTTGATACGTCGCCGGAATACGGCCGTGACTATGACGCGGTCACCGCGACGATGAAGGCCGGCAGCGTGATGCTGTTCGACAGCGCGCTGTGGCATGGCGGCGGCGCCAACGACAGCGATGAGCGGCGCTTTGCGTTTTCATGCGCCTATTGCTGGGGCTGGATGCGGCAGCAAGAGAATCTGCAGCTCGGCATTCCCCAGGAGACAGCAAAGCATTTTCCGCGGCGGCTGCAGGAATTATGCGGCTACAGCGTCTACAAGGGACAGTTCGGCCACATCGACAATCGCGATCCGATCGAACTGTTGGGCCGCGAGCGGGGAAAACGCATGGTGTGGGAAGCGACCGACGCGAAGAAGGCGCGGATGACGGAGCAGTAACTCTCCGTCATTCCGGGGCGCGCGCAGCGCGAACCCGGAATCCATCTATCAACTTGCGATGTGGTGCGATGGATTCCGGGTTCGTGCTGCGCACGCCCCGGAATGACGGCGGTGGATGTTACCCCACTCTTCGAAACCGCAAATACGCCGCCACGCGCCCCTCGCGTTCGGCTTTGCGTCCGTAGCGCGTCATGGTGTAGCCGTCCCAAGGCTTCTGCCAGTCGATGGCGCGCTCAGCGGTCCAGAGAAAATCGGCGCTGCGCACCAGATGCGCCAGCGTCCAGGCGCAGTAATCGTCGATGTCGCTGACGAACCGGAACTCGCCGCCGTCTTTTAGGATGCGCGCCATGGCGTCGACGGTGGCGTCCTGAACGAAGCGCCGCTTCCAGTGGCGCCGCTTCGGCCAGGGATCAGGATGGATCAGGTCGATCCGCGCCAGCGATTGCGCCGGCGCCCAGGCCAGTAGCTCGGCGGCGTCGCCGGCGTAAAGCCTGATATTGCCGATATTCTGCGTCTCGATCTTCGCCAGGATCTTCGCCATGCCGTTCACATACGGCTCGCAGCCGATGAACCCGATGTCGGGAAAGGCCTGCGCCTCCGCGATCAGATGCTCGCCGCCGCCGAAGCCGATTTCGAGCCTGACGTCTCCGATCTCGCCATCGAACAGCTCGGCAAGCCGCTCCGGCGCGGGCGTTCCGATGTCGAGCGCCAGGTGCGGCAGCAGATTGTCAATCAGGTCGGCCTGATGGATGCGGAGCTTGTGGCCCTTGCGGCGGCCGAAGAACGAGCCGCGCGAGTGCGCCGACGCGTCGTCATCCGGCGGAGCGTCGCGGTCGCCGGCATCGCCTGGGGCCATCATCATCATCGCAGCGTCTGGTACAGCCGGTACAACAGCCGCGCCCGCGGTTCGATCGAGGAGACGTACATCTGCTCGTAATGGGTATGCGCGCCCTGGCCGTCGACGCCGAGCCCGTCCAGCGTCGCGGTATGCGGCGCGGTGAAATTGCCGTCGGAGCCGCCGCCGGTCGATGTATCGACCAGGTCGAAGCCGATCTCCGCCGCAATGGTTTTGGCGTGCTCGTAGAGCGCGGCGCCGGCATTGCCTTTTTCATAGGGCGGGCGGTTCAGCTCGCCGGTCACCTTGACGGTGACGCCTTCGGTGCGCGATTTGAGACCGAGGATCCTTGCCGTGAGTTCGTCGGAGTCCAACATCGTCGGCACCCGCAGATCGACTTCGGCATAGGCCTCTTCCGCGACCACGTTCGGCCGCGTGCCGCCTCTGATAACGCCGACGTTGACGCTGATGCCACGCGAAAAATCGTTCATCGCCGCCAGGGTCTGGATGACGTTGCCGAGTTCGTGGACCGCGCTGCGGCCGTCCTCGGGCCGGGTGCCGGCATGGGAGGGCACGCCCTTGATGAACACCTCGAAGCGGCCGACGCCCTTGCGCCCGGTGACGATCTTGCCGCCGTCGCGCGCCGGTTCCGTGACCAGCACATATTTCGCCTTCCGCCCCTCGCTCTCAATCAGCGCGCGCGAGGTCGGGCTGCCGATCTCCTCGTCGGAAACATAGAGCTGGGTGATGCCGAGCGGCGGGGCTGCGCCATCGGCGCAAGCCTGCCGAAACGCATGATAGGCGAGGTAGGCGCCGCCCTTCATATCGTAGATGCCGGGGCCGAACGCGCTGTCGCCCTCGATGCGAAACGGCAGCCGCTCGATGAAGCCCAGCGGATGCACGGTATCGAGATGGCTCAGCACCAGAATCCCCGGTGCGTCCTGCCCCCATGCCGAGCGCGCCACCAGATGATCGCCGCAGCCGGAATGCCCGGCGATCCGCTCCAGGGTCGCGGGCAGGCCGCGATAGCCTTCGGCGACGAGGTCGACGAGCTTGTTGACCTGCGCGGGGACGTCGGTCGGGGTTTCGATCTCGACCCAGCGGCGGATGCCCTCGAGGATCGGCGTGGGCTCAAAAGGATTGGCTGTCGTCATGTCGTATCCGATACGGCCTCATGCCCCGGTGCGCAATTCCGCTCCGGAAAATGATGGCATATTACAGAATACGAAATTCTCAAGCCGATACTATCAAGCCAGTATTCTCAAGAACCGGCTTTGAGAATCAGCGCTGGTCCGGGCCGTCGCGCGAGGCGATCTGCTCGACCAGATCGACGATCGAGCGCCGCATCTTGGAATCGGCGATGCGCGTGAACGCGCGCGTCAGCGCAAGTCCTTCCGATGTGGCAAGGAAATCGGACACATAGGCCGGCGAAGCGCCCTCGGCGAAGGCGCTTCCATTTATCGCGCCGCTCGGTCCGCCATCGAACAGGAACGACACCGGGACCTGCAAAATTTCTGAAATTTGCTGAAGGCGACTGGCGCCGACCCGGTTGGTGCCTTTTTCGTATTTCTGAACCTGCTGGAATGTGAGGCCGAGCGCCTCGCCAAGTTTTTCCTGGCTCATTCCCAGCATGATACGGCGCATCCGGACGCGGCTGCCGACATATTTGTCAACCGGATTGGGCGCTTTGGTAGACATCTGCATCGCTCCTGGTTACGCGCCGCGAATGAGGCGTCGAAGAAACCTCAGGCACCGGTACCGCCAAATCCGATCGGGACCCCGGGTGGATTTGCGGGCAATCTGCTCAAACAACTAACTGGTTGTTTGTTTTTGGTTGCAACCGCAGAAAGCAAATCGCGAGCTGTCTGTCAACTGGTGGAACTGCGCATGTCGCGTTTTTTGACAGACCGTGTCCGCCGTGATGTGCAAATCTCAGGCAGCGCGCTTCATCAGGCGGCGTCTGAAGATGAACAAAAGCGCAGCGGCCACCAGGACGGCCGCTGGAATATCTCTAAACCGAGCATAAAGGGTCGGCGGCAGGGCCGCCGGCAAAGTGGCATCCAGTACACCTTCAATGCCAAGTCCAAGGCGTGCGACAATCCGCCCGGAAGGATCGATCACCGCCGAGATGCCGGTGTTGGCGGCGCGAACCATCGGCAGCCCTTCTTCGATGGCGCGCAGCCGCGCCTGCTGCAGATGCTGGTAGGGACCCGTCGAATTTCCAAACCAGCCGTCATTGGTCAGGTTGACGATCCAGCCCGGGCGCTCGCCGGAGGCCGCGATATCGCCGGGAAAAATCGCCTCATAGCAGATCAAGGGCAGCGCGGCGGGAGCCCCCGGGACTTCCATGGCGCGTCGCCGCGTTCCGGGAATGAAACCGCCATGCACCCTGGTCAGCTGCACGAAGCCGAGCTTTTCCATCCATTCCTGGAACGGCAGATATTCGCCGAACGGAACCAGATGCAGCTTGTCGTAGACCGAGAGCACGCCGCCGTCATGGTCGATCAGATATATCGAATTATAGGCGCGGCTGATGCGAGCGCCGGGCGGGCCGTCCGGGGCGCGCACCGAACCGGTCATCAACACCGTGCCCTTGGGCAGAAGCTCGGCGATCTCAGCCATCGCGTCCGCCTCGCGGGCCAAGAAGAACGGGAATGCCGATTCCGGCCAGATCAGGATCTGCGTATCCCGCACGCCGGTGGATTGCGGCCCCGAGGCGCGGTCCGAAAGCGTCAGATATTTCTGCATCACCTCCGCCTTGGCGGCGTAGTTGAATTTGACGTCCTGCTGCAGATTCGGCTGCATAATGCGCAGCTTGACGGCGGTCAGCGCGGTCGGCTGCAGCGACAGCCGGACGGCGCCATAGACGCCGATCGCGACCAGCAGCGCGAGCGCGGCCACCGGCGCGATCCAGGGTTTTCGGCCGCGCGAAGACCCGTCGATCAGTACGGCGGGGCTGGCGAAGATCGCCAGTGTGAGGAAGGTCATGCCCCACAGCCCGATCAGCGACGCGGTCTGCGCCAGCGCCAGCGGTTCCGATAGCGCGTAGCCGAAGGCATTCCACGGGAATCCCGTCAGCACATGGCCGCGCAGCCATTCGCTGACCGTGAGCCCGACCGCGAGCGCCAGCACCCGCGAAGCATCCCGCGTCCAGATCAGGCGCGCCAGTGCGAAGCCGAGCGCCGGGAACAGAGCGAGGTAGGTCGGCAGGCCGAGCACCGCGAACGGCATCAGCCAGGCAAACGTCTGCGCATCGACCAGGAAGGCGTTGCCGGTCCAGTACAGCCCGGGCACGAAATAGCCGAGCCCGAACCAGAAGCCCGACATCGCCGCCGCCGGCACGCCGCGCCACTTCCCGGCCGCCGCTCCGTCGATCAGCCAGACTGCGACCGGGAATGTCACAAACAGGATCGGCCAGACATTGAACGGCGCCATCGCCAGCGCTGACAAGGCGCCCGCGACCAGCGCGATGAACGCGCGCTTCCAGCCCCAAGCGAGAATGATCGAAAGTCCCGCCATACGTAACTTGCTGGAAGAAATCACGGCGAGCCGGCTCCATCGCCGGAAGTCGAGGCCGGCGGCGTATTGTCGTTGGTCAGGGGCGTGCCGGTCTCCGGCGCGGCATCGCGGCGGCCCCGCTCGCGCGGCGCACGCGCCGCCGGGCGCTCCTTGCGAATGCCGATTCGCAGTCGCTTGACCCGCCGCGGATCGGCATCGAGCACCTCGATCTCGAAACTACCCGGGCCCGCGATGACTTCGCCGCGCACCGGCAGCCGCCCGACCTGCGCCACAAGATAGCCGCCCAGGGTGGCGACTTCCTCGCCTGCCTCTCCGGTGACGAATTCCTCGCCGATCACCGTGCGGGCGTCCTCGAGGCTGGCGCGGGCATCCGCGATGAAGGAGCCGTCCGCCTGGCGGACAATCGACGGCGGTTCGTCGCTGTCGTGCTCGTCGTCGATCTCGCCGACGATCTGTTCGACGATGTCCTCGATCGACACCAGCCCGTCGGTGCCGCCATATTCGTCCACCACCAGCGCCAGATGGATGCGCGAGGCCTGCATCTGCGCCAGCAGGTCGATCGCCCGCATCGACGGCGGCACATACAACAGCTTGCGGATGATGTTGGCCGCCGCCAGCGGCATCGCGAGGTCGACCGCGCGCAAGTCGAGGCCCGCCGGGAACGGCTTCTTGCGCTTGGGCTTGGTGGTGTCGCCGACCCGCGCCTTCGCGGTCATGAATGCCAGCAGGTCGCGGATGTGGACGATGCCTTCGGGATCGTCGAGCGTTTCGTCGTAGACCACGAGCCGCGAATGCGCCGCGCTCTCGAACAGGCTCATCAGTTCGCCGAGAGTAATGTCCCGCTTCACCGCGACGATGTCGGCGCGATGCACCATCACGTCGGCGATCCGCCGCTCGTTGAGGCCGAGGATGTTGCGCAACATGGTGCGCTCGATGGCGGAAAAGCCGACATCATCAGGGGTCGACGTATCGAGCACGACCTGAAGATCGGCGCGGACTGAACCCGCCTTCCAGCCGAACAGTGTGCGGATCGCCCGCAGCAGCCAGTTATCGGTTGCCGGGCGCAGCACCTCGCCTTCCTTCACCACCACCGGCAGGTTGGGCGTGTCGCGCGGATTATCCTGTACTGGGTCGGAGTCCGGCATTTCAGTCCATCCGCTCCCGATCCGCATGCAGACCGCGATCCGAGTACGGATCGGGAATGCCGAGCTGCGCGAGAATCTGGCGTTCGAGATCTTCCATGGCTTCGGCGTCGTCGTCTTTCTCGTGATCGTACCCGATCAGATGCAGGAAGCCGTGAACCGCCAGATGGCTGAGGTGATGATCGAACGGCTTTTCTTCCTCATCGGCCTCTTTGCGCGTGGTCTCATAGGCGATGGCGATATCGCCGAGCATCCGCGGCGCGTCGGCCGGCGCGCCCGCGGTCGGCTGCAGCGCCGGAAACGACAGCACGTTGGTCGGCTTGTCGATGCCGCGCCAGTTGTTGTTGAGCGTGCGGATGCCGGCATCGTCGGTCAGCATGACGGCAAGCTCGGCCTCGCCGACATCGGCATCGGCGATTTCGGCCGCCGCATGGATGGCGCGATGGATCACCGCCTCGGCCTCCGGCTCGGTCTGCCAGCAATCGGCGACGACGAGAACTTCGGTGAAGGGAAGGATGGACGACACGAGCGTTCCAGCGCCTTGCATGGTCATGTTCGGGTTACGGCCCGGGCCTGCCGCCTGCGGCAGGTCCGGCGCCGAATTCTCCTGGGTCAAGGTTTCCTGGTTGCCGGCTTTTGCGGCAATCCCTCATAGGCGGCGACGATCCGCGCCACCAGTTCATGGCGGATGACGTCCTCCGCAGTGAATTTCACCTGCGCAATGCCCTCGACGCCGTCGAGCAACTTGGCTGCTTCGGCAAGCCCGGAGGCCTGGCCGTTCGGCAGGTCGACCTGCGACGGATCGCCGGTGATGATCATGCGGCTGTTCTCGCCGAGCCGGGTCAAAAACATCTTCATCTGCATCGAAGTGGTGTTCTGCGCTTCGTCCAGGATGATGACGGCGTTGGTCAGCGTGCGGCCGCGCATGAACGCCAGCGGCGCGATCTCGATCTCGCCGCTCTGCAGCGCGCGCTCGACGATGCGCGAATCCATCAGATCGTACAGCGCGTCGTAGATCGGCCTCAGGTAGGGATCGACTTTCTCCCGCAAGTCGCCGGGCAGGAAGCCTAGCCGCTCGCCGGCCTCGACCGCGGGCCGCGACAGGATGATGCGATCGACTTCCTTGCGCTCGAACAATTGCGCAGCGTGCGCCACTGCAAGCCAGGTCTTGCCGGTGCCGGCCGGGCCGACGCCGAACACCATCTCGTGGCGCTTCAGCGCGCGGATGTAGGAATCCTGCGCCGCCGTGCGCGCGCGCACCGGACGCTTGCGCAGGTTGATGGTCTCGAACGAGGCCTTCGCGGTCTTGGGATCGAATTCGAACAGCGAGCCCTGCGCGAGCACGACGCGGATCGCGCCTTCGACTTCGCCCTGCGAGAGGTCTTGCCCCTGCAAGGCCTGCGTATAGAGCGTCTCCAGCACGCGCCGCGCGGCGTCGCAGCCGTCGCGGGAGCCGGCGATGGTGATGTGGTTGCCGCGGGAATCGACGACGATGCCGAGCCGCCGTTCGATCAGCGCCAGGTTTTGTCCGTAGGGCCCGACGAGCGCGGAAGCAGCGCGATTGTCGTCGAAGTCGATGACGACCTGGGTCTCGGGCGGAATTTGCATGTCGCGGTCAAATTTGCGGCTGGGAGCGAGTGAAGGCGAATCCGATGCGCTTTTTGGCAAGGGTTCAGGCTCCCGTCGTCATGGATGAAAGCGTCGGCGGCGCAGCGTGCGCGGCAGCGCCGGCGAGTTCGCCGAGCAGGCTGTAGCGCTCGAGGCTGCCGATCGACACCGGCAGCACCTGTCCGATGATGTCGGGCGAGGCAAAGACATGCGCAGGCTGAAGGTACGCGGTGCGGCCGACGATCTGGCCGGGATTGCGGGCCGCGCGTTCGAACAGCACATCGACAGTGTTGCCAATCATCGCCTTGTTGAAGGCCGATTGCTGGCTGTCGATCAATTCCTGAAGCCGCACCAATCGCTCGTCCATTTCAGCCGCTGACACCGTCTCCTGCAAATCCGCCGCCGGCGTGCCGGGCCGGGGCGAATATTTGAACGAATAAGCGCCAGCGTATCCGATTTGCGTGACAAGCGCGAGGGTCGCGGCAAATTCTCCCTCGGTTTCGCCGGGGAAGCCGACGATAAAATCCGATGAAAAAGCAATATCTTGGCGGACATCGCGAAAACGGTCGATGACGCGGCGATAATCATCGGCGGTATGCTTGCGGTTCATGGCGGAAAGAATCCGGTCGGAGCCGGACTGCACCGGCAGATGCACGAACGGCATCAGCGCGGCGAGATCGCGATGCGCTGCCAGAAGCGAATCGTCGACGTCGCGGGGATGGCTGGTGGAGTAGCGCAGCCGCACGATACCGTCGATTTCAGCAAGCCGGTGCAGCAGCCTGCCGAGCGGCCAGACTTGTCCGTCCGGGCCTTCGCCGTGATAGGCGTTGACGTTCTGCCCAATCAGCGTGATCTCGCGCACGCCGTTGTCGGCGAGCCGTTTCACATCGTCGATGATCTTCGCCACCGGGCGCGAGACTTCCGCGCCGCGCGTGTAGGGCACCACGCAGAAGGTGCAGAACTTGTCGCAGCCTTCCTGCACGGTGACGAACGCCGAGATGCCGCGCGCGCGGATCGCAGCCGGCCTGGGGGCGGGGAGGAAGCCGAATTTGTCCTCGACCGGGAATTCGGTCTCCAGCGCCCGGCCTTCGCTCTTCGCGCGCGCCAGAAGCTGCGGCAGATGATGATAGCTCTGTGGCCCGACCACGACGTCCACTGTGGGCGCGCGGCGGATGATTTCCGCGCCCTCGGCCTGAGCGACGCAGCCCGCGACCGCGATGCGCATGTCGCGCCCATTCCGCGCCGCCTCGTCCTTGGCGACCCGCAACCGCCCGAGTTCGGAGTAGACCTTTTCGGAGGCCTTCTCGCGGATATGGCAGGTGTTGAGGATCACCAGGTCCGCATCCTCGGCGTTGGCTGTCTCCACAAAGCCCTCCGGAGCCAGCGTGTCCACCATGCGCTGGGCATCGTAGACGTTCATCTGGCAGCCATAGGACTTGATATGCAGCTTGCGCGGCGGCTTCATGGAACCTGGTGTGCTGGTGGAATGGCGCCCTGGCGGCGGCTGGGGCTCAAATATAGCCTAAATGGCCAAAAATCCAGTGTTTGGGCCCATCAATTCGGTTCGATCCGGGCGGATCGCCGGGGATGACGGGGCGGTTCGGTTCGCTTTTGCCCCGCAGATCGAGGCGTCCGGGTGGTGGACTTAGCCGGCCTTTCGACCGATGCGTCCAATCAGATCGGGCAGTTGCCGCATATCGTCGAAGATCATGGCCGCACCGGCGTCGCGCAGCTTCTCGCCATATCCTTCCCGGCAATGGCTGCCGCCGTGAAAACCGAGCACGGGCATCCCGGCGGCGATGGCGCCTGCGATGCCGGCAACGCTGTCCTCGATCACGAGGCAATTTGCGGGCGCGGTTTGCATCCGTTCGGCGGCGAACAGAAACAGATCCGGCGCAGGCTTGCCGTGAACTACCTGCACGGCGGAAAAAATATGCGGCGCGAACCGGTCGTACAAACCGGTGCGACCGAGACTGGCGCTGATTTTCTCAGGCGGTCCGCTCGATGCGACGCAAATCGGGTTGCGCGATCTGCGCCGAGGCTTCGCCGAATGTGAGGCGTGGCTTCCAGTCGAAGTCGCAAACAATCGGAAATCTCGGCGTAAGTCTGGGAAGAGAAGTCGTCGGGCAGGCGCGGCCGAGTTCAGCTTCGACTTCCAGCGTTCGCCTGACGCATCGAACGGCCGAGAAACCGTTCCAGCACCTGTTCCGATGTGATCGGATAGCCGTGACGCGTCAACGTTTCGGCATGGGCGCGGCATGAAATGACTTCGCTGTCGACCAGCACGCCGTCGCAATCGAAAATGATGAGATCGACGTGGAATTCAGGCTCTGCATTCGCGAAACTAGGATTTGTCTTCGTCGAGCGGGACGCAATACAGTTCGAGCCGGTGATCGACCAGCTTGTAGCCGAGCTTGCGGGCGATCTCGGCCTGCAGCTTCTCGATCTCTTCGGAGGTGAATTCGATCACCTTGCCGTCGCGCAGATTGATCAGATGATCGTGATGGCTGTCGGGCATCTGCTCGTAGCGCGCCCGGCCTTCGCGAAAGTCGTGGCGCTCGATGATCCCGGCATCCTCGAACAATTTCACGGTGCGGTAGACCGTCGAGATCGAGATCTTGTCATCGACCGCGACGCAGCGGCGATAGAGTTCCTCGACGTCGGGATGATCGACCGAATCGGCCAGCACGCGCGCGATCACCCGACGCTGCTCGGTCATGCGCATGCCGGTCGCGGCACAGCGGGCCTCGATGCCGGTATTTTTGTGCGCAGGCGGGGATTTCAGTACGGGCATGATCTCGGGGCCTCTGGACGCAATCGGGGGTCTTTTGCCACCGCCCGCATATTACGACAAGTCACGCCGCATCAGAAGCGCATTCAATTGCTCGCCGCCGGCCTGCTGATAATAACGTTCCCGGCGGCCGATGACCTCAAATCCGGCCCATTCATAAAGACGTCGCGCCGGCTGGTTATTTTCTTCGACCTCCAGGAATACTTTGCGCACGCCGCGGCCCGCGAGATGGCCGAAATGAGTGAGCAGCAGGCTGCGCGACAGGCCGCGGCCGCGCTGGGCCGCGTCGATTGCGATCGACAGCAATTCCGCCTCGTCGGCCGCCATGCGCGACACCGCAAAGCCGATGATCTTGCGCCCAAGTCTTAGTCGGTGAACGAGCGTGTTGCGCTCGGTCAGCATGACTTCGAATTCGCCTTCGCCCCAGCCGCGGTGAAACGATGCGCCATGCAGTTGCGCCAGCCGTGCCGCGTCGCGTTGGCTTGCCGGTTCGATCACGGCGGTGCCGCCGCGCCACCATTTGGAAAGCCAGTTCATCGCGATGCGGGCGGCTGCGCTGCGCCGGCCAGCGGATCCTTTGGCGGCTTGGCGTCGGGCGCGCGCAGATAATAGGGACGTGCCGGCGAATTCTCAGGGCTGACGGCGGCGCCCAGCCACGCCACCCAGCCGATGTCCGGCGCGGCCTGCTGATCGACCGTGATCGGCGGCGCGGCGTCGGCCGGCCAGCGGTCGGCCAGAATTCTTGCTGCGTTGCCGACCAGATGGAGCGGCCCGAAGCGTGCGGCGTCGAGCGCTTCCGCGATCGGCGCGACCTTCGGCTTGATCAACGGGCCGCCGTCGCCACCGACCGCCTGGAAATAGACGTGATCATGCCGCGCATCGATCGCGGCGACGACGGGGTGCGGTTCGTCGCTCTCGCTGATGATGGGAGCGGCAAAGGCCGTCAACGTCGTCACGCCGACGACCGGCTTGCCGGCGGCAAGCGCGATGCCGCGCGCGGCGGAAAGGCCGACGCGCAATCCGGTGAAGCTGCCGGGACCGGTCGTCGCGGCGATGCGGTCGAGCGCGGTGAAGGCAATGCCGGATGCCTTCATGACGCGCGCGATCAGTGGCATCAGTGCTTCGGCATGGCCGCGCTTCATCGCCTGCGACTCCTGCGCGACGATGCCTGCGCTGGTGTCGAGCACGGCCGCGGCGCAGGCATCGAGCGCGGTATCGATGGCGAGGATAAGCATGGAACCAGCGTAGAGGTTTTTCAGCGCCGGTTGAATGCGTCGTTGCGCTATTTCCGCGTTTACATCCATCGCGAAACACCGGTGGTTCCGCTCTACCTTCGGTCCGCGCTACCTGTGGGGCGAGCTGGAACAAACGCTCGCGCCCCTATTTCGAAGCATATGCATCGGTTGCAACTATACGATGCTAAGTAATTGAAATTACGAGAGATTAGGTCTTTCTTTACCAACCGGTGAGAGTTTGGTTCCCAGAAGGAACTACGGATCAATGGGATCCGGACGGCGCAGCTGCGGCATATCGAGCCACGCCCGGTCCTGGATTGAAGAGGGTTTTTTTATGCCTTTGTGGAAAAGCAATTCGTCGGCCCGCGATGCATTGGCGCAGACGGCCGCGATCAACCGGTCGCAGGCGGTGATCGAGTTCAAGATGGACGGCACGATCATCACCGCGAACCAGAATTTCCTCGATGCGATGGGTTACCGTCTCGATGAAATCCAGGGCAAGCATCACCAGATGTTCGCGCCGCCGGAGCTGCGCGGCACCGAAGCCTACAAGGCGTTCTGGGCCAGCCTGAACCGTGGTGAATTCCAGGCCGGCGAATACAAGCGCATCGGCATGGGCGGTCGCGAGGTCTGGATCCAGGCGTCCTACAATCCTATTCTGGACGACGCCGGCAAGCCGGTCAAAGTCATCAAATTCGCCACCGACATCACGGCAAAGAAAATCCGCAACATGGAGGATGCCGGCAAGATTTCCGCCATCGGCCGTGCGCAGGCGGTGATCGAATTCAATCTCGACGGCACCATCATCACTGCCAATGAGAATTTCCTCGCTACCGTGGGCTACAAGCTGGACGAAATCCAGGGCAAGCATCATGCGATGTTCGTGGCGCCCAGCGAGCGCGATAGCGCCGCCTATCGGGAATTCTGGGCCAAGCTCGGCCGCGGTGAGTACGAGGCGGCCGAGTACAAGCGTTTCGGCAAGGGCGGCAAGGAGGTGTGGATTCTCGCTTCCTACAATCCGATCCTCGACGATACCGGCAAGCCATTCAAGGTGGTGAAGTTCGCCTCCGACATCACCGCGGACAAACTGAAAGCGGCGAATTTCGCCGGGCAGATCGAGGCGATCGGCAAGTCGCAGGCGGTGATCGAGTTCTCGATGGACGGCAACGTTCTGACGGCGAACGCAAATTTCCTCGGCGCGCTCGGCTATTCGCTCGCCGAGATCCAGGGCAAGCATCACAGCCTGTTCGTGCCGCCGGATCAGCGCGGGAGCGAGGCCTATCGCGCGTTCTGGGCAAATCTCAATCGCGGCGAGTTTCAGTCGGGCGAGTATGAGCGTGTCGGCAAGGGCGGCAAGCAGGTCTGGATCCAGGCCTCCTATAACCCGATCCGCGATCTCAACGGCAAGCCGTTCAAGGTGGTGAAATACGCCTCCGACACCACGGCGCAGGTGCTGGCGCGGATGCGGAGCGAAAAGGTACGCGGCATGATGGAGTCGGTGGCGGCCGGCGCCGAGGAGCTGAACGCCTCGGTTCGCGAAATCTCGGCGGCGATGTCGAAATCCAGGGACACGGCGCTGACCGCGGTCGATCGGGTCGAAGCCGCCGATCAGCAGGCACAGCGCCTGGCGCTGGCGGCGGAGTCGATGAGCAGCATCGTGCAGCTGATCGGCGACATCACCGGCCAGATCAACCTGCTGGCGCTCAACGCCACCATCGAATCGGCGCGCGCCGGCGAGGCCGGCCGCGGCTTTGCCGTGGTTGCCTCCGAGGTCAAGAACCTCGCCAACCAGGCCAAGCAGGCCACCGACAAGATCGAGCAGGAAATCGGCAATCTCAACGGCATTTCCGGCGATGTGGTCGAAGCGCTGAACTCGATCAAGAAGGCGATCCAGGAAGTCAGCGAATACGTGACGTCGACCGCGGCTGCGGTCGAGGAGCAGAGCACCGTCACCAGCGAGATGTCGAACGGCATGCAGCAGGCCGCGGCCGAAGCAGCCAGCCTCGGGGTGGCGGCGTAATCGAAGACGCGAATGGCGAGTGGCGAATCGGCTTCCATTCGCCACTCGCTACTCCCTATTCGCCCCGTTACATCGGTCGGACTTCGACCACGTCGGGCACGAAATGCTTCAGCAGGTTCTGGATGCCGTGCTGCAATGTCGCGGTCGATGACGGGCAGCCCGCGCATGAACCCTTCATGTTGAGATAGACCACACCGTCCTTGAAGCCGCGGAAGGTGATGTCGCCGCCGTCATTGGCGACCGCCGGGCGCACCCGCGTCTCGATCAGGTCCTTGATGGTCGCCACCGTATCGGCGTCGGCTTCGTTGAAGAACTCGTCTTCCTCGTCGGACGCCTCGTCATTGCCGGCGGTGCCGTCCGCAAGCAGCGGCGCGCCGGACATGTAGTGCTCCATGATGGCGCCGAGGATCGCGGGCTTGAGGTGCTGCCAGTCGCCGTCCGCCTTGGTCACGGTGACGAAATCATAGCCGTAGAACACGCTGGAGACGCCGGCCACGCCGAACAGGCGCTCGGCCAGAGGCGAGCGGGTCGCGGCGTCGCGGTTGGCGAATTCCATCGTGCCGGTGTCGAGCACGGTACGGCCTGGAATGAATTTCAGCGTGGCGGGATTGGGCGTGGCTTCGGTCTGGATGAACATGTTTTTTCTCCGGCGTCGCCGGTTCAAGGCCGGCGCGTGGGGTGTGCTTTAGCAGATGGCGACCGCCAGCGCACGGTCAAGGGGCGCAGATCAGCAATTCGGCAGGAAAATCAAGCCTCTGAGCATGATCCGGAAAAGTGGGAACCGGTTTTCCGAAAAGATCATGCTCAAACGAGGAAATCTAGGACAGCCCGTCGATATCGGAATCGCTGAGATCGCCGGGAACGATGACGACCGGAATCGGGAACGAGCCCGTGACCTGCGCCATCATGCTGACCAGCGGGCCGGGGCCTTCCGGGCCCGGATTGGCCGCCAGCACCAGCATCGAGATATCGACGTCCTTGTCGATCACATCGAGGATCTGGACGGTCGGGTCGCCCTCGCGAATCACCCGTTCCGGCGTGATCGCGGCAATGCCGTTGGCGCGGCCCGAGGCGCGGTCGAGCGCTTCGTTGGCGGCCTCCTCGGCCTCGGCGCGCATGATGTCGGCGACCCCCAGCCATTGCTGGTTCTGGTCCTCGATTTCGATGATGCGCAGCATCACCACCCCGCCGCCGACGCGGATTGCCCAGCGGCTGGCGTAGTACACCGCGCGGTCCCATTCCGCGGTGTCGTCAACGATGACAAGGCATTTTGGCTTGTGACCCGTCTCGTAGCTTCGTCGCTGGGTGGTCATGCATATCCCGGTGCTGCGCCAAACCGACGCATGCTGCCACGGCGCAGCCGCATTCGACAAGCGGCGTCGCGGTTCCCTCTTACCCGGCCCCTCGAGTGGCGGGTCGAACGCAAGCTCACGCTTCCGGATGAAACCGACGATATCCCGCGTCGCGCGCATGGTTTCGTCGGCGATGACGCGGGCGCGGTCGGCGCCGTCGATCAATATTTTGTCGACATGGCCGGGGTCGGCGACCAGTCGTTTCATCTCGGAGGCGATCGGCGAGAGTTTTGTCACGCAAAGTTCCACCAGCGCGTTCTTGAAGCTGGAGAACTGCCCGCCGCCAAACTCCTTCAAGACATCGGCCTTGGCGCGCTCGGACAGCGCCGCATAGATGCCGACGAGATTATCGGCCTCGGGCCGGCCCTCCAGGCCCTTTTCTTCCGACGGCAGCGGTTCCGGATCGGTTTTCGCCTTGCGAACCTTCTGCGCGATCGTATCCGCGTCGTCGGTCAAATTGATGCGCGAATTATCTGACGCGTCCGACTTCGACATCTTCTTGGTGCCGTCGCGCAGGCTCATCACCCGCGTCGCCGGGCCCGTGATCAACGGTTCCGGCTGCGGAAAGAACAGGCCGTCATCGGCGCCGCGGCTGCGGATCGAATCGGCAAAGTCGTTGTTGAATTTCTGCGCGATGTCGCGCGACAGCTCCAGATGCTGCTTCTGGTCCTCGCCGACAGGCACATGGGTAGCGCGGTACAGCAGAATGTCGGCCGCCATCAGCACCGGATAGTCATACAGACCCACCGAAGCGTTCTCGCGATCCTTGCCGGCCTTTTCCTTGAACTGGGTCATGCGGCTGAGCCAGCCGACTCGCGCGACGCAGTTGAATATCCAGGCCAGTTCGGCGTGGCCGGAGACCTGGCTCTGGTTGAACACGATGTGCTTCTTCGGATCGATGCCGGCCGCGATGAAGGCCGCGGTAACTTCGCGGGTGTTGCGCGCGAGTTCGGCCGGGCCGCCCCAGACGTCGACGCCTTGCGTGATCGCGTGCATGTCGACGACGCAATAGATGCAGTCATGGGTTTGCTGCATCTTGACGAAGTTGACGATCGCGCCGAGGTAATTGCCGAGATGAAGATTGCCGGTCGGCTGGACGCCGGAAAAAACCTTTTCAACAAAAGCCATAGCGAGCTTCCCGAGAATGCCTGTTTCGCGCTGTCGTTTGCCACGCGAGCCCTATTCGCGCAAGCCGCTAGGCTCTGGATTGCCTGACGGCGTTAACCGCCTCGCGCCAGCCGGTGACGCCGAAAAGCCTTAAGAATATGCCATAAATCGCAATCCCTGCCGCGATCACCGCAAGCCACAGCACGGCCTGCACGAGACCGTGCGCGCCAGCGGCGAGGGCCGGCAGCGACCGTGTCGCCAGCCACAGCAACGCGCCCATCGCGAGCGCGGATAGCGCGATGCGCGGCAGCCGCCGCCTGGCTTCCGTATCGATCGAAAACCGGAACGTCGCGGCGCCGCGGCGGATCAGGCTGAACGCCATGCTCCACGCGCCAAGCGCGATCGCGGCTGCGATGCCGTCGGCGCCGTACCAGTGGCTGAGCAGGAAGGCCGCCGCGATCGCCAGCACGACGCCTTTCAATGCTGCAACCAGCGGCGTCATCGTATCCTCGCGCGCGAAAAACGCCGGCGATAGCGCCTTCACCAGCACATGCGCCGGCAGCGCCAGCGCCAGCCAGATCAGCGCGCGGGCGGTCGCCTTGGTGTCATCGGCGGTGAAGGCGCCGTGCTCGAACAACAGCCGTACGATCGGTTCGCTGAGCACGATCAGCCCGAGCGTCGCCGGCAGCGCCAGCCCGACCGCCAATTCGAGCCCGCGCGATTCGGCATGCGCCATGCCGGCATGATCATCGCTGCGCACGGCGCGCGTCAGTTGAGGGATCAGCACCGTGCCCATGGCGACGCCGACGATGCCGAGCGGCAGCTCGACCAGCCGGTTCGCGAAATAGAGCCACGACACCGCCGACGGCGACGACGAGGCGATGATCGCGCCGGCCACCATCAGCAGCTGCGGCGCGCTCGATGCCATCATGCCGGGCACGGCCTTGCCGAGAAAGCCGCGGATCTCCTTGTCGAACGAAATTCGCAACGGCGTTGCGATGCGCTCGCCACGGCGCAGCACTAGAATGGAAAGCTGTAACAGGCCGGCAATGCCGACGGTGGCGGCAACGATCTGCGCGGCCCGGGCGGCGCTTTGCGGAAACATCATCAGCGCAGCCATGACCGCAATCAGCGCGATATTGAACAGCAGCGGCGAGAACGCCGTCAGCGCAAAACGCCCTTGCGCGTTCAACAGCGCCATCATCACGGTCACCGGCCCGGCAAAGGCCAGGTACGGCAGCATCAGCCGCGCATTGTCGGTGGCGAGCTGCAGCGTGTCGCGCCCGGCAAACCCCGGCGCCAGCGCCGCGATCACCAGCGGCATCAGCAGCGCGAGCAGCGCCGTTGCCGCGATCAATGCGAGCGTGATGGTGCCGAGCACGCGCCCCGCGAACGCGGCCGCGGCCGCAGGGCCCTCGGTCTCGCGCACGCGCAGCCATACCGGCACCAGCGCGGCGTTCAGCCCGCCCTCGGTCAACAGCCGCCGCACGACATTGACCAGTTGAAACGCCGCCAGGAACGCATCCGCCACCGGACCCGCGCCGAGCAGCGCTGCCAGCGCCGAATCGCGCACGAACCCGAGCAGCCGCGAGGCCAGCGTTCCGGTCGATACGGTGAGGATGGAGCGGATCATTGCGGGGGTGTATAGCAGTAGACGCGCTTGCTGACAGTAGACCCTCATCCTGAGGAGCCGCGCAGCGGCGTCTCGAAGGATGTAGCCACAGACGGGCCTGCATCCTTCGAGACGCGGCGAAGACGCCGCTCCTCCAGCGACAACGGCGAAGCCGTTGCGCGGGGATGAGGAACTGGCTCCCTTGCTGCCGCCGCCCTCTCGTGATAGGCCGCAGCCTTTCCCAACAGCCGTAAACAGGACGCAACGATGACTGACGCAAAATACGACGTTCTCGGGATCGGCAATGCGATTTTCGACGTGCTGGTGCAGACTGACGAAGGCTTTCTCGCGCGCCACGGCATGACCAAGGGCGGCATGGCGCTGATCGACGAGGCCCGCGCCGCCGCCATCTACAAGGATATGGGTCCGGCCACCGAAATGAGCGGCGGCTCCGGCGCCAACACCATCGTCGGCGTCGCCGGCTTCGGCGCCCGCACCGCCTTCATCGGCAAGGTCAAGGCCGACCAGATCGGCACCCTCTACACCCACGATATCCGCTCAGCCGGCGTTGCCTTCGAGACCAGGGCGGCCTCGGCCGGCCCCGCCACCGGCTGCTCCTACATCCTGGTGACGCCGGACGGCGAGCGCACCATGAACACCTATCTCGGCGCCGCGCAGGATCTTTACCCGTCGGACATCAATGAAGCCCAGATCGCAGCCGCCCGCATCGTCTATCTCGAAGGCTATCTGTGGGATCCGAAGAACGCCAAGGAAGCCTTCGTCAAGGCGGCGACGATTGCGCACAAGGCCGGCCGCCAGGTGGCGCTGACGCTGTCGGATTCCTTCTGCGTGGATCGTTATCGGGATGAGTTTCTCGACCTGATGCGCAAGGGCACCGTCGACCTCGTGTTCGCCAACGAGGCCGAGCTGCATTCGCTGTACCAGACCTCGGACTTCGATGGCGCGCTGAAGCAACTGCGCGCGGATACCAAGCTCGGCATCGTCACCCGCAGCGAGAAGGGCTGCGTGGTGGCGGCGAAGAATGGCGTCACCTCGGCGCCGGCGTTCCCGATTGAAAAGCTTGTCGACACGACAGGCGCCGGCGATCTGTTTGCCGCCGGCTTCCTGTTCGGACTGGTGCGCGATGCGAGCCATGAGATGTGCGGCCGGCTCGGCGCGCTGGCGGCGGCCGAGGTGATCCAGCATATCGGCGCGCGGCCGCAGGTGTCGCTGAAGGAGCTGGCGGGGCAGAACGGGTTGGCGGTGTAGGGCTTTCTCGACCTCCAGTCTAACAGCCGTCATTGCGAGCGAAGCGAAGCAATCCATTCTTTCTTTGTGCGGCACGATGGATTGCTTCGCTGCGCTCGCAATGACGGTCGGAAACAGCGATGATTGAACCGAGAAACCGCGGCGTACTGGATCCCCCGCCTTCGCGGGGGATGACGACTGTAGGTGAGGCGGGTACGCGCCAGGCAACGCCGCGTCGCCCTCTTTCTTCCTCCTCACGCCGTCTTCGCCGCCTTCAGCCCTAGCTTCGCTTCCACCGCCTCCCGCATCAGAAACTTCTGGATCTTCCCCGTCACCGTCATCGGAAACGCGTCGACGAATTCGACGTAACGGGGAATCTTGTTGTGGGCGATCTGGCCGTGGCAGAAGGCGCGGACGTCCTCGGCGGTGAGCGTCTCGCCCGGCCGGGTGCGGATCCAGGCGCAGAGTTCTTCGCCGTAGCGATCATCCGCCACGCCAAAGATCTGCACGTCCTGGATTTTGGGATGGCGATAGAGGAATTCCTCGATCTCGCGCGGATAGAGGTTTTCGCCGCCGCGGATCACCATGTCCTTGATGCGGCCGACGATGTTGCAATAGCCTTCTTGATCAATGATGGCGATGTCGCCGGTGTGCATCCAGCCCTTGGCGTCGAGCACGTCGGCGGTCTTTTCGGCATCGTCCCAATAGCCCAGCATGACGCTGTAGCCGCGGGTGCAGAGTTCGCCACGCTCGCCGCACGCCACCACGCGCCCCTCGAGATCGACGACCTTGACCTCGACATGCGGATGGATGCGCCCGACGGTGGAGACGCGCCGCTCCAGCGGGTCGTCAGTCGCGCTCTGAAAGCTCACCGGCGAGGTTTCGGTCATGCCGTAGGCGATGGTCACCTCACCCATGTTCATTTCGTTGTTGACGCGCTTCATCACCTCGACCGGGCAGGGCGCACCGGCCATGATGCCGGTGCGCAGCGATTTCAGGTCGAAGCGCGAAAATTCCGGGTGGTCCAGTTCGGCAATGAACATCGTGGGTACGCCGTAGACCGCGGTGCATTTCTCGCGCTCGATGGTCTGTAGCGTCGCCAGCGGATCAAAGCCTTCGCCGGGATAGACCATGGTGGCGCCGAGCGTGACGGAAGCGAGATTGCCCATCACCATGCCAAAGCAGTGATAGAGCGGCACGGGAATGCAGATGCGGTCCTGCTCGGTCAGGCGCATCGCGCGGCCGACGAAATAGCCGTTGTTGAGGATGTTGTGATGCGTCAGTGTGACGCCCTTCGGCGAGCCCGTGGTGCCGCTGGTGAACTGGATATTGACGGCATCGTCGAACTGCAGCGTCTTGTCGAGTTCTGCGAGCTGCTCGCGGTGCCGCGCGCCGCCCATCCGCGCTACATCCTCGAAGGCGAGGGTACCGGGCGATTTCGGTCCGCCGATCTGGATCACCGCGCGCAGTTGCGGCAGCCGCTCGGCCTGCAATTCGCCGGGCTGCGATGTCGCAAGCTCCGGCAACAGCGTGTTCAGCATCTCCATATAGTTGGAAGTCTTGAACGCGGTGGCGGTAACGATCGCTGCGCAGCCGACTTTTGCGAGCGCGAATTCGAGTTCACTGAGGCGGTACGCGGGATTGATGGTGACGAGAATGAGCCCCGCTTTCGCGGCGGCAAATTGCGTCAGCGTCCATTCTGGCCGGTTCAGT
This sequence comes from uncultured Alphaproteobacteria bacterium, assembly GCA_963742935.1. Classification (GTDB taxonomy): domain Bacteria; phylum Pseudomonadota; class Alphaproteobacteria; order Rhizobiales; family Xanthobacteraceae; genus Bradyrhizobium. The sequence continues at coordinate 15,460 of CAVUOI010000049.1, read as the reverse complement.
GACCACACCCCGATCCGCGTACCGCGTTCCAGCCCGAGCGCGAGAAATCCCGCCGCCAGCGCGTCGACGCGTTCGGCAAATTCCTTCCATGTCCAGCGCACGTCATGGCTCGGCGATACCAGTGCCTCGCGGTCGCCCCAGCGTCGTGCAGCTTGATCGAGGGAGCGCCCGATGGTGTCGCCCAAAAGCGGCGCGTCGGCGATTCCGGAGACGTAGCTGTCCATGATGTCGGTCAAGTCGTTTGCTCCGGGCGTCGCAGCGCACGTGCGGCGAGAAATGATCAGGTGACTTTAAAGATAAACTCCCGGCGCAATCATGCGATCGCGCCGGGAAAAATCAAAAGCGATTACGCCGCCTTCTGTTCTGCATCCAACCCGGCATAGACGCCGCGCTCAAATCCCGCAAAGGCTTCCAGCGCCTTGCCATCCGCGAACGGCAACAGCTGCATCAGGATCACGCCGCTGACGTTGCGCACGGGGTCGATCCAGAAATAGGTGTTGGCGAGGCCGGCCCAGGCGAGGCTGCCGGCGCTGCGGCCTTCTGGCGTCTTGGCGGTGTTGATCAGGAAGCTCAGGCCCCACTTCTTGACGATATCGGGATAGAGATCGACATCGTTGGTGTAGGGCGGCAGCGCCGTCGTCATCTTGCCCATGGTGAGATCGCCGATGTGGTTCTGCCCCATCAGCACGACCGTCTCCGGCTTCAGCACCTGGTTGCCGTTGCCGCGGCCCTTGTTGAGGATCATCTGGGTGAACTTGATGTAGTCAGCCGCCGTGCCGTAGAGGCCGCCGCCGCCCATGTGAAACTCTGGCGCCTGTTCGAGCTCGAACGGGATCGGCGCCAGCGTGCCGTCTTCGCCGCGCGCATGCATGCCGACCAGCCGCTGCCGCATCGAGTCCGTGATCTTGAAGCCGGTGTCGTTCATGCCGAGCGGCGTGAACATGTTCTCGCGCAGGTACACGTCGAGCTTCTTGCCGCTCGCCGCTTCCACCGCCTTGCCGACGAAGTCGATATTGGTGCCGTATTCCCAGCGCGTGCCGGGATCGGTCATGACAGGCGTCTTCAGCGCGGCGTCGAGGCACGAGATGATTCCGGGCGTGCCGGTCTTCTCCAGATATTTGCCGACGTCGCCGTTCCACATGTCGTAGGCGAACCCCGCGGTATGGGTCATGAGATGGCGCAGCGTGATCGGCTTTTTCGCCGGCCGCAGTTTCGGCTCGCCCTTGGCGTCAAAACCTTCCAGCACCTGTGGGGAAGCGAGATCGGGCAGCAGCTTGCCGACCGGCTCGTCCAGCGAGAGCTTGCCTTGCTCGACAAGCTGCATGCCGGCGGCGCACGTGATCGCCTTGGTCATGGAGGCGATCCAGAACACGCTGTCGGCGGTCATGGGGTCGTCTTTTCCAAGGTCGCGCTTGCCGAACGCGCCCTGGTAAATCACGTCATTGCCGGTTGCGGCCATCGCGACCACGCCGGGGACATCCTTCGCCTCGCATTTTGTACGCAGAATCTGGTCGATCTGGGCTTTGCTCTGCATGGGTCACCTCCCGATTTGTTTTTATGGAGTGGTGCGATCTTCCTCCCGGCCATGCGATCCGGCAAGCGTTCGCTGATCGGTGCTGGCGGTATCGTCGATCCGCCGGTGGCGGAATTGCGATCCAGTGGTGGGCAGGGGCCTGGGCAGCTCGCTCGGCACAAAACTGCAACACTTCGCCGTAAACCATGGGGAGGCGGCGCTATGGCGGTGACCGGCTTAACCATCCACGATATCGTGATTTCGCCATGATTCCCGTGGCCGATTTTTTCCAGTAAAGCGTTCTTATTCCAGCAGAAACGTTGCGCGTTGGCTGGACCTTTTAACTAAAAATAGCCGTATTTCCAACGTGCGAGGCTGACGAAATGATTTCGACCTGGAGTGAATGGAAGCGCTATCCCCGTGCCGGACGTGGCGAGAACATCGTGGCGCCGATTACACCCGGAATCTATGAAGTCCGCATTGCCGGAACCGGCGCGTTGTACTGCTTCGAGGCGGTCGATAACGTAGCCCAGGCGCTGGCGCAGCTTTCGGTCGGCTCCAAATCCTGGTTCGGCCGCCGTGACAGCGCCAAGGCGCCTGACCTCGAATACCGCACCTGCGCCACCTCCTCGAAAGCCGACGCCAAAGCCGCCGCCCAGGGCATGATCGGCCGCCGCGAAACCTATATGAGCGGCGCGGCCTGATTGGTTCCTCCGTCATTCCGGGTTCGATGCTTCGCATCGCCCCGGAATGACGCACGTCCCCACCGGCCCTCAACATAGCTTGAAGCAGGGTTGCCTCAGCCGCCGGTGCATTCCCGGCGATACCGGCCTATACTCGGATCAATATCCCAAGAAATTCCGAGGAGTACGCCATGAACCCGCCCGTCGCCGCTCGCGCCCAAGCTTCCACCCCCTCGCTGCATGACCGCCTGAAAGACCCCTCGCTGCTGCGCGACCGCTGCTACATCGATGGCGCCTGGGTCGGCACGCCGTCGCGCCCCGTCACCAATCCGGTCAACGGCGTGGAACTGGCCAAAGTGCCGGCGTTCAGCACGGACGAAGCGACCAAGGCGGTCGAAGCCGCCGAGCGCGCGTTCCCGGCTTGGGCCAAGCTGACGGCGAAACAGCGCTCCAACATTTTGCGCAAATGGTTCGACCTGATCATCGCCAACCGCGAGGATCTCGCGCTGATCCTGACGTCAGAGCAGGGCAAGCCGCTCGCGGAAGCGCTCGGCGAAGTCGATATCGGCGGCGCCTATGTCGAATTTTTCGCCGAGGAAGCCCGCCGCGTCTATGGCGAAACCATTCCGACCCAGCGGCCCGATGCGCGGCTGCTCGCGATCAAGCAGCCGATCGGCGTCTGCGGCGCCATCACGCCGTGGAATTTCCCGTGCTCGATGATCACCCGCAAAGTGTCGCCGGCGCTGGCCGCGGGCTGCACGGTGGTGCTCAAGCCCGCCAATGAAACGCCGCTGACCGCGCTGGCGCTGGTCGCGCTCGCCGAAAAGGCCGGCGTGCCGAAGGGCGTGTTCAACATCCTCACCGGCAATTCGTCGGCGATCGGCAAGGTGCTGTGCGAACACCCCGCCGTGCGCTTCGTCGGTTTCACCGGTTCGACCGAAGTCGGAAAAATCCTCTATCAGCAGGCCGCCGTCGGCGTGAAGAAGCTCGGGCTCGAACTCGGCGGCAACGCGCCGTTCGTGGTGTTCGACGACGCCGATATCGATGCGGCGGTCGAGGGCGCCATGGTCTCGAAATACCGCAACATGGGCCAGACCTGCGTCTGCGCCAACCGCCTCTACGCCCAGGACAAGATCTACGACCAGTTCGTCGAAAAGCTCTCGAAGAAGGTCGCGGCGATGAAGATCGGTGACGGCACCGAAGAAGGCGTCGTGCAGGGGCCGCTGATCAACATGGAAGCGATCGACAAGGTCGAGAAGCACATTGCGGACGCTGTGAAGGGCGGCGCGAAAATCGTCACCGGCGGCAAGCGCCATGCGCTCGGCGGCAGCTTCTTCGAGCCGACGGTGCTTTCGAATGTGAAGCCGGACGCGCTCGTCGCGCACGAAGAGACCTTCGGCCCGCTGGCGCCGGTGTTCCGCTTCAAGGACGAGGCCGAGGTGATTGCGATGTGCAACAACTCGCCGTTTGGTTTGGCGTCGTACTTCTACTCCCGCGATCTCGGCCGCGTCTGGCGCGTCGCCGAAGCGCTGGAATCGGGCATGGTCGGCGTCAACACCGGACTGATCACGACGGAAGTCGCCCCGTTCGGCGGCGTGAAGGAGTCCGGCCTCGGCCGCGAAGGCTCGCATCACGGCATGGAAGAATATGTCGAGATCAAATACGTGATGATGGCGGGCGTGTAGCCTCAACTCTCTCGTCGTCCCCGCGAACGCGGGGACCCATACGCCGCGGCGGCAATTGTTTTGCAAGGTGTCAGCCATCGCGTTTCAACCGAGAGCACAACGCGGTATGGGTCCCGGCGTTCGCCGGGACGACGGCTCGTGTTAATCGCGGGGCAACTCAATCGCTGGCGTCGCCGGCAAACGCGCCGTGACGTCCGACGCCGGAGGCAAACCGCGTCGCGCCCGACAGCGTTTCGCCCGAGGAGATGACCTCGAGCCCGCCGCGCATTTCATTGGCGATGGCGTCCTCCTCCTCGAGATCCCATTGCCGCAGCGCCGACAATCTGTCGGCGCGCAGGCACTTTTGCGGGAAGCGCGCGATCTCCCGCGCCAGCGCAATCGCCTGCGCGCAGGCCTCGCCGCGACCGACGACGCGGTTGGCAAGCCCCATGCGCAGCGCTTCCTGCGCGCCAACCGGGCGTCCGGTCAGGATCAAATCGATCGCCTGCGAATGGCCGATCAGCCGGGGCAGGCGGATGGTGCCGAGATCGATCAAGGGCACGCCAAAGCGGCGGCAGAAAATGCCGAAGGTGGCGTCGTCGGCGACCACGCGCATGTCGGCCCACAGCGCCAGCTCCATCCCGCCAGCCACCGCAAAGCCCTCCACTGCGGCAATCACCGGCTTCGACAGCCGCAACCGGCTCGGCCCCATCGGTGCAATCGAATCGTGGCCGCCGAGCTCGCGCTTCTTGTTGGGATCGCCCGCCGCCACCGCCTTGAGGTCGGCGCCCGCGCAGAAATAGCCGCCGGTGCCGGTGAACACGGCGACTGACGCGCTTTCGTCGGCATCAAAAGCAAGAAACGCGTCATACAATTTCCGCGCGGTCGCGCCGTCGACAGCGTTGCGGCAATGCGGGCGGTTGATGGAAACGATGGTGACGGGACCATCGCGTTCGATCAGGACGGAGTTCGGTTCGGACATGGCAGGCGCCTCCCTCGCATTATTGTGGAGGAAGCTTCGCACCGGATTGGCCTCTTCGGCAATCCCGTATCCACCCGTCATTGCGAGCGCAGCGAAGCAATCCACGTCTCCACTTGCCGCGCCATGGATTGCTTCGCTGCGCTCGCAATGACGCGGAGAGAGCGGTCGTCCCGCAACGACGGGGTTAGATCTTCAACTCATCCCCCGTCACTCGCCGGTACGCTTCGAGATAGCGCTTGCTCGTCGCGTCTACCACGCTGTCCGGCAGTGGCGGGGGCGGGGCATCGCCGTTCCAGCGGCCGGCGCGGCGTTCGGCGTCGAGATAGTCGCGCAGCGGCTGCTTGTCGAAGGAAGGCTGCGGCCTGCCGGGCTTGTAAACATCCGCCGCCCAGAATCGCGAACTATCCGGCGTCATCACTTCGTCGATCAGGATGATGCGGCCATCAGCCGCGCGGCCGAACTCGAACTTGGTGTCGGCGATGATGATGCCCTGGTGGCGGGCGATCCGCTCGCCGAAATTATAGACCGTGCGCGCCATGCTTTCGAGTTTTTCGGCGACGTCGCTGCCCAAAATCTCGCGCACGCGGGCGATGGTGATGTTCTCGTCATGGCCGGTCTCGGCCTTCGTCGCCGGGCTGAAGATCGGCGCATCGAGCTTCTCGCTCTCGACCAGACCGTCTTTCAGCTGCTCGCCGGCGAGCGTGCCGGATGCGGCATATTCCTTCCAGGCCGAGCCGGAGATATAGCCGCGGATCACGCATTCGACCGGGAAGACGGTGGTGCGCCGGCACAGCATCGCGCGGCCGAGAATGTCGGCGCGGTGATTTTTCAGCGCGGGCACTTCGCGAATGATCTCGTCGGCATCGGCGCTGATCATGTGATGCGGCACCACGCCTTCGAACTGGCGGAACCACCACGCGCTGATTTGCGTGAGCACCGCGCCCTTCATCGGGATGGTTTCGGCCATCACGACGTCGAAGGCGCTGATGCGGTCGGTGGTGAGCAGCAGCACACGGTCGTCGCCGACGGCGTAGATATCGCGCACCTTGCCGCGGCCGATCCGTGGCAGGGGCAGATCGCTGGCGAGCATCGCGTTCATCAGGTCGGACTTTCGAAACGGCACGCCGGTGCCAGCGTGCAAATGAGAAGGCGCAGCAATAGCTCACTCCGGCAGCGGAATGAACTCGTGTTCCTGCGGAACGGCGGCAAAACGCCCGGTTTTCCAGTCCTGTTTGGCCTGCTCGATCCGCTCCTTGCTGGAGGAGACGAAATTCCACCAGATATGCCGCGGCCCTTCCAGCGCGTCGCCGCCCAGAAACATCATCCGTGTCGGCGTGACGGTCTTCACGGTGATGCGGTCGCCCGGCCGGAAGATCAGCAGGCTTGGCCCTTCATGGCGCTCGCCCGCGATCTCGACCTCGCCGTCGACCAGATAGATCGCGCGCTCCTCATGATCAGGGTCGAGCGGCACGCTGGTCCCTTGCTGCGCCGTGACCTCGCTATAGAACCAGGGCGATACCATGCTGACCGGCGATTTCACGCCAAAGCCGCTTCCGGCGATGATGCGCGCGGTGAAGCCGCTCTCCTTCACGGTCGGCAGCGCGTCGGCGGCGTAGTGCTGGAACGACGGCGCGATCTCTTCCGATCCGGCCGGCAGCGCGATCCAGCTCTGCAGGCCCAGCATCTTCTGGCCGTCGCGGCGCTGGACGTCCGGCGTGCGCTCGGAATGCGCGATGCCGCGCCCCGCCGTCATCAGGTTCATCGCGCCGGGCTGGATCTCCTGGATGTTGCCCTCGCTGTCGCGGTGCATGATCGAGCCGTCGAACAGATAGGTGACGGTGGCGAGCCCGATATGCGGATGCGGTCGCACGTCCATGCCCTTGCCGGCGATGAACTGCATCGGGCCGAAATGATCGAAGAAGATGAACGGCCCGACCATCTGCCGCTTGCCATGCGGCAGCGCGCGCCGCACCGCAAATCCGTCGCCGAGGTCGCGGGTGCGCGGCACGATGATGAGGTCGAGCGCGTCGCAGGTCTTGGGATCGCCGAGCACGGGATCGTTGGAGGGTTGCCAGCTCATGGGGGGACTCCTTGATGTTTGTGGCGATTATAACAGCAATTGCGCGGTAGCGTCCAAATGCCTCAACGCGTCGTCGCTGCGAACGCAGGGACCCATACGCCGTGTCCTATCGTTGGGCTTCAATGGCAGATATCTTTCCCGACAACACGCATTTGTGGTTATGGGTCCCTGCGTTCGCAGGGACGACGAAAGATGAGAAGCCGATGATCCCTCCACTCAAGCCCGGCGCCAAAGCTCCTGAAGGTCGACGGCCCCGTTATCGAAACCGCGCGCCTGATCCTTCGCCCATGGCGTAGCGGCGACATTGCCGCCAATACCGCGATGCTGTCCGATCCCGACACCGCGCGCTACATCACGCCAGACGGTGTCGCCGATCACCACCGAGATCGGCGGCTGGCGCAACGCCGCGGTGATTTCAGGGCATTGGGCGCTGCATGGCTTCGGCATGTTCGCCGTCGAGGAAAAATCCAGCCGCCGCTATATCGGCCGCGTCGGGCCGTGGTGCCCGCCGGGATGGCCGGGTTTCGAGGTCGGCTGGGGTATCGATCGCGCCTGTCGCGGCCAGGGCTATGCCGTGGAAGCCGCGCGGGCCTCGATCGACTGGGTGTTCGCGACGTTCGAGATCGACGAGATCATCCACTGCATCGAAGCCAGCAACGAGCCCTCCAGACGCGTCGCACGGCGGCTCGGAGCAAAACATGATGGCGAGGTCGATATGCACGGCAAGCCCAACGAGCGCTGGGTCACCTCGCGGGCCACATGGAAAGGCCGACCAACGCAAATTGAACGAGGCGTAAATTCGCACTAGATTGACCGTGCGCGACGACCGCGCAACGGGCCGATGACATGCTGCTTTCCACCATCGACATTGCCTTGCGCGGCGCCACCGTGGCGCTGCTGCTGGTGCTGGCGGCGTCGCTGTTTCGCGGTTTTGGTACGGTGCTCGCCGGGCGGTTGGCCGCGGCGTTCGCGCTAGGTTCGGCGGCGCATGCCGTGACGGCGTCGATCGGTTCGACCGGGCCGATATCGGCAACGCATGCGCCGCTGATCGCGATCTCTACCGGCAATGTCGTGGTGTTCTGGCTGTTCACGCGGGCGCTGTTCGACGAGACGTTCCGGCTGCGATGGTGGCATGCGCTGATCTGGGCGGCGGTCGCGGCTTTCAGCTTCGTCAATTGCATGTGGATTGCGCCGGCATCCGGGGCGCGGCTGTCGATCATTGCCGTCAATCTGCTGGCGCTTGGCTTCATCGTCCTCGCCGTCGCGCAGACCATCGCGTCCTGGTCGTCGGATCTGGTCGAAGGCCGCCGTCGCGTTCGCGTCTTCATCGTCAGCGCGGCGGCGCTGTATGGCGGCCTGAATGCGGTGCTGCAGATATCGATGGCCGGCGGTGGCGTCGCCGAAATTGCGAACACCGTCAATTCCGCCGCGCTGGCCGCCGTGGTGGCGGCGATTTCGATGGCCATGATGCGCGTCGATGGTGCAGACCTGTTCCCGGCGGCGCCGGAGGTGCAGGCTGAGGCAAGCGAAGCGGCCGTCGTCGAATCCAGCGCCGCCGACCAGAAGCTGATCGATGCGCTGATGCGGCTGATGGGCGACGAACGCATCTACCGCCACGACAACGTCACCATCGGCACGCTGGCGACTAAACTCGGGATCCCCGAATATCGGTTGCGGCGGCTCATCAATCAGCGGCTCGGCTACCGCAATTTCAATGTGTTCCTCAACGAGCACCGGATCGCCGAAGCCAAGGCGGCCCTTGCCGATCCAAGCCAGGCCGAGGTCCCCGTTATCACGATTGCGATGGACGCCGGCTTCCAGTCGCTCGGGCCGTTCAACCGCGCCTTCAAGGCTACCACGGGCGTTACGCCGAGCGAATATCGCCGGCTCAAGGCCAGCGCGGCCTGATCTCTATCATACTGCTATTGTTGGCACATTCCGGAATCGGCGAGACATGGCGAGCTTTCGGCCAGCGTGAATTCCAAATCCGGCGAGCGGCCCTCGGCAACTTCGCCATCCTATCCGGCAACGCGCTTATGCGTCATGCCGGAGGCCCTCCGTGAAACGACGAAATCTCATCCTCATCCTCGCCAGCACCGCCGCTCTCAGCGCGCTCGCGCTGACGGCGGCCCGCGCCCGCGACGTGCCGAAGGTCGCGACCGGCTTCGTCGCCAACGTGGTCTGTACCGAGACCTTCGTCTCCGGCCTCGATCCCGCGCGGGTGTTCGCCGAGACCATGTCGGCGATGCCCGGCACCGGGCTGATCGCCTGGGCACTCGACTATCGCGTCGACCGCGCGCGCAAGGACGTCACGGTGACCCTGTTCGGCCTGGGCCGAAGCCACGCCGTCTACCGCGGCGATGGCCTCGGCTGCTATCTCGATCATGGCGGGGCGGTCGCCGACATCTCGGTGCCGGCGCCGGATGCAAAGGCGGCGCTGCTGCCTGACATCGCCGGTCCATCCATCGTCGCGCCGCAAACGCCGCAACTGGCTGCCGCGCTCGACCGCGCCTTTGCCGAGCCGGACAAATCGACGCCGCGCCACACGCGGGCGATTGTCGTCATGAAGGATGGCCGCGTCGTGGCCGAGCGCTATGCCGAAGGCATCGGCATCGATACGCCGCTGCTCGGATTCTCCGCCACCAAATCGGTGATCTCTGCGCTCGCCGGCATTTTGGTGCGCAAGGGCGCGCTGAAGCTGCATGAGCCGGTGCCGATTGCGGCGTGGCAAGGCGCCGACGATCCAAGGCGTGCCATCACGCTCGATCATCTGCTGCGCCACACCGCGGGCCTTAAGCTCGGCAGTTCGCTGCAGGCGTCGCTGGCCTCCGCGCTGGAGCCGGTCAACCGGATGAAGTTCATGGAATCGGACATGGCGGCCTATGCGGAGAGCATGCCGCTGGAGTCAGCGCCGGGCACCGCATGGAATTATCACGACGGCAATACCGTCATCCTCAGTCATGTGATCCGTCAGGCTTCAGGCGGCAGCCCGTCGAAAATGATGCGTTTCGCGCGGCAGGAATTGTTCGACCCGCTCGGCATGCGCAACGTCGCGCTTGAATTCGACGCCTCCGGCAATGCGGAGGGATCGAGCCAGATGCTGGCGAGCGCGCGCGACTGGGCGCGCTTCGGCCAGCTCTATCTCAATGATGGCACAGCCGGCGGAAAGCGCATCCTGCCGGAGGGATGGGTGAAGTATTCGGCGACGCCGACGCCGAACGCCTGGGTCGGGCAGGGCGCGGGCTTCTGGACCAATCTCGGCGACAGCTTTGGCGCGACCTATCGCACTGAGCACGGCTGGCCGCGCGATGCGTTTTTCGCCAAGGGTACGATCGGGCAATATGTGATCATCGTGCCGTCGGAACGGCTGGTGATCGTCAGGCTCGGCCGCTCGCCGAACTGGCCGCCGGAAGCCGACGGCGTGTTCGATCTCGTGCGCGAGGTGGTGGCGGCGACGGGCGAGCAAGGCGAAAGGTGGCGGGAGCGAATTGACGGATGAGGCGGCGCGTCTCCCTTCTCCCCTTGTGGGAGAAGGTGGCGCGAAGCGCCGGATGAGGGGTTCTCTCCGCGAGTTCTAACGTGAGAGCGTTCATTCGCGGAGAGAACCCCTCACCCGTCTCGAATCGCGCTTTGCGCGCATTCGATCCACCCTCTCCCACAAGGGGAGAGGGGTTGCACCGCCGATGCGGCTCGCTGGTTACTGCCGTCCCAACTGCGTGGCCTTCGCGACGCGATCGAATCGCTCCAGCGAAAGGATCGCGTCGGCGAGCTGGTCGGCGCGGCCGTTCAGCACCGGGCGGGCGAGGGTCAAAAACTTCTGCTGCATCGCCTGCGCGTCCGGGAACGAATTCGGCTCGCCGGAGGGATCGGCATAGAGCCGCTCATGCACGCCGTCCTCGGTGGTGATGGAAACGCGCGCGCCAAAGGGGTGGGTGCGGCCGATCTCGAGGCGGTCGTCCTGCACCACGTCGAACTTGTCGGCGAGCGCGTTGACGGCGGCGTCGCCGAGCCGGTCGTAATCGTCCCAGCCAAAACTGCCCTGGTCGAGCGCCAGCGCGCCGGTGAAGAACATCGAGAACTGCCCGCCGACGATCGAGGTCGGATGCCGCTTGGTGGCGGCGTCGCCCGTCAGCGTGATGCCGTTGCGATGCAGGCCGATCTCGACGCGCTTGATCTGGTCCGGCGTCAGATTGTGTTCCCGGCGCATCGCGATCAGCGCATCCAGCGCGGCATGGGTATAGCGACAGCTCGGATATGGCTTCACGCCGATCTTGAGCGTCTCATAGGTCTTGCCGAGGCCGGCGATAGCCTTGTCGGGATGCGCATTGTCGCTGTAGCCGACCAGCAGGCCATGCTTGCCCTCGACCGATTCGGTCGAGCCGACGAAATCGTTGCGCGCCAGCGTGGCGGCGATGACGCCGTTCATCGCGGCGGCGCCGACCTGGTAGCGCTTGTTCCAGGCGCCGTTGACCAGAAACTGCAGCGAGCCTGCGGCCTGGCTGCCGGACACGCCGAAAGCGGATATGATCTGGTCCTTCGACAGGCCGAACAATTTGCCCGCCGCCGCCGCGGCGCCATAGGTTCCTGCCGTCGCGGTCGGATGGAAGCCGCGCGCATAATGCGAGGTCGGATCGAGCGCGTTGCCGAGCCGGCAGCACACTTCATAGCCGGCCACGATCGCGGTCAGCACGTCGCGCCCGGATGCGCCGACCATTTCGCCGACCGCGAACGCCGCCGGCACCACGGGCGCGCTCGGATGCAGCGAGGAGTTCGGCATGGGTGTCGTCGAAATCCAGGGAGTGGCCGAGCGCGCCGTTGAGCAGTGCTGCGACCGCCGGCGTCCAGGTCTTGCCATCGCCGAACACGGTGGATTCGCCCTTGCCGTCCAGCGCCAGCGCTTCCAGCATCCCGAGCAGCGAGGCCGTGGATTCCGCGTCGCGCCGCGCCCGGATCGTGCTGCCGAGGAAATCCAGCGTCAGCACCTTGGCGCGCTCCAGCACCTCCGGCGGGATGTCCGCGAATTTCAGGTCGGCGACATAGGCTGCGAGCGTTGCGGTTTCGTTGGCCATCGTGTTTCCTCGTTTTGCCGGGCAGGGTAGGCGGCCGGATGTGACCTTTCAAGCCGCCTCCCTGTCGCGGGCATCAGCCATGCTGACGTCGTCTAGCACAGGCGCGGTCGGCAGATTCCGGAATGCGGCGCATGATGGCCTTCGTAAAACGCATGCTTGGATCGCTTCGACGGCCGCAAGACGCAACTGTCGCTCGCGGTCCGGCTCGCGGTCGCCGCGGTCGCAGCCTACGCGATCGCCCGAGCGCTGCATCTGATGCTGCCGCTATGGGCGGTGCTGACCTCGCTGATCGTCACCCAGATGAGCGTCGGCCGCTCGCTGAAGGCGACCCGGGATTACATGCTCGGCACGGTCGGCGGCGCGGTCTATGGCGGCGCCATCGCGATGTTGATCCCGCATTCCGGGGAAGGCGGGTTGCTGGCGCTGTTGGTGCTGGCGGTGGCGCCGATGGCGTTCATCGGCGCCATCAATCCCAGCCTGAGCGCCGCCACGGTGACGGCCGTGATCGTGTTGCTGGTCCCGGCGATGAACCACGCCAATCCGCTGGATTCCACCATCGACCGGCTGTTCGAGGTCACCGTCGGCGCGCTCACCGGGCTTGTGGTCTCGTTCCTGGTGCTGCCGTCGCGGGCGGTCAGCCAGATCCGCATCAATGCGGCGGAGCTTCTGGAACTGCTTGCTGCCGCCTTCGCCGAACTGCTCGCGGGGCTGACGCGCGGGCTCGACAACGACGCCCTGCACCGTATCCAGGACGGGATCGGCACGGCGATGGCGAGCCTTCATGCGACCGGCCTGGAAGCCGAGCGCGAGCGCGCGACGCACCTGTCGACGGGCCCCGATACCGGCCCGTTGCTGCGCACCATCCAGCGCCTGCGCCACGATGTCGTGATGATCGGGCGCGCCAGCGTGGTGCCGCTGCCGGCCAATGTGCAGGCGCGGCTGGCGCGGCCGCTGTCCGATGTCAGCAACGCGATCGTCGGCTATATGCGCGCGGCGGCCGCATCCTTGCGAGACGGCAGCGGCGCCGTGGACATTCAGGCCCGTCGATGCGGCGCTGCAGGCCTATGCCGCCGAGGTCGCCGCGTTGCGAAGCGAAGGCTTGATCCGCGGCGTGCCCGTCGATGTCGCGGAGCGGTTTTTCGCGCTGGGATTCTCGCTGGAGCAGATGCGCCAGAACCTGAACGATCTCGATCGCTGCCATGCGGAGTGGTGCGAGACGCCGAAGACCACGCCCGCATAAACTCGCGCTTTCAGGCTGGCTTGTCGTCCGCCATCTGGCGCAGCAAAGCGGGCACGATCAGCCGGTGAAACGGCTTGATGATCGCGAGATAAGTCCGGCCGAGCCGGTTGTGGGTCTTGACCAGCGTCGTCGCGGTGACCTGCCTGACCTCGCCGGATGGCGTGACATCGACGATGACACGAAAATCGAGATGACGATCGTTGAAGCCGGCGACGAGGCGTTCCGGCGTTTCGGTCACGACCGGAAATATTCCGATCATGTCGCGAGGCGCGTCCGGGTTGGCGCCCGACGTTTTCAGCCCGAGCGGGGTGACCAGCAGATTGCGCAGCGACAGCAGCGCCTCGGCCCATCGCGGCTGCCGCGCCATCATCCGCTCTGCCGCACGGCGCGCGTCCATGTCGTTGTCGTCGACTTCAATACAAAAGGCGTCGGCGAATTGCGCGCCTGTCAGCAGCGCATCGGTATCGACGTTGGGTACGACTTCGCGGGCGGTCATGCGAAGGTGAGCTTCGTCGTCAGCCGGCGGAAGCGCAAGACCAGGAGCACGGCATAGACCGCCGTCCCGATCGACAGCCCGATCCAGACGCCGACCGCTCCCCACGACGTCCAAAAGCCGAGCCAGCAGGCGCAGGCGAAGCCGATCAGCCAGTAGCTGAGGATCGCGAACAGCAGCGGCACGCGCGTGTCGTTCATGCCGCGCAGGGCGCCGGCCGCGACGGTCTGGATGGCGTCGGCGATGAAGAAGGTCGATCCGACCAACAGCAACGTCGCCGAGAGTTCAGCGGCCGCATCGGTGCGCTCGCCCAGGAAAAGCTCCGCGATACCGAAGCGGCCGACGATCACGGCGAGCGTCAGGATGGCAGCGAGCACGATACCCAGCCAGGTGGCGACATAGCCGGCACGCCTGATAGCGCCGGCGTCGCCGCGGCCGACGGCGTGGCCGACCCGCACGGTGGCGGCCATGCTGATGCCGAACGGCACCATGTACAGGATCGCGGCGACCTGCAGCGCGATCTGGTGCGCGGCGAGCGAGGTCGTGCTGATCAGGCCCATCAATAGGCCGGCGGCGCCGAACAGGCCGTATTCAAGCAGGAAGGAGAGCGAGATCGGCGCGCCGATGACGATCAGCCGCCACATCAGCGGCCAGTCGATGCGCCAGAAATGGCCGAACACGTGATACTTCCGGAACGGCCGGCGATACGTGGCAAACCATACGACAGCCAGGAACATGCCGAGATTGACGATGGAGGTCCCCAGCCCCGCGCCGAACAGGCCGAGCTGGCGGCAGGCCGAACGCGCCGAACAGCAGGATATAGACCAGCAGCGCGTTGGCGGGGATCGCAGCCAGCGTGATCCAGAGCATCGGCTCCGGACGGTTGATCGCGCTCATGAAGCCGCGGATCGCCATGAACCACAGCGCCGGCAGGATGGTCCAGACCAGGCCGGCGAGATATTCCTGCGCAAGATACGCGGTCGTTGGCGTCTGGCCCAGCATCAGCAGGATTTGCTCGGCCCAGAACCGCAGCGCCATCAGCGGCAGCGAGACCATGAGCGCGGCCCACAGGCCGACGCGCAGCGAGCGGCGGATCAGATGCGGATTGCGCGCGCCGAACGCCTGCGCGGCCAGCGGCGCGACGGCCGAGACCAGCCCCATGCCGAAGGTGAAGCTGACGAAAAGCACGGTATGCGCCAGCGCGGCCGCGGCCACCGCCTCGGCGCCGAGGCGGCCGATCATGGCGAGGTCGGTCGTCATCATCGCGATCTGGCCGAGCTGGGTCAGCGCGATCGGCACGCCGAGCTTCAGCGTCTCGGCGAGTTCGATCGCGAGATGGCGGCCGGGCACTGCCGCGGGACGGGCGTCGCGGTGGCGGCGCGTTCAATCTTGTCGAGCGAGGTCATATCGGGAGATTACCACGCCGGGAGCCGAAAAGGTGACGGCGCCTGGCCTATCCGCCGGTCCGCGCCGGCACGCGCGTGATCTTCGCGCCCAGCGCATTGAGCCGTTCCTCGATGCGCTCATAGCCGCGCTCGATCTGGTCGGCGTTGTTGATGGTCGAGGTGCCTTCGGCGGCGACCGCCGCCAGCAGCATGGCCATGCCGGCGCGGATGTCGGGCGAGGTCATCGTCGAGCCGCGCAGCCGGCTCGGGCCCGCCACGATCGCGCGGTGCGGGTCGCACAGCACGATCCGGGCGCCCATCGCGATCAGCTTGTCGACGAAGAACATCCGC